>NZ_SWLG01000005.1 GCF_005747095.1 Exobacillus caeni | reverse complement strand
CAGTCGTTACACCTCGGTGTCGTCTCTGTCCAGAAACAGAGTGAAAGGGTGTTGCCTGCGGCAACACCCTTTGCGACTGCCCGTCGCACAAAAAGCAGCGGTAAGCTCCGCTGCTATATAACTTATTCTGTTATGGCAAGGAATTCCTTGATATCTGCTCTGATACCATCGATGGCAGACGTCCAGAAGTCCGGTTTTGTAAGATCAATGCCAAGATGCTTTAAAGCAAGCGTTTCAGCGGACATTCTGCCTGTATCCTTTAAGAGTTCAATATATTTTTCTTCGAAAGAATGTCCTTCCTTTTTAGCCATTGCATAAATTCCCTGGCTAAACAAAAAGCCAAACGTATAAGGGAAGTTATAAAATGGTTTGTCAGTCATATAAAAATGCCGGGTGGAAATCCATCCATATTCGTTATAAGACTCCAGTGAATCATTAAAAGCATATTTTTCAGCCTCAAGCATTAACTCCGTCAGTTCTTCTGTACTCAAGCTTTTCTTTTTTCTTTCCTCATAAAACTTCTTTTCGAACTCAAAACGAGATTGTATCCCCATAAAATAGGTGATCGCAGGCTGGATTTTCGTATCTAGAAGGGAAAGTTTCTCCCGCTTGTCTCTCGCGTTCTTGATGTTAGCATCAGCGACGATATTTTCTGCAAACGTGGATGCAGTTTCTCCTACCGCCATCGCATATGTCTGGGAAAAAGGAGGTACACTTTTAGAAATAATCCCTTGATGAAAGACATGCCCTAACTCATGGGCAAGGGTTGCGATACTTTCAGGAGAACCGTGAAAATTCATAAATACACGGGATTCTTTGGTTAATGGAAATCTCGCCGCAAAACCTCCCGGCGCTTTAGTGTCTCGATCTTCACAATCGATCCAGCTTTCCTCGAAGGCTTTTCTGGCAGTCTCAGCAAGTTCTGATCCGAAAGTGCTGAAATTTGCCACTATCATTTCTGCCGCTTCTTCATATGTATATTTTTTCGTCGATTCACCTACAGATGCTGAAATATCATACCAGCTTAATTTTTCCAGTCCAAGCAGCTCAGCTTTCCGTTTTAGATACGACAGGAGTACTGGCTTGTTCTGGTTTATAACATTCCACATTGTATCCAATGTATTGTCTGTAAGCCTGTTTATTTGTAAAGGTTCTTTTAAGATTGACTCAGTGCTCCAACCGCGATGTTTATAGACTTGAAGGCGGAAACCCCCGATATTGTTTAAAGCTGCAGCAGATACTTCTGACACTTCTTTTAATGCGGTCTTGAACCCTTCTGCAAGTGCTTTCCGTTCATTGCGTTCATTTGTAGAAACTAACAGATGATAAGCCTGTCCGGGGGAAAGTTTCTTTATTTCTCCTTCCGTTTCAAAGGGAATCTTTAGCTTTCCTAAGGTTGCATTATAAAGATTATCCCACGCGTGGTAACCGTTTATCGAAAGGTCATTAATCAGTGCCTCTTGTTCAACAGGTAATTTCTCTTTTGCATTTTCCCTTTTTTCCTGAAGCGGAAAGGCTATCGCTTTTACTTCTTCCTGTTTTAAAAGCAGTTTCCAGGTGGTTTCTGGTATTGTCTGGAGCTGCTGGTCAAAGTATGTGTTGAGAGTATCGAACATTGCGTTGACAGCATATACCCTGTTGCTCAGGGTGTTAGCTTTTTCATCTGTTACATCTTGAGCCTGAAGGCATTCGACGAACTCATTTACCTCAAACAGTTCAGCTGAGACCGTTTGTACCTTGTTCAATAGAGGAAGCCAGTTTGGTATTTCATTATCGGATTGTGGTCCGTTTTCTCCTTCTATTTTTCCGGTGAGAGAGGTTATCTTTTCTTCTAACGTTACTAAAAATGAATGAAGTTCCTCGGAATCGCTGCCATTCGAAAAGATCGCATCTAAGCTCCATTTCTGGCTTAACGTGTTAATCATAAATCCAACTCCTAACTTATTTGTTCTCGATATAATTTTTCTCTAAAGGTCGTCTGTTTTCCTTTTAAATAAAAAGCAGCACAAGGTAAAATTTCTGCATATTCTTATGGCCGTTAGGGAATTTAAGTTAAAGATACTCTTTGGAAGGGGTGGTAACAATGAAGGATATACCACTTCATGGCGAGATGAAGTCCAAGTTAAAAGAGCACTTGGAAATTGTAAAAGATGAAGTGAATAGGTTGGTCTCGGAACTCGATGAAGATAGGGAATGTATTTTATGCGATTTTGAAGATATACAGAAAAAGTTCGTGAAGATCCATTCATCGGCAGCATACTATTATTTGCAGGCATACTTAACTCCGTTTACTTCCATGCATACTGAACTATCCCGGGTAGCACAGCATTTATCCAACCGGCATCATGGAGCATTAATCGCCATTCAGCGTGATGATAGTGTGGATCCTTTGATAAAGGAAGGAACTGCTTTAAACGCTCAGTTTTCCACCACGTTGTTGGAATCAATTTTTTATCCAGGAAATCCGTTGCATGATGGCGCTGTTCTTATAAAAACAAATCATATTATTTCGGCGGGAAATGTATTGCCTATATCGACAAATGAGCTGAAAGGGGCTAACAAAAAGCTTGGAATGAGACACAGGGCTGCGATCGGACTTTCGGAAAGAAGTGATGCACTAGTACTTGTTGTCTCTGAAGAAACAGGAAGAATTTCATTTGCGATCGGTGGTAAACTCTATCCGGTAACTACGGAGGAGCTATTTTTATAAGAAGAAAAAATATTTCCACTTATAGCTCATCGAGCAAATACAAAGTCTAAAAGATAAGCGGTGAATAAAAATGATTTAGGTGATGGCATGAAAACGTTGCTTAACTTGGTCATTGTTTTTACGCTTATCGGTTGCTCTACGACCGAAGCGGGTCAGCGGCATGAAAATGCTGCTAACCAGCCGGCTCAAACCAAAGAACTGCAAGTAAAGGAACCGGTTGAGAAAAAGGCAGCAGGAACCAGGCCTAACGCTAAGAAAATATCTGCTCCGGAAGTAAAGAAAGAAAAGGGGAAGCAAAAAGTTATTCTGGATGTTCCGCTGATAAAACAAAATCCGGAACTTAAATACGGATGTGAAGTAACGAGCCTGGCGATGGTATTACAGTACGCCGGAATCAAAGCGGATAAAATGTCCCTTTATAGGAAAATAGCAAAAGACAATGATCCTATTCGCAAAACGCGTCAGGGAAACATTACAGACTGGGGAGATCCAAACGATGGATTCGTAGGCGATATGACCGGAAAAAATGCAGGCTATGCAGTATTTGACAAACCGATGGAACAGTTGATGGAAGCTTATCTACCGGAGCGGACGGTGAATTTGACCGGCAAGCCGTTCAAACAGATAGAGCTGCAAATCGATAACAACCGGCCAGTGGTTGTGTGGACGACAGGAGATTATCGCCTGCCGGACCGCTGGGAATCCTGGCGGCACGGTAAAGAAAAAATCAAAACACCGCTCGATCTTCATGCTGTCGTGTTAGTGGGATATGATAGGGAAAACGTCTACCTAAATGACCCACTTTCCGGGAAAAAAGAAGTGAAGGTTAATAAAAAGCAATTTATCGATTCGTGGATTGCTTTGAAAAAACAGGCACTATCCTATCGATAAGAAACTCGATGATTAGCTATACTAAGGTAAAGACAGAGATGCTCTTCGATTAAAAGTATTGCATCTGGAGTATAAAAAAAGGGGACTGACTCAAGTCAGGCCCCTTTTCCGGTTTATTAAGAGGGCACTCTGTAGAGCGCCCTTTTATTGTGAACTAAAGTTCGTGCAGGAAAAAGTTCATGAAAAACAATCCTGCGATAATATATAAAGGAAGAGGAACCTCTCGTCCTTTTCCAAGTGCAATTTTCAATAAAGGATAGGTTATAAAGCCAAATGCAATTCCGTCAACAATACTGTATGTCAAAGGAATAAGTACAATGATCAAAAATGCCGGGAATCCTTCAGAAAAATCTTGGAGAGAAATGTTTTGGATCGATTTTACCATCAGCCCGCCGATCACGATTAAGATCGGAGCTATACTTGAATCAGGAATTATCTTTATGACTGGAATAAACACAAGAGATCCGAGAAACAACAAACCAGTAACGATTGCAGTAATACCTGTTCTTCCACCTGATTGAATGCCCGCTGCGCTTTCTACAGTCGATACGGTTGGACTCGATCCAAATAAACCAGCAGTAACGGTAGACAATGCGTTTGCTTGATAAGAACGCCTGAATTTAGATTGGTCGGGAAGTAATCCATGTAGAAGTCCCATGTTCTCAAACACGATGATCAGTGAAAGAGAAAATGCCGCGATCCAAAATGGGAACGCCAGGATATTATCAAAAGACATGGCGGTAAATAACGAGCCATAGCTCTTAAAATCAAATGAAAAGGAGCTAAGCTTGCTGAAGTCGATCATTCCACTTAAGCCAGCAAGGACTGTACCAGCGAAAATGCTTATCAGAAAATGTCCTCTGACGTTTCTCACAAATAAAAACAGGGTGATCAAAAGGGTTACAATCGTTAAAATCACATGAGGGCTTCCAAGATCTCCAAGTGCTACATAAGTAGTATCACTTGAAGTGACGATGCCGCCTTTTTGCAAACCGATAAAAGCTAAAAAGAGTCCGATTCCTACTGTGATCGCTTCCTTCAGCGATCGAGGAACTGATTTGGAAAGAATGGAAGCAAGACCGGAAAACGCTACGATGATAAATAAAACACCTGATACAAACACCGCTGCCAGCCCTTCCTGCCATGATAATCCCATGGACTCAACCACCGTATACGTGAAGAACGCATTAACACCCATCCCTGGGACAAGGATAATCGGCGCATTGGCATAGAAACCGATCAAAAGGCAGCCAACAAAAGACGTTAAGACTGTAGCGATGATACCTGCCTCAAGAGGTATACCTGCATCAGCAAGAATCGTTGCATTTACCACTGTAATGTACGCGATCGTAAAAAACGATGTAACACCTGCAAGTATTTCTTGCTTGAATGAGGTGTGATGATTTTCAAGATTAAAGATACGTTGAAATAAAGATTTCACAATTTCCCTTCTTTGTTTTCTTATCCCTCTCCCGCCCATGAGTCCCACTGACTCACAAAAAGAAATTATAACAAAGCTTATGCAATCTGTCATATCCCATAAAAAAACAAAGAGTCTTGAAACGAGTAGGTCTCAAGACTTAGGTAAATTACGCCTTAATCCTGAAGAGAACCCTCCGTCAAACCTGTAAACTAAAAGAAAGTTCAACATAAACGAAAATAGCTAAATAAAGCCTTCAAGGGTTATCCACAAAACTTTTGGGGTCAGACCCCCGAAGATTTGTGAACAAAAGAGGCGTTCAAAAGATTTGCAAGAAAAAGAAATCGTATATTGTTTTAATTGAACTTGGTGGTAAAATATTCCTTACGAATAGTAATTAATGCCTATAAAAGGGATTGGTGTATCAGGAGTTTTAAAGTTATTTGACATTCATTTAGAGGATGTTGACAAAAGGGGGAGCGAAATAAAATGGGGAAGTTTATCAGGATTGCGTTGCTCGTATTGATCGTTGGGGTTGCAGGGTCTTTATTTACGATTTACCAGGCGGATGGCTTTTCTTTTAAAACGGTTAAGATAAACGACCAGAAAACGGTAAAAGCCTCTGGAATCGATTCGATTGAGGTAGATACAAGCAGCATAGACGTGAATATTGTTCCTACAAAAGGAAAAGACATCAGAATTGAGCTTGACGGAAAAGTGAGTGAAAAATTAAAAGATAAGATAAGGTTAAGGGTTCATGAAAATGGCGACACAATTAAGATCGATATTGAAGAACGTAACAGCTTCAAATTTGGCGTTACGATTAAAAGCCTGGACCTTACCGTACAAGTCCCTGAGAAAAGGTTTGAGAACATAACGGTTGATACTTCTTCCGGTGATATTGAAGTGGAAGACGTGGAAGCAGATGGTTTTCATTTTAGTGCAAGTTCGGGAGATGTGACTGCTTCCAATCTAAAAGCGGCGTCTATTTCAATCGATACTTCATCAGGCGACATGGTTTTAAACGATCTTCAGGGCAGTTTGCAAGGTGAAGCAAGTTCTGGAAGGATCATGCTGGATACTAAAAAAATTACTGATGATATAGAGTTCAATACATCAAGCGGAAATGTAGAAATCGAGTCAGCTGTGCAGCCAGATGCGTTGATACTGGAATTTGACGGAAGCTCTGGAGAAGGAAACGTTGATCTTAAAGGAATGGATTATAAAGTGAAAGAAGAACATGAAATTCGGGGATCTATCGGAAAGAATGGTCCGAAACTCATCGTAAATACAAGTTCAGGGGATTTTGATTTGAATTAAGCAGGGGGAAATAATAATGAAAAATGTTGTGATCGTTGTATTGGGGGTTCTTGTGCTCGGTGTGATCGGTGTGTTCCTTACAGGAAATAGCTTATTTGCGATAAACGCTTCGTCGGTTGATGAAGAAAAGTCTTTTTCGGGGGGACAGTTCTCAACTGTTGAAGTATATCTGGATGCAGGCCATGTTGAAGTAACAGAAGGTGATGATGATAAGATTCACGTCCGTTTGACAGGAAAAGATATGGATTTAACGATTGATGACTCAGGCGACACTTTAAAAGTACGCGCAGAATCTGAAGAAGTTTTCAACATTAAGATCCCGTTTATTACAGGAAATGATGATGGGGACCGCCACCTTGAAATAGCACTTCCTAAAAAAGAGTTTGATAAGATCGAAGTGAAAAATGAAGCAGGCAAGCTTGAGCTTGGCAAAATCGAAGCGAAAAAACTCGTTGTCGATACAAAAGCTGGCGAAGTGACGGTAGATGGCTTTATAGGAGACTATGCAAAACTTTCTTCTGACGCTGGAAAAATCGATATTAAAGAAGCAACAGGTAAACTCGATATCAAAACGAAAGCAGGCCAGATCAATACGGAGATAGAAGTTCTAAACAAAGATATCAACATTGAAACGGAAGCTGGAGAAGTAAACGTGGATCTTAAGAAAATTCCGGAGGATCTTAAAATCGAAGCAAAAACGACGATTGGAAAAATTGATGCAAACCTGCCCGATATTGATTTTGATGAATCTTCTAACGGAACGATCGTAAAAGAAATCGGTGAAGGCGGCCCCGTATTAAAGATTCGTACGACAGTGGGTAAAATTAATCTAAACCAATAATAAGAAATGAGGCAGATTCTTACTGAGTCGGTCTCATTTTGAAAAAAGGTTTTTGCGGAAAGACAGCGTATGTTAAAAGAGGAAGAATGTAAAGGAGGACGATCAGTTGGAACAAGCAGTAGAAAAACTTTTTTCTGAAGAGCTGCTCCATAAAGCGTGCGCGCTCTTTAATACAGGAACAGAAGAAACGAAGAAGCATGGGGATTTTGAAAATTATGTATTTGAAGTCTATCGTGATAAAAAACCATATATCCTAAGGCTTACCCATAGCTCGCATCGGAAAGAAAACGATGTTCTTGCAGAACTGCAATGGATAAACTTTTTAAAAGAACAAAATTGCCGCGTTATTGAAGCATATCCTTCTGTAAATGGGAAATTAACCGAAGTGTTAGAAGCAGAAGACACTTACTTTATTGCGTGTTTGTTTGAAAAAGCACCAGGAAAAATGATCGACTTTAAGGAAAAATCCTCATGGAATTCAACTCTGTTTAAAAAATGGGGAGAAACGATCGGGCGTATGCACCGTGCGACTACCGGTTACGAGGCAAGCGAAGATGCAAGACGTCCATCCTGGATAGAGGATGACTTAATCGACATTGAAAAATATGTATCAGAAGCACCTATCATCGAAAAAAATAAGGAACTTGTTCAATATATCAGCAGTCTTCCAGAACGAAACGATTCGTATGGCTTGATGCACACAGACGTCCATCCAGGAAACTTCTTTGTCGACGATACAGGTGAGATAACGGTATTTGATTTTGATGATTCTGCATATAACTACTTTGCAAGTGACATTGCAATCGCACTCTATTATTCTTTATGGTGGGCTCCTGACACAGATGGAGAAGCATCACGCATCGCTTTTGCAGAAAAATTTATGGATGCATTTATGGAAGGGTATCAAAAAGAGTTTGATCTAGGCGGCTTTTGGATCGAACAGATTCCTCATTTTTTAAGAATGAGAGACTTTGCGCTGTATGCTGTTTTTCATAAAAAAATGGATTTGGAAAACATAAACGAAAACCTGAAGAAGTTTTTGGAGAAGCTAAAATATCGTCTAGAAAATGATATTCCGGTTGTGGATGTCGATTTTTCAAGATGGGTGACAAGTAAAAGTGAATAAGAATTGTAAGATCCGCAGACCTTCTCATTAGAGAGGGTCTTTTTTCAATAGGAAATAACTACATCTAGTATCTGCGGCCGTTCCTTGCTATTCTTTTTAATAGTGAATTAGCTAAATAGAAAGGGTTCGACATGAAACTTAAACTAGCAGTCTTCTTTTGCATTCTAACGATAACAACAGTATTGTTATTACTTATAAAAACAGAAGGGAATATCCTGTCTGCAGGAAAACTTGCTTCAAAACAGTTAGACACTAACGAAAAAGTTGTCCAAAAGGATATGTTCCAGCCACAGGATGGTCCGATTGTTTTAGGTTTTTACACCAAGTATTGGAAAGAGGATATTAAGTCCCGGCAGGCACTGGAAGCATACCGATCTTACTTAAATTCGATCGCTACCGCCAACTTTTTACTTCGTCCAGAAGGCAAAATAGATGGTGTCCTTGCCAATAACGGCGTACGGATCGCTTCTGAAAACAGTATGTTTACCTTTGCTACGATTCAAAATGAATTCAACACGGAGCTGACAAGTCAGGTTCTAAATAACCCGGCACATCGCCATACTCTTACCAAAAATATTGTTCAAATATTAGACGAGAACGGGTATAAAGGCGTTAACCTGGATTTTGAACAGATGATGCCGGAAGACAGAAAGATTTACACGACGTTTTTGAAGGAGCTTTCTTCTAAACTAAAGCCAAAAGGATACGAACTCATCGTCTCTGTTCCTGCGAAAACAGGTGATTATCCAGACCGTGCCTGGGTGGGAACGTTCGATTATGCAGCGATCGGCCAAATCGCAGATAAAGTTCAATTGATGAGCTATGACCAGCATGGATTCTGGGGAGAACCGGGACCAGTAGCAGGTATCGACTGGGTAGAGAATGTACTGAACTATGCAGTGAGCCGGATTCCTTCCGAAAAGATGTTAATCGGACTTCCTGCATATGGGTACGATTGGAACATTACGACAGGGAAACAAACGGACCATAAGGCGATTGCCTGGAAAGGATTGCCTGAACTGATTCAGTCCACTAATTCAAACCCAGAATGGGACAATAACTCACAATCCCCTTTTTTTTCCTATCAAGATAAAAATGGCCAACAGCACATTGTCTGGTATGAAAATGAAAAAAGCATAGCGCTTAAAACAAAGCTTGTTGAGAAATACAAGCTTGCAGGTGTGTCGATGTGGAGGCTTGGGCTAGAGGATGAACGTTTCTGGCAATCAGTTCGATCGGCTATTGGAACGAACAAAGTATATGTAAGAAGGTAAAAGAAAGCCACTGATTTGCTTTTCTTATTACAAAGATTCCACGTTTGTCCTAGAGCACTTGTCCATACGTTTGCTAAAAACTTACATAAGATAAAGTACAGATTGAAACAAAGTTTCAGTCTGGTTTCCCCCTTAATTGGCAGAGGCCCAGCGCCTTTGCCTTTTTTACTATAAAAACAGAACAAAAATATAGCAAGACAATGTTCGCCATAACAACAAATATTAAGCCTGAAGTTAAAGGGCAACAAGTTTCTTCGTTTTCACGTAAAGACTGTCCGCCAGATGATTTATACTTACTATTTTTTATACAGACATGATAAGCAGGGATGATAGTATGTTGGGAATTCAGATTATCAAGACAGGAAAAAGGTATATTGGAACACCTTACCGATTTGGCGCAAAGCCTTTTCAGACAAAAGAATTCGACTGCAGTTCTTTTGTACAATACGTTTACGCCAGTTACGGCATTATCCTTCCAAGAACAAGCAGACAGCAAATTGAAATGGGGCAACCTGTTTCGATAGACGAGCTTCAGCCGGGAGACCTCCTTTTCTTTACAACTAAGAAAAGAAAAGGCTTAAAAGGGATCGATCGTGTCGGACATGTTGGTATGTATATGGGAAACAAAAAAATGCTCCATACGTTTAAAGAAGGAAATGAAGTAAAGGTTTCTAAACTATCGCGCAGCTGGATGAAAAAATTCCTCGGTGCAAGAAGAGTACTATAACAGGAGCGGAACTTTTGCACCCTCTCGTAAACAAGTGAATTTACTAGTACTAACTAGTTTATTTATAAGAGAGGGGAAGCACATATGGCAGATATGCGATTAATTCCTTATTCAGTTGGAAACGTAGTCGATGAACCAAATGAAATTCCAGAAGGGGTCAGGATGATAAAAGCTCCTTCTATATGGAAGGACTCTGATATGGGTGAGGGAGTGGTAGTGGCAGTTCTAGATACTGGTTGCCAGACAGACCATCCAGATTTAAGAGACAGGATTATCGGAGGAAGGAATTTCACTTCCGATTACGGCGGAAATCCGTATAACTTTTACGACAATCATTACCACGGTACACATGTTGCCGGAACGATAGCAGCTAGCTACAACGGCCAGGGAGTCGCAGGGGTAGCTCCAAAAGCGAAATTGCTCATTTTAAAAGTGGTTACAAGCGATGGTTCGAGCTCTTATCAAAACTTGATCGATGGCATTAACTATGCCACAAACTGGCGCGGGCCACGAGGAGAGAAGGTGAGTGTCATGTCCATGTCTCTTGGGGGATCTAAAGACGATCCGGACCTTCATAAAGCGATAAAAAGAGCCGTTGAAAATGATCTTTTAGTAGTTTGTGCAGCAGGGAACGAAGGGGATGGAAAAACAGGGACGATTGAGCGCGGATATCCGGGATATTATAAAGAAGTTGTCCAGGTAGGAGCAGTGGATATGAAAGGGCGATTGGCCGATTTTACTAATACGAACGAAGAAGTTGACCTCGTTGCTCCTGGTGTAGATGTACTATCCACTTATAAAGATGGAAAATATGCTAAATTATCGGGTACATCCATGGCAACGCCACACGTCTCCGGTGCAGCAGCATTGCTCATTAACCAGTTTCAAAAAGAGAATGGGCGTAAGCCGTCGGAAGCAGAACTATATGCACAACTCATTAAACGCACCAGGTCCCTCGGAATGAGCCAGAGAGGTCAGGGAAACGGATTACTATTGTTAACAACAGGCAACACGCCGATTGCCAATCGCCCTGCCGCTAGAAAGAGAGCGGGAGACATGAAAGGCAAAGGATTCGTCATCCCTGCAGCAAGCATTGACCCAAATAACTAGCGGGCATCTTGCTTGTGAAAGTTCTCCACAAAAATTGCGGGGTCAGACCCTGTGTGACTTTCCTCACATACATTCTGCTAAACTAGGGGTATGATAAAGGTAGAATAAGAAGGGGAGGGCTTCGTATGAATGGATATACTAAACTGTTGGTTGCTTTCGATGGGTCAGAGTTGAGCGAGAAAGCCTATAGAGTAGCGCTCAACATGGCAAAGGAAAACGATGCGGTGGAGCTGGATGTTGTGACAGCCTTGAATCCGACAGCACAAATCAGTTCTGCGGTTGTCTATGCAAACATCCTGAACGAGCTTCGCAAAGATGCGGTAGAAATGATGACGGAAATGAAAGAAAGACTAAATGAAGACTTACCTGATCATAAAACGAAAACGATGGTCCTTGAAGGTAATCCAGGGGATGAAATCGTTACGTATGCAGATGTAAACCAGATCGACCTGATCATAATGGGAAGCAGGGGACTTGGCGGAATCAAAGAGTTCTTCCTTGGAAGTGTCAGCCATAACGTGCTACAGCGTTCCCACTGTCCTGTATTAATTATAAAATAACACATGATCTAAAAACTGGACCCTCCTCTAGAGCGGTCCAGTTTTTCAATAAGTTAGTTATCCGGTGCCAGTTATTTACTGTCAGGAACGCCTGGAGGCTCTTCCATCCACCCGCTTTCAATCATCAAATGTAACTGATTATAAAGTGTAATTTTTGAAAAAACAGTTGTAAAAGAGTAATTTAAAAGATACAGAATAATACCTGGTGGGAGGTCTTTCAATTGGATTTGAACCGTATGACACAAAAAGTGCAGGAAGCTGTCGTCAGTGCCCAAAATATTGCGATCGAAAACCATCATCCTGAAGTAGATAACATCCATTTATTAAAAGCGCTCATTGAACAGAATGAAGGATTGACCGGCCGTTTGTTGGCGAAGATGGATATTAATAAAAAAATGCTTCTGGAGAGGGTGAATCAGGTACTAAACAAAAAGCCTGAAGTCTCAGGTATGGGAGCTTCCCAGGTTTACCTTTCCAAACAACTTTCTGAACTGATGATCGCCGCGGAAAAAGAAGCAAAAGTTTTAAAAGACGAATACATTTCTGTTGAACATCTTCTCCTGGCTTTAAGCTCAGGGCAAACAGAAGCAGGGAAACAATTAAAAGAAACCGGGATTACCAGAAAAAAACTGGAATCTGTACTTAAGGAAGTAAGGGGGCATCAAAGGGTGACAAGCCAGGAACCAGAAGGAACATATGAAGTACTTGAGAAATATGGACGCGACCTGGTCGCGGATGTACGGGCTGGGAAAATTGACCCGGTGATCGGAAGAGATAGTGAAATTCGAAGAGTAATCCGAATTCTTTCTCGTAAAACGAAAAATAACCCTGTTTTGATCGGAGAGCCTGGAGTTGGAAAGACAGCTATCGTAGAGGGGCTGGCACATCGTATCGTAAGAAGAGACGTTCCTGAGAGCTTGAAGGACAAGACGATTTTTGCTCTCGATATGAGTTCGCTTGTTGCCGGGGCAAAATATCGCGGAGAATTTGAAGAACGACTCAAAGCCGTTTTAAATGAGATTAAACAAAGTGATGGGCGAATACTGGTTTTTATCGATGAACTTCATACGATTGTTGGAGCAGGAAAAACAGAAGGATCAATGGATGCAGGCAATATGTTAAAGCCGATGCTTGCAAGAGGAGAATTGCACTGTATCGGTGCGACAACGCTCGATGAATACCGCAAATACATTGAAAAAGATCCTGCACTAGAAAGGCGTTTTCAACAGGTACAGGTAAATGAGCCGGATGTAGAAGATACCATTTCAATATTAAGAGGATTGAAAGAACGCTTTGAAATCCATCACGGTGTCAAAATCCATGATACCGCACTTGTTGCAGCAGGCGTGTTATCCAACCGCTATATTACCGATCGATTCTTGCCCGATAAAGCGATTGATCTAGTGGATGAAGCATGCGCCATGATCAGAACAGAAATCGATTCGATGCCGAGCGAACTTGATGAGGTCACTAGAAAAGTCATGCAGCTTGAGATTGAAGAAGCAGCCCTTAAAAAGGAAACAGATCAGGCAAGCCGGGAACGTTTGGAGGTACTCCAAAAAGAGCTTGCCAATCTAAAGGAAAAATACGATGCGATGAAAGCGCAATGGGAAGAAGAAAAGGAATCGTTGCAGGGTGTCCAAAAAATACGTGAACAACTCGAACAGGCAAGGCTAGCATTGCAGGAGGCTGAACAGGCATATAACCTTGAAAAAGCTGCTGAGCTAAGACATGGCCGAATACCGGAACTGGAAAGGAAATTAAAAGAAGAAGAAAATAAAACATATGATGATAACGAACCAAGGCTTTTACGCGAAGAAGTAACTGAAGAAGAAATCGCAGATATTGTTTCGAGATGGACCGGAATTCCTGTGTCGCGCCTCGTAGAAGGGGAGCGCGAGAAACTATTAAAGCTTGAAGACATTTTACATGAGAGAGTTGTCGGCCAGGAAGAAGCAGTTTCTCTTGTCAGTGATGCAGTAATTCGCGCCAGAGCGGGTATCAAGGACCCGAATAGGCCGATCGGTTCTTTCATTTTCCTTGGCCCAACTGGTGTTGGAAAGACAGAGCTGGCAAAAGCTCTTGCACAGGCATTGTTTGACAGCGAGGACCAGATAGTAAGGATCGATATGTCCGAGTATATGGAGAAACATTCTGTCTCCCGTCTTGTTGGAGCACCTCCAGGCTATGTTGGATATGAAGAGGGCGGGCAGCTTACGGAAGCAGTGAGAAGAAAGCCGTATTCTGTCATTTTACTTGATGAAATCGAAAAAGCGCATCCCGATGTGTTTAATATTTTATTGCAACTGCTTGATGACGGCAGACTCACAGATTCACAGGGACGTAACGTAGATTTTAAGAACACGATCGTCATTATGACATCGAATATCGGCTCCCACCATCTTCTCGAAGAAGTTACTGATGACGGGGAGATTAGAGACGAAATAAAAAACAATGTCTTTGCCGAACTTCGCTCTCATTTTCGTCCGGAGTTTATAAATAGAGTAGATGATATCGTCCTCTTTACACCTTTAACGAACAAGGAAATAAAGTCGATTGTTAGCAAAATGGCTAAGGAACTTGAAAACCGCCTTGCAGAACGTCAAATAACGTTAAATCTCACTGACGAAGCAAAGTCTTTCATTGCAAAGTCCGGTTTTGATCCGGTATACGGTGCAAGGCCTCTAAAACGATATTTGCAAAAACACCTGGAAACAAAAATAGCACGTGAATTGATCAAGGGAACAATCAAGGATGGCTCAAGCTTTGTTGTAGATGTAGAGAATGGGAAACTGGTTATCGAATAAGAGTAAGCGGCATGGTGATCTTCCATGCCGCTTTTAGTTGCAGATCGGAAAATGTTCTTTTATAGCCAGGAAAATATTGACACTACAACAGATGTTAAGTATACTTTACGTAAAGTGAACTTTACTTAATTTAGCGGGGTGATAGCAGGGTGAAACATGTTATTAAAGAAAAGCGACTGGCTCATGATCTTACCCAGGAACAGCTGTCAGAACGTGTTGGTGTTTCCAGACAGACAATTATCTCGCTTGAATCAGGGAAGTACAAGGCATCTTTAGTGTTAGCTCATAAATTAGCGCAGGTCTTTAATTGTTATATTGAAGAACTATTTATTTTTGAGGAGGATGAAAACATATGAACCTGGGACTGGATAATGTGTTAGGAATGGTCGGGTTGTTCGGAGGATTATTACTTGGAGCGCTTGGATACTTTTTAGGGCGGCATTTTGCAGCCCAAAAGAGAGGTCTCGATGAACGGTATATGGAGATTGAAAAAAGATCAAGAAACACAAGCTGGTGGTGGACGCTCGCGGGTATTTACATTGTTTTCTTTCTTGTTCTTGTGGAAGGGATCACATCACCGGCTCCGGCGATCGGAATCGTGCTGCTGATCCACATGGCTAGCTACTCCTTTAGCGTTTTTTATTATAACGTGAAGTATTGATTACTAACTGGATTACTGGGAATTAAACAGATGGGAGGCCAGTTTGCACTCCACTCTAATCTAAATGGGCTGGCCCCTAGAAACTATGCCTTTTAATTTTTTCGGCAGACACTGCGTCAATCATTTTATTTTTCTACAATATTTGTGCCTTTTTCCGTTCCGATAATGACTTGATCAGCCATGTTAACAAATAATCCATTCTCAACGACACCCGGAATAGCATTCAGAGACTTTTCCAACAGATCAGGTGAATCGATCCTGCCAAACTTACAGTCGGCAATATAGTTTCCGTTGTCTGTTACAAACGGCCTTTCGTCTTTTTCTCGCAGTGTAAGACTTTCACAGCCGAGTAGCATCACTTGTTTGCAAGTATTCTCCCAGCCAAAAGGCGTTATTTCGACAGGAAGAGGAAATTTCCCAAGACTTGCCACCTGCTTTGATGAATCGGCTACGATGATCAGTCTTTCCGAAGCATAGGCGACAATCTTTTCCCGAAGAAGTGCCCCTCCGCCTCCTTTAATTAAGTTTAAATCAGGACTCACTTCATCAGCTCCATCGATCGTTAAATCAAGCCTATCGATTTCGGTGAAAGAAGCAAGAGGAATTCCGAGCTGTTCTGCAAGTCGCGCAGTTGACATTGAAGTAGGAATCGCTTTGATGTGAAGTCCTGCCTTTACCCGTAATGCAAGATGCCTTATCGTCCAATAAACGGTTGAGCCGGTTCCAAGTCCAATCACCATATTATTTTCAATATAATCAACTGCTTTTTCTCCTGCGAGCTTTTTAGGTTCCATATGTCCTCCCACTATACGTAAATCGGTTCGAAAAATCCCCACATTAATAAAATGGCCAGCATTGCCGACAGTCCAAGGAAAACCATCCCAACTGTTTTATTCGAGTCTACAGACTTCACCTGGATAATATAAGAGATCAGCCAGATAAGAATCAGGGCAACCGGCAGCCAAATTCCCCGGATAGTTCCTGAAAAGAGTTGGCCAGCTAAAATGATTAAAGAATAGCCGACAAGGATCACGCCGAGTATGGCGTTCGCGACATGTACCCCATTATACCGAATCATTCTATCGCCTCCCTGTTATATGCTATAATACCCGAATAAAACTAAAAAAATCATTGGGTTATTAGGAAGAAAATGGCGAAAACGACAAATTTATTTTTGTGCAACGCCTTGCCGATATCCAAAGATATGTAAAGATAGAAATGGATGTTTTATCCTAAAACGAAGTACGAATGCAAGGGAATCAGGGGGACCAGGCAATTGTTTTCAAAGTTACTAATAAATGAATATAATCAATTTGATCAAAATTTAATAGATAAGGTTTACCAGCCACTATTTTCCAATCTCTGGGATGCTGTCTTTCTTTTTAACGATAAAGGAAACATCGTGTTTGCAAATGACCCGGCCCAATCTCTACTCGATTTGCCATCGGCCGAATTAAAGGATAGTAACTTGTTTCAGTTAGTTAACCATGATGCTATCGATAAATTATTAGAGATTTTGTATGGAAGAACGAGGGCAGATGTACATAACTATGGATTGATATGGAGAAACAGAAAAGGAAACGATATTGCTACTAATTGCTCTATTATCCCAGTAATTCTTGAGGAAGAAACAGTAGGTGTATATGTGATAGCGAGAAAACTATTAGCAACACCTGAAATCCAGGGGAATGTAAGAAACCTTGTAACAGACCACTTGTCAGACATGGTTGTAGTTCTTGATTCATATGGAAATATCATCTATATATCTCCTTCTCAGAACAAGATTACTGGCTATACGATAGATTTTATAAAAGAAAACGGACTTTTCACGCTGATTCATCCCGAGGATGCCAGAAACGCCTCACATTCTGTTCAGGAAGTTCTTGAGACAGGAAAATCGATTAAAACAGAATTTCGATATATACATAAAGAAGGTGGTTGGATCATCATAGAGGGAACAGTATCCCCGATATTAAAACCTTCTGGCGAAGTGATGGGTGTAATCATTGTTTCACGAGATGTGACAGAGCGAAAAGCAGAACAAAAGCATCTAGATGAAACTTTAAAGGAGCTCTCCGATATAAAATATGCATTGGATCAATCCTCCAATGTTGTCATTTCCGATGAAAAAGGTATTATGACGTATGTCAATGAAGGGATTTGCCAGCTTTCTCAATACACAAAGGAGGAACTGCTGGGTAAGCCGTATAGCCTGCTATTTCCTCCGGATCATTCCAAAGAACTGCTTCCTGAGATCTGGGCAACGATCTCACAAGGGAAAGTATGGAGCGGTGCAGTTAAAAATAAAGCTAAAGACGGTACTATATTTTGGGAAGATACGACCATTGTCCCTTTTCTAAATAAAGACGGAAAACCTTATCAATACATAGGTATCAGGAAAGATATCACTGAAAAGAAGCAAATGGAGATCATACTCGAAAGAAGCCAGTCAAACCTTCAAGAAGCACAGCGAATGGCACATATGGGGAGCTGGGAGTACAACATAGTTGAAGATTGTTCTTTATGGTCAAGTGAAGCTTATCGTATTTTTGGAGTAGATCCTGCATCCTTTAAAGGCACATTTGAAGAATTCCTACAGGTTGTCCATCCTGATGACCGGGTTCTGGTTGAAGAAAAAGTAAAAGGCGCTATAGAGGGAAAGGAATACAGTATTACTCATCGTATTATTAAGGATGATCACAATATCAGGTTCCTGTTTGAAAATGCAGAGGCGGTTTTCGATGAGGATGGCCGGGTATCCCGTTTGATCGGTACTGTCCAGGATGTTACAGAAAAAGTTAAGATGGAAGAAGAATTGAGGAAGAGGAAGGAACGGTTTAAGTCACTTGTTAAACATTCCTACGATGTCATCTCCATCGTCGACGAAGACGGTACGATCTCATACGAAAATCCGGCTTTTGAAAGGATTTTTGGATACACCATGCTCAATAAAAACATGATACTCGCAGGAACTCTTATTCATGAAGAGGATAAACCACAGGCAAGGCAGCTTTTTAACGAAGTGATGAGCACGCTTTTTTTGCCTAAGCGATCGGAGCTCCGAATTAAAAAGATAAACGGAGCATGGGTATATTGTGAAGTTACCGCTACAAATTTACTCCAGGACCCAAGTGTGAAAGGAGTCGTTTTAAACTACCGGGATATCACCAGGACAAAACTGGCACAGGAACAAATTCAAAAGATGGCTTATTATGACCACTTAACAGAATTGCCCAACAGGAGGCTTTTTGAAAGAAAATTGGATGAAAAGATAAAAGCGAGCCAGAATTCGGGTAAACGCGTTGGAGTCATGTTTCTTGATTTAGACCGGTTTAAATATATCAACGACACTCTTGGCCATGCCATGGGAGATCGCTTGATACAGGAAGCGGCGAAAAGGATTAAAAAAAGCGTCGGAGAGAAAGGGTTTGTTTCACGTCTCAGCGGTGATGAGTTTACCGTCATAATGAATTGCTCAACAGTCTCATGCGTAAAAAAGGTAGCGAGTAAAATACTCTCAAGGCTTGAGGAACCATTTATCATAGAGGGATATGAAATATTTGTAACCACGAGTATCGGCATCAGTATGTATCCGGACGGTGGAGAAGACAGTAAATCATTGATGATCAATGCAGATCTGGCTATGTACAGGGCAAAGGAGCAGGGGAAAAATACGTTTGTAGTGTACTCCCCTTATATGAAACTTAGGAATTATAAATCGTTCTCGTTGCAAAATGATTTAAAAAAAGCTATTGAACGAGATCAGCTTACATTACATTATCAACCGAGGGTCCACACTAATAACAATATAGTCGGCGCAGAAGCATTAATAAGATGGAACCACCCTGAATGGGGATATGTTTCACCATCAGAGTTCATTCCCCTGGCAGAGGAATCCGGGATGATCATCGAAGTTGGAGAATGGGTGCTGAGAACAGCCTGCAAGCAGAATGTACAGTGGGAAATGGAAGGTTTTGAACCGATTGTTATTTCGGTTAACTTCTCTGCGGTACAGTTCCTTCAGCTTCAATTTGTCGAGAGAATCGAAGAAATTCTAAACGAAACAGGGATGAAAGCGGAACTATTGGAAGTTGAATTGACGGAAAGTGCTTTTATAAACAATCAAGAACAAATCTTAAGAAGTATAAACGATTTGAAATCCCGGGGCATAAAGGTCGCGATCGATGATTTTGGCACAGGCTACAGCGGATTAAGTTATCTAAGGAAATTCAAGGTTAATACACTGAAAATAGACCGCTCATTTATTATTGATATCACCAATGATATCGAAAGCAAGGAGATTGCCGCTGGCATAATCGGTATCGCAAGAAAGCTCAATCTAACAGTGGTGGCAGAGGGTGTAGAAACAAAGGAACAGTTGGATATAGTCCGTGAAATGGATTGTGATGAGATACAGGGCTATTATTTTAGCGAACCGGTAAAACCAGAAGAATTCCATTCCTTTCTAACTGCGAAAAAATAAATCCCATACAAGGATGCTCGCGATTCTGTAACCAGTCGTAAAACAAAACCTTTTTGAACATACTAAAAGGGCTGAGGAAGGATAGATTGGCTGAATTATGGTATAATTCCTTTTGGTGACTCGTTGAATCCCGCTAAAATATCGAGCTTGGCGAGGATAATAGATCATTGTTTTGGAGGGTAAATTTACATGTCAAAACAACAATTTGGTGTTATTGGTTTAGCGGTAATGGGGAAAAACCTTGCGATGAATATCGAAAGTCGTGGATACTCTGTTTCTGTATATAATCGTTCTCCTGAAAAGACAAAAGAAATGATGAAGGAAGTAGAAGGGAGAAACTTTCAAGATACATACAGCATAGAAGAGTTCGTGAACTCGCTTGAAAAGCCTCGAAAGATCATGCTGATGGTAAAAGCCGGCTTTCCAACAGATGCAACAATTGAGCAATTGCTTCCACATCTTGAAGAGGGAGATATTCTTATCGATGGCGGGAATGCCTTCTTTAAGGATACACGCAAACGAAATGAAGAGCTGAGTGCCAAAGGAATCCATTTTATCGGTACCGGAGTTTCCGGGGGAGAAGAAGGAGCGCTAAAAGGACCTTCCATCATGCCCGGGGGACAAAAAGAAGCATACGATCTCGTTGCCCCCATCTTCAAAGATATCGCAGCAAAGGTCAACGGTGAAGCATGTACAACATATATCGGCCCAGACGGTGCTGGCCATTATGTGAAGATGGTCCACAACGGAATCGAATATGGGGATATGCAGCTTATAACAGAGGCTTATCACCTTATGAAGGACGTTCTTGGCCTTAGCACACAGGAACTTCATGAAGTTTTCAGTGAGTGGAATAAAGGAGAGCTTGATAGCTATTTGATCGAAATCACGGCAGATATCTTCACAAAAACAGATAAAGAAACAGGCAAGCCGATGGTCGATGTTATTCTTGATACAGCAGGCCAAAAAGGTACCGGAAAATGGACAAGCCAGAGTTCTCTTGATCTTGGTGTACCGCTTTCGATCATCACTGAATCCGTGTTCTCCCGTTTTATTTCTGCGATGAAAGAAGAACGTGTAGAAGCAAGCAAAGTATTGAATGGTCCAGTAGACAGACCGTTTGATGGAGACAAACAGGAACTGATTGAAAAAATAAGAAAAGCACTTTACTTGAGTAAGATCTGTTCGTATGCGCAGGGATTCGCCCAGATGCGTGCCGCTTCTGACGAA
The DNA here is from genome assembly GCF_005747095.1 of Exobacillus caeni. Taxonomy (GTDB): domain Bacteria; phylum Bacillota; class Bacilli; order Bacillales; family Guptibacillaceae; genus Exobacillus; species Exobacillus caeni. The sequence continues at coordinate 312,470 of NZ_SWLG01000005.1, read as the reverse complement.
TATGATTGGAACCTTGATTACGGAAGCATCGCGATGATTTTCAGAGGAGGATGTATTATTCGTGCAGCCTTCCTGCAAAACATTAAAGAAGCATATGACAGAAATCCTAAATTAAAAAACTTGCTTCTTGATCCTTATTTCAAAGAGATCGTAGAAGGATATCAGGATGCAGCAAGAGAAGTTGTGGCACTTGCTGTTCAAAAAGGAATTCCGGTACCTGGGTTATCCAGCGCTATTTCCTATTTTGACAGCTATAGAAGTGAAAGGCTTCCGGCAAATCTTCTACAAGCCCAGCGCGATTATTTCGGAGCTCACACCTATCAGCGCCTTGATAAAGAAGGAACCTTCCATACGGAATGGCTTGAAGATTAATTAAAGAATAATGAAAGCCCCCGCTGCAATCTATGCAGTGGGGGCTTCTCTTAGCTATGATTGTTTTAACCCTTCAAACAACAGAACCCTCGCAGGAGCTGCATCTGTACCCTGGAGCTTAATGGGGGCAGCAACCATGAAATATTCCCCAGCTTCAACTTCTTTAAGACGAAGGCCTTCCATAATGATAATTTCCTTTTCAAACAGGGTACGATGGGTAGGGTGTCCCTGCTGGCTTCTTTCAATGCCGAGTGCATCTGTTCCTACACCACGGATTCCTTTTTCAACAAGGTACTTTGCCCCGTCTTCTGCAAGAAAGATAAAATCAAAATTAAATTCATCCTCAAAGGAGTTCTGAGTTTTAAAAAGAATAAAATCGTTCTTTTCGATTTCTTCTTTTTCAAGGTCCTCTTTTGAGATGCTCTCTTTTACATTTGTAAGATCAATTACTTTAGCATTGCCAACAAGATCCTCGATTGAAATGGATTCCATAGTATCTGCATCATTGATCATATGAAGCGGAGAATCAACATGCGTTCCTGTATGTACATCCATCGTAATCCTGGATTCTGTAACATGCCCGTTTGTCTGGGTAGAAATTTTCGGTTGTTTTTCTTCTTTGTTCTTATAAACTGGCATTCCTTCAAAAATAGATGCTGTTACATCGTAAACTTTCATGTTAGCACTTCCTTTCAGATATCTTTGATAAAAAGAAAGATACATGCTCTTTTTTGATCAACATGTATCCTTTTCAACTCACTCTAAACCTTTATGGGTTATGGGCCACCATTTGAAGCCATCTTTTTCAAGGAGTTTTTCAGACTTGCGTGGACCCATCGAACCTGCAGCATAGTTTGGAAAATCTTCTTCTTTATTGTTAGCCCATGCAATAGAAATCGGGTCAATGAACTGCCAGGACAAAGCAACCTCGTCCCAGTGGGTGAAGTTTGTTGCATCGCCTTTCATGCAATCGTACAATAATCTCTCATATGCTTCAGGCGTGTTGATCGAAGTTAAAGAATTATTGTTAAATTCAAGCTGGATCGGCGTAGTTCCGCCAGTCGGGCTTGATTTCTTTGCATTTAGATGCAACCTCATACCCTCTTCAGGCTGGATATTGATTACGAGCAGATTAGGTCCTTTCTCTTCTTGCTGTTCAAAATATAAATTCATTGGAAGTTCCTTGAACTCTACCACGATTTTAGTCGATTTTGTTGCCATCCTTTTTCCTGTACGGATATAGAACGGGACACCAGCCCAGCGGAAATTATCAATCATCACTTTTCCGGCAACAAATGTTTCTGTGTTTGACTCGGGATCTACATTGCTTTCTTCCCTGTAGCCCTGTACTTCCTTATCGTTAACTTCCCCCGCGTCGTACTGTCCACGGACAAAATATTGGTCGACTTCTTCAGGGATAACGGGTCTTAATGATCGGAAAACTTTGATCTTTTCATTTCGAATATCTTCCGTTGTCAGTTTGATCGGAGGTTCCATTGCAAGCAGTGCCACCATCTGCAGGATATGATTCTGGACCATGTCCCGAAGTGCACCGGATTTCTCATAATAGCCGCCTCTTGTTTCAACACCTACCGTTTCACTTGATGTAATCTGTATGTTTGATATGTAACGGTTGTTCCAGAGGGGTTCAAATAGAGCATTAGCAAAGCGGATCACCTCGATGTTTTGGACCATTTCTTTCCCGAGGTAATGGTCAATACGATATATTTCATCTTCTGAGAACACCTGGCGGATTTCTTCGTTCAGTTTTTTGGCGGATGGAAGGTTATGGCCAAACGGTTTTTCAATGACGAGACGCTTCCAGCCATCCGTTTGGGTAAGTCCTTCTGCTTCAAGGTTCAGTGCGATCGTACCAAAAAATTCAGGAGCCATAGCAAGATAAAAAATACGGTTTCCAGGTATAGAAAATTGTTGGTCCAGATTTTCTAGCATGGACTTTAATGCCTGGTAGGATTCGTCATTCGTAACGTCAAAAGGCTGATAAAAGAAGTGCTTTACAAAAGAATCTTCTTTTGAATCTGCTGCCTTTGATGAATTTTCATAAATGGAATCTTTTACGTTATTCCTGAATTCTTCATTCGACAGCTGTCTTCTTGCCACACCGACTACAGCAAAATCATCAGTAAGGTGCCCTTTTTCATAAAGATTGTATATAGACGGATAAAGCTTCCTTTTTGCCAGGTCTCCGGTAGCTCCGAAGATGACGATCACAGAAGCCGAATTGATTTGATCGTTCATATTAAATGACCTCTCTTTATGTGAAAGTACTAATTCCTTATTGTCATGGTATTCAAAATAAAATTTTATAGCTTTTTCAGACTAAAATCAAATAATCCAAAACATAGGGAAAGAATGAAAAGGAAAGATGGCACAGGTCTTAAAGTATTTAATCCTGGCAAAGATGATAGATAAGAAGGTGTTTTAACTTATCGTAACATCTTGAGAAGGGTCATGCTTGGCAGCAAATGAAAAGGATAGCAGTTTTTAAGTTGACGGAAACAACGAAAAGATTTATGTTCTTTTAAAAGGTTTGATAATGCAGGCAAGGGAAAAGAATGATATATAATTTTTCCAGGAGTGTTTGTTTATGAGAATATTTATAATCGCTATGATACTTATGCTGGCAGCTTGTGAGCAACCTGCTGAAGATAACGGGAACACAGGGGAAACAGAACCGAACAACCAGACTGAAGTACAGCCTGAAAAAAAGCCGGACGTAAAATCGAGGATTATGCAAAAGTCAGGAGAAATACTTGTAGCCATATCTAAAAAGGATTTTAAAAAGCTTTCTTTATTTGCCCACCCGGAAAAAGGTATCACTTTTTCTCCATATGGCTATATAAGCAAAAACGCAAAGACCTTTTCGGCTTCAGGTATAAAAAGCTTTGAAAAAAAAGATGAAAAGGTCAGGTGGGGAAATGCTGCTGGAAGCGGCAAACCGATCGAGCTTACTCCTAAAGAGTATTTTGACCAATATGTATATGATGCTGATTTTTTAGATACAGACATGGTTTCCTACAACACAATTATGAAAAAGGGAAATTCGAAAAGCAACATAAAACAATTTTTTCCAGATTCTAATTACGTTGAGTATTATGTGCCTGGAACTGAAGAATATGACGGGATGGATTGGAAAAGCCTGAAGCTTGTTTTTAAGGAATATGAAGGAAAGCAATATATTGTGGGCATCGTCCATGATAAATGGACACCATAAGGGTTAAAGATTTGAACAAAACGTGTCATTCTAATGAATGATGCGTTTTTTTATTGCCCTGTGTTCCTTAATTCCTTACACTAAAGATAATGTGCAGAAACGATTGAAGGAGAAGATTTTATGGAAAAACAATCTAACGGCTCGATTAACGGGACGGACTCGAGAAACTATACACCCTGGATTGTCGGGATTTCGATAGCAGTCAATGTGATTGTTGCTATGTTATTCTTTTTACCGGGATATGAAGGGGAAGTTGGTTTTGACATTCACTTATTGCCGCTTCTAAATGCGGTTTTCAACAGCTTTACCTTTGTTTTCTTGTTAGCAGCTCTTATTTTTATCAAACAAAAGAACATTACGCTCCATAGAAGATTTATATGGGCGGCTTTTACGACAACATCATTGTTTTTAATTTCTTACCTGACATACCATTCCATCGCAGAATCCACTTCTTATGGCGGTGAAGGCCCGCTGAAGTATATCTATTATTTTATTTTGATAACGCACATTATACTGGCTGCCGCTATCGTACCCCTGGCGCTTGTCACGCTTGTAAGAGGGCTTACGAACCGAGTGGAAAAACACCGAAAAATCGCAAGGTGGACGATGCCGCTATGGTTATATGTAAGTCTGACCGGGGTATTCGTTTATCTGATGATCTCTCCTTACTATTAAGCAGCAAAAAGGTTCCTTTCAACATAGGGGAACCTTTTTAAATCGGATACGTTCCCCTTATTTTGCGAAGATTAATGGATGGAGATAAACAATTGAAGAATAAAATGATTGAAGGGTCTTTGCCGTTGTGATAGTTTTGTTTTAGTATAGGTGAGTAAATCACATATCAGGAGGTTATTAGATGAGTGTACATATTGGTGCAAAAAAAGGTGAGATAGCTGATACAATTTTACTTCCTGGAGATCCGCTCCGGGCTAAATATATCGCTGAAACCTTTCTTGAGGACCCCGTCTGTTTTAATGAAGTTCGAGGTATGCTTGGATATACTGGTTCCTACAAAGGACAAAAAATTTCCGTGATGGGTACAGGTATGGGGGTTCCTTCCATTTCCATCTATGTAAACGAATTAATCCGTGAATACGGTGTAAAGAATTTGATACGCGTTGGAACCTGTGGAGCGTTGAAAAAAGAAGTGAAAGTAAGAGATGTTATTCTAGCGATGAGTGCAACAACTGATTCAGGTGTAAACCGTTTGCAGTTTAACGGAATGGACTTTGCACCTACGGCAAGCTTTGATCTGTTGAAGAACGCTTTTGACAGTGCGACTGAAAAAGAAATGCCGGTCCATGTCGGCAACGTCTTTACAAGTGATTCATTCTATAGAGATAACCCTGAAATCTTTGAAATGCTTGCAAATTACCAGGTACTGGGCGTTGAAATGGAAACTTCTGCTCTATATACGATCGCGGCAAAACACGGTGTGAATGCACTAACTGTTTTGACTGTCAGCGACCATATTGTGACTGGAGAAGAAACAACTTCCGAAGAGCGCCAAACAACATTCAAGGATATGATGATCATCGCACTTGAAGCTGCGTTAAAACAAACAAGCAAATAGGAAATTAAGAAGGGGCTGTCTCCAAAGAGTCAGCCCCTTCCTTATGAAAATAATGTAACGTTAGTAAGAGATGCCGACCCGTGTGCGAAGATAGCCTGAATCAGTTAGCTGACTATATGTAAATGCTGCTGTATCTCCTACCGAAATTTTCTTTCCATCCACCGGAAGAACATTTTTTTCTGCACGAAAACTCCCTGTAGCTTCTCCATCGGGTAAATATGTTGGACAAACGATCGTCCAGGCAAGGTTAGAATGTTCAAGAAGGCGATACGCCTTTTCATGCTCTTCAGCTGCAGCAGTCGATTTTCGCTTTGATTCAGAGGATCGATACCTTAAAATATCAGGGTCGGTTCGGCTTTGTAAAATCCCGGCAGTGCCTACTGTAATAATCCGTTCAACGTTTTCCTTTTTCATGGCGTCGATAAGAAGAGAGGTTGCTTCGGAGAGCGTTGTTGTTTTGTCAGTGTTCAGAGCACTTATCACAGCATCCTGCCCCTTCATTGCTCTTTCGACATCCTGCTTGTTCCTTGCATCTCCTTTAAAAAGACGTACGTTAGGACCTTTGCTTCCGGACTTCTCCGGAGTACGGACAAACGCAGTAACCTGGTGGCCATCCCGCTCGGCAAGCTTCAAAATTTCCTTTCCTACCCGGCCTGTTGCACCTAAGAGTAATAAGTTCATACTGTAGCCTCCATTCTTTCTTAATCATAATCATTTGTTGGAATGCAATGCAACAACACAGTCTTTTGTTCCGCCTTCACTATGGAAACAAGGAATTCAAGGAGGGCAGTCCGAATAAATATAGTGGGGGAAAATATTACTACATAAAGGATGGGTTCAAATGAAGTTCCAGGACTATGAATACAAACGGCCAGATATGAAAGAGCTAGAGGCAGAGTTTGAGAAAAATCTAAATGATTTTCGTCAGGCAGACACGCTTGTAAAACAGAGCGATACGATTAGGAGCCTTAACCAGCTCAGAAGTAAGTATGAAACAATGGAAACACTCGTATCGATAAGGCATACGATCGATACGAACGATGATTTTTACAAAAAAGAGCAGGACTTTTTCGATGAAGTACAGCCATTGTATAAGGGAATGGTTTCAAACTATTACAATGAACTGGTAAAATCACCATTTAGAAATGAACTTGAAGAGAAATGGGGCAAACAATTATTTGCTATCGCAGAATCAACGGTTAAAACTTTTTCACCTGAGATAATTGAAGACCTCCAGAAAGAAAATAAGCTTTCAAGCGAATACACCAAGTTGATTGCTTCCGCTAAAATCCCGTTTGAAGGAGAAGAAAGAACGCTAACTCAGATGGTGCCGTTCATGCAATCAACTGAAAGGGAAACCAGAAAGAATGCGAGTGAGGCTTTTTACGGCTTCTTGTCCGAAAATGAAGACAAACTGGATGACATCTATGACCAATTAGTAAAAGTCAGGACAATAATAGCAAAGAAGCTCGGATACAAGAATTTCGTTGAACTAGCATATTACCGCATGAATCGTGTGGATTATGATGCAAAAATGGTTGCTAATTTCCGCGAACAGGTGGAAAAGCATATTGTGCCTGTGACCTCCAAACTAAAGGAGAAACAGAGAGAACGCCTGGGGCTTGATCATTTAGCTTATTATGATGAATCATACAGCTTTTTAACGGGAAATCCTACTCCTAAAGGCGACCCGGAATGGATCGTCGAGAACGGCAAGCAAATGTATCACGAGCTTTCAAAAGAAACAGACGAGTTTTTCACATTCATGCGGGAGAAGAACTTGATGGATTTGTTAAGTAAAAAAGGAAAAGCGGGCGGAGGCTACTGCACCTATGTTAGTGAATACGATTCACCTTTTATCTTTGCAAACTTTAATGGGACATCGCATGATATCGATGTTTTAACACATGAGGTTGGCCATGCGTTCCAGGTTTATATGAGCAGGGGCTTCGAAGTTCCGGAATATTTTTTCCCAACTTATGAAGCATGTGAAATCCATTCGATGAGCATGGAGTTTTTCACGTGGCCATGGATGGAATTGTTCTTTAAGGAAGATACGGAAAAATATAAATTTTCCCATTTGAGCGGAGGGCTGCTCTTCATTCCTTATGGTGTGGCGGTAGATGAATTTCAGCACTTTGTTTATGAAAACCCGGAAGCAACACCAGAAGAGCGTAAAACAGCATGGCGAACGATAGAAAAGAAGTATCTCCCTCATTTAAATTATGATGGAAATGAATATCTGGAAAGAGGCGGATTCTGGCAAAAGCAAAGCCATATTTATCAGGTTCCGTTCTATTATATAGATTATACACTTGCACAAATGTGCGCTTTCCAGTTCTGGAAAAGGGCAAATGAAGACAGGGAGCAGGTATGGGAAGACTACCTTGCACTTTGTAAAAGAGGCGGGAGCCAATCGTTTACGGATCTTGTTGATTCAGCTAATCTAACTTCTCCATTTAAAGATAACAGTGTAAAATCCGTTATCGGAGAAATCGAAGCATGGCTCGATCAAGTTGATGATAAAAAACTTTAAAAATAAAGCTGGACTCTTATAATCAAGGGTTCAGCTTTTTTGGTTAGTATAGAAAAATGATCACCAATTTTTTAAAAAGAAAAAAATTAAAAATAGGTACAGGCAGGGTGGATTAAAAATTGTTTCAAGCGGGAATGTAAATTTATAACAACAGAAACTGTTTCGGATATGCACAAATCACCCTTTACATCAATAAACTGTAAAAAGTCGCTAATCAAAAATGCAGTAACTTAGTATGTTATTCCTGTTTGGTTCCTATTATTCTTTAAAAAATAAAATACAGGCCATGATATCGGCCTTTTATATAAAGGACGGCTGTTCCCATTCGGAGCAGCCGTCTTTATGTTTATAAGAGGTCCAGGGCGGTTTATAAGAGGTTCGGAGCGGTTTATAAGAGGTTCGGAGCAATTTGTAGGAGGTACGAGCAAATAGCCTTTCCTTTTACAGTAATGCCATTCCCTCAAATTTTGAAAATAGGCTCCGATTCCCGGGGAGTTATTTGAATACAGAAGAGCCCTCAAGAATAAGTTGTAAATGGAATTTCTATAGGATGGGGGAAAGAGATAAAATGAAAGAATTTGCCTGGTTATGGGGGAGAGCTTTTCTTGTTATCCTGATAGCTTTGAATACTGGAGGATGTGTAACAAGCAAGGAAGCTGCCAAAAAATTTTATACTATAGAATATACAGTTACAAAGGTCGACAAAAGCAATGTCCATGTCCAAACTAACGGAGATAATACTACAAACAAAATCCCGAAGAAATATGTACACGAAACCGTCTCAAAAGGGGACCAGCTTATTGCAAATTATGATGTTGTCTTCAGTGAGCTTGTTAGTGTAAAGAAAAAAACGGTAAAATGAATGAAAAGAGTAAAAGGAGAGAGGAGTATGCCGGTATATAACAAGCTTGTCCGAGATAACATCCCGGGAATCATCAGGAAAAGCGGCAGCAACTGTGAAACAGTAACACTGGGAAAAGAGGAGTTTGCAGTAGAAGTAAAGAGAAAGCTTAGAGAAGAAATGGAAGAATACTTCATGGCCGACAACGACAGCCACTCTCTAGAAGAGCTTGCCGATTTACTAGAGTTAGTTCATGCTGCAGCAGAGACCCATGGAAGCTCATTTGCCGAAATAGAGCAGATAAGGCTTGAAAAAAAGAAAGAACGTGGCGGGTTTGAAGAGCGAATTTTTTTGCATAAAGTGATCGACAACGAATAATAGTTTTGTTTAAGAATGGAGAAGGATGGACAAAAGTGGCGGTCCTCATCAAGCTTACGCACTCCTGGTCTCATCAATAGCTTTGCCCCCGCCGAGTCCGAGCCCGCGAAAATTGGACTATTCTACATAGAAGCAGTTTCCAGCACTCTGAGTATCTTATTTATGTTCCCGCCTCTGTTTTTCCCGTAAGAACTTTGTATAGAGATTTCTTAAAAAATTTTTATTTTATTGTGAAAAGTAGGAATTTGGGGGAACTGAGTCGAAAATTAAGTTAATAGATTGAATTAAGGAGATAGTCCATGGAATCTTTTTCGACAAACTATAATTCCTTTATTGTAACGTTATCAGTTGTGATCGCTATTATATATTCTTTTACAGCTTTTGACCTTTTCTCTAGAAAGCATGATGAAAACAGCAAAAATGGTATCCCGTGGCTTTTGGCAGCCGCCTTCACTTTAGGTACAGGCTATTGGACGATGCATTTTGTCGGCATGCTGGCGATAAAACTTTCAAGTCCCGTTGATTACAGGCTGATAGGTGTTGTTTTAACGCTTGGAATAGCAATAACTGGTTCTGCTGTTACTCTTGCAGTTATAAAGAAGCGAGAATCTAACGTTTACTCGGTTGCTCTTGGAAGCATTTTTATGTCTGCAACTGCACTTATGGTGCATTTTGCCGGAATGGCAGCTGTAAACTTTAACGCAACGATTACATATAATTCTTTTTTATTAACGCTGGCAATCACGGTACTGTTGGTCTTTTCTTTCTTCTCGCTCTGGGTTTTATGCTATGAACAACGTTTTTTTAAAACGCCATTGTTGAAAAAACTGGTCGCAAGTATAATAGCTGGAACGGGAATTTCCTTTATGCACTATACAACATTAATAGCAGCATCTTTTACACCAATATCAAGCGGCCAGGAAGTTTTTTCGGGTTATTCGTTTGAAAAAGACTTTGCTGCTCCTTTTTTAATCATTACGGCATTAGTTATTGTTACCGTCCTCGTATTGATCAGCGTTATGAGGGACCGCCAGCTTGCAAGAAAGGCAACAGAGCTGATAGAAAGTGAAAACCGCTATAATTCGATGGTTGAAAATAATCCGGACGGCGTCTTTCTAATCGATATGTATGGACATTTTATCCGGATAAACAGAGCACTCGAAGATATCACCGGTTATACGGCAGAAGAGGCGATGAATCAGCCGTTTCTGAATCTTATTCCAGAGGATTATCATGAGCAAACCTTTCGTTGCTTTGAAGACACCAAGAAAGGGCAACCGCAAAAGTGCGAAACAATGGTTCACCATAAATACGGGGATAAAGTTGTTTTAAAGATAACAACAATCCCGCATATCGTAAACGGAAAGGTGAAAGGGATCATTGGAATTGCAAAGGACGTGACAGAGCTGAATATGGCTGAGGAGCTTATTCGAAGGTCTGAGAAGCTAACGGCAGTAGGGGAGTTAGCTGCAGGGGTCGCGCATGAAATACGTAATCCGCTCACATCTTTAAAAGGGTTTACCAGTATTTTGCACTCTTCAAGCGAGGATAAAAAGAATAAAGAGTTTCTTGAGATCATGCTTTCTGAAATTGATCGGATCAATTTTATTGTCAGCGAATTTATGATGCTTGCAAAACCTGATAAAAAGAACTTCCAAACCCAGAATCTTATATCTATCCTGCAACATGTTATCGCATTGCTCGGAACACAGGCGATAATGAAAAATATTCGGTTGATTCCTGAATATGAAGTGAATCAAATCCAGGTAGACTGTGAGGAAAATCAATTAAAGCAGGTTTTTGTAAACGTCATCAAAAATGCTATAGAAGCCATGGAAGGTGGAGGAAAGGTTCAAGTCAAAGTAAATCTCCATGACCAAAACCGGGTTAAAATAAGTATAATCGATCATGGTACCGGAATCCCGAAAGATAAGTTAGATAAAGTAGGGCAGCCATTCTTTACATTAAAAGAAAGTGGAACCGGCCTTGGACTAATGGTTAGCTTTAAAATCATTCAAAATCATAACGGAATCATGCAAATCGAAAGTAAAGAAAATAAAGGGACAAAGGTTGAAATTATTCTTCCTATTAAAAAGAATGAACAAAACACATAGAATAGCCCAAAACAAAAATCCTTCTGATGCTAATTTCAGAAGGATTTACTAAAGTCTACTTATTGTTTGTTAAATGGTTCTCTAAGTTAGTCACTAGCTGGTTGCATTCGATGTTTTCCAGAAATTCAGAAGCAGGAACATCAAGGGCTGTCGAAATTTTTAATAAGGTTTGAAGATCGGGAGTAATCTTGTTGCTTTCGATTTTATCCAAAAACCCTGTTCCTACACGCACTTTCAAAGCCAGTTCATCTTTTGCCATGTTTAATTCTTTTCGGTGCATCCGAATTTTTTCCCCTAAGTTCATCATTGCTCCCTCCTTTCCTCAATTACTAAAAGTAGTTTACTGCCGTACAACAAGAACGTCACATTTTGCATAACGTGCGATATGCTCGGAAACACTTCCGATCAACAAGCGTTCAACAGCGTTAAGACCAGTGGCTCCACATACGATTAGATCAGCATTCACCTCTGGCGCGATCGTTTTTGCAATCTTTACTTTCGGAGATCCATACTCCACTACAGTTTCTACATTTTTCACCCCGGCAAGCTCAGCTTTTTCTTTGTATTCGTTTAGCAAAGACTTAGCAAAGTCTTCGGCTCTCTGGGAAGCAAGGTCGTATAATTCAAAAGTAGAGAAGTTTCTAGTATCGATAACATGAGCAATAGACAGTTTCGCTTCGTCACGTTTTGCAATTTCAATTGCATTTTGGAAAGCTTTCTCAGCAGATTCAGAACCATCAACAGCAACAAGAATGTTTTGATAACGGATTGCCATTTTGAATCCCTCCCTGAAAAGGTCATTTAAATCGCCTTTTCTTTTAATTTGTTTTAGAATGTTTCTTCTTTGTACCTTTATTGTAGAGCCTGGAAGTATAGGATTCTGTGAGTTATGTCACAAAAGGGGAAAAACAATATAAATTCTCTATCAAGCTTCAAAACTTCCTTGCACAGGATGTTTTTGCTTTGCCTTTTCTAGTTTCTAAATCTTATAAAAAGGGAACTTTTATCCATAGTAATGCATTGGTCCTATATGAAAGGGGAACAATTTTGATGGATAAAGCAATAGCAAAACAAGAAGCGAAAGACAAGGCGAAAGAAGCACATGATAAGGCAAAGCCATGGGTTAAGAAATTTGCAAGGTTCGGATATGCAGCAAAAGGAGTAGTATATATTCTTATAGGTATCCTATCTCTAATGGCCGCTTTAGGGGTAGGTGGAAAGACAACAGGTTCTAAAGGAGCCTTCGCTTCGGTTGCAAGCAAGCCGTTTGGGGAGGTGCTTCTGTGGATTGTAGGAATCGGGCTGGTAGGGTATGTGATCTGGAGAATTTATCAGGTCATAGCTGATCCTGGACACAAAGAGGTAAATATGAAAAGCATCGTGATAAGAATTGGCTATGCGATAAGTGCAGGGATTTATGGATTCCTCGCTTATAAGGCCATTATGATCGCGATTCATGCAGCGAGCGGGTCCAGTGGGTCGAAAAAAACAGTCACAGCAAAAATGATGGCACAGCCATTCGGCCAGTGGGTTATCGGACTTGTTGGAGCAGGAATATTAATATTTGGATTGTATGAATTTTATAAAGCGTTTAAAGAAAAATTCAAAGAAAAACTTAAAAAAGGGGAAATGAGTCAAGCCGAAGTAAAATGGGCTACTATTGCAGGAAAGGTAGGTTTATCGGCCAGAGGTGTCACATTTGTTATAATAGGTTTCTTTCTGATCCAAACTGCTTATACAGCTGATCCGAATAAAACAAAAGGACTGGACGGTGCATTGTCAAAAATCGCTGAACAGCCGTTTGGCCAGTGGATGCTTGGGATTGTAGCAGCAGGATTACTGTTTTACGGAATATTTATGGTTTTCAAAGCAAAGTACCGGAGAATTAATTTTTCCTCCTAGTCGTCAGTTTTGCAATCACTGGATTAATAAGAAGAGCAACGAATAAATAAAACACCCTTCTTTTTATACGAAGAGGGGTATTTCTTTCGCTTTTTTTCAAAAAGAAGAGTAGAATTTAGAATAGTTATTATTTTTTATATAAAACTACTTACTATAAATAAAAGATATTTTGATCGTTAATGAAAGTGGGTGTTGTTCAGCATGTCCAGTTCACGCGGAGGACTTGTGATGTTAAATGAAATGCTAATGAAACTTCCGCCATCCGAAAGGAAGATTGCAAACTATATTCTTGAAAATCCTCAGAGCGCTATCTCTTTAACGGCAAGTGAGCTTGGCGAAAAAAGTTCGACCAGCAGTGCAGCAGTGATCCGGCTTTGCAAGTCCCTTGGTTTGAAAGGATTCCAGGAGCTCAAACTAAGAGTGGCTGGTGATCTTCATAAAACTCCTGAAGAAGCCTTTTTAGATATTTTGCCTGATGATACACAGGAATCTATTGTCCATAAAGTAACCAACAACAGCATTCAAAGCCTTCGTGAAACGGAAGAATTGCTTAATCCAAATGCGCTAACAGAAGCGGTCAATTTAATTAAAGAGGCTGATTCCATCCACTTCTTTGGAGTAGGTGCTTCAAGTCTTATAGCGCAGGACGCACAGCAGAAGTTTCTTCGCATTAATAAACGGGCAAATGCATTTACAGATATCCATATGATGGCCACATTGCTCGCAAATGTATCTGAAAGAGATGTAGTTGTTGGAATTTCTTTCTCTGGAGAAACACCAGAGGTTATTAAAATTTTAGATCTTGCCAATAAAAACGGCGCAAATACGATCAGCTTGACGAAATACGGTGCATCCTCAGTGTCTGACCGGGCCGATATCAAACTGTATACTTCAGCTTCAAAAGAAGCAACATTCCGAAGTGCAGCCACATCATCCAGGCTTTCACAGCTTCTGATCATCGATATGCTTTTTATGGCAGTGGCAAGCAGCCAGTACGATGAAATTATAGGTTGCCTTGATAAAACTCGAAGGACAATCGATTGGCTTAACGAACGGTAAGCATTTTAGAAATATAAGTGAGGCGAGTAATTTGAAGAGAGCAGAGTCATTAGAAGAACTGGAGAGGCATATTAAGGATGAAAAACTGTTTTTGATTTATTTATCCCAGCCAGAATGTAGTGTATGTCACGCCCTTCTGCCAAAAGTGGAAAGTTTGCTCGAGAAGTTTCCTGAAATTTATTCCATGCATGTCGATATGCTTGAGATACCTGAAACAGCTGGACGCTTTTCGATTTTCACTGTACCCGCACTGTTATTATTTGCGGAAGGGAAAGAGGTAATGCGACAGGCAAGATTCGTTAGAGTGGAAGAATTAGAGCATAATTTTTCTAAGATAGTAAAATTGATAAACGATTGATTGAAAAATTTTGGAATAAACCTCAATGGATTAAAGCATTCATCAGGAATTTTAAACCTGTGGGAGGCTGAAAATGGATAAATTGGAAATTGAAATCTACACCAGGCCAACATGACTGGATTGTAAGGCAGCGAAAGAGTTTCTTTCGCAAAACGATTTTTCGTACAGGGATTACGATGTTGTAAAGAATCCCGAAAAGGAACAAGAAATGGTCAAGCGACTGGGTAACCGGATTGTTCCTGGCATTGTTATTCGAAAACGTACTTTACTTGGTATAAGAAGCAAAGAGTATAAGTTCACTGGATTTGAAAATAATCGTAACGACATAGTATCACTTCTTGATAAGTAGGAAGCCGAGCAGATCAATAAAGAAAATACAATATTGAAATAGCCCTCGCTAAGCGGGGGCTTCTTTTGGTGTTCCTTAAGAAAATATAAATTCACTGAAAAACTTGTTCACACGCTAACAGCTATTGTGCTAATAGGTTACGAAGGATTTGTTCATGTCTCGCCACATCTTCCACAGCTCTTGTAAACCGGTGCTGAATTCCGGGAATTTGTGTGCTGGAAGAGATATTTTTGTAAAAAGTAATGGCGTCCATTTCATCCTGGATCGCTTCCCTTATTCCATCACGATAAGAAACCGGTAGTGGAGCTCCGGCGATATTTGGCATTCTTCCGCTTAATTGTGCAAAGAGCTGGTTGAAACTGTTATAGTGGCGAATCACATCCTGCCTGATATCCAGTATCGCTTGCCTTGCCTCCTTAGTTGGAGCAAGTTCAGCAAGCCTGTTATAGAATTGAATCGCTTGATATTCTCGAACAACTGCTTTTTCGATGTCGTTGATCAATCTCTGGTTAACACCTGAAATCAAGGGTTGCTGCTGATTGGATTGCTGTGGAATCATGGTGTTCTTCCCTTCAATTTTTAGAAGTGTCTTATCAAGATAGTGTATGTACAAAAGTATATGGGGTAAGGGTTTCTATGACAACTAATTAAAGTTGATTAAATTGTCTACACATCCTAAAAAAATTCAAACAATTTCAAACAATTTTATTGACTTTAATACCAATAGGGGGTATATTAAAGGTGCGTTTAATAATACCCTTATAGGGTATAATGAACTGAGTGAGGTGAAAGGTGATGGAAGAAAAAAACTTGCAGGAGCAAGGCCATTGCGAAGAAGAAAAATTGACACCCAGATCAGCAGATGAAAAACAATTGTTAATGAATCGGTTGAAGCGAATAGAAGGCCAGGTCAGGGGATTGCAAAAGATGGTTTCGGACGATCGGTATTGTGTAGATGTCCTTGTTCAAATTTCTGCCGTTCAGGCGGCATTAAAGAAAGTAGGGTACTCCATGCTTGAGCGGCATACGAAAACTTGTGTCGCCGGTGCTATCAAAGAAGGCGAAGGAGAACATCACATTGATGAATTGATGAAAGTGGTTAAACAATTTTCCAATTCTTAACTCGGAAAGCAAGGTGAGAAAAAATGAGCACCCAAACCGTAACACTTGAAGTAACTGGGATGACCTGTGCCTCATGTTCGGCCAGGATCGAGAAGGTTTTAAATAAAATGGATGGTGTGGATGCAAACGTCAACCTGGCAATGGAAAAAGCCAGTGTTTCTTATGATGATGCGGTCGTTTCTGTTGAAGATATCACAAATAAGATTGAAAAGCTCGGATACGGAGTACGTCAGGAAAAAGCCGTGCTTGATATTCACGGAATGACCTGTGCAGCTTGTTCAACCAGGATCGAGAAGAGCCTCAATAAAATGAACGGGATCTCGATGGCGGCGATAAACCTTACGACAGAATCAGGTGTGGTCGAATATAATCCCGGGATTGTGTCGATTGATGATATTATGGCGAGGGTTAAGAAACTCGGCTATGAAGCAGTAGTAAAGCAAGACAGAGAAGAGAAAACATCACATAAAGAACAGGAAATCAAGAAAAAACAGCGCAAGCTTTTACTTTCTGCTGTTCTTTCGCTTCCACTCTTATATACGATGATTGCCCATCTACCTTTTGAAACCGGCATCCCGGTTCCAGAATTGTTTATGAACCCGTGGTTCCAATTTATTCTTGCGACTCCGATCCAATTTTATATTGGAGCTCCATTTTACGTAGGTGCTTATAAGGCATTGAAAAATAAGAGCGCCAACATGGATGTGCTCGTTGCACTGGGGACTTCGGCCGCTTATTTTTACAGCGTAATAGAAGCGGTTCGATATCAACTAGAGCCTATGCATATGCCGGAACTGTATTTTGAAACAAGTGCGATTTTAATTACGTTGATTTTGCTTGGAAAGTTGTTTGAAGATCTTGCAAAAGGACGTACGACACAGGCGATTACAAAGTTGTTGAATCTACAGGCGAAAGAAGCGACACTTTTAAAAGATGGAAATGAAGTGAAAGTTCCTGTGGATCAACTACAGGTTGGAGACATTTTAATCGTACGGCCTGGCGAGAAAATACCGGTAGACGGTAAAGTGGTTAAAGGAAAATCATCAATCGATGAAAGCATGATAACTGGAGAATCTATCCCTGTTGAGAAAACAGAAGGGGACTATGTCATCGGTTCTACGATCAATGAGAACGGCATGCTAACGATGGAAGCGGAAAAAGTAGGAAAAGATACTGCACTTGCAGGAATCATAAAGATCGTAGAAGAGGCTCAGGGCTCTAAAGCTCCGATCCAGAGGCTGGCTGATGTTATTTCAGGTATCTTTGTTCCGATCGTGGTTGGGATTGCCATTGTTACCTTCCTCGTCTGGTATCTATTGGTTGATCCGATGAATCTTCCACAGGCACTGGAAGCGGCGATCGCAGTTCTGGTCATCGCATGTCCATGTGCTCTGGGGCTTGCGACACCGACCAGTATCATGGTTGGAACAGGGAAAGGAGCAGAGCAGGGAATTTTATTTAAAGGCGGGGAGTTCTTGGAAGGAACACAAAAAATCGACGCTATCCTCCTTGATAAGACAGGTACCATCACTAGAGGTAAGCCTGAAGTAACTGACTTTTTGGTTTACGGGGAAAGCGAATCAGATGTGTTATCCCTGTTAGTAGCAGCTGAAAAAGCTTCCGAGCATCCGCTTGCAAGAGCGATCGTAGAGTACGGTGAAGGAAAAGGTATTGAAATAAAAGAGGCTGAAACATTTGAAGCGATACCAGGCCATGGTATCAAAGCATCGATCGATGGCCAGGAGGTTTTCGTTGGTACAAGAAAGTTGATGAATCAAGAATCGATTGATTATGAAGACTATGAAGACCAGCTGGCTTTATTAGAAACAGATGGAAAAACAGCGATGTTTGTTGGGAAAGCAGGTAAGATCGTTGGCATTATCGCTGTTGCAGATACTGTTAAGGCAACCTCAAAAGCTGCGATCGAAAAGATGCAGGAGCTTGGAATCGAAGTTTATATGATTACCGGAGACAACCGGAGAACTGCTGAGGCGATCGGAAAACAGGTTGGAATAAATGGGGTGTTTGCTGAGGTCCTTCCAGAAGATAAAGCAAACAAAGTAAAGGAACTGCAAGCACAGGGTAAACATGTGGCGATGGTCGGCGACGGAATAAACGACGCTCCTGCACTGGCAACTGCAGATATAGGGATGGCGATCGGAACCGGAACAGACGTAGCGATTGAAACTGCTGATGTAACCCTTGTCGGTGGAGACCTGGATCATATTCCAAAAGCGATAAAACTCAGCCGTGCTACAATGAAGAACATCCGCCAGAATCTTTTCTGGGCGTTATTCTATAACACGATCGGGATTCCGATCGCTGCTATCGGCCTTCTGGCCCCGTGGGTCGCAGGAGCTGCGATGGCGTTTAGTTCAGTTTCTGTTGTTTCAAACTCACTTCGATTGAAGCGAGTGAAAATATAATAAACCATTTTTCGCAAATGAAAGGGGATATTAAAATGGAACAAACAACACTTAATGTAAAAGGGATGACTTGCGCTCATTGTGAAACAGCCGTAAGGACAGCTCTATTAGAACTCGAAGGTGTAACAGCAGTAGAAGTTCACCTTCAGGATGGAAAAGTAAATGTATCTTATGAAGAAGGCCAGGTCTCAAAAGAAAAAATGACAGAGGCAGTCGAAGACCAGGGATACGATGTAGAATAGGGGTCTGACCCCGCAAAAAATGTGGATAACTCTTCGAAGAGATAAGCCCGATTCCATTATTGGAGTCGGGTTTTTTATGTAGAGAGAAAGCATTAAAAAATAAAAATTAAAAAAATACAGAAAATTGTGTTGAACATTTTTGGTTCTCTGTTATATAATACATAATATAAAAATTATAACTGTATTAAAACAGTTGGAAAGGGGTTTTAAAATGAATTGCTATACCTGTCAGGGGAATGGAGAACTGGATTGCAGTCATTGCAGTGGAAAAGGAATGTTTTCGGATCACAAAGAATGCAAGCATTGCAGCGGAGAAGGCTGTGTTGGCTGCCATAGATGCAGCGGAAACGGTCGTATTGACTGAAGTGAGAAAAGGTTTTTTATCAGGAAGTCCAACTGGCGATTAAATTGGAAAGTTTTAGAAGGAAAGATGGTTACCGTATCAGGGTGTTATTCAGAACAGATTATCCCGGCCGGTAAATAAAAATTAGAAAGGGTGCGGATCATTTGGCTAACAAAAATCAAGAAATTAATGAGTTAAAGGAAAGCTGGAACAGTGAGAGATGGAAAGGAGTTACACGTCCTTATTCTCCCGAAGAGGTACTCAGGCTTCGAGGGTCCGTTCAAATCGAACATACACTAGCCAAAAGAGGAGCAGAAAAACTTTGGAACCTTGTAACGACGGAGGATTATATAAATGCTCTGGGTGCCCTGACAGGGAACCAGGCAGTCCAACAGGTCAAAGCGGGGCTACAAGCTATCTATTTAAGCGGTTGGCAGGTAGCAGCGGACGCTAACCTTTCTGGCCAGATGTACCCTGACCAAAGCCTGTATCCTGCTAACAGTGTACCGAATGTGGTGAGAAGGATAAACCAGGCACTTCAGCGGGCGGACCAGATCGAATATTCGGAAGGAATCCAGACAAGAGATTGGTTCGCGCCTATTGTGGCCGATGCAGAAGCAGGGTTTGGCGGGGCATTGAATGTGTTTGAATTGATGAAAGGAATGATTGAAGCAGGAGCAGCAGGCGTACACTTTGAAGACCAGCTTTCTTCAGAGAAAAAATGTGGGCATTTGGGAGGGAAAGTGTTGCTGCCGACCCAGCAGGCAGTAAGGAATCTTGTTTCTGCCCGTCTCGCTTCAGATGTGATGGGTGTTCCTACAGTGCTGATCGCCAGAACTGATGCAAATGCAGCAAACTTAATTACGAGTGATGTTGATCCGTATGACAGGCAGTTTTTAACTGGAGAACGTTCACCAGAGGGGTTCTATTATACACAAGCCGGGTTGGATCAAGCGATTGCCAGAGGGCTTGCGTATGCTCCATATGCTGATCTCATCTGGTGTGAAACTTCTGAACCTAATCTTGAGGAAGCGAAGCGGTTTGCTGAAGCGATTCACGAGAAATTCCCGGGCAAGTTACTAGCATATAACTGTTCGCCTTCTTTCAACTGGAAAAAGAAGCTGGATGATGAAACGATTGCTCGTTTTCAACAGGAACTCGGGAAAATGGGATACAAATTCCAGTTCGTAACACTTGCAGGGTTCCATGCGTTAAACCACAGCATGTTCGAATTGTCTAGAGATTATAAAGACCATGGAATGGCTGCTTATTCTCGATTGCAGCAGGCAGAGTTTCAAAGTGAGGCGGAAGGATATACTGCTACACGACATCAGCGTGAAGTCGGAACGGGTTATTTTGATGCTGTAGCACAGGTTATTTCAGGAGGAACATCTTCAACAACGGCGCTTAAAGGATCAACAGAAGAAGAACAATTTACGGTTCAAACCTAAAAAACTACGTTTTAGCTGACCCACAAACAAGCTTGCTCTCCCTGTCCGTTTGCTTCGGTAAAACGGCGTCGTGAGTTCTAGCTTTGACTGTGGGTCTTTCCTTTGTAGGAGGACAAACCTTACATATTTTTAGGACTGGCTAAATATAGTGGTAGAGAGATGATGAAAGGGAGGCGCAATGGATGGTAGGAAAATCCAGACAGACATTCATTGAGCAAAATAACATATGATCTTCCGTTTTTTTTTATTACTGATCGGGTTTGGCTTATCAGTTGCCGGTGGTGTAACGATGATCTTACATCTAAATATGATAATTATTGGACACAGTTTTAGAGATTATCTTTTGTTTGTTTCGCAAAGCCCAGAATTTATTGTCTTCGCTTCTGGTGTTTTTATTATTTCCAGTAGTATATATTGGCCGCATCGATAAAAAGGAGCGCGTTTTTGTCTATTAGGAAAGTTTCCCGTAATCGGGGGCTTTTTTATTTTTACTGGAGCTTAACTAGGGTAATATAAAAAGTATACATACCGTAGCAGATCATCGTTATAGGAGGTGACAACTCTGCCGATGCAGAGTACCTGGAATGGAACTACTTATCAATTTACTGCTTGTGGCTTTTTTAATTTTATTAACGGCATTTTTCGTAGCTGCTGAATTTTCAATTATTCGTGTACGCCGTACCAGGATAGATAATTTAGCCGAAAGCGGGAACGGAAAAGCGATTGCTGTTCAGATGATTATAAATGATTTGGATGGCTACTTATCTGCATGCCAGCTCGGAATCACCATTACGTCCCTTGGGCTCGGCTGGTTAGGAGAGCCTACAGTAGAACATTTACTGCATCCTGTTTTCGAAAAGCTTGCCTTAAACGAGACATTATCCAGCACATTATCTTTTGTGATCGCATTTGCATCCATTACATTTTTGCACGTAGTACTTGGAGAACTTGCTCCAAAGACCATCGCGATTCAAAGGGCAGAGGGTATAAGTTTACTGCTGGCCCGTCCTTTGATTTTATTTAATAAAATTATGTATCCTTTTATTTGGGCCTTGAACGGTTCTGCGAGGGTTTTTGTCCGCTTGTTCGGTTTTAAAACAGCATCCGAAGGCGAAACAGCACACACCGAAGAAGAGCTGAGGCTTATTTTGTCAGAAAGCTATGAAAGCGGTGAAATAAATCAGACTGAATTGCAGTATGTAAACCGTATTTTTGAATTTGATAACCGGGTCGCAAGGGAGATCATGATACCTCGAAAAGAAATGGTCGTACTATATAAAGATCTTTCCTTAACGGAAAACCTTAAGATTATTGATGGTGCAAAGTATACAAGGTACCCTGTTGCCAATGAGGATAAAGACGATATTGTCGGCATTATTAACATAAAGGAAGTTTATCATGCTATCTTAAACGAACACGAGCCAATACACTTAACAGACTATACCCGGCCTGTCATCAGTGTTGTGGAGAATACACCGATTCAAACCCTGTTGATTAAAATGCAAAAAGATAGGATCCACATGGCGATAATCGTAGATGAATATGGCGGTACGTCTGGTCTAGTTACAGTGGAGGATATTCTTGAGGAAATTGTCGGTGAGATCAGGGATGAATTTGATATTGATGAAAGGCCGATGATAGAGCAAATCGATGAACAAACGACAATGGTTGATGGAAAAGTCCTTGTTTCACAGATCAATGAACGATTCGAGCTCGAACTAGACGATGATGAATTTGACACGATTGGAGGATGGTTCCTCGCCCAAAAATTTGATGTTGAAAGAGGGACAGAAGTGGAACATGAAAATTACCGTTTTAAAGCGGTGGATGTGGAAGGCCATCAGGTGAAAACCATCGAAGTAATTAAAGAGTAGGCTTTCTTCAATGTAACAAAGATTACAGGAATATTGTGGTTTGGTTACATTGGATCTTTTTTATCAAAAGGTGAAACTATTAAGAAAAAAACTTCGTTTAATATGTGACCCCCTTTAATTGGCTGTACTTTGTCCCACTGTACAGCCTCTTCTTTTTTATATTATATCTGGCCCCTTCTTCAGTCGAAGGGGCTTTTATATATATAGGAAGGATGTCTTCTTTCGCAGTGGAAAATGAACGGCGTTGTTAAAAAGCCTGAACGTAATAACACCCCTTTATTTCCTAAACGTATGCCGAGTTTTCTTTCTGCCTAAATCTCCGCGAATGTCCCTTACCAGGACGAGTGTCCTGCCATAACCTGTATTGTAGGCATTTAGATGAATGACTATAAAAGGAGGAAAACCATGCAGCACCATAACTTAAATCATTATTATGGATCTCCATATATTCCAGCAATGGCAGGACATGAGCAGCGGCAATTCGGTTACCCCTTATTAGGAGGCTTTGCTGGCGGTCTTGCAGGAGGTCTGATTGGCGGAAGCCTATTAGGCGGATTGTTGTATCCGGGATATGGAGGATACGGGTATGGCCCATACGGAGGCTACGGTGGTTACGGAGGCTACGGAGGCTACGGCGGTGGCCCGTATGGATATGGAGGCTACGGCGGCTATGGATACGGGCCGGGTGGCTGGTGGTAAGTTAGATTGAAAGGCATATAGGGCTGACTAATAAGAAGATCAGGATATCTTTTCTTATTGCTAGCAGGATTCTGCAGAACAGTGAGAAAGAGAACCAATCTTTCTTGGGTTAGCCCCTTGCTTTAGATGAAGGGGAGAAGCAACGATTATGACACTTAAACCTAAGGAAGCTGCCAGTTTATTCATCAAAGAGTATTTTCCTGACTGTGATGTTGCCATCCTGGCAGGAAGTGTTGTGAGGGGTGGCGCAACGAATAAGTCAGACCTTGATATCATCGTTATCAAAGAAGATGAAAGAGAGTACCGTGCTTCATATAAAGCATTTGGATGGCCGGTCGAAGTTTTTTTCCATAACTGGGATTCGCCAGAGTTTGTAATGGAGATGGAACGGAGAGCAGGAATCCCTCTCTTTATCCGCATGTGTTCTGATGGAGTGTTTTTAAGGGAAAATACAAGAGGTGCCGCTTTAAAGAAGGACGCGATGGAACGATTAAAGAAAGGGCCGATGCCATGGTCCAAAGACGAAATTGACCAGGAAAGGTACCTGTTAACCGATTTAGTGGAAGATCTCGAAGGGTCCGAAAACGATTCTGAGAATTTGTTTACCGTTTGCACTCTATCCAGAAAAATTCCGGAATTTATGCTGCGTACGAAACAGAAGTGGATGGGAGAAGGAAAATGGATTTTCCGATCCCTGAAAGAGGCGGATGAACAGGCGGCACTGAGACTGGAGCAAAGTTTAACTGCTTTCTTTGAACAAAAGGATAAGAAAAAGCTCATAGAACTTGTAGACAATGAACTAAAGCCATTTGGAGGTCGTTTATTCAACGGGTTTTCAAATAGCGTCTTTTTCTAATACTACAGAGAGCTGACGGTTGCCATGCGTGCAGCCGTTTTATTTTTGTTTGAGTATGATTATGATATGCTCAAGGCAGCTTATTCCAACAAACAAAAGAGGGGAAAATAATGCTGGACAAACTTAAGCAGTGGGCAAAAGATTTAAAAATAATGATCAGTGCGATCGCGATATCTCTAAAGGATTCGCGTACTCCCTGGTATGCAAAGGTAATAGGCGGATTGGTGGTATTATATGCGATAAGTCCGATTGATCTTATTCCAGATTTCATTCCTGTACTGGGCTTTCTTGATGATGTTATTCTTCTTCCGGTTGGAATCTATCTCACACTTAAGCTGATTCCGCAAAAGGTGATCGTAGAAAATAAACAAAAAGCAAAAACGATCGCACCCTCCAAACAACAAAAACTTGCTGGCCTGCTCTTTATTTTCTTAATCTGGTTTCTATTAATATGCCTGCTTTGGAGAGTGATTTTTTCTTAGATACTGCTATTTCCATTACTTTAAGCCAAAGCCTTATCGTTTATGTTTTGATGTTAAAACATTTGGGTATTCCTTCTTTATGAACGAAGAAGATAAGGAGGAATCCAAATGGGAAGCCGTTTTCTCTCTCGTAAAAAATATCGGGAACAAAAACAACAAAACGGTAAGGGAAGAAGCGCCTTTAAGAAAATGTTTTTACGCACGCTTATAGCACTTATTTTAATTGGTACTCTAACACTTGGAGTGGGCGGATATACAGGAATGGCATATATAAATGAGGCGCCAGAGTTAAATCCCGAACTTTTAAAATATCCTCAATCATCCACCATCTACGATATGAACAATAAAAAAATAACGGATGTGGCGGGAAAGGAATATCGGAAAATTGCTCCGATAGACAAAATACCAGAGGGTGTTCAAAACGCTTTTATAGCTGTAGAGGATGTCAGGTTCTGGGAGCATGAAGGAATCGACATCAAGCGGATCGGCGGCGCAGTCCTCGCCAACGTAACGGATGGTTTTGGCGCTGAAGGAGCAAGCACCATCACCCAGCAGCTCGTTAAGAAATCTTTTTTGACTCCAGAAAAATCGATCAAAAGAAAAGTACAGGAAGCGTACCTGGCTATCAAAATGGAAAATGAATATTCCAAAAAAGAAATACTGGAAATGTACTTGAACAAGATTTATTTTGGGGAAGGAGCATACGGTGTTGCTACAGCTGCTGAAGTATACTTCGGGAAATCTGTAGAAGAACTAAACGTCAGTGAAGCTGCACTGCTAGCAGGATTGCCTCAACGGCCAAGCGGCTATAATCCATTCAATCATCCTGAACTTGCTAAAGAACGAAGAGATACCGTTATTTCACTAATGGCCAAGCACGGCTTTATTACTCAAAAGGAAAAAGAAGAAGCCCAATCGATTCCTGTTAAAGATTTACTGCACCCTAAAAAAAGGAACGTTACATATGACGGATTTATTGAACAGGTAGTAGATGAGCTTGAAGAAAAAGGCATTTCCGAGTCAGACCTGTATTCATCGGGGTTAAAGATTTACACGACACTTGATCCGAAAGCACAGCAATTTACCGATAAGGTGCTTTCAACAGATGAATATATTTCTTATCCGGACAAAAAGTTTAAAGCAGGAATCGTGCTTCTTGACACACAAACAGGCGAAATTCGAGCGATCGGCGGAAACAGAAATCCGGCAGATGAAGATATTAAAAAGGGCTTTAACTATGCAACACAATTAAAACGGCAGCCCGGTTCTACTGCTAAGCCGATCTTGGCATATGGACCTGCGATCGAAAAGTTAAAATGGTCAACGTATAAACAAATTAAAGATGAAGAAATTGAGGCGAACGGTAAAACGTTTAAAAACTGGGATGATAAGTTCCATGATGAAGTTTCGATAAGAACAGCACTACAATGGTCATATAATATACCTGCGATTAAAGCGTTCCAGGAAGTCGGCTCCAAGGATGCGAAGAACTTTGCGGCTAAGCTTGGAATAAATCTTGAAAATGCATATCCTGCACATGCCATCGGAGGCTTCAAAAATGGGATTTCTCCGCTTCAGCTAGCGGGAGCTTATGCAGCTTTCGGAAATGAAGGGGTTTATAACGAACCGCATACTGTAAGAAAAGTTGTTTTTGCAGATGGAAAAGAGAAGTCATTCAAGCCAAAGTCAGAACAGGCTATGAGCGATTATACTGCTTATATGATAACAGACATGCTAAAAACGGTAGTTAACGAAGGTACCGGAAAAATGGCCAATATTTCCGGACTTCCTCTCGCTGGTAAAACCGGAACGACAGGCCTGCCAGAGAATATTCATGATGAAGGAGACTCTGATGCCTGGTTCTCAGGATACACGACACGCTATACCGCAGCAGTATGGACAGGCTATGACAAAACCACAAAAGATAGTTATATAAAGAAAGAAGACGACGATATCGCAAAACTAATCTTTAAACACGTTGTTTCTGAAGTGTCAAAAGGAAAAGAAACGCCTGATTTCAAAAAGCCTTCTTCAGTTGTAGAATTGAAAATCGATGAAGAAAGCGGATTGGAAGCAAATAAAAACACACCGGAAGATAAAATCACAACAGAACTATTTGTTAAGGGTACGGAACCAGAGAAAAAACCTGTAAAGGAATCTTCTGCTAAGAATGAAGTAAAAAAAGAAAAGCAAGAACAGAATAAAGAAGATCATAAAAAAGAAAACAGCTCGTCTGATAAAGACAAAGAAAAACAAAAAGAGGATAAAAATGTAGATAAGAAAAAGAAAGAAGAAGAGAAGGACAAAAAGAAAGAGCAGAAAAAAAAGGATAAAAAAGAAGATAAAAAAAGTAAGGAAGAAGAAGAAAAACAAGCAACTGACAGTCAAGATAGTGAGCAAAACAATGAAGAAAGCCAGGACACAGGTGACCAGACAACAGATGATGAACAAGCGACAGAAGAAACTACCGAAGAAGATAACCAAAGTACAGACGACAGCGCTGAAAACAGTGGGGAAGATTCTTCTTCCAGTCAAGATGGAGAACCTGATGCCTCGACACAAAGCAGCGAAGATAACGGAACAACCGAAAAAAGTAGCGAAACAAATTAACGCTTCATACAATCAAGAGCCTCCTTCCAGGGAGGCTCTTGATTATAAATGTGGATATATTGTTGTCTTTCTGTTTATGTTGGTGTAGGCGGTGTAAGCGGGACAAAAATTTCTGGAGGTGCAACTGGGGGTTCAATCTCAGGCGCCGGTTCTGTGTATCCCCCTGTATTATAAAGGTTAGAGAGTGTTTTGATGATTCCCGCACTGCCGATCTGTAACACGGATGAATTTGTTATCCCTTCGATCTTTAAACTGTGGATGACTATATTTTGATTAACAAAGAGGTTTATCAAAATCACCCCCGGTCTAGTTGTTTGCCGCGATATTTTCGTCTGCTAAATCCGGATCTACTGTATTCGTTCCACTGATAGCGTTGTTTACCTGATGAAAATCTCCTGTATTAAAGGATCCGGAACCCGCAAAGGTTTTCGTTGTGCTTTTTGGTGTTACGTTAAAGGAGTCCCCAAAGTTTACTACTCCGCTGCCACCTACAGTATTAATTTTAACTGGACCAACTATTGAAGGCATAGTGAACATCCTTTGCAGACTTATTCATAATGTAGTGTATGTTGCCAGTTTAGTAATAGTTCGGGTTTTGACTCCTATCTTAAAAAGGACTCTCTTATTCTGGTTCTTTTAAAAATTGCCTGATGTTTTTCACCCTTGCCTCACAGTTCACGCTTCTCGTTGAGCCGATATGCAAAATTCCAGATGCACCGATTCCGACTACGCCTATACTTCTAACATGTATTATTGGATTTTCATGGTATGTCGTAATTTTGATCGGTTCATCAATAATTGGCTCAGGAATAGGCTGGGTGTAAATCGGAAATGGGCTCAAATCATCTGCTTCCCTTCCATAATAGATAGGGAGTTCACGCTGGACCGCAAATACATCCGCTCTGGGGGCAAGGTTGACACTATCTCCAATTTGCACAATGGAAGAACTTGATGTGTCGTTTACTTTAACTATGGGAACAACTGAAGACCTGTTATACAAAGATGATTTTCCCCTTTCTTAATCTGAAGGAGCAAAAGGCACAAACGGTCTGGTAACAATATAGGATTCTGGTGGCGTATCATAAATTGATGAACAGGAGATATTGTTGGCATCTCCTACTAAAAAGATCGCAGAAGAAGCGATGGCAATAATCCTTACATCTCCAACATTTAACCCCCGGTTAATTACCTGGTAGTTCATTATTATCCGTTCCTTTCGGCAAATTTTTTATAAAGGTTTCAATCGTGTTATAGATATCTTTATTCACTTTTTTAATCACAGAATTCTCAAGGTCAGACGGATCATCTGTTTGCACCCTGTTCCCCATTTCATTTAAATAATAGTTGATTCTCTGGTCTACCTGTTTCTTAATATCTTCTATAATAAACTGCCGATAGGGTGGGTCCAGTGGGTAATTTAGCCTTTGTTCGATCTCTTGCATATCCTTCCAGACGGCATTTTGCAAATAATCCTGAACTCCTCTTTGCACTGCATGAATTGTTTCAGGGTATGGTGCATTTGCCCCCTCCCCATTTATGGAATTTCCATTTACGGAGAATTCTTCAATCGCTTCAGCTTTGCCGTTAGGTGTTAACCCTATGTTTAGTGTTCCGTCGAGCTGTTCGATTTTCAATTGGTCAAATTTATATTCCACTCTCTCGATATTTGTGCGTGGTTCTTCTTTGATGTTTGTTAGCTCTTGTTGAAGTCTGCCAATCACATTTTCAAGCTGCTGAATCCGCTGATTTTGCTGGTGGATTGCTTGCTGGAGCTGCTGTAACGAATAAAAGTAGTTTCCATATTGGTACATACGCCACCACCTCCCGTGAAATAGATACAACAGTATATGCAAAGAAGCAGCTAGGTGTTAGCCCATCATCCATTTTTATTACCAGCACCCTATTTTTTTATTGAAATGTTGCTTCTACGGTGTCAGTTGTTGGCAATAATACTGGAATCAATCGCATCTTTATCATATGTCGTAGTGATGCTGTAGGCATTGTTATTGGTGATTCCGACCCCGGTATTGAAAGATCCAGCGCCAGAAAAAGTTTTGGTAAGGCTATAAGGTGCTACAATGTATACATCCCCGATATGAAGTACGCCGGATGTACCGACGCTGTTTACTTTTACTACTCCGACAAAAGCAGGCATAAAGAACATCCTTTGCTCCATTAGTTCTATTTTAGCTTATGTGCATTTCATCTAGGTGTTAACACTATAGTCAGCTTAGGAAAGTAAAATCTATAACTTCTTCAAACGAACAGGCTCTTTAGATTATTGTTTTAAATTTTGTTAATAGATACTGCTTTGAAAGAGGTCGATGGAAGAGGAAGTGGCGAAAATCCATGAATACCGATAGACTCAGTAGCAAGATTGAAGAGCATGGCAACTGGTGAACTCCTGGAGATCCGAGATATTAATTATAGGTCATTGAATCCTCTATTTGTGAAAAAACACTGCTTTTCAAAAAAAAGAGGTCATATGTTCAGCTATTTGCTCAAAATCGGATCCAAATAAACGTTTTAACCCTAAATAACAGCACAGATGCCCTATAATTTTAAAAAAGAAGGGCCGGTATCACAAATAACGGATCTGATGACCTCAAATAATGATGGAATAAGGGAGTAAGCATAGATGCTCTGAGCAGAGGAGGCTGGCTCCTAAGAGGGATTTGGTGAAAAATTCCCGCTCAGGAAAGCCAGCCTCCTGTATTGCTCTATTTTGGATTCTAATAAACTCTGCATTTTTCTTGATTATTTTTTGCCTGTTCGATAATTTGCATAATAACCTGGTAGTGAGCTTCCATTTCTTTGAATGATTTGCATTTCTCCATCTTACATCCGATCTCTTCGATTTTCTTTATTTCGTCTTTCGATAAATAGTCAGTTGTATTCATAGTGACTCACTCCTTTACAGGCAATATGCTAAAACAAGGACCTTTTTGCTAGTATAACATACCGTTTTGTTTTCATTTCTATAGCTTTCGTCTCATTCGGATGATATTTGTCCTATTTCGAGTGATTTTTCTTAAAAATCTTTTAGAAATAACACGGAGCTGAGTGTTTTTTTTATGAGGAGTAATTTCAATGAATTCTATTGACTATTTTGGAAAAACTGTAGGCATAACAGAAAGGAGGGGGAAAATGCATAGTAAGCATACTGTCCGTTACATATGTGAAGAGTATTCGAGCGGTAATAAATATTTTTATAAGCAGGAATTAATCACGCATGATACCTGGCAGAATCCAGCATCCATCCAGTGGTCAGCAAGAAGGCCGATTACCAGGCAAACATTTATGAAAAATAAACTGGCGGGGTTTCCTGTGATCTATCGGCACATAAAAAAGGAACCCGGAACCATCATTCCATTTCGCAGTAAAGGTCATATTGAAAGGAAAAAGGGAAGAGCGCAGTCGAAATGTTAGATACTGCGCTCTTTTAAAATTTTCCCGACCGAAGTATGGAGTAAATTAACCAGAGAAACATTAAAAATGCGACTGCAAATCCAATTTCCACTGCAGGAATATTGGAGAGAAAGCTATCGCCAAACGTAGAGCCTATTATTAGTCCAACAATTACAATACTGAAGGCAAGCAATGTGATGCTAAAAGAAATTCGGTTGCTGATTCGGTCAAGTTTAAACAGGAGCCCTTCAAATTCATCAAGATTGATTTCCAGCGGCAAACCGTTCTTTTTAACCTTCTGGAGAAGTTCGCTCATTTGTTCAGGCAGAACCTTGATGGTCGTGCCAAAATCTTCAGCCTCTTTCCATAGCTTGACCGCCATCCGCCTGGGGTTATAGCGCTGTTTAATAAATTCACCTTCATAAGGCTCAGCAAGCTTTATCAGATTTAACTCAGGGTCAAGCCTGGAAACGACGCCCTCAATAGTAATAACTGCTTTAGATAATAATGTATACTCAGTAGGGATAATGATGTTGTGCTGCTGTACAGTCGAAAAAAGATCATCTATTATGTTTCCGAGATCGATTTTGCTTAATGGTATCTGGTTGTAATGCCTCCTTAATAAGTCTATATCGTCATATAACTGCTTTTCATCAACAGACTTTGGAACTCTGGCAAGCTGGTAAATCGACTTTACTACAGCATCTGTATCCTGCTTAACAAGTCCATACATTAAAGTAGAATAATCATGCCGCATCTGCTTAGAAAGCCTTCCTACCTGGCCAAAATCAATCAGAGCAATGTTGTTCCCTTCTGAAAAAAAGATATTGCCGGAATGAGGGTCCCCATGAAAAAATCCTTCTTCAAGCACCTGTTTGAAGAATAAACCGACAAGCCGTTCAGCAACAAGGCTTCTGTCAAAGTTTTCGATGTTTTCGATCTCGGAGACTTTATTTCCGGAAACCTGTTCCATCGTTAAAACCTTTTTAGTTGTAAAATCCCAGCAGATTTTAGGGATCTTCAGCCACTCTTCTTCTTCAAATAACAGACGCATCAAATCGGTGTTCTTGCCTTCCTGTTTAAAGTCCAATTCTTTTCGTAATGCATCAGCAAGCTCTTTCACTATTTCGGAAACACGGTTTGTTTTAGCCCAGTCATAATGATTTTCCAGTAAGAGTGCGAAGTCATTTAATATTTCTAAATCAATCTGCACTTTTTTTCGGATATGAGGACGTTGAACTTTCACGATAACTTCCTCACCTGAATGAAGAACGGCTTTATGGACCTGCCCGATCGAACCTGCCGCAAGACTATCTTCATCAAATTCTGCAAAGATTTCCGTCGCTCCAGTTCCAAGCTCTTGTTCAATTACCTGCTTGATTTCATCAGATGAGACGGGCAGCACATGGTCTTGAAGCTTTTCGAGCTCTTTTCCGATTTCTTCTGGAAAAAGGTCCTTTCTCATGCTAAGCAGCTGACCGAGTTTTACAAATGTTGGGCCCAGTTCTTCTAGCGAAACCTTTATCCTTTCACCAAGTGACCCATTGCCGCCGTCTTTAAGATCGGTTGTGACTCTTTTGGGCAATGAAAGCAGATGGAACAATCCTACCTCTTTTACGATATAGCCAAATCCATGCTTTACTAGTGTGGTTGCAATCTCTCTATAGCGATTAATATGCTTGATATGTTTTGTAACCATAAGCAGTCACCCGAACCCTTATTTATTTTGGCTTTGTTTAAGCAATTCAAGTTCTTCTTGCAACAATACTAACTGGGCCTGTATTTCCTTAAAGTCTTCCTGTGTTACAAAACCTAATTGTTTCAATTGTTCTGTCGTTTTTTTCTTTATCTCATTGTTCCATGAATTTATCTCGTTTTTCCCTTTTTCAGATGTGGCTTCAAGCAATGACCTGGCTTCATTTTTAGTAAGCTGTCCTGCTGAAACATATTTTTCTAACGTATTTTCGAGCTTTTCTTTTCCTGACGCAGCTACTCCTATTCCAAGCAAAAATCCTTTTTTAAATAGATTTTCCAACTTTTTCCCCTCCGTTTTTTGCCTTTCCTTTTTATATACCCTATTTCACTGAAGGATTATCTAAAAATATGGCTCTTTTTCGCATACTTTGTTGCCTAATAAACTTCACAATAGGGAGGAACTGCGACATAACGGATGGATGACCGCTGCGGAAATACACTACGCTTTCCGCGGGCTCGCGCTGAGCCTCCTCACTCGCACAAAACGCTCCTTGCGGGGTCTCAGCGTCATCGCTGTCCCGCAGGATAAGGAAGGCTACGCAGCAAGACATCGCACGAAGAAAAGGTCACATTTCCATCGTGAGATGTAACGCTGCCGAAGCTTCCCTTGTCCTACGGGAAAAACAACAGCTGAAGCGTTGCCCGAGGAAAGCCAACTGCCCGAAGTGGAAAATCAATGCTGCAATTGCGTCGCAGTTTATCTCTTTTGTGCAAAAACAACAATCTTTAGAAAAGAGCTAAAATTATAAAGCTGCCTATGGATTCGGAATCAGGGCTGTTTGATGCTGTTTTAGTAAAGGGTATAGTACAGAAAAAGGAGGGAAACGATAATGGAAAGAAAAGTATATGAAATTCTTTATAATGACGAGAAAGACCACTGGGAATTAAAAAGGCAGGGTGCAGATAAGCCGACAAGAACATTTGATAATAAAGAAGATACTTATCAATATGGCAGAGGCCTCTGCGATGAAAACCGTCCCAGTGAGCTTATCATCCATAACATGGATGGAGAAGTAGAAGATAAGAGTATGTATAACGGAACATCATAAGGGGACTTTCCCCTTACCCCCATTTTCTCTTTTATTCGCATTAAATTTGTACATATCTTAGCATCGTTGAATATTATAAGAATAAGAAAGAGATTGGATTGGCTGTGCAAACAAACGAAAGGAGTCCATGACCTTTGAACCTGATTAGTCCGTCTGTAGGAAGAGTCTCGACGAAAGAACTGACGAATGTCATTAAGTCTTATCTTAAAGAGGATCCGAAAACGCCTTATCGAGTAGTAATTGGTACAGATTCACAAACAACAAGAAAAACAACACAGTTTGTAACAGCTTTGATCATCCATCGAGTAGGAAAAGGAGCAAGGATTTTTTATCATAAAATAAAGCATAAGCCTATTTTTGATTTGCGGCATAGAATCTATAAGGAAACGGAACTTAGTCTTAATTTAATGGAAAAATTGAAGGAAGAAGGCATCTCGGAACTTCTTGCTGATTGGCCGATCGAAATTCATCTTGATGTTGGGCAGCAGGGTGAAACAAGAAAAGTCATTCAGGAAGTGGTCGGCTGGGTGTCTTCAGTTGGATATATCGCGAAGATAAAACCTGATTCGTTTGGCGCAAGCAGTGTTGCGGATCGTTATACGAAATCGATCGGTTAAATGTATCGGAGAAGAAAGCTGGTGAGATACCAGCTTTTTTTCTGTAGCAAAAAGAAGATACCAACCAGTGATAAACATCACATTTCTATTACGGTCTGCACGATATACTATTGGAAGATTAGAGGACAGAAGGCGAAAGGCTAGAAAAAAACTTGAAATGTGTTTATTATAGTATTAAAATGGAAATCTTACGTTGCCCACAGGAGGGAGGAATAGCATGAAGCGAACAAACCCAGTAACCGACAAGTTGAACCGACCTTTAAGAGACTTAAGAATATCTGTAACAGACCGATGTAATTTCAGATGCCGATATTGCATGCCTGAAGAATCATTCGGGCCCGATCATGAGTTCTTGCCTAAGAACATGCTTTTATCTTTTGAAGAGATCACAAGGCTTGCAAAGCTTTATGCATCTTTAGGCGTTGAGAAAATTCGTTTGACTGGCGGGGAACCATTGCTTCGTCGTGATCTTCCTGTACTTGTGAAAATGCTCAGCGAAATTGAAGGCATTAATGATATTGGTTTAACAACGAATGCGTCATTGTTGAAAAAACATGCACATGCTTTAAAAGAAGCTGGATTGCATCGAGTTAACGTGAGCCTTGACGCAATCGATGATGCCACTTTTGCTAAGATGAACGGCAGAGGACTCGGCATTGGCCCAGTGTTAAAAGGAATTGAAGAGGCATCAAAAGCAGGATTAAAAGTTAAGATCAACATGGTAGTCCAAAAAGGGGTCAACGAGCAGGAAATTGTTCCACTCGCAAAATATTTTAGAGGCTCTGGCCATATCGTCCGTTTTATTGAATTTATGGATGTAGGAAATTCCAACGGATGGAAGCTTGACCATGTTGTTTCAAAAAAAGAAATCGTAGAGATGATTGATAAAGAAATGCAGTTAGAGCCTATTGATGCAAACTACTATGGAGAAGTAGCCAGCAGATATCGATATAAAGGATCAGATGAAGAAATCGGCGTGATTTCATCTGTAACAGATTCGTTCTGTTCGTCTTGTACTAGAGCCAGGCTTTCAGCCGATGGTGCCATCTATACCTGCCTTTTTGCAGGAAAAGGGATAAGCCTGCGCAACCCGATGCGGAATGGTTATAGTGACCAGGAATTGACAGAGCTTATTACAGATATCTGGAATAATCGTCATGATCGATATTCTGATGAACGATTGACCGCTACAAACAATGGAAAAACCCGTGAAAAAATAGAAATGTCCTATATTGGAGGATAAATCCGTATGAGAGCATGGATCCAAATTGGGTCCATGCTTTTTTGTTTATAGTGATCACAGGCATGACTGCAAAACCACGGTTGTACAACCTTTTGGTTTTGCATATTAATAGTGCGTTGACTCAGCGTGCATACTACATGGTGAATACCTAAAAAGAGGTGATAACCATGACAGGATGGATTCTTGCTTTGTTATTCTGGGTGATGGGGCTTGCTGTTGTTTCAAGTCCGCATCTCGTTTTTAACAAGCTTGAAAGGCAAAAGTCAAAGTCAGCTGAACATGCAAAAGAAGCAAAGAACATAGACCGGGTTGAAAGTATGTTTTTTCTAATCGAAACAAAAGTTTTGGACACGATCCCCTGGTGGGTCATCAGTTTATTTTCCATCATCATCGGGTTGGTTTTATTTGCTATTGGTTTTGTGTCACTCGTCTTTGGCATAAATTTTTAAAAAGCTAAAAAGCCCGAAACAATTTATTGTTTTTAATCGTCTAGTATGTGAATGTATATTTTCTAATGGACCTGCACTTGTCCACAAGTGGTATGATTAAAGGAATCCACTAAGACGGAGGTTACGATGAGTTGGAGTGAAGTTGGTTCTGTTACGTTCGGTTATATGCTGGGATGTCTCAATGCAGCATACTATATCGTTTTATGGAATACAGGCAAAGATATTAGGGATCTGGGAAGCAGGAACCCGGGAGCGAGAAACGCCGGAAGAATATTTGGCAAATCTATATTCCTCCTCACCTTCTTCTTTGATGCTATTAAGGGAGTAATCGCAATAGCCATTTCCTATCACCTAGATGTATCGATTATGTGGGTACTATTGGCCGGGATATTTACAGTTGTCGGTCATATATGGCCGATCCAGTTAAGGTTTCGAGGCGGAAAAGGAATATCGGTTTACATAGGAGTAATAAGCGCACTGAGTATTTTTATTTTAGGTACGCTACTGGGGCTTTTCTTTATTTTGTATCTACTCCTTCGAAAATTCACATTGAGCGGTCTGAGTGCAATCTCCCTATTGCCATTCGTTACTTATTTGTTCGTGCAATCTGCCGAAACGAGTTTGTTTTTGTTAACGCTCGCTGGATTGATACTATATGCACATCGAAAAGACATAGATAAAGAATATAGGAGAATAAAAAGGGGAGAGGGAAATGAAGGCAGGGTCTCTTACTTTTAAAATAGCTGATCAAGATTGGGAATTTAATGAGATATATAAGTTGAACTATAAGACTTTTGTGGAAGAGATCCCACAGCACGAACATAATGAAGAAAACATGCTTGTTGATCGATTCGATAAAGAAAACACCTATATCGTTTGTTTATCTGGCAAAAATTTAGTGGGAATGATCGCGGTTCGGGGAAAGAGACCATTTTCCCTCGACCAAAAGCTTGATCATTTAGACGGCTATTTACCGAAGAATGGAATACCGTGTGAAGTTCGCCTTCTTGCAATAAAAAAAGAGTATCGAAAGACCAGGGTGTTCTTTGGGTTGATCAGCCAGCTAGTCACATACTGTGTGAAAAAGGGATATGACCTGGCGCTGATCTCTGGGACTACTCGAGAAAGCAAGTTATATAAACACCTCGGTTTTCAGCCGTTCGGGCACCTTGTTGGCTCTGAAGAAGCACAGTTTCAACCGATGTATATCACCAGAGAAAAGCTGGAAAATGGAACAAAGGCCTTTCGACGAGCGTTAGATAAAAACTCAACACTTTACAGTCTGTTACCGGGACCGGTTAATTTCAACGAACCTACAAGAGCAGCGCTGAATGATGTTCCGATCTCCCATCGCTCGAACGATTTCCATCGGATATTTAATCGAACGAAAGAAAAGCTATGTGATCTAGTGAGTGCTCAACATGTCGAAATTCTGTTAGGGACAGGGACGCTCGGAAATGATGTTGTTGCTGGCCAGATTTCTTTACTGGATCAAAAGGGGTTGATCCTGAGCAACGGTGAATTTGGAGAACGCCTCATCGATCATGCCAGAAGGTTTGGCCTCCGTTTCGTAGCTCTCCAAAAAGAATGGGGAGAAGCATTCCGATACGATGAAATAACCCATGTTCTTCAACAAGATAAGGAGATAAAGTGGATCTGGGCCGTACACTGCGAAACGTCAACAGGACTGGTTAACGAGATTGGGTTACTCGAGTGGATAGCAAGTACATATCAATTAAAACTATGCCTGGATTGCTGCAGCTCGGTCGGTGGAATCCAGGTAGATCTTTCAAACGTTTACCTTGCTACAACAGTAAGCGGAAAAGCACTCGGTTCCTATCCGGGACTTGGGATGGTTTTCTATAACCATGCCATAAGCCCTTCGCATAAACTGCCAAGGTACATTGATCTTGGGTACTATGCTGAGAAAGGGGGAGTACCGTTCACACACTCTTCTAATCTTATAAAAGCACTAGATATAGCTATTAATGACCTGGATATCAATGAAACCTATGAAACCGCAAAACGATTACGTAAAAAATTACTTCAGTACGGCTTTAAGATAGCGGGAGATCAAAGCGCTCAATCTCCTACAGTTATAACGGTTATGCTTCCAGAAGAATTGGATTCTGTTTCGGTTGGAGATGCAATGAAACGACAGGGATACCTTTTAAGCTATGAAAGCGATTATCTAGTAAGGAAGAACTGGATTCAGATTTCGATAATGGGTAAATACGAGACCCAGCGGTTATTCGAAGCAATAAGACAGTTAAAAAAGGTTTGTGAAATGATAAAAAAAGGTAAAAATACTGTAGATACTTATTAAAAAGCGAGAGTAGCTGAAAGGATGAAAAGACATGATGACCGACAAAAAGAAACGATACTCCGCTTTTACCATCTATCTGCTGGCTGTTTTGTTG
The DNA here is from genome assembly GCF_005747095.1 of Exobacillus caeni. Classification (GTDB taxonomy): domain Bacteria; phylum Bacillota; class Bacilli; order Bacillales; family Guptibacillaceae; genus Exobacillus; species Exobacillus caeni. Next base: position 274,707 of record NZ_SWLG01000005.1, on the reverse strand, counting down.
CTCTGGATAAAAACGTATGTTGTCTATAAATGGGTCTTTGATCTTCATTCCAAAACAATAATACAGGAAATCGTCCTCTTTTTTAATTCCCTTGGCTCTGTGGCGTTTTTGCTTGGAGTCGGATTTTTATTCACTAAAAAAGTACGGCCGAAGGTCATTGTATTGATCCACTTTTTACTTACGTTTTTATTATACGGAAACGTGCTCTATTATCGCTTTTATATTGACTTTATTACGCTGCCGGTATTGTTCCAGTTTAAAAATGTTGGCGGCCTGAGCCAAAGCACTGTAGAACTGATCAATCTTCCCGATCCGTTGTTGTTCCTCGATGTTGTATTGCTCCTCTGGTTAATCAAACGAAAAAATATCCAGCATTCTGCAATCTCCTTTCGAAGCAAAATGGCGGTTTTAGCAACAAGTTTAATGTTAATCGTAGTTCCGTTGACTGCAAGTTTCATAGAAAATCCAGGATTTATAACCAAATCGTATGACAGGGAATTGCTTGTAAAAGGGCTTGGAACTTACAATTACCATCTTTATGATATTCTTTTAAATTCCAAAGCTTCGATGAACCGCGTACTTGCGGACGGAACAGACACGGAGGAAATAGATGCATATTTGAGCAAAAAAGATACTGAAACCAGTTCAGATGTCAAAGGTGCGGCGAAAGGGAAAAACCTTATTCTTATCTCGCTGGAATCTACACAGCAATTTGTGATAGGAAAGGAAATCGGCGGCAAAGAAGTCACTCCTTTTTTAAATGATTTAATTAAGGAAAGCTTTTATTTCCCTAACTTTTATCATCAAACAGCTCAGGGAAAAACTTCAGATGCTGAATTTATTATTGATAACAGTCTATATCCTCTCTCAGGTGGATCAGTGTTTGTTAGGCGTCCGGATAACGAATTTTATGCACTTCCGGAAATACTAAAAGAAAAAGGTTACTATGCTGCATCCTTCCATGGAAACGATCGGGAGTTCTGGAACAGGGAAGTAATGTATAAAACTCTGGGATATGACCGTTACTTTTCAAAAAGAGATTTTAATGTGACCGAGCAAAACTCTGTGAACTACGGATTGAAAGACATTCCGTTTTTCCAGCAGTCTGTACCATATTTAGAAGAACTTCCTCAGCCTTTTTATGCAAAGTTCTTAACGTTGACAAATCATTTTCCGTTCTTATTAAACGATGAGGATAAATATATACCGGAAGCAGAAACAGAAGAAGGAGTTGTGAACAGGTATTTCACAACAGTCAGATATACGGACGAAGCATTGAAACAATTCTTTGCAGATTTAAAAGAAAAAGGGTTGTATGAAAATTCTATCTTCGTTCTTTACGGAGACCATTACGGAATTTCTAAAAGTTACAGCGAGGCACTTGGTAATGTATTAAATGAAGAGATTAATCCTTCCAGGCATGTTGCGATGCAAAAGGTACCGCTTATCATCCATGTCCCTGGAATGGAGGGTAAAAAAATAGACACTGTAGGCGGTCAGATAGACCTGAGGCCTACAATTCTATCCTTACTGGGTGTGGATCCTGAGTACAATACACTTTCCTTCGGCACGAGCCTATTTGCTAAAGATCGGGAAGAACGGGTTATTTTCCGGGATGGAAGTTTTGTAACCGATAAATACGTTTACACTGAGAACACATGCTATGATAAAAAAACGGACGAAAAAGTGAAAAGAAATAAATGTACTCCATATTTTAGTGAGGTTCAAAAGGAACTTGGTTATTCAGACAAGGTCATATTAGGAGACCTGCTTCGATTCACAGGAAAAAAGTAGAATAGTACCACTCGGACTTTGGTCCGGGTGGTTTTTTAAAGCAAATTCAGATTGGTTTTAATATCAATCCAGCTATTTTCACAGCTCTATTCTTCATTTACCACTGGCTAAGCGCTGGGGTCACGAAAGTCGGCTGCTTAAATGAATGATACAGTGTGATTTTCTGGGAAATATTTTTATCGTTTTTTTCGTAGGAGATACTGTGGTATCGCGTGTGCCCTTCATTTAAAATAAAGTAGTTCCGGTATGGATCCAGGCTGCACCTTCGAACTGGCCCTTTTCTGGAACAAAAAAACCGAGACTTTTTTATAAGTCCCGGTATGGTTCATCACAAAGGAAGAGGCCTTAGTTTAATAACAGTGGAGTGTGCAAGAACCCCTTCATCCTGTGCCTTTAATAACATCATATACATTTTTTTTCCCCCAACAGAGTTGGCAGAATGAACTGTAATAAAGTCTGCTTGAAGCCGGTTTTTAATCATATACTCGACCACTTTAATTCCTTTGAAGTCGTGGCTTTCCAGGTCGTAGTCCAGTGACAAATGAGAGACTTCGAATTTTTTTAACAGGTTAATACAGTCAGACACATTAGTGGTCAAAAAGTACCCGTCAGGACAATTTCTCAGATCATCGAGAAAAATCTTTATTTTTGTCAAAAGAAAGCTCCTTTATTTCCGGCTTTGATTCATTGTAACATGTTAGAATAACAATACAAGCAAATGAGAGAGGAAATTGTTAAAAGATAGTAATGAACAATATCGAAAAAGGAGATGTCGAACAGTGAACAGACTTGACCGATTGCAAATTTTAACGGAAATGATACGGGAATATAAAACATCTATTTTAAATGATCATAATAAAGAAAAGGTTGGAGAAGAAGTATTAGAAATCATCCAGTCTGCAGGAGATGAGGAACTTTTCGATAAGGTCGCCAGTGCCAAATTGAAGCAGGACTATAGGGAACAAGCAGTTAAGCATCTGGATGAAGCTACAGATTATTTACATAAAAAAATTGAAGAAGAATTAGCATAAAACAAAGCTTTTTTATTGGCTTTGTTTTTTTATTGTAAAAAAATTTTAATTTGAAAAATTTCGTCTTCTCGAAAAGGAAGTTTTATTTGTTGAAGAAATCCCGGTTCAATGCTAAGTTTTTTAGTGGACTAAAGAAAAGGGGGATCTTTAAATGGTATACAAAAAAACTATAAAAGTTACTGCGCTGGCTTTCTTAATGTTTTCTATCGCCTTGATAACGGCTGCCTGCAGCAGTGAGAATAATAACGGTGCTGCCGAAAAAGATACACAAAAAACAGCATGGGAAGAGATTAAAGAGGAAGGTAAGTTAGTGGTTGCAACAGCTGGCACATTATATCCGGCTTCATACCATGATTCTGAATCAGACCAGTTAACTGGATATGATGTTGAAGTGGTAAGAGAACTTGCTAAACGCCTTGATCTTGATGTAAAATTCGTTGAAATGGCATTCGATGGTATGCTGACTTCTATTAATAGCGGTAAAGTAGATATTGCCGCTAATGATATTGCTATTACAGATGATCGTAAAGAAAAATTCACCTTTGCAATTCCATACAAACACTCATACGGAACAGCGATCGTTAGAAAAGACGATTTATCTGGAATCAAATCTCTTGATGATTTAGAAGGCAAAAAAGCGGCGGGGGAAGCAACCACAACATACATGAAGGTTGCGCGTGAACACGGTGCGGAAGAAGTAATTTACGATAATGCCACAAATGAACAATATTTAACAGACGTATCGAACGGCAGAACTGATGTTATTTTAAATGACTACTATTTACAGCGTCTTGCCCTTGCTTATTTTTCTGATCTAAACATTACGATTCATCCGGATATTAAATTTAATCCTAGCAGTGCGGGAATTGTGATAAAAAAAGGAAACGATGAACTAAAAGCACAAATTGATAAGACATTAAAAGAAATGAAGGAAGACGGCACCATCGCGGAGATCTCAAAGAAGTTCTATGACGGTGCGGATGTTTCCAAAAAGCCAGAAGTGGATTTTGACTAAGGGTTGAAGGGGAGAGGAAGCTATGGATGAAATTCAGTGGCAATATATTTTTAATCCTGAATTAGCCATCGATTCTTTTCCTTATTTATTACAGGGAATCGGCAATACTCTTTACATCTCATTTGTGAGCATGGCGATTGGGTTAATCCTAAGCCTGTTTTTGGCGCTTGGAAGAACCTCTAAAATGCCGGTGTTCAGGTGGCCGGCAAGAATATACATTTCATTTATGCGGGGCACGCCGATCCTGGTCTTTCTGTTCATGCTGTACTTTGGTCTTCCGTATATTGGAATTGAGTTTAGCGCTATAACTGCTGCTTTGATAGGATTCAGCCTAAACAGCGCAGCATACATGGCAGAAATAAATCGGTCTGCAATAGCTTCGGTTGATAAAGGACAATGGGAATCTGCCACATCGTTAGGATTAACCTACTGGCAAACGATGAGGGAAGTCATTCTGCCCCAGGCAGTAAGAATCGCACTTCCGCCGCTATCCAATGTTTTGCTCGACCTGATAAAAGCCTCTTCTCTCGCAGCAATGATCACGGTTCCTGAACTATTTCAGAAAGCGAAGATTGTCGGTGGAAGGGAATTTGATTATATGACAATGTATATTTCAGTTGCTTTAATCTATTGGGGGATTTGTGCGGTTGTAGGTATCTTCCAGGGTTTTCTTGAAAAAAGATATAATAAGTACGTTTAAGAGAAGCCAGAGTGCTTCTCTTTATTTTTGTGTATGGGAGCCCGGCTTAACCGGGCTCCCACTGTGAAAATCTAGCGGCGATGCTCATAAAGATCGATTGCCCCTAATACCACATGAGCTAAACCAAAGCCGACAATCCCGTTTGAAATGTCCTGGTTGATCCGATGGTTGTTCCGAAGAGCATATCCTGCAGCGGTTACTGCTGTTCCAAGTACAGTCGGTATGACACCTTCACGTACATTGTTCATCGTCACATACCTCCTAGAGAATTCATCGCTTGCCTGAATTTCATCATTAGTGTTAACAAGTCTGGACCCGGCCATTCAAAGCCATACTAAACATTTTAATAGTAGGGTAAAAGCTTTCAATGAGGGAGGAGAAAAAGAAGCGGATATCGTATGGGTTGCCTGCTCTGAAAGGAGCGGGTATTTGTTTTGATTTAATTAACTATTAAAAACTATTTTGACAAATACAGCTACAAAAATAGATGGAATTTCCTATAAATTTTTGCCAATTTTCAACAAAGCGTTACTTTTGTCCTATATATCTTGCATGACAAGACATGCTAAAATTTAGACATTGGATAAATATTCTAACTATTCCGATTGATACGAATTTCGGAATTTACTGGGAGGGATATATTTAACGAAAACGGTGCTCTAACATCTTAAGAACCAAAAAATAAAAGGGGAGATTTATAAGTGAGAAGAAAAACAAAATGGGCTTCTGCCGCGCTGGCAGTAGCAATGGGATTCAGTACACTAACAATGGGAGCTTCGGCACCAAAGAACGTACTAGCTTCAGATAAAGCGCCTAAAGCAGAGGTACATAGCAGCTTTGCAGGTGCACCAATCGATCTTGGTATCGCAAACGATGAGAGATTAATAGAAATGCTGAAGAAAAATGGAAAGATTGCTAAGAATGCGACACCTGCAGAAGCGGAGAAAGCGTTGAATAAGTTTTTGGCTAAAAAAGCTAAAGCTAGCTCAAAGAAAGCAGACGGTGAATTAGCAGACGAAGCGAAAGAAAATAAAGCTAAGCTTCAAAAAGCGATGAAAGATAACAGCTTAACTTCCGGTAATGGTAATAAGCTGGGACTGGCGAAGAAAAACGCGCCTGATTCAATTGATGAAGAAGCATATAATGGAGAAAAACGTACAGATAAAGTGCTTGTACTTCTAATCGACTACCCGGACAAGCCACATAACTCTATGACTGCTGACGAAACAGATATGCATTATGAAGGCGAAGATGCATACTCTCGTGAGCATTACCAGAATATGCTGTTTGGTGAAGGCGGTTGGGTTGGCCCTAACGGTAAAACCTATGATTCTATGAAACAATACTATGAAGAGCAGTCTGGTGGAAGCTATTCTGTAGAAGGTGAAGTTGCTGGGTGGTACACAGCTGACAAGCCAGCAGCTGAATATGGTGGAAACTATCCAACCGAAGATGACAGTGATGTGAATGCACGTGGATTGATTAAAGAGGCGTTAGCAAAAGCTGCTGCAGATCCAACTGTAAACATTGCAGATTATGATCAGTGGGATCGTTATGATCTTGATGGGGATGGCGATTATCTTGAGCCAGACGGACTGGTAGACCACTTAATGGTTATTCACTCCGGTGTAGGTGAAGAAGCTGGCGGAGGATCTCTAGGTTCTGATGCTATCTGGTCTCACCGCTGGAATCTTGGTGGTGTAACTCCAATCGCTGGTACTGAAGCAACGGTAGGTTATTGGGGCGGAGCAATGGCAGCTTATGACTATACTGTAGAACCTGAAGACGGTGCAGTCGGTGTTATGGCGCACGAATATGGTCATGACTTAGGTCTACCAGACGAATATGATACTCAATATTCAGGAGCTGGTGAAGCTATTAGTTACTGGTCCATTATGGCAAGCGGCAGCTGGGCAGGTGATATTCCAGGAGCAATGCCAACTGGTTTCAGTCCTTATGCAAAAGAAATGCTTCAGGCATCTGCTGTAGTAGATAATGAGGGAAAAGAAGGTAACTGGCAGAGCGGAACGGAAGTGAATCTTGGCGACATTAATGCAAAAGGAAAAGAATTGCTTCTTGATGAAGCGGCAACTAAAGGAACAAACAATGATGTTGTAAAAGTAAATCTTCCACAAAAAGAAACTCTTATCACTACACCTGCGAGTGGTGAGTATGCTTACTTCTCAGGAAGTGCAAATGACTTAGACAATACACTTTCTACAACGGTAGATTTAACAGATGCAACTTCTGCTGAATTTAATTTTAAAGTCTGGTATGACATTGAAAAAGATTGGGACTATGCTTATGTAAAAGTTAATGGCGAGCCGATTGCCAGTGAAGGTATTACTACAAACGAAGATCCTTACGGAGATGAAGAAAGTCCAATTAACAAAGGGAATGGTATTACCGGTTCTTCTAATGGCTGGATTGATGCTTCCTTCGACCTTTCTGCTTTTGCAGGACAAGAAGTTGAAATAGCAATTGAGTATGTAACTGATGGTGCTGTATCTAATCCTGGTTTATTTGCAGATGAGCTATCTGTAGTTGTTGATGGTGAAGAAGTATTGTTTGATGATGCTGAAGGTGATGCTAAATTTACACTTGACGGCTTTAAGCAAAATGACGGTATCAAACGTTCCGACCATTATTACCTCTTAGAATGGCGCAGTCACAATGGCGTAGATGAAGGACTTGCAAACATCCGCCGTGGTGCAAGTTTGATGTCTTTTGATGAAGGCCTTGTAGTTTGGTACGTAGATAACCTTTACAGCGAGAACTGGACTGGAATTCATCCTGGAGACGGTTACCTTGGCGTTGTAGATGCAGACCAACATACAAACTATTGGAGCGATGGAGCGGCTGGCTCTACTCGTTATCAAGTGCACGATGCTGCATTCAGCCTGGATAAGTCAGAGAAAATGTTCTTAGACTATACTGATCTTCTAGGGATTACAATGAAAGATAACTTCACACAGCGCAACCCATTATTTGACGATAGCGCTGACTGGAGCAACGCAGGTCTTGTAGATGCCGGACGTAACGTTCCGAACTACGGCTTGAAGTTCCGTGTGACCGGCCAGAGTGCTGACGGCACAGTAGGTAAAGTACTTATCTACAAATAAGAATTACAAATATCCCTTTCCTTCATAGTAGGAAAGGGATATTTTTGTGTAAACTATCATACAATTCTCCCATTCTATTTCAATTCCATCCATTATATGCTAACATCACCTTATGTCTATTATGTTTGCCTTTTTAAAGCAAAGGTGGTTTACTAACGTGGACAGTATAGAAAGGGGAAGTATCATGTTTCGAAAATATATGGGGATTCTAGCAGCAGTGGTTTTGACACTTGCACTTGCTGCATGTAACGGGGACAATGAAGCCAAGGATACTGACAAAAATAAAGATCAGGCAACAGAAGAAAAAGCTGATCAAAATAAAGATAAAAAACAGGCACAGAAAATAGAAAAAATTGACGAAAATAAAGTTGTTGCAACTGTTAACGGTGAAGAGATTAAAGGTTCAGAGTATAACAAAATGGTCACAACGATCACTAACCAGATGCATATGTCAGGAAAGGATCCTTTTGCAGAAGGAAACGAGGACAAAATCAAAGATCAGGCGATCAATAATCTTGTAGATAAAGCGTTGCTGCTTCAGGAAGCCAAAGACAAAGGCTACGAAGCAACTGATGAAGAGATTGAAACAGAACTAGAACAGATAAAGGCCCAGTTCGGCGACGATAAAAAGTTTGAAGAAGCACTTGCGAAGCAAAACGTAACTGTTGAGGAACTAAAAGACCAATATAAGGATGTTGTGGTTGTTGATAAGTTCGTCAAAAAAGAAGTCGGCGAGCAAAAAGTAACTGAAGAAGAGATGAAGCAATTCTATGAAGACTTCAGCAAGGATGCAGAAAACGCTCCTAAGTATGATGAGACAAAAGGCCAGATCAAAGATTATTTAAAACAGCAAAAAACACAGCAAGAAGTAGCTAAGATCATCGAGAAACTAAAAGAGAACGCTGATATTAAAATCGAAGTGTAAGTAAAAAGAGGGGATGACTCAAAACAGTATCAGGCACCTCCAACACTTTATCCAGATAAACTTAGTCATAAGTTTATCTGGATAAAGTGTTAAACGGAGAGAGCCAGACACTTATGAGTCATCCCTTTCATTTATGGAGGAAACGAGATGGATAAACAAGCAATTCTTCAAGCAGCGGAAAGCTATGTGAAAAAAGAACTTTCAACAGATAGTAGCGGGCATGATTGGTGGCATATATATCGAGTGAGGAATACGGCATTAACAATCGCAAGGAATGAGAATGCTGACCTGTTTATATGCGAATTAGCGGCGCTTCTTCATGATATTGCAGATGAAAAGCTTAATGAAAGTGAAGAAGCGGGATTGAAAAAAGTCCAGGATTGGTTAATCGAAAATAAAGTGGAAAAACCTTATATTGATCATGTCATTCAAATCATTTCTACGATGTCTTTTAAAGGCGGTAACAGGCAGCCGATGGAGACCCTTGAAGGAAAGGTAGTGCAGGATGCAGACAGGCTGGATGCCCTTGGAGCAGTTGGGATAGCAAGGACCTTTGCATATGCAGGCTCCAAAGGAGATTTAGTTTACGCCCCGGAGCTAAAGCCCCGTACTTCTTTAACGAAAGAATCCTATCGAAATGGACGCTCAACGGCAGTAAATCATTTTTATGAGAAACTCCTTAAACTAAAGGATCTTATGAATACCGAGTATGCAAAAACGCTTGCAGATGAACGGCATCGTTTTATGGAATTGTATTTAGAACAGTTTTTCAGTGAATGGGAAGGGGAAAAATAACAGCCCGATCTTTCAGGGAATAAAATCACTAAAACAACACACAATGTAAAGGATTACCCCTGAAAGGATGAAGAAGATGAATATCAACCGTGCAAAACAAATCATTTCATCACCAGCTGAGATCGATGTACAATATCATGGAGTATCTGTTTGGCTGCAAAACGTTAATGAAGAGGCGGCAACCGTACGTGTTCATTCAAAGGATAATCCTGATGATGAAAGAGATGTAAATGTCGAGGAGCTAAACGAACTATCTTAATTGACAGTTAAGTTTTTAGCGTGCTAAAATATTCTCAGTATTCCGGAAAACGAAATAAAATCTCTTATCGAGAGAGGTGGAGGGACAGGCCCTATGAAGCCCGGCAACCGTCAAGCGTTCCGTTTGAAAAGGTGCCAATTCCTACAAAGCAGAGCTTTGGCAGATGAGAGGAAGGACTTACATAAAGCCTTTCTGCTCATTTGAGTTGAAAGGCTTTTTACTTTTTATGATTACATAGGAGTGGTTTTTGCATGAATAACGTTTTGCCTCCAGGACAGCTGGAAACTAAGAAATGGCCGATTCTTCATGAAGGGGATGCTTATAAATATGACGAGAGTACCTGGAGCTTTAAATTGTTCGGTGCTGTTAAAGAGGAAGTTACTTTAGATTATAATACGGTAAGAAATCTTCCGGTAACTGTTTCTACAGTTGATATGCATTGTGTCACAACATGGTCAAAGTTCGATACAACCTTCGAGGGAATAGCGTTTCGTGACTTTGTTAAGTTAGTGGAGTTAGATGAAGATGTTCAGTTTGTAAAGGTTTATGGTTTTCTAAATGACGATCCATATGGTTATTCGGCAAATCTCCCGCTTAAAGATTTGATGGGGGATGATGCTTTGTTTGTTTATCGATGGAGGGATTCCTCAAGGGACTGGGCAGATATTAGACCAAAACACGGTTTTCCGCTCAGATTCATTCCTCCTGCGAGTTTTTATCTCTGGAAAGGAACAAAATGGGCTACTGCAATTGAGTTTTTAAAGGAAGATAAGCCAGGATATTGGGAAGAGCGAGGATATTCTATGACTGCAAATCCCTTTAACGAAGAACGTTTTGCCGACAAAAATAATAAGCCAAAAGGATATTTTGGTGCCGATGAGTGGAAAGATCAATAAGATTGAAAAGGCAGGCGTCTCGGGCCTGCCTTTTTCTCTAAGTATCTTTACCCACACTATAGTAGTTACTTTAAGATGATCTTCTATTAAGAGGAAGACTAATTTTAACCGATGTTCCACCATTCTCTATACTGCTGAATGATATTGATCCCTGGTGGCATTCGATCACTTTATACGAAACCATTAATCCGATTCCTATTCCTTTTTCTGTGTTCGAGAAGTAAGGTTCCCCTAATGCTAACAATCTCTCTTTTGAAAGGCCTCTCCCATTGTCTTTAACTGTAATAATAGCCTCGTCTTCAGTGGACTCGAGTGAAATGTCTATATTCCCTTTTCCGTCGATTGCTTCTAATGCATTCTTGATAATATTTTTAAATACTAGATGAAGCTGTTCTTCGTTACCATAAATTAAATCCCCGGCACAATCAGAGGAAAAATCAACCTGAACGTTAGTGACATTGATTTCGGTTTCGAGCGACGATAAACAATCGATCAGTACAGCATTTATATCGATGAGAGAAAAGGTTTCGTCTTGAAATGGCTTTGCTAAAAGCAGAAACTGGTTCAGAATCGTTTCAATCCTGTCTAATTCATCATAAATGATCGGCTCGTAACTCCTGCGTGTGTTCCCGGATGGATCCAAGCGAAGCAAACCATTTATTACAGTGAGTGGATTGCGGATCTCATGGGCAACTCCAGCTGCAAGTTTGCCAATGATAGACAATTTCTCCGTCTTTTGCAGGAGTTCTTCGCGGTTTTTTAATTCCGTGATATCTGTGGAGACACCAACAAAGAATCCCTCTCCTTTAGAATTTTTCACAGGAAAGCCGGTATCCCGTACCCAGCGAACATCTCCGTTAGGAAGAATGATTCGGAAATCGATCATGTAGCTTTCGTCATTTCGGCTTTTAATAAGCATCTCAATATCCTGTAGATCTTCCGGATGTACAACCTCTAAAAAAGCTAAAGGATTCTCGTAGGCGCTTTCACATGATAATCCCCACAGTTCCTCGTATGCTGGACTAACATACAGACAACGAGTGTAATCAGGTGAACCAATCCAGAAGACTTCTTTTATATTTTCAGCTAGCAGGCAAAACTTTTCATTTTCATCCAGAATTATTTTCTCTCTTTGTTTTTCGTTCGTCACATCTCTGGCAATAACGTAAGCCCCGTTGATTTTATCCGCAGAATAATAAGGTATACTTACTATATGAAAAAACTTGTGACTTCCATCTGATGAAACAATGATATATTCATCTTCTGTGGATAAACCTGTTATCGTTTTTTCAAAGTTAGCTTGAGCTTTGTTTTTATCCTGAGGATGAATATAGGTAATCGGCAAAACAGAACCGCCCAGTTTCTTCATGTACTTTATTGCTTTTTTATTTGCGTTTATGAGCCGCAGATTTTTATTAAATAGAAAAATCATATCGGGATGAAACTGAAACAGTGATTCGTGATTATCGGTAATTATTAAGTTCTGAGACATGCTTTTCACCTTCTTCTGTTTTGGCAATCCTATATATAATTATGGAAAAAGAACGAAATTCCTTTGTGAAAAAGGCTAGAAATTTGAAATGTTTTGTCGATATAACATGGCTTTGAGGAGGTTATGAAATGGAGGTTGAAGAGAGAACCTGTGAACTCTGTTTGAGGAAGGGTGTAAAAACAACATTGCATCATTTAACCCCAAAAGAAAAAGGAGGAACTTTTCTTCCAACAGCACAACTATGCATTCCATGCCATAAACAAATACATGCACTCTTTTCAAATGAAGAACTTGCTAAGAGCTTATCGACCATAAAAGCACTCCAGGAAAATGACCAAATGAGAAGTTTCCTGAGATGGATAAGAAAACAGCCTGCATCAGCTCTCCCAAAGATCAAGAAATCCAATCGGAAAAAGCGATAAGATTATCCATCCGTTATTAAGGGAATGTAACATATACGATTCTTAACAGGGGGTGGCACAATGGAAACCTATTTGAACGGAGAACGACTTCAATCGAAAAACTTTCCAACAGATGAAGGGATCGAACATGAATACAATGCGGTTAAGATTGCCTCTGAAGGAGAAAAAGTAAGGTTTGAAACAATAGAACGAATCATAGCAAGAACATTATTAAACATTGGCTATGAAGGCGTTAATCCTACAACCGAGCAGATGAAAAAGGCCAGAGACTTGCATGATAATATTAAGGAGCGAGATTTTAGAGCGATAAAAGTAATTGAGCAGATCGAACAACTGTCCAGTGAAAATACCCGGTAATTTTCTTATAGCCATTCCCCTCTGCCAGGAGGGGGATTTTTTTAGCTTCAGCCATGGTATCGTTGTACTAACTTTCACATAAAATCCTGTTTTTTTGTTTAGGACATCCTCCATAAGGTGAAATAGTATATATGAAGAAATCTTTCTTATATTTTTAAGAAAAGATGGTTATCTTGATTACAAAAGACACTATTGTGTTGCATAGATAAATGGGGATTCGGGGATTAACAGGAGGAAAGTTCAATGAAAATTGATTTGTATAAAATTCTTCCGAAAGAGTTGCTCGGATGGCTTGAAGCCCATCCAAAAAAGCAAATGTTATTGGAGTCGATTCAGGAACAAATATTCGATTCTATTGTTAACTTTCGGGAATGTCAGGAAAAGAATTATAACGGGTTTGATGATTGGATTGCATTCGCTTTAAAGAAAGAAGAAGAATGGAAGAATTCATATGAGGATATTTAGTGAGGAAGCCTATTTGAAGGCTTTCTCTTTTCTTTGTATTAACAAGGGGTTGACTCAAAAGCCATGTAGCAGGCACTTATGAGTCAACCCCTCGTTTCATGTATTGTTATTGCTTTTTAATGGATGAAATAGTTTTAACTTCTTCCTGTTCTTCATAAGTAAACGAAACGTTATCGTTTTCATTTAAGTCTTCCACCATGGTCCGTGCTTCATCAGATAACTGGAAACGCTCATTGCCTTCAGCTGTTTCTATTTCCACTGTGTGTGGATCTACCTGGCCAATATAGGTTCCAGTACTTTCTATCATGTCACTTTGAGCAGCCTGGTCTCCTGTCTTTTCAATTTTTTCGATTACAAGCTGTCCTTCATCATTTTCGAGATAAGAAATCTCTAATTTAGCGTTTTCTTGAAGTGATTCAACTTGGCTGCGAGCTTCTTCACTCAGTTGGTAATTTTCAGTCTTACCATCCTCTGTTTTCACTTCAATCGTATGTGGATCTACCTGCCCAATATATGTAACACTTTTTACTTTTAAGTCAACAGGCTGCTGTTCTGTATCCGTTGTGTCGTTATCATCAGCCTGGACTTCTTCTGAGTTAGTGTTAGAAGCGTTATTTGTGTTTGAGGTATCATCTGTTGTTCCGCATCCAACTAACGTTGCGATCATTCCAATAAGCAAAAATGGAAGTATCATCATTTTTTTCATAAAAATTCCCCCCTTTTCTATCCTTTTCATTGTATCGTGAAAAAAGAGAAAATACATAATTAATTTAGCCTAAAATGAAAAATAAAAGGAAATTTTTTGTTTTTTTGTCACAACATTGCAGGAAAAGATAGGTAAATAGCGAAAAAAGTACTATAATTACTGATCTTTTGTAATGAGAAGGAGGGAGGGTGACGTGACCAAAAGAATCGTAACTGAATCCATAAATTGCAATGGTTTACTGCTGACAACACAGCCTCCTATAGCAGCTGACTTCCAGTATGGGAACAGGTTAATGGAAGATGATTCTATTATAAGAAACGTTCAATATTTTCCAGGCGCCGTTTATAAACTGATTAAAAAGAACGGGGAAATTATTTTAGATATGGTTGAAGGGGATTTGCTAGATGTCCTTCACTTAAAAAAACAAGATTTAATCGGTCTAAACGTTAACCATCTAAAAGTACAGAATGAAAATGAGAAGAAACGGGTCCTCTCCCTCTTTCAACAGGCTTTTGAAGGAAAGGATATTTCGTTTGAAGGGGTTGTAAATGGCGTTGATTACTGCAGCAGCCTAAAGCCGGTTCTGAAAGGCGACAATGTGAAGGAAGTCTTCGGTAATGCTGTAAACATGTCCCGAAAACGAAAAAATGCACAGATTGTGGAAGAAAGCGAGCAAAGGTTGCGTTCTCTGTACTTCAACTTTCCAGAAGCGATTTTTTCACTGGACGTATCAGGAAAAATAAAGGGAATGAACCCTGCGAGCGAGCAATTAGTTGGTTATCAGGAGAAAGAACTACTGTTTTTAAATTATATGGACTTTATTGTTCCTAAAGACGTTCACAGAGTGAAAAAACAGTTCGAAATTGCGCTCGAAGGCAATGTTGTCCAATATGAGACTTCCATGATTACCATGGAAAAAGAAGAGTTATACATACAAATTACCAATATTCCTATCTATATTCATAATGAGATAAAGGGGCTTTTTGGGATAGTAAAGAACTTAACGAAGGAAAGAAATGCGGAGGGTGCACTTACAGACAGTCAGGAAAAGTACCAACTGATCGCAGAAAATACAAACGATTTGATTTGCCTGCTGGACTCTGCTGATAAAACGGTTTGTTATGCCTCTCCTTCCCATCAATGGGTTCTTGGATGTTCCGCTGAATCTTTCCAGGGAAGTTCTTTTTTTAGGGATATGGATGAAGCCAGCAGGACTAATTTGAGGAAAGCATTTGAAGAAGCAGTTATCAAAAAAGAAGCGATTCATTATGAATGCCGAAGAATGCATGCAGAGGGACATTGGATTACTTTTGAAGACCATGCCATGCCTGTTTTTGATTCAAACAACAAAATTTCAAATTTCGTGGTTGTTTCCAGGGATATAACTGCCCAGAAAAAATCGGAAAAAACACTTCACGATACTCTTAACAAGCTGGAAAAGTTAAAAATGGCTATCGATGAGGCTGCGCTTGTTTCCGTTACCGACAAAGAAGGCAACATCCTCTATGTTAACAAAAAGTTTTGTGAAATTTCCCAGTATGATAAAGACGAGCTGCTTGGAAATGACCATACCTTTCTTCGAAGTGACCATCACCCGCCTGGATTTTTTGAAAAGCTAAATGAAACGATTAAAAAAGGTGAAATATGGAGAGGAGAACTAAAGAACAGGGCGAAGGATGGATCTATTTTCTGGGTGTATACGACCATTGTCCCCTTTTTGGATGAGAATAACGAGCCATATCAATTCTTTTATATAAGAAATGATATAACAGAAGAAAAACAAACGGAGGAATTACTTCGCACTACCGATAAGCTTTCAGTAATTGGAGAGCTGGCAGCAGGAGTTGCCCATGAAATCCGAAATCCGCTCACTTCCTTGAAGGGGTTTGCCCAGATCCTCCGCTCTCGAATCCGGAACAAGGGGGACAAAGAATTTGTTGATATCATGCTTTCCGAATTGGACCGTATCAATCATATTGTGAACGAATTTATGGTATTATCTAAACCACAGGAACTTCAGCGGGAAAACGCCGACATGCATGAACTTTTAAAGCATGTACTGGCTATTGTTGAAACACAGGCGATTATAAACAATGTAACAATAAGAACCGATGTGCCAGAAAAACTGCCAGGTGTGTATTGTGATAAAAGTCAGATTAAGCAAGTGTTGCTAAATCTGCTCAAAAATGCGATTGAAGCGATGCCTGGTGGCGGCAGTATATTGATTCGTTTTAACACTGTTGGCCGAAATCTTACTATTCAGATCACAGACACAGGAAAAGGAATTCCCGAGCATCAGCTAAAAAGCATAGGCAAACCTTTCTATACGACAAAAGATAAAGGGAATGGACTGGGCCTGATGATTTGCAAAAAAATTATTGAAAACCATCAGGGTGAACTTCACATTACTAGCAGAGAAAACAAAGGGACGATAGTAAAAGTATCTATTCCTGTAGTTATCAGTTAAAGTTAGGAAAAGATTAGGAGAAGTGATTCATATTGTCAGACAGAATACCATTTTTCATCTATGGATCGTTACGAAAAAGCTTTGAGAACCACGATGCATATCTCAAAGGCAAAATAGATAAAGAAATTCCCGCAGAGATAAAAGGCACTTTATATGAAGTGAAAGATGAATACTATCCATGTCTGGTAAAAGGGAAAGGAATTGTCATCGGAGAGGTTGTCTATCCAGCAGAGGGCCATTATAATCAGGTTTTAAAAATGCTGGATCAGCTTGAAGATTACGATTGTAATAACCCCGAGAACAGTCTTTACATCCGGGAAAAGGTGGAGGTGGAAACCTCCGGACCAGAACGTGTGACAGCGTGGACATATTACTGGAACAACCAGCTTCCTATTGGAGTAAAGGTTGAGTCGGGAGATTGGAAAAAGCATCGTGAGAAATGAGTTTTGGCGGTCAATTTTTAAGACTGCTTTTTTTGCTTTTTTTATTGCCTGTGCCCAGACTAGCATTCTTTTTTGAAGGGATTGATTGCAGGGTAAAAAGAAGAAGAGGCTCAATTGACAGCCTCTTCTTCTTTTTACGCAAGAGTTTTATTGTTCACTTGCCGAAAGTAAAACAGTACGGGTTTGTATCGGTGTTTGTGAAAATGCTGCCGCGATGCCCATTTCTTTGATTTTTTCCTTCGGCACTACTCGAAGTGGAACACTGACTGTTATTTCCTGTTGTAAAGGGAATGGATCCAGGCGGATTTTTGATTCATTTAACCAGGTAGCTTTAATCCGCTCATTGTTTTTAAGGAAAAAGAAAGACTGGGGAAATCCGTCTTTATACCATGTTAATTCATCTTTCTTACCGACGCCCGGCTCCTGAAAGCAAATGTATAACGACAGATCATCACAAAATTGCAACAGCTGAAAATGGAATGTTAGAAAGTCTTCTTTCAGGCTATTTATTTGAAGGTTACTTTTGATCCATGATTGTCGTTTCTTTTCTTCCTTTACAAATTCAATCGCATGCTTATTTTTTACTCCATTAAAGAATGAAATATAATGCATGCTGCATAGCAATGCGGCATAAACGTCCTCTTCTTGAACCTCATCTATTCCTTTTTTGTAGAATGTTAGTTTCGGTAACAGGGGAAAGTCCATAAAAGAATATGGCGCATGATGTTTATCATTCCAAAAGGGTATGTCATCCAGACCGATCCAACCACGGTCATGCTGTTTAATTCCATATTCTACACTCTTTCGCTCAGAAGGTGCCAGGAACCATTTTGAATCCCAGTCAGCAGCAATTTCCCCTGACAGCAATGCATGGTCGTGCTGTTTCGTCATTACAAAGTCATCTTCCCTCTCATACACAATCATTTCTCTTCCCCCTTCTCAAAAAGGCTCATTAGTATCAGTTTATCATAGTAATAGAGAATTTTTTCCTTATAATCCATTTACCTTACAAGTTCAAATTAGCGTTATAGGATAAAAAAATCCAAGCTCCCGTGATAGGAGCTTGGACTATTTCACTTGCTTAAAATTCACTCTGGCATTCGTCTTATCGATTTTAATAATCGCAACAGGTTTTGAGATTACCTGTGTTACCATGTCATCTTTTCCTGGATTCTTGTACTTATATTGGGCAAACAGTTCTTTTCCCTTTTTTTCCAGGCTGGTGAACGCTACACTGTATCCCCCTGTTGGCATCTCGCCCCGTGTTACAATAATATAAAGGCTATCCCCGTCCGGAACCGTAAACGTTGATTCCTCAAATGTCTTCGATCTGACCGAAGCGGCAACGTTTTCTGGCACTTCTTCAAGGCTTACTTCTTCATAGGGTACTTCTTCTGCAACAGTATTCCCGCTGGTATCTTCCGTATTATTAGATCCGTTGCTGCCGCATCCGGACATCATAAGAACCATAAGGATTCCTCCCAGAGTTATGATTGATTTCTTTAACACACCCAGACTCCTTCCTCTATCAAAAGCAATGGCACAGTAAAGCTTTAGTATCTCTTATAGTTTTAAGTTAATCAAAAGTTTATGAGATTTCAAGGTTTTCCTTATGCTAAACTTATCTTACCAAAAATTCATTTATATTGTTATTCAAACTAAAGGAAGAAGGAAATGAAAGATGATGGATTATACAAATACGACTGCTGAACTCAGGGATAGTAATATCGATACTGTCGTCATTTCTGTAGGAGCAACTGAACAATTCGGTCCTTTTTTGCCTTTGCATCATGATACTCTAATTGCTGAACTCTATGAAATAATTCTTTATATAAAAGAGATATGAGGAGTATGGTAATCCGACCATGCTTTTTTATGCTTGACAGATTAAATTCAAATGAAAAAGGGAAAGGGATAGAAAATAAAACTTTTGGGGTGAGTAAAATGAAAGAAGAAATATTAGCATATTTAAGAAATATCGGAGAAACCGGCGCAACCGTGCAAGAAATTATGGATTTCTTGCATACTCAGGGAATGGATCCGAATCAAGAGGAGATTGTGGAGTTGCTCGATGAGACGCCGAATGATGTGGTAAAAAAAGTTCCGGATGCAACGGTACTGGACCCTCTGCCCGGGCTTAGGTACATAGCTGGCCCGGAAGCCTGAGTTTATTTTCTTCTTTTAATCACATCGATTAAGTAGATGCCAACGAGAAAAATGAAAACAAAACCAATTCCGGTCAATAGCTGGAACACGTAGTCCATAAAAGTTCTCCTTTTTTAAAGGTTTCCTGTCACCTAATGTCCTTCTTTGTTCTTCATTCTGATGATATAATAGGAAAGATTGAAGAACAATGGAAGGATGACGATTTTGAAGAAAATTTTCACACAAAACAATATTGTAATCGGGGTTTTTGTTTTTATTGTAATTGCTGGAGCGATCGGGATATTTACCAGTGGTGGAACGATGAGTACTAGTGAGTACATTTTAACTCCAAATAATCCTAAAGTAGTATCTACTGCTGAATCGCAGCATTCGGGGCCATATAACGTTTTATTAGAAGTACATTTGACGGAAGAAAATAAAGTGAATATCCAGGCAAAAGCTAATTATACAGGAGAAAATCCTGCACAGTTCACTTATTCTGAGGAAATGTATGATGTAAAGATCATTGAATCAAAGTCAAACAAAACACTTGAATATTATCCATCCGGAGGAAAAGAAGTGAACAAGCCGGTTGAGAAAGATGATGTGTTTGAAGCTCCAGTAAAGGAAACGGACAGCTTAGGAAAAGGGGAATACCAAATAGAGGTCGATGTGTTCTTAGGCCTTGGAGATGAACTGGAGACCTGGCATTACAGCATTCCGGTAGAAGTAAAGTAATACTTTCTCGAAATTACAAAGAAACACTTAATATTTCATATGAAAAAGAAGGCAACTGATGCCTTCTTTTTTTGTTTATCGTATAGCGCAACAAGCTTTACCGTCTTCCTTATGAGAGATCGCCGTTCATCGATTTTCCATTAATTAAAAACGGCCGGTGAACTGTCCAAGCAAGATAACCACTCCAACTGCCCAGACATAATAAGAAAATATTTTTAAACTGCCTCTTTTTAAAATGGAAATCATCCACTTAACCGCAATGTAACCACAGATACCTGAAGCGAGTGTTGCGATTATAAGCATTTCTACTGAAACAGATTCGATCGTTCCGCTTACTAGTTTTGTGCTTTGAAAAAAGATTGCACCTGCAATTGCCGGAATCGACAAGAAAAACGAAAAGTAAGCAGCTGTACTTTTATCAATGCCACGGAATAAAGCAGCAGCAATAGTGATTCCAGAACGTGAGATTGCAGGCAAAATCGCTGCTCCCTGAAAGGTCCCGATCAACAGGGCGTCGGTAAAAGTAATATCATCCAGCTTTTTATTTCCAAGGTTTTTCACGCTGTCAGCAAACCATAGGATTGCACCGGTCACTAGGAACTCCCATCCCAGGGTAGCCCCGGTTTCTGAAAGCTTTTCAAAAAAATCTTCAAATAACAAAGCGATTACAACTGTCGGCAATGTTCCTGCGATCACAACCAGACTGAGATGCCCAAATGGATTCTTGATGACAGTAACAATTTCTTCACGGTAAATGAGGCAAACAGCGATTAATGTGCCAAGGTGTAGCATCGTGTCTAGAAATAAACCGGCTTCATTGAGCCCGAAAAGGTTTCTTCCAAGGTAGAGGTGGCCGGTACTGCTAATCGGCAAAAACTCTGTAAGGCCCTGAATGATCCCCAAAATCATTGCTTGAATCCAATCCATAACCATACTCCCTTTATTCCTGTTTAATGTATATTTATTTTTTTAGGACAATCTTAGAACCTGATTGGGATTTTTAAGAAAAGATAGGGAGTTTAAACACATAATGAACGATTATGAATACAGCGGCCATCAAAAAGATTCCCAGGAATAATCCGCCTAGTGCACCTTTTCCGCTTCCGTACTTTTTAAGAGGGTCTTTTTCGGTTTGATTTCCCATTTTTCCTTCTCCTTTAAATTTTAATATGGGTGCGTTAAAGGAGAATTCCAAAAAGTACTTTTAAATTTAAGCGGACGAAGGTGTGTTGCTCTTATTTTTAAATATAAATAAGAACAGTTAGAACTTCGTGATATATCCGGTGAGTTTTTCAACAACGTCTTAACTACCAATGGAAAGATAAAAACAATATATAAGAACTTTTCTTTGATGCCAGCTCTAAATAAAGGATTTGAAAGAGAAGCTGGATGCACCAATAAATTATCTGAAAGGGTGTATGATGAATCCTGGTGATAGTCGCTTTTGTCATCGAGTAAAACAGAATCAAATATTAAAAATGAGAATACCAGAGATACAATAAGAAACCAGAGGACGCCATGCTTCATACTGGTATAGTCTCCTTCAAATTAGTGATTTTTCCTATCATACCTTTTTTATTGATAGTTGGAAACAAAAATATTAAATAGCAAAAACTTTTTAGGAAAAATTTTCATTTTTAGGTTTCAACCTTCCAATATGGGGAATACCTCTACTAAACCCCCCTAAAGTTTAAAGTGATTTTCCCCCTTTGCCGCACTCCAAACCAGAGTGCGGATTTTTTTTGTGTACAAAACCCATGCTATAAAAAGGCTTTTTAAAAAGCCAGCGGAGTGCAGATAGTTTATTTAAAACTATATTTCGTGATAGTCTGTAAATAACGTTTTTGCATACATAGCAATACCATTTAGTAAGGATGATTGGAAAGGAAGGATCGTATTGGCTAAAAAAGAACAAATTACAGCATTAACTGATGAGCTTTCTTCTTATTTAGAAGGGGAAAAGCTGGTACTAATAGCCACAGTGGGCCATGATGTTGCAGTACCAAATGTGAATGCCATATCCTGGGTGAAAAGTTTAAACGAGAAAAAAATAAGGTTTTCAGTTACAACGAACTCACGGATCATTGAAAATATTAAAGCAAATCCTGGTGTGGTTTTGAACCTGATTGGACTTGAAACGGTATATTCGATACAGGGAAATGCTTCGATCCTGGAGTCACCGATGGAAGGTGTTTCATTAAAGCTTGCAAAGATCGAAGTGGAAGTAGAGCAAGTGTTTGAGAGCATGTTCTGGGGGGCAAAAATCACGCAGGAACCAGAATATGAAAAAACGTATAATCCAGAAAAAGCAAAGGAACTTGATGAAGAAGTGTATAATGCTTTGATGAAATAAGGGAACAGGGTGTGAAAGCGCCCTGTTTTCTTATTGTTAAAAATTTCTTTAATCTGTCAAACAAACAAAAGTCTTTTCCATTAAATGCTTAAATATTATAGATTGTAGGGTAAAATGAAAGTAAAGGGGAAATAAGGAGCGACGAGGCAGGGAATGATTTTATGGACTTAGAAATAATAAAGGAAATTCTTACAAAGGAAAATATATTGGACTTGCTGGAGCAATATCGTGCTTTAGGGCCGCTCCCTGGTATCTTTCTCCCAATGCTTGAAGCACTTTTGCCTATTCTACCGTTGTTTTTGTTTGTCGCAGGCAATGCGGCAGCTTACGGATTCTGGCTCGGCTTTTTATTCTCGTGGATCGGTGCAACCCTGGGTGCTCTACTTGTTTTCCTTGTTGTCAGGCGTCTGGCCCAGCAAAGATTAATGAAATTCATTGCCAGGCATGAAAAAATCCAGAAAAGCTTGAACTGGGTGGAACGGCATGGCTTTGGAATGGTATTTTTACTGTTGTGTTTTCCTTTTACACCCTCCGCTTTTATAAATGTAGTCGCAGGCTTATCCAGAATGAGTGTAAAAAGCTTCATACTTGCCGTTGTGCTTGGGAAAATGGTTATGATCGCGATCGTTTCCTTTATTGGCCATGACTTTCTATCTTTAATTCAAAAGCCGATTGAACTTGTGCTTATTGGACTTGCTATCCTCGTTCTATGGGGAGGAGGCAAGTACCTTGAGGTTAAATTAAACCAGAAGCATCAAAAGATGATGTGAAAAAGGACTCTCTCATTTTTATTGAGAAAGTCCCTTTTTATGATCTAGAAAAACTTCTTTTTGCCCTGTTCTTCTTTTAAGATCTCAACCGCTTCACGGAAACGCTGGGAATGAACAACTTCTCTTTCGCGCAAGAATTTTAATCCGTCGTTTAAATCTGGATCATCTGACATATTGATAATCCATTGATACGTTGCTCTCGCTTTTTCCTCAGCTGCGATATCTTCATACAAGTCCGCGATCGGATCGCCTTTTGCTTGAATATAAGTTGCCGTCCAGGGTGAACCGGCTGCATTGTGATAAAAGAGTGCTTTATCGTGATTTGCATAGTGGCCTCCAAGGCCGGCAGCTTTCATCTGTTCGGCAGTTGCATCCTTTGTAAGCTTATAAACCATCGTAGCGATCATTTCAAGATGGGCGAATTCTTCTGTTCCGATATCTGTTAACAATCCGATTACTCTATCGGGAATTGTATAACGCTGGTTTAAGTAGCGAAGGGCTGCCGCGAGTTCTCCATCCGCACCGCCATATTGCTCGATCAAAAACTTGGCGAGCGTAGGATTACATGTGCTCACTTTAACGGGATACTGCAGCTTTTTTTCATAATACCACATGGGATGACGCCTCCCTATTAGATATCGTTTCTTTCAATTGTTTAGATCTGCCACGGCCAGGGAGTATCATCCCAGTTCCAGGGATACCCTACATAACTGTTACCGAATTGCTGTAGAGGGCCATAAATTTGCTCGATCTGCTTTTTTAGCCGCTTTCTTTTTTTCGCAAATTCATTGAACTGTTTAATAGCATCCATATCGTTTGGGTGTGTATCGAGATACAGGGTGAGTTCCACAAGCACAAAGTCAACCGCCTGAAGATCTTCCATGAGCTGATAAAACTCTGGTGGCAATTGTTTGTGGCTCATTCTCTCATCCCCTTTTTCATATTCGCTTCAACAGGACTCTCATACGGGCTGAACAAAGCAGGCCATAACGTTCCTCTGTGAAGCGCTTCCCTTGGAGAGAACTGTTCCAGTCCATAAGGCTGAAAACCCATATAAAGGTTTGGAGGTGTGTTATACCTCTTGACACGAACAGGAGGGCATGGATCGAACGGACTGATATAAGGATGCCAATATTTCATGTTTGAAGACATTCGAAAAACCTCCTTATAAATAAAAACGAAAACAAAAAATCCCGCCACTATGTTTTTATGCCAGTTATAAAAAAAACATGCCGGTTAATCAAACCTTTGAAACTTTTCTATAGGCTTTCATAGTCTATAAAAAAGCAGAGGCGGGATATGTGATGATCAATTGGTTAGCGTTACTGGCAGGAATGCTCGCCGTTGCGGCAATTCTGTTATTTCGTATATTATTTATGAAGAATAGAAAGAGAAGCCAGATAGAGCAACATCTTATTTTATGGGTTTTGTTTGATTTTACTGAAAAACAGGTGATCGGCAGTTCAAAATCAAACATAATTGATGGAATTGACACGAATTCCATGGAGAAGCTTCTAAAATTTGATCACATGGCCATTCAAAGAGCTCTGAAAAAGATGGAAAAAAGGGGAGAGGTTTATAAAGTGGGTGAAAGCTGGCATATCACGCAGAAAGGTATAAATGTTATGTCCAGGTTGTTATCTGATTATCGAACCATGCAAATGAATTTGCTCACAAAAGTAGACTGCTCACAGATTGCATGCCCTTTATTAACTACCGGACTCCTTGAACGTTATCTTGATGATATAGATGGCTGATAGTTATTCTTTCCTTGTTCTATCCCCGCTATTTCCTAATAAAAATGATGTATGGACAGGATGGGGGGGATTATGTTGTCTACAGGGTTGCCTCTTGCGGCAGTGATAACGCTTGCCGGTTGGTTAGGTTATTTGTTAGGAACGATATTAAAAGGCAACTTGCCTATTTCAATCCACAGGGCAAACTTGTTCTGCGGGTGCTTTTTGATCGGTTTAATCCTTTTTGGGTTCTTGCCCCATCTGATCCATTCAGCGAATCCTTTAATGGTTAAGGGAGGTTTAATCGCTGGTGCAGCAGGCTATTTTCTGTTCCATCGCCATACCAATGAAAGGAAGAGGGAAGGAAGTTCACATGTTTCCCCGGTGTTTCTTTATATTCTTGCTCTTGCAGCCCATAATTTTCCGATGGGATTGGCGATAGGAGCACAGATCGGAGCAAACGCAGGATTGGCAGGTGCTTTGCTTTTGATGGTGCTGTTTCATCATCTTCCGGAAGGGTTTGTTATGAACCTTCTGATGAATAACAACCGGAAGGCGTTCCTGGCGGGTCTTATTCTAGCTGCAGTGGTGGGATTGGGAACATTCATCGGTTTTTCAACAGGGACGATCTCCGGAAATATCATAGGTTTGTTTGCATTATTAGGAGGCATCTCTTTTGGAATGATTTTAGCGACTGCTTTAAAGGATATGATCTGGCCTGCTACCAGTAAAGTTTCATTATTATCCTTTTTGGCTATTTTCACAAGCGGTATAGCATTGCCCTGGGCGTATTACCAATTTTTATAAGTAATGTGAGCGTTACCTTCTTTAAAAAAACGCTGGCAAGACTTTTGGGGGGATATAAAAAAGAAGCACATTTTGTGCTTCCTCATTCATCTTTTGAAACTTGATTGTTCCACTCAGATAACCTGTTTTTCATTTCATGTACGCCTAACATAAACGGATAGTTTTCATGGACAAACGTTTTTTCGCGTTCATCCATTTGCTCATAAATATGAACAAGCTCGGTCCAATCCCTTGTAATCTTATTCAACTTTGTTCTAAAGCCTGCTAATCCCATATGAACATAACTCCTTTTTTTAGTAGTCACTATATAAATGCTTTACCCGAAAAATATAGGTCATAAAAGGAATAGTGTGTTCTATATCATTTTAAAGGTTGAAAAATATATTGACACGGCGTCTCCTGGTGGTAAAATAGTATCAATTTACCAACAACAGGAGAGGGAGAGAGAATGTGATTCGTCAACTGACCGAAAAAGACCATGAACGGTGTATTCGCTTTTTAAAGCAAGAACCTTCGATCAATCTTTTTATCATCGGTGATATTGAAGCGTTTGGCTATGATACTGAGTTCCAACAGATATGGGGAGACTTTGATGTTAATAATGAGCTTCGAGGTGTGTTATTGAGGTTTTATCAAAATTATATTCCTTATGGTACAGGAGAGTTTGATGCCAAAGGCTTTGCTGAAATTATGAAAAGAGATTCAACTATTCGAATGATCTCAGGGAAAACGGAAATTGTCGACCGTTTTGACAGGTATGTTGGCGATTGGATAGAAGAAAAGCGCGAAACCTATTTTTCGGAGTGCAGGGATGTTCATCAGCTTGATGGTATGGAGGCCGATGATGTGAAAAAAGCATCACTCGAGGATATCGATCGCATACTCTCGTTCAGGAAAAAAATCTTTAATAATTCTGCAGAAAATGCCAGGGAAAGCCTGTACCAGGTGATGTCAAAGAATGCAGCCCGCACTTTTTTTATTGAAGACAATCATGAAATTGTTTCCGGGGCATCTACCACTGCAGAAAATACCATTTCAGCGATGGTCGTTGCTGTAGGAACACTTGATAACTACCGGAAAAAAGGGCTCGCTACAAAATGCATGACTCGTTTATGCAGGGAAGTATTGGGAGAAGGAAAGGTACTGTGCCTTTTCTATGACAATCCAGAAGCTGGAAAGATTTATAAACGGCTTGGTTTTTCAGATATAGGGAAATGGAGCATGAATACAATAAAACAGCCAGCTGGACTAAAATAATTTTTTGTGTTGAATATTAGTAAGAGAGGGCGACAACAATCGCCCTCTCTTATGGATTACACCTTGCTTTTATTCACCTGGCCCCTTAGTTCTTGCAACTCTTCCAGCAACGCCATTATCATTTTATCGCTTTTTTGAAGCTCTTCATTCAGGCGCAGGATCGTTTCTTCCTCCCAGTTAAACGGGTCTCCGTTCTCTGGTGTGACCGGTAGACCCTTATAAATGTCTCCTTTTTCTTCGCTGGCCGGATTTAAATGGACCGCTACCTCGCAAATGGGATCCCCTTTTGCAATCCGTTTGCGTAAATTCACTTTTCCGTATCCGAACCTTCTTGCAGCAATCCCGCCGAACACACTTGAAGTCATATTGCACAAATGCGGTGCATCCTGGACAACTTTACCGAATGGGCAGGATGTAGCTTTTACAACAACTTGTTCATTATTGACGGAAATAATTTCAAATTCACCGCCGATAGAGTTTTTTAAGTCTACTATTGTTTCTGCATACTTTTCGATCGTCCATTTTGTTTGATCGTCATAAAAGCTTTCGACCCATTCACCAGTTCGAAGTCCTAGCTGTTTTATATATTCACTGGCTGTATCTCCGATTGCTCGTTTATGAAGATGAGCGTATTGTGTAATCAGCTTAGCTAAAAACAAATGTCCTGTGAGAGAGGTATTAGCCATCGATTTTCCTCCCAAAAAGTTTAATATATTACTATATTACAAAATTCACGGCGAATTTTAAAGATTATTGCAAGAAAAGCTACTGGATTGTTTAAAAATGGTAAAAATGATACGAACGTACTTTCTACACACTCTGTTAATTTAATGAAATTCATGCGATAATAGAAAACAGCAAAAATAGACCGGGGGTGGTGTTGTTGGCGCTTCATTTTGTAATAGGAAGAGCAGGAGCAGGTAAAACAACGCATTGCTTAAATCATATCAGAACGCAGTTGAAAGAAGACCCAATGGGAGATCCTATTATATATTTAGTTCCCGAACAAATGACTTTTCAATCCGAATATGAGCTGATCGATACACCTGGGATTGAAGGCATGATCCGTTCACAGGTATTTAGCTTTACAAGGCTTGCGTGGAAAATTCTCCAGGAAACAGGCGGATTGGCTCGTCTTCACCTTAGTTCAACCGGGACAAGCATGATGCTTAGAAACGTTATTGAGAAAAGAAAGCAGGACTTGAAAGTATTTCAGCGTTCCTCGAATAAAACTGGCTTTGTCGATCAGTTGAATGACATGATAACAGAGTTTAAGAGATACTGTCTGGAATCTGGCAGGCTCGATCAGCTATTACGTGGAATAGGAGAGGATAATGATACCGGAAGAGGGATCTTAAAAGACAAATTGCATGATCTTCAACTAATCTATCAGGATTTTGAACAGGCGATGATAGGCAGGTATGTTGATTCAGAGGATTATTTGAAACTTTTGTCTGAACGGATATTGGATTCAGAATACATACGCGAGGCTGAAATAGTTATCGATGGTTTTCATAGCTTTACCCCTCAGGAGTATTTAGTGCTTTCTTCTCTATTAAAACACGCAAAGAAAGTGACGATATGCCTTACGATGGAGCATGTGTACGAACAGCTCCCCCATGAACTCGACCTGTTTCATGAAGCGGGAAGCACATATTGTAAATTGATCGATCTAGCAAACGAACTTAATGTTCCATATGAAGAACCAGTAACGCTCAGTGGGCCATCAAAAAGATTTAGTGCAGCTGAGCTTTCACACCTTGAACAGAATTATTTTGCAAGGCCAGCGTCTTCTTTTAATGAACCTGTTAATCAAATCAAGCTGCACAGTTCTGTGAATAGGCGAGCGGAAGTAGAAGCGGCAGCGAGGGAAATTATCCATTTAGTGCGCGACAAAAACGTTCGGTTCCGTGACATAGCAGTCATGGTCCGAAACATGGGAAGCTACTATGACTTAATCGAAACTGTTTTTAATGACTATAACATTCCTTATTTTGCCGATGAAAAACGCTCCATGCTGTATCACCCTGTGATTGAGCTTATAAGGTCGAGTCTTGATACCGTTCTTTATAACTGGAGATATGAAGCGGTGTTCCGATGTGCCAAGACTGAACTGCTATTTCCGCTCGATGAGGGAGTATCCAGAGAAGAGTATCGGGAAAAAATGGATGAACTTGAAAATTATGTCCTTGCATACGGAATTAAAGGTCATAGATGGAAAAAGGACGAACAGTGGGAGTACCGCCAGTTCAGACAGCTTGAAGATGAAGAACCGGAAACAACAGACGAACAGAAGGAAAAGCAGAAGGTCATAAATGATATGCGGGAAGTAATCGTTGCTCCCCTTTATTCGTTTGAAAGGAAAATAAAAAAAGCAAAGAACGCACGACAAATGAGTGAAGCGCTCTATTACTTATTAGAAGGGTTGGATGTTCCGGAAAAAATCGAGCGTTTAAGAACCAGCGCGGAAAAGAACGGAAACCTTGCAAAAGCGAGAGAACACGACCAGGTATGGCGAGCAGTTATCCAAATGATCGACGAGCTTGTAGAAATCATCGGGGAGGAGAGTCTTCCTTTCGATATGTTTGTTAAAGTAGTGGAAGCTGGATTGGAGAGCATGAAGTTTGGGCTCGTTCCTCCTGCGCTTGATCAGGTTTTAATCGGCAGTCTGGATAGGACCCGTTTTTCAAACGTCAAATGCGGCTTTCTTCTTGGTGTTAATGATGGAGTGATCCCTTCAAGGATGGCAGAAGAAGGGATCCTTTCAGAACAAGAGAGAGAATGGATGGAAGATAAGGGCGCCGTGCTTGCACCTACATTGAAACGTAAACTGCTCGATGAACAGTTCTTGATTTACAATGCCCTCGCAACATCTTCTGAGCGTTTATGGATCAGTTATCCTCTTGCTGATGAGGAAGGAAAAGGACTTCAGCCTTCTATGGTGGTAAATAGGATAAAAGATTTGTTTCCGACACTCCAAGAAAAGCTGTTATTTGCTGACCCTGGAGAAGATGAAGGGATAGAATGGTTGTTTGCGGCAAATCCAGCACAGGCATTCTCTGCCCTTACTGGCAGGCTCCGCCAGTGGAAAAGGGGTTACAGCATTCATGAGTTGTGGTGGGATGTTTATAACTGGTTTGTGGAAAATGCTGAATCGCATCCTGAAAGCGGGAGGATCATCCACAGCTTATTTTATCGGAATATCGCCGCGAAACTGCAGCCTGAAACAAGCCGTGAGCTTTATGGCTCAACGATTAAGGCCAGTGTATCCCGAATGGAGCGTTATCAAGCATGTGCGTTTTCACAGTTTGTTTCACATGGTTTAAAGCTGAAAGAACGCCAGATGTTTAAACTGGAAGCGCCTGATATCGGCCAGCTTTTCCATTCGGCATTGAAGCTTGTATCAGAACATATTCGACAGCATCAGTTGGACTGGGGCAAACTGTCGCCTAAGCAGCTCCAGGAACTAGCGGACAGAGCAGTGACCCATCTTGCTCCGAGGCTGCAGAATGAGATTCTGTTAAGCTCTAACCGCCACTACTATTTAACAAGAAAGTTAAAACAGGTGGTTGGGCGAGCTTCTTCTGTACTTGGGCAGCAGGCGAGAAAGAGCGGGTTTTCACCGATTGGACTTGAACTGGGCTTTGGTCCGGGGGCAGAGATTCCTCCTATCCAACTTAACTTAAAAAACGGCAGCAAGCTAGAATTGATAGGAAGGATCGACCGCGTCGACCGGGCGTTGACAGATAATGGGTTATTATTAAGAGTCATCGATTATAAATCAAGCGGTAAGTCGCTTAATCTTGCTGAAGTATACTTTGGCCTGGCGCTGCAAATGCTCACGTATCTGGATGTTGTGGTGACTTATTCAAAACAGTGGCTTGGAAAAGAAGCC
Source organism: Exobacillus caeni (assembly GCF_005747095.1). GTDB lineage: Bacteria > Bacillota > Bacilli > Bacillales > Guptibacillaceae > Exobacillus > Exobacillus caeni. The sequence goes on along the minus strand of NZ_SWLG01000005.1, from coordinate 244,117 downwards.
CTGCCTGCTGGAGTATTATACTTCCATGTCCATAATCCGATGCTGCAATCAAAAATGGCATTGCCGGGAAGCGAAATTGACCGTGAGTTGTTCAAACGATTTAAAATGAAGGGAATGCTTTTAGCGGACAAAGAAGCAGCTGCGCTCATGGATGAAGATATCTTTTCTGGCCGTTCTGACATTATCCCGGCAGGATTGAAAAAGGACGGCTCTTTCTATAAAAATTCATCTGTCATTTCCCGGGATCAATTTGAAGCTGTCAGACAGTATACAAGAAATACCATTGAAAAAGTTGGCACTAATATTTCAGATGGAATCATCGAGATATCACCATATAAATTAAAAGAAAACACGCCATGTATGTATTGTTCGTTCAGGTCGATTTGCCAGTTCGACCAGGCGATGGAAGATAACCGTTTTAGACAGCTGCCAGCTGCGAGCGATGACGTGTATTTGCAGAAGATTTTGGAGAAAGGAGGACTAATCGGTGAATGATTTATTAAAAAAACCTGAAGGGTCTACCTGGACTGATGAACAATGGGAAGCGATCGCTTCGAGAAACCAGGATATCCTTGTTGCAGCCGCAGCGGGTTCCGGAAAAACTGCCGTGCTAGTGGAACGGATCATAAGAAGGATAACGGATGAATCAGACCCGGCTGAGGTAGATCGCCTCCTTATCGTGACGTTCACGAATGCAGCCGCAGCTGAAATGAGAAAAAGAATCGGTGATGCACTCGAAAAACAATTGAAAGAACAGCCTTCCTCCGTCTATTTGAGGCGGCAGCTTTCTTTAATTAATAGAGCATCTATTTCAACACTGCATTCTTTTTGTATGGAAGTACTCCGGCGCTATTATTACAAAGTTGATCTAGATCCTGGATTTCGTGTTGCCGATGATACAGAAGCTTCTTTGTTGAGGGAGGAAGCACTCGAGGAACTTTTTGAAGAAAACTATAGCCAGGAAGACAATGAAAAGTTTTTTGACTTAGTTGATCGATACAGCACTGACAGAAGTGATGTTGACCTTCAACTATTAGTTGAAAAACTATATAACTTTTCAAGAAGCCATCCGTGGCCAAATTCCTGGCTGGATGAAATGGCCTCAAAATATGATGATACCGGGGACTTCGAAAATCTTTCCTGGATTTCGGAAATTATCGGGGATGTAAAGCGCCAGCTTAAAGGCTTTGAAACGATGTATGAAAAAGCGATCGAAATTGCATATAAACCAGGCGGACCCGAGCCATACCTTCAAAACCTGGAGGAAGAGCTTACGATGGTCAGACTCTTGTTACAAGCTGCAGAACAATCATGGGAAAAGCTATACGAAGCGTTCAAGGGTGTTAAGTTCGGTCGCTTAAAATCATGTAAAGGCGACCAATATGAATCACGTTACATCGATCAAGTGAAAGTGATTCGAGACAGCGTGAAGAAATCGCTTGGTTCTTTAAAAGAAGACTTATTCGAAAGAGAGCCGGAGGAGTATCTTGAAGACCTCAAGGCCCTATCGCCTGTCATTCGAACCCTTGTATCGCTTGTAAAAGAATTCGGATTAAAGTACCAGAGCAAAAAACAGGAAAAGGGGCTTGTAGATTATGCGGATCTGGAACATTATTGCCTTGCGGTGCTTCTTGACGAAAAAGCCGTACAGGAAAATCCGGTTCCGTCTGATGCAGCCTCGGATTTTCGAAAGCAATTTGTAGAAGTACTTGTGGATGAATACCAGGATACGAACCTTGTACAGGAAACTATTTTAAAGCTTGTTTCTGAAAGCGAAGAGGATAGTGGCAACCTGTTTATGGTAGGGGATGTCAAACAAAGCATCTACCGCTTCCGGCTTGCTGAACCGGGACTGTTTTTAATGAAATATAAAATGTTTACAAAAGCTGGTGAGATCGGGGGAAAAAGAATCGATCTTGCTAAAAATTTCCGAAGCAGAAGTGAAGTGCTTGACGGAACAAATTTTGTGTTTAAACAGATAATGAACGAGGATGTCGGCGAGATTGAGTATGACAGGGACGCTGAGCTTGTTCAGGGGACGGAATATCCGCATGCGGACGGAACCGAAGCAGAACTGCTTCTTATTAACAGAACGCCAGCTGATGACGATGAAGAAGAGCAAGAAGGAGCTGAACTAGAAAAAGTGCAGCTTGAAGCCCGGTTGTTGGCTAAGAAAATCAAAGGATTGTTGGGGAAGGACGGAGGAACAAGGACAAAGGTATTTGATAAAAAAGGCGGATACATGCGCCCGATTGAATACAGGGATATCGTCATATTGCTTCGTGCCACTTCCAGCTGGGCACCGACGATCTTAGAAGAGCTAAAGCAGGCGGGAATACCTTCATATGCAGAATTATCAACCGGTTATTTTGATGCTACAGAGGTTTCCGTCATGATGTCGTTATTAAAAGTCATCGATAATCCATATCAAGATATTCCGCTTGCAGCTGTCCTTCGTTCCCCTATCGTTGGACTGTCTGAAGAAGAGCTTGCCCGGATTCGCATTCATGATAAGAAGGCAAGCTACTTCCAGGCGCTCAAGCACTTCCTGGCAGAAACAACTTCAGACAACGAGTTAAATCAAAAGCTTGGAAAGTTCGTGAACGTTTTAAACGAATGGCGTGCCAGGGCAAGGGAAGGGGCATTATCAGATTTAATCTGGCAATTGTATCGAGAAACGAAATATTTTGATTTTGTTGGAGGATTGCCAGGAGGAATCCAAAGGCAGGCAAACCTCCGTGCACTGTATGACCGTGCGAGACAGTACGAATCGACGAGCTTCAGGGGCCTGTTCAGATTTTTGCGATTCATTGAGCGAATGCAAGAGCAGGGCGGTGATCTTGGAACAGCGAGAGCACTCGGTGAACAGGAAGATGTTGTACGTCTGATGACGATTCACAAAAGCAAGGGATTAGAGTTTCCTGTCGTTTTCTTAGCCGGTATATCGAAACAATTTAATATGCGCGACTTGAACGATAAGTTCCTGCTGCATAAGGAAATCGGTTTTGGGACGAAATATATTGATCCTATCCAGCGAATCAGTTACCCTACTCTTCCGCTGGTTACCATTCAGAAACGCATGAAGATGGAATTGATCGCAGAAGAAATGAGGGTGTTGTATGTCGCTTTAACCCGTTCTCGTGAAAAACTCTATTTGGTCGGAACGGTTAATGATTTTGAAAAAGAGGTTCAAAAGTGGCTTGAATCAGCAGGTGAAGAAAAGTGGATTTTACCGGATTATGAACGTGCGAAAAGCAAATCGTACCTGGATTGGATCGGGCCGTCACTTATTCGCCATCGCGATTTGAAACCGTTAAGAGAACGTTATTCTGTTCCTGAAACAATTGTGGAAGATATTTATCAGCATCCTTCCACTTGGAAGTTCGAACAATTTGAAGCTGGCGAATTCAGTCAAATTGAGGGCGAGGCTGAAAAGCAGGAAGAAGCTATTTTATCATTGATTCGCAATCAAGAGCCTGTTCATGTCAGTGGAGAGTGGGAAGAGCAAATCAATCGGCAATTAAAGTGGCAATATCCTCATTCTTCTGCGGTTAGCCGCATGTCAAAACAAACAGTAACGGAGATCAAACGGCAAAAAGAGATTTTTGATGATGAAAGAAGCGATAAAGAGTTCATTAAGCAATTTCAGAAACCCATCGCCGAGAGGCCGAAGTTTCTCCAGAGCAAAAGCCTTACACCTGCTGAAAAAGGAACGGCAATGCATATTGTCATGCAGCATTTAGTTGGCAAAAAGGATGTAACTTCGGAAATGCTCGAAGAACAAATCACCATGCTGGAACAAAAAGAGCTTTTAACAAGAGAGCAAGCAGAAGCGATTGAAAGAGGAAAAGTGCTCGCATTCTTTCACTCCGATCTCGGTAGCAGAGTACTGGACGCCAAGAAAATCCATAAAGAGATCCCTTTCAGCCTTGGGGTCCCTGCTGATTGGGCCAATACCGACTGGAAAGGCGATAACGAAACAGTTCTGCTTCAGGGTGTGATCGATTGCATTCTAGAGGAAGAAGACGGCCTTGTGTTAATAGATTATAAAACAGATAATATTTCCGGCCGGTTTACAACGGAAGAGCATGCGGATAAGGTAATGAGGGAAAGGTATCGTGTCCAGCTTGACCTTTATGCAAGTGCGGTACAGCAAATATGGAAAAAACCATGCAAGGAAAAAATCGTTTATTATTTTGATAGTGAAACAGCTATTACAATATAAAAAGCAAAAGACTGGAGGGAACCGTTTGGTGATGCTCGTTCTCAACCAGTCTTTTCTTTATGGATGATTTTCCTAAATAGTACGTATTTGGAAGAGAAGTCAGGGGAAAAAAATAATAAAAGAACATGAAAAAAATGTAAAGAAAATACGTTTGGCTCTGTCAAAATAGAGTACTTTATGTAAAAATATAGTTTAGGAGATTGAGAAGCAAATTGCTTTTCTGTGACAGGTTAAGGAGGATACAGCATGTCTCACGGTGTACGATTTTTTTATGGCATAACAAAGCCTACCCGGCATTTCCAAACATTTAAAAAAGAAACGCGGGAGAGGGGATTTATCTGGAGATTCATCGTCTTGTTGGCGGTAAGTTCAATAGTGTGGGCTGTAACAGCAGTACTGAATGTCCAATTTGCGGGTACATTACCCGAATACAGCTATTTATCTGAAGGTAATCAAACAAATGTTTTGCTTACTGAATTTATTACAGGCGGGATAACGGGAATAATCATTCCACTTATCGCTATTGCAGTTGGTGCAATCTTATATTGGCCTTTTTTTCAGGAGGTAGGATTTAAAAAGTTGTTTGTTTTACATACATATACTTATGTCGTGTTTTTAATCGCAGCATGTTTGCAGCTTCCGTTTATTGCGGCGCTCCATGTTCCGAATGACTATTCGCCTTTCAGTCTGGGAGTGCTTGCTGACCTAATTACGAATCAATCTTTTATATTATCTTTCTTGTATTCTATAACAATATTTTTAGGTTGGATATGGATCGTTCAATTTTTTGCTTTGAAAAATGCAGCAAAGCGTTCGAACGTTTATACTGTTTTATCGATCGTCGGTTTAACGTTAGCTGCATTATTAGTCTATGCAGGATTCCAGGCACTCTGATCATTGGAAAATGGGGGCATATGAATTGAAAGCAAAATGGATTGTATTAACTGTAACAGCGGTATTTATAATAGCTTTTATCAGTTTGAACAGTTATTTATTAAACGAAAAAATAGAAACAGAAGAAGAACTTGAAACCTTAAAAGTGAAGCAGGAAACGTTCAAAGAAATTGTTCCGGCTGAAGGGATCGTCATCCCGGCCCAGGAAGAGAATGTTTACCAGAATGAAAAACTTGGCCCTATCGCTGAAATGAATGTTCAAGAAGGCCAGCAAGTTACTGTAGGGACGGAGTTGTTTCGTTATGAAAATGAAGAATATGAAGATAGGATAGAGCAATTAAATGCTGAGATAGATCGGTTGGAAGTAGAAGCAGATCAGCAGGAAGATTTGATTGGCAATTATGAAAATCAGCTCGATGAAGTTGATTATGATATGAGTGCGACTGAAGAAGAAAATCAGCAAAACCAATCACTTGAATTTGAGCTTGAAAGAAAAATAGAAGAAGCTGAATATGAAAAGCGATTAACAGAACTTAAAATAGAACAAGCAAAACAGCAAATCGATCTAATAGAAGAAAAGGACAAAGAATTAATTGTAACAAGTGAAACGGCCGGGATCATAACGGAAGTAAACAAAAATCCAGGAAACAATACGGACGGTGCACAAGAACCGGTCGTTCACATTGTTTCCTCGGAACACCAGATCAAGGGTTTCATTTCTGAGTATGAACTCGAACTTCTCGAAGATGGCCAGCCGGTAGAGATGATGACAAGCGTTATTCCTTCAAAGCGATGGAAAGGCGCAGTGAGCAGCATAAGCGACTTTCCGGTATCAAAGGAAGAATACGCTTCTGAAGACGGAAAAACGTACTACTCTTTTGTTGTTGATCTAGAAAATGAAGACATGCAGTTAAAAAATGGCTATCACGTATCGCTTGATGTTGCCGTAAAAGTAAACGAGAATGCGCCGGTCATCACCAGCGATGCACTGGTTATAAAAGGGCAAGAACAATTTGTTTTGGCAAAAACAAAAAAAGGAATCGAAATGCGTGCGGTTACGATTGGCCAGCAAAAGAAAGAGTTAGTCGAAATCGTTAATGGCTTAAAAGCAGGAGAAAAAGTGGTGCGAAACCCGTCTCCAGAATTAGTAGAGCTGTTAAAACCAGAGAAGCAAGAAAAGGAAAAGAAAAAGAAAATCACCACTTGAATCATGACCACAGTTTCTAGAGCTATAGGGACTGTGGTTTTTCTGTGTTTTTTAAAATTTTCTGATAAAATAAAATACAGGATTATTTTAACCTGTAAATGCCAAATGTTTTGCAACCTATTCCAAACAACGAAAGGATAATGGAAATGAAGTTTACCAGCTTTACACTAGATGGAAGAGAGTCCTTTGGAGTCATATTTAGCGAAGAAGATGGTTATGTTTATGACCTTAAAAAGATAGCGGATTTTAGAAGCGAAGAAACGAACCCAGCGAATCTTCAAGAATGGATTTCCCTTTATGGGGAGAAATCAGAAGAATTCATTAGAGAAATGAGATCATCAAAGATAAATTTTGGGCAGTTTCGTTATTCGATGGATGAGATAATCCTCCGATCTCCTATTCCAAAACCTATTAAAAATATATTTTGTGTTGGGAAAAACTACGCTGCGCATGCTATCGAAATGGGAAGTGAAGCTGATATTCCTGATTTCCCTATCATCTTTACAAAACCGCCGACATGCGTAATAGCAACTCATGAATCGATCTATTCCCATCCTAACGTAACAACACAGCTCGATTATGAGGGGGAATTAGCTGTCGTCATCGGTAAAAAAGGAAGAGCGATAAGCAAAGAGAACGCACTGGATTACGTATTCGGATATACGATAATCAATGATGTGAGTGCAAGAGATCTACAAAAGCGACACAAACAATTTTTTATGGGGAAGAGTTTGGATACTTCCTGTCCGATGGGACCGGTGATTCTACATAAAAGCGCTGTTAACGATCCGCATAACCTTTCCATCGTTACACGTGTAAATGGGGAAGTAAGACAGAACGGAAATACAAAAGACTTTATTTTTGATATTCCTGAACTCCTTGAAGTGATTTCACAGGCAATGACGCTCGAACCGGGAGATATTATTGCTACTGGTACACCGTCTGGAGTTGGGAAAGGCTTTAAGCCACCGCGGTTCCTTAAACCAGGTGATCGGGTGGAAATTACGATCGAAGGGTTGGGAACACTGGTCAATACCGTTAAGTAAAAGAGAGGGGGCAAAGAGATGGCGAACACACAAAGCTTAATCGAACAACTTCATCGAATTGTAAAAGATGCCTCCAGAGTCATTGTTGACCATGAGTCGCTTGTTCCGTTCAAGAGTGATTATTCTTCAGAGGGAACGACACCGCTTGCAGTTGTTTTTCCTATAACAACAAAAGAAGCTTCCGAAATTCTTTTGTTAGCGAACCAATATAAGACCCCAGTTTTTCCAAGAGGACGGGGGACTTCTTTAAGCGGAGGGCCTGTGCCGGTTGTAGAGGGTATCATAATGGATTCTACTAAATGGACATCAACACTTGAAATTGATCCAAATAATCTGATAGCTGTTGCTTCTCCTGGTGTTATCACTGCAGATATTGATAAGGCAGCAAGTAAACATGGCTTGATGTATCCTCCAGATCCGAGCAGCCTCGATATAGCCACAATAGCTGGAAACGTCGCAGAGAATGCTGGCGGTCCCCGGGGATTAAAATATGGCGTTACGGGAGACTATGTCCTTGGGCTGGAAATCGTAACGCCGGAGGGCAAAGTAATGAAAACCGGAGGGAAAACGATGAAAAATGTAACCGGTTATGATTTGACAGGCTTGATCACCGGCTCTGAGGGAACTCTTGCCGTTGTCTCTCAAGTTACCCTTAAGCTTATTCCTCGCCCTAAAGAAACAAGAACCCTTTCTGCAACGTTTGAGGATATGACCTTAGCAGGAAACGCCGTGTCAGCAGTCCTGCAAAATGGTCTCTTGCCTTCAAAGCTTGAGTTTATAGACCAGGCATGTATCAAGGCGGTGGAAAAATTTGAACCGATGGATCTACCTGTATTTGCTGAAGCTCTCCTTTTAGCGGAAGTTGACGGAACAGGTGAAAACGTACAAAAGGAAATCGATGAAATTGCATTGATATTTGAAAATTTTGGGGGTTGTGTAACGGTTGCGAAAAATGAAACAGAATCAAATCGATTATGGAAGGCAAGGAAGCTTGTTTCACCTGCGATAAAAGCGTTGTGTTCATGGAAGCTCTCGGAAGATGCCACAGTTCCAGTAAGCCAGATTCCCGCAATGATTAAAAGGCTGAAAACGATAGGTGAAAAGTATAACGTTCCGCTAGTAGTGTTCGGACATGCGGGCGATGGGAACCTTCATCCCAACTTGTTATTGGACAAGGAGGATGCTGGACAACTGGAAAGAGCAGAACTTGCAGTAAAAGAGATCTTTCAAAGTGCTCTTGAACTCGGTGGAACACTTTCAGGGGAACATGGCATCGGAATGTTAAAATCCCCCTTTTTGAAAAACGAAGTCGGCGAAACAGGGATCGACATGATGAGGAGGATAAAAAAAGCATGGGATCCCAATAATATCTTGAATCCCGGAAAGATTTTTTCAGCCGATGATAATCTATGATGGGCGTTTAATTCAAATAAAAAAAAGGAATGGAATAGACGAGAGTTGAAGTTCAATTTGATGTTAAACAGTGTGATCTATTGAAGAACGGAGGGGTTTAATTGGACAAGAAAATGTATATCAATGGAGAATGGACTGGCGGCGATCTTGAAAAGCTAGAGGTGAGAAATCCAGCCACGGGAGAAGTGTACGGATCTGTACCGATGGCAGGGGAAAAAGAAACGAGAAAAGCGATCGACGCTGCATACAGGGCGTTCGACTCCTGGTCTCAGCTAACAGCCTACGATCGAGCTGATTACTTAAAAAAGCTAACCCGGTTATTGCTTGAAAATGAAGATGAGGTCGCAGAGATTATGACAAAGGAAATGGGTAAGCCGCTTCATGAATCAAAAGGAGAAGTTCAGTATGCTGCTTCCTACCTGGAATGGTTTGCGGAAGAGGGAAAAAGGATGTATGGACGTATTATCCCCCCTCATAAACAGGGGAAACATATGGAAGTTCGAAAGCAGCCAGTTGGAGTTGTTGGCGCGATCACACCATGGAACTTCCCTGCAGCTATGATTACAAGAAAACTCGGCCCTGCGCTTGCAGCAGGCTGTACCTTTGTAGTAAAACCGCCAGAAGAAACACCATTAACAGCGATTAAGCTTGTAGAGTTATGTGAAGAAGCGGGGATTCCTAAAGGAGTAGTAAATCTGGTCACGGGTGATCCAAAGGCAATAGGAGGAGAACTGTTAAGCAATCCGCATGTCAGAAAGATCACTTTTACCGGGTCGACTCAAGTTGGGAAACTGCTGATGAAACAGGCTGCCGATTCAGTAAAGAAAATCTCGCTTGAACTTGGCGGGCACGCACCGATTATAGTACTCGATGATGCAGATGTTGATAAAGCTGTAGATGGCGTTCTGGCTTCTAAGTTCCGAAACGGCGGCCAGACCTGCATTTGCGGGAATCGCGTATATGTACATGAAGATATCCATGATGAATTCGTGGACAAGTTTGTTAAAAAGACAAAAGAACTGCAGGTTGGAGACGGCATGGAAGAAGGAACGATGATCGGTCCTATCATTAACAAAGCCGGCTTTGAAAAAATCGACAAGCATGTAAGAAATGCGGAAAACCAGGGTGCGGAAATTGCTGCAGGGGGAGAAGGATATGAGAAGGACGGAGCGTATTTTTATAAACCAACCGTTCTTACAGGTGTTAAACCGGCAATGCTTATCATGAACGAAGAAACATTTGGCCCGGTTGCGCCGATCCAAAAAATTTCTTCCATAGATGAAGGCATCAAATATGCAAACCAGACACCGTTCGGTTTAGCTGCATATGTATTTACTGAAAGTGTTTCAAAAGGAAACAAAGTAGTTAACGCACTTGATTACGGAATCATCGGTTGGAATGACGGGGTTCCTTCAGCTGCACAGGCACCGTTTGGCGGAATGAAGCAAAGCGGACTCGGGCGAGAAGGCGGTAAAGAAGGATTAGAAGACTATCTTGAAACGAAATACGTTTCGATCGGAACAGAATAAAATCTTTACAGAAAAAAGGATCGATCACTAAAGTGGATCGATCCTTTTTCAAATCAACAAAAAGAAGAGGCGCAAATAGCACCTCTTCTTTAACAGAATGATATTTAGTTATTCCTATTGAAGCACTTCTTTAATCTTTTCGATCGCCCAATCAAGGTCTTCTTCGCTAATAATAAGCGGAGGAGCAAATCGGATAACCGTTTCGTGTGTTTCTTTGCATAATAAACCTTTTTCTTTTAACTGCTCACAATAAGGCCTCGCCGCTTCGTGCAGTTCTACTCCGATGAACAGGCCTCTACCTCGCACTTCTTTAACTGCTGGATTATCGATTTCCCTTAACTTTTCTTGAAAGTAATTACCGAGTTTTAAGGAACGCTCAACAAGGTCCTCTTCAAGAATAACAGCAAGAGATGCGATCGAAACCGCACAAGCAAGCGGGTTGCCCCCAAAAGTAGAACCGTGGGAGCCAGGATTAAATACTCCGAGGATATCTTTATTTGCGGCAACACAGGAAATCGGGAATACGCCTCCTCCCAGAGCTTTACCAAGAATATACAAGTCCGGTTCTACATCTTCCCAATCGCATGCGAACATTTTGCCAGAACGGCCAAGGCCGGCCTGGATTTCATCTGCGGCATAGATAACATTGTTCTCTTTACATACTTCGTATGCTTCTTTTAAAAATCCTTCAGGAGGAATATTGATTCCTGCTTCACCCTGGATCGGCTCAAACAAGAACCCTGCTGTATTCGGTGTGATCGCTTCTTTTAATGCATCCACATCACCATAAGGAATGAGTTTGATGCCTGGAAGCATCGGACCGAATCCCCGCTGGTACTCTTCTTCCGATGATAATGAAACAGCAGTCATGGTACGACCATGGAAGTTTCCTTCACATGCAATGATTTCAGCCTTGTTTTCTTCTACGCCTTTTACTTCATAAGCCCATCTGCGGATAGCTTTTACAGCTGTTTCAACTGCTTCAGCACCCGTGTTCATCGGCAGGACCATATCTTTATTGGTAATGTTAGAAACTTTTTCATACCACGGTCCAAGCTGATCGTTATGAAATGCTCTGGATGTCAGGGTAACGCGGTCAGCCTGGTCTTTTAACGCATCAATGATTTTAGGATGGCGGTGGCCCTGGTTAACAGCGGAATACGCGCTAAGCATATCCATGTATTTGTTGCCTTCAGGGTCTTCAACCCAGACGCCTTCAGCCTTAGTTACAACAATCGGCAGTGGATGATAGTTTTTTGCACCGTATTTTTCTGTTTGATCGATAATCTCATTAGTTCGTACCATTCTATCACTCCTTTATGTAAATTGAACGATTCTTAACCATTATAACAATGAAAATGCTTACTTCCTACAATTTGAATAAAGAATTTATCAGTTATCTTAAATAACACCAGACCTTCTCACAAAACAATTTTTCATGATATGATAGATAGGGTTTCATAATATACAATGTACAGGGAGGAAATGTAAAAGATGCTTCATGCCCACTATACAGCATGGGTGCTGACACTCATTCTATTTTTTGTTAGTTATTTTCTATTGCGACTCGGTAAAGAAAAAGGACAAAAGATCACGCATATGATTTTAAGGTTGTTTTATATTTTAACTTTGATTTCCGGAATCGTGATGGTAGTAGATATCACAGCGGCTTTTGGATTTTATGGACCGGTATATATTAAAGCTGCACTGGCGATATGGCTGCTTACTTCCATGGAAATGGTGCTCGTGAAAGGCAAAAATGGAAAGTCCACTACTGTTTACTGGATTCAGCTCGTTATCGCCTTTGCACTTGTATTATTCTACGGTTATTCAGTCTTGCACATTTATACGTTATAAAGAATATGAAAAGAAGACTGCGATTAAGCAGTCTTCTTTTTTTACCGTTCATAAAAGTATAACTTTTTAACAGAGGGGAAGGCTCGCCAATCGGCGAGTTTTCTTCATTCTAAAAAAACTTAACGAGAAGTCGAAATATGCCGATACTTAAACTAGGATTGAAGATCAGGGGCTTTAATCGGAATTTTTCTACAATTAACTACAATATTTATGGTATGATAAACATAATATTACAATTTCGTAACATTTTGTTATCTTAATTTCCTAAAATTTAGAAGGGAATGAGGTGAGGATAATGCGTACATACACCACTCTTTTTAATACCATAGATGAACTATCACAATTTATCGATACGAAAGCGCTGGCAAAACAGGCATCAGTATTTGTAATGATCCATGCAGAGAAAGGGCATTCCGATTTGCCGCTTTTTATATCCAGGCAGATCAAGCAAATGATACCTGCTGCAAAGATAGTTGGCATAAGTGCAAACGGTTTACTTCATTCAGGCTTTTTTATTGAGGGGAAAGTACTGCTGACTTTTTCGGTTTTTGAAAAAACACAAATTACTACAACTATTACCGGGATCGAAAAAAGCAACGATCTTTATCTGGAAGGAAAGCAGCTTGCCGAACAACTGATCCAAACAAACACAAAACTAATTGTCCTGTATACTGCTGGCGTTACAAATGATGAAGCATTTATAAAGGGAGTCCATTCGGTTTCAAGAGATGTCATTGTTGTCGGGGGACATGCTGGTTATGGCAGCGGTTTTTTGGTGACGGATGAAAAGATTATAAAAAAAGGGATAGTGGCTGCAGCATTTAACAACCCGAAATTGCAGGTTAAAGTTTTTCAAGAAATAGACTGGAAGGCTGAAGGGAAGATATTTGAAGTTACCAGATCAAATAAAAACAGAATTTATTCGATAGATGGAATCGAACCGGTGGAGCTTTATCGAAAGTATTTAGGGGAAGAAATATCGAGGAACCTGCCCGGATCAGCATCACAAATTCCGCTAATAAATATATCAGGTGATACAGATGTTCCGCTTCATATAGTTAGACGGCATAGTGATGGAAGTATAACGGTTAATAAGAAGATAGAGCCAGGAGACAAACTACAATTTTCTTTTGGGGAAGCTGCTTCTTATGTTGAAGCATCCAAACGCTTGTATGACAATGTTTCCAACGTTCCTACCGAATCGATTTATGTTTTTTCTTCTGAGGCGGTAAAAAACTTTTTTAATAAATCGATTGCAGTAAAACTGAATCCGCTTGAAGACATATCCCCTGTGAATGGCTGTTTTCTGCATGGAGAATTTTATATTACGAAAAATGGCATATCGAACAGTGTGAACAGTTCGCTCATCGTTTCCATCGCAGAAAAAAATGTATTGCCTACCGTACAACAGACAACTCGAACATACACTCAGGAGATGAAAGACTTGGATGGACTTAAAGCATTGTCACATTTAATCAAAGCATCAACAGAAGAGCTTGAGTTACTAAACACTACGCTCCAGCATTCTGAACAAAAATATAAGTCTCTTTTTGATCAAAACCCGAACCTTGTTTATTCGGTTGATATGCAAGGGAGAATTACTAGCGCGAATCCGGCACTGCAAAAAGTACTTGAATATGAACCAGAAGAAGTGATGCGGAAAAACGCGTTAAAGTTTGTTAGCCGTGAATATAAGAAAAAGACGAGGGAACGTTTCTACCAGGCGCTAAACGGAGTATCACAAACCTATGATTCTGTATTACTGAGTAAGAGCGGAGAACGTATCGCATTTACGATTACAAATATACCTATCGTCGTTAATGGAAAAATTGTTGGCGCATATGGAATCGGAAAGAACATTCACCGCCAGAGGGAAGCGGAAGAAACAATTGCACATTTAGCTTATTATGATGCCCTAACCGACCTGCCAAACAGGCTCTTGTTTGAAAATCTGGTTGAACAATCGTTGAAAAAGGCGAATGACAGATTGGCGATTATGTTTATCGACCTCGACCGTTTTAAACTGATAAATGATAGTCTTGGCCACAATACTGGTGATCTTATCTTAAAAGAAGTTTCCGGTATGCTGAAGCAGGTAATAAAGGATGAAGCGGTATTAGCAAGGTTTGGCGGTGATGAATTTACAGTTTTAATGCCAAGGATAACTGATGAAAAGGAAGCGCTTCTTTTATCTCAAAAGGTGATTGATGCATTGAATCAACCGATTATACATAATGAACAGGAATATTACATTTCTGCAAGCATCGGTATCAGTATTTCTCCTTATGATGGAAAAGAGCTGGACCGTTTGATGAGAAATGCATACATCGCGATGGACAGGGCTAAAACCTTTGGTGCGAACAGAATCGAATTTTATACAGATGAAATGAACGGCCAGACTTTTGAACGGCTGGAGCTTGAAAGCTATTTGCGCAGGGCGATCGAGAAAAATGAATTGATACTATACTACCAGCCGCAAATAAGTCTGGATGAGCAGGAGATTTATGCATGTGAAGCGCTCATCAGATGGAACCATCCAAAGCTTGGCCTGGTCTCTCCAGCTCAGTTTATTCCGTTGGCTGAAGAAACCGGACTGATCGAAGATATCGGTATCTGGGTATTGAATGAAGCATGTAATCAAACGAGACAGTGGCAGTTGCTTGGATTTCCTGAACTCTCCATAAGTGTTAATGTTTCGGGCAGGCAGTTTCAGAGTCCAGCTTTTGTAGCATCTGTAAAACAGGCATTGAATGAGTCCGGCCTTCCACCGCATTGCCTGCATCTTGAAGTAACGGAGAGTACGACATTAGCCAATACGGAATACAGCAAAACGATGTTGAATGAATTAAGATCTCTTGGGATCAAGGTATCCATAGATGATTTTGGTACTGGTTATTCCTCACTAAGCTATTTGAAAGATTTCCCGCTCGATATATTAAAGATAGATCAGTCATTTGTCCGGAATATCCAGGAAAACAATGCGGATGCTGCGATAGTTAAGGCAGTGATCACGATGTGCCAGGGGCTGAACCTGTCGATCGTAGCCGAAGGAATTGAAACAAAAGAGCAGGGAGAAATCATAAAATCATTCGGATGCCAATACGGCCAGGGCTATTTTTACAGTAAACCGCTTTCTAAAGATACGTTTGAACGTTTGCTGTTCCGACGTGAAGAACCTGTATTAACTTAACAGCAACACATAAGACTGTTCAGGCTTTTTGCCAGGCAGTCTTTTTTTATTACACTCATGAAGTGGAAATTAGGAACGCAAAACACTACTTCTTCCATCATTCGATTCCCCGACCGGCGGATTTTCTTTATTGGCGATGT
Source organism: Exobacillus caeni (assembly GCF_005747095.1). GTDB lineage: Bacteria > Bacillota > Bacilli > Bacillales > Guptibacillaceae > Exobacillus > Exobacillus caeni. The sequence goes on along the minus strand of NZ_SWLG01000005.1, from coordinate 228,616 downwards.
GCAGCTAAAAGTTTACGGACTGGAGGTTAGTGGAAAATAGTTTGTACATTTTGAGGTGATAAGTCGATGCAAGTTCAAGTAATGATAATAGGCGGAGGAGTAGCTGGACTAACTCTAGCAGTTAAACTGGCAAAACAGGGAGTAAGAACCTTGCTCGTCGAGAAGGAGAGAAAAGCAGGGCTTATTTACAAAGGGGAGCTTCTGCAGCCAAAGAGCCTTGAAATATTTGACAGGATTGACTTGTTAAAAATAATCGAGCAGCATGGGTTTTCGCTCCCGGATGTTAATTTTGAAGAGTTTGAACAAAAGGAGAATGGAGAGTTAAAAAGACTCAGTAAAAACACATTTCGCTATGATATCATTCCTTCTCCTTATAACACATCGATGATGGTTCCGCATGAAACATTGAGGGAGCTGCTCTTAACGAAAGCATTGGAATATAGTTGCTTTCATCATATTCAACCAGGAAAGTTTCTTGGTTTTACAGAAGAGGACAGTGCAACCCGGCGGGCTATCGTGAAAACAAAAAATGGCGAAGAAATCATTACCGCTGACTTTTATGTCGGAGCAGAGGGACGAGCATCTGTTATCAGAAAAGAAATGGGAGTCAGTGTCGATCAATCAACTTACAACCATCATTTTTTAACTGTAACGTTTCCAAGGCCCAAGTCCATGACAGAGTCGACGATCATATCCACAGAACAACGCTTTCTTGGATTATTTCCATTACCAGACAACCAGGTCCGGTCTGTTTTATTAATAAAACCGGAAGAAAACAAAGAAATGAGAAAACGGGGCATCGAATCGTTTTATGAGAGCTACTGTAAACTTATGCCTGAACTGGAAGGTTATGTACACAGGGTTTCTTCGTGGAAGGAAATTCAGCTAATGATTCCAGTACGTCATAATGCTTCTCAATATTCGAAGGATAACATGGTTATTATTGGTGATGCAGCGCACAGTGTGCATCCAATGGCAGGGGAAGGAATGAATCTTGCTATACAGGATTCGGATATTCTGGGTTCTCTATTGGGGTGGATGTTTCGAACAGGTAACACAGACCATTCCCAGTTGAAAAGATTTGAACGTATACGTAAGCCGAGGGCTGAGTTTGTTTCTGAATTAAGCCACCAGGCTGCCTTGCTGTATGCTTTTCCGAACCGCATGTCACAAAAAATCAGGATTCGGGGTTTGCGTGCAACCGAAAGGGATAACAAACTTCACTATAAGCAAATGTTAAACACTTCCGGACTGGGCATATGGCGGTTTACTACGCAGGATAGACTGCGGCAGTTAGGTGCATTGCCTTATAAAAAGGATAGGAAGCTGCCGCTTGAAATAAAGAAACAAAAACAATTTACAGAAAAAGAAGATTACCCCTGGAACACAGCTGTTGACGAATAGGAGGAAACCGGATGATCAGGGAATGGACAAGAATATGGAAAGCCAGAAAGTGGATGAAGATAAATGAGCCGTTTCTGTATGCCTGGCATGCCCATATCGGCTATAAGTTAAATTTATTTGATGCATTTTCAAAAGGGTTAACAGTTCAAGAGGCAGCCGAAAAAAGAGATGTTGACCAATTACTTCTCGGAAGGTGGGTTGACGTGGGCGTGGCGATCGGCCATCTGAAACAGGGCAGAAAAGGAAAAGTAAAATCAAAACGAAGCCTGCGCAAATACCTTTCCAAAAAGAGTGAGGACTCAGTGGGAATCGTTTTAAAAGAAATGATGGAACTTCATATTCCGAGCTTGATGAAATATCCTGATCTTTTGACCGGGCACACAAAGATAACGTACATCGATGATGATTTTGCTGAGACAGTTGCCGAAACCTCCACTTTTATAGAGCAATTTGCTTTCCCGAAAATAAATAAGTGGATTAAAAAAAACAATGTTACGTCGATCGTCGACTTTGGATGCGGACATGGGGGTTACTTGGCGAGAATCTCAGAAAAGCATAAAAATATGAATCTAACTGGTGTGGAAAAAAACGAAGAAGTATGTAAAGAAGCTGCAAACCGGATAAACGCTTCAAGCGGGACTGGCAATGAGCTTAAAATTTACCAGAGTGATATTACTGAATGGTCATGGAATGGCACCCGTTTTGATATGGTGATGATGAATAATCTTTTGTATTATTTCTCTCCCGAGCAAAGGGAGAACTTATTTCTAAAGGCAAAGGAACTTACAGGCGACAAAGGCAGCCTTGTCATCATCTCCCCATTAGACGATCCATCCCATGGGCATGCTTTTTCCGCAGCATTTAACAGCTTTATGAGCGCACATAAAAACCTGTATCCACTTCCAACTCTAAATGAAATAAGAAGGCTTGCCACCAGGACCGGATTTACCGTTAAAAAAATCCAGCCGGTAGTAAAAGAAGGGGCATGGTATTTCTTAGCGCTCCAAAAAAAATAGATTACAGATTTTATAGAACTACCTTTTTGGGCAAAGAATAAGATTAGCTGATTCATAGAGTTCTGCCCGAACTTAGAATCAGCTTTTTTTTGCATACCACCAACTTCTACTCACCATTTTACGGTACCTGCATAGTGTATAAGTGGGCCAGTGCCTAAAAAGCTTTTTATTCGTTTAAAGGAGGGTGAGAGAAATGTGCGGTATCACAGGATGGCTTAATTGGAAGAAGGATTTAAGAGATGAAACGAAAACAATGGAGCAGATGGCAAGGCAGCTTTCTTTCAGAGGACCTGATGCACTAAATACATGGATTTCTCCGCACTGTGCATTCGGGCACACCCGTTTGATCGTAGTGGATCCTGCCGGCGGACACCAGCCGATGACAAAGTCAAAACAGGGAAATTCTTACACCATCGCTTATAATGGTGAATTATATAATACAGAAGATATTCGAAAGGAACTATTGAACAAAGGATATACGTTTAATTCACATTCGGATACAGAGGTATTGTTAACTTCCTATATCGAATGGGGAGAAGAATGCGTTGGATACTTAAATGGAATTTTTGCATTTGCAATATGGGATGATTTAAGAGAATCACTATTCCTGGCTAGAGATAGAATGGGAGTAAAACCGCTTTTTTACCATGAATCAACAGATGGCCTTTTGTTCGCTTCAGAATTAAAAGCGATTTTAAAGCATCCTGCTGTTAAGGCAAAGGTTGACAGGGAAGGTTTACAGGAGATATTTGGATTAGGGCCTTCCCGGACTCCGGGTCACGGTGTATTTAAAGGAATACGAGAATTAAGGCCGGCACACGCTATGAGAGCCGATCGAAACGGTACAAAAATTTGGCGATACTGGGATGTAGAGAGTAAAGAACACTCAGACCCGCTCGATGAAACGATAGAAAAAGTAAGGATCCTTGTCAAAGATTCGATTGAACGACAGCTTGTTGCCGATGTTCCGGTTTGTACGTTCCTGTCCGGGGGAGTGGACTCAAGTGCGATTAGCAGTATAGCACAGGATTATTACCATCTTCATAACAAAGGAACGCTAAGGACTTTTTCGATTGACTATGTAGATAATGATAAATATTTCAGCGCAAGCGAATTTCAGCCTAACTCTGATGCGCCATGGATTAAAAAGGTTTCTGCCGATTTGCAGACCGATCATAAAAATTTGGTCATTCACACGGACGAACTAGTCGAGCATTTGAAACAATCTGTTTTAGCAAGGGATTTACCGGGCATGGCAGATGTAGACTCCTCACTGTTATGGTTTAGCAAGCAGATCAAAAAGGAAGCAACCGTAGCACTTTCAGGAGAGTGTGCCGATGAAATTTTCGGCGGCTACCCCTGGTTTCATAAACCAGAGCTCCTTGAAAAGGAGCAATTCCCGTGGATGAGATCTACAGAAGAAAGAGCATTGTTGCTTAAAGAACCGCTTCGGAAGAAACTTGATCTCCAAAACTATGTCAAGCAGCGCTATAGGGAAACTGCTGCCGAGACGCCAGCACTGTATGGAGAATCTTCAATAGAGGCAAGAAGAAGAGAGCTTTTTTATTTGAACTTTAATTGGTTCATGCAAACCTTGCTCGAACGAAAGGACAGAATGAGCATGGGAGCAAGCCTTGAGGTTCGGGTACCGTTCTCTGATCATCGTATTGTAGAATATGTATGGAATATACCGTGGGAAATGAAGATGCTTGATAACAGAGAGAAGGGAATTTTAAGAAAAGCGCTAAAAGGCGTGTTAGAAGATGATGTGCTGTACCGGAAAAAGAGCCCATACCCTAAAACCCATAACCCTAATTATACAAAAGCAGTTAAAGGATGGCTCAGTGAAATTCTTTTGAAACGAAGTTCCCCTATCCTTGAACTCGTAGATGAAGAAAAAGTGACGGACATAATACAGACTGATGGCAGATCTTTCAAGGTTCCATGGTTTGGGCAGCTGATGACAGGCCCCCAGCTTATCGCTCACCTTGCACAGATCAACACATGGCTGGAAGCGTATAACATCGATATATCAGAACAGTGAAACAGGAGGCTGGGACTAAAGTATTTATCGGAAAGAAAATCCGAACTATGATTCAACATTCTAAGCAGAATTCGAATCAGTTCGGATTTTTTACTGACTTACAGATGGAAGCCAGTCCTTTATCTTAATCTGTTACTTTTAATACTTGAAATCCAAAAGCAGGAAGCTTTATCTTGAGATCTTCTATGTCAGTATCTTCGTTTCCAGACAGCAGGTTCAATACTTTCTTATTCTGTAACTCGTAAGGAAAATCGATCGACTCGTCGTGTTCAGAATTGTTAATGATAAAGAGCAGACTCTCGTTATCCAGCTTTTTTTCGTAAACAAGCTTTCGGTCTTCGGCATATAAGAAATGCAACTCCCCGTTGTTCCCAAAAGCAGGTTCATTTTTGCGCAGATCGATTAATCGTTTTACGAAGGAGAACAATTCTATATCCTGATTCTCTTCATCCCATATCATACATTTACGGCATCCAGGATCTGCTCCGCCGGTCACCGCTATTTCATCTCCATAATAAATACATGGTGTGCCTGTGAAGGATAGTTGGAACAGGAATAACAACTTTACTTTATCAACATCTTCTTCGGCCATTGTTAAAATTCTTGGTGTGTCATGGCTTCCGAGCAGGTTGAAAGCAACTTCGTTTACATTTTTTGGATAGGAGTGAAGCAAAGCATTAAGGTTATTTACAAATGTTTTGGAATCGATTATCTGATGAGCGAAAAAGTCGAGTGAAGCTTTCGTAAATGGATAGTTCATTACAGCATCGAACTGGTCTCCCTGGAGCCACGGCATAGAATCGTGCCAGATCTCGCCAAGTATATATACATCAGGCTTAACAGATTTCACAGCGCTACGAAATTCCCTCCAGAATTGGTGGTCTATTTCATTTGCGACATCGAGCCTCCATCCATCGATATCAAACTCCTCGATCCAATACTTTCCTACTTGAAGGAGATATTCTTTCACTTCCCGGTTCTCGGTATTTAACTTTGGCATGGAAGGGACAAAAGCGAACGTATCATAATTTGGTGCTGGCTCTGTTTGAATCGGAAACTCTTTTAAATGAAACCAATCTTTATAAGGAGATTCTTCTTCATTTTCCAAAACATCTTGGAACGGCTTAAAGTAATATCCGCTATGATTGAACACAGCATCCAGCATGACACGAATACCGCGATCATGACATTCATTTACAAGGCGCTTAAACGTGTCCTTATCACCGAACTGCGGGTCGATTTCCATATAATCGGTCGTGTCGTATTTATGATTAGAATGAGCCTTGAAGATCGGAGTGAAGTAAATGCCGGTTATGCCCAGTTTTGCAAGATAGTCAAGGTTCTCTATTACTCCTTCAAAATCTCCTCCAAAAAAATTCGTAGGCGAAGGAGATGCTGATCCCCATTCAAGGGTTCCTTCAGGATCGTTTTCTTTGTTTCCGTTTGCAAATCGCTCCGGAAAAATCTGATACCAAACAGTGTCTTTTACCCACTCGGGCGCATGGAATACATCTATTCCATTTAAGAAGGGAAAGCTAAAATAGTCGTTCGTATCTATAGGAGCTTCTTCAAAATAACCCTTTTCAGTGAAAATAACTTCTTCGCCGTTTGTGTCCTTGAGTTTGAACCCGTAGCGAAGGCGTCTGTAGGGAGGTCTAAGTTCAACGGACCAATAATCAAACAGAGAATCAGATCCGGAAAGGGCCATTTCCAGCTCGTTCTTTTGCCAGGCGTTTTCTTTCCAATCGAACGGATCGCCATGGATTAACCAGGCAGAAGCCAGATCCCCTTTTTTAGTTCGGAGCATGATATGTAAGGTTTCTTTATCATACGCATACGCATAATTGTTTTTAGGGCGATGGTAGATTGCCTCTTTTAGCATTTGTTTACCTCCTTCGTTTTCGCAAGCGGTTGCATTAATGAGTTATCGTTTATCTATTTTAAGCCATCTTGCAAAATGATACAAATGAGAGCTTATCAGAATAGAAAAAGCATAGAGTACTAGACAATATTGTAAGCGTTTTAAAAAAACGAAAGAAAATTTAGTGCAAACGGTTGCGAAAAATATCTGGGCATGTATAATGGAAATTAGAAAGTTAGTGCAATCGTTTTCATCGATTCTCCATGCTTTTTAGAAAGCGCTTGTACATACGATCTAGTAACTATATTTTTATCATTTTGGGGAGGTCAAATTCTATGAAGAGATTTTTTGCGCTTTTCCTAACGCTAGTTTTAGCTATTGGAGTTCTTGGCGCTTGCGGTCCTGATAATTCAGCAAGCAACAGTGGCGGAAACAACGAAGGAAAAAATGAAGGTGACAAATCGGGCGAAGCAACAGATGCAGAAAAGCCTGACAAATTAGTAGTCTGGGAAGATAAAGAAAAAGGCGTAGCCCTTGAACCTGCTATTAAGAGCTTTGAAGAGAAGTATGGAATCAAAGTTGAGTACAAAGAACTTGGCATGGCTGATGAAATCAGAGACCAAATTCGCCTTGACGGCCCTGCGGGAACAGGACCGGACGTCCTTACTTTGCCACATGATCAAATCGGCCAGGTAGCAACTGAAGGGTTGATTGCTCCGATCAAAGTAGAAGATAGCGTTGTTGATAAATTCTCTGAATCTTCTATTCAAGCACAAACTTTCAATGGTGAATTATATGGTTTGCCGAAATCTACTGAAACACCAGTGTTTATTTACAACAAAGCTTTAATGGACAAAGCTCCTGAAACAATTGATGAAGTTTATGATTTTGCGAAAGACTATACAAAAGGAAAGCAATACGGATTCCTTGCACTCTGGGATAACTATTATTTTGCACATTCCGTGCTTGGCGGTTACGGCGGTTATGTGTTTGAAAGAACAGATGAAGGCCTTAATCCACAGAACGTCGGATTAAACAATGATGGTGCTGTTGAAGGTGCGCAATATATTCAGAAGTGGTATAAAGAAGGGCTGTTCCCTAAAGGAATCATTGGGGAAAACGGCGGATCTACGCTTGATGGTTTGTTTAACGAAGGAAAAGCTGCGTCTGTTATGAACGGTCCATGGGCATTCCAGGGCTATAAAGATGCAGGCATCGACATCGGCGTTGCTCCAATGCCAAAACTTCCTAATGGAGAGCCTTTCAAAACATTTATCGGTGTTAAAGGCTGGCATGTGAGTAACTACTCTAAAAACAAAGAGTGGGCTACAAAACTAGTTGAGTGGATCACAAATGAAGAAAACGCGAAAATCCGTTTTGAAAAAACAGCTGAAATCCCACCGGTTAAATCTCTAATCGAGGATCCTATTATCGCTGATAATGAAGCTGCTAAAGCGGTAGCGGTCCAATCTCAATACGGTACTCCGATGCCTAATATTCCTGAGATGGCAGAAGTATGGGAGCCGATGGCTTCAGCTCTGCAACTAATCGCAACAGGAAAACAGGAACCAAAAGCTGCACTTGATGAAGCGGTAAAAACAATTGAATCTCAAATTGAACAAAAGCACTCTTCTAAGTAGGTTTAAAAACAAAAGCGGTACCTCATAGTGAGGTACTGCTTCTCACTTTAATACAAGTAAAGTGGGATGAAGAAAGGGGATCATCATTAACGATGGAGGCAAATGCACAAACAAAACATCGCAAAACAGCATTGTTATTGTCCCTTATCCCTGGACTAGGGCAAATATATAACAAACAATATATTAAAGGCATTATCTTCTTGATTTTAACTGCATCTTTTGCGATAGCGTTTTATGATTTGATCGATATTGGACTCTGGGGAATCGTGACCTTAGGAACAAGCCTTGAAAGAGGCGACCACTCCATTTTCCTACTAACACAGGGTATTATTGCGATCCTTGTTATCGTTCTCGGACTTGTTATCTATGGTATCAACTTAAATGATGCTTATAAAAATGGAAAGAAACGTGATCAGGGATTTGCTCTTAATTCCTTAAAGGAACAATATCAAAATATGGTTGATGCAGGTTTTCCATATTTAATGGTATCACCGGGATTTCTCCTGCTTGTATTCGTTGTTATTTTTCCAATTTTATTCGTAATTCTGTTATCTTTTACAAACTATGATCTTTATCATTCCCCACCGGCTAATCTAGTCGATTGGATTGGCATCCAGAACTATATCGATATTTTTAAAATGGATATCTGGAGGGATACTTTTGTTGATGTATTTGCATGGACAGTTGTATGGACCTTTGTTGCGACAACGGGCCAGATCGTTATCGGTATTTTCCTTGCCGTACTGATCAACCAAAAAGACCTTAAATTCAAAGGCATGATTAGAACGATTTTTATTTTACCATGGGCTGTTCCGGCATTCGTTTCCATTCTGGTCTTTGCCGGTATGTTTAACGAAACGTTTGGAACGATTAACAATGACATTTTAGCGGCTTTAGGCATCGATGCTATTCCGTGGTTAACTGAACCGCTTTGGACTAGAGTTGCTTTGATCTTTATACAATTCTGGCTTGGCTTCCCGTTTATCTTTGCGATGGTAACAGGCGTGTTGCAATCCATCCCCGATGAATTATATGAAGCAGCAACAGTTGATGGGGCTAGCATGTGGCAAAAGTTCCGCACGATTACGTTGCCGATGATTCTCTTTGCGATTGCTCCGATCCTTATTACACAATATACGTTTAACTTTAATAATTTTAACGTCATTTACTTATTCAATGGTGGAGGACCTGCCGTAGCAGGACAGACAGCCGGATCAACAGACATCTTGATTTCCTGGATTTACAAATTGACGTTCACCTCTGCACAATACGGAAAAGCTGCAGCGATAACAATGATCTTATCTGTTATCGTAATCACGGTGGCGTTGTGGCAGTTCAGAAGGACGAAGTCATTCCAAGAAGAGGATATGATGTAATATGAATATGAGAACGCAGAAGCTCGTTAGATTAACAGTGTCATACGCAATTATCGCAATCGCTATAGGGATTATTTTGTATCCGGTGTTATGGATTATCGGCTCATCTTTTAATCCAGGCGACAGTTTGTCCGGGTCGTCCATCATTCCTGAAAATGCTACCCTGGACCATTACCGGGAGCTGTTTAACCCGGAGCAAAGTGATTATTTGATATGGTACTGGAATACGTTGAAAATTTGTGTTGTGACCATGATTCTTGCAGTTGCCATGATTTCTACTATGGCGTATGCATTTTCAAGATATCGTTTCATCGGACGGAAGAACGGTTTGGTCACTTTCTTGATTCTTCAGATGATTCCTAACTTTGCAGCTTTGATCGCCATTTATGTCCTTGCTTATTTAACCGGGTTGCTCGATACACACCTGGCGTTAATCTTGATTTATACCGGCGGCCTATTGCCGATGAACACGTGGCTTGCCAAAGGGTATTTTGATACGATTCCTAAGGAACTTGATGAATCTGCAAGAATCGATGGGGCAGGGCATTTCAGGATTTATTGGCAGATCGTTATGCCTCTTGCAAAGCCGATCCTGGCGGTCGTTGCTTTGTTCAGCTTTATCACACCGTTTACAGATTTTATCCTTGCCCAGATTGTTTTAAGAAGTGAAGAGAAATACACACTTGCAGTAGGATTGTATAAGATGATTTCTGACCAGTTCGGTAATGAGTTTACAACATTTGCAGCAGGTTCTGTGTTGATCGCTATACCAATTGCAATCCTTTTCCTTTCTCTTCAAAAATATTTTATTTCAGGACTTACAGCAGGCGGAACAAAAGGATAACAAGAAAGGATATTAAGAAAGGAACGGCGAGAAGCAAATGGATTAGGGATTATCCTGCTGAACCCGTTCTTTTCATTTGTAATCATAATTTAAAAAGTAACTTAAACCTAACAAACATTAAAACAGGAGGATACTTATGGAAGATACAAGCTTTGCAATACATCCGGGAAACAAAAAACAAATCGAAGGTTCTCCTTTTCATGATATTGGCAATATTATTTCGTTTTCATCGACGGAAAAAGGATTTTCTGTCGAGTGCGAGCAGGCTGCTGTAGAGATTGTCTTTTATTCGGACGAAATTGTACGTATTATAATGAATCCGTTTGAAAAACCTTCCTTTAAAACAAGCTTTGGAGTAATAGCAGAACCAGATGAGGTCAAAGTAAGTTCAGAAGAACATGACGGAGCAATTGTTCTGTCGACTTCTAAACTTGTAATCAAAATTATGAGAGAACCTTTTCGTTTACATGTGTTTGATGAAGAAGGAAATGAAATTGTAAGAGAAACGAATAAAGGAATGGGCTTTAACGAAAAAAAAGAAGTGATTTGCTATAAAGACATGGAAATAGATGACCATTTTTATGGTTTCGGAGAAAAAACAAGCTTCTTAGATAAACGGGGCGAAAAAATGACGATGTGGAATTCGGACGTTTATGCGCCTCATAATCCTGAGATTGATGCGCTTTACGAATCTATTCCATATTTTATGGCATTAAGAAACGGTAGAGCCTATGGGATATTCTTTGATAATACTTTTAAATCTGTTTTTGACATGAAGTCCCATACAGATACGTATTCATTCTGGGCAGAAGGAGGGCAGCTGGACTATTACATCCTTGCAGGCCCGACACCAGGGGAGGTTATTTCCCAATATACTAGCCTGACAGGAAGAATGAAGCTGCCGCCAAAGTGGGCGCTCGGATATCATCAATCACGCTACAGCTATGAATCAGAGCAAGAAGTGCGAGAGCTTGCCAGGAACTTTATCGACAAAGGCATCCCTATCGATGCTATTTACCTGGACATTCACTATATGGATGGATATCGTGTCTTTACCTTTGACAAAGACCGATTCCCAGCGCCAGAAAAATTAATTGCTGATCTGAAGGAAGCAGGAATCCATGTTGTTCCTATCGTGGATCCTGGCGTAAAGGAGGACCCGGAGTACAAGATCTATCAGGAAGGAATAACAAACGATCTTTTCTGTAAATATATGGAGGGTAACCTGTTCTTTGGTGAAGTATGGCCTGGAAACAGTGCATTCCCGGATTTTACGAATACTAAAGTACGAAATTGGTGGGGGAAAAAACACAAATTCTATACCGACATGGGAATCGAAGGAATTTGGAACGATATGAACGAGCCTGCTGTTTTCAATGAAACAAAGACAATGGATGTAAAGGTGATGCACGGTAATGATGGAGATCCTAAGACACACCGTGAGATGCATAACCTGTACGGTTTATTGATGGGAGAAAGCACGTATAACGGAATGAAAGAGTTATTGAACGGAAATCGTCCGTTCCTATTAACACGTGCAGGATATTCTGGTGTTCAGCGTTATGCAGCAGTCTGGACAGGGGACAACAGAAGCTTCTGGGAACATCTTGCAATGGCGCTCCCGATGGTTATGAACCTTGGAGTTTCCGGTGTGCCGTTTACAGGTCCAGATGTCGGCGGTTTCGCACATGATACAACGGGGGAATTGCTGATCCGTTGGACGCAGTTTGGCACCTTCACCCCATACTTTAGAAATCACAGTGCGCTGGATACAGTAAGACAGGAACCATGGGCATTTGGCGAAGAAGTAGAAGCGATTACGAAGAAGTATATCCAGCAACGGTATGTCTGGATGCCTTACCTGTACACCCTTTTTAATGAAGCGTCTAAAACAGGGAGTCCGGTTCTTCGGCCACTTGTTATGGAATATCCAAATGATGAACATACCTTCAATCTATCTGACCAGTTCTTAGTCGGTGAAAATGTCCTTGTGGCACCAATCTTGTCACCATCCACTTTCCACCGTGTTGTCTATTTGCCAGAAGGAAATTGGATAAACTATTGGACAGAAGAGAAAATTGCCGGGGGCAAACATGTATTGGTAGAAGCAAGCCTCGACACATTGCCGATTTTTATTAAGGAAGGTTCCATCATCCCGAATGGCACAGTAAAACAGTCAACAGCAGTAACAGAGGAGAAACTGACCCTTCATGTCTATCCTGCTAATGAAAAAACAGAGTGTATGTTGTATGAAGATGACGGAAAAACATTCGACTATGAAAACGGCAAGTATACTGAGACAAAGATTTCCTGTTATTTGGAAGGGGAATCGCTTACAATAAACATGGAGAACAGTAATGAAGGCTTTGAGCCAGCTTGGAAAGAAATCGAATTCCAGGTGCATCAAGCTGAAGAAGATCTTGAAATTATACTAAACGGTAACCAGATCGGTAATACTCATTTCCACCCGGAAGAACGGAAGATTACCTTTACAACTAACAAATCATGAAATGTGAGCGAAACTGGTTTAACGTCTCCATTAAGAAAGCAGGGGGATGAACAATGGCAGTTACCATTAAAGATGTGGCTAAATTAGCTAATGTAGCACCATCTACAGTATCAAGGGTCATAGCGAACAATCCTCGTATCAGCGAGGAAACAAAGCGCCGTGTAAGAGAAGCAATGGATTATCTGGGCTATCACCCCAACTTTAACGCACGAAGCCTTGCGAATAAATCGACTCAGGCAATTGGAGTGATCATGCCGAGTTCTGCAGATAAAGTGTTTCAAAATCCTTTTTTCCCTGAAGTGATCAGGGGGATAAGCACCAAAGCGCATGAAAAGGGGTATTCCCTGTATTTATCTACGGGTGCCACAGAAGAAGAAATGTTTGAAGGCGTTGTCGGAATGGTTCAGGGTAGAAGAGTAGACGGAATCGTGCTTCTTTATTCCAGGGTGGAAGATAAGATCATGAGTTATTTGCAAAAGCAAAAGTTTCCGTTTGCGGTTGTGGGAAAGCCATATAAGAACTCAGAGAGCATCACCCATGTGGACAACGATAACTTTAAAGCAGCAAAAGAAGTAACAGAATATTTAATTAGCCTTGGTCATCGAAATATCGCATTCGTAGGCGGGAGCCAGGAGCTTGTCGTGACGGTCGATCGTCTGACTGGCTACGAAAAAGCGATACGAAACGCCGGTATTTCCTTTCATGATGAATATGTGTTCCAGGAAGAGTTTTTGAAAGAGGGAGGCCATGAAGCGGTACTAGAGTTGCTTTCCCTTAAGAAACCTCCTACTGCACTGGTAGTTTCGGATGATTTAATGGCGCTTGGAATTATGAGTAAATTAGATGAGATGGGGTTGTCCGTCCCGGATGATATCTCGGTGATCAGCTTTAACAATGTGATGCTGAGCGAATATGCTCGTCCGCCGCTGTCCTCAGTAGATATCAACATCTTTAAACTTGGATATGAAGCAGTTGATTGCCTGCTTGATCTGATCAGCAATCCGGGAATTTCACCGAGACGTGTTACCGTTCCGTACAAAATTATTAAAAGGCAGACAGTAAAAGATACCTCTGTAGAATCGCAGGGCACCCGGTAGTTTAACTAACTACCGGGATTTTTTATTTGATACCTACACGTCTAGTTCAAAGCGGAAACGAATTGCGAACGGTTTAGTACTTCAGAATCCCATTGCTATAGCTATGGAAGTGTCAAATCCCTTTTTCCATCAGCCAGTTTAATACCGGTTCGAAAGGCTGTTTTATTTTCATTTTAAAAAAATCATCAAAGGGGCATCCTTCCTTTTCTAACCGTTCTTCTATCACCTCAAGAGGGAACATCTCTGGGCACAAGTCTTCTTTCACTTCTTTCCAGGACAAAGGAGTAGCAACCAGTGCTTCCTTGTTTCCTCTTACAGAATAAGGTGCGACAATGGTTTTTCCTTCGGCATGTTGCAGGTAATCAACATAAAGCTTATTACCGCGGTTTTTTTTCATTCTTTCGGTCGTAAACCATGTGGGTTCTTTGTTAACAAGAAAGTCTGCAAGAAACTTAGTGAATCTTCGCGTATCCTCATAAGAGAATTCATTCTCAGGCAATGGCAAATAGAGTTGAAGGCCTTTATTGCCAGAAGTTTTTACGTATGAAATGAGTTTTAACCTGTCAAAGATTTCTTTTAATATTTGAGCCGCATGAACAGCAAGGTTAAAATTGTTTCGCGAAGGCGGGTCCAGGTCGATCACGATTTCAGACGGGCCTTTTGAAGAAGTGGTCTGAAACGGGATATGAAACTCAAACGCAAGTTGGTTGCCAAGCCACAGAAGTGTTTCCTGGTTTGAACAAACAATATAATCGATTCCTTCCGATCGATGTGTTTCAATGAAGTCAGGCGAGTAATCAGGACAGTTTTTCTGATAAAAAGATTCTCCTAACATTCCATGTGGATACCGAATAACTGTCAGTGTTCTGTTCCTTAAAAAAGGGAGCATTCGGTTAGATGTTTTCATCAAGTAAGTGAGATAATCTGCCTTTGTTAATGCTTTATCTGGCCAGAGCAGTTTTGACTGGCTTGTAATGGCAAGAGTTTTGCCGTTTATTTTTACATCTGCTCGTTCATTTGAAGAGCTTCCCATGTGCAATCCTCCCAGGAGAGATCAAAACGGAATGAGTTAAAACGTGGCTGGCGGAGCTGATCCTTGTATAGTTCTAGGTAAGATAAGTCTATTACGATTCCCGGCTTTATTAGAATAAGGTTGTCTTTCATTGAGGTACTGTTTTTTTTAATCACCATTACAAGCGCTTCTTTTTCATCTCCGCTGATCCCGTGGGAAAAAAGTCCGACTTCGTAAATTTGGCCGTTTCTCATTACGCCGACATAAAAATATCCGTTTTCCGTATCGTATGCAGTAAGGAAAAATGATCCTGTCTTCCAGTTCTTAATCTTAAGCCAGGAATTTGTCCGCTTTCCGGCAACCCATTTACTGGTTGTTTTTTTAGCGATAACTCCTTCTCCGTTAGTTTTTTTTACTTTTGTCCAAATTTTTTTCCAATCCTCTTCGAATGGAACATACTCGATGCCTCTGCAAAAGGATAGTTGTTCGAAAAAACATTTAAGCCGTTCTTTTCTTTCTCTATACAATTTGTTAGTGATAAATTCGCCCTTAACCATCAGCATATCGAATGAGCAAAACACAGCTGGCGTTTTTCTTGCACTAATCTGGATTTTATCTTTGTTGCGCAACCTGCCTCGCATTTGGAGCTTTTCAAAATCAGCCTTTTGTTTTGATAAAAGGATGCAAAGTTCACCATCGAGTATAATAGGTAAATCTTGTTTGACGATTTCAGAGAACCTTTGTAACGCTTCAACAACTTCAGGAAATTGGTCGGTCAGCGGTTTAAGATTTCGGCTGATAACCTGTAAATCAGTTTCTGTCCAATACACCATCGCGCGATACCCATCAAGCTTGATTTCATACACCCAGTTCTTCCCCTCCGGTTTATCGAAGACAAGTGTGGGGAGCATTGGTTTAAGTAATTTGATATCCATTAGCTTGAAGCCTTTTTCTTACGTACAGAAGGTTTCTTTTTCTTCTTTTTTGGCTCTTCTTTTTTAGGTTCGTCTATTTTAGGTTCCTCTTTTTTCGTTTCGTCGATGCTTGCCTGCAGTGCATCCATTAAGTCCACAACATTTGGTTTCGGCGCTGCTTTAGGCACTTTGATTTCGTTTCCGGAAATTTTAGTCTCGATTAGCTCCATCATAGCCTCGCGCCGCTCATCTTTATACTTTTCAGGATTAAACTCTGTTGTTAACTGGTCGATCAGTTGATTGGCCATGTCTAGTTCCTTTTCACTTAGCTCGAGGTTTTCAGGAATGGAAGGGACATGGTCGATGCTTCGTACTTCATCTGGAAAATACATCGTTTCGAGAACAAGCCCCTTTTTATATACTCTTACAAGGGCAAGATGTTCTTTGGAGCGTATCGTAACCTTTGCTACGCCAATTTTTCCTGAATCCTCCATTGCTTTCTTCAAAAGCATGAAGGGTTTTCCGCCGTTCTCGTTCGGACCGACAAAATAGGAGCGGTTATAATAGATAGGATCGATTTCTTCTAATTTCACGAAGTCAACGATTTCGATGGACTTATTGTTTTGGTTGTTCAGTGCCTCAAGCTCTTCCTTTTCTAAAACGACATACTTTCCCTGTTCATATTCATAACCTCTCACAATATCATCAGAGCTCACTTCTTTTTCACATGTTGGGCATGTTTTTTCATATTTAATTGGAGTATGGCACTCTTTATGAATCATCCTTGTTTTGATATCTTTATCTTCTGTGGCTGCATAAAGCTTGATAGGAATATTAACAAGACCAAAACTTATCGAACCTTTCCACATCGTGTGCATTCCGTTCAATCCTTTCTTATGTTGTTTGGTCTTATTCTTACACAATGAATTTTATCCATGAGTGTAAAGTCTTTCCTGTTATTCCAGCCGATTTATACATTGCATCATCGATGTGGGTTCCAATTAAAAAGAGAGGCCGATCATGGCCTCTCTAACACAATAATTTTAGGTTGTCGCAAATTTTCCTCCATTGATGTGAATGATTTGGCCGGTCATGTAAGTGGAATCATCAGATCCTAACAGTACATAACTTGGCGCTAGTTCTTCAGGCTGTCCTGGACGTCCCATCGGTGTGTCGGTACCGAACTTTTTCACTTTATCCGCTGCAAAGGTGGATGGAATCAACGGCGTCCAGATCGGTCCAGGGGCGATGCCGTTTACCCGGATGCCTTTTTTGACAAGTGACTTTGCCATTGATCTTGTAAAGGTAACGATTGCTCCTTTCGTACTGGAATAATCGATTAACTGCGGGTTTCCTTCATATGCAGTGATGGAAGCGGTATTGATGATGGCGCTTCCTTCCTTTAGATGATTTAAAGCAGCTTTCGTCATATGAAACATGGAGAAAATGTTTGTACGGAACGTTTTTTCAAGCTGTTCTGTAGAAATATCTTCGATGCTTTGTTGCGGATGCTGTTCTGCTGCATTATTAATGAGAATATCCAGCTTTCCAAATTCACTAACAGTTTTTTCTACTGCATCTTTACAAAAGGCTTCATCACCAACATCTCCTGAAATCAACAGGCATCGGACACCTTCTTCTTCGACTTGCTGCTTCGTTTCTTCTGCATCTCCGTCTTCGTTAAGGTAAACTATGGCAACGTTTGCCCCTTCTTTAGCATATGCGATCGATACGGCTCTACCGATGCCGCTGTCGCCGCCAGTTATCAGGACAGATTTATTCTTTAACTTGCCGCTTCCTTTATAATCAGGGCTTTCAGAAATTGGGTTCGGGTCCATCTTTGATTCGATTCCAGGCTGTTGGTCTTGATGCTGGGCAGGTTGTCCATTTACTTGACGATCTTTTGGATCCATGCTTAACGCCTCCTTTTAATATCAAAATCTACCGTTTACATTTCCTTTTTGTTCAAGCTGTAAACATTTTAGCAAGCAATGGCTTTTCCGTAATGTTTATATCAGGCTGCTTGAAGGAAAATAGTTAAAAACTTATATTTTGGAGGGACAACCTTGGAACTTTCATTATGGTTAGCCATTGTACCTGCATTATTAACAATAATTTTATCGATTTGGACAAAGCAAATAATCCCATCATTGTTTATTGGAGTTCTTGTTGGAAGTATGGTTGAAGCAAAATCATTCTTGGAAGGTTTTCCGGCAGCCCTTGATTACATATTGAAAGTCCTGGCCGACAAAGGAAATCTTCAAGTACTATTATTTTTATATTTGTTCAGCGGTTTCGTTAATCTTATTAAACAGTCTGGAGGAATCAAGGCGTTTATTAAGAAGGCGGACCATTATATAAACAATAGAAAGGGTGTCCTATATGGAATCTGGGGCTTGATCCCTTTAACATTCATCGATTGCGGTTTCCGGGTAGTATCGGCAGGCTCAATCATGAAGCCTCTTGCAGATAAGTATGATGTAGCAAAAGAAAGGCTCGCATTTATGCTAAATAATACGGCAAGCCCAATTGTAGTGATAATCCCTCTAGGTACAACGTTTGTCGGGTATAACATCGGGATTATTAATCAGGGACTGCAAACAGCTGGATCAGAGAATAAATCAGCATACCAAATTTTGCTTGAATCAATCCCCTTGCAGTTTTTCAGTATTGTTTTGATTTTACTTACATTCGGAGCTATTTATTATGACATAAAAAAGAAACAGTTTTTTAAAGAAAACAAGAAAGATGAGAGACAGAAACACGAGATGAAAATGGGAGAAAAGAAGCCGAAGTTGGAACCGCGTTTATTCAACATGTGGGTGCCGATGGTTGTTTTAATCCTATTAAGCTTCGGGTTATTATGGCTTTTTGGAATGAGAGAAGCGGGTGACAATTCCGATCTAGTATCTGTCATTACTGCGGCAGACCCAACTAACGCAATGCTTCTTGCTCTTTTTTCTACCATGCTGATAACATCAGTGCTGTATTTAGTGCAGGGATATGAATTAAAAGGGATAACCTCAGACTTAATTGCTGGAGGTAATGATTTAATGCATACACTCGCGATCCTTGTTCTCGCATGGCCGCTTTCCGCCATATCACGGGATTTGGGATTGTCAGAACTTATTAAACAAACCATCGGCGATTCCATGCCATCTCTTATTGTTCCGTTAATTATCTTTATCGTGACAGGAGCGGTTACGTATTTTATAGGTTCTTCCTGGGGAGGTTGGGCTCTTTTGATGCCTGTAGCAATATCGCTTAGTGTCTCAACAGGAGGAAATATTCCGCTTGCGGTTGCTGCAGTATTATCTGGCGGTACATTCGGAGATGTGACCTCTCCAGTATCAGGAATGACAAATATGGCATCAAACATTAGTAAAGCAAATCATATGAAATATATTAAGTATGCTTCCTATTATAATTTTACAGCAGCAATCCTCTCGGCTGTTCTTTTCCTTGTCGCTGGATGGATAATGAAGTGAATCAGACTGTAGTATCCCAATCTGGCTCTATCGAATAGTCAGGTATTTTTTACTACCAGTTATAGAATAGATATTCAGAGAATGCTACAATAATGGATAAGAGTAGACCGGAAGAGAGGTCAGCAGAATGAGCAATAAACTAACTAAAGAACAAGCTGATAAGCTTGCTACGCATCTTGAAAGGAATCAGGATAAGATCGTTGAACGGTGGTTGGAAATTGCGCGGCTTGCTGCAACAGATCCGTTCTTGGAAGAAATTATTTTGAACGGTAAAAGAACCGTTGGCTTAATCGCCGATTATATTCGGAAACCTGACCATCATCTAATTATTAATCTGACTCGAAAGATTGCAACAGAACGTGTTGAGGCAGACGTGAATATCGGTGAGTTTGTAGCAAATATTAATCAAGGCCGATCGGTTGTAATGGAACTAGCAATCGATTCGATTTTATCCCGAGAAGAAGTTGCGGGGGCAGTTCCTCTGATTAATTCGTACTTTGATCAGTTTCTTTACTATTCAGTTACGGAATATACCGAAATAAAAGATAGGATCTTACAAGAGAAAAACCAGTTTATTAAAGAGATGCATAACGATAGGTTAGCGATTTTAGGGAAGTTAGCTCCAAGTTTTGCACATGAGTTCAGAAATCCGCTAACCTCTATCAAAGGTTTTCTAAGATTGATTGAACAGGCAGATGGCTCTCGGAATAACAGACAATATTTTTCCATCATTAATCAGGAGATGGAGAGCTTACAGGATAAAGTCAGTCACTTTTTGTATCTTTCTAAGCTGAAAGGTCTTGATGATAAAGGTGATTTGTTTAATCTTTCAGCATCGATCAGGCATAGCATCGACTTTCTATTCACCCGTTTTGTAGAGGAGCAGATTGAGGTGTTGGAAAAGATTGAACCCGATGTATATATTTTCGGGGTGGAAAACCAGATTAAACAGGTTTTCCTTAATATAGTAATAAACTCAATAGAAGAATTGGCGAATAACAATAGGGATAACAGAAAGATATGGATTGATCTATCGGAGTCTGATAAAACGGTTATATTAAAAATTTCAAATAACGGCTCTCAAATCCCCGGACATCTGCTGGAGAACATATTTGAGCCATTTATAACAACGAAGGAATTAGGAACAGGGCTTGGCCTTTCAGTATGTAAACAGATTATTCAAAAGCATAACGGAACAATATCTGTTGAATCTAACAATGAAACCACCGCCTTTGAAATCCTTGTGGATAAATCATCCGTTGAAAAACTAAAGTATGAAGCAAAGTGAGAATGGGCCAAATATATTTTAGCCAAAGGAAAATCCGAACTGTCATTCAACATTCTTTCATAAGAATTTGAATGAGTTCGGATTTTTCTTTTAGACCTTCCAGCGATTATTCTTCCGAAGCGGTTTGCATCACTCGAAAAGATGATAGTATAAGAATCATCAAATATCCTGGTTATTTCCTTGGATTATAGGGTAAAAACAGGGAATGTGTGTTACTTGTTTAAAAAGAACAAAGCAATCGTTCCGGGACCAGAATGCGAACCGATAGTTGCTCCTACTGTATGAATAAGAAAGTTTTCAGCTCCGAGAGAGTCTTTGATCAGCTCTTTTAACTTCTCGGCACTTTCTAGATCATCTCCATGGCTTATGCCGATTATTTGTTCCTTAACATTGGATCCGCGTTCTTCCATTATTTCTACCATCCGTTTGAAAACCTTGTTTCTGCCACGAACTTTTTCGATAGGAACGAGCTTGCCATCTTCAACATGTAATACTGGTTTGATTTTCAGGAGACCGCCAACAAAGGCGGAGGCTTTGCTTACTCTTCCGCCGCGTTGGAGAAAATCGAGATCATCAACTGTAAAGATATGCTCCATATGTGGAACATAAGCGGAAGCGATTTCATTTTTTATTTCAGAAAGAGAAAGTCCCTTTTCAGCAAGCTGAGCAGCTTTTAGCACCATTAATCCATAACCAAGGGAAGCTGCTTTTGAATCTAATACCTCCATCTCAGCATCCGGGTTTTCTTCTGCAAGTTCATTTTTGGTAACATAAGCAGACTGGAAAGTGCCTGAAAGCTCTGATGAAAGACCTATGTAAAGGAAAGGTAGATTTTGATCAATGTAAGATTGGAACACTTCTCTGATTTTTGCCGGTGGGACCTGCGCTGTCTTGGCGATTTTGCCTTCTCGCAATGCAGAATATAGTTCCTTTGCTTTGATGCCTTGCATATCAAAGTATTCCTGCCCGTCTATGTTTACAATAAGTGGCATGACTTCAATAGCGTACTGTTCGATTAGGGATTCTGGTAAATCACAACCTGAATCGGTAATGATTTTTACGTTCATCTTTTACTCACCCTCTAATTAAATATTTTTCAATGTTTTTCTGTTGAATGATACAGGTTTGATTAAAGTGTAGCCTCTAAGGCCTATAAAATCAATTTAAACTTTTTAGAGCATGATTATAGAGGGAATAATAGAAAAGGTTGACTTAATGGTTGATTGTTTGTTAAAAATAAGTTCGTGAAATAATCGTTTTTATTCTCGGAACTTACTGAAAGGCTCTTTTCTAATAGAGTGTTGTTTTTGCACAAAAGCGATAAACTGCGCCATAGCAAACGGCTGACCGCTACGGAAATACACTACGCTTTCCGCGGGCTCGCGCTGAGCCTCCTCACTCGCACAAAACGCTCCATGCGGGGTCTTTGATGTTCCACATCTTTGAAAAACGTCAATTGATTGGAGCAGCGGGCAGTCGACTCCTCGAAAATGTATTCACATTTCCTGCGTGTGATATAACGCTGCCGAAGCCTTCCTTGTCCTGGGGGAAAAGCAACAGCTGAAGATCCGGCAGTGTTGAAAGGTGGAGCCGGAACTAGACAGGGGGTTCTTGCTGACGAGGAAGCTGAAGCGTTGCCCGCGGAAAACGAACTGCCTGGAGTGGAAATCAATGCTGCAATTATGTCGCATTAAATCTCTATTATGAAGCTTAATAAGCAACAAAGTATGCGAAAAGATCCTAATGGAAAAAAGAGGGGGGACATCCTTGGAAGAAGTCAAAAAAATTATCGTAATATTAGTAGGGGCAGTACTTGGTGCTGTTTCACTGAATCTCTTTTTAATTCCTGCAAATGTTTATGCAAGTGGTTTTACTGGGATCGCACAGCTGCTTTCCAGTATTACAGAAGAGTTTGCCCCTTTTAATGTATCGACTGGTATTCTCTTATTTATATTAAACATTCCTGTTGGCATTTTAGGCTGGATCAAAGTGGGTAAATCATTCACTATTTATAGTATCATCAGCGTTGTTGCCACAACATTCTTTCTTGAATTAATCCCGGTTCAGGAAATCTCAGAAGATATTTTGTTAAATGCTGTATTCGGTGGTGTGATCGGTGCGATCGGCGTAGGTCTAACGCTAAAATGGGGCGCATCAACTGGCGGGATGGATATTATCGCCATGATTTTATCAAGAATGAAGGACAAACCGATAGGCAATTACTTTTTTACAATGAACTCGTTGATCATACTGACTGCTGGCGTGCTATACGGATGGGAAAAAGCATTGTATACACTTGTAACGCTTTATGTTAGTTCCCGAGTAATTGATGTTATTCATACTCGCCATGAAAAACTGACTGCTATGATTATTACAACAAAAGGGAACGAACTGCAAAAAGCAATTCACGACAAACTGGTCAGGGGGATTACAAAGTTTCCTGCCAAAGGTGCTTATATGGGTGAAGATAAAGAAATGCTGATGATGGTTATCACACGATATGAATTGTATAACCTGGAGCATATTATAAAAGATGTTGATCCAAAAGCATTTACTAACATAATAAACACAGCCGGTATTTTCGGCTTTTTCAGAAATGACAGTTTCTAGACATTTCGCATAAAAACGCTCCTTTGCTTCAAACTAATAAAAAAGTAGGCAAAGGAGCTTTTGAAATGAAGAAAATTATCATTTTGCTTCTATTCGTGATGCTGTTTTCCACAGGGAATGGTAATGAAGCAGCCGCAGAGACTCCGGGAATTGATGAAGTCACTACAGCTGTTTTATTTGAACAGCATCAAGGGAAGACAACCTTTACAGTTAAAATAACGAATAACATGGAAGAAGAGCTGTTATTAACTTTTCCAACAGGCCAAAAAATCGAAGTAGAGGTTCAAAATAAAAAAGGTGAAGAACTTTATAGATACTCTGAAGGAAGAATGTTCACTCAATCTTTTGAAAAAGTCAGAATACCTCCGAATGAAACCAAACAATGGACAGCGGACTGGAACACCGGCATCAACCAATTAGAACCAGGGCCATATTTGATAACCGGGATAATTACTGCAACCAAGACAGAACCGAAGATAAACGAAAAAAAACTTAAAGCGAAAAAAGTGTTTTTTGTAAACCCGTAAAAGCTACTCAGTTTATAAAGGGAAATCAATAAGTTCTTCTGGGTAGAAAGGAATTACAAAACAAAAAAGAAACCGTTCGCCTGGAACGGTTTCTTTTATTGTTTAACCATATATTTTTTGAAATGCTTCCTTTACATTAGGAATAAGAGTATCCCAATCGGCATCCGCTTTTTTGTTTACCGTTACAAAATCCTGGTAACCAAACACGTTATCAACGCCTTCGATATCAAGAAGCGCTGCAGCCAATGGATGGTTCGCGTCCTCTCCCTGTTTAAATGAATAACTTCCTGTTCCTTCAAAAACAACTTGATTAGCAGTAAACTTAACTGCGTTTGGATTAGGTGTATGATCGTATCTTACTTCAATAGCCATCCTGCCACTCCTTTACGTTTATTTCCACTACTAGTTTATCAAACATATAATGGTCTTCAAAATATTTTCCCCGTTTTTTAAAAGCTGAATCCATATCTTTTAGAAACAATGTCATAAAAGCCCAGAGAGTTATACATATGCTTTGTTACTTCATTGTTTATACCCGTTTCAAGTTCTATCGTTTTAATTCCTTCATGTTCCGCCCAATAAATAACATGCAGAAGAAGCTTCCTGCCAACTCCGCGATTTCGATAATCTGGATCTACATATAGTTCGTTCAGCCATATATAAGGGCCGCCGTTTGTAAGGCTAATTCCAATATTAAAGAAAGCAACGCCTATGATTTCGTTTTCTTTTGATTCCGCTACCACGATTTTAGAAGGAGAGGATTCTTCTAAAGCAAGGTTTATTCCGTTTAATATAAGATTATAAGTTTCTTCATTATTGGGTCTGGTCATCTGTTTCATTAAAAGGTCTGCTACTTTATGCTTAAAGTTCTCATCTGCCTGAGTTCCTGCCTGGTAAACTTTCACTGGTTTCACTCCTCCTTGTCCTATCTTACTTCCATAATTCTTTTTAAAATTCCTGTATAACAACAAACTTAATTTTCAATTTCGGTACGAATCCTGTAGAGTCTACTGTTATTTTGATTGATGATACAGTTCTATGCAAGCATCCAGTTTCTTAGGACGGTATATTTAAAATTGAATTTGTTAAATCATGTGAAAATTTGAAACAATTACCCTTGGTCATTCGTCTATATAGTGGAAAGGAGTTTTTCGATGTGCCATTCAGTGGTGTTTTCCTGGAGCAGCGGAAAAGACAGTGCGCTTGCGCTGTACCTATTGCAAAAGGAAAACCGTTACCAGGTGGAGGGACTCTGGACAACAGTTCAGGAACAATCGGACTCCGTTGCATTTCATGGTGTCTCTGTTCAGTTAATCAAAGAACAGGCTTTAAAGCTGATGCTGCCGATAAAAATAACGACTTTGCCAGATGGCTGTTCTAATGAGCGGTACGAAGCTTTAGTAGGGAACGCATTAGGAGATTTTAAGAATAGAGTGAACAATATAGCATTTGGAGATATATTCCTTGAAGATATCAAAGAATTCAGGGAGAATACCATCCGGAAAAGTTGTTTGAAGCCAATTTTCCCACTCTGGAAACAGGATACAAAAAAGCTTGCAGAAACGTTTTTTTCTCTGGGGTTTGAAGCGGTGATTACTACTGTCGATACAGATAAAGTTGCCGCGGAATGGATCGGAAAGAAGTACGATGAGGGTTTTGTGGACAGCCTGCCGGAAGATGTGGATCCGTGTGGAGAAAATGGAGAGTTTCATACCTTTGTGATAAACGGGCCGAATTTTTCTGAGCGCATTAAGTATAAAAGCGGAAATCTGACCAGGAACGGGAGCTTTTTGACGCTGGAATTAAAATACGCCTGTGAATGAAAGGAGTGTTTGGATTGCCTACATTGGTTTGCTTTGGGGATAATATTACCGCTGGTGAATGCGACTGGGATGGAGGTCTTCGGTTAACTTCAAGAATCAGGGAAGAGATGGAAGACTGGATCGTTATCAATGCAGGAACAGAAGCTGGAACAACGAGAGATGGTGTGATGAGGTTTCAATCTGATGTCATGAGTTACAAGCCTGACCTTGTGACAATTTTCTTCGGAGGGAATGATGCGAGCGAAAATGCGGGAATCGAGCTTTCCGAATATGAAAAAAATCTAACTTATATGATCCGTAACATTTCCCCGGAGAAAGTAATCCTAATAAGCCCTTCACCTATAGATGAAACAATGCAGAACTATAGAAACAATAAAAGGATGGAAATGTATGCAAATAAGGTCAGAGACCTTGCTGATAAAACAGGAGCTCATTACATTGACTTATGGTCCATGATGAAAGAGCGCAATACATACCATTCCATGTTAAAAGACGATGGCTATGAATTGAACAACAAAGGATATAAACTTATAGCACATGAAATTATTCGAAAAATACGGATTCAATACAAGAAAAAGAAATCCGTTCTCCGTTTTTTATCATTGTAAAAGGACTGAATCACCTTGTATGGCTGCTTTTGATTCCACCAGAGAGTAGAATAAAAGGCGTGTCAACAATTGATCAGTCCTTTTATTTTTAAAATGGCTTATTTGAAAAATGATCACTTAATTCCTCGAGTGTTTGCTGGTAGTCCTCCAGTTGCACCTTTTCTGCATCAGATGAATGGGCGAATGCTAATGAAAGATTGTTTTTTGCTATAGCAAGCTGGTTTGCGATCGCTTCAGCACTTTCCACTGAAACATCTTCTTTTACCAGCTGTTCCGCTTTATCTACTGCTTCTCGTGCAAGCTGGAATTTAACATTTGCCACTTTTTTAGTCCCCGCCTAAAGATAAATTTTCTTGTTGTTTTTGTTTCCGTTTTTCATTTTCCTTATTGCTCATGCTTACAAGATCTTTTTCGTCCATGTGTTCAACAACTCTCTCCGCACCCTGTTCCACTGTCCGTTTTGATTTGCTGTGTTTGCTCATACTGATCCCTCCCTTTTTCAGTCATAGTGTAAACAGGATTATTGCAAAATATGTACATGTACGAAAAAAGAAAGCCTCTTATAATAGGCTTTCTTTTGTATTGATTCTAAGCTTTAAAACATCTTCCAGGTAATGTGCTATACCGTCTTCCTCATTAGTTTTGGTAATAGAGTCGGCAATGCTTTTTAAATCATCAATGGCGTTACCCATCGCGACTCCGTGCCCGGCATATTCGATCATTTCCAGATCATTGTCTTCATCGCCGAATGCAATGATTCTGTTTTTAGGAACGTTTAAATAATCAGCAATTTTTTGTAGCCCAACAGCTTTGTTTAATCCGGTCCGAACAATTTCAATCACGTTCCAGGGCGCTGCCCAGACACGGTGTTCAATTACTTCAGCATGATGATGTTCTAATAAATGACGAAGGTCTTTTACCTGATGTTCATGTGGATAGATTAAAAGAGAGGTAGGATCATCTTTTAATATGCGATGAAGATCCCCTGTTTGTACTGGTGTATCACGATTAAAAAACGAATCGATTATATATTCATCATGGTTGTGTAAATAAACATCATCGATCACTTCTGCCATGACATTTTTCACATCGAATTCCCGGCAGGTGTTTATGATGGATTTCGCTGTGGACAAATCAAGAGGCGTGTGGTGAACTCCCCAGCTATCATTTAGAGGATGATGAACAAAAGCCCCATTAAAATTTACAATTGGTGTATCAAGGTTCAGTTCATGGTAATACATGTGGCTCGCTCTATAAGGACGCCCTGTAGCGATCACCACATGATGACCCTGTTTTCGTGCTTCAAACAAGATTCCTTTTGTTCGGGCGGATATTTCCTTATCATCTGTTAACAGAGTACCGTCTAAGTCAATTGCTATTAAATGTGGTTCTTTCATAAAGCGCTCCTTTACTGGTCAGTTTTAAAATAAAGTTCATTATATATTTTACATAACTATACGGAAGGCTGTCTATAATACAGAAAAAGTATTGGAATTCGACATTCTGCAACAAAAATTTACTTTTTTCTAACTTTTTTATAAACTGTAAGAGAAAACATCATAGACTTACAGGGGAGGAAAAAGATGAGTTTTGAAAAAAATGAAGCAATCGATGAAGCAATTGGTCAAAAAGAAGTGAAACGCTTGAGGTTCAGAGGCGGTGTATTCGCTGCAACAATTCCGTTAATTTTTTTCATCATTTGGGCAATCACCTTAAGTGTGATGCAATTGGTTACGGAGGAAGCACTCGTATTAGGAATGGTAATCGGTGTAACCGTCGGGCTCTTCTTCTGTAAATCCAAATGGAGCGACTATGCTCAAGCTTTGTTCTCCGGAATGGCACAGCCAATCGGCGTTATTGCAGTTATTGCATGGTTTTGGGCAGGTATGTTTGCAAAACTTTTATCAGCAGGGGGGCTTGTTGAAGGATTAATCTGGTTCGGCCTTCAAACCAACCTGGAAGGCGGTTTTTTTGTCGGATTGACTTTTTTACTATCAGCGCTTTTTGCTACTGCAGTAGGTACTGGTTACGGAACAGTTGCCACTTTCGGAGTTTTAATGTATCCAGCGGGAATCATACTTGGTGCAGACCCCGTCATTTTATTGGCAGCCATCTTAAGTGGAGCTGTCTTTGGGGATAACCTTGCTCCTGTATCAGATACGACGATCGTTTCCGCAACAACCCAGGATGCAGATGTCCCGGGTGTTGTTCGTTCCCGTTTCAAGTATTCGATAACCGCTGCAATCCCGTCGCTCATATTGTTTGTCATTTTTGGCGGAGGAGGAGAAATGGGAAGTGCGGGAGTCGTTAATCAATTACAGGCAGATGTATCTCCAGCAGGCTTGCTATTATTAATACCTTTTGCTGTTGTCATCTATCTCGCATTATCCGGTCATCATCTCTTAACATCCTTAACATGGGGAATTGTACTTTCTATCGGTTTCATTTTTGTTACAGATACCCCGTTAACGGAAATTCTCCATATCTACAAACAAGATGGCTCTCCTGTTGTGGAAGGCGCACTGATGAGTGGGATCGGCGGCTACTTCAACATGGCTATTCTAATCTTGTTTATCCTTGCTGCCGCTCACTTAATGGAAGCTGCGGGAACAATGGAAGCGATTAAGGAATCATTCATGAAGATGATAAATGGAGTGGTCCGGAGAGCAGAACTGTTTATTTTTGGGATAGTAGCAGTGCTAAATGTTTTTATCACCATCAACACGGCGGCTGAAATCGCGGCAGGTCCATTTGTCAGAAGGCTTGGGAAGGAATACAACATCCATCCTTATCGAAGGGCGAACTTTCTAGATACCGTTTCGTCTTCACTTGGTTATATATTTCCATGGAGCGGTGGGGTTTTGCTTGCCTGGGCAACGATACAGGGAGTTGCGGAGGAATATGACTTTATCCAGGTAGTTAATCCTACCGACGTTTTCCCATATGTCTTCCAGGGCTGGGGGCTGCTTATCGTAATGTTTATAGCGGCCGTCACTGGCTGGGGTCTACGTTACACAGGTGAAAACGGAGAAGAAATCATGCCAGAAAAATAATAAAACAATCTTGTTAGAGGGATGACTCATAAGGGTCTGACTCCCTCCGTTTAGCACAAATCTAGAAAAACGTTAGAACAAGTTTTTCTTGCTAATCTATCGGAGGGGGCTGACACTTTGCTTTTTGAGTCATCCTCTTTTATTGACGAAGAAAAAGTGATTTCCAGAACTCCCAGCGTTTAATTTGCTTTTGATAGGGTAAATAGATTACAACAAATAAATAATAATTTTAAACAATAGTAGGAGGGAAATCATGAATAAAAAGGGTGTTGTTTTATCCACAGTTGCAGTAGGAACAGCAGGTGTTACCGCATATTTGATGCAAGATCGTAAAATGAGAGATAAATTAGTTACACAATTTTATAAACTACGGCAAAAAGTTAAGCCAACCAAAAGACAGGACAGGGGATTACCGGTTGACAGAGCAGGAAACCCAATCCCACCGGACCGTGAATATGATAGTGGAGACAGCAAGATGGTTTATGAAGGATCACAGTTCGGAGTTCAGTATTATAACAAGTTAGCCAACAAGGAAAAGGTTGAACAGGCAAGAAGAGCCCAGGAAAATGATGATGAAGGAAACCATACAAGCGTGTGATATCACTATCACACGCTTTTTTTGATTCTAAGTTATAACGGACCATATTTTTTCTCGTGTATTTGCTGCTAAGGAAGTTCTTTTATTTTTCTTTCGTTAACGGCAGTGATACGATTAGGTTAGTTTTGGTATAAGGAGATACAACGATGATAACTATTAGGAATGAACATGTTAAGGATATACCGGTACTACATGTTGCAAAAGATTCCATTGCAAAAGAAAGCCTTCCACTGGTTATTTTCCAGCATGGCTTTACGAGTGCAAAGGAACATAACCTTCACATTGCGTATTATCTGGCAGAAGAGGGATACCGGGTGATACTTCCTGAGGCAAAGCATCACGGAGTACGGGAAGGAAGCCTATCAGCTGAACAGCGCAATTTTTCTTTCTGGGATATTGTAGTCAACAGTATTCAAGAACTTAATGATCTGAAAGAAAACTTTGTTTCAAGAGGACTTGCAGATGAAAAACGGATCGGAATGTCAGGAACATCGATGGGAGGAATTATTACGTTTGGTGCCCTCACTCAATATTCCTGGATAAACACAGCTGTTTCCTTAATGGGATCACCGGCATATTCTGCTCTGGCAGATGCCCAGATTTCAAAAATAAAGGAAGAAGGACTGACTATTCCTGTTGCTGAAGAAGAACTGTATGCGAAGATAGAGGGATTGAAACCCTTTGATCTTTCTTTACATAAAGAGAAGCTTGCAGGCAGACCGTTGATGGTCTGGCACAGTAAAGTGGATCAGGTCGTTCCATATGCTCCTACTTACAGTTTTTATGAAGAGATTAAATCAAGCTATAACGAACAAGACCGTTTGAAATTTATCGCTGATGATTTTTCAGGGCATAAAGTATCCAGAGAAGCTGTTTTAGAAACAGTAAACTGGTTCAAAAAGCACTTATAGGAAATACTAATTTTGTTATTAGTTTAAGAAATGTCCAATTATCGTTATAATAAGAATAGTAAAAGATTTAGAAAGGGGATTTATATGGCAGACCAGGAAACGAAAGATAAATTGATGAGTGCGCTGGAAAATGTTATCGATCCTGAACTAGGAATCGATATTGTCAATCTCGGCCTTGTCTATGATGTGGATTTGGACGAGAAGGGTAATGCTGATGTAACGATGACATTGACTGCAATGGGGTGCCCGCTTGCAGGAACTATTGTTAATGATGTGAAACGAGCTCTATCTGATGTAGAAGAAGTGAAGGATGCAGATGTGAATATTGTCTGGAATCCGCCATGGTCAAAGGATAGAATGTCTCGTTACGCAAAGATCGCGCTTGGCATTCAATAAGTGGAAAAGGAAGGGAGCTCCCTTCCTTTTTTGTATAAAAAAGCTCATCTTTTACTGGGAGAGGAGAATATTCTTCAAAGATGCTTGCCGATCATATATATTAGTAAATAAAAATACCTTATACTTCTGATTCCCCTCTGCGAACCGCTACTTCATTTTGAATCATTTCCCAGATCTTTGGATCTTCCATGCCAAGCCTCCAGAGAGCAACTCCGCGAATCCCGAGACGATCTGCCAGTGCGATTTTCGAACGGATGCTTCTTTCATCTTCATACCATACTTCATGGTTGTTCCCCTCTTCATCTGTATACTTGAAGAATGGCGTTTGTCTTTCTTCGCTGAACTGGATATCAGCATTATATTTTTCAGCTATTTTAATCGCCATATCGTAAGTCACATAAGTGTTTTTGCCTGTATCGAGATTAAAGTCAAATCCAAATACAGATACCGCGGCTACAATTTTTTCTGCAGCCATCTGTGTTTTGGCATAGGAAATTGCTTTCTCCATCCATCCGATCGTAACTGCCGGTCCAGGAGGGCTTCCCGGCCACCCGAACTCATTATAAAGCATAACAATGAACTGATCGACCGCCGCTCCTATTACATCATAATCAAATGGGTCCGAAAACGGATTGACTGGTTCATCGGATGCTCGAGATGGTACGCTGGTAGAAAAGAAGTATCCTTTTTCATCGAACACTTCACCGATCGTTTGGTACAAAAGGGATAAACGCTCAGAATCTTCAATATAAACGTCTTCGATATCGATATCAACGCCATCGAAGTTATATTTTTCAACCAGTTCTACAAGGTTCAGGGCAAAAGCTCTTCTGTTTTGTTCACTGGAAACGACTTCTTTTACCACCTGTTTATTGATGGTTGTGTCTCCCCGTTTATATAGAAGGTTATGGACAACAGGCATAGCTTTGATGTTGTTTCGGTGTGCGATACCGACCAGCGTTCTGATCTCTTGATCGGTAAATTCCCCGAACTTCTCGATTTCTGTCGGATTCGCCTGTTTGATTCGGAATAAAAATAATGCGAGCTGTGATAATTGACTCGTATGGTTCACGAATGATTGATAGGAACTGGGAAGAGATGGTCCTTCTTGCAGGGTATAGTAGCCGATAATACTTGCGATTAATGCATCTTCTCCATAAGCTTTGAAGTTTACTACTGCACTGCCGATCCAGGCCTCAGTCCCGTCATACAAAACCACCCTGTACCAGTCTCCGCGGGTTCCAATGACTCTCAGTTTTGCTCCCTTCACTAATTGCGTGATAACATTATATCCTTTGCCGGGGCCTGTTCGCACGTTGGCTACATCTACTTTCACGATGACTTCCGTATATAGCGGCACTTCGAGCTTCTGTCCCACCGATAAATCAGTTGAAGTTAAGTTATTGAGCTGCATAAAGCTCTCGACGGTCGTACCGAATTTCTGGGCTAATTGAAAGAGCGAATCGCCAGGCTGGACGGTGTACGTTGTTCGATAGTCATCAGGAAGGCGGAGCTGCTGTCCGATATATATAACATTTGAATCCAACCTGTTCGCTTCTTTTAGATTCTGGACACTGGTCCCTAATTGCTGTGCAATAAGATATAAATTATCACCTTGCATCACCGTATAACTGGAGCGGTCATTGTCCTGCGGTATAGTTAGTTGCTGCCCGACATAAATGACATTGGAAGGAATGCTGTTCACATGTTTAATACTTTCAATAGTCGTTTGAAACCGATTCGCGATTTTATATAGGCTATCCCCGGGCCTGACAGTATAAACTCTTTGACGAAGAGTTCTCATGTTATCACTCCTTACTAAATTGGGCGTCATTATAACGTATTCGGAAAGGAGACAAAACTTTCAATGAAATACTCTATTGCAAACGAGTTTCTCAAACAGGACTTCCATATCGCGTTTTGATAAAATGAGCATTAAAGTGAGTTTTGTCACAAAGGACCGGCCGATGGTTTAGTATACTAACCGAAGATGTCACTAGTAACATAACAGGAGAGGATTTGCATGGTAGAACGAAGAAAACCAATACCTATAAATGAAGCAGTAGAACGAGTGATGAAATTTTCTTTCCCTGGAACAGTGGAAACAGTATTATTGGAAGAATGTGATGATCGGTATCTGGCGGATGATTTACTAGCAGACCACGATGTTCCTCCTTTTGACCGATCGCCATATGACGGATTTGCGATTCGTGCTGTAGACTCAGTAGAAGCTTCAAGAGAAAATCCTGTAGAGCTAGAAGTCGTCGAGGAGATAGGCGCAGGAACGGTTGCAAAGAAAAGGTTGCAGACAGGGCAGGCAACCCGGATCATGACCGGTGCAGCTCTTCCAGAAGGTGCCAATGCGATCGTGATGCTTGAACTCGTGCAAGAAAGAACAGAAGGCAGTAAAAAGATTATCGTGATCAAGCGACCATTTAAACAGGGTGACAGTGTTTCGTTTAAGGGAGAAGATACAGAGAAAGGAACAGCGCTCGTTTCTAAAGGGACCAGGATTACACCGGGGGTCAAAGCGTTGCTGGCGACGTTCGGATACAATAAAGTACCTGTACACAAAAAACCGGTCGTAGGCATTTATGCCACCGGAACAGAACTTCTGGATATAGAGGAAGAACTGTCTCCTGGTAAAATCAGAAACAGCAACTCATATATGATCCAGTCTCAGATAAAAAAAGCAGGAGGCGAACCGATCTTATTTGGAAAGCTGGAAGATGATTTTGAAGTTTGTTTTCAATCGATAAAAAATGCGATCGAAAAAGTGGATTTTCTTATAACAACTGGCGGTGTATCTGTAGGAGACTTTGATTATCTGCCTGCCATTTATGAGAAGCTAGGAGCGGAAGTATTATTTAATAAGGTAGCGATGCGTCCTGGCAGTGTCACGACGGTTGCTCAATTAGACGGAAAGCTGCTGTTCGGTTTATCAGGAAATCCTTCTGCATGTTTTGTTGGTTGTGAATTATTTGTTCGCCCGATCCTGAAGTCATTTATGGGATCGATAAGAATGCACCTTCAAAAGGAACAGGCAGTTTTACAAGCAGAATTTCCTAAACCGAATCCGTTCACCCGATTGGTGCGAAGCAAGGCAACGATGTCAGACGGAAGGTTGTCTGTCAAACCGACCGGGCTGGATAAGTCAGGGGTAGTGACATCTTTAGCTGGTGCGAACGCATTAATGATGCTGCCGGGTGGAACGAGGGGTTTTCAACAGGGAGATAATGTGCATGTTCTGCTGCTTGATGAAGAAGGAAGTCCTGATACATGGGAATAGACGTCCCTGTCTTACAGGTGGTGGGCTTTCAGAACAGCGGAAAAACGACGCTTGTTGAGCAAATTGTCCGAGCATGTGCCCAGAAAGGATTCCGTGTTGGCACACTGAAGCACCATGGTCATGGAGGAAGGCTAGATCCCGTTGATCAACATAAAGATACCGGTAAACACCGGCTTGCTGGTGCAGTAATGTCCGGGGTACAGGGAGGGGACACGTTTCAAATAACGTTAGAAGATAAATCCTTTTCTGGCCCTGAAGTACTGTTGCCTTTTTATAGCAGTGCCGGCCTGGACCTGGTGATCATTGAAGGGTTTAAAAGATATAACTATCCGAAAGTAGTCTTGTTAAGAGATCGGGCAGATCTGAACCTGATAGAACAGAGCAGTGAGATTATTGCTGTAATCAGCAGGGAGAAGGACATAACGGTCAATTCTGCTGTTCCTTTTTTTACAAGCGATCAATCCGGGGAATATACCAAAAAGATTCTTTGTTGGATTGAAAGGAGAGTACAATGACAGACAAGCTATTTTTGATTACGCGAGATCCAATATCGATAGAGAAAACTGTTAAACAGGTTGTGAATAGGAATGCTGGAGCGATTAACACGTTCATCGGTACCGTTAGAGAGTTCACAAAAGGGAAACAAACATTATATCTTGAGTATGATGCCTATATTCCGATGGCAGAAAAAAAATTAGAGCAAATTGGCGAAGAAATTAAGGGGAAGTGGCCTGGAACAGAAGTTGCGATCATTCACCGGATCGGAAGGCTGGCTATTTCTGATATTGCGGTTGTGATCGCGGTTGCAACTCCTCACAGGGCAGCGAGCTATGAGGCCAGCCGATATGCCATCGAACGGATAAAAGAAATCGTACCGATCTGGAAAAAAGAACACTGGGAAGATGGAGAAGAATGGATCGGGGATCAATTAGAAAAAACGGCATATCCAACAGGTAAGCCTGAGGAGGAACACTTAAAATGATTCAAGTTTTATTATTTGCCGGGCTTCAGGAGACGTTCGGACAGCAAGAAATAAAGTGGGACAGCCTTCCCGAGACGGTAGGAGATTTGAAAGTAAAGCTGATCGAAAAACATCCTGAACTCGAAGGAGTTTCCCGTTCAATGGTGGCGGTGAATGAAGAATACGCTGAAGATAAAACAGTATTAAAAGAGAATGATACGGTAGCTTTCATTCCGCCGGTTAGCGGCGGGTGATAAGCAGAGAGGCTGGGACATAAATAAGACGGTCAAATAAAAAAACGAATGATTCAGAATCAACAAGTAAAGAATGTTAATTTTCAATAGATTTATCTTCCTTTATAGCTAGTAGGAGTGATGCAAACCGCTTCGGCAGAATACTTCGCTTTCCGCGGGCACGGCCTCAGCCTCCTCGCGGAAAAACCATCGCTT
The DNA here is from genome assembly GCF_005747095.1 of Exobacillus caeni. Lineage (GTDB taxonomy): Bacteria > Bacillota > Bacilli > Bacillales > Guptibacillaceae > Exobacillus > Exobacillus caeni. Next base: position 192,898 of record NZ_SWLG01000005.1, on the reverse strand, counting down.
TGGTGTCTTCGGACTCGTGCTGTTCCCGCAGGATAAGGAAGGCTCCGGCAGCAAGACATCGCACGAAGAAAATGGGAAGGGAAGACTCCAACGGGAGCAATGGCATCGGTGAGACCCCGGAGTATGAAGGCGGAGGCGAACGCCCAGGGACGTATGGATTGGACTGAGCCGTATGGAGATAAAGAAAACACGACGAACGAAAGAGAGACGATGTTTCCTTATCGCAAGGAGGTGAGGGAAATCCACTAGTCTCTGTGAGCCAGAGCTAGACAGTGCGTTAGCATGAGGAGGCTCACCAGCCGCCCGTGGAAAGCGAAGTGTATTTTCGTAGCGGGTTGAGGTACCCCAGTATCGTTTTAAAAGATATATGTAGCCGATATAAAATAAACAGGAAAAATTAATTAAACAGCCAAAAGAAAAATCCGAACTGATATAAATTCTGATTAAAGAATTTTGAATCATAGTTCGGATTTTCCTTTGGCTAAAATACTTTTGTCCCAGCCTTTATAAAGGCCCCGTTCCCGCTAATCAATAATTTTTTCTGCTAATTCCATGTAGTGAGTATATAAATTACTTGTTTCCTCGTGGATAGAAGGAATAGTCCCATCTTCAGCAGGCAGTGCAAAAGGGATGGAAGCAAGCAGTCTTGTTTCCAGCTTTTCTGCTAGTGTCTTTCCGCCGCCTTTTCCGAATAGGTAATAGTTTTTTCCGCTTTCCGGTTCCCGGAAGTAGGCCATGTTTTCTACAACACCAAGAATTTCGTGCTTTGTTGAACGCGCCATCAATCCGGCTCTTTCTGCAACATGTGAAGCAGCTTCATGCGGAGTAGTAACGATGATTTCTTTGCATTCAGGCAGCATCTGGTGCATATCAAGTGCCACATCCCCTGTGCCTGGCGGAAGATCAAGAATCGTATAATCCGTTTTCCCCCAAATGACATCATTAAAAAAATGGTCCAGCATTTTACCTAGCATCGGTCCTCTCCACACGATCGGATCGTTACCTTTAGCGATCACACCCATTGACATAACGCTCACATCATGGCTTCCGATGGGAATGATTTTACCGTTCATCGTCTTCGGCTTAGAAGTAATATTCATTATCTTCGGAATGCTAAAACCGTATATATCAAGGTCGATCAAGGCGACCTTCTTATTTTTTCGGGCTAACGAGAGTGCAAGATTGACAGCAACGGTTGATTTGCCGACTCCCCCTTTTCCGCTTGTTATGGCGATTACTTCTCCAGATAACATTTAACCAGCTCCTTTATTTCTCTTTCCAACATCATTGTAAGAGAGTTCTATCCACTTGACTGTGACAAAAATCACGGACTGTTTTTAGAGTGGAATGTTCTAATAGATTTGTAATCGAATTTAAAAATCAATGTGCGAATTTCTGACGAGTCGTCCATGGTTGGCAAAACAACAAAATGTGACAGGATTGTCACCTGAAAAGATATTGTTTCCATGGTGTGATAAAGTTCACAGAGGCAGAATTTGTTACCACTTAAAATAAAAAGCAACAGTTCAGTGATGAGCAAGGAGTGGAAAGTATGAAACAGCTAGAAAGATCTTTTTATTCAAAAACGAGCATGTATTCTTTTTTTGTCATTGTATTATTGTTCTTCTCCATGTGGATAGGAACAAGCCAGTTTAAACATATTGATATGGCTCTTATCGGTTATATGATTTCATCGTTTATATTTGCTATCGGGCTTACCGTCAGAATGTGTTCCTGGTTGATCAGGCCGGCAACACACCAGGTGATAAAAAGAAGCTTTAAAAACCTAAAAACAAAAGAAAGAAAAAAGCGCAACATTAAATCGATTGCAACAACAGCATTCGAAAACATTGTTTTACAAAAATTTATTTTTAAAAGAGGACTCTACAGAGGTATACAGCACTTTTTAATTGCATGGGGATGCATCGGTTCATTCGCGATTACATTTGGCCTTACCTTTGGATGGATGCACTTTGATTTGATTGACCCTGACACTTATCAAATCATCGTGATGGGAATACCGACTATTATAATGCCAGCACATGGGATTTTTGCAGAGATGGTTTACAACGGTCTTAATATTACAGCCCTCATGGTTCTGGTTGGTGTCATCATGGCGATCACCAGGAGGATTAGAAGTAAAGACGTTAAGGTGACGCAGCGTGTGGAGTTCGACTTGTTTCCTTTGTATCTTCTGTTAGCTGTTACAGGAACGGGGCTATTGCTTACGGTTCTTTATACCTTTTTGGAAGGCTGGATGCACCCATACATGTCACTCGTACACCAGGTAACTGTTGTTGTTCTTTTAATCTACTTTCCGTTCGGGAAACTTTTCCATCTTCCGATTCGGCCGCTTGCTACAGCAGTTCCGCTGAACTATCAGGAGACAGTTAAAGTGGATACAAGAGCATGCTTGAAATGTAACACACCATACAGCAGTGATGACCAGATTGAAGATGTAAAGGGCATTCTAGGAGCGCAGGCGTTTGATTTGAAACTTGCAGACGGATCTTACCTTTCTGATTATTGCCCGGCATGCAGAAGAAGAATCCGTGTTATGAAACAACTGAACATGGAAGCTCCTCTCGGCAATCCATATGATCCGGTTCAAACACGGAACGGAATTCACATCTCAGGATTTGGCAAAAAGAGACAAGACGAATTTTATAATAAAGCAACTAAATCAGACTCAAAACAAGAGGAGAGAGTTTAGATGTCAGAATTTGTAGTAAAACCAGGTGTAAAGAACTTAGTCCATGATGATGAAAAACTCGTCACTACTCATTGCAGTTATTGTGGAATGCAATGCGGGATGCATATACGTGTTCATAAAAAAACAGGGAAAATAATGGGGGTAGAACCTCGATATGATTGGCCGGTAACGATGGGGAAAATGTGTCCGAAAGGAGTTACCGCTTACCAGCAAGTACAGCATCCCGATAGAATTAAACGCCCTCTGATCAAAAAGAACGGAAAATTCGTGGAGTCGAGCTGGAAGGAAGCGTTAGATTTAATCGAAACAAAGTTTAAAGAACTTCAATCAAAATATGGAAAGGATTCGCTATCTGTCTTTGGAGGCGTATCGATGACAAATGAAAAATGTTATCTTGTCGGTAAATATGCCCGGGTAGCGCTTGGAACGAGATACATTGATTATAACGGACGTTTCTGTATGAGTTCTGCGGCAGGAGGTTTTATTAAAACATTTGGTATCGATCGGGGTTCTACACTGCCGTGGCCAGAACTCGAACATAGTGACTGCTTCTTCATGGCAGGATCGAACACTGCGGAATGTCACCCTACAAGCATTCAATGGTTCTGGAAAGCGAAGGATAAAGGCGCAAAAATGATCGTTGTAGATCCGAGGGAAACACCCACTGCAAGAGTAGCTGATGTTCACCTTGATCTTAAGCCTGGAACTGATTCTGCGCTAGCAAATGGAATGATGCACCTTATCATCCGTGAAGGATATGTCGACGAGGATTATGTAAGGGAAAGATGCAACAACTATGAAGAACTAAAAGAAGCAGTGAAGTTGTTCACGCCGGAGTATACATCAGAGATAACCGGTGTAGCAGTTGAAAAAATCGTTAAAGCGGCCCATATTTACGGACGTTCCCCTCGTTCTGTCGTTATGTTCGCTCGGGGCGTTGAGCAGCAGTCAAAAGGGGTAGACAATGTTGCGTTATACAGCTCGATGGCACTTCTTAGAGGTCAGGTGGGCAAGTTTGCATCCGGTGTTGCGACATTCACAGGACAGGGCAATGGACAGGGTGGACGCGAGCACGGGCAAAAAGCAGACCTGCTGCCAGGATACCGAAAGTTAACAGACCCTGAAGCAGTAAAATATATTTCAAGCGTCTGGGGGATTAATCCTGAAGATATGCCAAAACCAGGTGTGTCAGCATATGAGATGTTCGATGAAATCCAGAACGGCAATATTCGAGCAATGCATGTCATTTGCAGTAACCCTGCAGTTTCTGCACCAAATACGGAACATATCTGGTCAGGCTTCCGAAAACTTGATTTTCTGGTTGTAAGTGACTTTTTCTTATCGGAAACGGCTGAGTTTGCAGATGTAGTGCTTCCTGCAACGTCCTGGGCAGAAGACGAAGGTACAACAACCAATCTTGAAGGACGTGTGATCCGTATTCGAAAAGTTATTGAGCCTGTTGGCGAATCTAAGCCGGACTGGTTGATCATGAAAGAAATTGCAGAGCGAATGGGCAAAGGAAAACACTTTAACTATGATAATCCTGGTGAAATCTTCGAGGAGCTGAGAATAGCTTCCAAAGGAGGCAAAGCGGATTACTCAGGAATCACGTACGATAGGATTGTGAAAGAAGACGGCGTATTTTGGCCTTGTCCGTCAGAAGATCACCCGGGAACACCGACCATGTTCAAGGAACGATTCGATACACCGGATGGAAAGGCGAATCTAGCTGTAGTCAATTGGAAGCCGGCAGGAGAATATCCAACCGAGGACTTCCCGCACATCCTGACAACAGGAAGGGTAGTATACCACTATTTATCCGGAAACCAGACACGGAGAATCGATTTCTTAATGGAACAATGTCCGGTTCCTTATGCAGAAATGCACCCTGAACTTGCGAGTCAGTATAATCTATCGAGTGGCGATTACGTAAGATTAACAACAAGAAGATCTGCGATGGACCTCGAAGTTCGTATAACTAAGGCGATTCGTAACGATACCGTATTCGTACCCTACCACTGGGGGAAAGAACTGGCAGTCAACCAGTTGACAAACCCTTGCCTTGATCCGGTTTCTAGAATGCCAGAATTTAAAGTCTGTGCTGTGAAAATGCAAAAAACAGCTGCTCCAGAAGCTTCTTTGAAATAAAGACTGAGAGGATGTTCCCAAATGAATAAAATAATGTATCTTGAATTTGAACGCTGTATCGGCTGCCGCGCTTGTTTAGCGGCATGCCGGGAATGCGGCGGCCATGATGCAAAAGAAAGAAACTATGTCGAATATGTCGATTTTATGGAGAGCAGACAAACGTATCCTATGCTATGTATGCAATGTAAGGATCCTGCCTGTGCAAGAGTATGCCCTGCGAATGCGATTCAAATTACGGAAGAAGGGGTAGTATTATCTGCGATGGAAGAAAAATGCATCGGATGCAGAAACTGTACATTCGGTTGCCCGTTTGGTATTCCGAAATTTGATTTTGAAGAAAATAAAATGTACAAATGCGATATGTGTTATGACCGTTCAAAACACGATATTGCTCCGATGTGTGCTTCTGTTTGTCCGAGTGAAGCTATCCGGTTTATCGATTTTGATGAGATGCAGGAACTAAGAAGAAAAAGAACGCAAATGAACTTAATTGAAGGCAAGAAACCTGCTGAGCATGACAAATGGCAGTATGTCCCGGAATTCTTTGGTGTTTACTCTGATTAAGAAGGTGTTTAGCTATGACTGATAAAAAGAAGTATAAAAGAAATCAAAAAGATTCAAACGATGATATGATCAACCTTGTCGATAATCTTAATCGGGATGACGATGTTAAGTATAACCGGAGAGCTTTCCTGAAGTCAGCTGTAGGTGCCTCTGTTGCACTTGGCCTTGCTACACTCCCTTTTTCTGTAAAGGCGATGCTGGAGTCTGATGAAGAAGAAGAAGCGTTTAAAATCGTATCACTGGATAAGGTGCCAAAAGGATCATCGTATAACTTTGCCTATCCAACTGAAGCGGATACAGCACTTCTTATTCATACTGAAGAAGGCGAAATCAAAGCCTATAACAATAAATGTACCCACTTACAATGCCCGGTTTTCTATGAAAAAGAAGAAAATGTTCTATTATGCCCGTGCCATAAAGGATACTTTAGTGTGGAAAACGGACACCCGACTGCAGGACCGCCACAGCGTGAACTGCCTTTAATCAAAACAGAAATCCGAAATGGAGTCGTTTACGCAGTAGGAAGGAAAGTTCGCCATGGGTAAAACCGTGTATTGGGCTGTAATCTTTTTAACATTAATAGTAAACGTTGTTGCCCTGCATCACACTGTTGAAGCGTACTTTGGACGGGAACATGAAGAAGTGTTTGTTTATACCATTGTGGGTGTTATATCTTCCATTATATGTTTTGTAGCATACTTGATGTGGAGAAAAGCAGAATATAAGAAAGCCGATAATCATAACTGATTAGCGGCTTTTTTGCGTCTAGGAGAGATATCTTTGTTGAAGAGAAAGAGTTTATGATTGAAAAAGAAAAGAACGAATTGCTATGTGCTATGAATAACTTTTTAAAACTCACCAGTCGCTTCGATCTTTAATTCCTGGCCGTTAAACTTTTTTTCTCCAAAAACGGTGATTAAGGTGCAGCTTTTAACTATAAAAGAATCACTTGAATTGCCTTCCCTCTCATAATCTACGAGAATGCCTTCATGGAACAGTTCATTGCCGTTATAAACCTTAACCTTCTGGCCCTTCATCGAATTGTGCCTGGCTTCGTTTAAGAACACAGTCCATTTGTCCCAGTTAGTAAGAATGCATGCCTTTTCGCCGTTGCTTAGATAACCGAGCAATGCTTCAGAATCATCGATCTCTGCACCAGTTTCCGCCTGCAATTCTTTTAAAATAGTATGCACTTTTTCATAAGATTCCATATCAAAACTTCCTGAAAAAGAAAACGTTACTTTATATTCTGGCAGGTTGACATCTGCTTCCATTAACGTCATCCTGTCCTCATCCTGAAGTCGGAACTTTTCGTTGTTTAATTGGTACATGCCTATTTTTCTCAAAAAATAGTGAATGTGAGACTTGTCTTTTATATAAAAGTGAGCTTTAAGCATAAGAAACCTCCTGTTAAAATCTTTTTCAGTAACAGTTTAACAGGAATGCAGTTATGGGAATGTGCTGAATGTCACACCGGCGATAGACAGGGGGAAGTGATCCGCGCGTCACAGTTCGTACATTAATTCTTCTTTTATATCCTCTTCCATAACCTCAATAAAGCCTTTCTCTGAGATGTTCACCAGTTTTTTCTTTTTTAACTGAGTGAGCGTTCGGCTGACAGTTTCACGTGATGTTCCGATCATGTTAGCAAGTTCTTTATTTGTAAAATGGGTATTGAGGACCGTGACACCCTTCTCAGAAGTACTACCGTACAGCTTGCACAATCGTAAGAGCAAAGAAAGTATTTGTTCATAGGTGTTTTGCATAATTTGCTCTTCGAGTCGATGCTGGAGATCGATAATCTTTTCTCCCATCACTCTAAAGAGTTTCATACATACCTCCGGGTTTTCTAGTAGAATTTTTTCAAAGTCTGCTACCGGTATCACTATCATTGTGGATGGCTCTACAACTTCAGCATGTGCCGGGTAGTCTCCTTTTCGAAAAAATCCCGCATGCGGAAACATTTCCCCGTCTTGAAGAATAGAGACAATTTGTTCTTTACCGGTCGAATCGGTTTTATAAATTTTTACTTTGCCTGAAATGATGAAGAATACCCGGTCAAGCGGATCACCCTGCATAAAAACAAGCATTCGCTGCCGGTATTTTCTGGTAAGGGCAATATGTGTTATCTTATCGATTTCATCCTCTGTAAGTTCTTTGAATAAAGGGATCTTTTTTAAGTGTGTGTTAAGGGAGTATTCTGGCATAGTTCCCACTCCTAACTTTAACCATAAATTTTATATTGAACATTTTTTCATTCCTACTATTATTCTATCGGAAAAGCTATAGAAATATTGTGACAAATGTTACACACTTTGCTGCTTAAATCTAATTTTGAAAGTGTGACAACCCTCACTTAAAGAAAAGCTCATTTAAGCTACACTTTCTATGTGAAGGAGGGAACCAGCAATGATCAGAGATTATAATGAAAATCCATTTATTGTAATATGGGAGGTCACAAGAGCCTGTGAATTAAAATGTTTGCATTGCCGAGCAGAAGCACAACATCACCGTCACCCGCTTGAGCTTTCGACAGAAGAGGGAAAACAGTTGATCGATCAGATATATGAAATGGATAACCCGCTGTTCGTTTTTACTGGCGGAGATCCATTGATGCGGCCAGACTTATATGAGATTGCGGAATATGCAATAAAAAAGGGAGTGCGTGTTTCTATGACACCAAGCGCCACTCCTTTAGTCACAAAAGAAGCGATTCAAAAGGCAAAAGAGATCGGACTATCACGCTGGGCTTTCAGCCTTGATGGTCCCAACGCTAAAATACACGATCATTTCCGGGGAACGAGTGGTTCGTTCGATCTCACTATGAATGCGATCAATTATTTGAATGAACTGGAAATCCCGATCCAGATTAACACAACCGTATCAAATTATAACCTGGATCATCTTGATGAAATGGCGGTACTTGTTGAAAAGCTAAATGCTGTTTTGTGGAGTGTCTTTTTCCTCGTTCCTACAGGAAGAGGAAAGGAGACCGATATTATTTCACCAGAGCAGCATGAGGAAGTGTTGCACTGGCTCTATGATATTAGCAAAAGGGCTCCTTTTGATATTAAAACTACTGAAGCTCATCACTATAGAAGGGTCATTTTACAGCAATCGAAGAAAGAGAAACGCAATCAGAAAAGGGTTGCTAATCCGCTGACAGGCAGAATTCCTGATCATTCAGCAGCCCTTGGGCGTGCTCCATCAGGCATACGGGATGGCAACGGATTTGTGTTTATCTCACATATCGGAGAAGTGTATCCAAGCGGATTTTTGCCGATTAAATGCGGAAATATCCGAAAAACCCCGCTTGCTGAGATTTACAGAAACCATCCTGTATTTAAAGAACTTCGCAATCCGGATGCATATAAAGGGAAATGCGGGGTTTGTGAGTTCAGGAATATTTGCGGAGGGTCTCGTGCAAGAGCATACGCAGTGACCGGTGATTATATGGAAAGTGAACCATACTGCACTTATATCCCAAAACATTATAAAAAACAACAGCTCGTTACATGACATTGTCAGAAGCACAACATTACTCTTTTTTGTTTCATGTGAGAAAAGTCACAACCAAATGAAATTACCTGGTGTACAATCATGTCAGAATCATAAAAGAGTGGGTGATAATAGTGAAAAGACTTCTTCTCCCAAAGCAACATGGTGCATGGGTGATGCTCGGATTGCCATATTTAATAGGCATGATCGCGGGTGGACCAAAGTGGATCCATATTCCATTGTTTTTAGGCTGGCTGTTTCTTTATCTAGCATCCTATCCTATTATGATGTATTTAAAAAAGAAACGTAGCAGGGAACAATATTTAAAGTGGATTGGCATTTATATGAGTCTCGCCATTTTATTTGTAAGCTTGCCATTGTTTTTATATGTAAAGTTATTGTTGTTATCTCTTTTTTTACTTCCGTTACTTATTGTTAATATGTTTTATGCAAGGCAAAACAATGAACGTGCTTTTTTAAATGATATAAGCGCTATAGCCGGTCTATGCCTTGGTGGCCCTGCAAGCTATTTTGTGGGTACCCAGCAATGGGATGAAAAAGCAGTTTTGATCTGGATATCCTCCGTCTTATTCTTTATGGGTAGTGTGTTTTTTGTAAAAACGATGATCAGGGAAAAGAAAAATCCAAAATTCAAATTGTACTCCTGGGGATACCATTCTGCTCTTCCGGTAGGAATAGCCGGTGCAGGATTTCTTCCTCTTTCACTGGCATATCTTCCAAGTATGGCAAGAGCGATTATTTTTTATGGAAAGCCGCTAAAGCCAAAGCATATAGCGGTTGTAGAATTTACTAACTCTGCTTACTTTTTAATTTTTATGACGGTACTAATACGTTTTATATGAGGTAGATAAAAATGCTAACCGAACAAGATTACTGTTTTGATTGTATGGATGATCATCGGCCTTTTGAAAATCTGTCATCTTATTACGATTCATTAAAGAAGCTCCGGATTAAATTGTGCGCTTTTATGCGGTCGTTACATTACGCCGAGAAACGGAACTGGGAAAGTATGTCTACAGTCTTACTCGAATTAACCGCTTTGCAAAGAGACTTGCTTGTCCACAACGTAAAAGAAGAAAGTGGGCTGCGATTCGTTGAACAGGAAGGTCTGAAGAAAATGGTCGAAGTTTTAATCAGCGATCAACGGTCTATTTTACAGTCATCAGACACCCTTTTGCTTGAAGGAAACATAGTGGACTCTGCAATTGGAAAGGAATCGTTGTTCCTAAACCTGTTTATTGAGAAATCATGGGTATTCATCGAAAGTTTAAGGGAATATCTTTACAAAGAAAGAAAAGTGTTTTTGCCGCTCATTGATAAAAACTTTTCAAATGAACAAAAAGAAAAATGGAACACGCTTTTTTTAAAAAGAACCCGATCTAAAAACGAATGATTCAGTCAATATTAATGAACAATGAAGCTTACGATAACAGTCTAAAAGAAAAATCCGAACCCATTCTAATTCTGATTAAAGAATTTTGAATGATAGTTCGGATTTTTCTTTGGCTAAAATATTTTTGTGCCTGCCTCATATTCTGCATATTGCAATCGGACAGTCATCACAATCGATTGTTTCTTTTAAAAATTGCAGGTTATGAATCGTTATAAATCCATCCTTCATGCTTATAACATTGATCTTCTTCAATTCGCTTAGCATCCTGTTAACACTTTCCCTGGCGATTCCGCAAAAATTTCCGAGTTCCTGATTTGTTAAAGGAAGATTGATAAAAACATCGCCATTTTCTCTCGGAACGCCATAAGAATTAGACATGCGAATCAAGGTGGAGTAAAGCGCTCCTTTTTTCCCATGCAATAAAAGATCTCGAAACTTTGATTGGGTTTTACGAAAATGCTCACCCATGAATTTCATAAAAGAAGTAGCCATCTTTCCGTCCTGGACAAGCTGGGTTTCTACTGCCTCCTGCTTCACGACTCCTACTGTACAGTCCTCAATTACCCACGCACTAGAAGAGTAAGTAATATTACCTGAAAAAAGCGCAAGTTCCCCAATAATATCTCCTGGGGTTGCGATTTGAAGGGTCAGCTCTTTGCCATCAGGCGTTATTTTATTAACTTTTACTTTACCTGATTTTATAATATATAGTTTTTCCGCTTCCATTCCATCTAGAAATACGGGGTTATCATTGTGTATATGCTCTTCGGTTGCAAAGGATAATAACCAGTTTTTAAAATCCTCTGAGGAATCAAAATGCCATTTATTCCCCATTATCATCACCACACTCCATTGTGTTGGATATTATTCTACCAGTATATGGACGAATAAACAACGTCAAGCATCCTTTTCCTTATTTTTACTATTCCTTTTCTCTGCACAACTAAAACATAAAACTTTTCCCCCCTGTAACACGATCCCATTCAGGAAGCCATTTTCGCAATAAATATTTTTTTGGCAAATCTCGCACTGATTTACAAATTCCTTCAAGCCTTATCCCCCCAAAAAATAAAATCTTTCCTTATACACTTCATCAAAGCATCCGTCTATCCTTTTTATATTATGAAGAAATTGAATTCGATTTCCGTTGTTTTTATTCCTTAAAACTGGTTTTGTCAAGTTTGTGAACTTGAGCTTTTTATTAAAAAATTACGAGTCTTTACGTGAGTTTCATCACATTTTTAAAAGCCAAATCTATTTAAGATAGTGTTAATCGATAAGCGTTATCGATAAAGGGAAGATCAGCCAAAGTTTAGCGTAATAGAAACAGTTTAATAAATATTAGGAGGAATTATCATGGGGCATGCATTAAGGAAAACAATAAGTGAGAAGGGTATCCGGCAAAGAATTCAACAGTGGAATCCAGAAGATCAAGTGTTTTGGGAAACAGAAGGAAGGATTCATGCAAAACGTAATTTGTGGATTTCGGTATTCTCATTAATGGTGGCGTTTGTTGTTTGGCAAATCTGGTCTGTGACAGCAGTTCGATTAAATGATGTCGGGTTTGCGTTTAGTAAAAGTGAGTTGTTTACACTTGCAGCTTTGCCTGGATTGGTCGGTGCAACATTCCGCATTTTCTTTACATTTATGCCTGGGATTGTAGGGGGGCGCAACTGGACGGTAATTAGTACTGGAGCATTAGTGCTTCCGGCTATAGGGATTGGTATAGCTGTACAAAATCCTGAAACATCATTTTTAACAATGGCTGTACTTGCTGGGCTTTGCGGAATAGGAGGCGGAAACTTTTCTTCTTCAATGGCCAACATCAGCCCCTTCTTTCCAAAAAAAGAAAAAGGAACAGCAAACGGTATTAACGCAGGATTAGGAAATCTTGGTGTAAGTGTTGTTCAATTCGTCACACCGATCGTTATCATGGTTCCATGGCTTGGAATGGCAACAGGCGGATCTCAAACAATGAAAGACGGAACAAAAATCTTCCTTCAAAATGCAGCGTTTGTATGGGTGATCCCGATTGCATTACTAACAATAATCGCATTTTTTGGAATGGATAACCTGCCGGGCACGAAACAATCATTTAAAGAACAGTCTGTTATGTTTAAGGAAAAACACACATGGATTATGACTTGGTTATATACAATGTGTTTTGGTTCTTTCATAGGATATGCAGCAGCTTTTCCTTTATTGATTAACTCTGAGTTTCCTGAAACCAATGCCGTAGGGCTGGCTTTTCTTGGACCCCTTGTTGGAGCATCTGTAAGACCTCTGGGGGGATGGCTTTCTGATAAAGTTGGAAGCGGAGCCAGAGTAACATTCTGGGATATTATTGTGATGATCAGTGCAACCGCTGGAGTAGTTTACTTCTTGAACGCACATAATTTTACTGGCTTTCTGATTATGTTCATCATTTTATTCTTTACAACAGGAATTGCGAATGGCTCTACGTTCAGAATGATTCCGTATATCTTTGATGGCGAAAAGGCAAAGCTATCAGCACCTGTGTTAGGGTTCACGGCTGCGATTGCTGCATATGGAGCTTTCTTTATACCAAAATTATTCGGTTGGTCAATCGACAACACAGGCTCAGCAAACTTTGCATTATATCTATTTCTTGGCTATTATGCCGTTAGTTTAGCTGTCTGCTGGTATTGGTATGCCAGGAAAAATGCAAAAGTAAAATGTTAAAGCAAATAAAAAAAACAGGCTGGTTAGAAAACCAGCCTGTTTTACTTAAAATTAGGTTAGGATTATCATCCCAGAAAGAAAAAGACAAGCGGTCCGACGATAAAGCAGTAATAAGCAAAATATTTCAGGTTTCCTTCCGCCATAATATTCATTAACCATTTTAGCGAGAAGTAAGAAGAGATCAAAGATAACATAAAGGCAATCATATAAGGAACAAACAGATCAGAAAAGTTAGGGTCATTTATAATATCGCTTGCTCCAAGCAGCATGGTTCCGACACTGACAGGAATATAAAGCAAGAAAGAGAATCGAAGAGCTGTCTCCTGTTTCATTCCAAGAGACATCGCAGCTACAATCGTTGCACCTGAACGGCTGATTCCCGGAATTAACGCAACAGCCTGACCGAAACCTACGATCAATGCATCCTTGAAGGAAAGCCTCTCTTCATTTTTTCGTCCTTTCATATTACGGATATACCATAGAGCTAGACCCGTTATAACGAGTGTACCTCCAACAACCTTCATACCGGTTAAGTTTTCTTCAATATAATCTCCGAATAAAATGCCAAGAACTCCGGCAGGAATAGTTCCGATGATAAGGTAAACAATGAACATAAATTCGCTTTTAGATTCCGGGTTCCGATTTGTCACATAGCTGAATCCATTTACGGTAAGCCGGATTAAATCGCTTCTATAAATCAGCAATACGGCAAGTAACGAAGCGAAGTTCATCAGCACTGAAAAACTTAATCCCTCTATCTTTAAATCAAACAATCTTTCCGCAATTTCTAAGTGTCCGCTTGAAGAAATTGGGATCGGTTCTGTAAATCCTTGTAATAGTCCAAGAAAAGCGTACTTGAGTAGTTCAAATAGTTCTTCCATTTAAATATCCTCCAGAGAGATAATTTCGGCAAAGCACATATGTCTCATTAAACAACAAGCTAATTACCTTGTAAAGATGAATTTTATATTATTAATAAATTGACACAAAGCTAGCAAGGTGGGACATGCTTTTCATTAGGATCTTTTCGCATGCTTTGTTGCTTAATAAGCTTCACAGTTGAGATGAACTGCGACATAACGGATAAACGCTACGGAAATACACTACGCTTTCCGCGGGCTCGCGCTGAGCCTCCTCACTCACACAAAACGCTCCTTGCGGGGTCTCAACGTCTTCCTTGTACTGCGGGAAGAGCAACAGCTGAATATCCCGCATTGTTGAAAGGTGGAGGCGAACGCCAAGAGACGTATGGATTGGACTGAACCGCATGGAGATAAGGAACAACGCCGAACGAAAGAGGTCATGTTGACTTATCGCAAGGAGGTGAGGGAAATCCACTAGTCTCTGTGAGCCGGAACTAAACAGGCGGTTTTTGCTGACGAGGAAGCTAAGCGTGGCCATGAAAGCGAACTGCCCGGAGTGGAAATCAATCTTGCAATTGCGGCACAGTTTATCGCTCTTGTGCAAGAACAACAATCCTTTATAAAACAGCCTTCATGAAAGAGAATTGTTGAGGAGATAATAGCAAATGAATAACTTAAGAAAGGAGAGTTTATATGGGTGGAGAGAACAGACAATATAATCCTGGCCAAAAAGTTCCGAATAACGGTGTATATATTGAAATAGGAGAAACAGGTAGCATGGTTCAAGACCCGCAGCAGGTGGAATTAAAAGCCGGAGAACACTTCCCGGAGTGCAGTAATCATAACCGAAAATGGTCAAGAAAACCTAAGCCGCATCATTAAAATTTCTTCTAAAACAAGAACAAGCGACCTCACTTAAGGTCGCTTGTTTCTTTTAATGTTGATCTGCGGAAGAATCAGAACCGATCATTCCATCACCAAGTATGAAAACAATTACGGCAAATACAATTCCGAATAGGGATGCTGTAGAGAAGTGGTATTCTCCGCCCTGCATGGAAGCAAGAACATAAAATACCATATTACTTAGCAATAGTCCCCAGATTAATGCCCAAATGTAACGCAATCTTTTCACCTCATTTTGAATACGGATTCATACGTCATAATAATATCATAAAAATAAAGGTTGTAGGAATGGTTATCCTTATTTTAGTCAAACATTATTCATTTGATGTTCTTTGCTTTATTTATCATTAATTCAGCGTATAGATCTTCCATGCCAAAAAGGTTGCAAAAGCACCCCATAGTAAGTAAGGAACTAATAGCCAGCTCGAAAACTTTGAATACTTATTTGACAGAAAAGTGAGAGCAAGGGTGGTTACAGTTAACAGAAATGCGTCTAAAAAAGATAAGAATAAATTCTTCATTTGGAACTGAAAGAAGCTAAAAGCCTGGTTGAGCAAATAATTTAATGACAGTAAAGACAAATAATCGCTATTTTGCCTTCCGAAACCCGCTCTATTAAAAACAATAGCAACTGACAGAGAAATGAAAAAGTAAAGCACTGCCCATACAACTCCAATAAACATGCCGGAAGGAGTCCATACTGGCTTATTTAATGCCTGGTACCAATCCTGGTCAACAGGGAACAAAAATCCTGACAGCGTAAATAGTCCGTAGGTGACAATAAATACAACAATGGTTGATTTTTTAATCGACTTCACCCCCGCAAAGCATATCTTCATGTTTGTTGAATACCCTTTGGAACTGTTAATTATGCAATCCATCATGTTTTAATTACTCTTACATACATATGTAAAAAAGAGATGTGGTTATTTCGGGTTGAAGGAAAGAATTTATGAGATTAGAAAAGAGAAACATCATATTGCAGTACAAATGAAGGAATATAAAGGAATGTAGGCTGGTTCCCCTTTCTTATCTTTCGTAATCGCATAGAGTATACAAGAATAATAAAAGGCGAGGGGAGAGCATGGGCATACGTGAACGTTATTTGTCTTTAGATAAAGAGTGGAATATTATTCACCTTCCTGAGCAGCCAAATGGGTTTAGTGTTTTTATACTCGGTGATATTAACCACTTTGTCGACCAGAAAACCAGTTTTTGGATACAAAACCATTATCGATATGGGATTATAAAAGACCTTCTTAATAAAGGGTATACTGTTTTTTATTCTAATTTGTACGGACGAAACTGGGGATCACCAAAAGCAATTGAACTTGCAAAAAAACTATATCAGATCATCATGAGACAGGAAACTTTAAATTACCGGATTCATATTCTTGCAGAGGGGATGGGGGCATTAACAGCTCTTCACCTAATGGAGGATATGCCAGAAAGTATCCGTTCTGCTGTATTTATTAATCCATGCCTTGATCTAAACAAACATATAAAACAAGAACAGGAGAACAAGTTATTTTATAAACGGCTTTTAAAAGAAATAAGCGAAGCATATGAAGTGACGAATGAACAGCTGCGATCGATCATCTTAGAAATGAAACCTATAGAGCCAGTGGAAAGACCGGTAAAAATATGGCACAAACCGTCACGATCACTTTTTTCATTATCACAAAGCAGGAATTTTGAAGAGTTCAGAAAAAAAGCAGGTTCTCCAATCGAGCTTTCATTGATCTCAGAACAGCGTAACACGATAGGGAAAGCAATCTCCCGTTTTTATGGATCTCATGAAAAGAAATTATAATGAAGTTACATTAAACGAGGGAGTTAGCATTATTGTAAAAGACTCTTTTCACATACTTTGTTGCTTTGAAAGCTTTTCAATGAGAGGAACTGAGACGTAACGGATGGATGACCGCTAAGGAAAGCGAACTGCCCGGAGTGGAAATCAATGCTGTAATTGCGTCGCAGTATATCGCTTTTGTGTAAAAACAATAATCTTATAGTAAAGAGTCTTGCATAAAGTACTCACCAAATCTAATTAGCAGGCGAGATTGCTGCAAAAGAGTTGCATTTTTTTGGCGAGGAGGAAACAAAGTGGAGAAAGCGGTTGTTACAGGAGCATTGGGATTTATAGGATTTCATCTTACAGATAAGCTATTGAATGAAGGTGTTTCTGTTATAGGGATCGATAATCTGGCCGATCCCAAAAGAACTGAGATCCAGGAAGAAAAGCTGATGCATTTACTAAGAAACAGTAATTTTGATTTTAAAAACAGTAATATTTCCTCTTCGGAATTTCAAAACTTTATTGATGATAATACAGTCGTATACCATCTGGCGAGCCCTATCATGCCTTTTACAAAGTTACCACGGATTGCCAAAGCGATCGAAGACAGTATTTCAGAAACGAAAGCAATCGTAAATGTCCTTCAAAAAAAGCCAGTACCGCTTATATATACATCCTCCATGCAAGTTTATGGTAAGCGCTACGGAACCATTTCAGAAAAAACACCTGTCAATCCACTTTCTGATGAAGGCAGGCTAAAAGGAGCTGAAGAAGCATATCTACTAAAACGATGCTCTGAAATTCACATTCCTTTAATTATCATAAGGCTTCCTTCTGTATACGGGCCGTGGCAAAGAGAGGATATGGCTTATCACAGGTTGCTCACTATCAAAGATAAAAGGCACCTGGAAAAAGTTGAGGATGCTTTTACGGCTGATATTATATATGTCGACGATGTCGTTGACGCTTTCATAAATGCATCAAAAATTTCTGTGAAGAAGGAAATAATTAATCTTACCAGTGGAAAAGAAGGAGAATGGCATAAAGGGAAAGAATGGATTACAGGAGAGAGAATAAATCTCCGCGAAGATCCATTTTTTAATGTGAGGATTTCAACAGACCATGCTTCAAAGATACTTGGCTTCAAGCCTTCTGTTGCCATTGAACAGGGAGTGGAAAAGCAAAAGGCGCACATTGAAAAAATGATGAAGACAGTTCCGTCTTTATATTCAGTCTAAAAATTTTTATCCTTTTTTTGGTGAATTCAGGTAAAATAGGTAGGGTTATAAATTAGTAAAATTGATACTAACGAAAAGGAGCGTGGCGGAAGTGAAAAGACTTCTACACCTGCTTATTATAGCCCTGCTTTTCCTGAATGGCTGCAGTGAAACTGCCGCTACCAAAAAATTGGAAAATGTCGGGTTGTTATTTCCGGCTACGATTAATGATCAAGTCTGGAATACTAAAGGTTATAAAGGGTTGCTAAAAATACAGTCAACCATGAATGTAAAAGGCTTTTATAAGGAAAATATCAAGACGGAAGAGGAAACGAAAGCAGCATTAGAGGAACTTAGGGATAACGGAGTGAATTTAGTGTTTGGCCATGGAAACATATACTCCGACTTGTTTCAAAAGGTCAAAGGTGATTTTCCAGATATGCATTTTGTCAGCTTTAACGGTGAGGTAAAAGGAGACAATATGACTGGAATCCATTTTAAAGCAGAATCAATGGGCTTTTTTGGCGGTATGGTAGCTTCTGAAATGACGTCTACAAAAAAAGTAGCTGTAATCGCTGCTTATCCGTGGCAGCCGGAAATTGAAGGTTTTGAAAAAGGAGTCCATTACAAACATCCTGAAGTACAGGTCGAAACAGTATACATAAACGATTGGGAAGACAAAGAAAAAGCTCTTTCGCATACCAGGCAACTGATTGCAAGCGGAGCAGACATTTTCTATCCTGCCGGTGATGGTTTTAATATACCTGTGATAGAAGAAGTTAAGCGAAATGGGCTGTATGCCATCGGTTTTGTATCGGACCAATCAGATTTAGGAAAAGAGACGGTCTTGACGAGCACCGTTCAGAATGTCGTTAACCTGTATGAGCTGATTGCAGAGCAATATAATAGAGGCGAATTAAAAGAAGGAAATTTATACTTTGATTTTAAGGATGGAATACTTTCTATGGGCACATTCAGCCCGGTAGTTCCAGCATCCATAAAACAAGAAGTGGAAAATGAGATTTCTTCCTACATAAAAACAGGAAAACTGCCAAATTGAGAAAGGGGAATGGAATAATGGAGGAAAGAACGTTAGGAAATTATGATATACATGATGCTGCACACTTGCTAAAGGGCCTTAAAGAAACCAGAGAAAAGCTGCTTGAAGTAATATCAGATATTGACACCGATGACCTTCATTATAAGCATTCTGGTCTTCCTTCTATAGGAGGATATTTGCTCCATATTGCCCAGATCGAATTATGGTGGGCAAAAACCGTTTTGTTGGAACAAAACTTAAGTGAATCAGATAAAGAACATTTCTTTTTTAATGAAGATCAAAAAATAACGGCACCAGAAGATAAAGAATTGTCATGGTTCCAGGCCAGACTGGCTGAAGCAAGAGCATTAACGAGGGGTTATTATAATCAATTGTCCGATGTTGACTTTAGGAACCCGACTAAACGAGCTATTCTTGAGGGGAAGGAAGTTTTTTGTTCACCTGAATGGGTCATTTATCATTTGATAGACCATGAAAGTTATCATCGGGGCCAAATTGGCATGTTACTGAAATTGATTGCTGGAAAAAGAGAAAAGTGGGATCATTTTAATACACCATATCTTTCATTATAATAATAGATGCAGGAATGAAAAGGCTGTTGCAACTGCAAAATTGTTTTAAATTATTTAAAAAAGGAAATATGTTGCAGCAAGGTTAAAAATCATAGTGGAAAGGGTACAAGGTGATAGATATGAATCCAGAAAACAATATGAAATTTATGCAAATTGCAATGCAGTACTTGCCGCAGGCGAAAGAAATTCTTGGAGAAAACGATGTGGAGGTTGACCTGGAAAAATTACAGCCTCTTCTTGAACTTTTTATGAATGCAATGAATGATGCGTATGAACTTGGAAGAGAGGAAGCAGGCGGCGAATAGAAAGGAGGAACATAAAAATTGAAGTGGAAACGATTTTGGATGTGGTTCGTTCCTTCGGCAGCTATTGTAGTCGGCCTGTTGATAGGAAGCTTCAGTTTGATAATCCTTGCTTCTATATTGCTGTTTATTAGTATTATCAGTTATTTTGTTATGGGAAGAAATAAATAAAAAGACGGCGCCACATGCAGCGCCGTCTTTTTGTGATTTAACAGGAAGTTTGCTATCAGGCTTAAATTAGAGAACTATCACCAGATCACACTTTAAACAAAGAAAGTAGAGAACCCATTTGTTTTACCATCGGGGAAATTTGATTAACCGTACCTGCCATCTTATTTGCGGTGTTTAGCATTTTGTCAAAATCAAATTTTCCATCTTCCTTTGTAAAATAGCTCATCAATGGTGATTGCGGAGGAGTTTGGGGATAATTGAAAGGTTTATAAGGCTGATTAAATTGCCCGAAAGATTGGCTGTATGGGAAAGGTGCTTGTAGTGGAGCTGGATAATACATGGGAAATGGCTGGACAGGCCCCTGAGTTTGCCATGGATTTGGAGTGAAAAAAGGATTATACCCATTAAGAAGACCACTATTATAACCATAGAAAGGATATGGCATCTTATCCCTCCTTTTTTCGAATTTAATAGTTGTTTTATTATATGAATGTTTTAGTTTAGTGTGTTTTTCTTCTTTGAACCCGGTCTGATTTTAGTTTTAGAAAGTAGACAAAAAACATAAAATAAATTAAAATTGGTACCAGATACTAATAATTGATAGTAAAAACTTACAAAGGGGCAATTTACATGAATGCAGGGATAATCGGGCTTGGAAGGTATGTTCCTGAAAAAGTCTTAACTAATTTTGATTTAGAAAAAATAGTGGATACTTCTGATGAGTGGATTCGAACAAGGACCGGTATCGAAGAACGAAGAATAGCGGATGATGATATGGATACCTCCGATTTGGCATATGAAGCAGCGAAACGTGCTTTAGAAGACGCGAATGTTGCTCCTCAGGATATCGATCTTATCCTTGTCGCTACTGTTACAGGAGATTATGGCTTTCCGTCGGTTGCCTGTTTAATCCAGGATAAGCTTGGTGCTACAAATGCTGCGGCGATGGATTTAAGTGCTGCATGCGCGGGATTTATGTACGGAATGATAACCGCAGATCAATATATTAAAAACCATACTTACAAAAACATTCTTATTGTTGGAGTTGAAAAACTTTCAAAAATTACAAACTGGGAAGACCGAAATACAGCAGTATTATTTGGAGATGGTGCAGGAGCATGTGTGATGGCACCAGTGTCCGAGGGGAATGGAATACTTTCCTTTGAGCTTGGATCTAATGGTGCTGGAGCAAAACATCTATATCAAGATGGGCCACATCTCGTGATGAACGGAAGAGAAGTATTTAAATTTGCAGTTCGCCAGATGGGGGAATCTGCTTTAAACGTAATTGAAAAGGCTGGTTTAACGAAAGAGGATGTTGACTATCTTGTGCCACATCAGGCAAACATTAGAATTATGGAAGCTTCCAGACAGCGGTTAGAGCTTCCGGAAGAAAAAATGGCTAAAACCGTACAAAAATATGGAAATACATCATCTTCTACTATACCGATTGCTCTTGGTGAAGCTGTTGATGAAGGGAAAGTGAAAGATGGCGACATAGTTGTTCTTGTAGGTTTTGGCGGCGGGCTCACCTGGGGAGCAGTTGCATTGAAAATGGGCAAATAAAATTTGATCGAATGGATAAAAGGAGAGTTGTGTGGCTATGCAAGAAAGACGTGTTGTGATAACTGGACTCGGTGCTGTAACACCACTGGGAAACAATGTACAGGATACCTGGCAAAATATATTAAACGGTGAATCAGGTATCGGGCCTTTGACAAGAGTAGATCCCGATATGTTTACTGTTAGTGTGGCGGCTGAAGCAAATCAGTTCGACCCTTCAGAATTCATCGACCGAAAAGAAGTAAGGAAAATGGATCGTTTCACTCAATTTGCAGTAGCTGGAGCGCAAATGGCTGTCGCAGATGCAAAATTAGAAATCACTGATGAAAACGCTGATCGGGTTGGCGTATGGATTGGCTCTGGCATCGGCGGTATGGGAACATATGAAGAGCAGTTTCGGAAGTTTTTAGATAAAGGTGCACGCAGGGTGAGCCCGTTCTTTGTTCCGATGATGATTCCAGATATGGCATCGGGTCAAGTATCGATAATGCTTGGAGCAAAGGGGATCAACTCCTGTACTGTAACCGCATGTGCATCTGGAACTAATTCGATAGGAGATGCATTTAAGGTTATTCAGCGAGGAGATGCTGATGTGATGATAACCGGCGGTTCAGAAGCTCCGATTACAAATATGGCAGTAGCAGGCTTTAATTCTATGACTGCGTTATCCGGGAATCCTGATCCTGCAACAGCCAGCAGACCGTTCGATGCAAACCGTGACGGCTTCGTTATGGGAGAAGGTGCAGGGATACTCGTAATAGAATCATTGGAATCTGCAAAAAAACGTGGAGCGAAAATTTATGCAGAGATAGTTGGTTATGGATCAACTGGCGATGCTTATCATATTACCCAGCCTGCACCTGAAGGAGAAGGCGGAGCCCGTGCTATGAAAATGGCAGTAGAGGATGCTGGCTTAAGTCCTGAAGATATCGGCTATGTAAATGCACATGGTACAAGTACTCCATATAATGATAAATTCGAAACGGCAGCTGTTAAGGCAGTCTTTGGTGAACATGCTTATAAATTAGCGATGAGTTCAACTAAATCTATGACAGGGCATTTGCTGGGCGCTGCAGGTGCAGTAGAATCCATATTCTGTACACTGGTGTTAAGCCAGGGGATTTTACCTCCAACAACCAATTATCAAACTCCAGACCCGGATTGTGACCTGGACTATGTGCCGAATGAAGCCCGGGAAGCGAAAGTAAATGCCGTACTAAATAACTCGTTAGGATTTGGCGGACACAATGCATCCCTGGTATTTAAAAGATATGAAGACTAAAAAGAGCTCCCTTAAGCAATATGCTTAAGGGAGCTCTTTTAACGTGTGTTTCTCTGGGATTTGGATTTGTAGTTGTAGTTGTAGTTTAACTATCAAACACCTCAGTTGATTGTATGCTGGAAGCTGAAGTGTTGCCGCGGAAAGCAACTGCCCGGAGTGAAACTCAATGTGATCACAGTTAGCGTTATTCTGCCAAAACACTCTCTTTCTGAAAACGGCATGAAAACAAGGAATATTTTTTTCTTACAAGAATATAGGAACCTTGGAATAATTTGTCTAACCTCTGACTATACTGTTTTTACAAACAGTTGAGAAGTGAGGGGTATCAAATGTTATATTTGCGTGATGTATGGGTGAATTGGTTTGAGGGTGAAGAAAACGGATATAACGTTTGTGATTTTCATGAATGGAGAAAAGACGATTTCATTGAACTTTTAGATCAGGTTCCGGTTCTTAAAGTAACCTCAGCGCTATTTCATTATATTGAGAATGACCTGGCAGAGCTTCCAGAAAGCCTCCTGCAGGAGATTTATCAGAAAAGCTACATCAGGAAAAACAACGAACGCTCCCCGCTGGACCATTGCTTTCTGGCTACTGATGGAAATGGAGTCATTGTGGTTGATACCCTTGGCTACAGAATTCCGATCCGAAAAAGCAGAGTCATTCCAAGACAGGAAAAAGCAGTCTTTGAAATGATAGAAGACCTAACTGCGAACGAATATGTCTTTGATAACATCTCCGACAATAGAGAATATCACATTTTATCTCCTGAACCAAAAGTGATGAGAGGTTTAACCAGGAAAGAAAGGCAATTGAAACAACTGTTGTTTATGGCGCTCGATCAGCTCTATACGAGTGGAAGTGTAGAAGAAATCCGATACTGGTATACAGAATGCCAGCCTAAAATGTACATGTCGATTCAAACTATGGAGTTAGAAGAAGCATGGAAAGGCCTTTATAAAGAAGTTGAAAACGGCTGGTCGATGAAACATGAGCAAATTTGTGAAAGTATTATAAAGGGACAACCTTATTTCGAGAAAATATGGGAACTTGAACAGGGGACCCATGTTAACTAGAAAATAATTAAGAAAAGCAGAGCATTCAAAGGCTCTGCTTTTTCATATGCTTTATCTTTTCTTTCTCTCAAGCCCCATCGCCCGTTCTGCTTTAAATAACATCTTCTGGGCAACGCGATTCGCTTTGTTTGCACCTTCATCTAAAATTTCATCAAGTTTGTCAGATTCGATTAACTCGTCATATTTTTTTCTGATCGGCATCAACGTATCTACCACCACACTGGCTACGCCTTCTTTGAACTCGCCATATCCTTTTCCTTTATACAACTCCTCAATTTCGTCAAGCGACTTACCGGAACATAATGAATAAATCGTCATCAAATTAGAGATTGCAGGTTTCTCTTCCTTATTATAATAGACAGAATTGTCAGAATCCGTCACAGCTCTTTTTATTTTCTTGATGATTGTATTTTCATCATCGAGCATGGAGATATAGGCATTTTTATTTGGATCAGATTTGCTCATTTTTTTTAAAGGATCCTGCAATGACATGATTCTTGCTCCCACTTTAGGTATCCGTGGTTCAGGGATTGTGAAGATATCATTATATTTATTATTAAATCGTTCAGCTAAATCCCTGGTAAGCTCAATATGTTGCTTTTGGTCTTCGCCAACAGGAACCATATCGGTACTATAAAGTAAAATATCAGCGGCCATCAAAGGAGGATATGTTAGCAGGCCGGCACTGACTCCTTCTTTTCCATTTGATTTGTCTTTAAACTGTGTCATACGTTCAAGTTCTCCAATATATGCGATACATTGAAGCATCCATCCAAGCTGAGCATGTGCTGGTACTTCGGACTGGATAAACAAAGTGGACTTTTCAGGATCTATACCTGAAGCAAGATAAAGTGCTGCAAGGTTCTTCGTATTTTTCTTTAGTTCCGCTTTTTCTTGTGGAACTGTGATAGCATGCTGGTTTACGACACAGAAATAGCAGTCATGTTCATTTTGAAGTTCGGCAAAATGTTTCATAGCTCCCAAATAGTTTCCCAGCGTTAAAGTTCCGCTCGGTTGTATGCCTGAAAAAATTGTAGACATAAAAAATCTCTCCTTTATGTTAATTTAGACAAAATAAAAAAGCCATCCATCCCATTTATCTATAGGGACGAATGACCGCGGTGCCACCCTAATTATCTTGCATACGCAAGATCTCTCTTCCCGTACCAGGGTACGGAGTCTTTGATAACGCTAAGACTGGCGCCAGAACCTACTGCAATGTTCAGCCTGGATGCTCAAAAGTCCATTCCATTATGAGTTGCTGCCCGTTTTCAGCAAACACGGGCTCTCTGAGAACAACAACATAATGTACTAATCTTTTTCATCACATAACACTGGTTTATTTGTAAAAGTAGTATACAAAAAGCCAAAAGGAAAGGCAACTAATCAAATCATTGAAAAGCCAATAAAAATAGAAATCAGAAACAATGCTCCCCCTGCAATGATCATTGCATAAGTAAAAGGAAACGTATAATCAACAAAGTATGGGATCTCCTGTTCGTCGTCTTCGATCATTTTTCGTTTCTGTGTGCTTTTAATAAATCGCCTAAAGCTGTAAACTATTCCGTTGAAGAAACCAGTCTGCAATACATAAAAAATGCCGCCGATCATCAACAGGGCCAGACTGACAAGGAATACATTATTCACATAGTTCAATATCGAAAACCCTCCAAAGAAGAGCGTTAATCCAAAAGATATCAACAGAGATCCTGCTACTGTTACAAGGATTTTACCAAATAAATTTTTCATTTGTGCCTCCAGAGCCAAAAATATTCCATTCTAGTATATAAGAAGTTGTCTTAACGTACAATAAGATTTGTCGAAGTGATGCTTCAATAGGTTTGTAAAGAGGATTTACATATCCTTTATTTTTCAGAAAGTTGTGTATCTATTAAAAGATGTATAGGCTATACAATGTGTATTGAAGAATGACTGAAAAAGAAATTATAGGTATTTGTTTTCATGCAAAAGAATGCAATTTTTAAAAAACAGTTTCAAAAACACTAAAATAACACTAGGTCTTAGTACCTATTTTTTGTTACGAAACCGTAATGAACACGCGGTTTTTGTAAATTTTGATAAAAAAATCTTATGCAAAATAGTTAGAAAACTTGTATAATACGAATTGTGGATAGCAATTCACATCTGTTTTGGATGTGTAAAGCTTTTTTTGAAAGGTAGCTTTATATGGGCTGCAAAATTAAAGGGAGGTCATCACAACATGAGGAAGACTAAATGGACAGTATTTCTTTCGTTAATCCTTGTCCTGAGCATTTTCCTTTCTGCATGCGGAGGCGGCGGAAACAACAATGCTGGTGAGGGCGGCAACGAAGGCGGAAACGCTGAAGGCGGCGAAGGAAAAAGTGAACAAGTACTTAACCTGCTTGAGTCTGCAGAGATTCCATCAATGGATACGACTCAAGCGACTGACGCAACATCTTTTAATGCGATGAACCAGATTTTCGAAGGACTTTATCGTCTTGATGAGAACAACAAACCGGTTCTTGGTATGGCTGCAGATGAGCCGAAAGAAGAAGAAAAAGACGGAGAAACAGTATATACATTCACAATCCGCGATGATGCAAATTGGTCTGACGGTACTCCGGTAACGGCAAACGATTTCATCTTTGCATGGAAGAAAGCAATGAATCCTGATTCTTTATCTCAATATGCTTCTATGTTTGGTACCGCAGGCATCAAAAACGCTAACGCGATCATCACTGAAGGAGATCCGTTATACGGAAAAGTCGATGAACTTGGCGTTAAAGCAGTAGATGATAAAACACTAGAAATTACAGTTACACAAAAAGTACCTTATTTCAAATCATTGCTAACTTTTGCTACATTCTATCCACAACCAAAAGATTTTGTTGAAAAGCAGGGTGACAAGTATGCGCTTGAAACTGACACTATGCTTTACAACGGACCATTCGTAATGTCTGAGTGGAACCACGGTGACGGTTGGACATTCGAGAAAAACCCTGAATATTGGGATAACGAAACTGTAAGCCTTGAAAAAGTAACTTACAAAATCGTAAAAGACGTTGCTACTGGTGTTAACCTTTATGAAACTGGAAAAGTTGACCGTGCTGGATTGAGTGCAGACTTTGTTGACCAGTATAAAGGCAACGAAGATTTCGTTACACGTCTTGAACCAACAATGTTCTTCTTACGTCTGAATCAGAAGAACGAAGCGTTAGCTAACACAAATATCCGTAAAGCACTTTACCTTGCTTACGATAGAGAAGGTCTAGTTAATGTACTACTTAACAATGGTTCTGTTGCAGCAAAATACTTCGTACCAAAAGAATTCGCATTTGGCCCTAACGGAAAAGACTTCCGTGAATTCGCTCCAGATGGTTTCTTAGCGGACAAGGGAGCAGAGGAAGCAAAAGCAGCATGGGAAAAAGGTCTTCAAGAGATTGGAAAAGACAGTGTTGACCTAGAATTCCTGACTACAGACACTGAACTTGCTTCTAAAATTGCAGAATATGCAAAAGAACAGTTCCAAACTAAACTTGAAGGTTTGAATGTAACGATCAACAAACAGCCTTGGAAACAATTCCTAGAGCTTGAAACTGCTGGTGACTTTGATATCTCTACTGGAGGCTGGGGTCCAGACTATCCAGATCCGATGACATTCTTGTACATGTTTGAAACAGGTGCAGATTACAACCGTATGAACTATACCAGCGAAAAATATGACAAGCTAGTTTCCGGAGCTAAAAAGGAAACTGACCTTGAAAAGCGCTGGAAAATGATGCAGGATGCTGAAAAAGTTCTTATCGAGGAAGATTTTGCGATCGTACCAACATACCAACGTGGTACTGCAAGCCTTATGAAGCCTTATGTTAAAAATTACTTCCTTCACCCGTTCGGTGCTGATACAAGCTTGAAATGGGTTAAGATTGAAGGTAAATAATCTTCTCTGAGTAACTTAAAAGCATTTCAGGAGAGTATATGTCATCCTGGCATATACTCTCTTTTTACCTGTATTAACAATTGTCAAAAAAGTGTGTATTTCCGTTATTCACAGAAAAAAAACACTTGATATCGACAAGTTTTCGACAGATAATAAAAAAGCAGGTATTTTTTGAGGAGGTTGGTTGTAGTGGGACGTTATATTGGCGGAAGGGTAGTATCAATGCTAGTTACCTTCCTTATTATCGCTTCATTGACGTTTTTCTTAATGAAATTGCTTCCTGGTACTCCGTTTAACAACCAGGAAAAAATGTCAGAATCACAAATTCAACAAATGAATGAAAAGTACGGATTGAACGATCCGGTACCGGTTCAATATGTAACATACATGACGAACTTGTTTAAAGGCGACCTTGGAGTTTCATTCCAGCAGGACGGGCGTTCAGTAACAACGATCATTGGGGAAAGAATTGGGCCATCTGCATATCTTGGTTTTCAATCTCTTTTAATTGGTACCATTTTCGGGTTGTTGCTTGGTATAATTGCGGCTTTAAAACATAATACTTTTCTGGATTATGGTTCTATGATAATCGCAGTATTAGGTATTTCCATTCCTTCATTCGTCATTGCTGGTATGATGCAATACTGGGTTGGTGTTAAGTGGGGAATGCTGCCGGTTGCATACTGGGAAGGATTTGAATACACGATTATGCCGACAATTGCGATTGCTGCTGCTGTAACAGCAACGATTGCAAGGTTCATGAGAACAGAAATGCTTGAAGTATTAGGTCAAGACTATATCACTACAGCGAAAGCAAAAGGATTAACAAGTACTGCAGTTGTTATTAAACACACTATTCGAAACGCTTCCATTCCAATTATTACGATCATGGGACCGATGGTAGTAGCTTTGATGACGGGTACACTCGTAATTGAGCAAATCTTCGTTATCCCGGGACTCGGTGAAAAATTCGTATCGTCTATCATGACAAACGATTTCCCGATCATCATGGGAACAACCTTATTCTTTAGTATTCTATTTATAGTAGTTATCCTCGTAGTAGATGTGTTGTACGGAATTGTAGATCCAAGAATTCGTTTAGCGGGAGGGAAATAAAGATGAGCATGAGACAAGAGCAACTGCCAGATTTAACAGACGACATGTTCCAGCCCGCCGACATCGATTCATCTAAAAACGAAGAGATCGCTGGAGAGAGTACAGGCTTTTGGAAAGACGCGTGGAGAAGACTTCGTAAAAACCTTGGTGCGATCATTGGAATAGTTATTATCGTAGTATTATCTTTACTTGCGATCTTCGGGCCAATGATGAATGAATATAGCTATCATGAACAGGACCTGATGCGTGCAAAACTGCCAGCTAAGGTACCGGGCTTAGAGAACGTTGGATTCCTCGGTTTGAATGGAGTCGATATTCGCGGTGTTGACCAGTATGAAGCAAAGGGAGTAGACGAATACTTCTGGTTTGGTACCGACGAGTTTGGCCGTGATCAATGGACACGTGTGTGGCAGGGAACAAGGATATCTCTGTTTATCGCACTTGCAGCAGCATTTATTGATTTTGTGATCGGTGTAGCATATGGTGGAATTTCTGCTTTTTATGGCGGCCGTGTTGATAATATATTACAACGTATCATTGAGGTATTAGTAGGTATACCTAACCTTATCCTTATCATTTTGTTTATCTTGATCTTTGAGCCAGGGATACTCTCAATCATTTTGGCTCTGGCAGTAACCGGATGGATAGGAATGGCCCGTATCGTTCGTGGGCAGGTTCTGAAGTTGAAGAACCAGGAATTCGTTCTAGCATCAAGAACGCTTGGTGCTTCTGATGGGCGTGTAATCGGAAGGCACTTGATTCCGAACGTATTGGGACAAATCATAATCACAACGATGTTTACCATTCCAAATGCTATCTTTTTTGAAGCTTTCTTGAGCTTTATCGGTTTAGGGATTCGACCGCCTGAAGCATCGTTAGGATCCATCATCAATAATGGATTTTCAAGTTTGCAAATTTATCCGCACTTAGTGTTATATCCGTCGATCGTAATCAGTTTATTGATGATTGCATTTAACCTTGTAGGTGACGGATTGCGCGATGCGTTTGATCCTAAGTTACGTAAATAGGGGGAGATAAAATGGAAAAAATTTTAGAAGTGAAGGATCTACATGTCTCCTTCGATACGTTTGGAGGAGAAGTAAAAGCCGTTCGCGGTGTAAACCTTCATCTTGAAAAAGGGGAAACCCTGGCGATTGTAGGGGAATCGGGTTCTGGTAAATCGGTAACTTCCAAGGCTATTATGGGGCTTATTCCGAATCCTCCTGGAAGAATTAAAGAGGGTGAAATTTTATTCGGCGGTAAGGATCTAGCTAAGATGTCCGAGAAAGAGCTTCAAAGCATTCGCGGATCTGAGATTTCAATGATTTTCCAGGATCCGATGACTTCCTTAAACCCGACGATGACAGTCGGAAAGCAGATAATGGAAGGGCTTATTAAGCACCAGCGATTGAGCAAGACAGAAGCAAAATCGCGTGCTATCGAGCTATTAAAACTAGTAGGAATTCCAAACCCGGATACTAGAGTGAGTCAATACCCTCACCAGTTCTCAGGTGGTATGCGCCAGCGTGTTGTCATTGCGATCGCACTTGCATGTAATCCAAGAATTTTAATCGCTGATGAGCCTACAACTGCACTTGACGTAACAATCCAGGCGCAAATTCTTGAATTGTTAAGAGACTTACAGGAAAAAATGGGAACGTCTATTATTTTTATCACGCATGATCTTGGTGTTGTAGCAAACATTGCGGATAGAGTAGCAGTTATGTACGCTGGCAAAATAGTAGAAACAGGAACAGTGGATGAGATTTTCTACAATCCACAGCATCCATATACATGGGGATTACTTGGATCAATGCCATCTCTGGATACAAGTGAAGAGGAATTGATTGCAATTCCCGGGTCACCACCGGATTTAACGGATCCTCCAAAAGGGGATGCATTCGCGCCTCGTAACCCGTATGCGATGAAAATCGATACGGAATTAGAGCCGCCATTATTTAAAATTTCAGATACTCATTATGCGGCAACATGGCTGCTTCACGAAAAAGCGCCAAAAGTAGAGCCACCTGAAGCGATCAAGAAGCGCATGAAAGGAATGGCATCCTCAAAGCCGACAATGGTGACGAAAGATGGTGAGCGTAATGGCTAATGAGAAATTACTTGAAATAAAGAATTTAAAACAGCACTTTAAAGTTGGCAAATCTGTTGTTAAAGCGGTTGATGGCTTAACATTTGATATTTATAAGGGAGAAACTTTCGGTCTTGTTGGAGAGTCGGGCTGTGGAAAATCAACAACCGGACGTACCATTATCCGCCTGTACGATGCAACAGACGGCGAAGTTATCTTTGATGGAGAAAATGTTCACGGCAAGAAGAATGCCAAAGAGTTAAAAAAGTTTAACCGTAAAATGCAAATGATATTCCAGGATCCATACGCTTCTTTAAATCCGCGTATGACAGTGGCTGATATTATCGCTGAAGGAATCGATATTCATGGCCTGGCTAAAAATAAGGAAGAAAGAATGGCTCGTGTTCATGAATTGTTAGAAACGGTAGGACTTAACAAAGAACACGCAAACCGTTATCCGCACGAATTTAGTGGAGGCCAACGTCAGCGTATAGGTATTGCACGGGCACTTGCAGTTGATCCCGAATTCATTATTGCCGATGAGCCTATTTCAGCTCTTGACGTGTCTATTCAGGCACAGGTCGTAAACTTGATGAAAAAGCTTCAAAGGGAAAAAGGGTTAACTTATCTTTTTATCGCCCATGACCTTTCTATGGTTAAGTACATCAGTGACAGAATCGGTGTTATGTATCAGGGTGAAATCGTGGAATTAGCAGATAGTGATGAGTTATATGCTGATCCGTTACATCCATATACACAATCATTATTGTCAGCGATTCCTCTTCCAGATCCTGAATATGAGCGTTCAAGAACACGTAAATTATACGACTCGGAAGATTATGCACCGAAAAGCGGTGAAAAGCGTGTTCTTAGAGAAGTCAAAAAAGGGCACTGGGTCGCATGTACCGAAGAAGAATACGAACAATTTATGGCCACTGTTTAATATGAAAAAACGATCTTTTTAGATCGTTTTTTTATTATCTATTGATAGGTCAATTCAACTTGTTTCTCCCTACCCGTTTTTTCGTTTGTGCTTTTGATACTGGTGAAGGATAAACAAAACAATTGTTTGAATAAGCAAATAAGATAGTAATATAGAAGGAATTTCGAGTATAGAATAATCCAGTAGAATAGCGATAACAAGTAAAGCCGAAGAAATTCCTGCCATGAATTGAAGATGTGCCATATATAATCTCCTCAGAAAAATGTTTTTAAATAACTTATGTTTTCTCATGTTGAAAATACAGAGGGATAAATCATAACTTGGAGTTTGACGTTAACGTATTCATCTTTTTCTTTATCAATATAACAGGCAGAACAACCTTCGTCGACTGATTATGGAAATATCGAAAATTTGACATAATGTTTGGGAAAATAAAAATGACTTGGCACCTGGCCAAGTTCATCTTGAAAGCGTGCTGTTATACGCTTTGTTTTAAGGTGGTACTTTCGTATTCTGCTTCTATTTTTTTATCGAGTTTTGCGATGAGCTTTGCTGCTTTTTCTGCAGAAATTTTTTTATAGTGATGTTTACCCCCAGGTTCTTCATCAGCTTCATCAGCCAGTGCAACAACCTTTTGAAGAGGAGTCAGTTGCAGGTTTCCTCCGGGTATAAATGAATCGGTATGGAATAGAATAGCAAGAGCAATTTCTTTAGCGTTTTCCCTGTCCTCTCCTAATTTAATGAGGAGTTTATGAGCCCTCTCAGATCCTTTTATTGCATGGATATCGTTCTTCTTATAGAGTTCAAAGTCCCATTCACCGTTCCTGTACCAGGTGTAATGCCCAATATCATGCAAAAAGGCTGCTTTTACAGCTAGATCGACATCCACATTGTATTGTTTTGCCAGGCGAAAGGCATGAAATGCGGTAGAAATAGCATGATGGAGCCCGGAGCGCGAGATATACTTCCTCGTATATGAATTGGCAAAAAGATCGCCAAGTGATACTTTTCTCATACCAGCACCTCCTTGGAATTATATTTATTCCATTTTTGTGATGATTTTAAACCGTATATTAGAAGGACTTTTTAAATATATTGTTTAACAATATAACATGTGAGGAATATCAAATCAATAGTGAAAATTGCGCTTGTAAAGATTGGAGGGGTTGGATAATTTGTCTATTAATCTCCTTTAAAAAAGAATTTATTGGAAGTATAATAGAATAAGCATATAAAAAGGAGAGAGGAAATAGTGCGCCAAAAAGGAAAGAAGTTAACATCAGTTCTGATCGCATCACTGGCTACCCTTTTGTTGGCACCGGCAGTCTTTGCCGAAGAGGAAGCAAAAGCTTCGTCATTGCATAGTGAAGTGGCATTATCGGAGCACAATTTAGAAGTACCAGAATTTATGCCAAGGTTTGTTTATGATTCGGGATTTAATTTTGATTATCCCGATGCAGTTAGAGGTATTTATCTAACAGGCCATTCAGCAGGGGGAGCTAAATTTGACAAGCTGGTAAACCTTGTGAAAAACACTGAATTGAATGCGATGGTAATCGATATAAAAGATGATTATGGTAATCTTACATATGTTCCTGAAAAAGATTCCCCGATTGCTAAACTCGATATCGGAATGCCGTTTATTAAGGAACCGAAGAGTGTATTGAAAACACTTGAAAAGAACGAAATTTATCCGATTGCGAGAATCGTTGTATTTAAAGATACAGTCCTGGCTAAAAAACGCCCTGAACTTTCTTATAAAGACGGTGGGCAAGTTTGGACAAACGGACGGGGAGACGCCTTTGTAAATCCTTTCTTGAAAGAAGTTTGGGACTACAATGTACAAATTGCAATCGAAGCGGCGAAGATGGGCTTCAAAGAAATTCAATTTGACTATGTTCGTTTTCCAGAAGGATTTGAAAAAAGAGATGATGAGCTGACATATTCTATGGGTGAATATAAGGATCTGAAAATGGACAATGTTCAAAAACGTGTGAAGGCAGTTACTGATTTTGTTGCATACGCAGAAGAGAAGCTCCAGATGTATGATGTTGATGTTTCCGTTGATATTTTTGGTTACACTGCAACTTTGCCTGAAGCGCCTGGCATCGGCCAAAACTTTACGAAAATTTCAGAGCATGTCGATGTAATCTCTTCAATGATTTATCCAAGTCACTGGGGCTCGTACTTTGGCATCGCTAAACCAGATCTTGAACCGTATCGCCTCATTACAGAATATGCGAAAGTAGAAGGCAAAAAGTTAGCTGCAATGAGCGATCCTCCGACTTCTCGTCCTTGGATTCAGGATTTCACAGCTTCCTATCTTGGTTCGGGAAATTATCAGGTCTACGGGAAAAGGCAAGTTGAGGAACAGGTAAGAGCGTTAAAAGAAAACGGCATAAATGAATTTTTGCTGTGGAATGCTGGAAACAGATATACGCCAAATGTAAACTACACTCCATAAATGGGAAACCACCTTCTTATTAAGCAGAAGGTGGTTTCTTCTCATTTTCTCCGTTTCACAGGATGCCAACTGTTTTGACTTTTTTTCGTTTCGTTAAGTAGTGAGGATAGTGTCCTTCTTCCAAATACTTTTTGTCCAATAAAAGTGCCTATAATACCTAGAAAAGCTGTCAAACCAATAATAAGCAACCCAAATAGCAAAAAATCCGTTAGAAAGGAAGCCATAGTTACACCATCCTTAACTGTTGTTATGTTTATTGTAATGAATGTTTAAAGAAAATAGAAGTGGGGAAAAGTAATATTTGGCATGGGCTAATCGCCATCTGCAGAATTTTCTTAATATGTTATAATAAAAATGTAAATAAATAAAAGGAGTAGATCAATGAACTGGTACGAAAAGCTAAAGCAATATTTTCCAATCGAAGAAATGAAATCTAAAGAACACATGGAACTACTACTTGAAGAAAAAGGAGACGTCTATCATAAGGATGAAGGTCCAAATCATGTATTGATGTACGTGGAGCTGCCTGACTTTGTCTTTGTAGATTATATTTTCGTTTCCAACAAAGCTAGAGGCCAGGGAATTGGAAGAAAGTTGATCGAAAAATTAAAAAGCAAGAATAAGCCGGTTATCTTGGAAGTGGAACCTGTCGATTACGAGGATACAGACACTGAAAAAAGACAGCGTTTTTATAAGCGCGAAGGATTCCATCATGCAAAGTCCATCGGATATCGCCGCCGTTCACTAGCTACCAATGAAGTTAATGAAATGGAGATCCTTTACTGGGCCCCAAATGATATGAGTGAAGAAGAAGTGTTTGAAGCGATGAAACATACGTATGAGGAATTTCATACGTACAAAGACAAAGAGCTATACGGTAAATCGTATTTGCCAGTGGATGATGTTCTTGTTCTTGAAAGTGAAAAGAAAGAGGACAAAGAACCTGTAGAAGAGTAAGTACTTTTCAGCTATGGAAGTTCTTTAAAAAAGAGGTGTCTTTCAAATGAAGAATCGTGACAAAAAGCGCAAGAAGAAACGTGAACTGCTGAAAGACTTGTTGAAAAAGAACTTGAAAAATTGGAAATCAAAATCCGGAAAAGAACCTGCATCAAATGCAAAAACTTCAGCATAGAAAAAAAGGAAAGCCCAGTGGAGGCTTTCCTTTTTTGCATAAATAAGACGAATTATCCAGAAATCTGTTCTTTTTTCCTCTCTTTTCTCCTGTCGAAAAGATAATAAATGACGGGAATAAAAATTAGGGTAATAAATGTTGCAAATGTGAGTCCGAAGACAATGACGATCGCCATCGGCTGTTGGATTTCCGTACCCTCTCCAAAGCCGAATGAGAGGGGGATCAACCCAAGGATCGTCGTTAATGCAGTCATTAAGATCGGACGCAATCGGGTTGGTCCAGCCAGCAATATCGCATCCCTTGTTTCCATACCACTCTTTTTTAGATGATTTATATAGTCGACGAGTACAATTGCATTATTGACTACTATTCCTGTTAATATCAGCATACCAACAAGGGAACCTACTCCAAGAGGCTGGAAGGTGACAAGAAGTCCAACAATAATGCCAATGACAGTTAAAGGAACAGAAAACATGATGATAAACGGATAGAAGAAAGATTCAAACTGTGCAGCCATCACCATATACACTAAAACGATCGCTAATGCTAAAGCGCCGGACAATTTGAAGAAGGCATCGTTCATCTGTTCATTCTGTCCACCAAACGTAATTTTATATCCCTGGGGAAGACTAATTTTATTCTTTATATCAGAGCGAATATCTTCGATTACATTTCCAAGATCCCTATTCAGAATAGAAGCGGAAACTTCCACCTGCCGGAGTCGGTCTTTCCGAGTGATTTCACTTGGGCCCTGGCCCCTTTTTATATCAGCAACCGATTCAAGAGGTATTTTTTCACCAGTTGGGGCTTGGATTAGAATTTGACCGAGTGCATCGACTGACCGTGAATACTTTTCCTCAACCTTTAAATGAATATCAATTCTTTCTCCATCTCTTGAAAGCTGGCTAGAAACCGTTCCTCTTGTTGCCTGGCCAATCACCGAGGCAATTTGCGCAGTACCGATTCCATAGTTAGAAGCTTTTTCTCGATTTACAAGAATCTCTACTTCTGGATTATTAGTATCAAGGCTTGAAGTAGGTTCCCGTACACCTTTCACATCAGAAATAATACCGATAACTTCCTCAGATAAATTTTTTAGAACCGGTAAATCAGAACCGATGATATTGATGACCACAGGATCTTCCGAAAAGCCTGAGTCACTTGCGGAAACTGATATATCTGCATTTGGAATGGACTTAAGTTGTTTTCGAATATTTTCGGCAACCTCTAAGTCTGATTTTGAACGTTCGTCAATAGGTACAAGCAAAATGCTATACGTTGCCCTGTTTGTTTGAGTACCGGCAGCAACAGTAAAGTTATCTGTGCCTCCAACGGTCAAGTAAGATAATTTAACCTCGGGAACCTTGTCTATAACTTTATTGATATCTTCTGACATTTTATAAGTTGCATCCAGTGAACTGCCTGGCGGGAGCTTTGCAGTGATATTAACAAAACTCTGATCCTGTGCAGGCAAAAACTCTGTTCCGATGAAAGGTATTCCTGCAAGTGAGATAACCAGCAAGGCAACCGTTCCAATCGCCGTCTTTTTAGGAGAACGCAATGCTCTATCCAGCCATTTTCCGTAAAATTCGTTTAAACTTTCGAACTTTAGCTGAAACAAAGATTTTTTTGCATTCCCTTTCATAAATTGGGAAGATAATAAAGGAACAATGATCAGTGCTGTAAATAGAGAAGCAAGCAATGAAAATGTTACAGCTAGCGCGAGAGGCTTAAATAACTGTGCTGCAAGACCCTGTACAAATATGATCGGAAGAAAAACTACCACTGTAGTCAACGTTGAGGCAATGATCGCACCACCTACTTCACTCGTCCCTTTCACGGCAGCTTCTTTAAGAGGAAGCCCTTCCTGCCTCAGGCGAAAGATGTTTTCGAGAATAACGATGGAATTGTCCACCATCATTCCTACACCGAGTGCCAGCCCTCCTAACGTAAGCAGGTTCAACGTTTGGCCGCTAAAATACATTAAAATAAAAGCAGTTACAATCGAAATGGGAATAGACAATCCAACAATCAATGTAGATCTAATATTCCTTAAAAAGAGATATAAAATAAGTGCTGCGAGAAGGCTTCCGATTATCATATTCCAAACTACAGCACGAATAGATTGATTAATAAATTTCGCTTGATCAAAAATAACACTAACTTTTGAACTTTCTGGAAGTTGTTTTTCGAGTTCAGCAAGTTTTTTATTAATATCATGGACAACCTTTACTGTATTAGCACCTGATTGTTTTTGAATAGAAAATCCGATGCTTGGTTCTCCGTTTAAATAACTTAGTTGCGAAGATTCTTTCGTTGTTTCTTTGATTTGGACAAGATCATCAAGTCTATACACTCCCTGTTCTGTAGGAACAGGAAGGGATTTGATATCTTCTATCGATTTAAATTCGCCAACAACCCTGGTAGGGAGATTTTTGTTTTTATCTTCGATCGAGCCTGTTGGCAGATTGAAGTTTTCAGTGCCTATGATTTGATCCAACTGTGACAAAGTGATGCCAAACTGGCTCAGGTAATCAGGATCGGCAGTCAAAAGGATTTCCTTTTCCGCTTTTCCTTCAATCGTGACAGCCGCCACGCCAGGAACAGAATCAAGTGCTGGTTTGATCTGGTTTTCAACGATGTTTTTTATTTCAAAAAGGTTCTCGCTGTCACTTGTAACTCCCATTTGCATGACTGGAATATCACTTGGATTAAAGCGAAGAACCTTGGGGGCAGGCACTTCTTTAGGCAAAGCGCTCCGTACGGCGTCAATCTTTTCCCTCATCTTTAACGCGGAAAAATCCATATCGGTGCCCCATTTAAAAGAAACTAAAACAAGTGCGCCACCGTTTCTGGATATGGAAGAAACACTTTCAACGTTTGGAAGTGTTCCCATGACATTTTCGATAGGGGAAGAGAGGAGTTTCTCTACTTCCTCCGGGCCAGCTCCTTCATAGTTCACCGTTACTGCTGCAACGGGAAACGTTAAATCCGGGAAGAGGTCAACCGGTAAGTTCCTTAATGATACTGAGCCGATTATTAACAAGAAAATAATTACCATCGACATGGCAATCGGCCTAAAAACGGATAGCTTAGCGATGTTCATGCTGTAATCACTCTTTCACTGAAATTTTCGCATTATCGGATAGGCGGTCTTTACCCTGGGTAACTACCTGGTCGTTCAGACTTAACCCGCTCGTTACCTGTATATCTGCACCACTATGCACTCCGGTTTCAATTTTTTTCTTAACTGCAGTTCCATTCTCGTTTACAAACACAAAAGCCTGCTCGTCCTCGTATAGAACAGATTCTTCTGGCACAATCTTTGCGTTGTTGATCGTATCGATAGATACAATGCCATTGGCCTTCATGCCTCCCTTGATCTTAAGTTCCTTATTTTCAACTGGAATTTCGATCAAGTAGGTGCTTGTTTGTTGTGTGGTTGTAGGAGGCACACTTGTGATTTTACTTTTGTATATTGCGTCCATTCCGCCAAAACTTATTTCAATTTCCATGCCTTCATTGATCTTCGAGATTTCAAAACTATTTACTTGAAATGCAGCAACTACCGGGTCCATCTGTACAACCATTCCTAGAGGGGAACCAGGAACAGCGGTTCCGTTCTCTTCGACATTCATCTGGGAGATTGTCCCGCTTATAGGGGCTACGACAGTAGTTGCCTTAAGCGATTCCCGTGCTTGTTTTAGTTTTAGCTTAGATTCAGCAAGTTGATTTTCCAGTTGAATGACACTAGAAGATCCGACCTGTGGCATTTTCGATGCTGCTTGAGAAAGTTGGGCCTGCTTAATCGCTAGTTCAAGGCTTTGTTTTAATACATCGAGTGATTCAAGCTCTTCGGTTTTTATATTGGAGAGCATTCCTTGTGAATTTTCAAGAGATTGGTCCAGGTCTGCTTGAAGGGCTTTTAACTGTTCCGCATTCTTTTTTGAAGCGTCCATTGCTTTTTTTGTGTCCGCAACAGCTGATTCCAGCTGATTAACCGCTTTTTCCATTTGGATAACGTTTTCCTTTGCGAGCTGGTTGTCCAATACGATGAGAACATCGCCTTTATTGACTTTATCGCCGACTGAAACATTTACTTGCTTAACCTCAAGGGGATTCGGAGCCATTAGAGGAATAGCGACACTTGGCATAGCTTGTCCGGCTAATTCAAGGTAATCATTTATATTTTTTGAATGCACTTTAACCGTTTTCACAGGTATAGCTTGTTGGGAAGTATCTTTCGTCGTAATTTCTTTCGTTGAACAGCCGTATAGAAGAAAAGCAACCATTAACACGATGACTATCTTTTTCATTCTTTCACCTCATATTTATTCTTTCACATTCGAAAAGTATCATGTAGCACAAAAAAAGAAGAATTCGTTAAACTTTTTCAAAAAAGAGGTTTATCGGTAAGGAATGCGGGTATTTAAAATAAGGACTAGTTTATTGAAGTGGTGTATCACTATTGTATAACTTACATATAATTTTTGATATACCCTATCTATATTATAGGAATTGTAGTATAATATGGATTGTGAGATAAGAATTTTTCTAATTTAGACATAACAGTTTTATATAAATGAAAGGAGCCCTTCCTTATGGTAACGTTGTATACTTCTCCCAGCTGTACGTCTTGCCGAAAAGCAAAAGCATGGTTAGTTGAGCACGATATTCCATTTACAGAAAGAAATATCTTTTCTGAACCATTATCAATCGAAGAAGTAAAAGAGATTCTTAGAATGACAGAGGATGGAACAGATGAAATTATATCAACCCGTTCAAAGACTTTCCAGCAATTGAACTTAAATCTGGATACAATGTCTTTGCAGGATTTGTTCGAATTAATCAGTGAGCATCCTGGATTGCTTAGAAGACCGATCATTTTAGATGAAAAACGGTTGCAAGTAGGATATAACGAAGATGAAATTCGACGTTTCCTTCCTCGTAAAGTACGGACGTTCCAATTGCAGGAAGCTCAGCGTTTAGTAAACTAAAAAAACTTCTACAGAGGGTTCTCTGTAGAAGTTTTTAATTTTCTTTACGAATTTGCGTTGCTCGAACGTAACCGGTTCGTTGTCCAACCAGCAAGTATAACTCCTGTGATAATTGCAAACTGGATTCCGTTTTCAAGTGCTGGAAACTGGATTAATATAAGGGTCAATTCTTCTGCACTGGTGATCATTTTACCAGCCGTAAGGGAGAGGATCCCTGCACCTATGTAAATGAGAGCAGGAAACTGTTCCATCGCAAGAAGTATTAATTTACTTCCCCAAATAATGATCGGAACAGATATGAGCAAGCCTATAATGATAAGGGTTATATCCCCGTTGGCCGCACCGGCGATGGCAAGTACGTTATCAAGACCCATCACTAAGTCTGCCACAACAATGGTACGGATTGCTCCTAATAACGATCTTGATGCATGAATCGTTTCTGTTTCTTTTTCTTCCACCAGTAGGTTATAAGCGATCCAGATCAGAAGGAGTCCACCAAGGATCAGCAGATAGGGAAGCTGAAGCAAATGAACGGCAATCATAGTCAGAGAAACTCGAATAAAAACAGCTAACAGTGTTCCGAGGAAAATCGCTTTGTTTCGCTGGCGATCTGGCAATTTTCTACTGGCGAGAGCGATGACGATCGCATTATCTCCGCCAAGGACAAGGTCAATTCCAATAATAAGCATGACTGAAGTTAACCATTCTAGATCGAGCAAGTGAGAAATCTCCTTCCCATTCTTGATTAGCAAGTTAGTGTCATTGGGGTACATGCCCATAAGCCTGTATTATAAGTATGTTTGAGAACGATGAATATGAGATGATTTTAGGATAATATTTTGTTTTCTGCATAATGTTATGATAAACACCCATTTTAAAAATCAACGTTTTTTTATTTCCATTCTTGCGTGTTTTATCATAGAATGAAAGTACAAGATATAATGATTGAAACCATTTTATTTGGGGAATGAGTAATAGTAAGATATTATAGAACAAGGGAGATGCCTTCCGGTTACAAATAAACAGGAGGGGAGAGAAGGGTTTATGGAAATAGAACGAGTAAATGAATTCACGTTAAAATTTTTTATAACATATAGAGACATCGAAAATCGCGGCTTTGATAGAGAAGAAATCTGGTATGACCGGGAAAGAGGAGAAGAACTTTTCTGGGAAATCATGGATGAAGCGCATCAAGAGGAGCAGTTCCCGCTTGAAGGACCGTTATGGATTCAGGTTCAAGCGCTAGAAAAAGGGCTGGAAATTGTTGTAACTCGTGCACAGATGTCAAAAGACGGATCAAAATTAGAGCTTCCAATTTCAGATGAAAAGCAAATTGATCTACCGGTCGATGAAAATATCGAAAAGCTGCTTGATCAAAAGTTTGCTCAAGATGAGGATTCTGATCTTAACGACGAGACAACAAACAGCCCGTTATCATTCATGATCGGCTTCCATGATTTCGAAGATGTCATCGCATTAAGCCATCAGTATACACCATTTGATGCAGCATCAGAACTTTACCACTTTGAAGGCCGATATTATCTTCACGTCGTTTTTGGTGAAGAAAGTACTGAGGAAGAACAAGAAGATCAACTTAGCCAACTGCTTGAATTTGGCTATGATGCTGAAGTGACCCTGCATCGAGTACAGGAATACGGAAAGGAAATTCTCTCGGAAAACGCACTGGAACAGCTTAAAAATCATTTCCCAATGCTATAAATATGAGCCGATTTTCTATTTTGTGAAAATCGGCTCTTTTGTTTTCTGTAAAGGAAAGATTCATAACGTTATGATATGATGGGAACAGAAGTGTGAACCGTTTAGTAAGGAGAACAGAAAAATGTTTAAGCGAATTCAGATTATTGTTTTTGTATTGTTTGTAGCATTGGCACTCTATTTTACAGAGCAGTATTGGGAGAACTGGCTGCTTGGGGTGATAAGTATCCTTTTTTCCTTGTCAGCATTTTTTATTGGGATCGTTATTTTTCTGGAGAACAGGCATCCATCAAAAACTATTACCTGGCTGATCGTCCTGGCGGTCTTTCCTGTCGTTGGTTTTGTTTTCTATATTGTTTTTGGACAGGATTATCGTAAGAAAAAGCTTTTTCAGAAAAAGGCTGAACTGGACGAACAGGCTTTTATGAGAATTGAAGGCAATAGGACATTGAATGAAAATGAACTCGAAAAGATGGGAGACCACCAAAAGTTACTGTTCAGGCTTGCACATAATCTGGGGAAAAGCCCTATTTCCTTTGCGACAGCGACAGAGGTTTTGACAAATGGCAAGGAAACTTTTGATGAAATACTGAAAGCCCTCGAACAGGCTACCCATCATATTCACCTGGAATACTACATAGTTAGAAGCGATGAAATTGGAGAACAGATTAAAGAAGTGTTGATCAGAAAGGCAAAAGAAGGAGTAGAAGTTCGTTTTCTTTACGACTCAGTAGGCAGCTGGAAGCTTTCAAAAACCTATATATCAGAGTTGCTTGCTGCTGGAGTCCAAATGATTTCATTTTCTCCGGTAAGGCTGCCGTTCCTGAATAATAAAATTAACTTCCGTAATCATCGGAAAATCATCGTCATCGATGGAACCATTGGTTTTTCGGGAGGACTAAATATTGGAGATGAATATCTTGGCAGAAACAAATACTTTGGCCTCTGGAGAGACACGCATCTCTTACTGAAAGGGGAAGCAGTAAGGAGCCTGCAGTTGATTTTTCTTAGGGATTGGTACTATATGACTGACCAGGCACTCCTCGACCAGGATTATTTGTCACCAGACCTTGAAGTGCTCAGTGATACAGGTGGCGTGCAAATGATAGCGGGGGGGCCGGACCAGCACTGGGAAACGATTAAAAATTTATTTTTCTCGATGATCGTTTCTGCCAAGAAATCAATCTATATCACTTCTCCGTATTTTATTCCGGATGAAGATATTTTAAGTGCATTAAAGGTAGCAGCATTAAGCGGTATCGATGTCCGAATCATTGTACCCGACAGGCCTGACAAGCGAATCGTTTTTTATGCTTCACGTTCCTATTTTCCCGAGTTGCTTGATGCTGGAGTAAAGGTTTATGAATACAAAGAAGGCTTTTTGCATAGCAAAGTTATCATTGTGGACAATGAATTGGCTTCTATAGGGACTTCCAACATGGACATGAGAAGCTTCCACTTGAATTTTGAAGTGAATACATTTCTTTTTAAAACGAATAGTACTACTAAGTTGGTCAAAGATTTCTTAAACGACTTAGACCATTCGAAGCCGATTGAATTTGTTCATTTTAACAAAAGGCCCATTCTTGCAAGAGTTGTGGAGTCTACATCTCGATTGTTATCCCCTTTA
The DNA here is from genome assembly GCF_005747095.1 of Exobacillus caeni. Classification (GTDB taxonomy): domain Bacteria; phylum Bacillota; class Bacilli; order Bacillales; family Guptibacillaceae; genus Exobacillus; species Exobacillus caeni. The sequence goes on along the minus strand of NZ_SWLG01000005.1, from coordinate 149,042 downwards.
TTGTAAATGAATGGATATAAAAGCAGCGCGATGCTGCTTTTTTTGTTGTATAATAGTTTTATTAAAAAGAGAGGGTGGTGCAATGCTTACTGCTATGCGAAAGAACAATGAAATCATTTCCCTGCTTGATCCATGGGAAAAACAGGAGTTGTTGACTCTCAGGGTAAAAGAATCGTTCAGCTGCCCTGCCTGTAAGGAACCTGTGAGACTTAAGCTTGGTACCAGGAAAGCCTGGCATTTTGCACATGAAAGAATGGCATGTGAAATAGAAACAGAACCGGAGTCAGATTATCACATCAAGGGTAAAAAACAACTTTTTGAGTCTATATTTAGGAATCATGCCACTGTCTCCATTGAGCCATATCTAAAGTCGATCAAGCAACGTCCTGATCTCCTCGTCACTTCTTCTTTATCCCCCATCGCACTGGAGTTTCAATGTTCCACAATCCCACACGATTCACTTTCTAGAAGAACAATTTCTTATATTAGCAAAGGAATTAGGCCTGTCTGGATACTTGGCGGCAATAGGTTGAAAAGGAAAAGCTTTTCTGTTTTTTCCTTAACACCTATGGATTTTTTGACCGCAAGGATGAAAGAACCAGAAATGATTTACTTAACTTACTATTGCCCAATTTCTCAACAGCTGGCTTTTGTTTATGATATCCATACTATTTCTCCTTCCTCTGTGTTTGCTTCGGTTATATTTGAGAAAAATGTTTCTTTACGCCTCTCTACTTTGATAAACCCATCCTTACCACAACAGTTCCCTTATGAAGATTGGCTTGCTGTTAAAAGAAAATGGCGGCTTGGAAAACAATTTCCCTTTACTAACTCTTCCTTTTTTCATAAAAGATTTTACGAGCTTGGTATGCCGGTTTCTTTATATCCCTGTGAGGCAGGCATACCAACTAAATTTGATTATTGGTTTGAAACTCCAGGTTATTTATGGCAAAGCTGGATTCTGTTAAAGTTGATCCCTTCTTACGGAAGAGACGAAGTGTTTTCATTCCGGGACATATACGAAGAAATGAAGATATTGCGGGCAAAAAAGATTATTAAAATTAGAAACCTTAAATTCTTGAAAGAGACACATTACTCCTTTTCAATAGCGGATTATTTAATTAAATTATCCAGACTGGGTTTACTGGAGCAGGTCGACGGGTTAACATTCAAACGAAGAGAAAAAGCAAAACTTCCATCGTCCCTTGAAAAAGCGTTTGCCTGTGACCGGGAAGTCCTGGACTTTCTGTATTCTAAAAAATGAATTTTTTAAAATCAAAAGGAAAATGAAATGGAAAAGAGAAAACATGTAAGAGTTAAATGATTTAGAATAATTTGGCTAACATGGTAAGATAATGAGAGGAGCCATCAGGCTTATCATTGAAAGATTTTAATGGAGGTGTCGTAATGTCTGAGGAACAAAAAGTAAAAAAACTTCCTCAAAGGGAAGAAGTAGCAGCAGAGGATAGGTGGAATTTAGAAGCGATTTATGAAACGGATGAAAAATGGGAAGAAGAGTTTAAAAATGTAAAAGAACTGCTGCCTGAAATGGAAAAGTACAAAGGCAAGCTTGGAGAGTCTGCTGAAACGCTCTTTGAGGCGTTGAAGAGGCAGGATAAAATCACAATGAAACTTGGAAAATTATATACATACGCACACATGAGGTATGATCAGGATACAACAAACTCGTACTACCAGGGTTTGAATGATCGTGCTGCAAATCTTGCTACTCAAGTTAGCAGCCAACTTGCTTTTGTGGTGCCAGAGATATTAAGTATACCGGAAGAAACCATCCAAACATATTTAAATGAAAACAAAGATCTCGAATTATATAAACAGGCGTTGGATGAAATTAATCGCCAGCGGCCGCATGTACTTTCTAAAGAAGAAGAAGCCCTTCTCGCGGGTGTGAGTGATGTTACGAACAGTTCAAGCAATACGTTTGGAATGCTTAATAACGCTGATCTTAAGTTTCCTTCCATAAAAGATGAAAACGGTGAAGAAACGGAAGTTACACACGGCAGGTATATTCGTTTTCTGGAAAGCAGTGATAGAAGAGTACGTAAAGATGCCTTTAAAGCAGTATACAATACGTACGGCAAATTTAAAAATACGTTTGCCAGTACGCTTAGCGGAACAGTAAAAAGAGATAACTTTTATGCTAATGTTCGTCATTATGATTCTGCAAGACAGGCTGCACTCGACAATAACAATATTCCTGAGGAAGTCTATGATAACCTTGTGAAAACAGTTAACGATAATCTTGGTTTGCTGCACCGATACGTTAGACTTAGAAAAAAAGCGCTCGGACTTGATGAACTTCATATGTATGATCTCTATACCCCTTTAGTGAAAGATGTAAAGATGGATATAAGCTATAATGAAGCCAAAGAATTGATTCTAAAAGGGCTTGACCCGCTTGGAAAAGAATACCTTAATATTTTGGAGGAAGGCTTCGAAAACCGATGGGTGGATGTTCAGGAAAACGCAGGGAAGAGAAGCGGTGCGTATTCTTCCGGAACTTACGGCACAATGCCATACATCTTAATGAACTGGCAGGACAATGTGAACAATTTATTTACCCTTGCCCACGAGTTCGGGCATTCTGTACACAGTTACTATACTCGCGAAACCCAGCCTTATCCTTATGCAAATTATTCTATTTTCGTGGCTGAAGTTGCATCAACATGCAATGAGTCGCTTTTGAATCACTACCTTTTAAATGAAACAGAGGATAAGAAGAAAAAGCTATATTTATTGAATCACTATCTTGAAGGCTTCAGGGGAACAGTGTTCCGCCAGACAATGTTTGCAGAATTTGAGCATGAGATCCATGAACGTGCAAGAAACGGAGAAGCCCTTACCCCTGAACTTCTAACAAAGCTATATTATGATTTAAATGTTAAATACTTCGGTGATGATCTTATAATTGATGAAGAAATAGGATTAGAATGGTCAAGAATTCCTCATTTCTATTACAATTATTATGTTTACCAGTATGCAACCGGTTTTAGTGCAGCGGCTTCGCTTTCAAAACAAATCCTGGAAGAGGGTGAGCCGGCAGTTGAACGTTATATTAATTTCTTAAAAGCGGGAAGCTCTGACTATCCGATCGAAGTGCTGAAAAAGGCGGGGGTAGATATGGCGTCACCTCAACCGATCGAAGATGCTCTGAAAGTCTTTGAATCGATTCTAACAGAAATGGAACAACTTTTGTTTAACGACTAGACCAAATGAAAAAGCTGGTCAGCAGTAACTTACGTAGCATATGTCGCAGTTTACCTATTTAGTGCAAAAACAAAAAAAATACGAAAACGCCGAAAGAAAAATCCGAACTAATTCAAATTCTTATGAAAGAATTTTGAATCATAGTTCGGATTTTCTTTTGGATAAAATACTTTTGTACCAGCCTCTTTTTAATTGTTCCAAAAAGTTACTTTCCGAATCCCCTGAAGCGATTCCGTTCGTTTAGAGTATTCACTGTAAGCAATATTGAGAGAAACAGGAACACGATTCCGAGAACAAGAGGCGTAAACTTCATAACTGAAAGAACGAAGAATACAAAGCTGATCAACACAAGTATAAAACATAGCAACAATAAGTACTTATTCATCTTTCTCCCTCCTAATATATTTTATTGGTTTGGTGTTACGTTATGTATAAGAAAAAATCAGGACAGCTGAACGCCGTCCTGAATTAATCACCAATGTATCTCCAGAAAGTACCGTATTTTACCGGTATTCTTTCCACTACCTGTTTAAGGGATAAAGCTTTCATTTTTGATTCTGCTAAACTGGAAGAAATGCCGTAAACGACCGCTACTTCCTGTGTTGCTACAAATTTATACTTTTTCAAGAAATCTTCAAGGGGAGGTGGAGCATCTGGTGTCGGATCAACTTTTAGCATTTCCCTTAGAATATTGACATAGACGTCATAGTTATACATTCCGGTTACTTTAATGCCTTCTTCATCTATGTTTTCATTAAAAAACACTAATGTCGGTAGTTCATCTACTTCCATTTCATATGTGATTTTCATATCACACTGAAAGGCTTTTATTGCTCCCTGGGAATGAAGATCTTTTTGAAACTCATGCAGGTCAAGGCCTGAGTCTTCAGCACAATGAAGAAGCACTTCTTCTTTTGTGATATTTTGTTTCTGTAAGAAGACCACTTCCCTTAATTTCCGCAAGAAACGCGAACCGGCTCTTTTTCCCTGCAGTTCTGCAGCCTTGACTGCGATCGATGCTCCATAAGGCGTGCTGATAGGATCCTCAAACCAGAGATCCCCATCACAAGACATTCCAGACCGGTTAGCAGTTTGCTCCCATTTTTTTGCCATGTCTTTATGGTTGTTAATCCCTTTTTTCTTTTTTCTATATGAATTCAAGGTAGCCAAATTACCGCCGATTAAGTGTCGTATCGTAAAATAATCTCCGTATTCTATTTGAAGTTTTTTAATGATAGGCTCTAATCCCCAGCACTCTGGACATAAAGGATCTACAAAAGAGTATATCTCAATTGGTTTAGAAATCCGCTGGGAGGAGGTGGCACATTCAGATTCGCATTGATGTATGTTTTCAAATCCAGGATCGCTGCCGGACCCAGCATCATAAAAAGTCAATATGATTCTCCTTTCTAATCCAGTTTGTCTGTGTTGACCATGTGATGTGCAGTAAACGTAAGCCTGCTGAATATTTGATCGCGCATAGGATTTTCAAGCCCGATCTCATCCATTGCTTCATCCATGCAGGACAACCATGCATTCGCCCTGCCAGGTGTAATTTCAAAAGGCAAATGGCGAGCTCTTAACATAGGGTGCCCGTCTTCATCTGAGTATAGGGTAGGCCCGCCGAGAAACTGTGAAAGAAATTGATGTTGCTTTCTTTGTGTTTCTGTCAAATCATCCGGGAAAATCGGGATTAAGTCAGGATGTTTTGCGACCCTTTTATAAAATGCGGCTACAAGCTTTTTTATCGTCTCATCGCCGCCGATTGCTTCGTATGGAGTTTGATTCATCGTAATTCTCCTTTAACCAACAAACATTTTACAAGTTTATTTTAGCAAGCCGTAACGAAAGGAGGCAAATAATCGGATTCAGAGAGCAAAATATCGGACAGTAGATAAAACAAAAAAACAATAGCCTCTAAGCTATTGTTCTCCATTCAGCTTTTGTTTATAGTCAAAAAAACGGCGGATTTTGTTAGGTGTTTTTCTCTCCGGTATCTGATTCTGTTTAAGAAAATAGTAAAAAGCAGTTTTTCCTGCTTCCAGATCTGTTACTTCGAATTCCAATTCGTAATCCTCGGTGCCAAGGTAACAACTTCGGTCAAGGACGAGAAGTCCGTTCGAAAGCTGTTTTTCAAATCGGAAAGTTGTTAAAGTCCCTAAAAAAGTAACCCGGTTGGGATCGACCGAAAGTGCTTTTAACGCTTTGTAAACTTCTCCAGTTGGAAACGTTTTGCCGTTTTTAATATTTTCCAGTTCGTCATCGGTAATATTCTGATGGGTTTCAAGCAAGGCTTCTTTATGCGGTTGTTTTAATGTTAATGTGTTTTTTTCGTTTTTCACCCTTACACGTAACGCAGACCCGGCTGCCTTCAGCAGAAAATCCGGGGTGTCGAAGTAAAGGTTATGCTGTTCGATTATTTCGTTATCTGTAACCGAATAAGATAAAAGGAGTTTTTTGTACTCTTCCCTCGTTAGTAAGTTTTTAAATTCAATTTCCAACTCTTGTCCCATGAGACTATCTCCTCTCCGCAGGCTAATGGAAATTATGCCACAGTTAACAGAAATGTACAAATCATGAAAAGGGAGTATGGATTATGATAAACTAATGATGATGTTTTATAGAAGGGAGAATTTATTATGGCTAACAGATATAATGTGACATTCTTTGAAGACCAGGAAAGTGAAGCTTCGTTTAAAATAGATGATAATGCTTTATCGATAAAGAATCTTGAACCAGCAGAAAGGGTGCTCGTCGATTCAGATAATATGGCTTTCATTTATTTATTCGACGGGGAAGAAGGGTATACGTATTTTGGTTTCCAAAAGGATACCTGGCCGATGCTAAATATGATGATAAAGAATGACAAGAAAGTATACATACTCGATAACGAGAACAACAAAAAGGAACTTATCCAATTAAAAGAGGAAATGGAATACTTGATTGAGAATATTAATGGGAATGCAAATTACGGAGTTGACCTCGTGTCTGCAGTAGAAGAAGTGTTCTTCGCTTCTGCTTAGGCACCGGTAATGTTGAATTTCTAGCTGGTGGTGGTTGCATGGATTGGGAAGTGTTCTTAACGCCGTATAAACAGGCTGTTGAAGAGCTTAAGATAAAGTTTAAAGGAGTAAGGGATGAATACGAACAGGCGGACCATCATTCGCCTATTGAATTTGTCACCGGAAGGGTAAAGCCGATCAGAAGTATACTGGATAAGATGAAGAGAAAAAGGATCTCAATGAAGAACCTCGAGGAAGAGATGCATGATCTAGCTGGAATTCGAGTTATGTGCCAGTTCGTCGAGGATATTAACAGGGTTATTGAACTTATCAGAAAGAGGAACGATATAGAAATAATAGAAGAGAGAGACTATGTAACAAGGCAAAAAGAAAGCGGGTACCGTTCTTATCATGTCGTTGTGAAGTATCCTGTTCAGACGATTGAAGGAGAAAAGCAAGTGCATGTCGAGATCCAAATAAGGACACTGGCCATGAACTTCTGGGCAACGATTGAGCATTCCCTTAACTACAAATACAATAAAAAAATACCGATCAATATTCAAAAGCGTCTGCAGCGTGCCGCTGAAGCTGCCTCAAGGCTTGATGAAGAAATGTCTGAAATCAGGGATGAAATAAGAGAAGCACAAAAGGTTTTCCAAAAGAAGGAAGAAAAATAGCCGAGTATCGAAATAAGAAAACAAGGGTGTTGCCGATGAAGTTTTCTATTATGTCAAAGGGAGATAAGATTTCCAATAGACTTCAACACAGGATAAAAAACTATCTTGTTGATTTTAACCTTGAATACGATGAAGGAGAGCCTGATATCGTTATTTCAGTTGGTGGAGACGGAACATTGCTCCATGCTTTTCACCATTATATCGATCGATTAGACCAGACAGCTTTTGTTGGCGTTCATACCGGCCATCTGGGTTTTTATGCGGACTGGGTGCCTGATGAAGTGGAAAAGCTTGTGATACACATCGCTCGCACACCTTTCCAAATCGTTGAATACCCTCTTTTAGAAGTGACGGTGAGATATCTTGATGATTCTAAGGAAAATCGATACCTTGCTCTTAATGAGTGTACTGTTAAAAGTGTAGAAGGGTCACTTGTCATGAATGTGGAAATTAAAGGCGATCTCTTTGAAACGTTCAGGGGAGATGGACTATGTATTTCTACTCCATCAGGAAGTACTGCTTATAATAAGGCGCTCGGAGGGGCGATTATTCATCCTGCCCTGCCTTCAATTCAGCTTTCTGAGATGGCTTCGATCAATAATCGCGTGTTCCGTACAGTCGGCTCGCCGCTTGTTCTGCCACAGCACCATACCTGCTTGCTCAAGCCGGTCAATGATGTTGATTTTAACATTACGATCGACCATTTATTTTTACTGCAAAAAAAGGTGAAGTCCATCCAATGCCGGGTTGCAGAAGAAAAGATCCGATTTGCACGTTTCAGGCCCTTTCCTTTTTGGAAGCGAGTCAAAGAGTCATTTGTAAACGATGAATAAAAAGAAGGATTTTTTAGAAGCAGCGCAGGAGAAGGTTGATCATTAAGACTCCGGCCTGCTTCTGTTTTATGGAAAAGGCAGCAGAACTGACTATTAGAAAGGATAAAGTAAATGGAAAGATTCAGCATACATTGGACGATTGATTCTAACCATTCCGGGATGGTATTAAGGGATTTCTTGATCCGTGAAAAACAAGTTTCTCGAAGTGCACTCACTGACATTAAATTTTCAGGTGGCGCCCTCCTCGTTAACAATAAAGCTGTAACAGTAAGAGAGGTTTTAGCCGAAGGAGACAGCGTGACTGTTATCTTCCCTGCAGAGTCCGCCAGTGGATCAATGAAGGCTGTGGAACAAGGCCTCTCCATTATCTATGAAGATGAGCATATCCTGTTGCTGAACAAGCCGCCGTATTTGCCAACCATTCCTTCAAGGCATTCCAAAACATCACTTGCACAGGGAGTGCTTTATTATTATAAAACGAAAAAGATTGACCGAACGATCCATGTTGTGAACAGGCTCGACCGGGATACGTCAGGAATCGTTTTAATTGCCAAGCATAGATACGCCCATGACCTGCTGGCAAGGCAACAGAAAAAACAGGAAATCAATCGTTTATACAGGGCGGTTGTGCACGGCTATATGAACGAGAGCACGGGGAGGATAGACCGACCGATCGGAAGAAAAGAAAACAGTATCATCGAGCGGTGTGTAAGAGAAGATGGCCAGAGAGCGGCAACTAATTATGAAGTCATAAAAAGGGCAAAGGATTGTTCTTACTTGTCTTTATGGCTTGAAACCGGCCGGACACATCAGATTAGAGTTCACCTTTCTTCTATACATCATCCATTAGTAGGGGATGACTTGTACGGCGGAAAAATGGACAAAATCAAAAGACAGGCGTTACATAGCTATAAAATTTCATTTTTTCATCCTTTTACAGGAGAGAAAATGACATTCAAGGCTTCTTTTCCTGAAGATATGAGCAATTTGATCGATAAAAACTTCGACTCAATCGAATGATTTAAATTTTTCAGGGACAAAAGGCAAAGAGGAAGGAACTGATACCGTAGACATCTCAGGATAGCGAAGTGCAGTTAACGATCCTCCGAAAACGCAACCTGTATCGATATTGATTGTGTTTTTTACTTTTCTCGGCGTTCTTACCGGGGTATGACCGTATACGATGAGTGGCTTCCCGTCATATTTTTGCGCCCAGTCCAGTCTTACTGGAGAGCCGTCAGGATTTTTTTCGCCGGTAATATCGCCGTATAAAACAAATGTTTTTACCTTCTTATTCTTTTGGCCGATGTAATCTTGTCTAATGCCTGCATGTGCCGTAATAAGGTTCCCCTCATCAAGTGTTAAATATAGAGGGGCGTTTTCATATAGTGATTTAAATATTTGTGAGATGCTCCCCCTTGTTTCGGGGTCTAACTGCTCCAATTCTGCGACTGTTGTTTCCAGGCCGTGTGTGACCTGCACATTTCTTCCGATTAGAAAGCGATACAGTTTGTCACAATGGTTTCCTGGCGTATAGTAAGCTTTTGATAATTCTACAAGCCTGTATACCGATTTCACAACAGACAGAGATGCAGGCCCCCGATCTGTTAAATCTCCTAAAAATACAAGCCGTCTTCCTTCCGGATGAATAGGTACGCCATGTTCCCAGCTGTATCCTTTCTTTTTTGTTAACTGTTCAAATTCCCTATAACATCCGTGGATGTCACCGATGATATCGAAACACATTGGAATTCACCTCTATAATAGATTGGTTAAATTATCTTCTATTTATCTTTTCCACAATTGGAAAGTATCTAACGAAAGAAAGTGTGCAACGCGGCGGGCATAAAAAAAGGGAAAAAAGGGAATTAACATTGCAATCACCAAACACTTTCTTTTAAAGAAAGGAATAATTTCCTTTGACAAACTAACATTTTAACTACTACTATAATGAAGTATTTTAAATTTATAAATTCGAAAAAACCAAATGGTTTTTCTTAACATTATTTTTAACGGGTTCTACAATTTGAATCTTATACACTGAAGGTTTTTTCACCAGTTTTCTAGGAGGTGTGCCCATGTCACATCCTGAGCAAGAACAACAGAAATTATACGACGATCTTATTAAGCCATTAGAAAATGAGCAAATAGAGGACTTCAGGGAACTTTTCCTTGATATACACCCTTATGATCAAGCCCAGTTTTTCTTGACGGTGGAAAGTGAAGTTAGACTTAGAGTATATACATACCTTTCACCAACAGAAATGGCCGAGATCTTTGAGAATTTTGAGATAGAGGAACAGGAAACATTTATTTCAGAAATGGAGCCGCGTTATGCAGCACAAATGCTTGCAGAAATGTATGCCGATGATGCGGTCGACGTTTTAAATGAGCTCGAAGCAGAACAAATAGCCAGCTATTTAACGATTATGGATGACGATGCGGCAAAAGAAATAAAGGAACTTTTGCATTACGAAGAGAAAACTGCCGGATCGATAATGACAACTGAGTTCGTTGCGATACGAGCGCATCAAACGGTGAAACGGGCGATGCAAATTTTAAGGCAGGAAGCACCGGATGCTGAAACCATTTATTATATTTTTGTAGTTGACCACCAAAAACGCCTTGCAGGTGTTATATCATTAAGGGATATAATCATTGCTGATGAAGATACTGTTATTGAAGAAATAATGAACGAACGAGTCGTGTCTGTTTCAGTTGGTGAAGATCAGGAAAATGCTGCAAGAATTATGAAAGATTATGATTTGCTTGCACTGCCAGTAGTCGATTTTCAAAACCATTTACTAGGAATTATTACTGTCGATGATATCGTGGATGTTATCGATGAAGAGGCGTCCGAAGACTATTCCAGGCTAGCGGGTATCAGTGATGATAGAACTTCAGACCGCGGACCCTTTTCTGCGGCCAGGAAGAGGCTGCCCTGGCTGATTATATTGCTTTTTCTTGGCATGATGACAGCGAGCCTGATCGGCCGGTTCGAAGACACGCTTGATAAAGTCGCTATTCTCGCAGTTTTTATACCATTGATTGCCGGAATGGCCGGTAATACAGGAACCCAGGCACTTGCAGTTGTTGTTAGGGGTATTGCTACAGGAGACTATAACGATTCAAAGAAAATGAATTTAGTTGCAAGAGAAGCAGGGACCGGCCTCATCATAGGATTGGTTTGCGGAGTAGTTGTATGTCTAGTCGTTTATTTATGGCAGGGTTCCATCTTTCTTGGTATGTTGGTTGGCTTTTCACTTTTGTGTACATTGATTGTTGCAACACTGGCAGGAGCATTAGTTCCTTTGTTCATGCATAAATTAAACATTGACCCTGCTGTTGCGTCAGGACCATTTATAACTACAATAAATGACATGATAAGTATTCTGATTTATTTTGGCATGGCAACAGTATTCATGAGCTATTTACTTTAATCTGATGCCCTTCTGTAATCTTGATAGAGGAGGTAATATATGGAACACAGCGCTTCAGTTACATCTTTGCTAATTGTTATTCTAGTAGCATTCATTATTCCCATTTTACTGCACCGTTTAAAGCTAAACATTCTTCCGGTTGTAGTAGCTGAAATTATAGCAGGGATTATCATTGGGAAGAGCGGTTTGAATATTGTGGAGCCGGATGCCTGGCTTGAGATTTTGTCCACCTTCGGATTTATTTTTTTAATGTTCCTGAGTGGATTAGAAATTGACTTTTCAGTTTTTGCGAGCAAGCAAAAAAAGGCTAAGCTTCCGAATGGAAAGAGAGAGCCTAATCGTTTGTTAGTTTCTTTGGTTATCTTTGCGTTAGTGTTTGCTGTATCCTACATTCTTTCCCTTTTGCTGGTTTGGATGAATTTTACGGATAACGCGTTTTTCATGACTTTGATTATTTCCACAATTTCTCTTGGAATAGTCGTGCCGACATTAAAGGAGGCAAATGTTTCTAAGAGTGCGATCGGGCAAACGATATTACTGATTGCAGTAATAGCAGATCTTGCTACAATGATCCTTCTGGCGGTATTCGTATCGTTTTATTCAGCTGGGCAAGGAAATATGTGGCTTCTGTTAATACTCTTTGGAGGCGGTATCCTTCTGTATTTCCTTGGGGCGTACTTCCGCCATATGACCTTTATCGAAACATTGTCAAAAGGAACCATTCAGATCGATACAAGGGCAGTGTTTACGCTTATCATCGTACTGGTCGGTTTATCAGAGACGGTGGGAGCGGAAAATATACTTGGAGCCTTTTTGGCAGGTGCTCTCGTGTCGCTGCTTTCTCCGAATCCGGATATGGTCCAAAAGCTGGATTCATTTGGATATGGCTTTTTAATTCCGATCTTTTTCGTAATGGTCGGTGTGGAACTCGAAATATGGTCTCTTTTTCAGGACCCAAAGGTTATTATGCTAATCCCTTTATTGCTGATCGGATTATTCGCTTCAAAACTTTTGCCCATTGTTGTGTTAAGAAAATGGTATGATTGGAAAACTGTTTTAGGTTCCGGATTATTATTGACTTCAACCCTTTCCCTTGTAATTGCAGCAGCAAAGATCGGTGAGCGGATGGAGATTATCGATAACCAGTTTTCTTCGGCGTTAATCCTTGTAGCGATTATTAGCTGCATCATCGCTCCTGTGCTGTTTAAAAAGATTTTCCCGAAACTGAAGGAAGGGGAGCAGGCAAAGAAGCTTGCGATTATCGGTGCAAACCAGATGACGCTTCCTTTATCACTGGAACTGGATCCCAACTTGTACCGAACATATCTTTATCACACAAAACAGGAAAAGGTAGATGAAGAAAAACAAAATTCATGTTTTGCAGTAGAGGAATTACGAAATTATCAGATTGACTCACTTAAAGAGAAGGAAGTATTCGATGCAGATATTCTTGTGATTACGACAGGTGATGACGAAACAAATGCGGACATTGCGCTGTTTGCAAAAGAATACGGAACAGAAAGAGTGATTGCGAGAGTAGAAGTGCCGCATCTATCAGAAACCCTGAGAGAACGCAATATCGATGTATTTTCTACTTTCTTCTCCACTAAAGCAATCCTGAAAGCACTTATCGAATCGCCAAGTGTCGTAAACATTTTTACAAAGCAAGAAAATGCCCTTTACCAGATAAATGTGCATAATGCCGAATATGATGGGGTTCACTTGAGGAACTTCCCATATCTAGGTGATTCCATTATCGTGCGTATTTTTAGAGGAAAGGATTCCATCGTTCCACATGGAGATACCGAATTGAAGCTTGGTGATAGATTAATCGTTACAGGCAGCAAAGAAAGTGTCGATGAACTTCGCGGCTTATTGAGTTTTTATTAGGAAAAGCGTCCGGGCTCGGACGCTTTTTTCCGTATAGTAATGAATCATTTTTTGCAGGGGAGAATGTTCGAGCGCGATTACGCTTCCGTCCTCCCCTAAATGCGTGCCGGTGTGTCTTCTTTAAATCTCATTCATAACACGCTCTAAATCCTATCGTTGTTCCTTTAGGTCTCCGATCGTAAAGGAAAGCATTCGTCTATAGACATCCAGGATATTTTGCCCGTATGAGGTTCCTGGAACTGCCCACTTTCCGTTTAGGTCAGTCCAGGTAAGGGCGCTGCCCTGTTTTACCAGAGTGAACCTGGGATCGACAAGAGGATATTCGTAAGGAAGTCCTTCTGTTGAAGCGTAGGCAAACAGATGCTGGATGTGTGCAAGAACGCCTTCTTCAGGTGACTGGAAGGACGCACCTGGATTTCCGGGACCTGTTGCTCCGATGCCGGCGTAGTTATTTTGTCCTTTTTGAACGAGTCCGGTGAACCTGAAATAATTCGTTTCAAGGATAGCCTGGGCATAAGCAATATCTGCACGGATTCCGTATTCTTTCCCGAACTTTTTATAGTAGTATCCCAGGAGCGGCGATTCGGGATTTATACTTCTTGAAAAAGCATCCATCTGCCAGGCGCTTAGACAGGTCTCACCTAAAATAGTGATTTTCTTGATCGATTCAGGGGGAGCGGACAGCTCCTTATCCTCTGTAATGATGAATGCATCTGAGATTCCTGCCTTTTTTAATTCCGTTACACGCTTTTCTGCTTTTTCTTTAATCGAAAAAGCTCCTGCCTGTATTCGGTAATATAGTGTGCCAGAAACATCAGCAGAAACGATGGTAGGCTGAATCCCCTTTGAGTTAAGGAATTGTGCTCTTTTTTCTGCATTTGGTTTATTTCGAAACGATCCTGCGTTTACTTTATATAGCCTTTCTGAAACCTGTTTTTCTGGCAATTCAAGAGCAAGTGCAGTTCCGCTTGCAATCGCTCTGGCAGCATCTTCAATAAAGGCCTGGTTATTTAGCACTGCCAAATTTTCTTCATCATCTATAAACAATACTTCTAGCAGTAAAGCACTCATTTCTGTTTCTCTTAAAACATGAAAGTTCGCCCGTTTCTGCCCGCGATCTTTTACGTTATATTTGGTAAGGGTATCAGTGGCGAGATTCTGATGGATGATATCCTGATTTCTTTTCGTTTGCCGGGGAACTTTTCCATTAAAAATGAAACTTTCGAATCCGCTTCCTCCTGCTGCATTGTTATGGATAGAGATGAAAAAGTCAGCATTATTAGAGTTAGCGAAGTCAGTCCGGCCATCGAGCGGTACAGCTCTATCCTTCGTCCGTGTCATCAGAATGTTCGCTTCATAGTTCACCTGTAAAAAGTCTCTTACCTCTAAAGCGATTTTTAAGTTGAAGTCTTTTTCATCATATCCCCTGTATGTTGCTCCAGAGTCGCTGCCTCCATGGCCGGGATCAATCACGATTGTTTTCATATGATACCTCCTATCCTCCTTTAATATTATTCCAGGTACTATCTCGATATTGTTCTTTCTATCTACTATTCCGTACCTTATTCGAATGAATAGTAACCTGTTTTCGACAAATGCTATAAAAAAGCTTTGAGGAGTGGTTCAATATGGAAAAAATAAGTCTTCCAGTTGTCGTTTGCCCGGTCTGCAACAACGCACACAATATTGAGGAAGTGCTCACTGCACAGTCGAACCAGAATGTTATTTATCACTGCCCTAACTGCGGTTATGAAGTGAAAAATATTGAAACAAGCAAAGGGTGAAAATAAGCCTGACAGGGCAGGAACGTTCATGTTATACTGTTTTTATGACAAGGTACTAATAACAAACCATAATACTGAATATACAAAGGAGGATTACAAATGAATCTGTCATTAGATAATCGTACATACGTTGTGATGGGAGTCGCCAATAAGAGAAGTATCGCATGGGGGATCGCACAGGCGTTAAGCAATGCTGGCGCTCGTTTGATTTTTACATATGCCGGTGACCGCCTTGAGAAGAATGTTCGCCAGCTTGCAGATACGCTTGATCGTGACGATAGCATTATTTTGCCATGTGACATAACAGACGATGAAGAGATCGAGAAAACTTTCGCAACAATCAAAGAGGAAGTTGGCGTTATTCATGGTCTTGCTCATTGTATTGCATTTGCTAATACGGACGAACTAAAAGGGGAATATCTTAATACGAGCAGAGAAGGCTTTTTGCTTGCCCATAACATCAGTTCTTATTCTCTTACGGCAGTAACAAAAGCTGCAAGGCCATTGATGACTGAGGGCGGAAGTATTGTAACCATGACATATCTTGGCGGAGAAAGGGTTGTCCAAAACTATAATGTTATGGGTGTTGCGAAAGCTTCCCTTGATGCGAGCGTTAAATATCTTGCGAACGATGTCGGAAAAGATGGTATCCGAGTTAACGCAATCTCCGCTGGACCGATTCGAACTCTGGCAGCAAAGGGCATTTCTGATTTCAATAGTGTACTAAAACAAATCGAAGAGCGTTCGCCGTTAAGAAGAACAGTAACCCCGGAGGACGTGGGAAACACTGCTTTATTCTTGATGAGTGACCTTTCCAGTGCTATCACAGGTGAAATGATACATGTGGACAGCGGATTTAATACAATTAGCATTTAAGCAACCATGGCCATTCTTCTCCTGGAGAATGGTTTTTTTTTATGTCCATTTGTATCATTTTTTTGCTCTTGAATAGGATGTAAAGAGGAATGATAAAAGGAGTGATATGATGGATAATCTGAATAGAAAAAGGCGTAGAAGAAGAAAGGAAAATACTGATCCGGTCATGTATATCGCCCAGCCGAAACTTTCGCCTATTCAATTTGAAAGGCAGACTGTTGCTTCATCTAAAACAACTACAAAAGAAAGAAATAGCGATCTTCCTGTTAAAGACGCAGAAAACATCGAGGATAAGGAAAATGTTAAAACAGAAACGAAAACAGTCTCCTATCAGGAAATGGATAACGAGGAAAGAATAAATTACATTTTAAACATGCCTTTCCCGGTAAAAGTGGAAATTCAAACAGAAGAAAAAACACATAAAGGCATCATCACTGGAAAAGAAGAAGGACAGATTAAGGTTCGCACCATAGCAAGGCCGTATCGGGTTTCTTTGCATTTAGACGAAATTTTAGATGTTCGAATGATCAGCCTTTAAAGAAAGAAGGACTACCGCGATGGTAGTCCTCTTCATATTAGTCGTCGTGGTTACCGTTGCAAGGGCGTCCGTTAGTTGTGCCCATTACAGCATTTACAGCAGGCAAACAGCTTACTGCACAGAAGCAGGTAAGGTCAGCTGTGATACAAATGCCAGTTCTTGTGAATTCAGTTGATTCGTCGAATTGATCGCAAGGATTCTTCGGACCGTGGCCGCCGTTTCCGTTACCCATGCCATCAACTTCTAATAGTTCAAGAACAGCACAATCATGTTCGTCAACCGACTTAACTCTGAAGAAGAAGCTGCTCAAGCATTCAAATCCGCTGTTATCTCTTCTTACACCAAACCCTTCAAATGGTTCGCATCCACAATAAAGGATTAGTGGAATCGTGTTTAGATTGTTTCCTGCCACCGGGGAAACAAGATCTTCAATGGACTGTTCACAGCTCACACGACAACCTTCCGTTACTTCGGATTGCACATCGGCAATTCTTCTAAGAATATCACTGACACATTTGCCAGTCTTTCCATGTCCGCAACTCATTGATTAATCACTCCTTATTGAATTTTGTAATGTTTTATTACAGTACTATAGTATTTAGACAATCGGCTTCCGGTGACGGGTGCATGCCCTGATTTAAGGGAATTAGGCTGCCCAAATTGTAGGATAAGTGTCCAGCTGGCAATTATCTAAAAAAATGTTGTAAGCGCCTATACAGCCCTCCTGTTGGACGCATATCATGTCACGAATAGAGTTAAGGAGGGAAGAATATGGCTGAAAAAAAGAAAAAGGTTATTCAGGTTGATAAGCTGATCATAAAAGCAAACGAAGTTGTTATTGAAGGCGGAGGAAATGTTCAGGATAGAAGAGAGGCAAGAAATGAAAACATGGGTGGACCTTTCGACTTCTTCTTTGGACCAGGGCCACAATTTCAACAGCAACCACAACAGGGTCAGGAGACAGGGGAAGCTTCAGAGGAAGATCCGGAAGTGCCAGTTGAAGGAGAAAATGAAAACCAGGAAGGCAATGATGGTGGAGAGCAAGGACCACCAGGAGGCTTTTCCTGGATATAGGAAAGAGAGCAGAGAACTTCTGCTCTTTTTCAATCTTTTTTCTTTTTGGATATGAATAGCCCTTCGTCCTGTTTCCATTCGGCGTACATAACCTCTTTAGGGTCTGAAATGGATTGGCTTTTGAGCTGCTGATCCAGCCATTCTCTGGTTAAACCCGCTTTTTTTAAGTTTCCTTCATCTACACATCCATCGCTGATAAAAGCGACAGGGAGATAAACAGGCTTGATTGGAATATTTAAATCCTTATTTGTAGGGGTACCGTATTCTGGTTTTTTTAATACGCTTATACTTCCATTCGTTTCTAAGATAGCAAACTCAACTTCTCTTAACGAAAAAACATTTTTTTGGCGCAGCAGATTCTGAAGTTCATCTGTGTCCAGTTTGTTTCGTTTCAACTGTTGTCGGTCGATTTCACCATTTCTGATCACAATAGAAGGGTTTCCTTCCAGTACGGTTCTTGTTTTCCGAAACTTTTGGGTGAGAAGTTCAATTATAAAAATTAAAACAACCCACAAGATTACCGCATAAAAAATAGACCATATCTTAACATCTTTATCATAGATCGCGTTTCCTACGAGCTCGCCTAAAATGAGTGATGAAATAAAATCAAAAGGCGTTATCTGAGATATTTGCCTTTTTCCCAACAACTTTGTAAGTATTAAAAGCGAGAAAAAACCGAATACCAATTCAACTGTGGTATTTAAAATAGTCATGTTTCCCTCCATAACTTTATTGTTCTGCTGTTATTTTTCACATAGAAGGAGGAAAATAACCAAAGAAAAAACGGCTGTATTAAACAGCCGTTTCAGTGTTCAGTCTTTTCTTCATCGCAACATGCGGAATTCCCGCGTCCAGGAATTCACCTGAATCCGTTTCGTATCCTAACTTTCGGTAAAACTCTTCCGCGTGCGTCTGGGCATTCAATTTTAGTATGGAAAAATCCTGTTCATGTGCTTCTTTTTCAATATGTTTCATGATTTGCTTGCCAAGCCCGGTTCCTCGATGGGACTTGGCGACACATATCCGTTCCACTTTTCCAGTGGATTCAACAGTTCTCAGTCGTCCTGCCCCAACAGGCTCGCCTTCATCATAAGCAACAAAATGAATGCATTGATCCTCAAACTGATCGATTTCCTCTTCAGGCGGTACTTTTTGTTCTTCTACAAAAACTTCTGTTCTTACTTTATATGCATCATGTAACTCCCGCTCGGAGCGAACGCGTTTTACGAAAATTGCCAATTATCTCACCTTGCCAAGGTGGAACGTTTCAAAAACGGTCCATGAACCGTTTTCTAACTGATACAGGAGCTGGAAGCGGTCAACCTTTTCTTCATAATTGATATCCTTCATTTTCAGGCTTTGATAAACATCTGAATGCTCAGCGTCTGACAATTCTTGGCCAATTGTAATATGGGGCACGAAAGCATAGGACTGTCCTGTTTTTAAACCGTCAGAGTTAAGCTTCTCTTGAAGACTCATCAATTTTTCATCTTCTTTTACTTTTAAATATATAACATTGTTTGTAGGAGAAAAAGAACCTGCTTTATAAACATTAAGATTGAAAGGCTTGCTTTCGTCAGAAATCTGATGAAGCTTAGGTATCATTTCTTGGATTGTATCTTCATCTGCTTCGAAAGCTTCCTTCAAAGTTATGTGTGGAGGTATCAGTGCATAATGCGGGTCGTATCGTTTACGATATGAGTTCGCCAAATCCTGTAATTTTTTTGATGGAAATATTGCAATACCGTATTTCATTTTCTGTCCCTCCTGAAATTTCTCGAATTAAAGGGTGAATTGTTATAAGCCGTTCCCTTTATTCAAAGTACGATTGCCTTTTCTAATGAATTACAACTTTACCCTGTTTCCAAATAGAATATGCATTCTTAATTATAGCAAAAATTATCAAAATATTCGAATGGGATATTTTATTTTTTGAACATCATTTTTAACGCCCTTTTTAAATCCTTCTGCCAGTATTTCCAGGTATGATCACCTTCAAATTCCTCGTAGAAGTAATCGAAGCCGCGCTCTCCAAGAACTTTGTTAAGCTCACGATTAGGGGTAATAAAGTCTTTTGTTGTTCCATCTGTTGTTTTTACGTCCGTTTCTTCCGTTCCGGCTACATGATAGATTGACAGCAACTCGGGAGAATTAAAATCTTCTACCATTTGGATAATTTCTTCATTTACAAAAGGGGATTGCAATAAAACCTTCCCGAACGTCCGGGGGTACTGTAACGCTGTGGTTAGCGAGATGGTAGCTGCCAGAGAATCGCCGATCATAGCCCGGGAAGAACCTAAGTGATAAGTCGGAAACTGCTCATCTAAATAAGGGGAGAGCTCGTTCGCTAAAAAGCGCATAAAATCTCCCTGTTTTTTTCCGTCCGGATGGTACTTCTCTTTTCTTTCCTCGACGCTGTTATATGGTATGCCTACTACGATAAGGTCTTCAATTTCTTCTCCTTCTAGAAGCTCATCCATCGTACGGGCCATTCTTCCAAATTTGAAATAATCACTTCCGTCATGTGCGATAAGAAGAGAATATTTATAAAGTGTCGAATAATTATAAGGATAATAAATCATTAATGTAATTTCTTCATCCAGAATGCCGCTGTATATTTTGCGTTCTTCAATGCTGCCTCGATTTTTCATACCGTTGCCTCCAATTTACAAAAATATCTATGTTTTTCGCCTTATTTGACAAACTTTTCTAGGCTAGTGCTATAATAATTTTAACACAAATCGAATCGTGTTATGTAGGAGGAGAGGGGACGAGGTTATGAAGAAAAGGATACACAGCCGAGAAGTAGAAGCAGCTGCAAGAGCTTTACTGGAAGAAAGAGGCGTCACAATTTCCGATATCGCGGATATCGTTTATATGATGCAGGCTCCTTATGTTGATGAGCTAGGCATGGACGATTGCATTGATAGCGTTGAAGCAGTTCTAGAGAAGCGGGAGATTCAGCATGCTCTTTTAGTAGGGATTGAGCTGGATAAGTTAGCTGAACAAAATAAGCTTTCAGAACCGCTTCAATCGATCGTAGAAATGGACGAAGGGTTGTTCGGAGTGGATGAAACGATTGCGCTTGGGGCAGTGTTCGGTTATGGTAGCATTGCAGTAACCACATTTGGTCATCTCGATAAGAAAAAAGTAGGAATTATAGAAAAGTTAGATACTAAGGTGGGAGATGGCATCCACACGTTTTTAGATGATCTTATCGCGACCATTGCTGCCAACGCATCAAGCCGTCTTGCCCATCGTATGAGAGATCTAGAAGAGGAGCGGAACGATAGCCTCCAAAATGAAGAAGATAGGCAAACCGGATAATAGAAACTTAAGCAACTTTTCAGGTTGCTTTTTTTGGTTTGTTCAGAGAACAATAAAAAATATGTAGAAGGAGATGAAGGGTAATAAAAGGTTATTGATGGCAATAAGGAATGGATTTGGCAAGCCATACAGGATGCTTATAGCGGAAAAATCGCCTGCAGTAAAGCAGACGACGTTTGAGATAAGGAAATTACCAACGGTTCTTTTTCTTTTAAGGAGCAATATTTCTTGTCGGTAAAAAAATGTTGCTAACGGTTCTGCATTCCCTCAATGAGTATTTCAACTACCTCCGGCCTACTGAATTCAGATGGAGGCGTTATGCCGTTGCGCAGCATTTCTCTAACCTTTGTACCCGATAAAATGAGATGGTCTTTGCCTTCGTGCGGGCAAGTTTTCGTAGTAGCCATGTTACCGCATTTCTTACAATAAAAGCTGTGATCAAAAAAAATTGGAACAATTCCTAGTTCTTCCTGAGAAAAATCCCCAAAAATTTGTTGAGCTTCATAAGTTCCGTAATAGTCCCCTACGCCGGCATGGTCTCTTCCCACAATAAAATGGGTACAACCATAATTTTTTCGAACAATCGCATGGAAAATCGCTTCTCTTGGCCCAGCATACCGCATAGCTGCAGGAAAGACAGATAACATAACTCTGTCCAGAGGATAATACATATCAAGAAGGGCCTGGTAGCTTTTCATTCTTATTTCTGGAGGAATATCATCAGCTTTTGTCTCACCCACTAATGGGTTTAAAAATAAGCCATCTACAGTTTCGAGTGCGCACTTTTGAATATACTCGTGCGCTCGGTGGATTGGATTGCGTGTCTGGAATCCGACGACTGTTTTCCATTTCCTTTTTTGAAACTCTTCTCGTGTATTTTTAGGATCTAGTCGATAATCAGAAAAAAATGATGGATCTGTTCTTTTCGTGAGGGTCACTGGACCGGAAATATAGAATTCGCCCCGTTCGAATAGCTTTTTAACACCAGGATGAGATTGATCGGTAGTTTTGTAAATATGGCGAGCTTCTTTCTCTTTGTCAGGGGAAAATATCTCTTCAATTTCTATAACACCGTATTTTATATCTTTGTGAACCAGAACTGCTGTATCACCCTCTTGAAGCTGTTTTGCATTCTCACTTGTAACAGGGAGAGTAATGGGAATACTCCAGACAGTTCCATTAGCTAGTCTCATATTTCTTACTATTGATTCATAGTCTTTTTTTCCGACAAAACCGGTTAGCGGACTATATGCACCATTTGCGATTAATTCAAGATCGGAAAGTGAAATAGAATCTATCTGAATCACTTTTTTTACGTTTGAATAATCATAAGTCTCATTAATGCGATTAACTAACATACCACCATGAGGTTTGCTTAAGGACAATACGAACACTCCTTTAGTAAAGGCTGTCTTCAATGAATGGGAGCAACAATTGGATAGACTCTCCGATTGAAATTTCTATATCGGGGCTAGTGGGTTCTTGATTCCTTTCAAAACATTTATGACCAGATCAGAATAGCTGTTATTACAGTGATAACCATTGTAATAAAACTCAAAGGGGTTCCGACTTTGATATAGTCGGAAAATCGATATCCTCCTGGACCGTAGACAAGAAGGTTTGTTTGGTACCCGATCGGGGTGATGAAACTGCACGATGCTGCAATCGCAGTGATCATAGCAAACATTTTTGGATCATACCCCAGTTGTAAAGCGATTGAATATCCAACCGGAAACATTAAAGCTGCTGCTGCTATGTTATTCATTATTTCTGTAAGACCTGAAGTGATTGCATAGAACAGAAATGCAATTAGAAGAATTCCAGTATTAAAATTAACTAAAATATGGGAAATCAGTAAAGCAAGACCGGTTTTTTCTACTGCAGCCCCTATTCCGATAGATATAGCCATCAGAATCAATACATTCCACTTCAAGGCCTTGTATGCTTCTGAAATTTTTATAGTATTTGTAGCTAAAATTATTCCAGCACCAATCATTGCTGATAGTGAGACAGGAAAAATTTCAAAAGAGGCTGTAAGGATAAACCCGACCAATACATAAATCGCAATTCTTGATTTAAATGGTGGGAGGTCTTGTTTGAGCGTTATAGAGTTAACCACATAAAAGTCCTCAGAATAATCTCCTTGCATAAATCCTTTTCCGGTTAACAGCAAAAGAGTGTCGCCTGGTTTTAAACGAAGATTGCCAATACCTGAAACGATGTTTTTGTTGTTTCTTCTTATCGCCACGATTGCAGCATTAAACCTTCTGCGAAAATTACTTTCCTTAACTTTTTTATCTTGTAAAGATGAGGAACCGGATATTACTGCTTCAACTAAATTTATGTTATCCCGTTGATAAAGTGAGAGGTTTTCATATGATCCGATTTCCAGAACTAATCCAAATTTCTTTGCTATAGAGATAGCACTGTCAATATTGCCTGAAAAGATTAATTTATCATTTTCTTTCATGATATCCATGTTGGAGGCTGGAGAAATTGTTTGTTTATTTCTTATTATTTGAATTAAAAAAAGGTCTTGTAAATGTCTTAGTCCTCCAGTAGAAACAGATTTCCCAACTAAAGTTGAAGATTTCGGAACGGTAAATTCAAATAAGTAATCTTTTTCTTGTTCCTTTAATGAATCGGACAGCATTTTACGGTTGGGAAGTCGATGATGTCCATAAATAAGCATATAGATCAAACCTGCAACTGAAAGGGGAAGTCCAAAAACAACAAAATCGAGAAGTTTGAATCCTGGTAACCCTTTATCCAATAAAAGTCCGTGGACGATTAAATTAGTCGATGTACCGATCAGGGTGATGGAACCCCCTAATATTGCGGCGTATGAAAGGGGGATTAGGAATTTTGAAGGGGATAAACTCCTGGAAACGGCCCATTTTTTTATAACAGATATTAAAATTACAACAATCGGTGTGTTGTTCATAAAAGCGGAAAAGAACATTACAGAACCCATAAGCCTTGTTATTGTGTGTTTATAACTCTCTCCAGTCCCTAGTATTTTATCGAAGATTCTATGAAAAATATTAGTTTGTTGTACTGCACTCCCTATAATAAAAAGTAACCCTACAGTATGGACGCCTGGATTAGAAAATCCGGCCAAAGCTTCCTCAGGTGTTAAAATCCCGAATACAGTAATGGCAGCAAGAGTTAAAAACATAGTAACTTCCGGTAATAACCATTCTTTAATTAAAAAAGTAAACATAACTAATAATAATATACTGAGGAATACAATATTTACTGTTATCGTTATCCCAACCTTCTAACATTGCCAGAGTATATCTATCAATTTATATGTATGCTTTTATAAATATGCCGGTTCCTAAATTCCACGTTGGCATAGGTTTATAGATTAAATGAAAGGAAAAAAACACATGAAAAAAAGCCTGTTTCTCCATTGCGAGAAACAGGCTTGTATACTTTGTTATGTATGGTGACCCGTACTGGGCTCGAACCAGTGACCTCTACCCTGTCAAAATAGAGTCCAGTATTGGGTCAAATAAGAAAACCTTGATTTATAAGGGTTTGTTGTATGTCGTTTTGGGATTAATTGGTGTAAATAAGGCTAAAAAATATAAGTTTGTCGTCAAATTTGTCGTCAATGTCGTCAATAATGCCGTCAGCGGGTTTGCCTCATAGCTTGCTCGAATTTGTTTGCTGTGTCCTTTTGCATGTCTGGTATAACGTGTGAATAGGTGTCTAAGGTGATTCCAATACGACTGTGGCCAAGTCGCTCAGAAACAACCTTTGGATGTTCTCCTAATTTCAAAAGTATGGTAGCATGTGTATGGCGAAGATCATGAAAACGGATTTTTGAAAGTTGGCTTTGTTTAATCATTTTGTCAAAATGTCTTAACAGGTTGCGCGGATCTATAGGATTGCCCAGGTTATTACACACTACCAAATCATATTCTGCATACCCTGTCGGACCTAACAACAGCTTATTTTCATTAATCTGTTTTCTTCTTTTCTTTAATTCCTCTATGACATAAGGCGTGATTGAAATATTTCTTTTAGATCCTCTGGTTTTAGGCTCCTGGAAGTCCAGGCCGTCTCTAGTCCTGGTTAATGTTTGGGTAATGCTGATCCTTCCAAAATCTAAATCAACATCCTTCCATCGTAACCCGAGTATTTCACCTTTCCTCATTCCGGTGTAAATAGCCAATACATAAGCAATATGTAATGGTTCCTCTTCAGTATGTTTCAAGAAGCTGTTTGATTCCTCCATAGTCCATGTCTGAATTTCTTTTGCTTTTATTCGCGGGGGCGAAACTGCTTCCACAGGATTTTTTTGAATGTATTCCCATTCAATCGCTACCTTCAAAGATTTTCTAAGAATCGAGTGCATATCAACGATGTAGTCAGAGGAATAACCGGCGTCCTCTTTTTCTTTGTAAAAAGAATCAATGTCCTTCGGCTTAATGTTACCCAAAGGCATATCTCCAAAGGCAGGGATTAAATGTTTATCTATAATCCATTTATGAGTATCGAGTGTGGAAGCCCTGAGTGTTCTGGACGCTCTGTTCTCAATCCATTCATTTATAAAATCTTCAAAGGTCTTATTTGAAACCTCGAAGTATTCACCTTTGTTATATTGATTCATCAATTCATTGGCAGCTGCTTGTGCTGCTTTTTTTGTTTTAAATCCGCTTTTAGATTTGCGCTTTCTCTTTCCTGTGGTTGGGTCTTTCCCGAGATCGACTGTGAATTCCCAGGTGTTTCCCCTTTTTCGATAAGACCCCTTCATACAACTCACTCCTCATTTTTTTCTTCCTTTGTTCCGATCAGTAAATATTGCTGCACTTTGACTGTGACACCTTTGGGTAAATTTGGATTGTAGACCTTAATCAAAAGTTTTGCCCCCCTGTGACGAAATTATGACTTTACCTCTTATATACGGAATATTTTTCCGCTAGAATAGAAATTGGGCATATAAAATATGGAGGTATCGTATGGCGTATAAAGTCGGACGATGCCTTCTCCGCAAAAGATTAAGAGAAGTTAAAATGACTCAAATGGAATTGTCATTAAAGACCGGGATACCATTACAACAAATCTCAGACTATGTTAATCATCGAAGAAAATCTATGTCCCTTAATACTGCTAAGACCATAGCTACCGAATTAAGTTGCAACATCGATGATTTGTATGAATGGGTCCCTGTCGAAAGAAGTTGAATTGCGGGGAAGGTGGATAGCTGCATTGCAGCCGTCCGACTTCAACTACACTATTTAGTGTAATAAAGATTCGACAAAAAACCCACATATTTCATATGACCTAAATCGACAAATTATTACAAAAGTCCCATTTACGAACGTTTGTTCTTACTTCATTTTATACTTAATTTGGAAACAGAGCAATAAAAAAATGAACCCATTCTCCTATTTGGTAGAAGGGTTCATTTTTTAAAACGTTTTTCCATAAAATCTAATATTTCTTTTATCTCTTCAGGAGTTAAGTTTCTCTCTTCCATTTCCTCTCCAAAAGCAATCCAATCAACTCTTCCTTCTAATTCTTCCGGAAGATGTTGCTCTTCTCCAAAAAAGGTTGAAAATGGAACCTGTAGGGCGTCTGCAATATCCTTGAGAGTATTTAGATCGGGTTCCCTTTTACTTGTTTCGTATTGGCTAACAGCTGCTTCTGATTTATTTATTTTGTCTCCGAGTTGTTTCATCGTTAATTTTCGATTCTTACGATATTTTCTTATGAGTTTCCCAATATCCAAAACAACACCCCCTAACTAAATATATTACTATCTGTTAAGTGAAGAAGGAACTTATAACAAAAAACTTAACAAATTGACTGGAAAAGGGTTGACTTAACAAATTGTTATGTTTATTATAAGTACATAAGGACTTAACAAAACGTTAAGGTGGTGAAAATTAGTGAACAGTCTTATTATGGCCCGGTTAACTAAAAAACTTACTAAAAAAGAAGTGGCTGAAAAAGCAGGTATAACTCCAGCGATGTACTCCTATATCGAAAGTGGTGAAAGATCTGTCGACATAGAAACTTCTAAGAAAATTGCAAAAGCACTCGGTAAAAAACATGAAGATATTTTTTTGCCCAGTAGGTTAACAGTTCGTGAAGTTATTATACAGGAGGTGGAATGATGAAGGAGATTCACGAATATCCACCGGTGCTATCAGCAAAAGAAGTAGCAGAAATATACCAATGTTCTGTGTGGACGGCATACGACATGATGGAACGTAAAGATTTCCCTCTAGTTCGTGTAGGTAGGTTGAAGCGCGTTGGGAGAGACGCTTTTATCAAGTGGTTAGAAAAACAGGCTAATGAGGCCATATAAGGAGGATAAAAAACATGAATGGTATCGAAAAGAAGCTAGAAGTACTTCATCACGCTATACAGGATGGAGCTAGTATCAAAGTAAGTTACCATCGTTTACCGCAAACAGAAGCTTATGAAAAAGCTAATCATTATTCTTCTGAATTGGAAACGAATGTCGATGAAAGAATGGCAGAAGGAAGAAAATGGCTTAATGTTACTCCAGACCATGGTTTTGATATGACTTTTTTCATCAAGCAGACAAAAGAAGATCAAATAGCTGAATTAGAACAGCAATTAAAAGCTCTAAAGGAGGCAGAATGATTGAGCAACGTCATAAAGTCTTCTGGAAAAATAAATGAAAACAACCTCAGAAAACAATGGTTCATTACAAATATAAAAGCGAAGCTACTAAGCATTCAGATGATCGTTCAGGACGGAAGCGCATCGGGGGAAGAAATCATTGAAAACCTGAGTGATGTGATTGAATACCTGGATGATGAAATACAGGTTGAAGAAGGATATGAAAACAGATATACATATCCGCAAATCAAATTAGATTGAGCAGTTTTAGAAAGAGCTGCATCCAGCAGCTGATTTTTTTACCCTAACTTGCGAAATTTTGTGCTGAATAAGGTCGAATTAACAATGCAAACGTTGTTCTTTGTAAAGAACAGATAAAATCTAAATAAAATGTCGAGAGGCTAAAAAAGGAGAATGAGAACTATGCAAATAAGTAAAGAGCTTTTGGATTATGTAGCAGACGCGGATCTTCATACAAAACTTGATGGTGTTGAGCACTCCACAAATTTGAGAGATATCGTAACAGTGGGTTACATGGTTGAAAATGCACAAGAAGAAAGACAGCTAGCGCTGCCACGCTAACTGCCTCATATATATTGTTCGATGACGTTTAACAATTTAATAATATCAAAACTCTTCATTCACGGCAAGCTTGGTCTTGTCGTCAGGGAATAGGAACAACCCTATAATTATCTCCTCCAGTCCCTTGTTCCTATTCCTGACGATGTGACCAACATCAGAAAGAAGGTGAAATACATATGTTAGCTGAGCTTCATAAACGATTCCTGAGAGGGGAGAAGGTAACTGATATTGCTAAAGCGTTAAATATGGATTTAGACAGGTGTTACAAAATGATTAGTGAACAAAGGAAACTCGATCCAGAAAAGTGGCCTTCTCGTAAAAAAAGGTGGCAAAAAGGGGATACCGTATCACGTTTATGAATGTGAAAGCTGTTGTTTAAGTTTCGCAGTAGAGCAAGCATTTGAAAGCCAGGAAGATGTTACATGTCCAGTTTGCTGGACTGAAGAAAATGTAAGAGATGTTTGCTCTGGGGAAATGATGCTAAAAAAATGACCCGTGCTGGGAACACGAGTCGGTTGATTGCTTTTGTAGAAGTATATTTTTATTTTACATAGCAATCATTAAAAAATCAATCGAAAGGAGGGGCCCGGGTGAAAGAGGCATACTATTTTTCACATGACAGCAATGCCAGGCATGATCCTAAAGTATTGGCTATGAGAAGTGTATATGGTGCAGAAGGATACGGTTGGTACTGGATCATCATAGAAATGCTGAGAGACCAAAACGATTATCAGATTGAATTAAGCAAATACTGTTGGAATGCACTCGCAATGCAAATGCAATGCGATGCAGAAACGGCGCATAAATTTGTTGATGATTGCATTCAGGAATTTGGATTATTCATTTCTGATGAAAATCATTTTTGGAGCGAATCATTAAAAAACAGAATGAAAAAACGAGATGAAAAATCTGAGAAAGCAAAAAAGGCTGCACAAAAAAGATGGAAAAAAGCCAATAGCGACAAGGGTTCAGAGCAAACGGACAGCGAAAGTAATGCAGGTGCAATGCAAACGCAAAGCAAAGGCAATGCATTAAAGGAAAAGAAAGGAAAGGAAAGTAAAAGAAATACTCCTCCTATATCCTCCTCATCAGAAGAGGAAGCTGTGAAGAAAATATTTCATTTCTGGGATCAGAATGGATTTGGTTTTGGACACACAGAAATGAAAAACAAGCTCTTATCCTGGCTAGATGATTTTGACGAAGGTGGACCAATCATTCTTTATGCGATGGAGCTGGCTTGTGAAAGCAACAAGATGAATTATAGTTACCTAAAAAAAGTGCTTAAGAATTGGTCCGATAAAGGTGTACAGACTTTGGAACAGGCAAAAGCAGCAAGAAAAGAGTTTGTTGGCCAAAATCAAAGGGCAAGCCCTCCTTCTTCCAGTCAAAAAGAATTAAAGCCAGAAGATTATATGTTCTAAGGGGTTGGCCGGACATTGAACAAATTCGAGTTAGCGACACAAAACGAAGCATTCTATTTAGGCTCTATCCTTAAGGATCCGACCTTGTTAAACGAATCACGGTTACAACCTAAACACTTTTTTCATCAAAAAAATCGCGAACTGTTTAAAGCGATGATCGAGGTAAAAAACGAAGGCGAGGAAATCTCTGTTGTCTCACTAGCGATGCTTGGTGAATCCCAGACCATGAAGTTTGGCGGAAATGCCTACCTGTCAGAAATCATGAACGGTGTACCGAGTGTTCATTCGTTTCAGTCCTATGAGAAATTCATAATGGATTTTCATACTGTTCAGGTTGCTCAGGAGCATGTTAATAGTTTCCTAGAGAATACTAAGGAATCTCACAAACTAACAGAACTATCAAGTCTAATTGCAAACGTCACTAAGCTTGAAACCGCCACAGTGAAGAGAAATGAATCGTTCAAAGAAAAGCTAGCGAACAGGATGGAACAGCATTACAACAGTCCAAAAACAGGTCTGAGCGGCATTGATACTGGTTATGTCGGCCTAAATAAATACACTGATGGATTCCAGCGGACTGACTTGATTGTTGTTGCTGCAAGACCCAGCGTAGGTAAAACAGCCCTTGTTATGAACAGCGCCTTAAACGGCTTGAAAAATAACAAAAATCTGTTTCACACCATGTTCAGCATTGAGATGGCAGACGAGCCAGTGATAGACCGGTTGATTGCGATGGAAGGCAGAATCAACCTCATGAAGATGCGAAACCCAAATAAAACCTTTGATCCGAATGGGCAGGAGTGGGATAGGTATCAGATGGCAATAAGAACACTGGAAAAATTGAATGTTGATATCAGGAGAGAAAACACTGTTCCAGAAATCAGGTCAGCTGTCAGGAGAAATATCAAGGAGCATCCGGATAAAGATCATATTGTGTCCCTTGATTTTTTAACCCTGGTAAAGCATACAAACCCTTCTGGAAACAAACATAGTGATATATCCGATATCATAGTGGACCTGAAAGGGATAGCAAATGAATTCAACGTGCCGTTCATCGTTATCTCTCAGTTAAGCAGGTCAGTGGAAAACAGGCAGGACAAGCGTCCGGTGCTAAGTGATCTGAATGAATCTGGAACCATTGAACAAATAGCAGATGTTGTTATGCTGCTATATCGACCTGACTATTACCAAAATGATGATCCAGAAACAAAAGATCTTGTGGAGATCAACTTTGCGAAGAGCCGCCAGGGAAGGACGGGTTTGCACAAAATGAAGTTCGTAAAAGAAACCAACACCTTTCATGATCTGGTGTACTAATGACCATCAAAGAGCTGTACACGGATGCCATAGAGTATAACGAACCATCTTTGATACTGCTACTAGATTTTTTATTGAAAGAAAAGAAGGTCCTCACCTTAAACGATAGCACGGAAAAGCTACATTTTTACTTACGTCTTTACTTACGTCCTGATTTTAAGAACAAGATGAACGACCACTTAAAAGCCTACAAAGAAAAGAGAGAAGGGATTAACGATGGGAACATTAGCAAATAGCGTTGAGGTTAAGCGGAAGCGGTATATAGATTTTCTTTCTAATCTTGGTTATACCAAGTTGAAAGACGGCCGAACGTTATACGATCTTACTCTTTCAGACTTGGAGTATTTCTATAACCAAGAAAGGATGAAAGAAAATGATTAACTGGTACTTTGGCACTTCAGTTAAAGATAAAAAAATAGTGGTCCAGGCGGAAAAAGAAGCACATGCCAAATGGATGGCTGGGTGTTTACTAGGTTCCTGGAACTTAGTTTTGCTCAAAAGAGAGGCTGCTTAAGCATGGATGGGTTATACGTCAAATATGAAGTGAGAAAGAAGTCGGACGGTTCTACGGTTACCGGTTGCTTTGTTCTTAGACCTGATAAAGACCAAGCAGCACGGAAAGCTCTAAAAGCTTATGCAGCTGCCACACCAAATAGAGAACTAGCAAATGATATTTATGCCTGGTTAAATCATTTAAATGCAGAGGGGTGAGTTTGTGGACCTTGTAAAGCTATTAAAAAAGCAAAAAGAGTTGGATGATGTAATCGTTAACGATAAAAGTCTTTTTGGTGATAATCACGACTGGAAAACACTTGCTTTGGATGTGGAATTAAGCGAGTGCGCTAACGAATGGCGAGGTTTTAAGAAATGGAGTAACGATCAGGAACCACGAACACAAAAACTTAGAAGACCAGTAATGAATGATGAAGACAAGGAATATTACAATCCTTTGCTTGAAGAATATGTGGATTGCTTACATTTCTTTTTATCTATAGCAATCGAAAAAAGATGGCAAGAATCTTTGTACATTTACGAAGAAGCGATAATGGAAATCAAAGATGAAGGTCTAGATGGAGATGTAACAAAGGCCTTTTTAGAAGTTAAGTACTGGTTAATGAAATCTTTTGCAGAAAAAGGAATGGACGAAAAGGTTGAAAAAACCTTTGGTATTTCGAAACAAGAATTTTGCTTTAAAAATGCATGGTTTGTCTTTATAGCAATAGGCATTGTTGGCTTTTGCTTTGATTTGGATCAAATTGAAAATGCCTACTATGACAAAAACAAAGTAAATCATGAACGCCAGGAACAAGGCTACTAAAAAATTTACCCTTTTATACTGGTTTATTGTGGTAACTTATCCACTATTTATAAACATTTTATCCACAGGGAGGAAGAATAAGATGAAAGCTATCGATTTACAAAACTTTGCAGATGGAGCATTGGCGGAACGATTCAACCATGAATTAGGCAAGGTATTAGAAAACATTGCAGATCCAAACACTGACCCGAAGAAAGCCAGGAAAGTAACGTTGACTGTCACTCTTAAAGCGGATGAACAAAGGGACATTGCACAGGTCGGAATTGTTGCTAAGTCTACCATCGTTCCAGCAAAAGATATCGAGACTAAAATCATCATGGATACGGACAACACGGGTAAAGTTATCGGTTCTGAATTGAAGTCAGGACAAAAGGGACAGACCTATATTGATGATGAAGGCGATGTTGCGGATGACACTGGTAACAAAGTGATCGAATATCAAAGGAGGACTAAATAATGATTAAAGAAGCTATTGAGTACATTGTTCGGTTAGGAAATGTGGAAAGCTATAAAATTAACGGCCAGGAGTATTCTTCTGAAAGGCTGCATTTAATAGAAAAACCAAAAGCTTCACCATTTCAAGTGAGAAGCCTTTCTGGATTGGTTGAATATTTAAAGTCTAATTTTGACGGTGTGGAAAATTTAATGATTCATATTAGCAGCCCTACTGAAGTTTTAGCCTTCACACCAGTTAACGATGACTATAACAGAAGCGAATTTATCCAGGCATCAGCAATGATTCCATCCTTCAATTTCGATCGCTGGTATAACACTGAAGAGTTTAACATCAAGCTGCAATCCAGTTTTGTTAAAAATGAGGACCGAGACATCATGCTGAAGGTTGTTGGGAATATCAAAGAAGAAAACGTTAACACGATCGGTGATGATGGCGTCTCTCAAGCAGTTGTAGCAAAAACAGGGGTGGCGTCAGTAGGTAATGTAAAAGTGCCTAATCCGGTATCTCTAAAACCATATCGTACTTTTGTTGAAGTAGATCAGCCCGAAAGTGATTTTGTCTTCCGGATGAAATCAGGTCCATCATGTGCATTGTTTGAAGCTGATGGAGGTGCCTGGAAGCTAGATGCAATGAAAAACATAAAAAAATACTTAGAAGAATCACTTGCCAGTGAAATAGCTGATGGGAAACTTATCATCATTGCGTAACTAATCAAAATTGCCCCGGTCATCCCGGGGCTTTTATATAACAGGGGGGGGAAAATATGGAAACTCAAAAGGAATCTAAAGTAAGCATTGATAAAACAAAGAACGGCATTTACGTAGTTAGCAATGGAGAATTATTCAGCCTCCCAGCTCCTCCATCTGGTTTTGGGAAGACCATAGTTTTATGGCAGTACGGCGAATTCATGAATGCTGAGGAGTCTGCTATTTATCGTCCGAACGAACTTAATAAGAATCAGGGGGATGTTTGATGGCTAAACCAATTGAATTTATCGTCCGTCATAGTCTTAAAAACAATCGCTGGGAAGCATACGACAAAGAAGCAAACCGATTGATAGGACATACGAAGCCAGGTATCCAGAACCCAGATCGAATGATTGACGAGCTAGAAAAGGATCATGGCTGTAAATACATTAATGAGCAATCCTAAGGAGGATAGTATTTATGGGGGAAAAGAAATTGAAGTCATTTGAAGAGCTGGCTGAGGTACTTAATGGTGAGAAGAAGAAAGAAATCGAAAAGGTTAAGCGGAAATACAAAAAGGATGAACTTGCTGAACTTTTCCTTGATCAGAAGCGAGAAAGTGAAGTTAGACAAACGGTTATCGATGAACTAAGAAACAAAATAGATAATTATCAATACATTGACCAGGCTGTAAAACGCAAAGAGGGTTTTGCAATCGTTTCAGATGGTACGGTCGGCGGATCACACGTTTTGGTAAATGGAAAACTGCAGCATAATCTTTGTGGGGCCGGAATCATTGTTTCCTTATTTAAAGGAACAACTGCCTGGACAACCAGTCTTGAGGATGGGAAAAACTATTTGTTCACTTCATTTGGATATAACGAGGATAGAGAGGATGAACAAAATGAAAAACACTTTGGGTGATCTTAACAACCATTTATTCGCACAGCTCGAGCGTTTAAGTGATGAAGAATTGAATGGAGAAAAACTTAAAGAGGAAATCGATCGTGCAAAATCAGTAACGCAAGTCGCGTCTCAAATTATTGCAAATGGATCACTGGTGCTCGATGCTAAAAAATTGGCAGATGACAGAATGAATGCTGATACGAGAGTACCTAAAATGTTGGAGGGGTAAAATGCCTCATCGATATACAACAGAACAAGTGAAATTTCTTACACAAAATATAGAAGGCCGTAGCAGAAAAGAATTACATGAAATGTTTAATGACCATTTTGGATTAAACCTAAACCTTTCTCAAATCACTAGCGCCCTTAAAAACCGCGGCCTGAGCAATGGTTTGGACTCGCGGTTCAAGCCAGGACGCGTTCCGTTTAATAAAGGGAAAACAGGACCTGGAGCAGGAGGATGGGAGCCAACTCAATTCAAGAAAGGTCATAAACCTCATAATTATAAGCCGGTTGGTACTGAGAGAGTGAATGGTGATGGTTATGTTGATATTAAAATTGCTGATCCTAACAAGTGGAGGACCAAACACAACTTAATTTGGGAGAAAGAAAACGGACCAGTCCCTAAAGGTCACGTTGTGATATTCGGTGATGGAAATCGTTACAATTTCGATCTTGATAATCTAATCCTCGTGTCTAGGAAACAATTGGCCATGTTGAATAAACATAATTTGATTCAAAAAGATGCTGATCTTACCAGGACTGGAGTTATGTTAGCTGATTTATATAGAAAAATTGGTGAACGGAAGAAAGCTAAATAAATATGAGGTGAAGGTTAATGGCAGCGCTATTAGATGATGTGAATGTTATGCAGGAAGAGGAAATAGGCTGGATGATGGAAATGGACCGGAAAAATATAAACCGTTTGGCTATTAACATTTTAAAAGAACACAGGGAACGGATAAGAGATGTTCTGCCGATCATTAAGAAAACCACGTCACGGAAAAGGGCGGAGAAGAAGTTTAGGCTTGTGGACTATATTATCGGGCGAATGATTTTCTTTGATGAAAGCTTTGATGTAGCAAGAGATAAAGCGCTGATTGAAAATGAACTTGGGCGGATTTAATAGACAGTCGAACGATTATATTCAGTAAGAAAGAGGAGATGGAATTGAATAATACGAACGCAAGACTCAAATTGATTGAAGGCGCTATTGCAGATTCGGTTGAGGAATACGGGGATTATGAAACGGTTAAATTAGATTCTGCTGATGCACATTGGTTAGTTGATATGGTGAGAGAGTTTCAGAAGGAAAACAGTAAGGATAAGGCTTTACTTAAATGGCATAGTGAAAACCTTCACGCTTACATGTGTAGTGTTTGTGATAATAGATTTCACATTGAAGAGATATTGTACCCAACACATGTCACTTGTCCGTATTGTGGCGAAAACGATGTTTGTATAAATAGCAAAGACTATGCAAAGCTTGGTGAATAGTACGACGAAACTATTCATCAAAAATAAATAGGATGGTGCTACCATTGGATAATAAAAACCATTTGATAAATGAGTATAAGACGCATAGTGAATGGTTGATCGACCAAGTTAAAGAGAAGAATGCCAGGATTGAAGAATTAAAGGAAAACTATATGTATAAAGAATGCCTTATTTATTCCAAAGGAGACTGGATAGAAGCTGAATTTATAGGTGTATTCCAGTATTCAAATGTCACAGACCCTTCGCCAATGAGATGCGGTCATTCGGGTGGTGTAATTGCATATCCGATGGCAGTTGTTAAAGTGAACGAAAGATTAGTGGAAATAGGTTTATCGAATTTCAAATTCAAATAATGATTTGTTTCATTTACAACAATAAAATGAAGGAGGAGCAAAGATGCCAGGAGAACATGCTTGGGAAATTCCAGAGCTTGAGGATATTATTAACGAGCCAAATCACTACCACAAGAACGGAATTGATGTAATCGGTTTTAGTGAAATGCAGTTCCCTAAAGAAGAACTTAAAGGCTTTTACCGTATCAATGTCATTAAATATGCAACTAGATATGATCGGAAGAATGGTACGGAAGATCTGGAAAAGGCAGTGTTTTATCTGCGAAAACTAATTGAGTTAAGCCAGGAGGAAAAGGATGGGGAAGAAAAATCCTATCTTGCAGAAAAAGTGGAATGAAGGCTTCCATGCCGGAATGGAAGCCGGACGAAGACAAGCAGTGTTAGCCTTCGCTGAAAGGTTTGATCGGCTGGCAAATACAAAGGGATTCGGTGAAAAGACTATGGAAAAAATAATTAAGGTCATGGAGCTTCCTGTCGAGGAGGAAGTAGATGATAGGGATAAAAAGAGTAGATGACAGAATAATAGAGTACATTTGTCCTGACTGTGATATATCAGAAGTGACAGAACGGATCTTACCTAAAAAAACATGTCCTCATTGCAAGTTATTGATGGAGGCTTTTGAGTGGGAGGGACAATGAACTATCCTATACGCCTTCCAGAATCATTCCTGTACTTTAAAGAAAAAAGCGATAAACAGTTTGAACGTAGTGTAAAAAGCTATATAAAAAAGAATCATGATGAACTGGAATATCAATATACTGAAGGCATGATTGCTATTTGCAAAAGGAAAAAGAACTATGTTCATAAGTATCGAAATTGGGATAAGAAAAAGAAGAAATAACCTTGTTATCAGGGCTAAATAATAGGATAATATTTACAAACACATATAAAGCCTGGCGGGAAAACCGAGGGCACTAATCAAATCAGCATTTGAGCTGTTAAGATTGGTGTCCTCTTTTTTTATTCTGGAAAGGGGGAGGTCCATTTTGAAGACTATACAAGATGAATTGACTAAATGGACTAATAAAAATATGCCCGAAAAGAAGATAATTAAACCTAGACCAAAGACTCAATCGAAGAAGCCAAAGAAGAAAAAGGAAGAGAAAATTGATTGGGCAGATTTAATGGGGATGAGAAGGCCAACTTATAGACGTAATCGCGGTGCCATGAGACAAAAATAAGTTTAAATGGAGGAACCAATTATGGGAAAGCAATTAAATTTTAACTTGCCTGAAATTGACCGGGAAGCCACTAGAGATGCCGTTGAAGGAGCATTAGAGAGATATCGTATGTTTCTATTGATGGAACCTGAAGAAAGATTGCCTAAAGTGACTCAAACGTTCACCCTGGTTCCTCCATCGAACACAAATGGTTTTCACTCGTCTACTGAAGACGCAGCTGTTCATAATGTTGACCAAGAGTTGTCCATGCAAAAACACATTAAACGAATTCAAAAGGCAGTTAATCGTTTAAGTTACCAAGAGAGAGGGATAATACTAAAACGTTATATGCTAGAAGACGATGTGTTTGATTATGAAGTTTACAATGAGTTAGGCATGAGCGAGAGAAAATATTATCGAGTAAAGGGTAAAGCATTTTATAAACTTGCTTTTATGCTCAAGATCGAAGTAATGATTGAAAATGAAAAGGTTTCATAAGTGGCAGAAAAAATGCAGGATTTTGGCAGGATAACGGCAGGGAATTTCCTGTTTAATCGTTTATTATGGTAATAGATAAAATTTTAAGACGTTCGCAAAAGCGAGCGTTTTATATTTCACTCCAAACCTGCTGTAGATCTGGTATTGGTAGAATTACGGATCTCCTTCATAAACCTTGTGACCCTAGCAAGTAAGGTTTGGATCAGGGGCGCTTTCCCTTCGCGTTAGTAAGAGAGGGAGCCATTCCTTGTCTGTGGAGTCTCGTAAGACTTAATAATCCGGGCCATAACAAAGTGCAATACATTTTTCTAAGGTCGTTAGTACTTAATACCGGTAGACGTAAATGGATCCTTGGTGAGCACTGGCTGTAGCAGACGTGCCGATATTATGCAGGGACGCCACAGAGAGGGAATGCAAGAAAAGGAGGTGCAGCTGATGAACTTTGTTCAACCGATTCGTGATCCGGACAAGATTAGTGCGATTAAGCATTTCTTTAAGTCCAGAAGCGAAAGAGATTATATGATGTTTTTAGTTGGCATTAATACCGGACTTCGAATATCGGATATTCTTCAGTTAAAGGTCGGTGATCTAAGAGGGCAGCACATCCGATTGAGAGAAACTAAGACCAGGAAGCAAAAGATGATCAGAATAACTCCTGAGCTTGGCAGAGAGCTAAAAAGATATCTTGGAGATAAAGAAGACCATGAATATATCTTTCAAAGCAGAGTGGGCGAAAACAAGCCGATAGGAAGAAGCAGAGCGTATAAGATACTAAGGGAAGCTGCAGATGCTTACAACCTTGTTGATATAGGTACTCACACGTTAAGAAAAACGTTTGGGTACCATTTTTATTTGCAGACAAAAGATGTAGCTATGCTGCAAGAATTATTCAATCATAGCTCTCCTCATATTACATTAAGATACATTGGAATCAACCAGGATTCTATGGATAAAGCAATGTCTAAATTTAAGATTTAGCTTATAAGTAACCATTATTTTTAGAGTGTCCACTTCATTTTTAGAAGTTAGCTAAGACTAGTGATAGTAATGGGTTCAGAGTTTTATCTAAGTACACAAAATATAAGATATGGTTACTTCATATAGATACTTGCAGGAATATGTCTCCTTTTGTGGAATTATTTGGTGAAAGGAGGCTGAGGTGAATGACACTATCTGCTGAAAAGAAAAAAGAAATCAAAAGTGTTTTGATGGAAAAAGGAGCAAATCTTCCGTGTGGGAGATGTGGTTCTGATTCATTGTTTATTGAAGATTATTATGGTGTAGATGTATTTCAAGATGATCCGAACGCTCTTAACTTAAATGGAGAGAAGGTTCCTACAGTTGTAGTTGTTTGTAAAAAATGCGGGAACTTATATCATCATGCTGCTAAATTTTTATTACCTAACGATTTTTAAAAGAAAGAGAGCATCCTTCGGGGTGCTTTTCATTTTATGAAACAAATATTTCCTCTATTCGTATATAATGGAAACGGAAAGGGGATAGGGATATGAAAAAACTATTGTCATTATTATTGCTTGTTTTTGTTATTGCCGGTTGTTCTAGTGAGCCTGAAACACTCGAAGGTAAGGTTGATAAGTTTATCGAGGATAATACACTCGCATCTTTAAAGAGTGTGAAGGAAATCGATGGAGGCTTGCAGGTTTGGGTTGTAAGAGACATTAAAAAGTATGATGATGTGGATACATACACATTAAACAGTCTGGCAGCACAGGTGATCGAGAAGTACTCAAAGGATTATAATAATGTACAGGTACTTATCGATGATAAATACAATGACACTAAAGGTAATGAGAAAGAGGCTACTGTTATTAAAGCAGGAATGGACAAAGAAACAGCAGCGTCGATTAACTGGGAGAACTTTGATCCTAACAACTTAAGCAAGGTAGGTAACTACTGGAAACATAAAGAGCTATATTAAACTTAGTCACCTTATCAGGTGGCTTTTCTTTTTGGAGTGATCCAGTTGGAATTAAAAAGAATCAAACAGTTAATCAGAGAAGATAAGCTTGTTAAGTTCTATCAATGTAAAGAGTGGAGAAAACTTAGACTCAAGATACTTAAGCGTGATAACTACGAATGCCAGACCTGTAAAAGGAATGGGAAGGTAGGTAAGGCAGAGAACGTTCACCATATCAAAGAGGTTAAGAAGTATCCTGAGCTTGCTCTTGTGGAAGACAACTTAGAATGCATCTGCATTCCTTGTCACAATGAAGAGCACGATCGATTAAAAGAAATACATAAGCCTAAGTTTATGAATGAGGAACGGTGGTGAGGGTATTGTTCGGTATTTTTAGACGAAAGAGAGAGAAGTATCCATTGTTTTGGTGTGCACATTGTAATAAAAAGTCTTTTGAGAGCATGTGTTGTACTCATTGTAACTTGATGCCTAAAGGATACATCGAAGAAGAGCCAGGAAACTTTAGTAAACCTAGTTTAAAAGCGTATATCGATTATCATAGGAGCAAATAACATCCCCCCATCAAAAAAATCGCCAAATTTTTGGGACCTCTTGAAACGGGGGGA
Organism: Exobacillus caeni; assembly: GCF_005747095.1. GTDB lineage: Bacteria > Bacillota > Bacilli > Bacillales > Guptibacillaceae > Exobacillus > Exobacillus caeni. The sequence goes on along the minus strand of NZ_SWLG01000005.1, from coordinate 109,027 downwards.
GGTTGTCGGAGAAAATATTTTTTGATTTTACGCGCATGAGAGGGGGGAGGGGTAGATGGCAAAGCCAAGTAGAAAAGCTCAAGACGAATTAATTCAAAAAGAAATCGACCGTATCAATTCCATTTTTATAAATCTACCTGAGAATAAAAGAGAAGTGGCAAAAGAATTAATTGAACGGATAGCATTTATGACGATCCAACTTGAGATTTTAGAGGAAACGATTAAAACCAAAGGTCCAACTTATCTGTTTAAACAGGGTAATCAAAAGATGCTCATTGAAAATCCAGCTCAAAAATCCTATAACACAACGATGAATCGATATACGTCTGCTTACGATAAGTTGTTCACTCTTATTGATAAACTGAATGAGAAGAACAGTGATGAAGATGAAACCGAGGACATATAAATACCACCCGTATATCGATGAATACATGTGGATGATTGAGGATGGAACTATTCAGTCTTGCAAAGAACAAAAACTGTTAGTTGAATTCCTAAGATGGAAACTGGATCAGCCTGGCGTTGTAATTGATGCTGAGGCAATCGAAAACTCTGTTGAAAAACCCAGAAAGTATTTCCCGTTCGAGCTGTTTGCCTGGCAAAGGTTCTGTAATGCTTTTATTTATGGAGTAAGGTATGAAGACGGAAGGTTAATGTTCAACAAATTTCTTATAGAGATAGGCCGGGGAGCTGGAAAAAATGGTTATATCTCTTATAACAGTTTCTATATGATGTCTGGCCACCACGGTATTAAAAACTATGACATCGATATTGTGGCCACATCAGAGAAGCAAGCAAAAACCTCATTCGAAGATGTCTATAACGTATTGGATGATCCTAACCATGTTGAGAAAATGAAAAAGGTTTTCTATTATTCCAAAATGTTAATCCAACATCGAGGGACAAAATCCAAAATGGAATACAACACTTCCAATGCCAGGACAAAAGACGGTAAGAGGAGCGGCGTTGTCATCTTTGATGAGATCCATGAATATGAGGATTACAGCAACGTAAAAGTATTTACATCAGGTCTGGGAAAGAAGAAAGATCCCCGGACCTTTTTTATTACAACTGATGGCTATGTTCGTGGAGGAGTCCTGGATGACTTAAAAGAGGAAGCTGAAATGGTACTCAATAAGGAACTTCCACGTTCAACGCTCTTCCCGTTTATCTGTAAACTTGATGATGAAGACGAAGTGAACGATGAAGCGATGTGGGAGAAAGCAAATCCATCTTACCGTTTCAATAAGGATCTACAAATTGAGATGCAACAAGAATTCTACGACATGCAGCGGAACGCTTCGTTACGGATAGAATTCATGACCAAACGGATGAACATGCCGGTTGAAGATACAAGGAGAGAGGTAGCGACTTATGAAGACCGGCTAGCTACTGACCAGGAGATCCCAGACTTTAAAGGTTACGAAGTGGTAGGCGGAGTGGACTATGCTCAGATACGTGACTTTTGTAGTGTTGGGATTCTTGCAAAGGCTAATGGTAAGCGCTATTGGCTGCACCATACCTTTATGCATCACACAGCGCCAAAACTCCAGGATATCAATCCAGAGATTATAGAATTAGCAAAAGAAAAGGGGCTGTTAACCGTTGTGTACGATAAAGCAATTGGTGCAAGCCACGTAGTGGAATGGTTCGTTAAGATGGCCAAAACCTATCACATCAGGAAGGTATGCATGGATTTACACCGTGCAGCAATTTTGAAGCAAGCGTTTGAAGAAGCCGGCTTTGAAGTGGAAATAGTGCGCAGAGGTTTAATCACCCACAGTAAATTGTCCCCGTTAGTAGACGAGATGTTCATCAACCACACATTAGTGTTTGGTGACGATCCATTAATGCGCTGGTATGTGGGGAATGTTTACAAGGAAGAAAAAGATAACGGAAACATTGAATATAAAAAGATTGATAAAGAGAAGCGAAAAACGGATGGTTTTTTCGCTTTTTTACATGCCTTAAATCTTGATTCGGAGCTGAAAGAACATATCCCGATAACAAAAGAAAACGTTGGTCGAATCTTTAAATCATTCAGCTATTGAGGGAGGTGAGAGATTGGGAACACTGGTGGATTGGTTCAATACTTTTTTAAGAGGAAAAGAGTTTGTAAAGTTAGATGAGATTAACTTTTACACACTCAATGCGAAAGCTTTTTACAAGAAACTTGCTATTGAAACCTGTACTGATTTGATAGCAAATGCTTTGATAAGGTGTGAATTCAAAACCTTTGAAAACGGGAAGGAAAAACGGGGAGAAAACCATTATCTTCTTAACGTGCAACCTAACCAAAACCAGAACGCATCACAATTCATTCATAGTTTGGTGACACACCTTATCTCAGATAACGAATGCCTTGTATTAATGCAGGACAATCAGCTTTACATTGCTGAAGAGTTTGAAAGAGTCCCTTTTGCATTCAAAGAAAACATTTATAAAGAAATTAGCGTCAAGGGGCTAAAGCTAAAAAAAGTCTTTAAGGAATCAGAAGTTCTTTACTTTCAGCTTAATGACAAAAATATAATGAATGTCATTAACAGCCTTTATGAGGATTATGGAAAACTGATCGTTTCTGGAATGAACTATTACAAACGAAAGAATAACAAGCGGTACCTCATAAAAGGGGATTTCTTAAGAGCTCAAAACAATGAAGAGCAACAAGCCATTGATCAAATGTTTGAAAGTCAAATGAAGAACTGGTTTGACCCAGACAAAGAAGGCGCGGCCTTCCAGTTGCAAAATTCCTATGAAATGGACGATCTTAGTGATGGAACAAAAAGTTCTTCCGGTAACAATGGGACTAGCCGAGATATTCGGGCCCTCGTCGATGATGTCATCGATTTTGTGGCAACCAGCCTTCATGTTCCCCGGGGGTTAATCAAAGGGGATGTGGCTGATGTTGAAAAGCAGGTGGATAGCTTTCTAATGTTTTGCATTATCCCATTAGTTAAATTGATCACTACTGAATTCAACAGGAAGATGTACAAGAAAGAGGATTACAAGAAACGAACGTATCTAAAGATCGATTACTCTCAAATTAAGATTGTGGACATTGTTCAGCTGGCAAATGCGGTTGATAAGCTGTTCGCAGTTGGAGGGCTGAACATCGATGACATTCAAGTCTTGCTGGGCAAAGAGCCTCTGAATACTGAATGGTCTCAAAAACGATATGTCACAAAGAACTATCAAGAAGCTGATAGCTTGGAAGGGGGTGAATAGAGTTGAAAATCAGACGGTTTAAAAACGAGAAATATAATAAGCTGGCCACCGTGGAGAATGTGTTCAAAGCCGAAAAATCTGATGATGATAGCCATAAGATTACGATCTATGGTGACATAGGTGAATCATGGTGGGGAGAATCCACATCAGCAAAAGACATTGAGGACGTCCTAAATAAAATCACTTCCGGGACCATCAATCTCCATTTGAACAGTCCAGGCGGTGATGTGTTTGATGGCATTGCTATTTACAATCAATTGAAAAACCATGCATCAAAAGTAATCGTTCATGTGGACGGATTAGCTGCATCAGCGGCATCAATCATCGCAATGGCAGCCGACGAACTTATCATGAACACTGGCTCCATGATGATGATCCATGAAGCTTCAACTTTCGCCTGGGGCAATAAAGCAGATTTCCAAAAAGCGTTAAATGCACTTGAGGGAATCGATAAGTCCATTGTTGATATTTACATGACAAGGTTCCAGGGAGAACGGTCTGAAATTGAAACTATGCTGCAGGGGGAAACCTGGTTCACTTCAGATGAAGCTGTAGATGTTGGTCTAGCAGACAGAGTAAATCAAACTGTCGAAGAAGATGACGATGATGACGTGGATCCGGAAGAGTTTAAAAACAGCGTTCTTAATCGAATTAGAGCAAACAAAGGACAGCAGCCAAAGCAACCAGATTCAACACAACAATCAAATACTATTTTAAATCGATTTAAACGCCAGGCAAACTAGGCGTTTTTATTATGACTAATTTCTGGAGGGAATAAAATGAAAGTAGAAAACAAAAAGCCTTACCTGCCATTAAACCTGCAATTTTTCAATGGCATAAAAAACCTTGATGAGCCTGTAATTGTAAATAAGGAAGAACAAGTTAAAGCGATGCAGGAAGCTTTTGAGAGTGGAGATGCAAATGAAGTAGCAAGCAAAATCGTTGCTAACTTTGAAAACAACATGGTTCACATTCAAGACATGATGAACACTGTAATGAAGGAAGCAAAACAAGCAGATGCTGAAAACTGGGATGCTCAGGTGTTAGCTTCTCGTGGTGTTCGTGTACTGACTACAGAAGAAAAGAAATTTTATAATGCTGCAATTGAAGCAAACTCTTTTGATGAAGTTATTAAATTAATGCCACCGACGGTTTTTGAGCGCGTTTTTGAAGACCTGGAAAAAGAGCACCCATTATTATCTGCAGTCAACTTTCAGCAAACTGGAGCCACAACTGCTTGGGTATTAAGAAAACCAGGTGAGCCAGTTGCCTTCTGGGGAGATGTAACTGCTGCCATTCAAGAAATGCTTGATGAAGGATTCCGTACAATTGAGCAAGGAATGTTCAAGCTTAGTGGGTTCTTGGTTGTCTCTAAAGCGATGTTCGAGCTTGGTCCTGAATGGCTTGATAAATACGTCCGTACATTCATGAAGGAAGTTGTGGCGGATGAGCTGGAAAACGTAATTGTAAATGGAGACGGGAACAAAAAACCAATTGGAATGACTCGTGATTTGGAAGGGTCTGTTACAAATGGAGTCTATCCTTTGAAAGCAGCGAAGGCTCTTGCCGATTTCACTCCTAAAACGATTGGTGAGGAAATCCTGGCACCTACTACAAAGAATGGAACTCGTCGCTATACAGGTGTAACGTTAATCGTTAACCCATTTGATTATGCAACAAAATTCTTTGCTATTGGAGCTAAGCAAAAAGATGATGGTACATGGACTTATGATAATTTCTCTGTACCAGGGCTTACGATGATCCAATCACCGGCCGTACCATTAAACCGGATGATTGCCGGAAAAGCGAAGGATTACTTCATGGGCGTTGCAGCGCAACAGAAACTTGAAACAACAGACGTATTGAGAATGATTGAGGACCAGCGTCTGTACCTTGTTCGCCAGCTGGCAAACGGCCGTCCTCTTGATGCCGATTCGTTTACTGTTTTTGATATCTCAGCAGTAGGAGAGCCTACTCCATAAGAGTGGGCTTTTTATTCTGGAAAATAAATAAGGAGGTAGAGAAGTAATGGCATATAAAGTTGTAAATCGATTTGTGGAAACGCAACACAATAGTGAACTTTACGAAGCAGGGGACACTTATCCGAAGGAAGGATATAAAGCGGATCCTGAAAGAGTGGCTTTTCTGCAAACAAGTAATAACAAATACAGTCGGGTATTCCTGGGAGAAGAAGTTGATCAGCAGGATGATGAATCTCCTGAAAATAAAGGTTCGGAAGAAGAAATTGATCTTGCCCAGCTATCAGCTGCTGAACTGAAAAAAGTAACAAACGACGACCTTAGAGCCTATCTTGATAAAAATAAAATTAATTACGATTCTGATGATATTAAGGAAGATCTTATTAAACGTGTAATGAACAATAAGTAGGCGATCTCATGGATGAAACTTTATTAACATCTCTCAGAGACGAATTAAAAGAGCGTCTTAGGATAACATGGCCTGAAGAAGATGGATCTTTAAAAAATATAATCAAAAGATCCGAGGCGTACTTGTCTAATTTAGCTGGTGCGTCTTTTGATTTTTCTACAGAAGAGTGGCCGAAAGATCTTCTCCTAGAAAGATGCCGTTATGCTTATAACAACGCACAAGATGAATTTGAGAAAAACTTTAAACATGAGTTATCTCGGTTTATCTTGAATGCGTCGTTAGGGAAGATCGGAGTCATTGTGGAATCTCCTACAAATGTTACAGCATCAGCCGTAACTGATACAACATTGACATTGAATTGGGATGAAGTCTCTTATCACTGGGGCATCTCAAAATACGAGGTATTCCGTGATGGAGTATCAATAGGTGAAGTAACAGAGACTCGTTATGAGGACACTGGCTTGTCACCTTCCACAGAGTACACATATCAGGTCAAAGCTGTATCAACAAACGGTATTGAGTCTAAACTTTCTAGTGGTTTAACTGTAACCACAAGCGCAGGTGTTTAGATGAAATCCTATCGCGAAACTTTCAATGACGGGTTTCTCCAGTATGGCCACAATTCAGTGCAGCGTTCTGCAAATGGAAAACGGATAGGGGAAAGTTTTCTGGCAGAAGGGAAACTTGCCTTCAAAGAAATGTCTGCCCGGGAAAGTGATTTTGAACTTGCTGGCACCATGGGTTCTAGTTTGGATTTGAAAGTTAAAACGCGCTTCCCACCGTCTTTTCGTAATATTAAAAAGAGCGGGCTTAAAGTTGTTATAGAGAGTGTGGAGTACGATGTGATAAAAGCCGATGTTGATCGTAACAATAATTATCTCTATTTTTATCTGCAAGAAGTAGGTGATATAACTTGAATGAAAAACCTAAAGCGTTGATCAATAAGCAAAATCAAGAGATTTACAACAACCTAAAAGAAACATTTAATCTTCCAGTTTTTCAGGACGATGTGTCAGAGTCAGAACGACCGGATAAATTGAATCTCTTTTTGATTATTTACGGAGATTTAGTTCAAGGTGAAAATACGGGGAACATGGTTCAAGACGTTTATATCACCTATCTTGCAGAAGATAGCGACACGATTGAAACGGACTCACTCGATATCGTATCTTCAATAACAAAAATCCGTGCGATTCAATTTGTCAGAAGTGAACGCGACCGGGTGCAGAAGTTGAATACGGATGAATATGTAGATCGTATAAACTTCATTTTCAGAAGGGGCATTCGTTATGAGTGCCAGGTTTGAAATTGATTATGAAGACGTTAAACAGCTGCAAGAAAAGTTTGCTAAGATCCCCGGTAAAGTGGAGGAGCACATAAATACAATACTCCATAATTTTGGGGTGAAAACAGTTCAGGATACTATCATCACTCGAATTCCTGTCTCGAAGAAAAAAGGGAAAGTTGAAAAGAAACATGCAAAGAATTCACGGCCGTTAAGAAGTATTACATTCAATCTTGGATTTGAAACGAAGCCTAAGAAACCTTACAGGTACCTGGTATTCCCGGATAAGGGGTTAGGAACCTCAGTTCATAATAGTCCGGATGAATTTATGATTGAAGGAATGAATAGCAGTACACCACGTATTATGCAAGAAATTAATAAAAAGGTAGACCAACTAATTAAGGAGGAATTTTAATGGCTACAGTTGTAGAGACATTTGATTCAACAAAGATTACAAATGCAAGCGTTCAATTTTTTGATGAAACAGGAACACAACAGGCAGGGCAGGAATTCAGCTGTATTGGTTCCATCGAGGGCGAAACTACCATGAAAGAATTGATTAAGAAGTGTGAGGGTGTGGAAGTGGCTAAGCGCACTAAACCAGAAAAGCATGATTTAACTGTTTCTGCTCATGTACCAGTTCAAATTGTGCGTGATTTATTCGGTTTATCAAATACTGATCTAAAGCCTGGAATCTATAAATACTCTCAAAACTCAAAAGGTAAGAAGTTCGTATTAACTGCAGATGTGATCGACGAATTTGAAGAAGTGACAAAGCTGATCGCTTTTCCTAACTGTGTATCTTCCACAGGGTTTAAGTTTGCTATCGAAAATGGAGCGGATGAAGTAGCAGAGATGGAAGTGGAGCTTGCAGCATATCCGGACGATAAACAAAACCTTTACTATGAAGCATTTGTCTCTGAGTTGGAAGATACTACGATCAAAGACACCTGGCACACTACGTTTGATTACACTCTAGTTGAATTGGTTGCCACACCTTAAGGCTGACAATATAACGTCAGCCTTTTTATTTTGGAGGGATGAAAATTGGGTATTAAAATTAGCTCGATTGAATTGAAAGACGTGGAAATTATCGAACTGGAAAACGGTGAATTTGAAAAACGATACATCAATCCGAAAAGATATCCTGCATTTTTAACAAACCGAGCCCTAGCAACCGGCAAACGCCTAGGAATCACAAAGTCATCTCTTTTCGCTGAGATTGTTAAATTGAGTGATGTTATTGGTGATGAAGACGAGATCAATTCTGATGATTTAACACCTGAACAAGCAGAAGTGATTGACGCTGATAAATATTTACCTGTGATCTATCTAGCGGTCATCGGTGCCAACAAAACTCTTGAATTATCTTATGAGGAATTCCTTGATAAGTATCAGGGAGATATTGAAGAGATCGTTAATGATTATATGGAACTAGTTCTGCCCTACCTGCAGCAAGATCCGAATGAGTTTAAGAAAGGGCTGGAAAAAAGTACTTCAAAAAAGTAGAGAAAGGCGTAAAGAAGGCCAAACCACCAGAACTAAATATCAAAAGTGTGGAGGATTTGTACACTCTTTACGTCCTTGTATATGGCATTGACCCTGAAACATTTTGGGATTCACCAATCGCTGATGTAGATAGAATCTTTGAAAACAAACAGGCGTGGGATGCCTGGTCTAATAACCCTAATTAAAAGGAGGTGAACTAGTGGCTAAAAACCCTGAAACGAAAGTTAAGTTTAGTGTTTTTAATAAAGAATTCAACGATGGTTTGAAAGAAATGGGCAAGCAATCTTCAAGCCTTCGAAAAGAGTTCAAACTTCAGGAAGAGCAGCTGAAGGAAAACGGAACGCAAACAGAAAAGTATGAAGTAAAGTTGGATCACCTTAAAAAGCAGCATACACTAGCTGAACAAAAAGTGAAGGCGACTGCAGAACAGCTCGCAAAAGCAAAAACAGTTTACGGTGAAAACTCAGACGAAGTAAGAAAATTATCAGATCAACTGCTCGGTTTTCAAACGAATCAACAAAAACTGGCCAATCAAATTAACGCTACTACTAAAGAACAGGACCAATATAAAAAGTCGCTTACAGATCTCGGAAAACTGTTTAACACCACAAACACTAAAGTAGATGATTTTGCAGAAGCGCTTGGTCCTGATTTGGTTTCTAGTATAAAAAAGGGCACAGCCTCAACTAAACAGTTAGAAAAAGCCTTTAACAAAGTATCCCAAGAAGCTCTCGGTTCCAGAACAGATATTCAAAAGGTTAAGAAAGCCCTGTCAGAGTTAGATGATGGACAGTCCATTAAATCTGTCCGTAAAGATTTAGGCAAGCTTGCGAAAAAAGCAGATGACACAAAAGGATCCATTAAAGACTTGGGCTCTGAGATTGGTGGTCTTGCAGGCGGTCTTGCTGCTGGTGGCGGTATTGCAGGAGCTACAGGTTTAGCGCTTGATGCAGACGCATTAAGAACAAGAATCGCTATCACGTTTGATGTATCGGAAGAATCAAAACAAACCGTGTTTGAAACTGTCCGTTCGATCGAAACTTACGGCGTTGATGCAGGTGCTGCATTAGAGGGTGTTAGAAGGCAATGGGCCCTTAACAAAGATGCTACTGAAGAAGCTAATCTTGCTGTTGTTAAAGGTGCTGCAGTGGTAGCAAGTTCTTATGAGGGTTTGGACTTCACAGAATTAATCCAGGAAACAAACGAAATTGGTTCAGCTTTAAACATATCAAATGAAGAAGCAGTAGGCCTAGTTCAATCCCTTCTAAAAACGGGTTTTCCTCCTGATCAGATTGACATCGTTTCCGAATATGGCACCCAGCTAAGTCTTGCCGGGTATTCAGCTGAAGAAATTCAGAATATCTTTGCAGCTGGTGTAGATACGAAATCTTGGAACATCGATAATCTGATGGACGGCCTAAAAGAAGGGCGAGTTAAGCTCGCTGAGTTTGGGAACGAAGTCCCTAAAGCTTTGGCTGAGGTTATCGAGGGAACAGACATCTCTGAACAGAAAATTAAGGGATGGGGACAAGCTGTTGCTGAAGGTGGCCAAAAAGGTAAAACGGCGATGTTTGAAGCGGCTAAGGCGCTTGCCGGAGTAGAGGACAGCACGAAAAGAAACGAAATTGGAGTCCAAATGTTCGGCACCATGTGGGAAGATCAGGGCAGCAAGATAGTTGACACCCTCCTCAATGCAAAGAATGGTACCGCCAACCTGAAGCAAGGTATGGAAGGTGTAAATGAAGCTACAGCCAAATTGGACGCCTCGCCAACTGTTCAACTTAAACAAGCTTTACAGAACCTAAAAACTTCCCTTACTCCTTTATTGGTCACCATTTCTAATTTCATAACAAAAATTGCAACATGGGTGTCTCAAAATCCAAAATTAGCAGCAACTATCACTGCCGTTGTAACAGTCTTGGGAATTTTAGTAGGTTTATGTATGGCGCTTGCTCCCGTCTTAACCATACTTTCAGGACTTGCTGCGGCTTTAGGTATTGGCCTCTTACCTCTGATTGGAATTATAGCAGGGGTAATTGCAGTTATTGCTGGACTGATAGCAGCAGGAATAGCGATATGGAAAAACTGGGATACGATAAAAGCAAAGGCATCTCAACTCGGTTCCTTCCTTTCCTCTAAATTTAACGAGACCAAGGACCGGGTGAGTGGGAAAATATCGGAGATGAAACAAAAGGCCACTCAAAATATTGAGCAAATGAAGTCTTCCATCCAACAAAAAGCAGAGTCCATCCGATCTGGTGTGCAAAATAAAATCCAATCCTTAAAAGACGGCGTCACAAATCGAATCCAGAGCATGAAAGATAGGACACTTGGAGCCGTAGAAAACTTACGTTCAGGTTTTTCGAACAAAGTCCAATCGCTGAAAGACGGGGTTCAAAACCGTATCCAGGGGATGAAGGACCGAACACTTGGAACCATAGAAAATTTACGGTCAGGATTTTCTTCAAAAGTTGAGTCCATACGGTCGACGGTTTCTTCGAAATTTGAGTCAGCGAAAAACGCAATCATCAGTCCTATTGAAACGGCCAAGAGTAGAGTTTTGGGAATGATCGAAACGATAAAAGGTGCTTTCAGTCGAATGCGAATTTCTATCCCTAAATTCAAAATTCCTTCGATTGGTGTACGTGTTGCCTGGGGAGGGCCAGGAGATAAAATACCATATCCAAAATTCAGCGTGAATTGGCATAAGATAGGCGGTGTGTTTAAAAAGCCAGTCGTAGCCGGTAATGCAGGTTTTGGTGATGTGGAAGAAGGTATCGTTCCGTTTGAAGGATCTCATGCAATGAAAATAGCAAAATTAATCGCTGCTGCTCAAACGAAACTAAAGAATGCTTCTGAAGGATTAGTTGACAAAGCAAATGAAAGCATTATCTATGTTAATGTTTCACCGGCAAATGTCGTTATGGATTCTAAGAAAGTAGGAAAGGTCATCTGGAAACCTGTGAAAGCTGAAACGAATAATAACAGAAATCTGGGGAGGAGAGGTTTATGAAGAGTGAGTTAAACTTCCACATAAAATATCAAAACGGCTCCGTTGTGGACATGCACGACGATTTAGGACTGTGGGTCAACTCGTTTCGTATTTCCTCTCCTGACGCCAAAAGAACTTTCAAGGAAGTTCCTGGCATGGATGGTGCATACCTTTCTAACTCAAAGATGGGTGTTCGTAAGGTAACCATATCCTTTGAGGTTGAAACGGACTCTGTTATAGAGCTGGATGACTTGAAGCATACCATTTTTGGTGTCTTTTACTCGAAGGAACCGTATCGAATTATCCGGGATATTAAGCCTGATTGGGAGATATATGCGGTACAAGATGGAGAATACGATTTTGACATCATTACGAGCTCTGACGGAGAGTTTACCATCGAGCTATCGATGCCGGATCCCTACATTTACAGTGTTGAAAAGACTCAGATCATCGATACTGCAGGTGTTAGTTCAGTTACTTTACCTTCCGTGTTCTCAGAACAAATGATGGCAAATGCAACTAACACCGATTCGCCATTCATGGCAGAAATCACTTTTAAAGCTGCAGCAAGTGAATATGTACTTAAGCATGTGCAATCGGGCAAATATATCCGGTTGCTTTTTGATTTTGCTGTTAACGATAAAGTGACGATCTACTCTAATTGGAAGAATGAGAACGGCCAGAAAGTAAGAAAGATTCTATTGAATGGTAACAGAAAAATGACCATGTTAGATATCCCAAACAGTGACTTTTTCTACCTGCAGCCAGGAGAAAACGCCTTTGAAGTTCCGCCAATTGACCAGGTAGAAACAAAATTAATCTTTAGAGAGAGGTGGATTTAATGACTTATAAATTACCTAGTGATGGTAATCTAGTCAGGTTTTTTGGCAAAAAGACACCAGACGGCCAAGAAGCATATATGCCGGCACAGATTGTTGGTCTGGATGGGAAGACTCCTATTAGCTCAAGCAACCCTTTAAACATTACTGGTGATGTCTCGCTAAAGGGGAGTAATGTTAAAGTACCTGTAGATATACAAGCACAACAAACAAAAGTTTTACAGATAGTCACCAATGACGACACTAACATTACCGCCAACCAAACACACACGTACTACGATAAAGACGGGAAACAAACATGGTCTTATGACAGGGGAAATACTTTAGATGTTTCAAATTATAAAGAGTTATTCTTAACGGTTGTAAATAATTATGACGTTGCGGTTAAATTTAATGTCTTTTTAGTAGACTTTTGGGGAAACATCCATTACCTAATTAATGCCCATTCAGTTAATTCGAATAGCAAAGTTTTTCTATCCTCAAAGGACTATCCGATTTTGAATAAGCCAATCTATAACATTATGGTAAGAGTGACAACTGACATTATCCCTACAACTGGAACCATCTCCTTTTCTGTAGAAGGACAGTAAAATGAATATAGCAAAAATCGTAATAACAATCGATGACGGTCACGACAATGTTTATACAAACGCTTTGCCTATAATGGAGAAGTACGGATTGGTCGGAACAGCTTGTATTATTACTTCTTCTGTTGGATCTACAGGGAAGGTTACTACAAATCAATTATCAGAAATGCAGAATAAGGGTTGGGAGATAGCAAGTCATTCAGTCACACACCCTCTAATGACTACCTTATCGGAGGCAGAGCAGAGAATTGAATTGGCTGACTCTAAAACATTCCTTGAACAAAATGGAATAACAGTAAACACTTTTGCCCCGCCTTCAAGAGATTGGAATGATATTTCGTCAGTCTATGCAGAAGAAGAAGGGTACAAGGCTGTTAGAGCATTAGATATTACAAGCACACCAACAGAACCGTATCCTATAAGCAACAAACTATATGTGCGACATGGCTCTACCTCAATAAATAGTGCGGCTCATTCTCCTATAGATGTATTTAATTGGATAGAAACCGCTATAAGCGAGGGTTCGTTGTTAACGTTGCTTTTTCATCATATTCGAGATGTATCGGATAACTACTCAACTAGTTTAAGCGACTTTGAGGCGATTTGCGCATACTTAAAGAAAAGAAGTTTGGACGGTGAGATTTTGGTTGATACGTTCTACAATTCGTTAAATGCAACATTAAAAAAATTAGAAAATGAACCATCCGAAAGAATTTTGCTATCAGATCGAAATATAACTATCTAACAAACGAAGGGCGTTAGCTATACATTAACAAATACAAATAAATAGTAATGTATATAAATATGGGTTGATATTTACATCGAACTAGCCGACAATTATTTCCAAGGGAGGGAATTTTGTTGGCAGTAAAAACCGTGAATATCACAGTTGATCCAGATGATTTAGAAGAGTTCTATCGTCTAGCATCCAAGAAAGGCATCAAGTTTTCCACCTGGGTACAAGTCAAAATGAAAGAGTTTATCGAAGAAGAAAAGATGATCGAAGAATGGAGAAGGGAGCGCTCATAATTTTGAGTGCTTTTTTCTTTCGAAAATTATCTAACTATCGGATATTGGTTACTGTTTGGAAGTAGTCAAAAACCCTTAAAAACGTTGATATATCAAGGTTTATAGCCGATTATGAGAATACAATATGAACGAAGGGCGATAGTTCGATTACGAAAAAGCAATTTCTTCCTGGCTGAATGTTTAATTGTTTTCATGTATAGTGAAAATAAATAACATTTTTTTACTGTAGGGGGAAACGGCTATGTTTGTTGAACACCCAATATTTGTCGAACCAGAAAATCCTAAAAGTAAGGTTTGGCGATACATGGACTTTACCAAATTTGTAAGTCTGTTGGATTCTAGTTCCTTGTTTTTTACGAGGTCTGATAAATTTGAAGATCCGTTTGAAGGATTAAACTCATCAGCTAATGAAAAATTAAGGAATGATGTTTATGGAGAGAAAATTCCTCAAGAAGCATTCTTTAAATTCGATGAAATTAGGAAGAAGGTCAGACCATACACTCATATTAATTGTTGGCACATGAATGAATTTGAATCTGCTGCCATGTGGAAACTGTATCTTAAAAGCAATGAAGGAATAGCTATCCAGACTACTTTTGGAAACTTGTGTAATAGTTTCTCAGAATATAATGATCAAGTGTTTATTGGTAGAGTGAATTATATTGACTATGACAGTGAATGGATGCCAGAGGGGAATATGCTTTATCCTTTTGTCCACAAAAGAAAAAGTTTCGAGTATGAAAATGAAGTTAGAGCTGTCATTCAAAAGTTGCCTTTATCTAAAACCGAGGCAAAAGTTGACTGGAATGTTCCGCCAGAACCTTACGGAGTAAACGTTAAAATAAACCTCGATGTTTTGATTGAAAAAATCTATATAGCACCAACCGCGCCCATTTGGTTTAAAGAGTTGGTTTACTCGGTGACAAAAAAGTATGAATTGGATAAAACGGTTCATCAGTCCACCTTATATGATAATCCTTACTAGGAGGAATAAATATGTACATTCAAAAGCCTGAACAACCCAAGTTAGACGATGTTTGGTACGATAAAGATTCAGGTTATCTATTTAGGTTCAATGGAGAGTATTGGATTAAATTTGTTGAAAATAATCTAACAGGAAACGGTAAATCTTACATTCAATGAGCATCACTTTTTGAGAAGCTAACTTAAAGCTAGAAAGGCGTTAGCCTAAACTAGACATTTACCAGGGTGTTTTTCCTCTTTAAAAATTAGCTTCTCTATCCGATAATAGTAGAGTAAGGAAGTGATGCGACAATGATTAGCATAAAATTACTGTGGCATAAGTTTTTCCTGAAATACAATTTGATCCTTTTTCAAGATTGTTTGGATAGCGATATTAAGAAGAAGTTTTGGAATAAAGTTGAGTATCATGAACAGAAAATCCAGCTTTTGAATAAATGGCCTCAATGAACCCCCTTTCAGTTATGTTATAATTTAACTAATACATAACAAGTGGGGGTTCCATGAACAAGAAGAATAAAAGGAAAACAGGTCCGAGGAGTGGCATTAGTTATCTTACAGCAAAGCAAAGAAAAGCTGTTGAATGGTATAAGGCCAAGAGAGAAGAAATTAAAACATGTGCAAAAAAGACCCAATCTGATTAGTCAGAAGGGTCTTTTTCTAATTCTAATATTTCTCCTGGAGTTACATTTAAGTACTCGCATAGCCGTTCCAATAATTCCTTTGGAAATTTTTTAGTTTCATCATTGTACAACTGTCTAACCGATTCAAATCGGTAGTCAATCTCTCTGGCCACTTCTCTTATAGATAGCCCTCGGCTCTCAAGAATAGGCTTTAAATTACTTTTTATAGTTGCCATAATCCACCTCCTAATACCCTAATTATAAACGACACAAAAAAAGTGTCAATTAGGTATTGACTCAAAATGTGTGTCAATGTAATATAATAATCAAATGACACAAAATTCGAGTCAAAGGGAGAGGATTTTACGTGAATCTATCAGAACTGTGGTCACTATACGAATATGACAAGCGAATTGAAGGTTATTCTAAGCACACTTTAAAGGCTTACCAAATTCAGACGAATCTGTTAGTCAGGCACTTTGGAGAAAAGGATGTTGAAGAAATTACTTTTGTCGATTTAAAACAGTACCTGGCAAAGGATGCTGACAGGTTAAAACCTTCCAGCCTTGGCCATCGGGTGCGCTACATTCGCTCACTGTTTAAATGGGCACACAGCGAGGGATACATTCCTTCTAATCCTTCTCATAAACTTAAGGAACCTAAACAGGGGAAGAGAGTACCCAAATTTATTATGGAAGAGGATTTAGAGGTATTGAGGGAATCCTGTAAGGGTGCCAGGGAGAAAGCTCTAATTTCTTTATTGTATTCCACAGGCTGCCGTATTGGAGAAGTTCATCTTATGGACAAGCAACATATCAATTGGGATAACAAATCTATAATCGTTCTGGGTAAAGGTGACAAAGAGCGAGAAGTATATTTCGACACGAAAACCAATCTTTGGCTGAGAGAATACTTGAATCAAAGAGACGACGAAATACCGTCGCTTTTCATAACAGAACGAAATCCCAAAAAGAGATCTTCCATTGCTCAGCTAAGATATACAGTTAAAAGGATAGCAAAACGATCCAATGTGAATGTAAATATCTATCCTCACCGATTCCGTCACTCTTATTGTACACACCTTATGGATCGGGGAGCTCCACTTGAAGTTATAAGCAATCTTGCCGGTCACGCTAAAATAGAGACCACTCGTATATATGCCCAGTTAAGCGGAGAGAAAAGAAGGGAACTGTACCGAAAATACTTTTAAAGGAGTGGGTCCGGTGTACGATGAAAGTGAAGGAAACATTTTTATCGGTATGTTCTGGGGCACCGCCATAAGTATTCCACTGTGGATTTCATTTTTCGGATGGATAAAACTCATATTGCATTTTGTTTAAGACGGAGGTGAACATATGAAAGAACCTATTTATATATTCGACCCTGCTGACAATCTTTTAGCGGTTACGACAAACTATATAGAAGCGCCTTTTGAAGAGACAGTTAATGAAGCTGTCTCTTTTGAATTTGTTCTGCCTGGTGACGATGAGGATGCAGCGTTTGTTGTGGGTGGTAACCAGGTGGCATTTAGAGATTTAGAAGGCCGTTTTCGCTTATTCGTAATTCGTGAACCAGAGGATGAGGATGGAGAAGGAGGTCCTGTAAAAAGAGCCCTCTGTTTGCCGGCTATGGATGAACTAAACGATTCTCTTGTAGAAGATATCCGTCCACAAGACAAAACAGCTGCCTATACTCTGCCACTGATTTTAGCCGGCACTCGTT
Organism: Exobacillus caeni; assembly: GCF_005747095.1. GTDB lineage: Bacteria > Bacillota > Bacilli > Bacillales > Guptibacillaceae > Exobacillus > Exobacillus caeni. The sequence goes on along the minus strand of NZ_SWLG01000005.1, from coordinate 91,847 downwards.
ATCAAGCTGGGAATATAGCTGATCTTGGTGTTCAGTCCACAAATTTTTATTACATCTCAACAATGGAATCTCTCAGTAAGATGATAAAGGTGTGGGGCGGTGAAGTAGTTGACAGGGTAGAATTCAACGAAAATGGCATTACTGGAAGGTTCATTGACTTCGTTACTCGCCGAGGGATGGATACGGGCAAACGGTGGGAAATTGATAAGGACATCGAAAACATTAGGCGTTCTGTTCGCTATTATCCAAAAACGGCCTTGTATGGTAAAGGAAAATCTTTGGAAACTGAAGCTGGAGGCTACACAAGAAAGATTACTTTTGCTGATGTGCAAAGAAGTATTGCCAATGGTGATCTATTTGACAAACCATTAGGCCAGGAATGGGTTGGTGATCCGGAAGCATTACAAGAACATGGATTACCAGCTGCTGATGGTTCTGTTAATCATCGATTTGGAATGTATGAAGACAGCGAAGAAGAAGACCCTGAAAAATTACTTGACAGTACCTGGGCATCATTACAAGATGCTAAAAATCCGATTGCCGAATATGAAATGAGTGTTAGCACTTTTGAAGGAATATCAGGGCAAGAACACGAGCTCGCTCGAATAGGAGATACTGGTACAGCCATTGATAAGAACCTTAATCCGGCGATTGTAATTGAAGCTCGCGTTATGAAAATGAAGTATGATATCGGAGATCCTTCTGATGGAGAAATCACACTAGGGAATTACATCGATTTGTTTGAAGATGATAAACGGCTTGATTGGGTTGTAAACAAGGTTAACGATCGTGGAGGATTATGGGACCAGGGTGGTGGGCCAATTACCGATAGTGATTTTGAAAACATTACACCAGGTATTCCACAGAAGGTAGATGCGACCGGCGGATTTAAAAACATCATGTTGATGTGGGAATTCATCAGTGCTTCATATATCGCTCATTATGAAGTGTACGGCTCAGAAGTGGCAGGATTTGCTCCTGATCCTTCTAATCTTCTGTGGAGAGGTAAGACCAGTGGGTTTGTTCATGAAGCAGGGAATGCGAAAAAATGGTACTACAGAGTAAGAGCTGTAAACTACCATGGAGTTGCAAGTGATTATAGTCCAGAAGTTAGCGCTCAAACAGCAAGGGTTTTAACGGATGAAATTCTATTCGGAGCTGTTACCGCGGAAAAAATAGCTGATCTAGCCGTGGAAGCAGAGAAATTAGCTGACAGTGCAGTTACTGCTACAAAAATAGCTAATCTGGCAGTAGGAACAGCTGCCATTGCAAACTTAGCTGTAACAAATGCAAAGCTTGGATTGTTAGCTGTTAAGGAAGGAAACATTGAAGATGCAGCAATTACCAGGGCTAAGATTGGCGACCTGGCTGTTGATGATGCAAAGATAGCTAACCTGGATGCTGCAAAATTAAAAGCTCACACAGTTATCGCAAATGACATTACTTTTACAGGGGCGCTTTCTGGTGCCACCGGTACATTTGCAGGGACTGTTTCTGCAAGAGAATTACATGTCGGAAGTGGAAGTAACCAGGATGCAAGCATCGCACTGCAAACCCGGGATCCTTCTGGCTTAGGTTATGCGAAAATCCATAACACAACCGGAACAAACAATGTTGGACAAGTTGTAGCTGGAGATGTAACTATTGGTTACTCAACTGACATATCTTTAAAACCGACAAAAAACCTTTTGAACTTTGACGTGTTAGCTTCTAATGCAAGTTTCAGTGGGAAGCTGGTTGCAAAAGGCGAGTTCCAATCCAAGGGGCCCGCCTTTTTGGACAGTACTACTTATATATCTGGAAACACTACTATCTACCGTGATGGTGAAGCATTAAGAATTCAGGGAGGAAGTACAGGAAATGCTTATGCACGTTTTGCTAAAGGGTCAAAAAATATAGGATACGTTGGATCTCCTACTACTGGCAACGATGATTTATATCTTTATGCTTATAACTCTATAGTTCAGTTAGCAGGCGGTTGTAAAATTGATACTGGTGGTAATGATGCCCGATGGCAAGCAAACCTTTATGACTATATCTATCAACAAGACGCTGACGGTCGTATTTATTTTTATATGGGAGGAAATGTTAAACACTCCTTTAATGCAGATGGTTCGAAGTCTGGGGGATCCATCGAGGTAGAAGGGCAAAGCTATGGTATGTCACCAATTGATTCTCCACAAGTATTGCTTGAGTATATTGAATTTGATATTCCCCTTACACCAGAAGGAACAAAAGTATTCATTGATTCTCTTTGGCTGAAAACGGTAGAAAACTATGCTGTTTTTCCAAATAAGGGAGAAGTGATCGAGGAAGGATCAGATTATTTTATCATTGCCGGAGAAGAAGGGAAGTATGCCGATTGTCGCATTATCGGTGAACGTATTGGCTATGCTGGTGTGTGGTATGACGATATGGATGCCAAAGTTGATAATAAGGAGGCGGCTGCTTGAAAAAGTTGAGCAATCCAAACAAGAATAAGTACGAAAGACATGGTGATCACTTTGAAAGAAGCACTCCTGAAGTAATTGAAATAGTATCAAATGGGAAGAAACAAGTCGTTTTCAAGAGAAAACCAATAAACCCTATAAGGAGGAATGAACATGGAAAACAACCAAGAACAAATGATTGATATTGAACCGCGTTTAAAACAGGCTTTATCGGATCTTCACTATAAAAATATTGTCTTAAGTGCTCAATTGGATTCTTTAACCCAGGAGAATACCGAGCTCAGAAAAAAGATTGATGAACTGTCAGTTGGAAAATCACCAAAAGAAGAGAGCGCCAAAAAGTAGTCCATACCAGGACTGCTTTATTTTATTAAGGGGGAAGAAGATGAACATATCATCTATATTTAATATCAAGCATTTATTTACTGTGGACTTTGGAGTAGCTGCTAGTTTAAGTGGAGTGGCCGGAGTGTTATTTTCAAAACTATACGGAGGTGCTCCATTGAACTTTGCGCTGTTTATCATCCTTGTGTGGGTAACTATTATGGATTGGATTGGCGGTACTTCAGCTGCTAAAAAGGATGAATCATACGGAAGCGAATATGGTAAAGAAGGAATTGCCAGGACTACGGTTGTTTTTATGCTGCCAGCACTAGGTAACATGATTGATATTGCTTTGAATTCACCTGGCGTCACTTATTTTGCGATCACCGGCGCTTTAATTTATCACACGGTTATGAGTATGACCGCGAACTTTGCCAGGGCTGGTTGGGAGAAATGGATCCCTAATAGAATGCTTGAATCTGTTGCCTCTGAAATACAAGCAAAATCACAACGGTCAGCTGACAGAAAAGCAAAAATACAAGGTGAAGAGAAAGACATTAGTTAACAGCTGCCACTAAGGTGGCTGTTTTCATTTTAAGGAGGAATAGCAATGGCCGTGAAATCAAGTGGAAGTGTTTTTTTAATTACACAGGATTATATTAATGTTGATCGTCATGGATCAAGAAGTGGTTTGTCGATTGGCAAGGTTCTTTTTTTAGTTGCGCATGATACCGGCAATCCTGGAAGCACAGCATACGGCAACCGAAAGTATTTTAATGATCATCAACCTTCTGCTGGAGCCCATACTTTTATTGATGATCAGTATATTCTAGAGATCATTCCTTTATGGGAAAAAGCCTGGCATGTGCAGTATCAAAAAACAAAGGATAATGAGCTCTTTGGTGAGGATGCCAATGATGCAGCAATCGGGGTTGAATTGTGTTGGGGTGGTTCCATAGATTTTGATAAAGCGTATGAGCGTTACTGCTGGTACTTCGCTTACTTGTGCCATAAGTTTGGTTTGCACCCTAGAAAGCATATTGTCGCTCATAGTACGCTTGATCCTTCCAGACGTTCAGATCCAGAAAACGCCCTGAAGCGTTACGGCAAGTCATGGGATTCTTTTATTGATAATGTTATGCATTATTATAATGGTAAAGAAAAAGGCTATCTTGAATCAGGAGATAGTGGTAACGAAGTGAAAAGACTGCAGCAAGATTTAATCACAGCAGGCTTCGGAAAGCATTTAGAACCTTACGGTGCAGATGGGGACTATGGAGAATGTACTGAAAACGCAGTAAAAGCTTTCCAAAAAGCTACAGGCTTAGTTGTGGACGGAATTGCTGGCCAGAATACATTAGCAAAGATCAAAGCTATTATAGATAATCTGAACAAAATTAAAGTGAAAATCGCGAAGGAGGAAGAAGAAATGTTAGACAAAGCAATTGTCATTAATGCATTTGCTGACTTTCCGCTTGCTGAACCATTAGCCATGAGAATTAAAGCGCCGATCTACATTAGAGCAGCATTGCCACAGGGGAAAATTGCGAAGAATCTTTATGTTGTTGGTGGTACACAAGAAGGACTGAAAGCGGACAATATTACATTATTAAGTGGTCATGATCGTTTTGATGTTGCAAGAGCAGTGGAAGATTTCTTATCTAAATAAATATTTTCCTTTTTAAGGAAGGGAAAAGTGGATTTAAATGGAATTGTAGTATTGATGGAGGGGATAAACGTTGAAGTTCTTTCTAGAAATACTTTTTTTACCGTTTAAAATCACATTGAAGGCGATGCTCTCTATACTATCCTGGGGAGTCAAAGTTACAAAGAAATAAAAAAAAGATGAAAAGCCCTGCTCCATTAATAGGAGTAGGGCTTTTTTATGTTCCTGGTTTTCCGCCTGGGTCCTTCATTCCCTTCTTCCACCTTTCTATCTGTTCTCTTTGCCTCAAATACTCGTTTCTCTCTTTATTGTGTTCTCCTAATACTGACGGATAACACTTTGGGCAATATTCCCTTGGATACTTATCATCCGGAAGCTTTCTTAGATTCTTCGCTTTTCCAGTCCTTCCACAGTAAGTGCAGGTGCCTAGTTCTTCATTCATGAGAATCTTAATCCTCCTCATATAACTCTTCAATCCTACAACCTATAATTGTACACAATTTGTAAGCTTTATCAATCCGCGGATAAACCCGTCCGTTTGACCAGTCACTGATCAGCTGCTGAGATACTCCCATTTGTTCTGCTACCCATTTTTGTTTTAATCCTTTGGCATCCATTAATTCCTTTATCCGCGGTTTCATCCACAGCTCTCCTTTTGTATTGACGTCACTAATGATTTCACCGCGTCCAGGCATTTTCCTCTATAAGGATTACCATTAAAAAGTACGATATTTTCGGTATTAACTAAGGAGTGACGTCATAGTATTTAACAAAGAAAGGAGGAAATGATTTTATGTACAGACCAACTGTTAGATATGGTGACGTCTACCGAGATTTTGTGAAGGAGCTGCAGCAAGTAACTTCATTAGATGCAAACCAGATAATACGTCTGGCATTATTCGCCGCACCGTTCAATCGTTTGTTCAGAGCACAGGTTAAAGAAAGACTGAAGAGTGACGTCCCTCTCCCCTCCCCTGCCTGGGAGGCTATTGAACATGGATATTGGCTGGAACAGTCCTATAAACCGGAAGAAGAGAAGGGGGATGACGTCAATGTTGAATTGGCACGAAGAGGACCAGGTGAAAGAATTATTGAGATTGTTGAATCCCGATCAGCCCAGGAAGATAAATCTCGATGTGTCGAACAGATCCCGAGACGAGAGTGGAAGGTTCCTTCCGGAGAACAAAATAGAACAGTCCTCAAAAATCAGAACGGAATCAAATTTAACTTCAATTGATTGGGAACCGATAAACCGCAACGTTTATTTCCGGACCAAGAAATTAACAGATGGAGAGAAAGATTCTATGATCCTGATTGGCGTCATGGTTATAATGGCGATTATATTTTAAAACACTTTAGTTAAATAAAGGTCGTCAAAATGTCGTCAAAGGGCTAATGTCGGCAGGTTGTCGGCAAAAGAGAAAATAAAAAGAACCCTTACATATCAAGGGTCCGTGGCTTATTATGTATGGTGACCCGTACTGGGCTCGAACCAGTGACCTCTACCCTGTCAAGGTAGCGCTCTCCCAACTGAGCTAACGGATCATAAGGACAATATTAAATATAGCTAATCAAAAGAGAGATGTCAATCGTTTTCTGTTATAAGGTAAAACCCCTCAAGGAGTGAGGGGTTTAAGATTCATCTGAGAATTCTCCATGTTCTCTCTGGGGATGGCTGACCCTTTTGGCTTTTTCAACAACCTGGCGCGCTTTGTCGGCTTTTTGTTGGTCACGCTTTGCTTTCTCTTCAATTTGCCTGATCTGTTCCGGTGACTTATCCATTTTGAACCACTCCTTAACGAATACTACTTTTAGCTATACCCTTGTTCAGTTCTATAAACTCATAAAATTGGAGAAGTGACGTAAAACCTTACATATGTACCATTTCCAATCATACATTGATAGAAAGGTTGGAAAGGGGCGAATGCAGTGGTCGCGGTTATCATTTCATTAATAGGCTTTTTTCTTTTTATGGCATTGTTCATGGTGGCTGTTCGAAGGGCAATGCATGCCGACAGCATGAAATTGGACCGGGAATATCTCTGGGAGAACTTTGACCAAAATCTCGATTATAATGACCATAACAAATAGTGTGGATTACTGGGAAAAAACACGTGGACGGAGTACCCTTAAAAAGGGTGCTCTTTTTAATTGAAACTGACTTCTTTTTCCATTGTATATTGCTGCTGGTTCGTGATCTGGTACTTTTCAATCAAACGGTCCAATTCCTGGCTGCAGGTTATTGTTTTGGCGGAAGACAATCCATGCTTCTTTCCTAGTTCGATCATTTGTTTTCGTTTTTCTTCAATCATTAACATAAGCATCGAAACTCAACCAACTTTCTATGATAATCACTCTAGTATTATTAAACAAAAATAAAGAATTATAAACGATTTCGATTAAACTTCTAACATTTCGACATGAACATTCACCATTTATAAAAGTTTCCGGCAAATATTTTGAGGGAATTGAAAACAAGAGGAGTGAGTTTATGGGGAAATATAAAAAAAATAACCGAAAGAAAAAGGAAGGCCTTCCTCCCGGGTCCCTGATTTATATTGGAAAAGAACCAGTACAGGAAGTAACCGTTGATGTGTTTGAGTACAACGACCAATTTGTTGAAGAAAGAAGGCTGGATGAAGTACTGGATGTTGGCAAATATTTAGATAAGGAAACGGTAACCTGGATAAATATAAATGGTGTACATAATGTGAATATGGTAGACAGCATCGGACGCCAATTCGGCCTGCATCCGTTAACGATTGAAGATATTTTAAACACTGAGCATCGACCAAAGATCGATTTTTTTGAGGACCATCTGATTGTAATTGTAAAGATGCTGGATTTGCAAAAGACTGACTTTCTTGTTGGGGTAGAACAGGTATCCTTTTTACTGTTTGAAAATGTCGTCCTTACATTTCAGGAAAGGGTAGGAGATCTGTTTGAGCCGATAAGAACCCAACTGAGGGAAAATATCGGAAGGATAAGGAAACAGGGGGCGGACTATTTATTGTATTCCTTGATGGATACCATCTTTGACCAATATTTAATTGTGGCAGATGATATGGATGATAGGCTTGATGCGATGGAGGAAATCATTATTACAGATCCGCCGGATGATGCTTTGCAGGAAATCAACTCCTATAAAAATTCCATAGGAGCGCTAAAAAAAATGGTTTGGCCTGCAAGAGAGGTAATAAATAAATTGTTGAACAGAGATGTTCCTTTAATAAAATCATCAACCTATTTATATTTCCGTGATATTCAAGACCATGTCATCCATACCAATGATATGATCGACACGATGAGAAGCAAGCTTTACGGCATGCTTGAAGTCTATTATTCCAGCTTGAGCAACAAAATGAATGAAATCATGAAACTGTTGACAATGGTCTCTACCGTTTTCATTCCGCTTACTTTCATCGCTGGAGTGTATGGCATGAACTTTACATATATGCCAGAGTTAAATGAGAGGACCGCCTACCCGATCGTATGGATTGTGATGGTAGCCATTTCTATCGTCATGCTTATTTATTTTAAAAAGAAAAAATGGTTTTAAAAGATCGTCTTGAAAGGAGCCTATACATGGATAATGTTAAAAGAGTTGTAATCGTAACGGGCGCGGGACACGGGATAGGGAGAAGCATTGCGATTTTCTATGCAAACAAAGATTACGAAGTTGTACTAGTAGATAAAAACACGGAAACATTAAAAGAGACAAAATCATTTATTGAAAAACAGGGCAAGGAATGCTGGGTATATCATGCTGATGTTCGGAAACCGGACCAGATCGAGAAACTGATGGAAAGTGTGGAAGAAAGGTATGGACGGATTGATGTGGTAGTCAATAATGCGGGTGTATCCGAGTTTAAACCAGTCTATGAACTAACGGTAGAAGACTGGGATGATGTGATCAATACAAATTTAAGAAGTGTTTTCCTCTGTTCAAGGGAGGCGGCGAAGGTAATGAGGAAAAATAACGGCGGGGCAATTGTGAACATGGCTTCGACCAGAGCGTTTATGTCGGAGCCCAACAGTGAAGCTTATGCTGCTTCTAAAGGAGGAATCGTTGCTCTGACACATGCCCTGGCACTATCCCTTTCAGAAGATAGAATAAGGGTCAACTCCATCAGCCCCGGGTGGATAGAAGTCAATCATTATGGAGAATTAAGAGATGTGGACCACGAGCAACATCCTTCCAAACGTGTCGGAAAACCGGAAGACATTGCAAGAGCATGCTTTTTTTTAACAAATGATGAAAATGACTTTATCACTGGAGAAAATTTAGTTATAGATGGAGGAATGACGAGAAAAATGATCTATGAACATTAAATTTTGATGGAACAATTAACGGACAAGAACCATTCATGTTACTATAGTAAAGGAAAGAAAATAAGCATTACACTACCGTTGGGGAAATTCACATGAGAGGAAGTAAATTTTCATGGGAAAGAAACTTGAGACGTATAATTTGTATGAGAAGGGGATAGAAGATCTAATTATTTCTGCGGATAAAGTGGCCCATGTACAGTTGAATAATCCGCTTGAACATGCGATGTTAATCTTAATAAAATCAGGATATTCTTCCATTCCTGTATTAGATAGCGAGTTTAAGCTGCAGGGACTAATAAGCCAGCCGCTGATTCTTGATTCCATACTGGGCATCGAGAGAATCGAGTTCGAGAAGCTCGGCCAATATGTTGTGAAAGATGTTATGAATAGAGAAATTCCTTTTATAAATGAAAATGAAGGCTTTTTTAAAGCATTAAAGCTAGCGATTGATAATCCTTTTTTGTGCGTGGTTGACGACGCCCATACTTTCAAGGGCATTTTAACAAGGCGAACATTACTGAAATTTGTAAACCGTTATCTGCATGAAACGAGTAAAGAATCTGTTGGCCCTTCTTGATAGGCCAGCAGATTTTTCTTTCAGACTATTTATTGCGAGATCATCAGAACTAATATGAATGATAATGGAATTTATTTGATGGAGATGACGGAGTATGAAATCATTAAATGATCAAATTGCGATCAGTATTCGCGAAAAAAAGACCCATCGACCGTTTGTTCTGGCTGCGATTGTAATTGGAATGTTTATGGCAGCAATAGAAGGAACGATTGTTTCCACCGCAATGCCTGGTATTGTTGCGGATCTGGGTGGATTTTCAAAATTCAGCTGGGTTTTCTCTGCTTATTTGCTTATGTCGGCTGTAACAGTACTCATTTATGGAAAGCTCTCTGACCTATTCGGCAGAAAACCGATCTTTGTGTTCGGTGTTTTTGTGTTTTTAATAGGCTCTATCCTTTGCGGTTTTGCAGAGTCGATGGAATTACTGATTGTCTACCGATTGATTCAGGGGTTGGGAGCAGGAGCAGTACAGCCTATTGCCACAACGATTGTGGGAGACATGTATACGATGGAGGAACGGGCTAAAATTCAGGGATACCTTGCAAGTGTCTGGGGGATTTCAGCTGTACTCGGCCCCGCACTTGGCGGTGTCTTTGTTCAGTACCTCGATTGGGCGTGGGTATTCTGGATGAATGTTCCGCTTGGTATATTGTCTGTTATTGGTGTTATCCTGTTTTTGCATGAAGAAATCGAAAAACGTGAACGCCGAATCGATTATGTTGGGGCTGGATTGCTGCTAATTTCAATTTCTTCGCTGATGGTTGTTTTAATAGAGGGCGGTGTAGCATGGGCATGGACATCTCTTCCGGCAATCAGTCTGCTCGGGGTATTTGGAATTGGGCTTGTTTTGTTTATTTTTTATGAATCAAAAGTGGAAGAGCCTGTTATGCCGTTGTCGCTATGGAAAGATCCACTGATTGCCCTGTCCAACAGTGCAACGTTTACAACAGGAATAATACTGATAGGTGTTTCCAGTTTCTTGCCTACATTTGTTCAGGGTGTAATGGAGGAACCGCCGATTGTCGCAGGGTTTACGTTAACGACAATGTCAATCGGGTGGCCGATCGCTTCTACGATTGCCGGACGTTTGATTTTAACGATTGGCTTCAGGGCAACATCACTTATCGGGGGAGTCTCCTTAATACTCGGTGCCATTTTTTATATTTTGATGAACCCATCCCTTGGACCGATATGGGCAGGAGCAGGATCGTTCTTGATAGGTGTTGGAATGGGGCTTACAGCAACGACGTTCATTGTTTCTATACAAAATAGCGTGGATTGGAAGAAAAGGGGAATAGCGACGGCATCCAACATGTTTATGCGAACATTGGGGAGTGCTGTCGGGGCGGCCCTGCTTGGTGGGATCCTAAACACCAGGCTGAAGGATTTTCTTTCATCGAATCAGGAAAAGGCAGGACAGGCACTGTCTATTGATACAGCGAACAGCCTGTTGGATGAAGAAAAAAGGCAGAGTTTGTCTCCGGACGTTTTATCAGTGTTGCAGGATGGCCTTACATTTTCTTTAAAGAGTGTTTATATCGGATTGTTGTTACTCGCAATAGCGAGCTTTATACTGGTCTTTTTCCTGCCAAAGCCTCAAAAAAGTAAAGTGATAAAAAAATAAAGGCAGCATCCTCATATAGAGGTGTTGCCTTTTTCTTTTGATTACGATGCTATCTCGAGAAATTCGATCCTGTTATTGAACGGATCAAAGAAAGAGAAACGCTTCATTCCCGGTACCTGTATTTCTTCTTTAATCTTAATTTGGTTTTGCTGGAGATATTCTCTTACTTCATCTAACTGACTTATTTGAAATGCCGGGTGGCGTTTACTGTTTTCAGTTTCTGGCTCTGTGCCGATATGGAGTTCCACATCACCGACCCTGTACCAGAGACCACCGTTTTTCTTTAACGCATCAGGCTTTTCAATTTCTTCAAAGCCTAAAATGCCGGTATAAAAATCCCTAGCCTCTGATTCCTTTCCTGTAGGTATGCAAACTTGAACATGATGCAGGCGGGTTACATCGATTTTCATTTGATTTCCTCCTTATAATTGGTTGAAGAAGCGATAGGTGAGTTGGATCACGAGTGTAAAGGTGATGATCCTGAGAATCCATTTCACATGTATAGTAGATAGCTTTGCAGCTAATCTAACTCCGATTTGAGCTCCTGTGATTGATCCTAATGCAAGTGGAATTGCTACCGACCAGACCATATGGCCGCTTAGAATATACGTGACCATCGCTCCGATACAGCTTAAGAAAGTATTGAATCTGGTAAGTGCTATGGAACACAAATAATCCATATTATAATGGCGGAACAGATGGAGCTGGAAGGTCGCCTGTCCAGGACCAAACATACCATCGTACCAGCCGATTCCCGTCAGAAAAGGCAGCCCTTTAGCAGGGAACTCGCGTTTGGATAATGAGTGAACAGCTTCCTTCTTAACGAAGGTTATGATAAGGGCTCCGATTAAAAGGAATATCGCTATAATAAGCATCGATTGTTCTTCGATATGAGAGGCGAAAATCCCTCCTCCAATTCCTCCGATTAAGGAAAACGGTCCGGTTTTTAAAGCGAGTCTAAGCGGAATCTTCTTTTGAAGGAACAAGGTGAAGAAACTGGAAAACGAACTCAATGTGTTGGAGAATTTATTCGCTGCGATGGTAGAATGGACTGGAACGCCTAACAATAACATTGCAGGGAAATTGATCAATCCGCCGCTTCCTGCCAGTGTACCTAGCATCGTTGCAAATAACCCTACCAAAAATAAAACTGAAATCATACTTAACACCAGCCTTACTTCCTGATAATTTTATTTTACAGGGTTTTCCATGATAATTAAATTAGATTATAATAATATTAATCCATAAGAAAAACTTATAAAAGGAAGAAGTGAGGGAGGGAAGGCGATGAATTTATCTGAATTTCGTATCTTATCCGTTCTTGCCGAAGAATGTAATATGAGAAGAGCGTCAGAAAAACTATATGTTTCTCAACCAGCTTTGAGCCAGCGCCTCCAAAATATTGAAAAAGCGTGGGGAGTCCAAATTTTCCTTCGTTCCCAAAAAGGGTTAACGGTTACACCTGAAGGCGAAAGAATCATTGAATTTGTTATGGATACTTTAAAGCGGGAGGAAAAAGTGAGGGATGAACTTACATCGTTGAGTTCAGAAGTCCATGGGACATTAAAGCTCGCTGTCGCATCCATTATCGGGCAATACTGGCTTCCAAAAGCACTGAAAAAATTTGTTGATAACTATCCCTATGTAAAGGTTTCGTTGATTACGGGCTGGAGTAGTGAAATATTAAAGCATCTTTATGAAGATGAGATTCATATTGGCATAATCAGGGGAAACCCGGAATGGAAGGGGAAAAAGGAATACCTTTTATCAGATGAACTTTATCTGGTCGATACAACGATTCAATCGATCGAAGAAATCCAAACAACAACGAAGCCATTTATTCAGTTTAAAAGCGATTCGACATATTACCAGGAAATCCAGGAATGGTGGCAAAGCCAATTCCTTGTTCCCCCGAGCAAAACAATTGTTGTAGACCAAATTGAAACTTGTAAACAGATGGCGTTAAACGGAATTGGATTTGCGATTTTGCCTTCCATCAGCTTGACTGACAGCGATACGAACTTTTATAAAATTCCTTTAAAAGACCAGTCCGGCGGTACGATTAAACGAGACACATGGCTGTTGTCGAATGAAACGGCTTCTGAGTTAAAACAGGTAAGCAAGTTTATCGAATTAATTAAAGAAGTATAATACGGATGAATGGACTTCACGAATCGAATTAGATACGATAAAATTATGTTTTGAAGCTTTGTTACACTAAACTAATAAAAACATGGAGGTTGAAAGAAATGAAAATGATGGATGCAAATGAAATTATTAGCTTCATTCAAAATAGTGAAAAATCTACACCTGTAAAAGTACATATCAAAGGTGAACTCGAAGGTATTGACTTTGGCCAAAATACAAAATCCTTTCTAACAGGAAATACAGGAGTCCTTTTCGGTGAATGGAAGGAAATCAAACAAGCTTTAGAAGACAACGAAGGGAAAATTGAAGACTATGTTGTAGAAAACGACCGACGAAATTCTGCTATTCCTTTATTAGATTTAAAAGGAGTACAGGCAAGAATTGAACCGGGTGCGATCATCCGCGACCAGGTGGAAATTGGCAAAAATGCTGTCATTATGATGGGTGCAAGCATCAATATAGGATCTGTAGTCGGCGAAGGAACGATGATCGACATGAACGTTGTACTGGGCGGCCGTGCGACTGTAGGGAAGAACTGCCATATTGGAGCGGGAGCTGTGTTAGCTGGCGTTATTGAACCGCCATCAGCAAAACCAGTAGTGATTGAAGATGATGTAGTCGTTGGTGCGAATGCTGTAATACTGGAAGGCGTGACAGTTGGAAAAGGGTCCGTAGTGGCTGCCGGAGCAATCGTGACAGAGGATGTCGAACCGAATACGGTTGTCGCGGGAACCCCTGCAAGAGTGATCAAGAAAATCGACGATAAAACTCGTTCTAAGACAGAAATCAAACAAGAGCTACGCCAGTTAAAAGAAGATTAATATTAAAGGATACAGACTAAAATGATCGATTTTTCGGAACTAGTAACCGTCCGCAGACATCTACATCAGATTCCTGAGCTGGGGTTTGAAGAATTTAAGACACAGCAATTTTTACTTGATTATATAAGTAAGCTTCCACAGGAGCACTTAGCCATAAAAACCTGGAAAACAGGAATTTTAGTAAAGGTCAATGGAAGCGACCCTGAAAAAACTTTCGGCTATCGGGCAGACATAGATGGCCTTCCGATTGAAGAAGAAACGGGTTATGAGTTTTCTTCAAATCATAAAGGGAAAATGCACGCATGTGGGCATGATTTTCATATGACGATTGCGCTCGGTCTTGTCACACACTTTTCCAAAAATCCCGGTAAAGAAAATGTACTGTTTATTTTCCAGCCTGCTGAAGAAGGACCGGGCGGAGCTCTCCCAATGCTGGAAAGTGAGGAATTTAATGAATGGCGTCCCGATGTTATAGTGGGACTTCACATCGCACCAGAATACCCGGTGGGGACAATAGCGACGAAGGAAGGCTTGCTTTTCGCCAATACTTCTGAGCTTTTTATCGATCTGAAAGGCAGGGGTGGGCATGCAGCGTATCCACATCAGGCGAATGATATGGTCGTTGCTGCCAGCCATTTTGTGACTCAGCTGCAAAGTATCGTATCAAGAAACGTGGATCCGCTTGATTCTGCAGTCATTACCGTCGGAAAAATTGAAGGTGGAACAAAGCAAAATATCATTGCAGAAACGGCGAGGATCGAAGGAACAATCAGGACCCTTTCATCTGTGTCAATGAACAAGGTGAAAAAGAGGCTTGAAGCGATTCTTGATGGTGTCAAGACTGGATTTGAATGTGAAGCTGCCCTCGATTATGGCGCAAACTACTATCAGGTATTTAACGATTCCGCTTTAACAAAGGAATTTATGGAATTTGCTGAAATGCAGCCAGAGGTTTCAATCGTGAATTGCAAAGAGGCGATGACGGGAGAAGACTTTGGCTATTTCCTAAAAGAAATACCGGGCTTCATGTTCTGGTTAGGCGTTCATTCTAAGAGCGGTCTTCATTCATCCAGATTGATGCCGGATGAAAATGCTCTTCAAACTGCTGTAAACTTGCTTAAGAATTATTTCACATGGAAGATAAACGAATGATAAAGAAGACTGTTGCATTTGCAGCAGTCTTTTTAGCTTTAATCGGTTTTTTTATGAAAGAATAAGATTTCGCCTCTTTGGTTACCTTATATTTGAAAAGTTTTATCATGCGAAAAAGACAGAGAAAAAGGAGTGGAACATATGCCGAGAATCGGAGTAGAAGAGTCATTAAGTGATGTGGTACAGGCTCTGCAGGATAAGGGATATGATGTTGTTGCGTTAAGACAGGAACAGGATGCGAATGGCTGTGATTGTTGTGTGATTACGGGTCAAGACCAGGACATCATGGGGATTTCTGATGTAGCGACGAAAGGTCCGGTCATTAGTGCCCAGGGAATGACCGCTGATGAAATTTGCCAGCAAGTAGAAAGCCGTTTAAAATAACCGGATGTGTCCTCAAAGTATTCCTGGGGACAGATAAAAAATTTCCATAATAAAGGGATGGCTCATAAAGGTCTGACTTCCTCCGTTTAGCACAAAGTCCAGAAAAACATTGGAACAAGTTTTTCTAGAAATAGTGTTGGAGGGGTCTGACACCTGTTTTTTGAGCCACCCCTTTTCACATTGTTGAAATTTTTAATAGTGGAGAAAATGGATAAAGCCATTCCAGCTGTTCGCTATTAATCTTCTCCTTCTCGTTTTACCCAATCGCCGTCATCATTCTTAGTATATTCATTTTCTACAGCACTCCAGGCAACTTTAAATGCCGTATCTTCCTGGTCATATTGTTCCTCGGCAGAATTAAACGCCTCCTGGAATATTTCCTGTGCATGATGTGGAAGGTTATCCTTCACTCGATCTGGCAAATCTTCTAATTTTTCGTATGGCATGTTATTCACTCCCTTGTAGCTTTTGTTGAGAGTTTTCCCGTGCTGTTTGGTTTTTAAACAGAATCCTGTTTTTTCTCAATGTATACTTGATGGGGATATGGAATCTCAATGCCGTTTGTATCAAGCGCTTCCTTGATCGCTTTTCTTAACTGCCGTTCGACGCCCCATTGTTCCATGTTTCGGGTTTTACAAAGTACACGGATAACGACATCCGAAGAACCAAGAGATTGCACTCCGAGTACATTTGGGCCATCAACTATGGCGTCGTTTAAACCAGCGATTTGATCACACGTATTCTGGATTACTTCGATGGCTTTGTCAATGTTATCATCATAGGAAATGCCGATATCGACAAGTGCACGCATATTCCCACGGGAATGGTTGCTGATACTGCCCACTTCTCGATTTGGGATATAATTTAAAGTCCCGTCAAATCCTCGAATCTGAGTGGTGCGAAGACCCACTTCTTCCACGATACCATCGTATCCTGCAGCTGTAACGTAATCGCCAACATCCATTTGCTTCTCTAGAAGAATGAAGAAACCCGTTACGATATCGCTCACAAGGCCCTGTGCGCCAAAGCCGATTGCAAGGCCGACAATCCCTGCGCCGGCAATCAATGTACCGATGTTTAATCCGAGCGTACTGAAAATGATGCCAACTACAATAAATATCAATGTATAAGAGAACAAGCTTAATGATAGTTTCATTAATGTGTTTGCTCTTCCAGCCGACATGTTTTCTCTTTGTTCCACTTTTGCAAAAGTTCTTTCAATAAATCGTTTTCCGATCGATTTTACGATTAAATAAACGATCAGAATAGCGATTAACTTCAAAATTATAATTCCGAGGCCAAGAAAAATACCGGCCCAATCCACATTTTCCAACCAATCGTTCAACGGATTTGTCCCCCTTTTTATGTTGATTAACAGTCTATGTACTCCGTTAAAGCACAACTTAAAGTATATCGGAATATTAATTGCCATTTCAAGTTGAGCAGCACATACGATTCTATTTCATACATGCGTTATACTAATAATGCGTTTAGTTTGTTCCCTTAGTGGTTATATTATAAAAGGGCTTTGACGGCCGGTTAAATTAAATTAATTATAATTTAATATTGACTAAAAAGTAGAGGTTGTTTATAATAACAATCGAGGGCGTAAGCCGATGAATTTTCTTAGGAGGGATTTACATATGGTAGAACGTATGGTAGGAAAACAAGCACCAAGATTTGAAATGGACGCAGTAATGCCAAATAAAGAATTTGGAAAAGTAAGTCTCGAAGAAAATATGAAAAATGACAAATGGACAGTTCTTTTCTTCTATCCAATGGACTTCACGTTTGTTTGCCCAACTGAAATCACAGCACTAAGCGACCGTTATGACGAGTTTGACGATTTAGATGCAGAAGTAGTTGGTGTATCTACTGATACAATCCACACTCACCTTGCATGGATCAATACTTCTCGCGATGAAAATGGTCTAGGTGAACTACAATATGCTTTAGCAGCTGATACGAACCATAAAGTTTCAAAAGAGTATGGCGTATTCATTGAAGAAGAGGGAGTTGCCCTTCGCGGTCTGTTCATCATCAATCCAGAAGGTGAACTAATGTATTCTGTTGTAAACCACAATAATATTGGCCGTGATGTGGATGAAACACTACGTGTGCTTCAAGCTCTTCAAACTGGTGGACTTTGCCCGGCAAACTGGAAGCCAGGACAAGAAACACTAAACGTATAATACGTTGGTTAACGAAAGTAAAGGGAGCCTGTCCAACCTGGACAGGCTCCCTTTTATGTTTCAGTAGGAATTTGGAACAGGGTGGTTTTCTGAGTAAAAAAGTCCGAATTATGCGTTTTTTCAGAGAATATTCCATTAATAAAAAGTTTCAAAAAATTAGGCCGAATCTCTGGTCATTTATTTCGTAATCCGATATATTATGTATATTGTCACTAAAAATACAAAAAATTGAGTCAGAAAAAGGTGGTGGAGAAGTGGATACGTTTAAACGGTTAAAACAGTTTTATTGGCCTTATAAAAACTACTTTTTGTGGTCGGTGTTTTCTCTTATATTCGTTTCCGGAATCACAGTAATATACCCGATGGTACTTCAGTTCACGATTGACGATGTTATATTGAAACAAGATTACCAGTGGGTACCATACTTAGCGATCGGCTTTATTATCGTAATGGCAGTAAAAGGGACTGCAACGTTTTTTCATCAATACCTGGGTGATTTATTTGGTGTAACAGCAGTTTATAAGTTAAGAGAAGCCCTTTATGAAAAGCTGCAGTTTCTTCCCTTTCGTTATTATGATAATGCGAAGACCGGGGATTTGATGTCAAGATTAACAGCTGACGTAGAGGGCTTTCGTTTCTTTTTATCCTTTGGGTTTGCCCAGATCATTAACTTTTTGCTTTTAGTTTCATTCAGTCTTGCTGTTATGTTTTACTATTCAGTACCACTTGCATTCGTAACGCTCGGTATGCTGCCGTTTCTTGCAGTAGCCGTTTATCGGTTTGACAAAAGGGTTCACCCTGCTTTTAGGGGAATCCGAAAGTCAATGGGAAGATTAAATACAAAAGTACAGGAAAATATAAGCGGTATCAATACGGTTAAGTCACTTTCCAGAGAGGATTTTGAAATTGGAAAGTTCGTAAACAACAATAAAGATTATCGCGATAACTATTTGACTACTTCGGATATCTGGGCAAGATACTTTCCTTTAATGGAATTGATCGGAAACATTTGTGTTGTTCTGCTGCTTTCATACGGTGGGTTCCTCGTACTTAACGGGAATTTGAATCCGGGAGAGCTTGTAGCTTTCTTCAGTCTTGTCTGGTATATTATCTGGCCGATTATGAACCTTGGTTTCGTAATAAACACATTCTCCCAATCAAAAGCTTCTGGTGAACGCCTTCTGGAGATACTTGATGAACCGGAAGATATTCAAAATGTGGGAAATCCATTAGAGGTAGAAAGAATCAAAGGACACGTTACCTTTAAGAATGTGACACACAAGTATGCAAGCGAAGACGATCTCGCTCTTAAAAATGTCTCGTTCGACGCACCGCAGGGAACGACGATCGGTTTACTGGGTGCCACTGGTTCAGGGAAAACGACTATCACCCAGTTGATTTCGAGGTTCTATGAGCCGCAGAAGGGCGAAATTTTAGTTGATGGAAGAGATATTAAAGACTACTCAATAAAGTCATTGAGGAAAAATGTCGGTGTAGTATTACAGGAAACTTTTTTATTCTCCTCATCGATCAGAGATAATATCGCTTACGGAGATCCAGATGTGGAATTTGACAAAATTGTTGAGGCGGCGAAAAGAGCGCAGGCCCATGACTTTATCATGGAGCTACCTGATGGATACGAAACGGTTCTAGGGGAAAGAGGAATGGGCCTCTCTGGGGGGCAAAAACAGCGTATCGCAATTGCGAGAGCCATTTTAACAGATCCGAGCATCTTGATATTGGATGATGCAACGAGCGCGGTAGATATGGAAACCGAGTTTAAGATCCAAAAGGCGTTCAACGAGGTTATGAAAGGCAGAACGACTTTTATCATTGCACATCGTATTTCTTCTTTAAAACATGCCGATGAGATCCTTGTTCTCGAAGATGGTGAAATTGCAGAGCGAGGAACCCATGAAGAATTGATTAACAAAAATGAAGGTCTGTATAGAAGAGTGTACGATATCCAGTATCAAGATAAAGAAAAAATTTTACAAAGGCAAACAGGATAAGTGAGGTGAAACAATGAGTAAAAGATCACAACAAAGATTTCATTATTCACAGGATCAAGCGATTGAAAAACAGTTCAACTGGAAACAAATGCTCCGCCTGTTGGGATATATGAAACCTTATAGTAAAACATTGCTGCCAAAAGCGATCATCACAATGCTTGTGTCGACCGCAGTACGCCTTGTCGTTCCAATATTTATTGGGGTTCTATTATTTGACCATGCCATTAAGCAGCGTGACGAGTCACTTTTAATCCAATTAATAATCGGAATAGCCAGTTTATATATCCTTTCTTGGATCGCTAACACATTCCGCATTAAATGGACTAACCAGCTGGGACAATACATCATTTATGATATTCGGCAGGGATTATTCAAACACATCCAGAGGCTTTCACACCGTTTCTTTGATAATCGTTCTGCAGGTTCTATCCTTGTTCGAATTATTAATGATGTCAACTCACTGCAGGAGCTGTTTACAAACGGGGTAATAAATCTTTTGATGGACGTTCTCCTCCTGTTAGGAATCCTGGTAGTCATGTTCGTACTCAGCCCTCCGCTGACACTTGCCATAATGGTTATTTTGCCTATTATGTTCTTTATTTCAACGAAGTTAAGAAGGAAGATAAGGCGTTCTTGGCAAATGGTACGGATTAAACAGGCTAAGCTTAACTCCCACTTGAATGAAAGTATTCAGGGAATTCGTGTTACTCAGTCTTACACACAGGAAAAAGAAAATATGGGCTTTTTTGAAGGTGTAAACGGGGAAACGTTTGAAAGCTGGAGAGATGCAACCCAGAAGAGTGCTATTTTCCGTCCTTTTGTTGAAATGTCAAATGCGATCGGGACTGCTATCTTGATCTGGTTTGGTGTATATCTTATCCAGAATGGAATGGATTATGGAGTTTTCGTTACATTCGCTTTTTACCTTGGCATGTTCTGGGAACCGATCTCAAGAATGGGTCAGGTATACAACCAGCTGCTTGTTGCGATGGCATCTTCTGAGAGGATTTTTGAATTCTTAGATGAAAAGCCAAATGTATCAGAAAAGAGCAACGCAATTGAACTGGAAGAGATGGATGGTAAAGTTGAATTTGAAAATGTTGATTTTGCATATGACAGCAAGCGCAAGGCCCTTGATAACATAAGCTTGACGATGGAAGCGGGCCAAACAGTCGCACTTGTTGGCCACACGGGATCTGGTAAGTCTACGATCGCCAACTTGATCAGCAGATTCTATGATCCAACCGATGGTTCTGTAAAAATTGATGGTATCGACTTGAAAGATATTAAACTAGACAGCCTTCGCCAAAAGGTTAGTGTTGTGTTGCAGGATACATTTATTTTTTCCGGAACGATCATGGAAAACATCCGTTTTGGAAGGCCGGGAGCAAGTGATGAAGAAGTAAAAGAAGCTGCAGAAGCAGTCGGGGCAGACCTGTTTATTAAAAGGCTAAAAAATGGGTATGAAACAGAAGTAGAAGAAAGAGGGAATGTCCTGTCAGTCGGCGAAAGGCAACTTCTTTCCTTTGCAAGGGCGCTTCTGGCTGATCCGAGAATCTTAATTCTTGATGAAGCTACTGCAAGTATCGACACGGAAACAGAAGTCAAGATTCAAAAAGCGTTGCAGATTGTACTGAAAGGCCGAACTGCAGTTATGATTGCCCATCGATTATCCACGATCCGGGAGGCTGATAAGATTATCGTTCTTGATCATGGTAAAATTATTGAGCAGGGGACTCATGACCAGCTTATGGCCAAAGGAGATACCTACTATGAATTGGTTAAGTCACAATTTAATATGCTAGATGCAGTTTAAATCAAAAGTCTCCACAATTGTGGAGGCTTTTATTATTTTACTTTATTTATGCAGAAAGTGAGATTTTTATTGGAGTGTCAGTTATAATAGTCTTAAGGTTATTTGTGATATAATTCACAAAGTTTATAGGGGTTATTATTGGTAAGAAAAACATTCCTTAGGACTGTGTTGTTTTTTGTAGGAGCAATAAGGGTATGAAACGACTGATATACTCAATTTTAGTAGTAAATTTTTCCAAGGGGGTTAATGTAGATGGAACTGGATTCTGCTATGCTCAGCAGGCTGCTGACAAGTCTTACCCTGGGATTCCATATCATTTTTGCGACCCTGGGCGTCGGGATTCCTTTAATGGTAAGCATTGCTGAATGGATTGGAATAAAGAGAAACGATCCTCACTATTTATTGCTGGCGAGGCGATGGACAAGAGGCTTTGTCGTAACAGTGGCAATAGGGGTTGTTACCGGTACAGCGATAGGGCTGCAATTGTCATTACTATGGCCGGGATTTATGCAACTGGCAGGGCAGGTTATCGGCTTACCGCTGTTCATGGAAACATTTGCGTTTTTCTTTGAAGCTATATTTCTTGGAATCTACTTATATACATGGGATCGGTTTAAAAAGCCTATTTATCACTGGATTCTTTCCATTCCAGTTGTGATCGGTTCCTCGGCCTCAGCGTTTTTTATATCGACGGTAAATGCTTTTATGAATGCACCTCAAGGGTTTACGCTTAAAGAAGGTGTTATTACTGATATTCAGCCGCTTGCAGCTATGTTTAATCCGGCTACACCAACAAAAGCATCCCATGTTTTGTCATCAGCTTATTTAACTTCTGCATTTGTACTTGCAGCAATTACTGCTTTTTCGATTCTCAAAGGAAAAGACAGTATCTATTATAAGAAAGCTTTGAGGTTTACCATGGTAGCAAGCTTTGTTTTTGCTGTTTCGACAGCTGTGATCGGAGATTTTTCTGGTAAGTTTTTAGCTGAGTACCAGCCTGAAAAACTGGCGGCGGCCGAATGGCACTTTGAAACATCCGAAGGGGCAGATTTAATACTTGGTGGAACGCTTAGTGAGAATAACGAAGTTAAATATGGCCTTCGATTGCCTAATTTCTTGAGTATTCTTGCTCATGGAAACCCTGCTGCAGAGGTGATGGGCCTTGATCAAGTTCCTGAAGATGAGATTCCGCCGTTATTTATTCATTATCTTTTCGATTTAATGGTTGGGATTGGTATGTTCCTTGCTGGTATCTCTTTTTTATATGTGTTGATGGCAAGGTTTAAAAATTTTAACGAGAATAATAATATGATTCTCCGGCTTATTGTTATCGGTGGTCCGCTATCTGTCTTTGCGATTGAGTTCGGATGGATTTTTTCAGAAGTGGGAAGACAACCATGGATTCTTTGGGATATTATGAGAACAGGACACGCAGCCACTACTGCGGATAATGTCGGTCTGATGTTTATCCTATTTACGCTTCTGTATTTATTGCTTGGCACAATTTGTATTGTTGTCTTGAAGAAGATGTTCAAAAACAATCCTGCAGAAAATGAACTAGAACAGCTTAGCGAATAGTGTTAAGGAAAGGAGCGCAACGATGGACGTACAATTAATCGGAATTACAGTATTATGGGTTTTTCTATACGGATATTTAGTAACTGCATCGATCGATTTTGGTGCTGGTTTCTTTGCTTATTATGGAAAATTGACAAAAAAAGAACATATTACTAGTAAAATAATCAGTCGTTATTTGTCACCCGTTTGGGAAGTCACAAACGTATTCTTCGTATTCTTTTTTGTTGGTTTGGTCGGCTTTTTTCCTGATACTGCTTACTATTATGGCACGGCATTGCTAGTCCCGGGCAGCATCGCGATCATTTTGCTTGCGATCAGGGGTTCTTTCTATGCTTTTGCGAACTACGGTGCAAGAAAAAGCCATTTTTATTCGTTTTTGTATGGGGTAACTGGCCTATTGATACCCGCCTCTCTTTCAACGGCCCTAACAATATCTGAAGGTGGATTTATAGAGGAGCAGGGAGGAGAGATCGTATTACTAACGCAAAATCTATTCACATCCTTTTATTCATGGTCCGTTGTCTTTTTGGCGCTCGTTTCTGTTCTTTTTATCAGCGCTTCTTTTCTAACATTTTATGCCAGTCGTGCAGAAGACCAGCCAGCATTAGAATTGCTCAGAAAATATGCCCTTTTTTGGAGCTTTCCGACAATTGCGGCCAGTCTGCTTGTTTTTATCTCTCTTCAGCAGCATAATCCGGAACATTTTTATAAAACGCTTGATTATGCCTGGATGTTTATTGGTTCGTTGTTTTGCTTTTTAATCGCGATCTATTTGATTTTTTATGGAAAACGGTACGGAGTTGCGTTTATTTTTGTAATGCTCCAATTTTTCTTTGCATTTTTTGGGTACGGCGCATCGCATTTACCGTGGATCCTATATGACCATGTCACCATTTATTCCGCATACACAAATGAAACGATGGGGATAGCGTTGATTGTAGCTTTTATGGCAGGACTCAGCTTATTAATACCTTCATTGGTTTTGTTAATGCGGTTGTTTTTATTTGATGCAGAATATGTTAAAGGAGAAAGAAAAGAATAAAGAATAATTGACAGTGTGCCCTTTCGTGATACCATAAAAACAGGTAGAATCGGATTGTACATTACATGCAGGCCAACTTCGAACGGGTATACAGATTACATAAATAATAATATTCCAGAAAATATATTGGGGGAATAGACGTGAAAAAGCAGTTCGCAGTAATTGGCCTCGGGCGTTTTGGAGGCAGTATTTGCAGAGCTTTAAGCCAGCAGGGAATGGAAGTTCTGGCGATCGATCTTGATGAGGATCGTGTGAATGAATTTGCTTCGATCGCAACACATGCAGTTATAGCAGACACCACAGATGAAACCGTGTTAAAGAATCTAGGGATTAGAAATTTTGACCATGTTATTGTTGCGATCGGCGATAACCTTCAGGCAAGCATTCTTACAACCCTTATGCTAAAAGAACTAGGTGTAAAGCATATTACCGTTAAAGCTCAAAACGATTATCATGAAAAAGTGCTGAATAAGATTGGAGCTGACAAAGTCGTCCATCCAGAGCGGGACATGGGCTTGCGGATTGCACATAATATCGTCTCTAACAGTGTACTGGACTATCTTGAACTGTCGGATGAACACAGCATCGTGGAATTGATGGCTAATTCTAAAATGGGTGGAAAAACACTTGCAGAGCTCGATGTCCGTGCGAAATACGGAGCAAATATCGTAGCGATTAAGCAAGGGGAGGACATTATCGTTTCCCCGATGGCCAGTCAACAAATTAACAAAGGGGACATTCTTATCGTGATCGGTTCCGATAAAGACATTAATCGGCTTGAACGCCATATATTGGATACAGAATAAGCGAGTTTTCCGGCTTGAAAATAAACAATGTCAATTTATTTTATTAATATATGAAAAGGCGACCTATCCTGATGGAAGGTCGCCTTTTCGATATAAATTTTTATATTTCCATGATGATCGGAAGGATCATTGGACGGCGTTTTGTTTTATCATATAAGAACGGAGCAAGAGTATCTGTGATCTCATTCTTGATTTCAGACCATTGTGATGTTCTTTTTTCCATTACGCCACTTAAATGCTTGTTTAGTAAATCCTGGGCATCATTGATCAGGTCGCCGGATTCTCTCATATAAACAAAGCCTCTGGAAATGATGTCAGGACCGGAAAGTATTTTAAATTCTTTCATGTTGATTGCAACTACAACGATAACAAGTCCTTCTTCAGAAAGGATTTTTCGGTCTCTAAGTACAATGTTTCCAATATCGCCGATTCCGCTTCCATCAACATAAACAGAGCCGGAAGGGATTTTTCCGCTTACAGATGCGTCATCCTCACTTAAAGCAAGTACTTCGCCATTATCCATAATAAATGAATTTTCCAGTGGTATGTCACAATCCTGTGCTAACTTCGTGTGCATTTTCAACATACGGTATTCACCGTGAATAGGCATAAAGAACTTTGGTTTGATCAGTCGCAGCATAAGCTTTTGTTCTTCCTGTCCTCCGTGACCAGAAGTGTGAATATCACTTAGTTTATGATGGATCACATCAGCGCCGGCACGAGAAAGCTGGTTGATGATTCGGCTTACGCTAACCTGGTTTCCTGGAATAGGGGACGAAGAAAAGACAACCGTATCTCCCGGGATTACCTGAATTTGCCGGTGGGTTCCGTTTGCGATTCTTGATAGTGCCGCCATCGGTTCCCCCTGGCTTCCTGTACAAAGTATCGTTACTTTGTTGTCAGGTAGGCGATTAATCTGGTTTGCATCCACGAAAGTGTTTTTTGGAGCGCGAATATAACCCAGTTCTTGTCCAATGGTTATAGCCGATTCCATGCTTCGTCCAAATACTGCGATTTTACGTTCATTTGCTACTGCGGCTTCAACTACCTGCTGCAGGCGATGGATGTTGGAAGCAAACGTTGCGAAAACAAGTCGGCCCGATACTTTTTGAAAGATATCATGGATATTTTCGCCGACGCGGCTTTCAGACATTGTAAAACCAGGGACTTCACTGTTAGTACTGTCAGATAACAGGCATAATACGCCTTCTTTACCTATTTCAGCCATTTTGGTTAAGTTTGCAGGTTCTCCAACCGGAGTAAAATCAAACTTGAAATCACCTGTGTGTACGATGTTTCCTGGTGGTGTCTTCACAACAATCCCATATGAATCCGGAATACTGTGAGTTGTTCTAAAGAAATTAACAGATGTCTTTCTGAATTTGATTACATCTTCTTCCTGGATTTCATTAAGTTTAGCTCTTCTTAACAAACCGTGCTCTTCCAGTTTATTTCGAATCAGGCCGATTGCGAGCCTTCCTCCGTAAATTGGAACGTTGATTTCACGAAGGAGATAAGGGACTCCCCCGATATGGTCTTCATGTCCATGAGTAATGAATAGTCCCTTTATCTTGTCTTCGTTTTTAATAAGATAACTGTAGTCAGGAATCACATAGTCGATACCGAGCAATTCCTCTTCTGGGAATTTAATTCCGGCATCGACCAAGATGATTTCATCCTGAAATTGTATCCCGTACATGTTTTTTCCTATTTCTCCTAGTCCTCCGAGTGCAAAAACAGCTGTTTGATGATTTTTTACAAATTTCATAGTCTACACATTCTCCAATTCAAATTGTTCAGAATTTCTTTCATATTCCAGGAAATCTCCATCGATTTCTTGAATGAACTCGATATTATAATTTCTTTCGGCAAGTTTAAGCCGAACTTCCCGTTCAGAGTTTGCCTCGACATATAGGCTCTGAGTCCGTTCTCTTACAGGAATTTCTTTTTTCGTTTCCTGGTAGAATACCTTGAATATCATTTTGTAACCTCTCCTTAACCAAGACAATTTAAAATGCACCTTAGTTCATTATAAATGAAATTGGTTTCTTTTTCATGTTTGAAGTTAATTTTCCATTTTAATAAATAAAATAGATATATGTATACCCTTCTTTCAGGTAAGAAAGAAGGGCTTTAATTAGATTGCGGAGGATGATAAGGAAAGAGAAAATCACGCCACTTTTTCAATATTTTTTTCTTCACTTTTCTAAGCATGAATACTTCCTCCTTTCCTATTCTAACGTTATTTTTATTATTTGGGAAATGTACATAAACTTACGCGGAAATTTGTGGCAGTTTAAAATAAGTTTCATAAACAGACAGGGAGAAATGATTCATGTAGAATAAAGGATAGTTAAAAAATGAAATGTTCCAGGGGTGGTAGGGTGAAATTATATGCTGCACTCATAACGTTAAGTTTGATCTGGGGAATGTCTTTTATGTTTATCAAATTGCTTCTGCCTGCTCTTGGACCATGGGGAGTGGTCTTTTGGCGTTGCTTTTTTGGTGCTGTAACACTGCTTGTCACCATTACAGCAAGAAAGCAATTTTATTATATTAAGAAACTTCCGTGGAAGTCCCTGATGCTGGTCGGGATATTTAATGCCCTTATTCCCTGGGGGCTTATCGCAGTAAGCGAATTGAGGATCTCAAGCAGTATGGCCGCGACGATGAATGCTACAACACCAATATGGACCAGTCTGATCGGCTTTTTATTTTTTTCTGTTTCTTTAAAAGCGAAGCATTGGACCGGCATTTTTGTAGGTTTCATCGGTATTTTGTTTTTGCTTAACTTTAATGTACAGAGTATATTTACAGAAGACTTCATCGGTATAGGCACGATGCTTGGAGCAACGATTTGTTATGGATTTGCATCTCAGTATACCCGCAGATACCTCAAAGATGTACCCGTTTCGATTATTGCTTTCTTTACGCTCCTTTTCGGCATGGCAGGAGGATTCACACTAATGTTAGTGACCGATGGTTTTTCTGCAGAGGTATTTTTCTCCCCTAAAAGTTTTTTGTCGATGATTGGTCTGGGAGTTTTAGGCTCTGGCATCGCTTATTTACTGTTCTATTACATGATTAAAGAAGGAAGCGCTGAATTTGCATCATTTGTTACGTATCTTGTTCCTGTGACGGCGCTATTATGGGGCAGCATGTTATTGAACGAAGAATTATCATCGAACTTAATTGTGGGGCTTGTCCTTATTTTCTCAGGCGTCTATTTATCGACAAGGAGAACGCCGAAGGTAAGGGAAAGAGAGAGCGTGCAATCTTTGTAGGTGAATTATATAATGGACAAATAAAAGAAAAAGGATTGAATACAAACGAAAGAACAGCGAGGGATATACATGAGTGAAAAAATCGTTTTCTTTGACATTGATGGTACATTGCTCGATGAACAAAAGAGGATTCCGATTTCTACAAGAGAAGCGATTAAGGAACTATTAGAACAGGATATATTAATAGCCATTGCAACAGGCAGAGCGCCTTTCATGTTTGAAGATATTCGCAAAGAGCTTGAAATTGAGACATTTATCAGTTTTAACGGCCAATATGTAGTCTCTGCAGGGGAAGTCGCATATAAAAATCCGCTCAAGAAGGAAAGGATTCAGGAGCTGGAAGAAGTGGCTTCCAACAATAAACATCCGATGGTTTTTCTTGATCATATGGGGATGAGAACGAACCATCATCAACATCCCCATATTATAAAAAGTATGGATGATTTGAAGATGTTCCATCCTGATTATGACCCATCTTATTATCACGACAGAGAAATCTTCCAGGCGCTGCTGTTTTGTGAAAATCAGCATGAACTCTCCTATAGAGAGAGTTACCACGATTTAGATTTCATAAGGTGGCACGATTATTCAATGGACGTGCTTCCGTCTGGAGGCTCAAAGGCAAAAGGGATTGAACAATTGATTAAGCAGTTGGGAATTTTGCCTGAAAATACTTATGCTTTTGGAGATGCCTTAAACGATATAGAAATGCTTAAATTTGCTGGAACCGGAATTGCGATGGGAAACGGTATGGATGAAGTGAAACAAGTGGCGGATTTTGTAACGAAGGATGTATCCGAGAACGGAATTAAGAAAGGCTTGATGGAAGTCGGTCTTCTGAAAGGAAGTTAAACTAATTATCAAAAGACTGGTTACAAGGTTATCACTTCCTTTGGTTCTTTGCCATAAAATAAAAAAAGTTCATGCCATGTAGGCATGAACTTTTTTTATTTCTTGAAAATAATTAGACAAACCGTTCTCCAAATTTTTATGATGTAGGTAAAACCATGTCATCTTCCAAACCGTCTTCCTTGATGCGGTCATAAAACATAATTCCGTCAAGGTGGTCGATTTCATGCTGGAAAACAATGGAGGGGAGGCCTCTGAGCCTTAATTTCACCTCAGTACCATCTATATCTGTTCCTTTTACGGTTATACGGGAGTACCGCGGGACGAGTCCGGGAACATCCCGATCGACAGAAAGACAACCTTCACCGCCCTCCAGGTGAGTTGTTTCAACAGAATGACTGGCAATCTTAGGGTTGAACAGACCATAGCTATAAAGATTTCCTTTTTCATCATAAACATGGACTGCGATCATTCGCTTACTGATACCGATTTGCGGAGCAGCGAGGCCGATGCCGGAACGAAGCTGATATTTTTCTGCAATTTCTGGGTCCTGGCTGTTTTTTAAGAATTGAAGCATATCTTTTAATGTTTCTTTTTCATCCTCAGATGGCGGCATTTCGATTTCTTCAGCTACTTTTCTGAGCAATGGATTTCCTTCTTTTATAATATCTTTCATTGTTAACATTTTTTTATCACTCCTAATCGTACATAAAACATATGTAATTATAGTTTAGCATATGCATGCTGCAGTTCGCATACACTAAGGTTTCCCTTCTACTAAAATCCTTTGTGAACTAGTTTAATTCCCTCAAAAACAAAGAGGAAAACGGCAACCCGTTTTCCTCTTGGCCTTTTTTAATATACGTAAGCAGCACCTACGATAATTAGAAGAATAAACAGTACAACGATTAACGCGAAACCGCGTCCATATCCAAATCCGCCATATGCTGACATAAATTCTACCTCCTTGTAATTTTCCAGCGTTGTTTTCACTGGTCTGATATACATTATGTTTTGGAAGCGATAGAAGTTTGGATACTTGCCCAGTTGGGAAAGGAATTTATACATTCACTAAATGGACTATTCTAAAGCATGTTTTAATATGTTATATTAAACGAGTTAAAATAGTTGTCAGTGGTGTTAGGGGGATAAGATGATTAAGATGAGAAGAAGTGTAGCATTGTTTTCATTACTATTACTTGTATTGTCAGGATGTAGTTTTGGAGAAAAGCCCACAGAGAAAATTTATAACCACCTAGAAGAAGCAGTGAAACTCGAACAACCATTCAGGGAGCAGCAAGATCCAATCGTAGATGCGGAGAAAAAGGAACAGGAGCTTTATAACAAAATCGTCGGTTTAAGCATGAAAGAGTACGACCAAATTCAAAAGCTTTCTCAAGAAGCAGAACAATTAGCAGAAAAAAGAATGGAATTGATAAAGAAGGAAAAAGAAAGCATCGATAAGGCTTATGAAGAATTTGAAAACGTAAAACCGATCGTCGATGAATTGGAAGATGAGGAAGTAAAGAGCAAAGCCGAAACAATGGTTGATAAAATGGATGCTCGATACAAAGCGTATCAGGATCTCTACAACCAATATTCTGAAGCTGTAAAACTGGATCAGGAATTATACAAAAAACTACAAGATAAAAAACTAACACTGGAAGATTTGCAGGCGCATATCGAAAAGATAAATAAGAGTTACAGCGATGTGATGGCAAGTAAAGAAGATTTCAATAAATATACGAAAGAATTTAATGAAGCCAAGAAAGCTTTCTATAAAGCTGCTGACTTAAATGTAACCTATGAGAAACAGGAGAATAAAGAATAGTTAGAAAACATCTCGTTTGCCGGGATGTTTTTTATTTATCACATTAATCATAGTGTATACTAGTACAGTTTTACAATTTGTATTATAACAGTAAAGTTGAACGAGTTGTTACTTTAATGATAAATCAATTTATTGACTAATTTATTCATGGTATTGTACACTTGTAACAGCCTTGGTTTATTGTAACAGTGATTGATCACAGCCGACTAATACAGGGTTTAAAGTTGTTGGTGTTTCCGTAAAGGCAATGGTTAATCCTGCAGAAGAAAGGGTACATAGTTGAGTGGTAGTAGACATAGATAATTTTCATTATAAGTCTGTCATTGATTTAAAAAAGTTGGACAACCTAGATATGTAATGAATGTGCCGGTGTTTAATGCTGCTCAATAAATTGCATTCAGCAATTCAATTAACTATAAATTTGCTTTATGAAAGAAAGGATGAGGTGAAAGGTATGGGTAAAACCCTTGAACAAATCGAAAACCAGTTCGATATGGTCCAGATTCTTAACGAAAATGGCGAAATTGTAAACGAAGAAGCTATGCCTGAGCTATCAGATGATGAGCTGAAAGAACTTATGCACAGAATGGTATACACAAGAGTGCTAGACCAGCGTTCCATTTCTCTAAACCGCCAGGGACGTCTTGGATTCTATGCGCCTACAGCTGGACAAGAAGCTTCCCAGCTTGCAAGTCACTTTGCACTGGATAAAGAAGATTGGATTCTTCCTGGATACCGGGATGTTCCTCAGTTAATCTGGCACGGCCTTCCTCTTTACAAGGCATTCTTGTTTTCAAGAGGACATTTTGTTGGGAACCAGATGGAAGGAGTTAATGCATTAAGCCCGCAAATTATCATCGGTGCTCAAATTACCCAGACAGCCGGGGTTGCGCTTGGACTTAAGAAAAAAGGTAAAAATAACGTAGCGATTACTTATACAGGCGATGGCGGAGCTTCACAAGGGGACTTTTATGAAGGAATGAACTTTGCAGGGGCATATAAGGCACCGGCTATCTTTGTCGTTCAAAATAACCGTTTTGCTATTTCTGTTCCGGTGGAAAAGCAATCTGCTGCAAAAACGATCGCTCAAAAAGCAGTCGCTGCAGGAATCCATGGGGTTCGTGTTGACGGAATGGATGTATTTGCAGTATACGCTGCAGTGAAAGAAGCTCGCGACCGTGCTATAAACGGTGAAGGTCCGACTTTGATCGAAACGATGACATATCGCTATGGGCCACACACAATGGCAGGAGACGATCCGACTCGTTACCGTACGGAAGATCTGGATAACGAATGGGAAAAGAAAGACCCGATTGTCCGTTTCCGTAAATATTTAGAATCAAAAGGACTGTGGTCTGAAGAAGAAGAGAACAAAGTAGTTGACCAGGCGAAGGAAGAAATCAAGGCAGCGATCAAAAAAGCTGATGAAGCACCTAAACAAAAAGTTACCGATTTAATAGATATTATGTACGAAGAACTTCCGAACAATCTTCGTGAACAAAGAGAAGAATACAGTGCAAAGGAGTCGAAGTAAGCTATGGCGCAAATGACAATGATTCAAGCAATCACTGATGCGATGCGTACGGAATTAAAAAACGATGAAAATGTACTCGTTTTTGGTGAAGATGTCGGCCAAAACGGCGGCGTATTCCGTGCAACAGAAGGATTACAAAAAGAGTTTGGAGAAGACCGAGTGTTTGATACTCCTCTTGCTGAATCTGGGATCGGCGGGCTTGCAGTCGGGCTTGCGTTAACTGGATTCCGTCCAGTGCCTGAAATTCAATTTTTCGGATTTGTTTATGAGGTAATGGATGCTATCTCTGGCCAAATG
The DNA here is from genome assembly GCF_005747095.1 of Exobacillus caeni. Taxonomy (GTDB): domain Bacteria; phylum Bacillota; class Bacilli; order Bacillales; family Guptibacillaceae; genus Exobacillus; species Exobacillus caeni. Next base: position 59,128 of record NZ_SWLG01000005.1, on the reverse strand, counting down.
GCTCGTTTGCGTTACCGTTCTGGTGGCACCTATAATGCACCGATCACTGTCCGCTCACCGTTTGGAGGAGGGGTTAAGACTCCTGAGCTCCATGCGGACAGCCTTGAAGGCTTAATGGCCCAGCAACCCGGTTTGAAAGTTGTTATTCCTTCAACTCCTTATGATGCAAAAGGACTTTTAATTTCAGCAATCCGTGATAACGACCCAGTTATTTTCCTTGAACACATGAAGCTTTACCGTTCATTCCGTGAAGAGGTTCCAGAGGAAGAATACACCGTTGAAATCGGTAAAGCTGATGTGAAACGTGAAGGAAGTGATATTACCATTATCACTTATGGAGCGATGGTTCATTCTTCACTAAAAGCAGCGGAAGAGCTTGAAAAGGAAGGAATCAGTGCAGAGGTAATCGACCTTCGAACAGTAAGCCCGCTCGACATCGATACGATTATTGCTTCTGTTGAAAAAACAAATCGTGCTATCGTTGTACAGGAAGCGCAAAAACAGGCAGGGGTAGCTTCTAACGTAGTTGCGGAAATTAATGACCGTGCTATTTTAAGCCTGGAAGCTCCTGTACTGCGCGTGACAGCTCCAGATACTGTTTTTCCATTCTCGGCGGCAGAAGACGTATGGCTTCCAGACTATAAAGATATCGTTGAGAAAGCAAAAACAGTAGTTAATTTCTAGTGAACTTGAAAAGAAATCGGTCATGGCTGATTTCTTTTCGCTAGTTTCTACAATTTCGGGCATAGATACGACAGTTTATGTGAGAAGTCGATCGTGTTCGATTTTTCTTGCGACCAATGTTGAGAAAATTATGGTAAACTTACTTAGGAGGCGAAAACCGTGGCATACGAATTTAAAATGCCGGATATCGGTGAAGGTATCCATGAAGGCGAGATCGTAAAATGGTTTGTTAAACCAGGAGATGAGGTAAAAGAAGATGACGTACTGGCCGAAGTGCAAAACGATAAGGCAGTTGTCGAAATTCCTTGTCCGGTTGACGGAACAGTAAAATCAATTAATGCTGAAGAAGGCGCTACTGTAACGGTTGGAGAAGTTATCGTTGTGTTTGATGCAGAAGGTTATGAAGATAACGCAGCTGCTGAAGAAGAAACAACTGATGACCAGCCAAAAGCCGACGAACAGCAAAAACCAGAAGCAGACAAAGCAAAAGAAGCAAACGATGATGCGAAAGAGCCTGAAACAGAAGAAGATTCGGACAAGCGCGTTATCGCTATGCCTGCTGTTCGCAAATATGCCCGTGAAAAGGGCATCGACATAAAGAAGGTGCAGGGTTCTGGTAAGAACGGACGCATCTTAAAAGAAGATATCGATAACTATCAAGAAGGTGGAGCTCCGCAGCAGGCCGAAGCGCAAGAAGAAGCAAAAGCACAACCAGCCGATGAAGAGAAGGCTGCTGCTCAACCGGCGGCTGCTGCCGTTTCACAGCAAGGCCAGGAAACACGTGAGAAGTTCAAAGGTATGCGTAAAGCAATTGCAAAAGCCATGGTTAACTCCAAGCATACTGCACCTCATGTCACTCACCTGGATGAAGTTGTCGTAACAGATCTAGTTGCACACCGTAAAAAATTCAAAGCTATGGCTGCTGACAAAGGCATTAAGCTGACATACTTGCCGTATGTTGTAAAAGCGCTGGTATCGGCTCTTCGAGAGTACCCGATCTTAAATTCTTCTATTGATGATGCGAATGAGGAAATTGTGCATAAGCATTATTACAATGTTGGTATTGCGGCAGATACCGAAGCTGGCTTAGTGGTACCTGTTGTAAAGGATGCTGATCGCAAATCGATCCTAACTATCTCAAATGAGATCAATGAGTTAGCTAAGAAGGCACGTGATGGTAAACTGTCAGGCGATGAAATGAAAGGAAGCACTTGCACGATTTCCAATCTCGGCTCTGCCGGAGGAGCATGGTTTACACCGATCATTAACCATCCGGATGCTGCGATCCTTGGCATCGGACGTATTGAAGAGAAACCTGTTGTCCAGGATGGAGAAGTTGTTGTAGCTCAAGTTCTTGCTCTATCGATCAGCTATGATCATCGCTTGATCGACGGTGTAACAGCTCAGAACGCACTTAATCACATTAAACGACTATTGAACGATCCACAACTCTTAATAATGGAGGCGTAAAAAAATGGTAGTAGGCGATTTTCCGATTGAATTAGACACACTTGTCATTGGATCAGGTCCTGGAGGATATGTAGCAGCTATTCGCGCTGCTCAGTTGGGACAAAAGGTAGCGATTGCAGACAAAGGAACGCTTGGCGGTGTATGTTTGAACGTTGGATGTATTCCTTCCAAAGCACTGATCTCAGCAGCACATAAGTATGAAACTGCAAAACATTCCGACGATATCGGTATTACTTCTGAAAACGTAAAAGTTGATATGTCAAAGGTCCAGGAATGGAAACAGTCTGTTGTAAACAAATTGACTGGCGGCGTTTCTGGCCTGATGAAAGCAAACAAGATCGATGTAATCCAGGGTGAAGTATATTTTGTTGATAAGAACACTGTACGTATCATGGATGAAAAGAATTCTCAAACTTATACGTTTAACAATTGCATCATCGCTACAGGGTCTCGCCCGATTGAACTTCCAAACTTTAAGTGGAGCGACCGTGTGATTTCATCCACTGGAGCACTTGCTCTGAAAGAAATTCCAAAGAAAATGGTCGTTATTGGTGGAGGTTATATCGGAATTGAACTTGGCACGGCTTATGCGAACTTTGGAACGGAAGTAACGATTCTTGAAGGAACTAAGCAAATTCTTTCAGGCTTTGAAAAACAGATGAGCCAGATTGTCTCTCGACGCTTGAAAAAGAAAGGCAATGTTGAAATTGTTACAGAAGCGATGGCCAAAAGCGTGGAAGAAACAAAAGACGGCGTAAAAGTAACAGCAGAGGTAAAAGGTGAAACTAAAACCTACGATGCTGACTATCTTCTTGTAACAGTTGGCCGTAAGCCAAATACAGATGAAATCGGTCTTGAGCAGGTTGGAATCGAGCTTTCAGACAGAGGGCTGATCAACATTGATAAACAATGCAGAACCAATATAGAAAATATTTATGCCATTGGTGATGTTGTGGCGGGTCCAGCGCTTGCCCACAAGGCATCATACGAAGGTAAAGTAGCTGCTGAAGCTATTGCAGGAGAACCATCCGAGATCGACTATCTAGGAATTCCTGCTGTCGTATTCTCCGATCCTGAACTTGCTTCTGTTGGCTATAATGAAACAGAAGCAAAAGAAGCTGGTTATGATGTAAAAGCATCGAAGTTTCCGTTTGCAGCGAACGGAAGAGCTCTGTCTCTAAATGATGCAGATGGATTCATGAAGCTTATTACTCGTAAAGAGGATGGACTTGTTATTGGAGCACAAATCGCAGGGCCAAATGCTTCTGATATGATTGCTGAGTTAGGTCTTGCAATCGAGGCTGGCATGACAGCTGAAGACATTGCGTTAACAATTCATGCTCATCCGACACTTGGAGAAATCACAATGGAAGCAGCTGAGGTTGCTCTTGGTTCTCCTATCCATATTGCTAAATAAAAAGATAAAAAAAGAAACGCTCTAAACAGCGTTTCTTTTTTTGTTTGTTCTAAATAGTAAAGAGAAAGGGATATAATAGGCATGAAAAGCTATTTGCCATATGAAGAGCGGTACTATTAATGGTTTTCGGATTAGAGCGAAGCATTGTAGTATAAGGAAAAGGAGCAAGGAACATGAAAAGAGTATTGATTACCTTTTTATTGCAAGCAATAACCTGGTATGGCTTCTCACTGGTGCTCCATTTGTCCACGAGAGATAAGATGACATTTAAAATCATTATGTTTCTAATATTTCTTTACCTTGTAACGATTATTAGCATTTACGTTATGAAACATAGAAAAATAACTTTTTTTATAACGTTTTTCAGTACAAGCAGTTACATCATAACGGAATTGATTGTCCAGTGAAAAAGTTTCGCCCTTGTCGATTCCTCTAGATATGAAAGATACCCATGGAGTGTTCCTTGTTTGAAAAATAGAATATAAAAAAGGCTTAACGAAAATGTTAAGCCTTTTTGCGCTCTTACTATTTCTTTTTCACTTCAGCCTGAAGCGCTTTTAGCAGGGAAATAATCATTCCGATGATGATTATTGCAAATGGGAAAGCTGCAATGATGGAAGCTGTTTGCAGGGCTTGGAGTCCTCCTGACAAAATAAGAACCGCAGCAGCTGCAGACTGGATGATTCCCCATGTGAATTTAATGGAGTTATTAGGATTTAAGCTTCCGTTTGTCGTTAACATTCCTAACACAAACGTTGCCGAGTCAGCTGATGTAATAAAGAACGTACTGATCAGCAATATAGCAATAACCGACATTGCCGTTCCAAATGGAAACTGTTCAAGAACAGAGAACAATGCAACTTCCATCCCCTGATCATTAATAATATCCATGATACCTTTACCTGCCATATCAAGCGAAATAGCAGATCCGCCGAACACTGAGAACCACAGTGCTCCAAAAATCGTTGGTACAGCAAGTACTCCTATTACAAACTCACGAATTGTCCGGCCGCGGGAAACACGAGCAATGAATGTTCCAACGAAAGGAGCCCATGCTATCCACCAGGCCCAATAGAAAATTGTCCAGCTTTGAATCCATGGAGAATGCTCGAAAGGGCTCATACGTAAACTCATACTCGGAAGGTTTTGAATGTAACTGCCGAGTGTAGTTGTGAATAGATCCATAATAAAGTTTGTAGGTCCTGCAAAAAGCAAGAAAAGCATTAAGCCGATCGCCAGAACAATATTGGTATTACTAAGGTACTTAATTCCTTTAGAAAGGCCAGTGCTGGCAGATAACATATATAGCACTGTTACGATAGCAATAATAATAAGTTGTGTTACTATATTGTTCTCGATATTAGTTAAATAGGAGATACCTCCACTGATCTGGGATGCTCCAAATCCAAGGGATGTTGCAACACCGATAACAGTAGCAAATACCGCGATAACATCGATGACATATCCGATCGGGCCTTTGGCTCTTTCGCCAAGGATAGGATAGAATACGGCACTCACGATTCCGGGTGCCCCTTTTCGGAACTTAAAATAGGCAAGCGCAAGTGCTACAACCGTATAAATACCCCAGGGGTGCAAGCCCCAGTGGAAGAAAGCGTATCGGAATGCAAGACGTGCAGATTCTGTTGTTTCAGCAGGCGCGCCGGCGGGTGGCCCGTAAAAATGATACATCGGTTCTGCGACTCCCCAGAACACAAGCCCAATACCCATTCCTGCGGAGAAAAGCATAGCGAACCATGTGAGTGTACTGTACTCTGGTTCATCAGTATCCTTTCCCAGCTTGATTTTCCCGAACCGGGAAAAAATCAAATAAATTGCAAAAATAAGAAACCCTGTAGCAGACAAAAGATAGAACCAGCCAAATTTAATTTGAATAAAGTTTTGAATGGCCGCTGTCGAGTCAGCAAGACCATCAGGAGACAATACGCCCCAGATAATAAAGATTAAGGTCAGTATTACCGAGAATATAAATACTTTGGTTAAATTTCGCATAATATACCACCTTTCCTTTATATTATTTTTCACAACATTACGAATGAGAGCCTTTTAAGTATTTGTGTGTTCAAGCAGGAATATTCTATCACCGGCGCAATAACTTTTCGGGCTTAGTACTTTTTTACCTATACCCCATCTTTTAGTTAGTTAATCAGGTTAGTCAGGCTGAAAAAAACACGTTTTTCAGTATAATTCTTTTAGCGAACGTTGTAAAGGGATAAGCTTTATAATGGTTAATACAGTAAATAAGAACAATTTTTTCTAGAATTTGCTTTAACCTCTTTATTGTTCGGGTATGTTCCATTATGATTGATTTACAAATCTAAAACTCGGGGGAGAGGACACCATGATGAAGAAAGGAAAAGTTATTTTAAATGCTGTTCTATTGGGGTTGTTGGTAACGGGATGTTCCAGCCAATCAGCAACAAATGAACAGGCTGATGACACCGGAAAGAAAAAAGAGGTCGTTGAAACAGATGAACAGGTAAAATCCGGCGAGACCGATAATAAGAATGCGGCTGAAGAAAAGAATACTGGCGTAAAAGATGCTCAAGCTGAAGAAAAAAGTGATGATGCTGAAGGGAAAAATAACGAGGAACAAGTGCAGATAGAGCCGCAGTATAAACTCAATCCTTCCTACTGGGGGTTTGAACCTATTGCTGATGCTTCAGAAAAAGTTGTTTTATTAACGATTGATGATGCGCCTGATCAACATGCGGTTGAGATGGCCAATAAATTGAAGAGATTAAAAGTGCCTGCAATCTTTTTTATAAACGGGCACTTTATCGATACGGATGAAGAAAAAGAGAGGTTAAAGCAAATTCACGATATGGGTTTTGAAATTGGAAACCATACGATGACACATGCAAGCTTAAGAGATTTAAGCGAGGAAAAACAAAGGGAAGAAATTGTCACATTAAACGACATAATTGAAGAAACGATAGGGGAACGTCCTAAATTCTTTAGAGCCCCGTTTGGACAGAATACAGACTACTCAAAACAATTGGTGGCTGAAGAAAATATGCTTCTCATGAACTGGACATATGGCTATGACTGGGAAAAGCAATATCAAAATAAAGAGGGAATTTCCGATATAATGGTAAACACGCCGTTATTGTCTAATGGAGCTAACCTTTTAATGCATGATAGAGAATGGACGAACGAAGGTCTTGAAGACATCGTGAAAGGCCTGCAGGAAAAAGGGTATGGGTTTATAGATCCTGATACTATCCAAACACCAGGAAATAAAAAATAACAGCCGTGCGGCTGTTATTTTTTATAGTAAAACATTTTTCGCCCGTTAAATAGGGTTAGTTCACCCTGAAGCTTTGAAGCGATGTATTTGCAAAACTCAATGGCTTTGCCCTTATCCCCATGGGTAGACTTTTCAGGGAGGGCTATTTGTATGACTGGACCGGCATTATTTTCATTCTGTTTATCGAGCCCCACAACAATATAATAGTAACCGGATGTATTACCTTTTAAATAGAACCATTTGTTTCTCCCTTCTGAGGTTTCTTCTATTTGATAAGGGAACGCAGCTTGCATGTAAGACCAGTTAAGCTGTTCACCGGTTTTGTATGTATGGTCTATATAAGATTTTAATAAAGCCTTGATTTCCTCGATTGTTATTTCTTGTTTCAAAGAGTCTGTGACCAGCTTGACGAAGGCGCTTTTACCCAAATGTAATCCCTCCATATATAGTAGTTTCTTCTATACATTATATTATCAGTTTTTTAATAATTCTGGCATAATGATCGATATTTAAATAGGTTATAATTTTTTCTAGTACGCTATCTATAATTATATGTTTAGCTGGGTTAAAAATGTGCTATATAAATTAATGTGTTATACAATTTAATGTTGACTTTTTAAATGTGACATATTATTATGAAATTACACCAAAAAGAAACCGTTTACAAAAAACTCGTAAGGAGATGGATACAATGGGAATCATCATTTGTCAATCTTGCGATAACACAATCAGCCATGTGGAGCACGAAAAGGTAACAACGCTGTATGGTAAATGTCCGGATTGTAACAGCAAACACGATAAAAACCAAAAGTAAATATTAATAAAAAGAGGTGCCTCGGGCACCTCTTTATTTGATTGCGCGATGTTCCTTGATTACACGCAGATAGTTAAGGTCATCGTCTTCTGGCCCTTGGACAGGCAGTCCTGCTTCCAGATTTTCTTGAATGTAGCGCAGGTTTTCTTCCGTAATTATTTCGCCCGGTATAAAGATTGGTATACCTGGTGGATATACCATCACAAATTCTGCAATGATTCTCCCGGCTGATTCCTGGAACGGAACAACTTCGGTTTCAGAGTAAAAGGCATCTCGGGGTGACAATGCCAGAAGTGGAATGTTTGGCACATGCACCGGGATTTTTTTGGCCTCTTTTATATTTTCACTGAACGTATCGGATAACTCTTGCAAAGCTTTTACAAGGATAGAGGTGTTTTCTTCGGTATCACCCGGTGTAATAATGCAAAGGATGTTATAAAGGTCTGAAAGCTCAACTTCGATGTTATAGTTTTCTCTTAGCCATACTTCCACATCATATCCGGTAATCCCAAGTTCTTTAACTGAAATAATTAACTTTGTAGGATCCATATCGTAAGTAGCCTGTGTCCCCAGTATTTCTCTTCCAACACAATAGATTTGCGGGATCTCATTAATTTGCTTCCTTGTTGTCTCTGCAAGTGCGATCGCTTTCTCAGCTAAATCATGGCCTTCTGTTGCAAGCCTTTTTCTTGCTACATCAAGGGAGGCTAAAAGCAGATAAGAAGTTGATGTTGTCGTCAGCATGCTGATGATAGCCTGGACACGGCTAGGACTAACAAGCCCTTCTCTAACATTTAAAACAGAGCTCTGTGTCATTGAACCCCCTAACTTATGGACACTTGTTGCAGCCATGTCAGCTCCTGCTTGCATAGCCGACATCGGAAGGTCATCATGAAAATGGATGTGAACGCCATGAGCTTCATCCACTAAAACGGGCACCTGATAAGAATGGGCGACATTTACGATTTCTTCAAGGTTTGCCGAGATACCAAAGTAGGTTGGATTGATCACTAATACCCCTTTTGCATCAGGATTTTGTTCCAGTGCTTTTTCAACGGACTCAGTGGTGATCCCGTGTGAAATACCAAGGTTTTGATCTACTTCAGGATGAATGAATACAGGTGTTGCACCTGAAAAAATTATCGCTGACATAACCGATTTGTGAACGTTTCGCGGGACAATGATTTTATCTCCAGGTGAACATACTGCCATCACCATTGTCATTATCGCTCCGCTTGTTCCTTGAACCGAGAAGAAGGTAGCATCTGCTCCAAAAGCTTCGGCTGCAAGCTGTTGAGCTTCTTTTATAATGCCGTGTGGATGGTGAAGATCATCGAGCGGGCCGATGTTGATCAAATCGATTGATAACGCATTTTCGCCAATAAATTCCCTGAAATGGGGATCCATCCCTGAACCTTTTTTATGGCCTGGAATGTGAAATTGTATCGGGTCTTTCTTTATATGATTTAAAAGCCCGGTGTACAATGGAGTATCAAATTGGGACAACTTTAAGCACCTCAATTTCTAAACTTAAAATAAATTGTTACATAATAAGAAATCATTATTGTATATTCCACTTGAAAACTAGAAAGCAAACTTTACATTCTAATGAAAAATATAAAACAAAGATGAGTATATCAAACGTAGAAGGTTTTGCAAGAAATTTTTTGAAAGGAATCTGAACAATTGATGGAGAACTGAACAAAGGGAGGCGATTTCAATTGAAGTGGAACACAAGAGTGACAGAAATGCTAAGAATAAAATACCCTGTCGTCCAGGGAGGTTTAGCATACCTGGCTTATTCAGACCTGGCTGCGGCAGTCAGTAATGCAGGCGGGCTCGGCCAAATAACAGCTATGTCTATGTCCTCAGCTGAAGCGTTAAGAAACGAGATAAAAAGGGTAAAAACACTAACATCAAAACCATTCGGGGTCAATTATGCAATCGGCCAGCATGGTCGGCCGTATGAAGATATGCTTGAAGTAGCGATAGATGAAAAGGTGCCGGTAATATCTGTTACAGGAGGAAATCCTGCTCCTGTTTTTCAAAAGTTAGAAGGAACGGAGATCAAAAAACTAGTCCTGGTTTCCGGAACAAGACAGGCGGTAAAAGCGGAACAGCTAGGGGCGGATGCTGTAATGGCAGTAGGACAGGAAGGCGGAGGCCATCTTGGGAAACATGATATCGGAACAATGGTTTTAATTCCGCAAGTTGTAGACGCGGTTGACATACCTGTCTTAGCTTCAGGAGGAATCGGTGACGGAAGAAGTTTGATGGCAGGTTTCGCACTTGGAGCAGAGGGGGTAGAAATGGGAACCCGCTTCATTGCAACGCAAGAATGCATACATGCTCATAATACATACAAGGAAAGGATTATTTCGAGTAAAGAAACAGATACTGTAGTAATAAAAAGAGCAATACAGGCTCCTGCAAGAGCACTCAAGAATGAATGGACAGATAAGATTTTGAAGGTTGAAGATTCTGACCCGTCTTATGAAGCGTTAAAGGACTTTATAAGCGGTGAAGCAAATAAAAGATACATTTACGAAGGAAAAGAACAGGAAGGGTTTGGATGGGCAGGCCAGGTAGTTGGGAGAATAAATGATATTCCAACAGTGAAAGAACTTTTTGACCGGATCTTTTCAGAAGCCGCTGAAGTTCGAAAAAGATGGGGAAATACTAACTTCGAGGTGAAATCATGAATGTTAACTACCCGATTTCAATGGAATGGAGTAAAGAAGAAGTAATTGCAGTTGTCAACTTTTTTCAATCGGTAGAAAAAGCAAATAACGAAGGCATAAAAGCGAATGTTTTAAAAGAAAACTACCAGATATTCAAGCAAATTGTGCCAAGTAAAAGTGAAGAAAAACAGCTATGCCGAGAATTTGATAAAGAAACAGGTTATTCTTGCTACCATACCGTAAAAGAAGCGATGACAACAGATCAGCAAAAAGTTAAAATCAAATAAATGAAGGAAGAGGCCTCGCCTCTTCCTTTTTTAAATGCGATTGTAACCAGGCAGGAAATGCAAAATTGATGATGGGTATTCTAGGAGCTTGCTTGCTGAGCCAACCTGTACAGGGGCATTAAGGTTTCAAACGTTTCGCTCACTGTTTCGATAAATAGGTTTCCGTCAGAAACTCGTTTATTATCTCTTGGTAAGTGAATGCCGCAGAGGAGTTCTGCTTTTTTTACATTTGCCAGTCTATCAGTCATGTTGTCGAATTCGTTGAAAGTGATTTCTTTAAAAGGAGTAGCTTCCGGCCTGGTATGATCAATTGACCAGACATAGTGGGCAGGAATCTGTTTTCTAATATTCTCGACATGCGAATCAAGCAGTGCTGCATAAGATGCCTTAATAGGTGATTCATATATAACTGCAAACCAGACGAATACATGGGATTCCCAGAGACCGATTTGAAAATGTGGAAGCTTTTTATAGCCCCTTTTGCTATTTGCGAATGCAACCCATGTATCATTAGGGGGATTTTTAGTTCTTCTAGCATGCTTTGCTACATGATAAAACATTTCGTCTCCCACTAGGGATGAAAGGGTGGGGGCAAAATGCTCTCCCAGTGCTTCAAGTTTTGGACGTACTGTTGTTTTTAATACATCCATCCGCTCATCTAAACCTTCGATTCGGAACGTATTAAAATCAGCATCAGTAAAACCTTTAAACGTCATAAGTTTCCTCCTCATTAACAAGTCTTTCATTAGTATGTACCCAGGTGAAGTTTACCATAATTCTTGATCGGACATAAATAATTTGGGCTCACTAGGAGGTTTTAAATAAATTGGCGAGTGGAAAAATATAAACAAATAAATCGGTTGCATACTTCCGCCAAAGGGCATAAGATATAATAACAATATAACCAGAAAAATCAGAAAATTCAGTTTACGTCCTCCGTCGCTTGTCGTAAAGTCAGAAAGATTATTAGAAAAGGGGTGTGAGAGACCAATGAAGCAAGTCATCCAGTCTTTAAAAAGGACCGAGGCAGAAAAAAGAATCCCAGTTTTAAAGCTTGAAATCGATTATGAGCTTGCAACACTCCATGATGCAATGCTTGCAAAAAACAAAAGTGAGATGGACATCAGTAAAAAGAAATTAGAAAAGCTTCGCCAGGAAATGCTTCAGTTAGAAGCATGATAAGGGACAGGACCCAGGACCCGTTAGAAATTTAAAGAATATAGATTAGAGCAACTTTACTTCTGTTTAGACTTTAAGCTCGTCAATCGGCGGGTTTTCTTTATGCCTTCACATTTTCGGGGTGGCTTTTCACTTGGTTTGTTATAGGGATTCCTGTCATAATAAAGGGAAGGAAATATGAAAAAAGGAGAAATGCAAATTGAACGAAGCAAATTGGGAAGAAATTTATCAAATCTCGAAAAAGTGGGTAAACGAAGCCGGTGATTATATAAAGGAAACATTCAATACTTCTATTTCTGTTGAATATAAAAGCAATCCTAGTGATTTAGTGACAGATATCGATCGTCATGTGGAACAACTTTTTATTGAGAAGATACATACGGCCTATCCAGAACACCGTATTGTAGGAGAAGAAGGTTTTGGTGATAAAGTGAAAGATACGAGCGGTATTATCTGGTTTGTTGACCCGATCGATGGAACGACCAATTTTGTTCACCAGCAAAGCAATTTTGCGATTTCAATCGGCATATATGAAGAGGGAATCGGGAAAGTGGCTATCATTCTGGATGTAGCACGCGGAGAAATGTTTCACTGCTTGAAAGGGCAGGGGGCGTTTATGAACGACATACCTTTAAAAAATCTGTCTGACGTGGAATTGCATGAATCGGTATTGGCTATAAATGCTACCTGGCTGACGGAGAACAAGAGAGTGGACTCGCGTATGTTAGCACCTCTAGTAAAAGAATTAAGGGGGACAAGGTCATTAGGATCCGCAGCGATCGAAATGGCATATATTGCTGCCGGCAGGCTCGATGGATATATTTCCTTAAGGCTTTCTCCGTGGGATTTTGCAGCAGGGGCTATCCTCGTGGAGGAGGTTGGAGGGAAGTGCACGACTCTGGATGGGCGTGAACTTAACATGTTAAAGCAAAACACTGTGTTTGCAGGAAAATCAAATGTCCACCAAATGATTCATAGTAATTTTATCAAGAAAGGGCTAGAAAATAATTATTTTCTCCATTCCCCATCTTAAGGAGGAAAATGTGGATTACAGACCGTTTGATGAAGATAAAGATATCTTTTTACTGTATAACTGGACGGCAAAAGACAAAGAATGGCTTGATGAAGAGTTGATTCCTGAAGAAAGTTCAGCAGAGGATTTTGAGAGGTTGATCGAGAAATATAGAAGCGAAAAAGGAGAATGGCTTGTATGGCAACAGGAAGGGATGGATGTAGGTATTACTTTTTTTCTTCCATCTGCTGAATCTAACGGACAGCCGTGGATCGGTACTGTGATCGTTAACCCTGAATACAGGAGAGCGGGGTACGGAAAGGAAATTATCCGGCATATTACCCACCTAGTCAAGCAAAACAAAGTGATCTTTGCAGCTAATCCTTTTGCTTTTGATGATTGGCATAGATTCCTGGGAACAGCTGGATTTGAACAGTATAAGATCGAGAAAGATGAAAGCGGAAGAGAATACCTTTTGTTCGTTTTGCCTATAGATACATAAAAAAGAGGGAACCAGCCCCTCTTTTTTATGTTGAAGAAAAAGTTAATAGTTAATTTTTTTATCAAGCAATTTAAGAAACAGTCTCTCTGTGTTTTCTTTTTAAATAAAAACCTGTTCCCATAAAGATAATCACACCAGCAAATGAAGCGATGCCGCCTAACACACTTGATTCAGCGATCGAGATACCGATCGCACACATGCTGAACACAGCAAGGCATGCTAGAACAAAAAAGAGAAGATTTGCATATTTCATTTTATATCCTCCTAAAAATGAAAAGAATAAATATTGAATAACCTTAATACTTGTTACACCCATACAATATAGTTTATCGTAATAAACGTTCGTAGAAAAGTGATAGTTGTTATTTGCCATTTCAGAAATTATGTTATAATGTCTTAGTTATTAGTTTTTACGACCGGATTTTGGTCAGTAAATGAGGAGAGAATTTCATGAAAACAAGAAACGATTTACGTAATATTGCAATAATTGCTCACGTAGACCACGGTAAAACAACACTTGTTGACCAGTTGTTGCATCAGTCAGGAACTTTTAGAGAAAATGAACAGATTGATGAAAGAGCAATGGATTCCAATGATCTTGAAAGAGAAAGAGGAATCACGATTCTTGCAAAAAACACGGCCATCAACTATGGGGATGTCCGGATTAATATAATGGATACACCGGGACACGCGGATTTCGGTGGAGAAGTAGAACGGATCATGAAAATGGTCGATGGTGTTTTACTTGTTGTTGACGCTTATGAAGGCACAATGCCTCAAACACGATTTGTACTAAAAAAAGCACTTGAGCAAAAGTTGACGCCTATCGTTGTTGTTAACAAAATTGACCGTCCAAATGCTCGCCCTGATGAAGTAATAGATGAAGTGATCGATCTATTTATAGATCTTGGTGCAGACGAAGACCAGCTCGATTTCCCGGTTGTATTTGCATCTGCCCTGAATGGTACTTCTAGCCTAGAACCCGAAACTCAGGAAAATAATATGGATTCATTATTCAATACGATCATCGAACATATCCCTGCACCTATTGATAACAGTGAGGAGCCTCTACAATTCCAGGTAACATTGTTGGATTATAACGATTATATAGGCCGTATAGGTATCGGTCGGGTGTTCAGAGGTATGATCAAAGTAGGCCAGCAAGTTGCACTAATGAAACTTGATGGAACTGTCAAACAGTTCAGGGTAACGAAACTGTTCGGTTTTATCGGTTTAAAAAGAATCGAGATTCAAGAAGCTAAAGCTGGCGATCTAGTTGCTGTAGCAGGTATGGAAGAGATCAACGTTGGAGAAACTGTTTGTCCTATCGATAACCAGGAAGCACTCCCTATTCTTAGAATCGATGAGCCGACATTGCAAATGACTTTTCTTGTGAACAATAGTCCTTTCGCCGGGCGGGAAGGTAAATATGTAACGAGCAGAAAAATTGAAGAACGCCTTCGCTCTCAGCTTGAAACAGATGTTAGCTTGCGAGTGGAGAATACAGATTCACCGGATGCATGGGTTGTGTCAGGACGCGGAGAGCTTCATCTGTCCATCCTGATTGAAAACATGCGCCGTGAAGGATATGAGCTGCAAGTATCCAAGCCTGAAGTCATCGTCCGCGAAATCGATGGCGTACAATCTGAGCCGGTTGAACGTGTTCAAATTGATGTGCCGGAGGAATACACCGGCTCTGTCATGGAATCCCTTGGAGAGCGCAAAGGTGAGATGATCAATATGATCAACAACGGCACAGGACAGGTCCGCCTTGAATTTATGGTACCTGCACGCGGATTGATCGGATATGCCACCGAGTTTATGACCCAAACGAGGGGATATGGCATCTTGAATCACTCCTTCGACGGATATCAGCCTCTGATCGGCGGAAGAGTAGGCGGAAGAAGACAGGGAGTTCTTGTTTCAATGGAAAAAGGAAAAGCTTCTGAGTATGGGATCATGCAGGTGGAAGACCGCGGAACTATCTTTGTAGAACCGGGTACAGAAATCTATGAGGGCATGATCGTCGGAGAACACACCCGTGACAACGACCTGTCAGTAAACATTACAAAAATGAAACAAATGACAAACGTTCGTTCAGCAACAAAAGACCAAACAGTAAACATGAAACGTCCTCGTATTTTAACATTGGAGGAAGCGCTTGAGTATTTGAATGATGATGAATATTGCGAAATCACTCCTGAAACAATCCGTTTGCGCAAAAAAATTCTGGATAAAAACGAACGTGAAAAAGCAGCTAAAAAGAAAAAGCTTTCTCAACAATAAAATTAAGTTTGGAAAAGGGGAAGAAACTCATCTTCCTCTTTTTATACATAGAGGCTTAAACGGGGGTAAGTAAAAATGAATAAGCAAACAGAAATATCACCTGGTGACCTGTCAACATTTGCCCAGCTTGTCGGAATATACGAAAACCCGACTATGGGGTTTTTGCTTTTGTATCTGATTATCGTGGCACTTTCTGTTGTAGTGTATAAATTGGGGTTTGCACGAAAGCTTCCTGTATTAAAATCAGCAGTTATCTACATCGTTCTGGCGATCGGCTGCCTTCCCCTTACTTTTTTCGGAATCGGTTTACCAGTAGCTGAAGGACTTTTGGCTGCCGCTGTCGTATTAATAATATATAAGGTCAGACTGCACCAGTCCAAAAAGGACCAATAAACGAATAAGAAAGGTTGGTCTTATGAACCTGCAGGATACGCTTTATAATTGGCTCAGTATAAAAAAAGTAGCGGAAAAGAGAACGACTGATAAAGCAGCAAAGGATACGTGTGCCTTTTTCGAGCAAATTTTAAGAGATGATCATCAAGCGGATATTGTTAAGGTAGATAAGAATAACCAGCATTACTGTGTCACTTATTCAGTGAAAGGGAAGCATGGGCAACAAACCTTTCCTGTGGAGCTGATCGACGCACTATTTCTTTCCATTGAATCAGAGCCAAAATACAACAGTTAAATTCCTCACCGATCGAAAATTCCCTAACATTAAAAAGACGTGCTAGAATTTAGTGCACGTCTTTCACTTATCAGTCCTTTTCAGAAGAATAGCTTCAGTTCCCGCTAATCCAACGGCATATAGGAAGTGGCCGGCTGACCACCATAAAAAAGCATTACTGTCTGTGACGGGGGGTGTTCGTTTTTCTGAAAGCAGGGTTAACGGAAAGTATAGGAGCACTGCCGGAAAAGTAAAAGCTGCCGAAAGGATTAGAAGGCTACAGGAACGATGTGATTTATAGTGATGCGCCAAAAAAGAAACGGCAATTCCTAGACCCCACGATATGACGATATGAAAAAGAAATTCAATCTCCTCTGGCCATTTTACAGTACCGATCAAAGGAATAAAATCGATGTTTAACAAAAGGGTGTATACCAGACTTCCATCTCTGGCTTCCACCCATTTAAGAAACAGTCCCAGGATTAAACCGGCTACCGTTCCGGCAATTAGTCCATCATTTATTATCTTACCAGCTCTCATTTGCTTCATCTTTTTTATATAAGCGGAAATTGCCGGTATCGATCCTTTCTTTTGTTCGATTTTCGATGCGTTCATAACATTCTTTGCACATGTATGTGTGAATCGGCCGATTTCTAAGCTTTTTAGCAAGCGGACTCTGATTATCAATTTTTTCAATTTTATCGCAAATAACGCACTTCACTCTCATATCAATACACCTCTCAATTCTTACAAGTAGTATAACATGAAAAAGTTTGTTTGTTCTTCAATTTAATGGGAAATGCACTATACTCAAGTCTTTGCTTAGCGAATAAATAACAAAGTGGAGGGGTAGACATGCCTAATAAGATCAATCCGATTTTAACAGCGGAGTTATGGACGTTGCTTCAAAAAGAGCAATATGTAACGCTATGTACAATTGATAACGAAACTTATGGTCCGTATGTAAGTGCGATTTCCTGGCTATATGCTCCTGATGAAACAACCATCTTATTTGCAGTGGACAACCGTTCCAGGATCATTAAGAACATTAAAGAAAACCCGCTCGTTTCTTTTACATTAATCGCCAATGAAAGTACTTACTCCATTAATGGCTCTGCAAGTATTGCTATGGAAAAGATTGAGGGTGTTCCTTTAAAGCTCGCTTTAATAAATGTGAAGGTCAATGAAGTGAGAGATGTGATGTTTTATGGTGCCAGGATGTCTGTTGAACCTGCCTATGAAAAGGTATACGACCTTGAAGCGGCTGCAAAGCTGGACCTGGCAGTTATGGAAGCGATGAAAAGAAGCTTAGTTTAGCGACTAAGCTTCTTTTCATTAGGGGATCTGTTTGGAACTTGCATCAAATTTGTCATTTAACGTTGCAGATCTTGTTTTTCCTGCTGTTGTTTCATTTCTCTCTCTTCTTTTTTATTTAGTTGCTTATTATTTGACTCCGTTGGTTCAGGTTTAGTATCCATGATCTCATTAGGAACTTCAGGCATGATACGGCCGATAATCGCTGCAAGCTCTTCCACGATTCCTCCAACAGGCCGTCCCTGTCTTATTTCTTTTCCCATTTCACGGAGCCGCTGGACGGTATCAGCATCTGCTGTTACGATCGCAGTAGCACCGTAAGGATCATTTTTTAATGCTTCTGCAACGGAATATTTAATGGTTCCAACACGAGAGCGGTCTAACTTTTTATTAACATCGATCCCCACAATGGCATACTTGCCGGCTACAACAGCCGTTGCGTCATTAACATCCGGTACTTGTCTTGCAAGGTTTGTAAGGTGCTTTGCGATTTCATTCGATGACATCCGTTTTTCTTTTGGGGATTCTACCGATTGTTTGACATTTTGCACTTTATTCGTCTGTTTCTCATCAGCCGCATTATTGTTAGCACAAGCCGTTATGAAACAAATGCAACTGAATAGGATCAAGATTCTCTTCATTGCCAATCCCTCCAACCGTTTCCTTTAGGTAGAACGTTTGCTTAATTTCTATAATTATTTTTTGTATAACCGTCTAACTTTATTCAGTCCCTCATAGATTATACAAAGGTATTGTCCATTATTGCCTATGCCAAACAGTAGAGTAGTCTATGATTTCTAGATGTCAGGAGGCGAAATGTTGGATAAGATCTATGTTATAGATACAAATGTTTTGCTTCAGGATCCAAAAGCAATATACTCCTTTCAACATAATGAAGTGATCATTCCTGCAGTGGTATTAGAAGAGGTGGATTCTAAAAAAAGATATATGGATGAGGTTGGAAGGAATGCGAGGCATGTAAGTAAATTGATCGATAGCATGAGAGGAAAAGGAAAGCTCCATGAGGGAGTTGCATTAGAAAATGGAGGAATGCTAAGAGTTGAGCTGAACCATCGTTCATTTCAATATTTGCAAGATAAGTTTGTTGAAAAGACAAATGATAACCGCATCATCGCAGTAGCTTTAAATTTATTGCTGGAAGAACAGACAAAAGAAAACGGGCGGCAGGTTATTCTAGTCAGTAAAGATGCTCTTGTTAGGGTTAAAGCGGATGCGCTCGGCATTCCCGCTGAGGATTTTTTAAGTGACAGGGTTGTTGAATTCAATCAGATTTATACAGGATACCAGGAGAGGTTTGTATCGAGTGAAGTTCTCACAGGGTTTTACAAGAACAACGGTATTCCAATTGAGACATTGCAGTGCGGTATTTTGTATCCGAATCAATATGTCATATTAAAAGACACGTTAAGAAAATCCGTTTCAGCAGTCGGAAAGGTTGATCGGTCAAGAAGCTTTTTGAAAAAATGCGCTTTTGATAATGAACATGTATGGGGAATAACGGCAAGAAACGTTCAACAGCGGATGGCGTTGGACCTTCTTCTCCGACGGGATATCTCGCTTGTTACCATGGTAGGAAAAGCTGGAACTGGAAAAACACTGCTTGCGATGGCTGCAGGTCTAATGCAAACGGAAGATTTAAATAATTATAAAAAGCTATTAATCGCTCGCCCGATAGTGCCAGTTGGAAAAGATATCGGTTACTTGCCAGGTGAAAAAGATGAAAAACTAAAGCCCTGGATGCAGCCTATCTATGATAATCTGGAGTACTTATTCAATGTTAAGAAATCGGCTGAGCTGGATAAAATCCTGGCTGGAATAAGTTCGATTCAGGTTGAGGCATTGACTTATATACGGGGAAGAAGTCTTCCTGAGCAATACATCGTCATCGATGAGGCTCAAAATTTAACCAAGCATGAAGTGAAAACAATTCTTACAAGGGTAGGAGAGGGGAGTAAGATCGTGATGCTCGGTGACCCGAAGCAAATCGACCATCCTTATCTTGATGAGTATAACAACGGATTGACCTATGTGGTGGAAAAATTTAAAGACCAGCAGGTCAGCGGCCATGTCAAACTGGAAAAAGGAGAACGGTCACAGCTTGCTCAGTTAGCCGCAGACATCCTATAGCTGGATAAATGGTTTTATTTCACGATCAACCGCTTGATGTTTTTGATCGGTTCAGATTGGTTTGAACCGTCGCCATAATAAAAATGAATGGGGCCATCTTCTTTTAGTGGCTTGCCGTTAACAGAAAAACCAAGCAAGCTGCCATACGCCTGTTCCAGGGGGATAGAGATGGTCTCTTCCTGGCTTCGTTCGATAAGAAGTAACGCTGCATCCTCACCAGGCTCGGCATTTTTTAAAAAGGGTTCCAGTAAAATGCCGAAAGTACCGGTTAATGCTTTTTCTTTTTCAAATCGATTAATGCTTTTATTCACCGGCGGAAGTATTGCTCCCTGTTTCCGCGTACGGTCCCAGTTTTCAGAAGCAGATTTAACATAGTCTTCAAGCTCATCTTTTTTCTCTGTTTCTTTAGAGAAAAACTCCTTGATTTCTACTTTCCGGTCATCGAATATCCAAACTCCTGGATCCAGTGTTAACTGGAACTTTACATTTCCGGTGATAGGAATAATATCGTTCATGGTTTTCACCCCGTAGTCAAGATTTTTAATTGAACCATCCCCAAGTATAAAGCTTGTGCTTGGTTTTGTCACTTTTAGGGAATAGTAGCAGTGACTATCTTTATGATGGGGTGAAAGATTTGGTAAGATGTACTTCGAATGAAGAACTATTAGAAATGGTAAGCCGAGCTAAACCTCTCGCAAATGAAGGAAAAGTAGCTGACTATATTCCTGGCCTTGCAAATGCCAATCCGGAAGCGCTTTCCATCGCCATTTTTCAGGAAGATGAGAAATGCCTTTCCGCTGGTGATGTAGAGGAAAAGTTCACATTGCAGAGTATCTCAAAAATAATTACCCTTGCCCTTGCAATTATGGATGCTGGCGAAGAGAAGGTATTTTCCAGAGTTGGGATGGAACCGACAGGAGATCCGTTTAATTCGATTGCAAAACTTGAATCAATGGTTCCCTCTAAACCGTTAAATCCCATGATCAATGCAGGAGCGCTTGTCGTAACGAGCTTGATTTCCGGAGAAACAGTTGATGAAAAAGTAGGCAGGATCCTCACACTTGTCCATGATATGACAAACAATCCTACAATCGGGATTTCTCATGAGATCGCACGCTCTGAATACGAAACATCGCACCTTAACCGGGCCCTTTCCCATTTCATGAAACAGCATGGTGTGATCGAAGGAGATGTAGAACAAAATTTAGAAACTTATACAAAGCAATGCTCGATCGAGGTTGATTGTAAGGACCTTGCCAGAATTGGGATGGTACTGGCAAAAGGAGGGAAAGATCCTGATACAGGGAGGGAGATTATTCCTTCATATATTGCCAGAATAGTGAAAACGTTCATGGTTACTTGCGGAATGTATAATGCTTCAGGAGAATTTGCGATTAAGGTAGCGATTCCAGCGAAAAGCGGGGTCTCGGGTGGGATACTTTCCCTTGTACCAAATGAAATGGGAATCGGTGTGTTCAGTCCTCCGCTCGATCAAAAGGGAAACAGCATTGCCGGAGTCAAACTGCTGGAAATTTTGTCTTCCCACTTTAAATTAAGTATTTTTTGAATCACAAAGCCGGAGTCAGCCCTTATAAAATGAGCTCTGTTTACAAGGAATTGTCTTGCAATTTTAATTGGAAAAAGATATGATGTTAAAAGGAATGGCAATTGGGAACGGAGGGATCATTTTGTCAGCTGGGATGGCAACAGGACACAGTGAAAAAGCATATGCTCTGTTAAAAGCAGATGCGAATAAGATCCTTAAATTAATTGAAGTGCAAATGGAAAATTTAACAATGCCTCAATGTCCTCTTTATGAAGAGGTTTTAGATACGCAGATGTTTGGTCTGTCACGGGAAATTGACTTTGCTGTTCGACTTGGATTAGTCGAAGAAGAAGACGGCAAAAAGCTGCTTGAATCTTTGGAAAAACAATTGTCTGCCCTGCATGAAGCCAGCGTTCAAAAGTAACGATAACTCAAACTATCCCTCAGGTAGTTTGAGTTTTTTATTTATTTTACACATATTACGAGATTACTAAATTAGAAAACATGTGATTTATGGTAAAATGAAGATACCTTAATAGAAGGTCGCTGGAGGTTAGGTATGTTTTTGGAAGCAATCTGGTTCATGTTGTTTGTTGTCCCGGCGACGATATTTCTGCATGAAACAGGACATCTCATCGTTGCGAAGGTTTTAAAAATAAAAGGCCTGCGGATGGTCCTCGGTACAGGCCCTTTATTAATAGAGAAAAACACCCTCGATGTTGCGGTAGAAATCCGATTGTTGTATTTTGCTGGAGGCTATTCAACAACCCATTCAAAAGGTTCGATCCACAAATGGAAACAGGGCCTTATTTCCATTGGGGGTCCACTGATAAATCTTTTCTTTTGTTATGGTTTAATGCAGTGGTTGGACAGCAGGGCCACCAATAGTTTTTTGCAGCTGTTATTCTTGTTTAATCTTTGGGTCGGTATAATTAACTTGATCCCCTTCCGTATTAAAGGGAAGGAATCAGATGGATGGAACTTTATCAAAAATGTCTTAAAACCATCTTTATAAATATAAATGTATCTGAATTTATACATACGAGCTTTTGGCCCAATTATCAAGAATACAGGCAGGTTTTCCAGACTTGCTGACGAATTCTATCAATATCAGATGAATTAATAGGTAGGATGAAAATTATGATAAAAAAAATGTTTAAACATTATGATTATACGCTTATCGTTTCGATATTATTATTATGCGCATTTGGCCTTGTTATGGTTTACAGTTCTAGCATGGTCTGGGCTGTTATGCGTTTTGGATATCCAAGCGATTTTTTCTTTAAGAAGCAAGCGGTGTGGCTGGCTGTTTCGGTGCTTGCTTTCTTTGTAACGATGCTTTTTCCCTATAAAGCATATAAAAAATTCATGGTAATTTTTTTGCTGGGATCTATTTTTTCTTTATTAGTAGTGCTTATTCTCGGTAAAACGTCAAATAATGCAACAAGTTGGATCGAAATTGCAGGATTTACGTTCCAACCTGCCGAATTTGTAAAACTGGGGCTAATCATTTATCTTGCAGCTATTTACTCCAAGAAACAAAGCTATATATCACATTTTACTCGTGGAGCTTTACCTCCCCTATTGATAATAGGTTTTATTTTCGGACTTGTTGTCATCCAGCCTGACCTTGGAACAGCGATGATCATCGCTGCCACATCAGGAGTGGTGATTCTTTGCTCCGGTATGAAATGGCAGCATATTCTAATGCTCCTCTTAATCGGGGGAACGGTAATATCTGTTGTGTTCTTTAATCTGAGTGACGAGCAGTTGTCGCGTTTTACTGGTGCATATAACCCGTTTTCAGACCCGGAGAACAGTGGATACCACTTGATTAATTCCTATCTTGCCATTGCTTCGGGCGGGTTGACAGGGCAGGGGCTGGGTCAAAGTATCCAGAAGTATGGGTTCTTGCCTGAACCGCATACCGACTTTATCATGGCGGTGATTGCAGAAGAGCTTGGATTTTTTGGGGTTGTATTTGTTATTGGATTGCTAGGCTACATTGTTTTCAAAGGCTTTGTTACAGGAATTCGCTGTAAAGAAACTTTTGGGAGTTTGCTTGCGATCGGCATTTCTGGAATGGTAGGGATTCAAACCGTGATCAATCTAGGTGCTGTTACAGGAATGCTGCCGATAACAGGAGTAACGCTCCCGTTTATTAGCTATGGTGGTTCTTCGCTTTTATTGCTTATGATTTCAATGGGCATACTAGTTAATATATCCACTTTTGTGAACATGAGGAGAAAGCAGCAAAAGACAGCCGAGAAACAAACATCAGCTGAAGAAGTCCCGTTTATCTCTAATAGGTTTTCTAGAAATTAAGTTCAGCATAGGAGGAATAACAGAATGACAAAGAAGATTGAAAAAATTCTTGTAGCCAATAGAGGTGAAATTGCCATTCGGATTTTCCGGGCCTGTACAGAGCTTAATATCCGTACAGTGGCTATCTATTCAAAAGAAGATAGTGGTTCTTACCATCGATATAAGGCAGATGAAGCCTACCTTGTAGGAGAAGGCAAGAAGCCGATCGATGCATATCTGGATATTGAGGGAATCATTGAAATTGCAAAAGCAAACGATGTTGATGCTATCCATCCTGGTTACGGGTTTTTATCAGAAAACACCCTGTTCGCATCCAGGTGTAGGGAAGAAGGAATTGTTTTTATCGGACCGGATGTTCAGCACCTGCAAATGTTCGGAGACAAAGTCGATGCCCGTGAGCAGGCAGTGAAAGCAGGCTTGCCGGTCATTCCTGGTACTGATGGCCCCGTAAAGAGCCTGGAGGAAGTTCAACAGTTCGGCGAACAGAACGGCTATCCGATCATTATAAAAGCGTCTCTTGGCGGTGGGGGCCGTGGAATGAGGATTGTTCGAAGCGAGGAGGCAGTTTCCGAGGCTTATGACCGTGCTAAATCAGAAGCTAAGGCAGCTTTCGGCCAGGATGATGTGTATGTAGAAAAATTTATTGAAAATCCAAAACACATTGAAGTTCAGATCCTTGCAGATAAACACGGCAACATCGTTCATTTATACGAGAGAGACTGTTCTGTGCAGAGAAGGCACCAGAAAGTAGTAGAAGTTGCACCAAGCGTTTCCCTTAAGGAAGAAACAAGAGTCGCAATTTGTGACGCGGCTGTCCAGCTAGCGGAGAACGTTGAATATATTAATGCGGGAACAGTAGAATTTCTGGTTACGCCGGATGAAGAGTTTTTCTTTATCGAAGTAAATCCCCGGGTGCAGGTTGAACATACGATCACAGAGATGATAACAGGAATCGATATCGTTCAGTCCCAGATTAAAATTGCAGAGGGAGAACAACTCCATGGCCCTTCACTGGCTATCCCGATGCAAGAAGATATCCATTGCCATGGATATGCGATCCAGTCCAGGGTAACCACAGAGGACCCTGAGAACAACTTTATGCCCGATACAGGGAAAATTATGGCTTATCGGACGGGTGGAGGATTTGGAGTCAGGCTGGATGCAGGAAATGGATTCCAGGGAGCTGTGATAACACCGTATTATGATTCTTTGCTGGTGAAAGTTTCAACATGGGCGCTTAGTTTTGAACAGGCTGCAGCCAAAATGCTTCGAAATTTAAAGGAATTCAGGATAAGGGGAATAAAAACAAACACCGAGTTCCTGGAAAATGTTGTTACACATGAAAACTTCCTTTCAGGAAACTATGACACTTCTTTCATTGATACATCACCTGAACTTTTTGTGTTCCCAAAACGAAAAGACCGCGGGACTAAAATGCTTTCCTATATTGGAACGATAACCATTAATGGCTTTCCGGGACTGGACCAAAAGAAAAAACCGCTCTTTGACAAACCGAGGATGCCTAAGATCAAGTATTCTGAGCCGGTACCTTCCGGGACAAAGCAGATTCTTGATGAGCGGGGAGCAGACGGACTTGTAGACTGGGTGAAAGAACAAAAAGAAGTGCTGTTGACAGATACGACTTTCAGGGATAGCCATCAGTCTCTTTTGGCGACGAGGGTTCGTACGAATGACCTTGTCCGTATTGCGGAACCTACTGCACGGATGCTTCCAGACTTGTTTTCCCTTGAGATGTGGGGTGGTGCGACCTTTGATGTTGCATTAAGGTTTTTAAAAGAAGATCCGTGGGACCGTCTATTAAAGCTAAGGGAAAAGGCTCCAAATCTTTTATTCCAGATGCTGCTCAGATCTTCCAATGCGGTCGGCTATAAAAACTATCCTGATAATCTAATAAAAGAATTCGTTGATAAATCAGCAGAAGCAGGAATTGATGTTTTCAGGATATTTGACAGTTTAAACTGGGTGGAAGGCATGAGGCTTGCGATCGACTCGGTACGGTCTACAGGCAAAATCGCTGAAGCTTCCATTTGCTATACAGGAGATATCTCTGATCCTGCTCGAACTAAGTATAATTTAAATTATTACAAAGACATGGCAAGAGAGCTTGAGCAATCCGGTGCCCATATTCTTGGTATAAAAGATATGGCAGGGCTATTGAAGCCGCAGTCTGCATATGAACTGGTCTCGACATTAAAAGAAACGATATCGATACCTATTCATTTGCATACACATGATACCAGCGGGAACGGCCTCTATACCTATGCCAGGGCAGTAGAAGCTGGAGTGGATATCGTTGATGTGGCGATTAGCTCGATGGCAGGAATGACATCCCAGCCAAGTGCAAACAGCCTTTATTATTCACTCGAGGGGACGGAAAGACAGCCGAATGTCGATATAAGCGCGATGGAAAAACTTTCGCATTATTGGGAAGATACCCGTAAATATTATCAAGGGTTCGAAAGCGGCATGAATTCTCCGCATACTGAAATATACGAACACGAGATGCCGGGAGGCCAGTACAGCAACCTGCAGCAGCAGGCCAAAGCGGTTGGACTGGGAGACCGCTGGGATGAAGTGAAACGGATGTATCGCCGTGTAAATGAAATGTTTGGAGATATTGTTAAAGTTACCCCATCCTCTAAAGTAGTTGGGGATATGGCCCTATACATGGTCCAGAATGACCTTACAGAAGATTCGATCTATGAAAAAGGAGACAAGTTAGATTTTCCTGATTCTGTTGTCGAATTTTTCCAGGGGTATCTCGGACAGCCATATGGCGGATTTCCGAAAGAACTTCAACAAATCATTCTTAAAGGTAGAGAAGCGGTTCAATCAAGGCCAGGTGAATTATTGGAACCAGTTGATTTCACTGACATGAGAGAGACGCTTTACCATAAGCTGAACCGCCAGATTACAAGCCATGACCTTATCTCATATGCCCTTTACCCGAAAGTGTATATGGAATACGAACAGGTGAAAGACTTGTTCGGCGATGTTTCCGTACTGGACACTCCGACTTTCCTATACGGGATGAGATTAGGAGAGGAAATTGAAGTTGAGATAGAGCAGGGTAAGACATTAATCGTAAAACTTGTTTCGATAGGCGAACCGAATTTAGAAGGAAAGCGAACGCTTTACTTTGAACTAAACGGGCAGCCGCGAGAAGTTATGATCAAGGATGAGAACGTTAAGTCAGCAGTTACAGCAAAACCGAAGGCTGATAGAAATAATCCCAATCATATTGGTGCCACAATGCCTGGAACGGTAATTAAGAACCTTGTTGAAAAAGGGGAAAAGATTAATAAAGGCGACCACATCATGATAACGGAAGCGATGAAAATGGAAACAACAGTACAGGCGCCTTTTGCGGGCACGGTAAAAGAAGTTTATGTAACCAGTGGAGAAGCGATACAGCCCGGTGACTTATTGGTCGAACTAGTGTAAGCAATAGAAAAAGAGACTGCCTTAGACACGAGGCGGTCTCTTTTTTTCTAGTTATAGCGTAATGCCTTTAAAAAATGGTTTGTTACTTATTCCGAAGGGAGAGCATGATTAAGTACGTCAAAACGGTAAACAATCCAGCGATAAAAAGTCCGTGCGCTAAAGCGATAAACATATTTAATTCCGTTATAATAATTAACGCACCTGTTGTCACTTGCGATAAAATAAGCAAAAAGCTAATAATAAAACTCCAATAAACCACTTTTTCTTCTTTAAAAATTTTTAAAGCCTGGATCACTAAGCTAAGAAGCCATAAGAATGCAATCGCAGCTGCTACTCTGTGGAAAAATTGAACTGCAACCTGTCCTGATAGCGGAGGAATCAAGTACCCATTACATAGCGGCCATGTCGAACACGCCATACTTGATCCTGTATGCCGAACGAGCGCACCCGTGTAAACAACCACATAAACATAAGTTGTTAAAAGATATATCTGCACCCTGATCCGCTTTGGTATAGAAGGAACATACCCTTCTGGCATTCTAGAATGTTCAAAAACTAGAACTGTCAGTAAGACAACACTCGCGAAGCTAGCAAGCGAAATACCGAAGTGGGCTGCAAGAACGGTGTCAGATTGTCCCCAAACTACTGCTGCTGCTCCGAGCAATCCCTGGAAAACGATCAAGAAGACTGACATGAAAGCTAGAAATTTCGTCTCCCTTACACGACCTATTTTTTTCCATGTCCAGATTGCCAGGATAATGACCATGAATCCGAGTGCAGCAGAAACGACACGATGGCTGTATTCGATGATCGTTTCTAACTCGGGGGCAGTAGGCAGAACCTGCCCATAACATAATGGCCATGAATTCCCGCAACCTTCTCCTGACCCCGTTTTGGTAACTATAGCCCCCATCAAAAGAACCAGTAGCATTCCAAATGATGTCAAGACTGAGTAAATTTTCAACAATTTATTCACAATTACACCTTCTTTACAAAATTGCTTTGAAAAATAGTACAATAAATCATGATGATTGCTTTGTTCTTGTGACTTGAATCACAACTTTTTAAAACTGAAAAGGTTCGCCATTATGATTGTCTGATGAAGTATACAAAACTAGTAGATTCGTTTATAATGTAAAAGGATTATAAACTGCTAAATATCTTATCATAATTTAGCGATTCATATAATAATAAGTTGTGAATAAACAAGAACACTTCCAATTTTACCGTTATTTTTATATAGTTGGGTATAGACAAATGCCCGGGGAGGGGTTACATTGAATAAGTCTTTTCCTTGTTATCAGAACAGCCATGCAAATGGCTTGTTTCAAATGATAAATTGCCTCCATACAACTTATGGAGACCTCTTTTTTAGAAGCAACCGACCAATTAAAGGAGGTGGAGAAAGTGAGTAAAACAAGAACTGCTTATGAAGCAGCAAACAAAGTAATGGAACCTGGTCCCTTATCAGAAGCAAATCCTACCGGAACGTGGAAAGATTTTTTAACGCTTACAAAAGTCGGAATCGTCCTTAATAATCTGATCACAACGTTTACTGGAATCTGGATTGCCTCTGTGGTAACGGATTTTAACCTTTTTGCAAATTTACATGTGCTCATCCTTGCCATTTTAGGAACAGCATTTGTTGTTGCAGGGGGAACTTCACTTAACAATTTCATTGACCGGGATATTGACCAACTGATGGCAAGAACAAATACACGCCCTTCTGTTACTGGTAAAATTCCAGCCAACCAGGTTTTATGGGTAGGTTTGTCTTTATCAGCATTGGGCACAGTATTATTATATATAACTGAACCCATGGCAGCCTTGCTTGGACTGCTTGGCTTGATTATATATGTTGTTTTGTATACGATGTGGACTAAAAGGACCACCTCTTTAAACACCGTTATTGGTTCCTTCTCAGGAGCGATGCCTCCAATGATCGGCTGGGCTGCAGTAGACCCGAACCTTCATCCGATCGCATGGGGAATGTTTTTGATTATGTTCCTATGGCAGCCGCCTCATTTCCTGGCATTAGCCATGAAGAGAGTTGACGACTATCGAGATGCGGGAATCCCGATGCTGCCGGTAGTTGCTGGCTTCG
The DNA here is from genome assembly GCF_005747095.1 of Exobacillus caeni. Classification (GTDB taxonomy): domain Bacteria; phylum Bacillota; class Bacilli; order Bacillales; family Guptibacillaceae; genus Exobacillus; species Exobacillus caeni. The sequence continues at coordinate 29,959 of NZ_SWLG01000005.1, read as the reverse complement.
AAATGACAAAGCGCCAGATGGTAATTTATATAGCTGCATTGATCCCAGTGTCATTGCTCCTTTATTCTTTCGGAACTGTTTATATCATAGCAGCATCCGTTTTGGGAGCAGGCTGGTTAGCAATAGGAATTGCCGGCTTCTTTATGAAAGATGACTTGAAGTGGGCAAGGATCATGTTTGTTTATTCTTTAAACTATTTAACGATACTGTTCATCTTAATGATTGCAGTAAATGTAAATCCTTAATCGGAATTTACTGGCTCTGGTTAGATTTAAAGTGATGTGCAAAGCGGCTTCATTCTGCTTTGCATCACTTTGTCTTAATATATTTTTTTAAAATGATTTTACTGAGAAAGTGAGGGTTATTAAAGAATGAGACGTTGGAAGAATGTTTGGCGTTTTTTACCACTTCTTGCGGTAATGGCGTTAACACTTACAGGTTGCGGTAATGAGCAACTGTCAGCTCTGCTTCCACAGGGTGAAGGGGCTAGAATGCAATTTAACTTGATGATGTTAAGCTTGTACATCATGATTGGAGTCTTCATTGTAGTAGCTATTATTTATACTGTCGTCTTGCTTAAGTTTAGAAGGCGCAAAGGTGACAATGAAATTCCAGAACAAACAGAAGGAAATGTAACGCTAGAGATTCTATGGACTACTATTCCGATTATTTTACTCCTTATCCTGGCTGTTCCTACTGTTATGACGACATTCGCTCTTGATCCTGATGAGGAGAAAATTCCGAAAGATGCTATTCGTGTTAATGTCACTGCGCACCAATACTGGTGGGAATTCGAGTATCCGGATTTAGAAGTGAAAACATCACAGGACCTTTATATGCCTGCAGGTGAAAAAGTATACTTTAACCTTAAATCCAAGGATGTTATCCATTCGTTCTGGGTTCCGGCTATCGGAGGAAAAATGGATACGAACACTGCAACTGAAAACTTAATGTGGTTAAAAGCAGACGAGGCAGGTACATATTTTGGAAAATGTGCTGAGCTTTGCGGACCTTCACATGCATTGATGGACTTTAAAGTTATCGTAAAAGACAAAAAGGATTTCATGGCATGGGCTGATAAGATGAAAGCAGCAAAAGGCGAGCCTGAAGGTGATTTAGCGGCACAAGGGCAAGAAATCTTCCAGGCTAACTGTATTGGATGTCACGCGATTGGCAACGAGGGAAGCAATGTTGGTCCTAACCTTACAAGCTTTGGTGACCGAACAACGATTGCTGGTATCCTGGAGCACAATGAAGAGAACCTTAAAAAGTGGATTAAAAACCCTCAGGATATCAAAACAGGAAACAACATGCCTCAATTCGGCAAACAGTTAAGTGATGACGAATTGGATGCTTTAGCTGAATACTTAATGGGTCTAAAAGTTGATGGAGAATAACAACCGTTGAAAAAAGGAGGTTAATATAAGTGTCTGCACATGCACAAAAAAAGAAAAACCCGATCTGGGATTGGTTAACTACAGTCGACCATAAGAAAATCGGGATTCTTTATCTCGCTACTGGAGCATTCTTTTTCTTGCTCGGTGGATTAGAAGCAATTTTGATTCGTATACAATTGTTGTATCCGGAAAATAACTTCGTTGGCGCACAAACGTTTAACGAACTCTTGACAATGCACGGTACAACAATGATCTTCCTGGCAGCGATGCCGCTCGTTTTTGGATTTTTTAACGCGATTGTTCCATTGCAAATCGGTGCGCGTGATGTAGCGTTTCCATTTGTAAACTCACTTGGATACTGGCTGTTCACTGCCGGAGGTATCATGCTTAACCTTGGCTGGTTCCTTGGCGGTTCGCCGGATGCAGGTTGGACAGGATATGCACCATTATCCACAACAAGTCCTGGTAACGGAGTAGACTTTTATGTATTAGGTCTGCAAATTTCCGGTATCGGTACACTTATCGGGGGGATAAATTTCCTCGTGACGATTGTTAACATGAGGGCACCTGGTATGACGTTTATGAGAATGCCTCTATTCACATGGACAACGTTTATTACTTCAGGATTGATCCTTTTCGCTTTCCCGGCGTTAACAATAGGATTAGCGCTGTTAATGTTAGATCGTCTATTCGGCACGCAATTCTTCGCGGCTGAAGCAGGCGGTAACCCAATTATTTATGAGCACTTATTCTGGATCTTTGGTCATCCGGAGGTTTATATCTTAATTCTTCCGGCATTCGGAATCTTTTCTGAGGTCATTCCTGTAATGGCTAAAAAGAGACTATTCGGTTACTCTGCAATGGTTTTTGCGACAGCATTGATCGGGTTCTTAGGCTTCATGGTATGGGTTCACCATATGTTTACAGTTGGTCTGGGCCCTATCGCTAACTCTATTTTCGCGGTTGCTACAATGTTGATCGCAGTACCGACTGGTGTTAAGATCTTTAACTGGCTGTTCACCATGTGGGGAGGAAAAGTTGTTTTCACGACAGCTAACCTCTGGGCTGTAGGATTTATCCCATCATTTGTTCTTGGTGGTATGACAGGGGTTATGCTGAGTGTTCCACCCGCTGACTATCAGTATCATGACAGCTACTTCGTAGTTGCACACTTTCACTACGTTATCGTAGGTGGGGTAGTGTTTGGTCTATTTGCAGGAATGTACTACTGGTGGCCAAAAATTTTCGGTCGCATGCTGAACGAAACACTTGGTAAAATCCATTTCTGGTTATTCTTTATCGGATTCCATTTGACGTTCTTCCCGCAGCATTTCCTTGGACTGATGGGTATGCCTCGTCGTGTATACACATACCTTTCCGGACAGGAATTGGAGACAGCAAACTTTGTAAGTTCTATCGGAGCTTTCTTAATGGGAGTAGCAACAATTGTGATGCTCTGGAATATCATCCAAACGTCTGTTGCTGGCAAAAAAGCTTCAAACGACCCATGGGATGCACGTACACTTGAATGGGCAATTTCTTCTCCGCCGCCGGAGTATAACTTTGCACAAACTCCATTGGTTCGCGGACTAGACGCATTCTGGCTTGAAAAACGTGCAGGTAACAAAACGATGACTCCAGCGGAGCCGCTAGATGACATCCATATGCCAGATTCATCAATTCTGCCATTCATGATGGCGGTCGGTTTGTTTATCGCAGCACTTTCAGCGATCTATAGCAGCTGGGCAATTGCAATCGGCGGACTTGTGCTGACATTTGCTATGATGTTCCTGCGTTCTGTCATCGATTATCATGGTTATCATATTCATAAAGAAGACTTGCCTAGTGAGGGGGTTGACGGCAAATGAGAGCAGAAGAAACAATGAACAAGCTGCCTGCCAATCCGGAACGGGCAACACTTGAAGGTAAAAACAAGTTTCTTGGATTCTGGTTCTTCCTTGGTGGAGAGACTGTACTCTTCGCCTCCCTTTTCGGGGTATACCTGGGATTGCGGAAAGCTACAAACGGCGGGGTAACATCTCAAGAACTTTTTGAGCTGCCATTGGTGTTTATTGCGACCATGTTGCTTTTAACAAGTAGTTTGACTGCTGTATTTGCAACGATGTCTTTAAAATCACAAAATTTCAAGGCAATGATCGGCTGGTTAGTGATCACCGTAATTCTCGGCTTTTCCTTCCTCGGACTGGAAATTTACGAGTTCAATCATTATGTGCATGAATATGAGCATACTATTCGTAGCAGCGCATGGGGTTCCGCTTTCTATACATTAGTTGGAACACACGGTGCCCACGTATTGTTCGGGGTTTCCTGGATCACACTGTTGATTGTACGTAACTTCGGACGCGGGTTGAACCTGTACAACGCACCTAAATTTTACGTTGCTGCTTTATACTGGCATTTTGTTGACGTTGTTTGGGTATTCATCTTTACAGTAGTTTATCTAATGGGAAAGGTGGGCTAAAAGAATGGGAAGTCATCAAAACGACTCAGTTTCGAAGCATGATCAAAGTCATTTAGACATCCACCATAAAATTGCTCATCAAAAAGAATTGAAGCAACACATTGTTTCTTTTGCAATGATGATTTTCTTAACAATGCTTTCATTCATTGCAGTTGCAAGTGAAGCTATCTCGACTCGATTTGCAATTTTATTTATCCTGGTTCTTGCAGGGATTCAAGCTGCATTCCAGTTATATATCTGGATGCATTTGAGCCACAAAGGACACCAATATCCTACCTGGGGAATTTTCTTCGGGATCGGCGTTGCTGCTACATGTGTAGCTGCAGGTGCAGCGATGATCTGGTAATTATTTTAGCTGTGATTGATTTCATCAATCACAGCTTTTTTCTTTTCTGACAGTCATTGGGATTATTTTTAAGAATTCGTATAAGAATCAAACATGTTTATAAGCATATAGATACTATAAGACAAGCCAAAACACAGAAATGGTTGTTCAGGCTAAATGTATATACGGGGGAGTAGCATGATAATAAGAGAAGCAATTCCAGATGACGCCAGGGCGTTTTTAAAGCTTTTAAAGAAGTTAGATAGGGAAACCAAATTTATGCTCTTTGAGCCAGATGAACGCAAAACGACGGAAGTGGAGCAAAGAAAACAATTGGAAACATTCATAGGAAAGGATAACAAGCGTGTTTTTGTTGTGGAAAACGAAGAAGATATCGTGGGCTTTTTATTGGCGAACGGCGGGAACTGCAACCGTAATAAACATGCATGCTATCTGGTTTGTGGCATATTGCAGAAATATACCGGCCAGGGAATAGGTACCAGTCTTTTTGAAAAAATGGAAGAATGGGCGATAAAAAATGGTATCAAACGGCTTGAACTTACTGTTATGAAACATAACCGTGCCGCTTTATACTTGTATGGAAAAGCAGGTTTTTACGTGGAGGGGTTAAAACGAAATTCTCTTATTGTTGATGGAGAGTTTGTAGACGAATTTTATATGGCTAAGTTGCTATAATAAGATTGCTCAATATATTAAAAACCGCTTCCGATCTGGAAGCGGTTTGCTGTTAGATTTTAAAATTCAACTTGATCAAGCCTGCTTCTCTTGCTGAATTAAAAGCGATGATTAGCAAAGGGCCTATAATGAATCCTATGATCCCCAATAATTTTAACCCGATATACATAGAAATTAATGTAGAGAGCGGAGAGAGTCCTATTTGCTGGCCCATTACTTTTGGCTCGACCGTTCGCCGTATCACTAACAGGATAACTGCCAGTACAGCAAGTTTTGTACCGGTACCAAGGTCCCCGGCGATGAGATGGTAAAGGGACCAGGGCCCAAGGATGACAATCGAGCCTATGATTGGAATAAAGTCAATGATCCAAATGATAAAGGACATCAACAGAGCAACTTTCGGCTGAATAATAAACAAACCGATCAAGGAAACAAAGAAAATAACGATACTGACCAGGAACTGGGCCTTGAAAAATCCTAAGATGACATAGGAAAGGCGGGATGCCATGAACTGTACCTTCTCAGCTGTTTTCTCTGTTAAAAAAGAATAAAGTCGCATCTTTAATGCAGGAAGTTCGAGCAAAAATAAGAACAGGGCAATTAAATATACAAGAAAGCTGACGAGATAGTTGGGTATATCTGTAACGATTTTTGTTATGGTCTCGATATACTCAAACTCGCTGATACGCGTTTTTGAGTTGGCAAAAAAACGGTCTACCTGCACGGTTACTTCTGATACGAACTCAGGAGGAAAATCCTTAGATACAGCGACCATATCCTGTTCCAGGTCATCCCACATATTGTTGATTTCATTTATGTAAGCAGGTGAATTTTCAACTAAATTGATTCCTTCGGTTACAACTTTGGTTATGGTAAAGTACCCCAGTATACCGATGAATACTACAAAAAGGGTAAAAACAATAATAACAGCAAAATATCGTTTCAGCCTTGTGTTAGTCTGGATCATTCTAACAGCAGGCTCTAAAAGCAGTGCTGAAATAAATGCCAGGATAAGAGGAATAGAAACAGGTAAAATCCAAAAAGCAATAAATCCGATCAAAATAATAGAGAATAATATAAGAAAAAAACGCCTGGTAAAAAGCTTAGACAACTTGGTACTCCTTTCTAAGTGGAACGCCTTTAGCCTTATTATAATATGTCAGGGAAATAATGAATAGTATAATGCAATAAGTTCTAAAAGTGACGTCCTTTCTCATATTTATAAATAGGAATAGCTGAATAGAAAGGGAGCGATTAACAGAATGGAAAAGCAACTTGGCGAGGGTACCCTTTCAATTTCTCAGGATGTTATAGATTTCATAATTGAAGTAGTGGTTGATGAAATAGAAGGAGTCCAAATGGTGGTTCAGAATGTCAAAGATAAACTGGTCGGAATTGTAAACAGAAAGAAGACGGTTTATTCGACGGAGGAGGAGAGTCAAAAGCTTACGGTAAATGTTAAAGTGGGAATAACCTACGGAGAGAATATACCGTTTGTTTGCTACCAGGTTCAAAATCGCCTCAAGGAAGAGATTGAAAATCTGACCGGATTCGAAGTTGAAGAAATAAACCTCTCAGTAGAACGTCTGGAATATAAAGATTAAAAAAAAGAACGCATGGGACTATGTCATGCGTTCTTTTCCTTTAGCAATAAACTACTTTAAAGCGGTTTCTAACTGTTCTTTAAGATTCTGAAGCCTTTTGTTACATGAATTTACAACACCTTTAGGAAATTCTTCATCATATTCAACCCCATGTGGATAATAATGCTTTCCTAAGTATGGCTGTCCCAGTTTCACAACTGCATATGGAGATTCCACTTCCCCTTCAATTGCAAGTCCCGGAATTCTTAAATAATAAACGTCACCATTCGTCATATCTTCAAATTTATGGTCATATGTAACTCTTTCATAGTCCCATTGGCCAGCAAGTGTGAAGCCGTTTTCATGCATAATATGATCTAAGATTGAGAATTGAACGATTGTTCCATCGATTCCTGTTGATTCGAACTTCATTGTATAACCTCCTTAATATTCATCACGTACCCTTTCTATTTTAGTATAAACAGCCATTTATACACAATGTGAAGTTTATTCAAAAGCACTGAAAAGGTCAAGGGACTTTTTTTAAGACAACTACTACTATTGTAAAAAAAAAAGAGGCAAAAGTCATTATTAAGTTGATCAAATTGATGAACTTTTTGTTATTTATCGAGTTATTTTTGAAAAATTGGTCACAATAACCAGTGAAAGGAGATGAAAAAGTGAAAAAACTAGCAACCATCTTATTAACTTTGGTATTGGGAATCACACTTCTGGTTCCGGGACAGGCCAGCGCAGCCACTACATATACTGTAAAACCCGGTGATACTTTGTGGAAGATTTCCAAGCGTTATCAGGTTGGGTTGAGTGAGATTATTAACGCTAACCCACAATTCAGTAATCCAGACCTTATTTATCCGGGTGACAGAGTTACAATTCCTTACAGCCGTTCCAGAAGCCAATCAAAGGATTTTGGACAGCAGGTAATGGACCTTACTAACCAGCAGAGGGCTAAATATGGCCTTTCCCCTTTAAAATGGGACTGGCAGCTTGCAAGGGTCGCAAGGTATAAGTCGGCTGATATGAGGGATAAAGGATACTTCTCTCATCAATCACCAACTTACGGCTCCCCGTTCCAGATGATGAAAAACTTTAATATTAACTATAGGAGCGCTGGAGAAAACATCGCGGCAGGACAACGAACACCTCAAGAAGTTGTGAATGCATGGATGAACAGTAAAGGGCATCGTGAAAACATTCTGAAGTCTGGGTACACTCACATTGGAGTGGGATATGTTAAGGGAGGCTCTTACGGCCATTACTGGACGCAAATGTTCATTTCAAAGTAAAATTTGGAGGGATCGTATTGACTGCACTTTCTGATATCATGTCGAAACAAGTTCAATATTGTACTCCTGTTGATAATGTGTATGAAGTCGCTGTGAAAATGAAAAAATGGAACGTAGGGGCGATTCCGATCTGTGAAGATGGGAATCTTATTGGGATGATAACCGATAGGGACCTTGTTATTCGAGGGATAGCTGAAAAGCATCCCGGGTCAACGAAAGTGACTGATGTGATGAGCGATAAACTTATTACTGCCAGTCCTGAAATGTCAGCAGAGGAAGCTGCCGAAATAATGGCAGAGCATCAAATTAGAAGGCTGCCCATTGTGGAGGAATCCAAATTGGTTGGTATTATTTCCCTGGGAGACCTTTCTCTTGCGCGGAATACGAAAGATGATGCCGGAATTGCCTTAACGGAGATCTCGGAAAAACCTGAACTTCATCATTGAGGCTTGGACATAAGTAACCGCTCAAATGGAACAACAAAGCTTACGAAAAAGGTCCAAAAGAAAAATCCGAACTAATTCGAATTCTGAGTGAAGAATTTTGAATCATAGTTCGGATTTTCCTTTGGCTTTATTTTTTATCCGGATTGGAAGTAATCGTCAAGTAAACCTCGGTTAGTTTTCTTTACCGTATAGGTACATGTTACCTTTCTACACTGTTATAATAAAAGGAACAATAGGTGTTATAAGGGGGCGGGACAATCTGAGAGGATACTTTTCATTTATTTTACTCATCTTTTTTCTAGTTGTTGGTTTTTACACAATCCAGTTGTTGGACTTCTCTTTTTTTAAGGAGGAAAGAACGTCAGCCCCGCAAAGTGAACAAGTAGAGAGTGGTAAAGAACAAAGGGTGAATATGCCAGAAGATGGCCTGCATTCCTGGATTGGAAAAGAAAAAGATAGGATCACCGAAGCCTTTGGACAGCCTGAACGAATAGATCCTACCGGTTATGGATACGAGTGGTGGATTTATTCAGAGAACAAGGAAAAGTATATGCAAATAGGCATTGCACATGGAAAGGCAGTAACACTTTTAGCTATTGGAGAAAATTTGCCGACAACCCCTTTTGTAGTGGGGAAAATTTCCACTGAAGTATTTAAACACTTTCCGATCGAAAGCAATATTCCTTTTACGGTCGATGGAAACTATTACCGTTTTGAGATCGGTGAAGGTGAGCTTCAAATAAGACCACTTATAAAAGTTAGCGAAGAATTAGCAATACAGCTATATTTCGATAGATATACCCAACAGCTGGCCGGCGTCCGGTATCTGACACCTGAAGTTCTTGTACAACAGCGCCCCTATTCTATCGTATACCGAGGGGAATTAGAGGATAGCTCGCTGACGAGGGAGGAGTGGGAAAATGTTGAAGCAGGAGAAGAACAGCAAATTTTTGATATTACAAATATCCTGCGTTCAAGATTTGGCCTCGATCCGTTAGTATGGAACATAAATGTTGCAGATGTAGCTTTCGAGCATAGCAAGGATATGTCGGTTAACAGTTATTTTTCCCATTCATCGCCGACAGCAGGAGAGCTTGCCGACAGGCTGAAACAGGGTAAGGTTTCATATGTTCAGGCAGGAGAAAATATTGCAGCCAAGTATCCCGACGCTGCTGCGGCAGTGATGGGGTGGTTAAACAGTATTGGACACCGGGAAGCGATGCTAAACGATGCCTATACAGATATTGGTGTTGGAGTTTACCAAAAATATTATACTCAGAACTTTATTAAACCATAACAGCAATTGAGGATACGGTACCAGTTTCGTATCCTCTCTTTAATAGGGATAATTTGCACAATGTTTTAGGTACGGTCAACAACAAAGAAGTTTCCGGTTGCGGTCGCGATTAATTTTTCGTCGTTACGGTATACGTCTGCTCTTGTTACCCATCTGCTCTCTTCTTTATGAACAATCTCAGCATTGCACCGAATGAAAGTTCCGATACCTTTAGATAAAAAGTTTATTTTCATATCCAGCGTAACGGCTGCTTTGTTAACCGGAAGATGTTGATTCACCAGTGAACCCATCGCAGTGTCGATCAGTGTTGATGTGATGCCTCCGTGTATAATATTCAATGTGTTTTGGGCAATCGGCTTAATAGGAATAATGCTTTCATAGGTGCCATCATCAAGAAGACGGCTCTTAATTCCAAGCATAGATGCAATATATGTACGGTGTAACCCGTTTTGTTTTCGCTGAAGGCTTTTTAATAAATCTTCAAGGACCTCCATTTCTTCTTCGTTTGCTTGCATAATTGTTTTCTTAAATAAACTCTCCAAAGCTTCTCTCTTGTTAGCCATATACTCCATTCCTTTGATCATTAGTCTTGTTAACATTTTATCAATGTGGATAGAGACCCTCAATAAAAATAGGCGAACACTTTGGCATGTCATCAGGTAAAATGTAGTAGGCAAAAGAGCAATGTACGTTCAGGAGGTATGCAAGATGCCTGAAAATAAAACACTTTCTAGAGAAAAGGTTAACGAGTTTAAAAGTTTTGTTAAAAGCCATCCAGGATTGATAAAGCTGGTTCGCGAAGACAAAAAAACATGGAAAGAAATATTCGAAGAATGGTTATTGCTTGGAGAAGAAGATGAAGTATGGGAAAAGTACAGGAGCAAGCGTGTCATGGATGAAGATGAACCAGAACCAGAAACGAACAAGGCTGGTTTAGGCAGCTTTTTAAGCATGCTGCAAAGTATTAATTTCAAAGAAATCCAAAGCCAGATTGACCAGTTCAGTGGAACTGTAAGTTCGATCAAACAGATTCTATCTGAAATTCAGCCTGTTCGAAAGCCTCAAAACTTGCCTGATCAAAATATGAGGCAGTTCGGATACCAGCAAGATTTCCAGCAATTCCCGCCACAGGAGTCTCCGTTTCCATTCAGAAGAGATTAGGTGATGTTGTATGAGAGCAGAGTTACAGCAATATTTGCAATTTAGAAGAGACCTGGTTTTGTTTTTGAGAAATAATCCGATCTGGTATCGGAAACTTAGCCGTAACCCATATTTATTATCTGAACTTGAACAAGAATCAAGAGTTTATTACGGTCAAACGTTTCCTCAAAAAATAGATAAAATAAACAATCAAATGAACATGGTTAACATGTTGCTGCAGATGCTCACAGCTGTGAAAGAATAAGGGATAGTTTTAAAACCATCAGTGCAAACTAATGTTAAAGGAGGTTGCACTGATGAAGCTTTTTTGGGCGGCAACTGCCGGCGTGCTTTTGTTGCTTTCTGGTTGTGTAGTCCAGAAAGAACCGGCTCTTGATAAATCGATTACCAGTGAACAAAGGCAGGATGAAGTACCGGTATCAAAACAAGCAAGTATCTCAGCTGTGGAAAGTCATCAAAAAATGACTGTCAACCATTCGGTTAGAGGAAACAGTGTTTTTATAGAATGCATTATTCCTAACTTTTCCTTTTCATCTAAACACGACCGGAGTTATCTAACGCTATATGTTGATGGGAAAAAGGTAAAACAAACGAACAGGGCAGCGTTTATTTTAAAGAATATGCCGATAGGAAAACATGCACTTTCATTGGAACTATTTCACCAAAATGGAAAATCATACGGAATCAAGAGGGACTTTTCAGTTACAATTAAATAAATGGGTATGTTTGAGTATTTTTAAATGAAACAATAGCCTGGCTTAGTAAGCCAGGCCTTGTTTCATTTAGGAGATCTTAGATCCGCCGAATACCGGTGTTGTAGGAAATTTAGGCGTATGCTGTCTTAATAAATATTCGTATATTACTTTTTCTACCGACAGTTTTTGTTGTATCAACGCCTGGTTTCCGAATAAACTATTAAACTCCAAAAAGTAAAAACGATCGTTTGCAAATACCACGTCGAAGCCGGCATGGTTTATTCCAAGGAGAGAGGCGGTGTCTTCAACAAGTTTTAATGCTTCCTGAGGAATGTTGTGGAAAGCAATTTTTCCTCCCCTGGCAACATTGTTATGAAAGTTATCCTCGCCGATTCTCCAATAAGCAGAAAGAACTGAATCTCCCACATAACAAATTCGTAAATCGCGGTCGATCGGTAAATATTCTTGTATATATAAGACATCATTGCGTTCTGCATAAGCAATGAACTCTTCTTTTGATTTAATCAAGAAAACCCCGTTCCCCATGGAATTCCTAATTTCTTTGGCTACAAACGGAAAAGGGAACAACTCAAGAATTTTTTGTATTGATTCTCTGGATTTCCCGGCAATCTCAGTTTGAGGCACATGATCTGAAGCAACACTCCACAGAGCTCTTGTCATCTCAACTTTATCAAAGCCCAGCTGAATGGTTTGAATAGATGGAAATACTTCCTTATGCAATCCATAAACAAGTGAATTCACCATCCATTTTTCAGGGAACAACAAAAAGTCTGCCTCCCGAATTTTATCTATGTCTTTAAACATATTATCTGGCTTTACATACTGTACGCCCGGAATTCCTATAGTGCGAAAAGGATTGAATGTTACAAGTTTCACCCAACCGTCTTCCTTTCCTAAAATATCAAATCCAGAAAATTATAGAGCCATTTACAGGACAAGTCAATTCTTTTTATTTTTTATAAACAGTTTATGACGGCTTTTCAGAATCTTCTCGCTCCCATAATTCTATTAGAAAAGTGGTGTTACATCTGAAATTTTTAAGGGAATGATGGATTAAAAACAAATAATTTTAGATTGTTAAAGAGAGAGAAGTGGGCAAACTGGATAATAGATGGTAATATGGGATATGGAGGTGTTGATATGCTTGCAACGCTTGATAGTGTTCTTTTAACAGATGAAGCAGAAGAGCTAGGCAAAATGATTTCAGAATCTGAGATCGCTTTTCAATATAGACAAGCTAAATCCAAGCTTAAAAACGATCGGGAAGCCCAGCGACTGATCGGTGAATTTATAAAACTGAAAGACCTGTACGAGGAAGTACAACGATTTGGGAGATATCATCCTGATTTCTTGTCGATTACAACCAGGGTAAGAGAAGCAAAACGGGATATGGATATGCATCAAACGGTGGCTGAGTATCGGCAGGCTGAAAGGGAGATGGAGGACCTTTTAAATGAGGTTAGTAAGTTAATAGCCGGGGAAGTGTCTCCTATGATTAAAGTTCCTACAGGTAATCCTTTCTTTGATAAGCAGGGCTGTGGAGGCGGCTGCGGATCAGGAGGCAGCTGCGGCTGCAGTTAACACAGCAATTTTTTAGTAAAGCAATTCCTTTCAAGGGCCTTATCCGTGTCCTTGAAAGGTTTTTTTACAGTATAGGATAGCAACTCTTTTGTGGAGGAGAAAGACCGACGCCGGTAAAAAATTTCCTTTATACATTCAACTGTTTCGAAAACGAATGCAGTCCTGGCAAAGGTTTCCACAGCAAAACATTTTCTCATTAGGAACAAGGAATCTAAAGCGATAGACGTTTGTCTTGTTCTGAACTCTTACATGGTGAATTTCAAAGTTTAGCCTTTTTCCCCTCATACAGGAGGCGGCTGACTTTTTTATCATGCTTTCAATTTTTTCCCGAGTGCTTTCCACACCTGTTTCAACATAAAGAAAATAAGAACCTGCCAGCATTTTTGTGTCAAATTCAAATTCGGCCTGATTTTTTAACGTTATACAAAATTGTTCAGTCAGTTTGTTTATATCCATATTCACACCTTCTTTAATGACGGATTAAAAAGGAATAATAACAGATAAGCCTTAGTTCTAAGGTATCACAACCAATAGCATCATGGTAAAGGTATTGTAAAATCGATTGAATCATGCTAGGTTTTAATAAAGAAAACTAAAGGGGAACCGATATGTTTGTTCTAAGAAGAGGCCTTGCTGTCTATATTCATTCTTTAAAATATGCAAAGCAGTTGCGAAGATATGGGAATGTCCACTATGTTTCAACAAGAAAGAAATATGTCATCTTATATGTTAACGATGACTCGATTGAACAAACGATTCAAAAGCTGGAATCCTTGCATTTTGTTAAACGGATTGAAAAGTCTATGCGACCGGATGTTAAAACAGAGTACCAAAATGCAAAACCAGATAAAGCAAAAGAATATGATTATAAAATGGGACTTTAAAAGAACCTTTCTGAGGAGAAGGTTCTTTTTTTGCATCTTGTGCTTTTATTTCCACTTCCTAAAAAAATTAAGCAGTTCCCTTGAATATTTCGGAATTCGAAGTATAATGGGGTACGTTAGTTAAAGGAAGTGAAAATATGTCATCGTGGAAACGAAATGTATGGATATTGTTTGTTTGTCAATTTTTAGTGCTCGGTGCAATGACAATGATCATGCCATTTCTTCCGCTGTATCTTCAAGAGTTAGGGGTAGCGGGGAAAGAAGTAAGTATATGGGCCGGTTTTATATTTGGCGCCAATTTTTTTACCGCTTTTTTATTTTCTCCTTTCTGGGGTAGAATGGCGGACAGGCATGGAAGAAAGCTTATGATATTGCGGTCTGGATTCGGGATGGCAGTCGTTATCATACTGACCGGATTCGCTACAGGACCTGTTTCTCTTTTGCTGCTACGATTATTAAACGGGGTAATTTCAGGGTTTATCCCTGCTTCGATCGCACTTGTAGCTACGAACACACCCAAAAAACATGTAGGCTATGCCCTTGGAACGCTGAATTCGGGTGCCGTTGCAGGTGCAATTTGCGGCCCTCTGTTCGGTGGGATCATGGCGGAATCATTTGGCTTTCGAATGATTTTTAACATTACAGGAGTATGTATTTTGATTGCGGCTATCGTCGTTTTAATGTTTGTCAAAGAGGAATCTATCCCTACGTCACAAAAAGAAAAGACCAACGCGGTACAGGATTTCAAGCGAGTAACAGGGAATTCCCCAATTTTATCCCTTTTTGTTGTTGGCTTTTTAATTCAGTTTGCACTGCTTGGGATGAACCCGTTGATTCCATTGTTTGTCCAAAAGTTAACGGATGGGCAGAATGTTGCGCTGTTTGCCGGGATAGCCCCGTCAGTCATGGGATTTGCAAACATGATCGTGTCTCCAAAGCTTGGAAAACTTGGTGATCAAAAAGGTTCCCAGAACGTGTTGTACTATACGTTGATAGGAGCTGCGGCATTTTCTATTCCTCAGGCGTTTGTGGTAGATCTCTGGCAGTTGATCGCACTGAGATTCATGCTGGGATTATGTATAGGCGGATTGCTTCCTTCGGTAAATTCACTTATTAAAAAACTTGCTCCAGAAGGGATGGAAAGCAGGACTTACGGTTTTTCTAACAGTGCTGTATATTTAGGGAACATGCTTGGCCCTGTAATAGGAGGGTGGCTGGCCTCGATGGCAGGCACAAGAGCGCTGTTTCTTTTTGGGGGAGCAATACTCCTCATAAACGTCGTTTTTGTTAAATGGAAGGTTCTACCGGAGCTGGGACGGCAGAACAAACCTTATTATCAGGCAAAAGAAGCTTTTCATTAATAATGTACAACAAAACCTCTCATTATCGAGAGGTTTTGTTGTATTTGATAAAATAGTTTATGATAAAGGAGAGATAAGGTTGTTTAAACGGAGTATTCCGATTAAATGATTGTAATAGAGTTCTTTATCCTTAAACATCGAAGAAGGTTTCACTTCTAACGAGATTATTGGAAGGTTTACCGTTTCGCTTAATTCTTCAAACAATTGCACCCGTTTGTTTTTGTTTTCCGCATCATAAGGAATTCCTTCTCTGCATGTATAAAGCGGCTGGAAATTCCCTGTTCTTGATGGTTGTAGCACAACTACGAACGAAACGACAGGATGATTGTTTTTTTCTGTATGTAAAAGAAGTAGTTGCTGAATCCTATGTTCATTGGTTCTTGCAATTTCTAAAAGCTCATAAACATCATTATAACCTTCACCTAACTCAATAAATCGCTGAATCATTCGGGCAGGCTCCTCTCAAATAAAAAAACTTCATATCTTTTCCAATAGTTGATAGAAATCCTTTGTGCTCCTTTCATACTGTAGCATGTAACAGTTAGAATGAAAAGGGGAAAGCGGTTTCATTAAAAAATAAGGGAGGCAATGTTTATGGTTTCTGTTCTTGTTTTATTCCTTATGATCGGATTGTTGTTGTTCCTCTATTGGCAGGGGAGAAATGTATCGCAAAAAGAAACGGTTGATAAAAACCTCCTTAAAGGAACCATTATTACAGATATCCTCATTGTGCTTGTGGTTCATCGCATAATATCCGAACAAGAAGCAGAGCTTTTAAAAGACAGTTCTCTTGAAGAAGTAGAGGATTATATTTTAAACCATACAGACCTGAGCGTTAACGACTGGGACGCCTGGATCAACAATCAGTGGGACGGTATTCAGGTGGATTCATTTGATGGAGACCTGGATCTTGGATAAATGATTAAACGGCAAAAAAATGCCCGCAGGAATCATCCTGCGGGTGCCTTTATGAAAAGGCAAATGGGAGAGGAGAAACCGGAGAAGAACTTATGGGGAAACGTAAGCCTTCTCCGCGGTTGGCAACACCATCAACAGTGATGTTGTTAGCTTTATTATCACCACGTACGGTATTATTATACGTTGAATTTCGACTAAATTTGATAAGAAGTTTTAGCTTTCAGATTTTTTATGGTAGGATAATGAAGAATAATGGAAAAAGATAAGGTTGGGATAAAAATGCGAATTATTGCAGGCGAGTGCAAAGGCAGACATCTCAAGCCAGTGCCAGGCCAAACAACCAGGCCGACTACTGACAAGGTAAGAGAATCGATTTTCAACATGATCGGCCCATTTTTTGAAAGCGGAACAGTGCTTGACCTGTACGGTGGGAGCGGTGCACTCGGTATAGAAGCATTAAGCAGAGGGATGGACCATCTGGTTACGGTTGATCGTGACAGCAAAGCGATTGAAGTCATTAAGTGGAATCTTGCCCAATGCGGATATCTAGAAAGAACAGAAGTGTATCGTAATGATTCCAACAGGGCGTTGAAAGCATTAAAAAAACGAGACGATGTTAAATTTTCGTTAGTCCTTCTGGATCCGCCCTATCATAAACAGCGGATACTTTCAGATCTAGAGAAAATTACTTCCTTTGATTTATTATTGCCTGAAGCTCAAATTGTTGTGGAACATTTAACAGATGTAGAGCTTCCTGAAAACTTGAATGGGTTAAATAAAATAAAGTTTGAAACCTATAGCGGTAAAACAGGAATTACCATCTATAGATACGAGTTAGAGATGAACAGTTAGATAGAAGGCTCATAGATATTATGAGGCAAACCAAAACATAGAAGGACAAGGGGGGAAGGTTATGACTTCAATCGCAGTTTGCCCTGGAAGTTTTGATCCTGTTACATACGGACATTTAGATATTATTAAAAGAGGGACCAGGGTTTTCGATCATATTAACATTGTTGTGTTAAATAATCAGGGGAAAAATCCGTTGTTTTCTGTAGAAGAACGGGTGGAATTACTAAATGAGGTCACGAAAGATATTAATAACGTAAAGGTTGATACGTACAACGGACTATTGATTGATTACGCAAAGTCAATTAATGCTAACGCTATCCTCAGAGGTTTGAGAGCAGTATCAGACTTTGAATATGAAATGAAAATCGCATCGATCAATAGAAAGCTTGATGAAGAAATTGAAACTTTCTTCATGATGACGAATAATCAGTATTCATTCTTGAGCTCTAGCATAGTCAAAGAAATTGCTAAATATCATGCACCGGTATCCGATTTAGTCCCGGAAATCGTGCAGGAAGCGCTCAGGAAAAAATACTCAGGATCCCCGTTAGAATAAACGGGGCCTTTTCTTTACAGTATAGGATGTTTATCTATAAGCTGAAGAAAATGGTGGTCGAGTTTTCTATATTGGTATTTTTAAACCAACTTCCCTCTCAGTTTATTGATGGAGAGAATGATAAAAAGAAGAAGAGCGAAGCATGTTACAAAAGGGCTGTACATAGTAAACATATCCCAATAAGCTTGCAAAGTATCCGTTTTGGACAATTGCCCGAACATGGCAAATACATGTTTTGCCCCCTGGTCGTTTTGCTGGCTTGCGTAAAGCGGCTGCCATAAAATAAGAGTAATGGCAGCGGCGAAGCATCCATGAAGAATCCGCGCCACAAAAAAAGGTTGGAATCGTATATCGGTTTCAGCGAGAATGCTTGCTACTTGAGCTTGAACAGAGAAACCGTTGAACGCAAGAATGAAACTTGTCATAATTGCCTGCTGAAGCAATGTAGCATGTTCGGTTTCACTCGTTAACCTGCTCCCGAGCGTTATTTCGAATAAACCTGAAAGAAGCGGCATGCTTAGGTCTGCAGGAAAATGAAAAGCAGAAAGCAGGATGGTGAAGATAACTGACAATAGCTGTGACACCTGAACTACGCTAAGTAGCTCGTTTAATACAGAGAAAAGGATAATGAATCCACCAACCATCAGAAGTGTTTGGATAGAAGAATGGACTGCATCGCCAATAATTTTACCGATTGGCCGATCATCCTTTTTTCTCGTTTCGTGAAGTGCTATTACTGCTGATGCTAACCTGTTAGATTCAAGGTTATCTTTTTCCGTTCTCTCGTTGGAGGAAAGTCCATGAAATCTCATTAATATCCCTACACAAATGTTCCCGCCATAGTGGGCTGCTGCAAGAAGCAGGCCCAGGGATGCATTATGGAAGAAACCGACTGCCACAGCGCCAAATATAAACAGCGGGTTCGAACAGTTGGTAAAGGAAACGAGTCTTTCGGCTTCTATGCTGGTAAGCTGCCTTTCCTGGCGGAGGCGTGCAGTAAATTTGGCTCCTGCAGGAAAACCTGATGCAAGGCCCATTGCCCACACAAAACCACCGACACCGGGGACGCGAAAGACAGGGCGCATTAGCGGCTCAAGCAATATTCCAATGAATCGGACCACTCCGATTCCGATCAAGATCTCAGAGACAATAAAAAACGGCAGAAGAGATGGGAACACAACTTCCCACCACATGTTAAGTCCTTCGATGGAGGCATCTAATGAGTGTTTGGGATAAATAATTAATATACAGGCTAAAAAAGTAAAGGATGCTGACATAAAAATCGTTTTCCAAAGCGATCGGTCCAACTTTTAGGCCCCCTCTTGCAGCATAGACTGGTTCGATCTTCACGCTCAACAAAACAGAGCTAGAATGTTTAGCAATTTATAAAATAGGGATAAAGTGTAACGTGTGATATCAGGTAAACATGTCCGATAATAAAATATACGTATGTTGTCCGATTTTAGACCATATAAACAAGTAAACAGCCTCATTTAAAGGGGGAATAACGGTGACAGAGCCTAAAATAGGTCTGGCGCTTGGATCAGGTGGTGCAAGGGGCTTTGCTCACGTAGGAGTGATCAAAGCTTTGACCGAAGCAGGCATCCCCATAGATTATATTGCAGGAAGCAGTATGGGGGCATTAGTAGGGGCCATCTATGGTGCAGGACATGATATAAAGACAATGGAGAAGATGGCAAGCCTTTTTAAGAGGAAGTATTATCTTGATTTTACCGTACCTAAAATGGGTTTCATTGCAGGGAACAAGGTAAAGAATCTGATAAATACCTTGACACATGGAAAAAGAATCGAGGACCTCTCTCCTCCTCTGTCAGTTGTTGCTACCGATTTATTAAAGGGAGAGAAGGTTATCTATAGATCAGGTTCTATCGCTGATGCTGTACGCGCAAGCATTTCTATTCCCGGCATTCTTGTACCGGAAAAAATAGATGACCGGCTATTAGTAGATGGCGGAGTAATCGATCGGGTTCCCGTTTCTGTCGTTAAGGACATGGGGTCTGACTTTGTAATCGCCGTAGACGTATCGAATGTAAAGCCTGTAGCCGAGGTAACATCGATTATAGACGTTATCCTTCAAAGCATTGATATTATGCAAAAAGAAATGGTTAGAATTCATGAAGTTACAGCAGATATTATGTTGAAACCTGCGCTTGAATCCTATAATTCCAAAGCATTTACAAACATAGAAGAAATGATTCAAATAGGTGAAGAGGAAACGATAAGAAACATGGAAACCATCACAGCTTCTATCGCCGAATGGAAGGAGAAAATGGAATGAGCGGATCAACGAAAAGAACAGTGAAAATATCTTACTTGTGGGTCATAATCATTGTATTGGCCGCACTGATCACTTTTGTGCGCCTGCCGTATTATGTTACCACGCCCGGAGAAGCAAAAGCACTCGATAATGTGATTGAGGTAGATGGAGGGAACCAGGACAGGGGGGAGTTTATGTTGACCACGGTCCGGATCGGAGAAGCGAACATCGTACAGTATTTGTGGGCGATGTTCAACGAGTACCATCATATTTATCCGAAAGAGGATATTCGCCGTGAAGGTGAAACGGATGAAGAATACCATCAGCGCCAGCTTGAGGTAATGTCAAGCTCACAGAAAAATGCAACGATTGTCGCATATAGGAATGCGGGAAAAGAAGTTGAAGTCATCAATAATGGAGTGCTTGTGACAGATATCATCGAAGGCATGCCTGCTGAAGGAAAACTGAAACTCGGAGATATGATCGTCGAAGTCGACGGAACAACAGTCGATACAACGGAACAATTGCTTAAGATACTTGGCGGTAAGGAAAAAGGGGACAGTGTAACTATAACATTAAGGCGCGATGGGAAAACCGTGGAGGTACAGGTTTCAATGGCTTCTTTTCCCGAGAAGTTTAACGCTCCGGAAGATAAGGCCGGTATTGGGATTACAGGTCCGATTACAGCAACAGAGGTTAAAACGGAACCAGATATCAAAATTGATACAAACCAGATTGGCGGACCATCTGCCGGCCTAATGTTCACGCTAGAAATTTATAACCAGTTAACGGAAACGGATTATACGAAAGGATACCAGATCGCTGGAACTGGAACGATCAACCAGGATGGAGAAGTGGGACCTATAGGTGGCATCAAACAAAAAATAGTTGCTGCAGATAAAGCGAAAGCCGAGGTTTTCTTTGCTCCGGTAGCTCATAATAACTATGATGACGCAGTGGAAGCTGCAAAAGATATAGAAACTGAAATGAAGATCGTTCCTGTAGAAACATTTAAAGATGCACTGGACTATTTGAAAAAGCTAAACAGCAGCAAAGGATGAGGGAGCCCCCTCATCCTTTGCTATTTCATTTGTTATTGAAACTTTCTGTTGATTTCATCATACCGAATCGGGGAGGTAGTATATTCTTTCTGCAGCCATTCTTTCCTGAAATGTTCTGGAAAGCCAAGAGCATAACAATCAGCAGCTTTACGGTCTAGCTGTATAAACGGATCCTCATATTGGTTTTGGTTTGATATGATCGGTAGTCGTGATCGCTTCTTTATGGTGCCTAAGTATTCCTGTCCTGATTTACTCATTCCTAAAAGCTTTATGTAGCTTGCTTTTCCTGTTTCTAACGCAGGGGACATATCGCTTTTCCTTGCGTTTGTCAGAACATGGACGCATAGCCTTTGCAGGCGTGTCCATGTGTAACGTTTCGTTTTTACATGTTCCATGAATTCTTCAAAAGAAGCGGCGGTTCGAACACATTCGACCAGACGGTTCTCAAGACCTTCCTCTGCTTCGTAAACAGCGGAAAGTTCTTGCCTGCCAGCTGTTAAGAGTCTGTATTTCAAGTATGGAAACAACCGGTTCCAGCCATGAAGAAACTGATATTGTTTTATAAAATGCTTTAAGTGGATAAATGATCTTTCCGGCAGATAACTTTCAACTGAACCAATAGGCTCCTTTTCAAAAAGGAGCTTTTTCCGAATACTTGTCGCACTTGCGATGGACGCATCACTAAATTCGGCATCATGATAACCGGCTTTGGTACGCAGGACGGTTTCTGGCTTAATAGAAGAGTTTTGATCATGGATCGCTTTTACGTAATGGTAGCCGAGAATATTATTTGGCTGCGAAAGGTCAGCACAATGATTGGTCCCTTTTAGCTCCTGGAATGCGAGCGAGGTGGACTTAGGATAGCTGTGGCCCTTATGTATATATTCCTTCACAAGAGAATCATATTCCGCACGTTGGTCATCCAACAGTGTAACGGTATTCAGGAATGGATCGATTTTCCCCTCTTCACTGCCAAAAACAAGCTCTGAAACGAAGAGGGAATCTAGTATAGACACAGCTCCTCCTGCAAATATTTCAGCTTTTTGCGTTGCGAATGCGTAGGGCAATTCCACAACGATGTCTGCCCCGTTTTGGAGCGCCATTTTTGTTCTAGTCCATTTGTCGACTAGCGCAGGCTCTCCCCTCTGAAGAAAATAACCGCTCATCACCGCAACGATGACTTCTGCGTTTGAATGTTTCTTCGTTTCTTGCAAATGATAAAAATGCCCATTGTGAAAAGGATTATATTCCACTATAATACCTGCAGCCTTCATAATAAGAAGTCTCCTTTCTCTTAGAGTAGAACGGTTTAATTAAGGGAATAGACTAGAAAGTTGATAAGGCTAGATTACCTTTGATATGATAACCATTATATCATGTTGTGTCGTGTTCCAAACGGTGTAAAGAAAAAATATTGACAATTGTATTTAAAATAGCTATAATTACATTTGTTGCCTTGAGGTGATACAGATGAAATGGTCAGTTGAGCAATTAAAAGCTCTGAAACACAAAGGATTGTCTATCGATGAAACGATCGATGTGAGCGATCTTAAGAAAAGGGACAGTGATATTCGTGGAATTTCGCCGGTTCATGTAAAGGGACACGCGTCTTTTCATGGAGATAACGTCTCGTTTCACCTTAATATTGAGGGGGAAATGATTCTTCCGTGTGCAAATACTCTGGAAGATGTGGAGTTTCCTTTTGACATTGATACGATTGAGACATTTATTCTGGATCCGATCAATGACTTCTCGGAAGATGATGAAGAAGAGAATGAAGAAATTCATCAAATTCGAGGAAATACTGTTGACTTACTCCCTTATATTAAGGAAAATATATTATTGGAAATTCCGATTCGGGTTGTGAAAGAGGATGTTAATCCAAATCAATCTGGAAAAGGATGGGAAGTTGTTGATAAAGAAGAGGACAACAAAGAGAAAGTTGACCCTCGGTTAGCCGGTCTAGCTGACTTTTTTAATAAGAAAGATAACTAGCATGACCTTATGAAACATCTTCCGTTTCTCTTTTGAACTTTGTTAAGGAGGTGGAAATGATGGCAGTACCTGCTAGAAGAACTTCAAAGACCCGTAAAAGAAAGCGTCGTACTCATTTCAAACTACAAGTACCTGGAATGGTAGCTTGCCCTAACTGTGGCGAATACAAACTTGCTCACCGTGTTTGTAAAGAATGCGGACACTACAAAGGTGAAGAAGTTGTAGAAAAATAATAAACCAGAAACAGAGAGAAACCGGTTCTCTCTGTTTTTTTTTATACAATTTTACATAATAGATAAAACAAAAAGGGAGACGACACCTGATGGGTAAGATTAAGTATGAGGTATACAAGGAAGTGGCATGGGTGACGATTAATCGTCCTGATAAAAGAAATGCGATCGACTATGAAGTGATGGATAGGCTGGAGGAGATTCTTGCAGAGATCGAGGAATGCCAGAATAGCAAAATAGTCGTTATAACTGGAAGCGGAAGTCAGGCTTTTTGTTCAGGAGGAGATCTGTCAGCTTTTCATAGTCTTGTTACCCAGAAAGAAGCGTATAAAATGCTTTCCAGAATGGGGAAAATACTTCAAAAAATATTTCTTTTTCCAAAACCAACTGTTGCACTCTTGAATGGGACTGCAGTCGGCGGCGGGTGTGAAATTGCGGTTTCATGTGACTTCAGAGTGGCAAAGAAACGGGCCAAGTTTGGATTTATCCAGGGTAAACTCGGGATTACGACTGGTTGGGGGGGAGCAGCGATGCTCTATGAAAGGATCTCTCAATCAGAGGCGATGAGGCTGTTGATGAGTGCGAAGGCTGTTACTGCTGAAAAGGGTAAGGAACTGGGGTTTATTAATCATACTGTAGAGCCAGAAAATCTTAAGGAGGAATGTCTTGACTGGTTGCAGCCGTTCCTCGAACAGCCCCTGTCTGTCTTGAAGGCATATAAATCTTACTGGCTTTCCAAATGCAACGAAAATAAAATCATCGAACGGATGGATGAAGAGATTTACCATTGTTCCGTACTCTGGGAATCGGATGAACACCATCAGGCTGTACGAACGTTTCTTAATAAAAATAAATAATGCTTCTTTTAGATAAAGCTTCTTTTCTAAAGTTTGTTACTAAAAGATTGTCGTTTATGCACAAGATTTATAAACTGCGACATAACGGATGGATGACCGCTGCGGAAATACACTACGTTTTCCGCGGGCTCGCGCTGAGCCTCCTCACTCGCACAAAACGCCTGTCTGGTTACGGCTCACAGAGACTAGTGGATTTCCCTCACCTCCTTGCGATAAGGCAACATCGACTCTCTTTTGTTCGTCGTGTTTTCTTTATCTCCATACGACTCAGTCCAATCCATACGTCCCTGGGCGTTCGCCTCCACCTTGCTACACTGCGGGGTCTCAACGTCTTCGCTGTCCCGCAGGATAAGGAAGGCTACGGCAGCAAGACATCGCACGAAGAAAATGTGATGTTCATTTTCGAGGAGTCTACGTGTATTTCCTTCCTAAGATTTGCTTTGTAGTTTTCATTAAAGGATTAACTATCAAACACTTCAGTTGATTGGAGCAGAGGGCAGTCGACTCCAGCGGGAAAAGCAACAGCTGAAGATCCCGCAGGAGGCGGTTTTTGCTGACGAGGAAGCTAAAGCGTTGCCCGCGGAAAGCGAACTGCCCGGAGCGTAAATCAATGTTGCAATTGCGTCGCAGTTCCTCTCAACTGTGCATCTTTTAAAGCAACAAAGTATGGGAGAAGAACTTTTCTACAAGATTATTGTTATGATATTTTTTTGAAGAACTCCTGCTATTAAGTTGATTGAAGCAGAAATCAAACCCTCCGTTGCAAAACTAGAACATGGCAAACTAATAGTCCAAATCGAATAATATTTTTTATTAAGCTAGAACAAAAGTCTATCTTTTCTACCATTTGCATAAAGATTAATAAAAAAAACGATTGGAGGGATTGGTTTGTCTTCAATTCGCCAGGATGCCTGGACAAATGATGAAGATGTTTTATTGGCTGAAGTTATCCTAAGGCATATACGGGAGGGGAGCACGCAGCTAGCAGCGTTTGAAGAAGTAGGAGAAAGACTTTCTAGAACTTCTGCAGCCTGCGGGTTCAGGTGGAATTCACTCGTTAGAAAACAATACGAAAGTGCAATTTCTCTAGCCAAAAAGCAAAGAAAGGAAGCAAAGAACAACAAAGAAGAAAAGAAAACAAATGAAATGAAAAATGCTCAAGAAAGACCAAAGAATGTTTCTGTGTATAGGTCTCTTACGATTGACAGTATCATTGAATTTCTTCGTGCGTTACAGAATAGTGATGAAGAAAGAGAAGGCCTTAAGAATGAAATCAATACATTGAAAACGGATAATCAAAAGCTTCAGAGGGAATTGAAGAAGATGGAAAACAATTATCAATCGATTCAGGAAGACTACAAATCGCTTATTGAAATTATGGATCGTGCCCGAAAAATGGTTGTATTGAAAGACGATGATTCATCAAACTTGCAATTTCAAATGGATTATAACGGAAATCTTGAAAAGGTAAAGAAATAATTTTATTAACACAGGTTGCTGGAACATAGAGGATACGTTCAAGTCTGAAAACGGATAAAATCGGCAGAACACTTTGCTTTCCGCGCGATCTTTAGCTGTTGCTTTTCCTAGGGGAGTTTACGTATTCTGCCTCCGATGGAAGTGATTTTCTTCTAGATGAACTTTGTTGCGTCTACCCTATGGAAGTTATTTCGTAGCGGGCTTAGACACCCGGGTATTGTTTTAAAGGTATGCAATAATTTTTATAACTAAAAGGAAAATCCGAACTGAATTCGAATTCTGTTTAAAGAATTTGAATCACAGTTCGGATTTTCTTTTGGCTAAATACTTTTGTCGCATCCTCCTGGAATTATAAAAAAGCGATTAAGCTTACAGTTCTTGTTCCTTAACTCCTTTTGGATACCATACGTAAGGGTTTTCCCCTCTGTCTCTCTCCGGATTATAGGTGACAGACTCGAACCCCATCATTTCCCAGAATGAGCTTGACCCTTGTCTGCCGTTTGTTTTAATCGGCAGATTAAAACTTTTTGCATAGTCCACCAGAGCTTTTCCATAACCTTTATTTCGATATTGCGGAAGCACTTCCAGTTTCCAAAGTTCGAGGTAATCCTGGGCTGGTTCGAAGTACCGGTCATATTTTCCGTCGATCCGATAGAGGCTCATTCTGGCTATAAGTTTATCGCCAAAATAGATGCCGTAGAACGGAGATTCACTGTCGTTTTCAATGATATTCTCCTGCAGGTCTTCCATCATCGAAAGCTCTTGTATTCCATACTCTTTAAACTTTTTAAATTCTTCCAGGGTTTTATAGTTAATAAGTAAACGTCTAACAGTCAAATCTACCATCGTTTGCCCCTCCAACTCTCTTCTTTCTGTTTGGCTCTGTTAAATAGAATGTTGTTTTTAGCAAAACTGATTCAATAAATAAAAATTTTATTCTTAACTCGCGCCACCTTTTGTGAATGATCCAGGCGAGTCAATAAGGGTTATATTCATAACCAGTGCATCCTATTTAAATCGCTACTATAATAATAAGATAAAAATTTAATTATTTCAAAAAACAAATTATTAAGGGAATTATTTGAATTTTATTGAACAAAACCCGGTGATTAATGCTATGATTATTGTAAGGGTTTTCAACAAAAAGGTAAATGAACAAACAGGGAGGTACTGCATTGAAGAAAATTCTGATATCTAATCGTGGTGAGATTGCTGATAGAATCTTAAGAACCAGTTCAAAACTTGGAATTGAAACCGTTTTGGTTTATTCAGAAGCAGACAAAGACTTGCCTTACATAAAGAAGGCTGATACAGCTTACTCAATTGGTGAACCGCCAGTTGTAAAATCCTATTTGAATCAAGAAAAAATCCTTGAAATCGCCAAAAATGAAAATGTTGATGGAATCCATCCCGGGTATGGATTTCTTTCAGAAAACAGCGCATTCGTCCAAAAGGTTGAAGAAAACGGCATTACTTTTATCGGACCTCGTGCTGGAGTTGTCGAGGCGATGGGAGATAAAATTCGAGCGAGAAAAACGATGATCGAGGCAGGAGTACCGGTAGTGCCTGGCAGCGACGGGCCAGTAAAAGATGTGGATGAAGCAGCCATCATCGCAGAAGAGATCGGCTATCCCGTCATGATCAAAGCTACTGCAGGGGGCGGCGGTATCGGAATGCAGAGATGCAACGGCGAAGAAGAGCTTCGAAAAGCGTTCGCATCCAGCCAGAACCGGGCAAAAGCTTATTTTGGGAACGGGGAAATGTTCGTCGAGAAATTTATCGCTAACGCCCGCCATATTGAAGTTCAGATATTTGGAGACGAGCATGGGAATGTTGTCCACCTTTTCGAACGAGACTGTTCTGTCCAACGCAGGAACCAGAAGGTTATCGAGGAGACACCTTCTCCATTTTTGTCAAGCAGGACAAGGGAAAAGATTGCGGATGCAGCCGTAAGGGCAGCGAAACATGTTCATTATACTAATGCCGGAACAGTGGAATTTGTAGTGGACGAAGATGAAAACTTTTATTTCCTGGAGATGAATACAAGATTACAAGTTGAACATCCGATTACAGAAGAAACAACAGGTATCGACCTTGTAGAATGGCAGATCCAAATTGCGGACGGCGGAAGAATACCGATGGATCAGACAGAAATTCATCAGAATGGCCATAGTATGGAATTCAGGTTGTATGCAGAAGATCCTGTAAAATTCATGCCTTCACCAGGAAAAATAGAAGAATTGGTCTTCCCGGAAATGGAAGGTGTCAGAATTGATTCTGGCTTTGAATCCGGATCTACCGTTACCCCTTTTTATGATCCGATGATCGCAAAAATCGTTGTCAGTGGAGAAAACCGCCAGGAAGTTCTTGAAAAAGCAAAGAAGTTCTTTGAGGAATTCAAGCTGACGGGAATTAAACATAATGGACCTTTATTTAAACAGATCCTTGAGGAAGAAGCTTTTATTAATGGAGACTATACGACAGGTTACCTTGCAAAGCAAAGGTTAAACAAGTAAACATAAGGAGTGGAAGAAAATGAAAGAAGTAACAGCATCTATGGCAGGGACAGTATTGAATGTGATGGTATCGGAAGGAGAAGGCGTAACAGCCGGGCAGGAACTCGTTATGCTTGAATCCATGAAAATGGAGATCCCGGTAGAAAGTACAGAAGAAGGGGAAGTTGCCGAAGTGAAAGTTAATATCGGGGACTTTGTCAACGAGGGAGACGTACTTGTAACGATTAAATAGTTTCTCTTTTAGTTGAACGAGCGCTCAATCTACTACATGGAGGAGGAAACATAGGATGACAACAAACGTTGAAGAAAAATTTAAAGGTATCTCCGAACAGATCGAAGCTGGAGGCGCACAAAAGTACCATGAAAAGCTTAAAGAGAACAATAAGCTTTTTGTTAGGGATCGATTAAAAAAGCTTTTCGATAATGGAGAATTTAAGTTGGAGGATGGGAAGTTTGCCAATAACCAGGCAGGAGACCTGCCAGCGGACGGTGTCGTAACAGCGATCGGCAAAGTAAATGGCCAGACTGTCTGTGTGATGGCAAATGACTCTACAGTTAAAGCTGGTTCATGGGGAGCCAGAACAGTGGAAAAAATTATCCGCATTCAGGAAACAGCGATGAAGCTGAAGGTGCCGATTTTTTATCTGGTTGATTCTGCGGGCGCAAGAATTACGGACCAGCTTCAAATGTTTCCGAATCGAAGAGGGGCAGGACGAATCTTTTATAACCAGGTCAAGATGTCAGGGATGGTTCCACAGGTTTGCTTGCTATTTGGACCCTCTGCAGCAGGAGGAGCATATATCCCGGCATTCTGTGATATCGTTATCATGGTTGATAAAAACGCTTCGATGTATCTCGGCTCCCCTCGGATGGCTGAGAAGGTCATAGGCGAGAAGGTGTCCCTTGAAGAAATGGGAGGAGCGCGCATGCACTGCACCATTAGCGGTGTAGGGGATGTGCTTGCAGAGAATGAAGAAGAAGCCATTGAGCAGGGAAGAAATTATTTGAGCTATTTTCCTGAAAACTTTAAGCAAAAACCCGCTAAAGTAAATCCGGTGAAGCCGAAACAGGGGAGAACGGTTACGGAAATTGTGCCGGAAAACCAGAATGCTCCGTTCGATATGTATGAACTGGTACATGCTTTGATCGATGAGAATAGCTTTTTTGAAATTAAAAAGTTATTCGCACCTGAATTGATCACAGGGTTTGCGCGGATGGATGGAAAGGTCGTCGGTATCATCGCTAACCAGCCGAAAGCAAAAGGCGGCGTTTTGTTCGTCGATTCGGCTGACAAAGGTGCAAAATTTATCCAGCTGTGTGATGCCTATGGAATCCCATTGCTATTCCTCGCTGATGTTCCCGGATTCATGATAGGTACAAAGGTAGAACGAGCTGGTATTATCAGGCACGGAGCAAAGCTGATCGCAGCGATGAGCTCAGCCACCGTACCTAAGATTTCAGTGGTTGTCCGCAAGGCTTATGGAGCAGGTTTGTATGCGATGGCTGGCCCTGCGTTTGAACCGGATTGCTGTATTGCACTGCCGACAGCACAAATCGCGGTTATGGGGCCGGAAGCAGCAGTAAATGCGGTTTATGCAAATAAAATCGCTGCCATTGAAGATCCGAAAGAACGCGTGGAGTATGTAAAAGAAAAGCATCAAGAATATAAAGAGCATATCGACATTTACAAACTGGCTTCCGAGATGATAGTAGATGATATTGTCCAGGGAGAGGATTTACGGGATGTATTGATTGACCGTTTTGAAGTCTATGAGTCAAAAGAAATGATATTCAGCGAAAGAAAGCATCCTGTTTATCCAGTGTAAATCATAATAATTTAAGAGGCTGGGACATAAATAAGATGTTCAAGTTAAAAAACGAATGATTCAGAATCAACAAGTATAGAATGTTAATTTTCAATAGATTTATCTTCCTTTGTAGCTAGTAGGAGTAATGCAAACCGCTTCGGCAGAATACTTCG
>NZ_SWLG01000049.1 GCF_005747095.1 Exobacillus caeni | reverse complement strand
TTGTGATAGCTCTCTATCACGTCGTGTTACTCCATAGAAAGGAGGTGATCCAGCCGCACCTTCCGATACGGCTACCTTGTTACGACTTCACCCCAATCATTTGTCCCACCTTCGGCGGCTGGCCCCAAAAGGTTACCTCACCGACTTCGGGTGTTACAAACTCTCGTGGTGTGACGGGCGGTGTGTACAAGGCCCGGGAACGTATTCACCGCGGCATGCTGATCCGCGATTACTAGCAATTCCGGCTTCATGCAGGCGAGTTGCAGCCTGCAATCCGAACTGAGAACGGCTTTATGGGATTCGCTTCACCTCGCGGTGTCGCTGCCCTTTGTACCGTCCATTGTAGCACGTGTGTAGCCCAGGTCATAAGGGGCATGATGATTTGACGTCATCCCCACCTTCCTCCGGTTTGTCACCGGCAGTCACCTTAGAGTGCCCAACTGAATGCTGGCAACTAAGATCAAGGGTTGCGCTCGTTGCGGGACTTAACCCAACATCTCACGACACGAGCTGACGACAACCATGCACCACCTGTCACTCTGTCCCCCGAAGGGGAACGCCCTATCTCTAGGGGTGTCAGAGGATGTCAAGACCTGGTAAGGTTCTTCGCGTTGCTTCGAATTAAACCACATGCTCCACTGCTTGTGCGGGCCCCCGTCAATTCCTTTGAGTTTCAACCTTGCGGTCGTACTCCCCAGGCGGAGTGCTTAATGTGTTAACTTCAGCACTGAGGGGTGGTAGCCCCCCAACACCTAGCACTCATCGTTTACGGCGTGGACTACCAGGGTATCTAATCCTGTTTGCTCCCCACGCTTTCGCGCCTCAGCGTCAGTTACAGACCAGAGAGCCGCCTTCGCCACTGGTGTTCCTCCACATCTCTACGCATTTCACCGCTACACGTGGAATTCCACTCTCCTCTTCTGTACTCAAGTCCCCCAGTTTCCAATGGCTCTCCACGGTTGAGCCGTGGGCTTTCACATCAGACTTAAAGGACCGCCTGCGCGCGCTTTACGCCCAATAATTCCGGACAACGCTTGCCACCTACGTATTACCGCGGCTGCTGGCACGTAGTTAGCCGTGGCTTTCTGGTTAGGTACCGTCAAGGTACCGCCCTGTTCGAACGGTACTTGTTCTTCCCTAACAACAGAGCTTTACGACCCGAAGGCCTTCATCACTCACGCGGCGTTGCTCCGTCAGACTTTCGTCCATTGCGGAAGATTCCCTACTGCTGCCTCCCGTAGGAGTCTGGGCCGTGTCTCAGTCCCAGTGTGGCCGATCACCCTCTCAGGTCGGCTACGCATCGTGGCCTTGGTGGGCCATTACCCCACCAACTAGCTAATGCGCCGCGGGCCCATCTGTAAGTGATAGCTAAAAGCCATCTTTCAAGGAGACACCATGCGGTGTCTCCTGTCATCCGGTATTAGCCCCGGTTTCCCGGAGTTATCCCAGTCTTACAGGCAGGTTGCCCACGTGTTACTCACCCGTCCGCCGCTAAGATCAGGGAGCAAGCTCCCATCTCTTCGCTCGACTTGCATGTATTAGGCACGCCGCCAGCGTTCGTCCTGAGCCAGGATCAAACTCTCCGA
>NZ_SWLG01000048.1 GCF_005747095.1 Exobacillus caeni | reverse complement strand
CTAGCTTATGCTATCGAAGCAGGCTGTGTCGGAACAACTCATCGATTTGTCACGATGTAACGTTCGTTGCTCTACCGACTGAGCTATCGAGCCATGTTAATATAGGTGACCATCATTTTATGCTGTGCTGATACCCTCTGTCCTTTCCTCTACAAGCAAACGCTATCGATGTAGGCTGCGTCAGGACAACTCATCGATTACTCATGATGTAACGTTCGTTGCTCTACCGACTGAGCTATCGAGCCATGTTAGTTTTACTTTAAATTTAAATGGCGGTCCCGACCGGATTTGAACCGGCGATCTCCTGCGTGACAGGCAGGCATGTTGACCCCTACACCACGGGACCTTATTAATTCTGCTAAAAGTTAGGTTTTATTTGGTTGCACCCAAGGGACTACGATCAAACTCTAGCTATAAAGTTAATCGACGTAGTTAGATTTTATTTGGTTGCGGGAGCAGGATTTGAACCTGCGACCTTCGGGTTATGAGCCCGACGAGCTACCAGACTGCTCCATCCCGCGATGATGTAAAATGTGACTGTCCTTTCCTCTACAAGTAAAGCTTTGAAGTTGTATCCGTCAGGACAATTCGCAGTTTGAACAACGATGTATCGCTCATTGCTCCATCCCGCGACGATGTAATTTAAAACTTCATGGTGGACCCTGTAGGACTCGAACCTACGACCGGACGGTTATGAGCCGTCAGCTCTAACCAACTGAGCTAAGGGTCCGTATTTTAATGGTAGCGGCGGAGGGGATCGAACCCCCGACCTCACGGGTATGAACCGTACGCTCTAGCCAGCTGAGCTACACCGCCAAAATAATAAGTGGAGCCTAGCGGGATCGAACCGCTGACCTCCTGCGTGCAAAGCAGGCGCTCTCCCAGCTGAGCTAAGGCCCCATAAATAACTAAAGTGGTCGGGAAGACAGGATTTGAACCTGCGACCCCTTGGTCCCAAACCAAGTGCTCTGCCAAGCTGAGCTACTTCCCGTAAAAAAATGGCGCGCCCGAGAGGAGTCGAACCCCTAACCTTCTGATCCGTAGTCAGACGCTCTATCCAATTGAGCTACGGGCGCACTTTTTTGTTTTTTATGGTGCGGGTGAAGGGACTTGAACCCCCACGTCGTAAAGACACTAGATCCTAAGTCTAGCGCGTCTGCCAATTCCGCCACACCCGCATAAAAATGGTGAGCCATGGAGGATTCGAACCTCCGACCCTCTGATTAAAAGTCAGATGCTCTGCCAGCTGAGCTAATGGCTCTCGATGTTTAGTTGAAGCTTTTTCACTATCGATGTCCTTTCCTCTTCCGGTATTCCTACCGTGTTTTGCGTCAGGACAAATCATCACAATTTCAGCGTAGCATCGCTCTTTGCTCTGCTAGCTGCTCTTAGTTATTTAATTAAATGGTGGAGGATGACGGGCTCGAACCGCCGACCCCCTGCTTGTAAGGCAGATGCTCTCCCAGCTGAGCTAATCCTCCACTATCTAAGCCCGGCGATGTCCTACTCTTACAGGGGGAGATCCCCCAATTACCATCGGCGCTGAAGAGCTTAACTTCCGTGTTCGGCATGGGAACGGGTGTGGCCTCTTCGCCATCAT
>NZ_SWLG01000047.1 GCF_005747095.1 Exobacillus caeni | reverse complement strand
AAGATCAGGGAGCAAGCTCCCATCTCTTCGCTCGACTTGCATGTATTAGGCACGCCGCCAGCGTTCGTCCTGAGCCAGGATCAAACTCTCCGATAAAAGATAAGTTCAATCTAGCTTGCTTTAAAGCTTAATTCGCTTGGCGTTTTGTTCAGTTTTCAAAGAACTACGACGCACAGGATGTGATGGCCTTCAGCCAGTAATCCTTTATGCGGTTGTCGTTTTCAGCGACAAGATTAAGTATATCATCTCATTTCGCAGAAGTCAACAACTTTTTCACACTTTCAGTTTACTTCTTCAAGACAGCAACTTTAAAAGTATACCGCATTTAGTGAAGAGAGTCAACCAAAACTTCGAAAAAATGGTGGAGCCTAGCGGGATCGAACCGCTGACCTCCTGCGTGCAAAGCAGGCGCTCTCCCAGCTGAGCTAAGGCCCCATAAATAACTAAAGTGGTCGGGAAGACAGGATTTGAACCTGCGACCCCTTGGTCCCAAACCAAGTGCTCTGCCAAGCTGAGCTACTTCCCGTTAAAAATGGCGCGCCCGAGAGGAGTCGAACCCCTAACCTTCTGATCCGTAGTCAGACGCTCTATCCAATTGAGCTACGGGCGCTTTATAGATGATTGGTGCCGGAGGCCGGACTCGAACCGGCACGGAGGTACACCCTCCGCAGGATTTTAAGTCCTGTGCGTCTGCCAATTCCGCCACTCCGGCAGGACTTATTCGTAATTTAAATTGGAGCGGAAGACGGGATTTGAACCCGCGACCCCCACCTTGGCAAGGTGGTGTTCTACCACTGAACTACTTCCGCGAATTGGTGCGGGTGAAGGGACTTGAACCCCCACGTCGTAAAGACACTAGATCCTAAGTCTAGCGCGTCTGCCAATTCCGCCACACCCGCATAAAAATGGTGAGCCATGGAGGATTCGAACCTCCGACCCTCTGATTAAAAGTCAGATGCTCTGCCAGCTGAGCTAATGGCTCTTGATGTTTAGTTGAAGCTTATTCAGTTTCCATGTCCCTTCCTCTTCCAAAATTACTGCCGAAGTAGTCTGGATCGGGACAAGCGTAGCATTGCTCTTTACTCTGCCAGTTGAGCTAACGGTTTTAAAAGTGGTGCCGGCCAGAGGACTTGAACCCCCAACCTACTGATTACAAGTCAGTTGCTCTACCAATTGAGCTAGGCCGGCGAAGATTATGAAGTTAAATCATTTTTGTTGTCTCTTCCTCTACAAGCTTAGCTTTGTAGCTATCTGCGTCAAGACAAGTCGCAGATTAATCGGCGCGGTTATGCTCCTTGCTCTACCAATTGAGCTAGGCCGGCGAAGTATTATGAAGTAAAATCAATAATTTGTCCTCAGCTTGTCTGTGAGCTGCGGCTAGACTGGCATAAAAATGACGTACCCTTTGGGTACAAAAAAAATAATATGGTGGAGGATGACGGGCTCGAACCGCCGACCCCCTGCTTGTAAGGCAGATGCTCTCCCAGCTGAGCTAATCCTCCACTATCTAAGCCCGGCGATGTCCTACTCTTACAGGGGGAGATCCCCCAATTACCATCGGCGCTGAAGAGCTTAACTTCCGTGTTCGGCATGGGAACGGGTGT
>NZ_SWLG01000046.1 GCF_005747095.1 Exobacillus caeni | reverse complement strand
TTTTTTTATTGTTTCTTTTGTTTTCATAAGAAAATAGGGACAACCTCTGATAAAATTAAAGTAACCACACCATAACCATCGGAGGTGTCCCTATGTTTAAACAGTATAACATGAATCAAGTGATTTTGCCCCTGGATTTAGAAATGAAACTTCAAGAAAATGATATCGCATTTACTGTCCATGATCTGGTGGAACAGATTCCGAATGAAGCTTTTGCGGATTTCTTACGGGTGACAGGCTGTCCGGCTTACCATCCACGCATGATGATGAAGTGATTTTATGTGCCTACACCCAATCCGTCTTCTCCGGAAGAAAGATTGAAGCGCTTCTTAAAGATAGCGTGCGAATGATGTGGCTTGCCCAGGGGTATGAACCAAGTTATCGCACCATCAATCGCTTCCGCGTCCACCCAGAAGTCAAAGAGCTCCTCCGTGAGTGCTTTGTCCAGTTTCGCTGCCAGCTTGTCCAGGAAGAGTTGATTGATGCGGAAGCTATTTTCATCGATGGAACCAAGATTGAAGCCAACGCCAATAAGTTCACATTTGTGTGGCGGAAGGCTGTTGAAAAGTACAGCGCTCAGCTGATCGAGAAATCGAACAGTATGTATGATGAATTAGTAGAAAAAGCGATTATCCCCGAAATGGAACGAGAAAACCAGGAAGAATTATCCTTTGAAGAGCTTTCTGACATCACCGAAAAACTGGAAGAAAAGATCGAGGATTTGAATAAAAAGATAGATGCGAGTGAGGATGTCAACGAACGGAAACAACTTCGCTCAGAACGCAAAGGTCCAAAGCAAGCGCACAAACAGTTCAAAGATTTTGTGGCGCGTAAACAGAAGTACGAGAACGACATGAAAATATTCGGTGGCCGCAACAGTTACTCGAAGACGGATCATGATGCCACGTTCATGCGAATGAAAGATGATTACATGAAGAACGGGCAACTGAAAGCCGGTTACAATGTCCAGGTTGCGACAGAAGGTCAGTATGCGCTCGCTTACGATGTTTTTCCAAATCCAACAGATACACGTACTTTCCTGCCTTTTCTGGATCGCATAGAGAACGACTTTTTTGAACTGCCGGGCTATATCGTCGCAGACGCCGGTTATGGAAGCGAAGAAAATTATGTGGATGTCCTGGAAAACCGGAAGCGTACGCCACTGATCACCTACAATACTTACCGCAAAGAGAAAAAGAAAAGCTTTAAGAACGATGATTTCAACACAGCCAACTGGGACTACAACGAGGGAGACGATTCTTTCACCTGTCCAAACGGTCAACGGTTGACGTTCCGTTATTTTTCTCATAAAACGGATCGTAATGGATTTAAGCGAGAGTTTAAAGTGTATGAGTGTGACGACTGTACGGCTTGCCCTCTTCGTGCCCGGTGTACCAAAGCTAAAGAAGGGAATAACCGGAAAATTTATTACAACGAAAAATGGGAGCGCCAAAAAGAGACAATCAGAGAGCTGCTTTCGGAAGAGAAAACGGGTGAAATCTATGGTCAACGTAAGATTGACGTAGAACCAGTTTTTGGGTTTCTGAAGGCTAATTTGTGTTTCACTCGAATGTCCGTCAGGGGCAAAAACAAGGTTGAAAATGAATTAGGCTTTGCGTTCATGGCGGTGAACTTGAGAAAGTACACCGCCATGAATGCAAACCAACCTAAAGATTATAGAAACAATCCAACAAAAAATGGTTCCGATCATCAAAAACCGATGATCGGAACCATTTTTAATTATTTCAGGCTAGTTATGTCCCAGCCTC
>NZ_SWLG01000045.1 GCF_005747095.1 Exobacillus caeni | reverse complement strand
AGCGAAGCATTCCTGTGGGGAAGTAATTTGAGAATTGAACAAAAAAGTGTCCTCTTGGTATAGTACAGGGTGTCAATGCGCGTTGACCCCGAATTTAACCAAGGAGGACTCGAAATGAATTATAATCAAAATCAAAAATTAACGCAAATCACACCATCTACCTTAATTGTTGGGATTGACATTGCCAAAGAAAAACATGTTGCACGTGCTCAGGATGATCGCGGGTATGAATTTGGTAAACGATTGATCTTTGAGAACCGAATACATGGCTTTCAACAGTTACTAGAATGGGTTTCTAAACTTCAACAAGAAAACAACAAATCCCATGTCATTTTTGGAGCTGAACCAACAGGACATTATTGGCTGAGCTTGGCTTACTATCTTATTGCCAAAGATTATGATTTTGTGGTGGTCAACCCCATGCATGTGAAAAAATCTAAAGAACTGGATGATAACTCACCAACGAAAAATGATACAAAAGATGCGCGTGTTATTGCACAACTGGTAAAGGATGGACGATACTCTGTACCCAATCTTCTTGAAGGCATTTATGCTGAATTAAGAGAAGCAATCAAATTAAGAGACCAACTCACCAAACAGCTAGTCGTTATCGAAGGACGCATACAAAACAATATTCAACGATACTTTCCGGAGTTTAACGATGTATTTAAAGAGTGGGATGGAAAAACAGCGTTGTGTACACTTCGTGCTTTTCCATTTCCTTCTGATATTCGTGACATGTCACCTGAAGACATACTAGCACAATGGAAAACGGTCGTAAAAAGTGGGATTGGAATCAACCGTGCAATCAAGCTGGTTGAAAAGGCAAAAAATAGTATCGGAATTACAATCGGTCTGCGCTTTGCCAGGAAAGAGTTACACAGCCTTCTGGATCAATATGATTTATATTGTAAGCATTTAGAAGAATTAGACGAAGAAATTGAAGAGCTCATGGCTGATATCCCCGGAGCCAAAGAAATGATGGCTATTAAAGGGCTTGGAGCAACGACAGTTGCCACCTTTTTCTCAGAAGTTGGGGCTGTCTCAAATTACAATCATCCTAAACAGCTTGAGAATATGGCGGGGTTATCGTTACAAGAACATAGTTCTGGAAAGTTTAAAGGGCAAACCAAAATAACCAAACGCGGTCGAAAGAAACTGCGAAAAGTCTTATATCTGGCGGTCCGGTCACTAGTGGCGAATAATTCAACGTTTATGGCTCTACACAAGTATTATAAAACTCGTCCAAATCGACCGTTGAAGGGCCAACAATCCATGATTGCATTGTGCGGAAAATTATTACGTGTACTTTTTGTCATAGGTAATAAACAGTGTGAGTTTGATGGAAGCAAGATACTGAAAGGGATATCTCAAAACAACGTACTACAGGCTGCTTAACAGCTGTAAAAAATTTATTGGAATGCATTTTTGATTTCTGGAATCGACAAACACCAACAATGCAGAGTCGGAGCGTATTTTTTCCATTCGGGCATATGACCCAGCAGCGAAGCTTTTCCGACCTCCACCTTGTGGATACGCAGGACGAAGGAATGTATGGATGAAATCCCGAGAGACATGGGAGGGTGAGCGACCATAAGTGGTGTGGAGAACGAAAGCATGGTCATTACTTTTTTAACCAAATATCTCCAATTTGGTCGTTAGGATGGATAACACAGTGTTAGAATATTCTGTTTTATAGCACTTGAATCCTCACCCCTGCAACATTCTTAAATAAGTGGATAAGAAATCCTAAGAAATCAGGAGCATTTTAAAGATATACTGGCTTTACAGAGGGAGG
>NZ_SWLG01000044.1 GCF_005747095.1 Exobacillus caeni | reverse complement strand
GGGGCTGACCCAAAAGGATAAAGTATCCTTTTGAAGGTCGCCCCTTCTTTTTTCGCTGAAAACATAAAAGAACCGTCCTTTTTCTGTATAATTAAAGTTACCACACAAAAATCAACAGATAAGAAAGGACGATTCTTTTATGAAACATGATCATATTTCTTTCATTGATTATAACATGGACCAGCTCATTCTACCACTTGATTTAGAAGTTACAATCCCTACTCATCATCTTGCCCGCCTTGTGAATGAAGCAGTTGAACAGCTTGATGAATCTTTGCTTCTTGAACAATATAAAGGCGGTGGTAGAAGCAGCTATCACCCAAAGATGATGTTGAAAATCCTCGTATACGCTTATGCCGACCGGATTTATTCTGGGCGAAAAATCGAAAAAGCACTCCAGGAAAATATCTACTTAATGTGGCTAAGCGGAAATCAAAAGCCTGACTTCCGAACCATCAATCGTTTCCGATCTGAACGGATCAAACCAATTATCTATGACGTCTTCTTTTCCATCCTGGAGCTCCTTCATGAAAAGAGACTCGTCAAACTCGAGGATTACTATCTTGATGGAACGAAGGTGGAAGCGAATGCCAATAAATACACCTGGGTCTGGCTAAAGGCGACAAAGCGTTATGAAAAAGGACTAGATGAGAAGTTCCGTAAGATTGTGTTTGATATCGAGCGCCATTTAGAGGGAGAACTCCAGGAAGACACCTTGGGTGTCCAAGAGAAGCTCAATGAAGATCCCATTACCTCCTCAGATATTCAAAAGACGATGGACAAAGTAAACGAACACCTCAAAAAGGAACCCAAAGATAAAACACTCAAAAAAGCAAAGAAACAGCTAGAGAAAGATTTGCTTCCAAGAAAACAAAAGTATGAACACCAACGAAAGACCGCGAATGGAAGGAACAGTTATTCGAAGACAGATCCGGATGCCACTTTCATGCGTATGAAAGAAGACCATATGAAGAATGGCCAGTTAAAGGCAGGTTACAATATTCAAATCGGCACAGAGAACCAGTTTATTACCGGTTTCTCACTCCATCAAAGAGCTGGAGATCCTAAATGTCTCATTCCTCACCTGGAACTTCTAAACCAGTATCGTAATTTACCGGATACCATTATTGCGGATTCAGGTTATGGCAGTGAAGAAAATTACGCCTATCTGGAACAGTTAGAAAAGGAAGCATATGTCCCTTACAATACCTTTGAAAATGAAAAGAAGAAATCGTGGAAACAAAAGGTCGAACGTGCGGAAAACATGGATTATGACGAGGAGTTAGATGAGTTTATTTGCGCCAACAAGAAACGGCTGGTGTTTCATTACGAATCGAAAAGAACAACAGAAAACGGATTTGAATCGATCAAACGAAGATATCGTTGTGTGGAGTGTAAGGATTGTCCTTTCCAGTCGCAATGCGCCAAAGGAAAAGAAAGCAAAACGATTATGATTTCAATGGAAAACAGACGGCAGCGAAGAGAAATGAAGGAACGCTTGAACTCTAAAGAAGGAAAAGAAAAGTACAGTCAACGAAAAATTGATGTGGAGACGGTCTTTGGACAAACCAAATTTAACCAAGGGTTCAACCGTTTTCATCTAAGAGGCCTCTCGAAAACAACAGTCGAATGGGGCCTGGTTTGTGCTGCCCACAACCTAAAAAAGTGGGAAAATAGCATAAAAAGAAAAACGAAAATAGGGAGTTAAAACCTCGTGAAGAGGTTTTTTCTCTTAAAATAGAGATTCATTTATCTTTTGAATAGAAAAGGGGGCTGCCCAAACACCGCTTTATCGATGTTTTGGGTCAGCCCCTT
>NZ_SWLG01000043.1 GCF_005747095.1 Exobacillus caeni | reverse complement strand
CGAGGAAACCTATGCGTTTTTGCATATTCTGTGGGAAAACAATAAAAGGGAAAAGACCTACAGGACTCACTGACGTGATTAGGGTCAGGATGGATGGAACAGAAGGTGTGATGACCGGGGGAAGCTCTGTAGGTTCCTTTCAACAAACGTTGGAAGGTAGGGGAGGTATAACTCTTAGGGGAAAGCCAAACCGATGACACTGCAGGTGGCGGCGGAGTCCGTAGTAGTGAAGAAGCTTGAGCCAATGAATCCTGGCGACAGGCTGGAGGATAAAACTCAAGTGAGTAAGCGCCATGTCGCTTAACCCTCATACAAACCAAAAGTTATGTGAGGAGGTAAAGGGACTCCATTTCGTTAACGTTGTGAATGAACGTGAGTGAAGAATGTAGACGCCTTAATGAAACGAGGTCTTCCGAGTAGGTTCGACCTTGCCAACCGTGATGATACGCGAGGAAGAGGGAACCGGCGACCTGAGTAGCCAGATAAGAAAAGAAGCGATTGGATTTTCCTAGGCACGCATTTCTTATCTGATGAAATAGAAAGGAATCATTCTTTGTAGCGGACATAAGACCAATGTGGTGAGAAGCGCGGAAGGTGGTGATCGAATGAAACCAACGCGCAAGTACTATTCCATTATTGATAAAGTTTACGACAGGAAGAATCTCGAGGAAGCATGGAAGAAGGTCAAAGCCAATAAGGGGAGTGCAGGAATAGATGGGGAGACCATTAATTGGTTTGAAATGAACCGAAATCAGAATCTCTACGAGATTCAACGGTTCCTTAGAGAAAAACGCTATCACCCCACTCCATCCTTAAGAAAGTATATATCGAAAAGCAATGGGAAACAACGACCTCTAGGCATTCCTATTATCCGTGACCGTATTGTACAGCAGGCGGTTCGGCAAATGATTGAACCACTGTTTGACAGGGGATTTTACCCTCATAGCTATGGCTTTCGGAAGGGACATTCTCAACATCAGGCGCTTGAAACCATCAAGAAAGCGAAAAGAGCAGGGTATGAATATGTGGTTGACCTCGACATACAAGCCTATTTTGATACGATTCCCCATTCTAAATTAATGAGAAAGGTAAAGGAGAAGATTGCCGACGGGCGTGTTCTTGATTTACTCGAGGGATGGCTAAAGGCTGGAATCATGGAAGATGGCCAGTTTCATGAGACCGAGGAAGGGTCACCACAGGGAGGAGTCATTTCTCCTCTTCTCGCCAACATCTACCTGGATGACTTTGACTGGAAAATGCGAGAAGCAGGATACCCAGTGGTACGATTCGCAGATGATGCGGTTATTATGTGCAAAACGGAAAGACAATCACACAAGGCTTACCAGTTGGCAAGAGAAATCCTTGAGGATGAACTAAATCTTACCATGCATCCAGAGAAAACGAAGGTTGTGGACTTTGATGAAGGTTTTCACTTTCTGGGATTCGACTTCTGGAAAGATTACCTTCTCCTTCCCGAGAAAAGAATG
The DNA here is from genome assembly GCF_005747095.1 of Exobacillus caeni. Classification (GTDB taxonomy): domain Bacteria; phylum Bacillota; class Bacilli; order Bacillales; family Guptibacillaceae; genus Exobacillus; species Exobacillus caeni. Next base: position 413 of record NZ_SWLG01000043.1, on the reverse strand, counting down.
AGGAAAGTGAAGAAAGATATACGGTATCTCACGAGGAGGCACCAGGGGAAGAATGTCCGAGAAGTTATTAAAAGACTAAACCAAACCATAAGAGGGTTTGGGAACTATTTTGGAATAGGAAATACAAAAGAGAAATTTAAGAAGCTCGACAGCTGGATAAGAATGAGACTTAGAGCTTATATAAGGAAGAAGAAATCAACGGTCTCAAATCGACTAATACCGACCTATATTTTCGATAGGTTAGGATTAGTTTCGTTGGTAGACCTTCTCACCAATCGTTCCTAGTCAGTGAGTGAAATCAGCCTTCTCACTCCTGGTTATGGGGAACTAACGAAAAGAAAGCCGGATGCGGGAAAGCCGCACGTCCGGTTTGATGAGGGGTCCGAGGGCGAAAGCCCTCGTCCTACTCTACT
>NZ_SWLG01000042.1 GCF_005747095.1 Exobacillus caeni | reverse complement strand
CTGTCAACACCGGTTAGATATTCCCTATTTTCAGCGGAAACAAATTCCCTAATTCACCGAACAATAGTTGGCTGTATGCCAGCTTTTTTCTTTTCTCTTAAGCGATAAGAATCTCCTTTTATATTGATGGTAGTCGAATGGTGGATCAGACGATCTAAAATAGCTGTGGCCAATACTTCATCACCAAATATCTTTCCCCATTCGATGTAGGACTTATTTGAAGTAATGATCATAGCTCCATGCTCATATCTTCTTGATATTATTTGAAAGAGAGTGTGTGCACTAAGTTCATCGAAAGCGAAATAACCGATTTCATCCATGATAAATAACTCTGGTCTGCTATATCGTTTGATAATTTGTTGGATTAACCCTTGTTTTTCCGCCTTCTGACATTCTGCTATAAAATCATTCGCAGTGATAAATAATGCCTGGTATCCTTGTGTCAAAGCCTCAAAAGCCATAGAGATCGCCAAGTGCGTTTTTCCCACCCCAGGCGGCCCTAAAAGAAGGATGTTCTCCCCATTATGAATATAGCGACCAGATAATACCTCTTTTACTCGACGTTCATCAATACTTGGTTGAAAACTAAAGTCAAAATCATGAATACTTTTGACATAGGGGAGCTTAGCCTTCTTAATTCGTTTTTCTAGAGCTGCTTTTTCTTTTCGTTCAATTTCTTGAGATAAAACAGTGATTAAGAAGTCTGAGTATGGTACATTATTTTTAGATGCGTCTTCTAGTAGACCATCGATTTGGTCGGCTGTATAATTCCAACCGACCTGTGTTAAGCGTTCAACTAAAAGGTCTGTGTTCATTAATGATCACCGCCTTCTAGTTGCTCATACATTTGAAGAGGACGTTGTTCCACTTCAATGTCAGGGGACTGTAAACGACTGTGGGTCGGCAAACCAGCAGTAGTCGTTTGCAGTCCTTTATAATGTTCAAAGTTAATAAAATCTCGAGCCTTCCCAGACATTAATGGATGCTTAGCTATACACTCATAAGAATCATAGATTTCTAAATGATGATCAAGAGTCTCCTTAATCTTTAACTCTTGACCAACGTACCGGAAAGGTACGGAATAGCGTTTCCCTTGATAAGAGACAAAACAATCTTTGCTAACTCTTCTAATCTCCCAATGATTAATAGGAAATAAGGGTTTGCTGTTTGACTTACTTAAATATTTTTGTTCATGTTGGAAGCGAGTTATTGGAGCTTCCAAGGTTGTCTGGTGAATCTTACGATTCGCTGTTTGATCAAGCCACACTCTCATATCTTCATTTAATGCTCTTAGCGTTGGCTTATGCTTACGCTGCAGAAAGTTCTTTTTAACGTATCCTACAACGTTTTCTACTTTACCCTTCGTTTGAGGACGGTAAGGTTTACAAGCTTTTGGAGCTATTCCATAGTAAGCTAAGAATTCTTCAAACTTACGATTGAACCGAATTTCTACTGGACTATGTTTGATAACTGCTGTTTTCATATTGTCATAGAGGATCTGTTCAGGCACCCCGTTGAAATAAGCGAATCCATTCATGTGACACTTCATTAGCGTTTCTAAATCCATACTGTCTGTAAACTCAACATATTTCATTCTTGAATAACTCAATACCATCGTAAAGGCATAGATTTCCTTCAATTCCCGATCGACCTCAAACTTACCGATATGTCCCCAATCCATTTGAGCTTGTTTACCAGGAGTGGTTTCATACCTCATAGTCGCCTGCTTTTTAGGACGAGTACGATAAGGGCGTACAAAATCCCGAAGGATTGTAATCTTGCCTTCATATCCCATAGATTCAATTTCCTCTAAAAGGACAGAGCAATTTGTTGTGCCTTCCTTAATACGTTTTTCTAAATATTCTTTGAAAGGATCGAGTTTGCTTCCCCTTTTATGACTTTCTTTTTTCCTTGGCAACTCTTCAGAATTTATGTACTTTCGAATTGTCTTGGGATCAAACCCAGTTTCTTCAGAGATGGCAGTAATTGACCATCCTTTTTGACGTAGTTCTCGAATCATAAAAAACTCCCCAGTCTTGACCATCATTTCTACACTCCAAATCAGTAATATATAGAAATGATTATCCGTTATTATTGGGGAATTTGAAACCGTTGTTATTAGGGATTTTAGCACCGTTGCTTACA
>NZ_SWLG01000041.1 GCF_005747095.1 Exobacillus caeni | reverse complement strand
AATAAAGTAGGGAAACCTCTTTCAAGGCTTCCCCCTTATCAAACCGTACGTGCCCTATTAAGGCATACGGCTTACCCATATGTTACAATGTCAATCAAGAGGATGCGTTCCAGGCATTCTGCATCTTTTCTAGTCGGCGGGGAGAGTAGTACTCCTCGCCTTTTTCTTTTGCTCGTTGGATGGCCCTTTTTAATTTAGCTTTCCCCTTCACTCTCATCTCGTCAACGTACTGGTCGAGTGTATAACCATAGACTCTATTCAAATAAAGCCAGTAAGCTGGAATAAGTTTGATGCTTACAAAATAAGCTCTGTTCCATTTGTAACGCATCTTCTGTTCTTTCTTTTGGTTCGGATGTTTGTGAATGAATGCTACTCTGAGCCTTCTTCTTATGTAACCATCTAAAGAGAGTAAAGTCCTTCGTATCCATTTCGTTACACAGTGACTCTTTAGCCCATACTTTTCATTTGCTTTGATTGCTTCAATCACGGTGACATAGTAATTGACCTTTCCTCTTATGATTGGATTTACGCGGTTTATCCATTCTTCCTTACTAAGAGTCAATGTCTTTCGTGTTTTCTGCTTAATCTTCATTCTAAAATCCTTGATGGATTCTTCTTTTGGAGTAACGTGAAAGACCGGCTTCTTGTCTTTCTTCCCCTCTCGCCAATGGTGAAAGGTGAATCCCAGAAAATCAAAGTCATCTTTTTGAAAATCTACGATTTTCGTCTTCTCCTTTGAGATTTCCAATCCTAATTCTTTCAGCTTTGCTTTTGTAAGGTCGGCTGCCTTCTTGATGTCTTCTTTTGATTTGGCAAAAAGCAGAAAGTCGTCTGCGTATCGTACAAAGCGTAATCCATGTAAATCCCATTCCCAATCCAATTCACTCAAGAATACATTGGCCAACAGTGGCGAAATCACTCCACCTTGAGGAGTTCCATCATCGGAATGAATTCTTTTGCCTTCTTCCATATAACCCGTTTTCAACCATTGCTCTATCATCTTTAGTACCGTACGGTCTGATACATACTTTTTGAGTACAGCCACGAGTTTCTTATGAGAAATGTTATCGAAGAAGCCTTTAATATCACAGTCGTAGATGTGGTTGTATCCTTGTTCAATATTCCATAAGATAATCTGCAGCCCTCTTTTTACTCCACGGGCTGGACGATAGCCAACGGACCAGTTATGAAAGAGATGATCCTCAAATTTTGGTTGGAGGACATTGACGACACTCTGTTGGACGATACGGTCTTCAATCGTAGGAATTCCGAGCGGACGTTTCTTTCCGCTTTTCTTGGGAATGTAAACTCTTTTCACCGGTTGAGGTTGATACGTTTTCTCTCTAAGTTTCATAAGAAGATTCATGATGTTTTCTTCTAGATTGGCTTCATAACTTTCGATGGTTTCCCCATCGATTCCGCCAGCTCCTTTGTTTTGTTTTACTTTCCGAAAACTTTCTGTTAGTTTCCGGTCGAACAGAAGCTGTCCATAAACGCTATGAAGTTTAAATTTCCACTCTTGATTCATTGCGTATTCCACGCCTTTCCTTGATGTACTTTCAAACGGTTTTACCGCAGTAACTTGTTCGTTCACATTACATCTCGTCTATAGCCTGGAGCCATAGGTCGTTCCCCTTCCGTTCGCTCCATGTTTCGTCATCGAGCTACTTCCGTACTATGAGAACGTCTGATTTCTCCATCCGTTCTTCGTCATTTCGGATTTCCCTTATAGACTAGAACCCTGCCTGTTCGGTAAGATGGAGACCTCACGGGGTCATCGCATTTTCCTTCAAGGCATACCCTTCACCATCACGTTGTAAGCCACACTTTCTCGGTCTGACTTCTAAAGAAAGTGCCTTTTAGTGGGCTTCCTCACTTTTCGAAAAGTCGCCAGCTTACCCCGCCGCTGTGATTCACACTTCTTGCATTAGGGTCTACCTTTTCGCCTGCGGTTCTTTATAATTTTCCGCATCTCCTTCAGACACTACCTCACAGTAATGCCCTAGATTAGGCTTCTCGAGCTAGGTCAGTCTCCTCGAGGATGGACTTTCACCATCTGGAATTCACATCCGTCTATTTCATCCAGTCGTTACACCTCGGTGTCGTCTCTGTCCAGAAACAGAGTGAAAGGGTGTTGCCTGCGGCAACACCCTTTGCGACTGCCCGTCGCACAAAA
>NZ_SWLG01000040.1 GCF_005747095.1 Exobacillus caeni | reverse complement strand
TGACATTGTAACATATGGGTAAGCCGTATGCCTTAATAGGGCACGTACGGTTTGATAAGGGGGAAGCCTTGAAAGAGGTTTCCCTACTTTATTATACAGTAAAAGAACAAATAAGCAGTCCGATACCGCAACAAATTCTAAGCCAATAGTATTAGAACAAATAGGCTGCTCTTCTTTATTTTGCATAACGCGCTTGAATAAAATGCCTTCTGTTACAAAAACTACTCTTACTAACAAATAAAGAGTTTAATGTCAGGGAGGTACAAAACATGAAGAAAGCGCTGGTTAAGCTAAAAGTCCCCCTACTTTGCATGGTTCTAATTTTTTCGCTCTGTTCGATGTTGCCAAGTGAACAAGCGGAGGCATTCTCTCCACAGGTTATTCAAAAAGGGGCTACTGGGGACGATGTAATCGAATTGCAGTCAAGACTTCAATATATCGGTTTTTATAATGGCAAAATAGACGGTGTCTTTGGCTGGGGTACATACTGGGCAGTTAGAAACTTTCAGTATGAGTTTGGGTTGAAAGTAGACGGGCTAGTAGGACAGGAAATGAAAAATAAGCTCATAAAAACTACCAAATACAATGAAAGCTACGTCAAAAGAAATATCAGGCAGGGAAAGAAGTTCACATATTACGGAGGAACGCAGACCAATAAGCAGGCCGGTCAGCCGCCGAAAGCCCCTCCCAAAGCACAACAGGCAGCAAATGTTCCAAGCGGCTACTCACAAAACGACTTAAAGCTGATGGCCAACGCAGTCTACGGGGAAGCGCGAGGGGAGTCGTATGTAGGACAGGTTGCAGTAGCAGCCGTTATTTTAAACAGAGCTGAAAGTGCCTCTTTTCCAAATACTATATCAGGGGTCATCTTTGAGCCAAGAGCATTTACAGCTGTTGCAGATGGTCAAATCTGGCTGACACCAAACGATACAGCGAAGAAAGCAGTCCTCGATGCTTTGAATGGTTGGGATCCAAGTGGAGGAGCAATTTATTACTTTAATCCGAATACAGCGACTTCAGGATGGATCTGGTCAAGACCACAAATTAAGCAAATCGGAAAACATATCTTTTGTAAATGATGGAGGTGACTTTAGTTGATACGTTCAATTTTAATCGGAATACTTTCAGTTGCGATTGCTGGAACAGCTTATTGGGGATATAAAGAACACCAGGAAAAAAATGCTGTCCTTATTAATGCAGAAAACAATTACCAGAGAGCATTCCACGAATTGTCTTTCCATATGGATGCACTCGAAGGCCGGATCGGTGCATCATTGGCAATGAGTTCACCCAGCCGTTTATCTCCTGCGCTTGCCGATGTATGGCGAATAACATCAGAAGCGCACAATGATGTGGGACAGCTTCCATTAACCTTGTTGCCATTTAATAAAACTGAGGAGTATCTTGCAAATGTTGGGGAGTTCAGTTATCGGGTAGCTGTAAGAGACCTGGATAAAAAGCCGCTGTCTGAAAAGGAATATCAAACATTAAAAGACCTTCATAAAAATGCGACTGAGATTAAAAATGAATTGCGCAAAGTTCAAGCGCTGGCAATGAAAAATAACCTGCGATGGATGGACGTCGAGCTTGCACTTGCTTCTGAAAAACAGCCACAGGATAATACAATCATCGATGGATTTAAAACAGTTGATAAAAAGGTAGAGGGTTACAGTGAAGTGAGCGGGGGGGCAGGTGTTTCCCAGATCAATGGCAAAAATGAAGGGATCACCAGGAATCTGTCTGGAAAAAGACTTTCAGAGGAAGAAGCAAAAAAGCGGGGAAGGGATTTCTTTGGTTTAAATCCGAATACACCGGTAAAGGTCACGAAAACCGGAAAAGAAACAGACTATGATGCCTATAGCTTAGCAATTGAAGGGCAGGATCAAAACGGAAACATTTATATGGATATTTCCGTTAAAGGCGGCCATCCGATCTGGATTTTACAGGACAGAAAAATCGGGAAAGAAACGATAAGCTTGAATGAAGCCTCCAGGAAAGCGACTCAGTTTCTTGAAAAGCATGATGGGGAAGGCATGATATTGTCTGAGAGCTTTCAGTATGACAATGTAGGTGTTTTCAATTTTGTGTATGAAGAAGATGGAGTCCGTTATTATCCAGATTCAATCCAGATAAAGGTTGCCCTTGATAAAGGAGATGTCATAGGATACGAGGCGATTGAATATCTTACTAACCACAAAGAAAGAAAAACATCTAAACCTAAAATCGATCGGAATAAAGCTTTAAAGGAAGTTAATCCAAATGTTAAAGTAATGGAAGACCATCTCGCTGTCATTGAAAACGAACTTGAACAAGAAGTTCTGTGTTATGAGTTCCTGGGAACAATGGAGAATGAAACCTACCGAATCTTCATTAACGCGATGACGGGGGAGGAAGAAAAGGTTGACGAACTTGACGGCACTGAAATGTCGTACGAAAATCTTTAAAAGGAAACGGGAGCATTCCCGTTTCCTTTTTCGGTGTGCCCCGCAGTCACACAGTCTAAGTGGTTTAAATCCACTCAGTAACTTTACCCTTTATAGTGCTGTAGCCGAAGTAGAAGTCCTCGCTC
>NZ_SWLG01000004.1 GCF_005747095.1 Exobacillus caeni | reverse complement strand
AAGATCAGGGAGCAAGCTCCCATCTCTTCGCTCGACTTGCATGTATTAGGCACGCCGCCAGCGTTCGTCCTGAGCCAGGATCAAACTCTCCGAAGAACAGGATGTTCGAGTGCCGTGTGACAGGACGTCACGTTCTTAATCGGCCATCCTTAAGTTCAATCTAGCTTGCTTTAAAGCTTAATTCGCTTGGCGTTTTGTTCAGTTTTCAAAGAACTACGACGCACGGGATATGATAGCCTTCAGCCAGTAACCCTTCATGCGTTTCGTCGTTTTCAGCGACAAGATTAATCGTAACATCTCATCTATCTGGAGTCAACAACTTTTTTGAAAAAGTTTTAAGTGCATCCGTCAGATGCGACGTTTATTAATATATCACCCTTTTCAAATGCAGTCAATATATTTTTATAAACTTTTTTGGAAAAATGTAACTTTAGAAGCCAACGACATAACAGGGGAATAATTAAACCACATACTCAATCTTTTCTTACCATTTCTATCGCTCTTTCAATAATCCATTATTCATAAGCGCTTGAAGATTTTAATGGTACCATTCTTGCGGTTTCCCATGATCGGTATTTTTTCACTCTGTTTTAGTTTCTTCAAAGGAAAGAAACCGGGCTTGTATTAAAAGCCCCAGCCCCAATACCAAAAAATTTTCTTTTTCAATACAGTCATTAAATAGTTTTCTTTTTTCTATAATAATCCGCCGATTCGCTTTCCTTTTAGAAACTGCAGGATAACATGAGCTGCGGTTCTGCTTGTCATATCCCTAAAATCAACAGTAGGATCGATCTCCACGATATCCATTGCTTTTACATTTGTTTGCCCGCCTAAGTAACTCACCGCTTCCAGAAGTGTTTGTGAATCCATGCCACCAGGTCCAATCGCCGGGCAGCCTGGAGCATGGGCCTGGTCTAGTACATCCATATCCACGGAAACATAAACAGCGTCCACTTTATCAGAAAGTTTTTTTAATCCTTCATTCACGAGCTCTACAATCGGTCGCTCTCTTACATCTTTCATCGTATATACGGTTACACCTTGTTCGTCGGCATAGTCCCGATATTCTCTGCTGTTAGAAAAGTCTCTTATCCCGATCTGCACAAGCTGCGTTCCTTCAATAATGTTTTTTTCCACTAAACTACGAAACGGAGTTCCATTACTCGGACCACCATCTTCAAGGTTTCTCAAATCATGATGTGCGTCGAATTGGATGATGCCTACCCTGCCGTTTGCCTTTGTAAATGCAGAGATACTGGGAAAGCTTGTAGAGTGGTCTCCACCGAGGATAATCGGAAGTGATTCACGGTGACCTGCGAAAATTTCATACAGAACCCTTTCTATTCGTTGCTGCGACTCCATGATATCGGTAATATGCATCTGAATATCGCCAAAGTCTGTAATCCTTACATCATTCAGGTCAAGGTCTTCTTCCATTGAATAAGTAGAAAAAGCTCTCAGCGCCTTCCGAATAGAACCAGGAGCAAAAGCTGCTCCCGAGTGGCTGATCGACGATTTGGAGAGCGGAACGCCCACAATCCCAACGTCACCCGCTTCTCTTCCGTCCCATGCCTCGATTAAATCTCCAGCCTTTGTGATGAAACGATCGACAAAGGGACTATTAGCCGGCTTAAGATAAGGATACTGCCTCAAGGCTTTGCCCCCTTTCAAACACAACTTTTCCTTTTTTTATCACGGTGTTCACATGATTAACGCCATAATGATAGGGGATATACAAATAATTTGGCGCATCCCAGATTACAACATCCGCATTCCTTCCCACTGCAAGCTGTCCGGCTTCTTCTCCTCTCCCGATCGCATGGGCAGCGTTCACGGTAACAGCATTCCATATCTCTTCGGGTGCCATTTTTAATCGTAATGCAGCAAGCGACATGATGAACTGAAGGTTTTCAGTCGGAGAGCTGCCGGGATTAAAATCTGTCGCAAGCGTAACCGCTGCCCCCGCTTCGATCATTTCCCTTGCACGCGCATAAGTGTCTTTCCCTAGATAAAAGGTCGTTCCAGGCAAAATGGAAGCGATTGTTCCTGATTCAGCCAGTTTTTTAATTCCTTTATCTGAGGCACCGACAAGATGGTCTGCAGACGCCGCCCCAAGCTCACCTGCTAATTCTGTACCTCCGAGCGGGTCGATTTCATCTGCATGAATTTTTAGTCCGAATCCTTTGTCTTTCGCTTTTTGCAAATATCTTCGGGATTGCTCCACCGTAAATACTCCTGTTTCTGTGAAGATATCTACAAATTCTGCAAGCCCTTCTTCTTTTACTTCATCAAGCAAGTCTACCATTTCAGCTAAAAACCGATCTGGTTCCTCCTTATGCGTTGTAGGGATGGCATGAGCTCCTAAAAAGGTTGAAACGATGTCTATCGGATGTTGTTCGTTCAGTTTCTTGGCTACACGAAGTTGTTTTAGTTCGGTTTCTCTATCCAGTCCATAGCCGCTTTTTGCTTCCACTGTTGTTATGCCATAGCTGATCATCCGGTCAAGATGAAAACTTGCCTTCTCGGATAACTCTTCCGCCGTTGCGTTCCTGGTCGCTTCCACAGTGGATAATATACCGCCTCCTCGCTTCAAGATCTCAAGATACGGCACTCCCTGTTGTTTTAATGCCAGCTCATGTTCCCTGGAACCACCGAACACAAGATGTGTGTGAGGATCTACAAGTCCCGGGGTAACGAGTCCTCCTTCACAGTCAATCGTCCGGTCAGCTTTAAAATCCTTCGCTTCTTCCATCTTTCCGGCATAGACTACTTTCCCATCGGAAATGCCCAGTGCTGCATTTTCGATAACTTCAATCGCCTTCATTTCACTTCCTTTTCGAATCCCTTCACTTTCCATTGTTAATAGCTGCCCGATATTCGTTAATAAAACATCTATTTTTTGTGTCAAAACGAGCCCTCCTTTTAGTAATGTTTCTGCAACGATTAAATAATCAATTATCCTCCATCGGGATTGATACGCCTCGTTCTTTTGCCACTTCCTTCGCTTTGTCATAGCCGGCATCTGCATGGCGAATGATTCCCATTCCAGGGTCAGTGGTCAGTACTCTTTCCAGTCTTTCTTTAGCATTATCCGTTCCGTCTGCTACAACAACCATGCCTGCGTGAAGCGAATAGCCCATGCCTACTCCACCTCCATGATGAAGGGAAACCCAGCTGGCCCCTGCAGAAGTGTTGATGAGTGCGTTTAAGATCGCCCAATCTCCAACAGCGTCACTCCCGTCTTTCATCCCTTCTGTCTCTCGGTTTGGAGACGCTACCGAGCCACAGTCGAGATGGTCACGCCCGATTACGACCGGTGCTTTCAGTTCCCCTTTTCTGACAAGCTCATTGATCGCAACGCCCATCTTCTTGCGATCCCCGTATCCAAGCCAGCAAATTCTTGAAGGTAGCCCTTGAAACGCCACCTTTTCCTGCGCCATGTCAATCCAGCGGCAAAGCTCTTTGTTTTCAGGGAAAAGCTCTTTGATCAACTGGTCAGTACGATGAATGTCTTTAGCATCTCCGGATAATGCCGCCCAGCGGAACGGCCCTTTTCCTTCACAGAACAGTGGCCGGATATATGCTGGAACAAAGCCTGGGAAGTCGAATGCATTTTCGAGGCCTTCATCTTTCGCCACCTGGCGAATGTTATTTCCATAGTCAAACACGATGCTTCCCTGGTTTTGAAATTCAAGCATCGCTTCCACATGCTTTTTCATACTTTGCTTTGACAGTTCGACATATCGGTCCGGGTTTTCTTTTCTAAGCTCATCAGCTTCTTCCAGCGAATAGCCTTCAGGAACATAACCGTTTAACGGATCATGTGCAGATGTCTGATCTGTTACGATATCCACCTTGAATCCTTTTCGCAAAATCTCATGATGGACAGATGCTGCGTTCCCTACAAGACCGATCGAAAGCGCCTCTCCTTTTTCTCTCGCTTCGTCCGCCCACTTTAGTGCTTCTTCAAGAGACTCTGTCATTTTGTCGCAATACTTTGTGTCGATTCTTTTTTGAATGCGGTCCGGATCAACTTCCACCACGATCACCACACCATCGTTCATTGTCACAGCGAGAGGCTGGGCACCTCCCATACCGCCAAGTCCTGCTGTTAGCGTAACGGTCCCCTTTAAACTGCCGTTAAAATGTTTTTTCGAAGCAGCAGCGAACGTTTCATATGTTCCCTGTAAAATCCCCTGTGTTCCGATGTAGATCCAGCTCCCGGCTGTCATTTGGCCGTACATCATGAGCCCTTTTTTCTCAAGCTCATGGAAATGATCCCAGTTTGCCCACTTTGGAACTAATACAGAATTGGATAATAAAACCCGTGGCGCCTGGTTGTGCGTTTTAAATTTCCCTACCGGTTTTCCGGATTGGATTAATAATGTTTCATCATTTTCCAGATCCTTTAAAGAAGCAACAATCGCATCGAAGGCCTCCCAGTTTCTCGCCGCTTTTCCTATCCCCCCGTATACCACCAGTTCTTCGGGTTTCTCTGCCACCTCTGGATCAAGGTTGTTGCTTAACATGCGTAAGGCCGCTTCCTGTTCCCATCCTTTGCACTCTAATTTCGTGCCGTGGTTTGCTCTTATCGTCCTTTTTGTCGCTTCCGCCATTTCATATTCCTCCTTTGATCGTTTCATCTTCTTCATTGAATTTAAGACTTTCTACTGGAAAGTTATCTTTCAGCCACTCTGCAGCTTTCTCAATGTCTTTTGAAAAAACACGGTCTTTGTCTATAAAAGGTACGACCTTTCTTCCCGCTTCCAAAACTCCCCGGGTTTTAGGAGCCATCTTCTCTTTTCCTCTTAACTCGACCGCCTGCATCGCGCAAATGGCTTCAATCGCAAGAACCTTTCTCGTGTTGGACACAATCTGGTATGCATGACGGGCTCCGATCGTTCCCATGCTCACATGGTCTTCCTGGTTTGCCGACGACGGAATCGAGTCAACACTCGCCGGATGAGCTAGGGTTTTATTTTCAGATACAAGTGACGCTGCACAATATTGCATGATCATGGCTCCTGATTGCAATCCTGGTTCTGCACTTAAAAATGGCGGCAGATCATTCAGATGCGGATTGACAAGCCGCTCAATGCGCCTTTCAGAAATATTTGCGAGTTCAGCAACAGCGATTCCCATAAAATCCATCGCAAGCGCGATAGGCTGGCCATGGAAATTCCCGCCTGAGATGACCTTTTTCCCACCCTCAAAAATAAGCGGATTATCTGTTGCGGCATTCATCTCGATCTCAAGCTTTTCTTTTACATAATTCAACGTTTGCCATGTTGCGCCATGTACTTGAGGTATACATCTAAGCGAATAAGCATCCTGGACCCTGACTTCCCCCTGGCTTGTCGTCAACTTGCTGCCATTTAAGAACTCTCTCATTCGTTTTGCTACGGCAACCTGCTCGGGATATCCCCTGACAAGATGGACATCTTCATCGAATGCATCGATGATTCCATTCAGTCCTTCCATTGTTAAGGAGGCAATCATTTCTGATTCATACGCTATCTTTTCGGCTTCTAAATAGGAAAGGACGCCCATCGCTGTCATCGCCTGCGTTCCGTTGATCAACGCGAGTCCTTCTTTGGCTGTTAAAGTAATGGGAAAAATGCCTTCCTTGCTCATCGCCTTAACGCTCTCCACCCGCTCTCCCTTGTAGAAAACCTCCCCTTCCCCCAGGAGAGGAAGAACGAGGTGGGACAGAGGGGCAAGATCTCCGCTCGCTCCGAGTGAACCCTGTTGCGGAACCACCGGATGTATGCCTGCGTTCACAAATTGCAGCAGCCGCTCGATCACTACTTTTCGCACACCGGAAAACCCTTTTAACAGTGCATTCGCCCGTAACACGAGCATCGCTCTTGAAACCTGTTCAGGAAAAGGATCCCCGACCCCGCAGGCATGAGAATGAATGAGGTTTAACTGCAGGTCTTCTACATCATCTTTATTAATCAAAACGTCGGAAAATTTGCCGAAACCTGTTGTGATCCCATAAACCACCTTTTCTTCCTTCACGATTCTTTCCACTGCTCTTCGGCTTCTCTCCACTCGTTCCCAGCTTGCTTCTGAAGCATTAACTTTCTCATTTCCATTTAAAATCCTGTTCATTTCCCTTAAAGTCAAGGAATTCCCTGTAAGTGTTATCACGCAAAGCCCTCCTTCTATCACTCTTCACCTTGCTAAAGCCCCAATAGAAAAGGAGGCCATATCAAAGAAATCGCTATGATTTCTTGATACAGCCCCCTTATGAACTAATAATCTATGGGCAATTACTATTTGATTGTTATTATATATGATTGATTCCTAATCCGATTGTTTCATGTTCCAGCCCTTTTACAGGTGCACCGATTGTACCGTATAAGGCAACCGCAAGCCATTCGCCCTCCTGTTCACTTTCATACGGATTTCCCCGTACAACAGCAAACCGAAGTCCAACTGTCCGCAACACCGAGCCTAACTGGACCTGCCCGCGGGTTACGCCGTGCAGTGCTTCCATCGTCGCATGGTACAGGGCATGCGTTTCCCGGTATACTCCACTCTGGATCACTCCGGTTTGTTTGGCAGCGGTTTCAATCGCAGCGACTACTTTTTGCGAATCCATCGATCCCACTTTTCCGTTGCAGCTTTTCCATGGAAGACGATCAATCAGATCCTGTTGTTCTGTCTTATCGTCCGCAAGCACAAGCAATGTGGCATGCCGGCCGATACGGCGTTCTTTGCTTAGTGTCATCGTCTCCAGCCTCTTTTAATTCCATTTTTTCTACCTGGCTTCTAACTAGTAACTGATTTTATCGTATGTGATTTCTGTAACGGTGTCAACGAATATTCAAAATATACCAATTATTTATTATAAATTACATCATCACTTTTTTGAGGGGCTCCACAAACACCAAAAAGCTGCTGAGCGATGTCAGCAGCCAGAATTATCTGTCAAAGTATAGCAACTATACCTGGTGTATCTCCCAACACAGTTCAAGCAAATGTCTGGTTGATCGCATCCTCTAGTTCTGTTGGCAGTTCATTGAGATATCTTTTTGTCACATTGATATCCGAATGTCCTGCAAGTTTTGCGACAGTGGAGATATCCACTCCCTTTTCAACAAGTTTCCGGCAAAACGTATGCCTTAAGAGGTGCGGTGAAACATCATACTTTTTCAACATATATTGGATGGTCCTAGGATTGATCCTTTTGTTTGCACTGGAGATAAAAAGAATTTCCGAATTGTCTTCTCTTGATTCCAGGTATTTTTCTAAATGGACTCGCACTTCACGGGACAGTGGAATAATACGATCTTCGTTACCATCCAGGTCTCTGATTGTCAGTGAACCTTTGTCATCGCTTATCACAACATCAGATCGGTTCAGGTTGCACAACTCCGAGATACGGATCCCTGTATGGAGCAATGTATAAACAATTGCTGTATTACGAAGGTTTCCTTCCTCTTCCACTTCCTGCAGGAGCAACTTTTGTCTATCTGTCGCTAAAAATTCAGGGGCTTCATTTCTTCTGTTCTCTTTTTCTTTTCTGCGGATGTTTTCTACTATTTCCGGCTGCTTGATAAAGCGGGCATACACACTGATTGTAGCGAAAACTTTTTCAACAGTGGATGCACTGCGATCTTGCTCCTCTAAATAATCGATATAGGCTTGAACATTTTGGCTAGAAAGCTTTTCGTCCTCAAGTTCGTGATCTTCTAACCAAAGGAGAAACTTTTCTAATACTCCCTGATAGGTTTTAACGGTGTTTTCTGATTTTCCCTCATCCATTAACCATTGACCGAACGACTCTACACTACTCATTACATTTCTATTCGCCAAGATACCATGCCCCTTTACTAGTAGTATCTGCCCCAAGCATACCAGATATTTTCGCAGAATTCAATTTCTCAGAAAGGAATTCCGCTAACAAATTATGTAAATGATATAAAGGTGTACTTTTCTAATTCCTGTAATTCGACAACGATAAACAAAATTCCTACCAGGCTTTATGCTTTCTTGCAAATTAGATTTAATCAATCTTTTGAAAATTTAAGAAGGAGCGGCTGGCAAAAGATCGGCTATTAACCGGGATCTTGTTAAAAAGAAAAGTACTTTTGCTGCAAAAACAAAAGTACTTCATAACGCTAATCCAGGGGATTACCAGCTTGCTTTTTTCACGCCGGGAATTTGCCCTTTATATGCCAGTTCACGGAAACAGATACGGCAAAGCTTAAATTTACGAATGACAGAATGCGGACGCCCACAGCGTTCGCAGCGTGTATATTCCTGTACGCCATATTTCGCTTTGCGCTTTTGTTTCGCGATCATAGACTTTTTAGCCATCTTTCCACTCCTTCCTGACAACAAGGGAACATCGAGTGTGTCTCCCCTATTAATCGGTTAGTATTTCTTGAACGAACAGATTGTATTAAAACAGGGCTGTCTACCTGTCTGTCTTTTTCGAAAAATAGAAAGTTTCTATGGAATGATTATCATGCTAACACCCAAATTCGTAGAAGTCAATCAACAGCTCTCCGGGCAAAGAACCTCCCTTTTTATCGAGGTGTTAACTTGAAGGAAGAATGGGAATATAACAATAAACTCACTTTATTGGAAACGAAAGACAGGAGGAAAACAATGGAGATTACCAGAGAATATTTACAAACTGTCGTGAACAAATGCAAGCCTTTCTCAGCAAACGGTTCTGTGAAACAATATATCCCCGGGCTGGACAATTCCAATCAAAACGATCTTGGGATCACCGTCATTACGCTTGATGGGCAGACTGTTTCCGCAGGAGAAACCGACCTTGTTTTTACGTTACAGAGCGTGTCTAAAACCATTAGCCTGATGGTCGCCCTGCAAGATTTCGGCAAAGAGGCAGTGTTCCAAAAAGTCGGGATGGAACCTACTGATGACTTTTTTAACAGTATCGCCAACCTTGAAACCTATCAGCAGCATAAACCTTATAATCCGTTTATTAACTCTGGAGCTATCGCTGTTGCGAGCATGATTAACGGAAACAACTACCTTGAACGATTTGAACGGATATTAGAGCTGGTTAGAAAGATCACGAACAATCCTTCCGTTTCACTTAATAAAGACGTGCTGGAAGCAGAAAAGAGAAACGGAGCCAGAAATAGGTCACTTGCTTACTACATGGAAAGTACAGGAGCTCTCGATAAAGACCGGGTGGAAGATGCGTTAGAGCTTTATTTCAGGATTAACTCGATTAATGTTACAACCCATGATCTCGCAAAGCTGGGCTGTTTCTTCGCCAATGAGGGAGTGTCTCCACATACGGGGGAAAAGCATATCGACGGCCGGCACATCCGTACGATTAAAGCACTGATGATGACATCAGGGATGTATAACGAGTCCGGTGAATTCACCGTTGAAGCGGGAATCCCAGCAAAGAGCGGGATTTGCGGAAGCATCATGGCAGCCGTACCCGGGAAAATGGGAATCGGAATCATCGGACCGGGTATCAACAAAAAAGGAAACAGCCTTGCAGGCGGCAAAATGTTAAAGCTTCTAAGCCAGGACCTCCAATTGAACATGTTCCATAAAGAAATCCATAAAGATAGGTAGCTGCAACGTCTAATTTAATATACCTAAACTATTTAAAAACTTCATTGATCTTCAGAAGAGACCTTTACCCAAACTGAGGGAAAGGTCTTCAGTTGTTTCTTTTTATAAGTAGACTGAAAACCTGTTTGTATGCCCTGCTTGCGGAGCAAGGAAAAAACCTCGCTAATATTCCCAACAGAAAAAAACCGAGCGGAACACCTCATTAAGGCCCATCACTCGGTTTAATGTTACTTTTTTCGGACTCCTACTTTAGCATTTAAAATAGAAGCCGCTTTTTGTGATTACCAAACATAACCGCTAGCACCAATGATAATCAATAGAATGAAAAGCACGACAATTAGCGCAAAGCCTCCGCCGTAGCCATATCTTCCATAGCTCATGAAATCACCTCCTGTAATACGATAGGTGGTAAATTACCAGAAGAATCCAAAGCCTGGATATCCGAAACCATAGCCTCCGCCATAGCCGCCATAGCCTCCATAGCCACCGCCGTAGCCGCCATAACCTCCTACATAGCTAGCACCAACAATAATCAATAGGATGAAAAGAACCACGATTAACGCAAATCCTCTTCCTGCACCTGCTCCTGCACTCATTCTTCTTCACCTCCCCTGGGATTTAGTACATCATATGTACGTATTGACCAGGTTGTAAGGGCAAATGAAGGGGGTCTTTTAATTTCTTAGGAGATTGCCACTGTATATGAAGTTCTGGAAAAGCCCAAAAACATAATACCTCTCAATCTGCACTTTTATTTTTGCATCTTTTGCAAACCTTCAGCATTTTACCCGAAGAGCCAACAGCTGTATAAAGCAGCTTTATTCTTGTAGCATGACAAATCGGACATGTGCCCCTTCCTCTTGAAGGCATCTTCGTAAGACTCTTTCCGCGGTTTCTCTTTGCCATTTCAAAAACTCCCTCTTCAGCTTGTTATACTTAAAGTGTATGAAAAGTAAAATGATTGGTTCTGTTTTTAATCGGTTATTTTCATAGGTAAGCACCCATTTTTTGAAATTTCACATGATACTGGGTTCGTTTGAATGAGGGCAGTATTTTTAGATCGATACGGAACAATAGGCGGACACGGCGGTGAATACCCCCGTTTGAATTCTGCAGTATTTTGATCACGAATCAAATGAGGGGTGGACGTGGATCCTTCATGGAGAAGGAATTATTCAAAGGATTTAAATAAGAGCTTGAGCCTTCCAATGCAGTTCTCTTTCCGCATTAAAAAAAGCCGGCATAAGCCGACTAACGTGTATTCATCCTGTCAATATGTCTTCCTTTGGATAACGAATTTTAGAATTTTCTTTTTTAGCAAACGCAAATGCAAGTGTCAGAGGCCCGATTTTTCCAAGGAACATAATAAAAATGATTACGATTTTGCCAAAGAAAGTTAGCTTTGCGGTAATTCCCATCGATAGCCCGACAGTTCCAAACGCCGAGACTACTTCAAACAATATAGGAAGGAAGTCTAGATCCTGCGTCAATTCCAGCGCCATCACTGCTGCAAAGATAAATAAAAATGAGATGACGGTGATGGCGAGCGCCTTAATAATAATGAGTAACGGAAGTGTTTTTCTAAAGATAATAATGTTGTCCCTTCCTTTTAAAAAGGTGATCACAGAGAGCACCATCGCTAGAAAAGTTGTTAGTTTTATTCCTCCGCCAGTCGATGCACTGCCCGCACCAATAAACATTAAAAATATCATGAAGAAAATAGAGGGCTCCTCCATGCTCCCGATATCGACCGAGTTAAATCCCGCTGTTCTCGGGGATACCGCCTGGAAGTAGGCTCCCCAAATCTTTCCTGCAACAGAAAGCTTTCCAAGAGTAGCAGTATTGTTATATTCGAACAAGAGAATAAGAATGAATGCTACTGCATTGATGACGATGGTTCCAACTATCATAAGTTTGGAATGCAACGTCAATTCCTTGAAGGTTTTGCTCTTTTTTAAATCGATTAATACCGTAAATCCGATTCCTCCTAAAATAAATAACATTGATATTACACTGTTGATGATCGGGTCTGATACAAAACGGTTGAGCCCGTCCGGCCATAGCGCGAAACCAGCATTATTAAATGCAGAGATCGAATGGAACAGGCTGTAATATAGCCCTTTTGCAACTCCATATTCTGGAACCCATCTGAAAGCAAGAAATACAACGGCTATCCCTTCCATTACCAGCGAGAAAACCATAAGGCTCTTCACAAGTTGGATAATTCCGCCGACAGATGTTTGATTAAGCGCCTGCTGAATAAGTAAACGCTCCGAGATTCCGATTTTCCTGCCCAGCATGATATAAATGAGAACAGCAAACGACATAATGCCAAGTCCGCCTATCTGGATTAACAGGAGGATCACGATTTGCCCGACCAATGTGTAAGCTGTCCCTGTGTCAACTGTCACCAGCCCAGTAACCGTCATTGCTGAAGTGGCTGTAAAGAACGCATCGAGCCATGAAACTGTTTCTGTCGAAGCAAACGGAAGCTTTAGAAAGAAAGTTCCTAATACAATAAAAAAGCCAAACACCGCCATAAGGATTTGCGGCGGGGTGAGATGAATGACCCTTCTCTCCGACAGATGCATCGTCATACTCCTTCTTTTTCAAAACGGTTAATATCTTTGTTGCTTCCTATTACAATCAATACATCCCCGGTTGTGATCACTTCGTCTGCCATGGGTGACACTTTGATTTTATCCGATGTTTTGATCGCGACGATGTTACACCCATACTTTGCTCTGATGTCCAGATCCAACAAACTTTTCCCGTTTATTTTCTTTGTAGCGATGATCTCTACAATGCTGTGTTCTTCTGATAGCTCAATAAAATCAAGAATTTTTTCAGAAATAATATGGTGGGCAAGCCTTCTTGCCATATCTCTTTCGGGATGGATTATATGATCTGCTCCGATTTTATCGAGAACTTTTTGGTGGTAAGAATTCTGGGCCTTTACCCATACTTTCTTTACTCCCATTTCCTTTAACACGAGTGTCGTTAACACACTGGATTGAATATCCTCTCCAAATGATACGATCACATGGTCAAAGTTTCTAATCCCTAGATTAGCTAATGTTCTTTCATCTGTTGCATTGGCAGCTACCGTATGTGTTGCATATTGGGCAAACGACTCTGCTTTTTCCGGATTGCTGTCAATGGCAAGCACTTCAGCCCCTAGATTATGAAGCTCCGCGACCAGGTTCCCTCCAAACCTCCCAAGTCCAAGCACTGCAAATGATTTATTTTTTGGTCTTCTAGCCATTGTAATCCCTCTCTTTTATGCCTATTCATCGTTATTGTTTGTTACAGATTCAATTTTAAGCATACAAAAAACCACAGAGGCCAGCTCTGCGGTCGCTATTCGATCACAGTTCCATCATCCTCTCTCATAAACGCTTACGAGGTTAGCTGTCGGATTCGGGCTTTGAGAGTAGCCCTACCTGATTTCAGGATTCACCCCGGCAGTTAAAACAAACTGCAAATGGTTCCCCCGTTCTTTCGATTAAGCGAATTCTCTGATAAAACGATTAGTAATATATCAATGGAGTTAGTTTACTCCTCTTAAAATCACTTGTAAATAACAAAAAACTAACAAAAACACAAATAAGCCACTATGGAAGCGTTTAAATATCCGAGTTGCTATACATCGCTTTGCTATTCTTTCTTTTTCTTAAGGAAGGATAATTCTTTGGAAAACTTTTTTATGGGCAGTTGAAAGATGCCACCAGCAAATTGAATATCTTGATCAATTTGCGGGACTTAGAACTGAATCGGATGTATATTCTCCAACGTAAACTCTTTCTTATTCATTGTGAATTTTTCCAGAGCAGCTCTATTTATGTTATACCCAATACCAGGTGAATCAGGGACATTAATAATGCCATCTATCACCGTTACTTCCGGTTCAATAATATCCTTCTCCCAATAGCGGGAAGAACCTGCCGTATCCCCGGGCAGGACAAAGTTTTGAAGTGTGGAAACGGCAATATTATGCGCTCTTCCAACTCCGGCTTCAAGCATCCCGCCGCACCAGACCGGAATGTTGTGCTCCATGCAATAATCGTGGATTTTTTTCGCTTCCTCAAGACCCCCTACCCTTCCGATCTTTATATTGATCACTTTACAGCTTCCAAGGGCAATGGCATTCTTAACATCATCAAGCGAATGGATGCTTTCATCAAGGCAGACCGGGGTCTCGATTTCCTTTTGTAGTTTTGCATGGTTCAGCAAATCTTCCTGGCCAAGGGGCTGTTCGATCATCATCAATCCAAATTCATCAAGCTTCTTCAAATGTTCAATATCAGCCAGCGTGTAAGCGGAATTTGCATCTGCCATGATCGGAAGTTCAGGATATGCTTCGCGAACTTGCTTTATCACTTCGATATCCCAGCCAGGCTTAATTTTGATTTTCACCCTTTTATATCCCTTTGCAGCATATTGACCTATCACCGTTAATAGCTCTTTGATCGAAGGTTGAATACCGATGCTGATACCTGCTTCGACCGTATTCTTTTCACCGCCCAATGCCTTTGCAAGCGTGATGCCTTCACGCTTAGCATAGAGATCCCATACTGCCCCTTCAATAGCAGCTTTCGCCATATTGTTCCGGCGTATCACATCGAAGAGTTTCGTTACTTCCCGTGGGTGGGACACAGGATTTTGCAAGAGAAACGGAACTAAGAAGTCGTTCATGATATGCTCAGTTGTCCCCACGGTTTCTTCCGTGTACCACGGGCTGGAAAACGCCACAGATTCTCCGAAGCCTCGATGCTCCCTGCCATCTGCCAGCTCCACAATAAAAAACTCTTTTTCCTGAACGGAACCAAAGCTGTTCTTAAACGGGGTCTTCATCTTCATCCTTACTTTATGTAAAATAACTTTCTCGATCGGAATAAGCATACTCAATTGGATTCCTCCATTTACTGCATTCAAATTTCATAACCTTCATAATCAACATTATTTTCATCTATTGTATCACTGTTCTGCTCAAGAGGAAGATATCCACAGTTCATCGGGGGTCAGACCCCAACAAAAATGGGGATAACTTTACTCAACCGAGAAAGTTATCCCCATTTTTTATTTTATTCTTTGTGTTGCCACTTGACTTCTGTCATTGACGCCATGCTCTTCTTGCTGTTTGTTTGATTACAATCCACCAGAAAAATTCGTTCTTAAAGCATTCTATCCCTGCTTTAACTCGCTTTTGCCATCTTTTCTTTATAAGTTCGTACAGCCGGCATAAAAAAGATAATTGCTGCGGCTGACACTTCGATAAAACCACCTATCATAAACATTTTCTGTGCAGTGACCGCCTCCATCAACCATCCGCCGAATGCTTGAAATATCGGTTCAGAGGCTCCCATGATTAGAATCAAGACACTGATCACTCGCCCAAAAATCTTTTGTGGAATCAAGGTATGGTTCACGCTTGGAGCGATAACATTAACCGCCGCTTCGTTAAATCCTATCAACAAAAAGGCGAATACGATAATCCAGAGTTGATCTGTTATTCCAACAAGCACGATGAAACTTCCCTGGCAAATGCTCGTCGATAGCGCCATCCCCGGTGTCGGACGTGAAATAACGAACAGCGAGAATAAAGCTGCACCGACTATTCCTCCGATTCCAATGCTTGTATTCAACATACCGTATCCTGCCACGCCTAAATGAAGGTCTTTTACCAGAAACGGCGTCGCAAGCACCGTGATCCCAACAGCTGCATTTGCAAAAAACGCGCTTGTTGCCATCGCTAAAATGACTGGTGTTCGAAAAAAGAATGAAAATCCTTCTCTGAGACCTTTAAGCACTTCTAAAGGTCTCTTGCCATCGGTTTCCACCTCTTCCCCAACAGGCTTAAAGTTTACCGAGAGGAGCAGTATCGCAGACAGTACATACGAAACCCCGTTTGCAAAAACCGCTGTCATAGATCCTCCAAGATAAACGATACCTGCAGCGATCATCGGACCCACCACTGTGGAAACATTGCCTGTTATCAACAAAAGGCTCATAGATTGCGTATAATATTCTTTCTCAATAATCCTGGTACGGCATGCGATTCCAGCTGGCTCTGCCACCGCATCGATCGCCCCGAACAACAAACCGATCACGTAAAAAAACCAGAGCGGCGGCATCCCATTCAGGCCCATCACTACAAACACCAGCATTAAAACAGCCCTGATCCAGTCCGAATAAATCAACAGGCGCCTCACATCAAAACGGTCGACAACAATCCCGCCGAACAGGATAAAAATCAGCTTTGTAATGCCGACAACAGACAGATATGTTCCAACAACAAGCGGTGATTTCGTCTGTTCGACAAGCATCCAGGTTAACGCGATCAAAAAGATCGAATCCCCTATGGATGTTATCCAGCCTGCAAGCCAATAGAATAAAAAGTTTCTGTTTTTAAAAATACTTAAACTAAGCTTCAATATTTTTTCCTCCCTGTTTTGAAGGCCCACCCTGTGAGTAACTACTCTTTGCGCCGAATGGGTTATAGCATTTTCGGAATGGCTTGCGTTTATATATAGAAAGCTTTTAAGACAATAAAAATACACCTATCGCACAGATAGGTGTTTCGTGTTCAGATTCGTAGTTTCATCTAAACCCGCTGAGATTCCCCCTGTGAGAGCTGAGCCAAAAAGTTTGAAGTTTTTCTAAAAAAGGGCAGACTACCCCCTTTAAAAGAAAAAGCCTCAAAAATCCCATTTGCTTTTTGGCGCATAACCGATACTGATTTCACAGGGTGAACCTCCTTTCTACATCTTAATGATGGTACATAAAGGATTATACCACCTTTTCGTCAGAAATGTCTGCAAAAATTTTGAAAATTTCCTCCAGATAAACAGGATGATGTGGAACAAAATCTTCTATAGAAACTTCTATTGTTTTGATTTCTTTTTCCCCATTTTCCCCGAGCTCAAATCCGGCAGCTGTGATCCTCTCCTTCTTTCCTGCTGTAAGAGCCATAAAATCATTCAGGCCGATCCAGAATAAACCCGTCACTTCCTCTGTTTGCACATGGTAACCAGTGAGGGGCTGCCCTGTTTCATAATAAAAAACATGGCAAAATTCTTTATCAACCTTTCCGTCTTCTTCAAGCACATCTTCAAGTACGCCAACTGAATGAAGATCATCAAATTGCAAAGAAAGCCCGAGCTCTTCCTTTACCTCTCTGACTCCATCTTCCACCTCTTCGCCCGCTATGAGATGACCGGCCGCAGAAATATCGAGCAGTGAAGGAAACAGATCTTTTTTTTGATGCCTTTTTTGAAAAAGGAGGCGAACGCCCGGTGTTTTGTTGATCACCCAGCAATGAAACGTTTGATGCCACAATCCTTTTTCATGAACGACTTCTCTCGTTTCCATACCGATTTTATTAAAATTTTCATCAAATACATCCAGCATTTCTTTAGCCATCGTGATCCTCCTGATGCCAAAAATTTTGTCCTTACCATTTCTGTTATGAAACATTGAATTCCTTCAACTTGAGGAAAACTTCCTGAACGGCAAAAGATTCAAGGAATAAAGCAGAGAGAATAAAGGTCCATACAATAATCGGAGGAATAACAGTGAACGAAGTGAAACGTAAAAAAAGCAAGATTCATTACGATATCCACGGGGAAGGGCATGCGGCCCTTGCGGCTTCAACATTTAGAAAAGAATGGGCTTACGTCTTTGTTCCGCTAAATGGGATTACACACCGAAAGTTCTACCCTTCTCTCCCCTTCTTTATAAAAAGATGGCTAAGGCAAATCTTACAAAATGTCCAGCCCCTGTCATGCCCTCTTATAGCCGAGGCGAGCGCTGATAATTCTTCAAGGCTTTCTGAACAAACCTTTTCAACAGCAGTTCTGGATCCCTTATCTTTTTCTCGCCATAATGTTCTGCAGCTGCATTGATGAAGTTTATTGTATCCTCCATCCACTCCTCCAAAATTGTTGAAAATATATCCTTCCTGGTTCTCCTCGCACCATGATAAATACCTGTCATCATCTTTTTTGAAGATCGAGATCATATTTATCCCCCATAATCGGTTAATATCTTTTACTATTCGATAACTAGATTTCGATTCCTTTCTTTAGCAAGCTTTAACAGAAAAATTATTTCGAACATGCTTTTCATCTAAGAGGATAGCTGTCCACTAACAGTAAAACCCGGCAGGAAGCAGAATCCTGTCGGGCCTTTTTAGAACTCCAGGTTACCGATAATGGTCAAACAAAAAAAGACCTGCTAAAGGCCATGTGGTTTGGCGCCGAGGCAGGGCTTATTAAACCCTGCCTGCCGTCGTTTGTTTATCGAAAAGCAAGTTTCTTAAGCAACGGTCTCTTTTGGGTGATCTCTGCCCCTCTTGTTTTTAAGAAAGGTACGATCCAGTGGTCTAATCCGATTTTAGCTGCATTGAAGCCAGCAACAAGAATAAAAATAGTCAACAATATCAT
The DNA here is from genome assembly GCF_005747095.1 of Exobacillus caeni. Classification (GTDB taxonomy): domain Bacteria; phylum Bacillota; class Bacilli; order Bacillales; family Guptibacillaceae; genus Exobacillus; species Exobacillus caeni. Next base: position 351,565 of record NZ_SWLG01000004.1, on the reverse strand, counting down.
CATCGGATTTGTGCTTATTGTGCCGCTGAATAGAAAGGCGAAGTTCATCACAATTCCCATCAGCGCCGCGAACGTTGTAAAGGTTCCAAGGATCAATCCTAATCCAACGAGAAATTCTCCCCATGGAACAAGGATGTTGAACAGATCTATATTCGGAATCGCAAATCCTTCCAAAAATGCTGCCCACCACGTTTGTACTGCCGGATGATCTCCTCCAGCCTGTGCAACAGCTCCCTTCAAAAACCCGCTTGCTTCGAAACCTCCAGTGATTTTCCCCCATCCGGCTGTCACCCATTCATACCCTAAATAGAGGCGAGCCACCAATAAAAGCGTCATTGCGACTGTGTTTTCTCTTAAAAATTTAATCATTTTTACTCACCATGCCTTTCCATATTTTTATAGTTGTTTGGTACATCTTTAGCTTAAATGATGCAGGAGTGAAAGTATGTGAAAAAAATCACAAACTTTCACCCTTTTAAAAATTTTTTTCCACAATAAAAAGACAGAGTTTCCCCTGCCTTAATCGGATAAAGTCAATTGCATTTGTTTTCTTATTCTCTGTAAATAGACTGCTAAGCCGAGGCAACCTGCTGAAGCGAGATATCCCATGTACGAATACAGCGTTGCTCCGCTCGCATTTTCGATAATAAAGCCTCCTGCAAGGGATCCGATAATCCCGGAGAGTCCAAAGAATACCGAAATAAACAACAGATGACCCGTTGCCTGCAATTCCGCCGGCAAAAGCTTTGTAACGAACTGAAAAGCCGAAACGTAAAAAACGCCAAACGTAAGACCATGTGTTACCTGCAAAAAGACAATAACCATCGGATCCTGGATAAACGAATATAATATCCAGCGAACGGCATATAAAATTCCCGCTAATAGGATGAAGGTGATTTCATTGAACTTTTTAAACCATAAATTGCTGGTCATAAAAACGATCGCTTCGCTTCCAACGGCAATAAACCATGCAAGTCCAATCATCGATTCATTTCCGCCAAGCTCTTTAATATACAAGCCTATGTAACTGTCGTTCGCTCGGTGGGTAACCGTCAAAAACATAATGATCGCGAGAAACCCCATTAACTTTAGATTGCCCCCAAGCTTAACCGCATCTATCAGTGTAACTGGCTTGTTCGTTACTTCTACATCCGATATTTTCAAACAAACGATAAAAGCAATGACGACAAAGATGAGAAACGGATAATGGATGTATTCAATACCCGCCCTGGAAAAAAATGCGCCGACAACAAGCGTAGAAGTCGCAAACCCCATTGATCCCCAACCACGTATGCTGCCAAAAGACTTACCAAGCTTGTGTGCCGTTTTGGAAGCGAGGCTGTCACCCAGTGCTCCTGTTGGCGATTGAAAAGAGAAAAACAGAGCTGCAGTCACAAGCAATAATGCGAAGGAAGTCACATTAAAAAGCAAGAAGCTCAACGTAAACATCCCCGTTAAGGTGATAAACAAAATTCGCTTGACCGTCTTGTACTTATCACTCATGTAACCCCAGAACGGCTGGGCGAGAATTGATGCGAACGGACCAACCGCAAGGATCCAGCCTATTTTGGATTCGACCATCCCCTGGCTTTGAAAATAAACAGGAAGATAGCTGATAATAATCATCGTAGTAGAATGAAAGAAAAATAAAAACATGCTCAAGTAAAAAATAGATTTATGCTTAATCACAACAAAAGCCCCTTCGTTATGTAAGAATAGCCCATGATAAGTTTCTACTAAACTTTAAAGCAATCCCTGGTGTTTTTCAATCCTTTTCCTGCTGGAAACATAAAAGCTTTCGCCGTTATAGCGAAAGCTTTTCATTATTAAAACGTTTCTTGCTTATAATTCTTTTCCTGGCGCGTCAGCCATTCGGACATATATTCCACAGTTTCCTCCGGTTTTTGCCAGTGGAGGACGTGTCCAGTCTCTTTAACAGGAACACAATCAAAGCTTCCCTGAAGCTTACCGGACATATCTTTAATCGCCAGCTTTCTCATTCCCTCGAATTCTTCCGGAAGAGTTGCGACGAGCAAAAGGACCGGAGTTTCAATATCTTTATATAACGCACGGAAGGAGTCTTGATAGAAGGCTTTCATAATCGACTGAGCTGTTGCTACGGAAGTTCTCATTTCAATTCCGTTAAGAGAGTGCTGCATATCTTCTCTTGCCATCAGCTCCAGGGCTTCGCTCCACCTTCCGATCTCTTCTTTCTTTTTTTCAAGGTATGGCTCGATCTCAGGGAACCTGCTTCCTTCTACCCAGTCCTTCATTCCTTTTAAATCTTCTTCTAACGAAGCATCCGGATCATCACCGGGTTGGATGAAGCCACCGTCGATCATCACGATGCCTTTTACATTCTCCGGATATAAAAACGCGTAGTGAAGGGCGATTCCCGCTCCCCATGAATGGCCAGCCAGGTAAAACGGCTTTTGCGTAAGTTCGTTCACAACACCATCCAACCATTTTGCAATCTCAGGAAAACCATACTCATTCTCCTTTTCAAAGGAAGGCGTTTTGCCATGCCCCGGAAGATCTAATGACACTACTCTAAATCGGTCCTTTAGCGCCTCCCCTATTTCAATGAATCCCAGGGCGTTGTTCGTCAGCCCGTGCAGGCAGATCAGAAGCGGCTTGTCCTCGGCGCCATCATTCCACTCAAAAGCCCGTACGTTATGTAATAACAATCTTTCCTTCATTTACTAACCTCCTATTTGAATGGGGAACCACTTTGGATGCGATTCCCGTTAAATCCCGCCAACCCTGTTTTTCGCATTGTTCATCATCTTTTTCATTTGATTTCGGTAACTTCTTGCCTCTACTGTGCTTGAAGCATTTCCGAGTGATTCTTGCAGCTGAGAATACTCTTCCATTTCTTTTCTCGTAAATAACACGCATTGCCTTTCATTAGACCTTTTTGCATTCGCCGTATTAACCGGGAACGAATCAGGACCATCCAGAATAACATCAAAACAATTCATTTCAATTTCAATCTCCGCTTTCAACCTGTTCAGCTGCCTTGAAGCAAGCGCTGTTAGAATCGAACTTCCTCCCATGCCGCCGATAAGAGACATCGTGATGAGGTTAAACCAGGGCAGGGTTTCATTCATCGGAAACGCAAGGAGTGGCCCTGCGATGGCCCCGAGAATTAGTTCCTTTAAAAATCCGGGCAATAGCCTGCTGTTTCCGTTTGAATCCTTAAATATCCGGGGCATTACGAAGCTTTCTTCATTGTTTAGTAGATTCGCAATCCCTCCAAGTATCCCGCATCCGATAGAAACGATCAGCCTTATCCAAATCTCTTCCACGTTGGCCTCCCCTTATATCAAGCGTTCTACCTTCTATTGTATGCAGGGGTATGCCGATCGTTTCCCTAATAAAAATCCTCCATGTAGAAGTATTCTAATCAAAGACCATTTCTAAAGTCCCTTTTCCATCTGAAACTTTTACTGTTCCAACGGCACCATTTACAAGAATATTTTGAGGCGGCATATGGCCGATATCCATATCGTAAACAACCGGTATGTTCATGTCTGCGAAAATTCTTTCCAGAGCATCTTCAAGCTCAAAGTCTTTGGCAGGCTTGTAGTTAGCAGGACGTCCGATCAATACGCCTTTCGTATTTTCAAACCATCCAGCCTGCTTCATTTGCCATAGTGACCTATAGATCCCACTAGCCGCCATGTCGCAGCTTTCCAGATACCAGATCCCCCCTTCTTCCGCAAAATCCTTAATATATTTTTTCACAGGTGCAAAAGGTGTTCCCAGCAAAATAGAAAGTGTATCCTGACAACCGCCGATGAGCCTTCCGGAAAACTCGGCTTCTTTTTTGTCCCCTGCTACCTTCCATTCTGTAGGAGTATCAAGATCAAAACCGGTTCCCTGATTGTTAAACGCTTTTTCCCAGGATGATTGGTAATTGCTAGAGGAGTGCTGAACGATTGTCTGTCCCTTCTCTAACGAAAGCACATCGATCCACCTTTTAGATAATTCGTCCCATCCAGGGGAAGAAAGATCAAAGAAGTTCGTTCCGTGGGCTGTGGCCGTACCGGTCAACAGTGTATAAGAAAACAAAAAAGTGCTGATATCTGAATATCCAAGAACCCATTTAGGAGGAGCTTTCTTTAATTCTTCCCAGTCCATCAACGGCAAGATTTCCATCAAAAATTCTCCACCCCATGGCGGCAAAATCGCTTTGATCCTGTCATCCAGCAGAAAACCCATCAATTCTTCGGCGCGTTTTTCTTTAGTAGAACTCGCCGCTTTTACCTCAGTCCAGATCGTCTCACCTTCCACGATCCGATATCCCTGATCTTCCACATTCTGTTTTGCTTTTTTAAGAATCGAATGAAGATTTGCTTCTACTCCGCTTGAAGGAGCTGTTACTGCAATCGCATCTCCTTTTTGCAGCGGTTTCGGATAGCGTATCCGGTTCGTCATCCTATCCGTCCTTTCTATAAAAGTTAATCCCTTTGCCAAATTCTTTTATGCCCGGCCAGTTTTCCATTATCAAAAGTTAAACAGTAAATATCTGGCATGTCGAGCTTTTTCCAAAATGTTACGTCAAAGCCTGGATTAAAAAATTTCATGATCAATACCATGATGTTTCCGTGGGTACCTATTACAATATTTTTACCTGCATATTCATCGAGCACCTGTTTAAACGCCCGAACCCCTTTAGCCTGTGCCTCAAGATTCGACTCCCCTCCTGGAAAAGCAAAACGTTCCTCTTTCCAGACCTTTTCGATCGCTGCTTCAAAATTTTCCACAGGTTCTCCTGACAGCGTACGCTCTTTGAACTCCTCGACAATCTTTATTTCCTTACCAAGCCTGTTGGCAAGCCCCTCTACTGTTTGAAAAGCCCTTTTATAAGGACTCGAAATGATGACTTCTATGGGATGGTCTGCCAAAAGCTCTGTTACTTTTTTAGCATCGATATAACCTCTGTCAGACAGCGGCCGCTTCCGCTCGTCAGGCGTGTACGTGGAATGTGCATGCCTCACAAAATAAACATTTGTTGCCATTGTTCTTCTCCCTTTATCCAAGTTAATTAAATTTTACCATTTTTTAAACGAATCTGTTTCAGTTATGTTAAAATCCTTTCTAATATCCCAGAAATCTTAAAGGAGGGCTAAAATGCTTATTCGTAAAGCAACATCGGAAGATTATCCCGGAATTGCAACCGTGCATATTAACAGCTGGAAAACGACCTATCAAGGAATAGTGGCTTCCGCTTATTTAGATAATCTTGATTTAGAAGAACGAAAGCAACGCTGGCAAAGGATTTTAGCTGGTTCCCATAATGTGTATTTGGCAGAATCCATCGCCGGAAAAGTTGTTGGATTCGCAGCCTTAGGAGACAACCGGTCTAAAGAATATCCCTATTCAGCAGAGCTTCATGCTATTTACATTTTAAAAGACTTTCAAGGAAGCGGGATCGGAAGGGGCTTGTTCGATCAAGCTGCAGCCCATTTTAATAGTAAAAAACAGGAATCGATGATCGTATGGGTACTTGCAGAAAACACTCCGGCACGGAGCTTTTATGAACGTTTAGGTGGCAGGGTTGTTGGAGAAAAAACGCTTGAAATAGGCGGACAACCACATGTAGAAGCAGCATACGGCTGGGAAAAACTCTCCCTGGCAAAATAAGCTGTTCCGCTTAATATTTTTTGGAACATTTTTGAATATCTCTCTATAACCAGCGATATCGTTTTCTTCCTAATAAAAAAAGGAAAACCAACGCACGACGGTCATCGGTTTTCCCTTTCATTAGTTATATTTCAAGCGCCAGTTTCCTATCCCTGTTGTTAAGATCGAGCCAGTTGTCACATGCGTTTATAAGGAAACTTCCAAATGAATCAAGCAGCTCAACCGCTTGTTCAACTTGTTCCGGAGGCTGGATAACGAATTCCACCGCTTTTCTCATATCCTGCTTTTTATGAGGATAATATTTTGCAAAGGAATAGTATCCAGGAAGAATGTCTTTCGTAAACTTCCCTTCTTGAATCATGACCAGCGAAAAACCGGTTCGGACCAGCGACTTCATCGCCTGCCTGCAGTATTTGGAATATTCCTTTTTAGATAGATCCCTATCAAGGTATCTTTGGGCATCCTCGATCTTATCTCTGAACTGGATGATTTCATGATTTGCAACTGCAGCACACTGGCGAAACGGTTTGATCGTTTGAGAAAGGTCTTCTCCATAAACACAGGCACCATCCGACTTTAACGCAAAAGAAACTCTGTTAAACTTATCGGGCTGTTTTAATACGTCCTCTATACAAAATACATCCATGTCGATTCCCGAAAAATAAGGATGCATGCATTCTAAATTTCCTGTTACCTGTTCAGCCCATTGGTTTGTATCGCTCACATCGCCACTGGTCAATGCAAAGCTGTTCAGGTCAGAAACTTCTTCTACCGCATTTCCCCTGGCAACAGTGCCAAATATGTAGATACTATGTAAATCGCTGCCGAGTTGTTTCTTGTATTCATTGATAACATCTTCTACAGCACTTTTATGATCGGAAGAAATTTTATTCGGGTGCGCCTCATTTTCGATATAACCCTCGTTGTCTATTTTCCAATAGGAACCTAGTTCTTTGATCATTTATCTCAACTCCACGTTTTAATCTTATATTCCTTGCAGTATGGTTGTATTACCCTGGAATTCGCCACGTCAATCGTTTTGTTCCTTCTATTATATCTAATTTCAATACTGGAAACACAGGTGCTGGCGAATTACCGTCCAGACGATTTAAAAAGGCCGAAGCAAACGCTCCGGCCTTCCTTTTATGCCTTTTGTTCTTCAAATTCAGGGTCTTTGAACGGGTGTGCAACCCATCCTGATGGGTCGATGAATAAACGGACTGCCACTACCTGGCGATCATCCATCAGGGTAAAGAAATGCGGTGTTTCAACCGGAACAGAAATGACATCTCCAGGTTCTAGCTCAACATCGAAGTAGCCTGTGTCCCCCTGCCCTTTGATGATGAAGATCCCATGTCCTGCAGTTATGGCACGCACTTCATCCTCAGTATGAACATGGACCTGTTCGAATTTCTTCAACAGTGATTCCAGATCAGGAGTTGCTTCTGATAGTGCGACAACATCCCATTTTACATAGCCGTTGCGCTCTGCAAGTGAACGGATCTCTTCGTCAAACACCTGTAAAACTTCCTCTTTCTGCTCATCGTTGATCTGGCAGTTTCCTTTTAATTCTTCCGGAAGCTTGCTCGTATCCCATCTTTCATAAAGCACGCCTTCGTTTTCTAAAAACTGCTTCACATTCTCTGTTCCTTCGATTCTCTCGTTTGTGTTTCTGATTTTAATAACAGCCATCTTAATTCCTCCCTGAGATTTTCTATGAATGAACCAAATTTGTTAACGATTTTATTTTCAAGTGATAGGAAAATAGAAACTCGAATGCTTCCAGGTGCTTTTTAGCCTCAAACGCATCCTTCCCCCAGACGGTTATGCCATGGTTCCGGATCAAAACGCCGTAGATGCCAGCCTCTATATGGTTTGCGATTTCCCGGGAGAGTGCGGGAATATCTGCGTAGTTTTCGACGATCGGTATGGAGATTTCTCCATCTTCTTCCCAGATTCCAAAGGCCTTTATCAGCTCCTGGCTTTTAAAGGTAATCTTTCCTTCTCCCGCGTAAAGTTCAGAGATAACGTTATTGTCTATTGTATGGACATGCAGACAGCAGCCAGCATTTGTCTTTTGGTACACTTCCCGGTGGATAAGGGTTTCCGCTGACGGCCGCAGCGACGTTTCTTCCACAGCGGAACAATACTCATCGACCAACAAAAAGTCTTCCGCGGTCCTTTTCCGCTTGTCTTTGCCGCTTGCGGTCACGAGGAACCGAAGCGGTTCAGAACTGACTTTTATCGATAAATTGCCGCTCGTACCGGGAAACCAATCCCTTGCAGCAAGCTCATCCTTCACATCGGCAAGCTGTTCCCAGCGTTCTTTTATTACGCTCATACAAGCTCTTCCTCTCTTTCTTTCAAAAGCTCTATTACATCATAAAAAGTTTCAAACGGTTGATAGTTAAGCAGAAGTGCCTTGCATTTTTCCAGTAAAAAATCCCTTGCGAACACTTCGTCAGCCTGCTTTGCGGCCTGGAGGTCTGTGATCGAATCTCCGATAACAATTTTATGATAAGCTTTTGAATCATAGTTCCGTAGAATCGAAGGCTTGCAGCAGCCGCATTCATTTTCACAGTTGCCATCACAGGAGTGCGGCCAGGTGATCTCGATCGATTCCCCATTAAAATCACTGCCGTTGCAAAAGATGTTCTCTTCCGGGATGTTATAAGGCTCGAGCAGGGGGTGAACGAAGAAATCGATTCCTCCGCTAACGATCAACAGCTTGATGTTATTGGCTGCCGTATAAGCGACAAACTCCTCAAAACCCGGCCGAATCTCAGCCTGGTCAAGCACGAACTCCGTAACCTCCTGCTTCTTTTCGGAAGGAAGCAGCGAGAACATTTTGCCAACCCCTTCTTTTATAGAAATCTCCTGGGCGAGCACCTGGTCCTTTAGCTGTTCCCAGCCGGGCGGGTTAAAGTTCTTCATGATCGCAATAATGTTGTCATTATTTGTTACCGTTCCGTCAAAGTCACAAAAGATAATCGGCTTTTTGCTCATGCTTTTACCTCCGGACGTCCCCAGAGGTTCAATGCCTTCTGAAGCGGGTCGCTCGTTTCCGCAGTCTCATCAAGGGATTTTCCATTCAATACACCATCGATCGCATCGCGGAATGCTTTGCCTCCGGCGACCGCTCCGTCAGGGTGCCCATGGATGCCTCCGCCTGCGTTGATGATGCTGTCATTTCCAAAATCGTTGATCAAGAGTTCTGTTAGGCCAGGATGGATTCCTGCAGAAGGAACCGGGAAAGCCTTGTTAAGCTGAGTGTCCTCTTTTGTTAACGCCTCGGCAATCGATAGTGTTTCCGCTTTATCTAGCGCTACGCTGCCATAAGGCGACGGGAACAATACGTAATCAGCTCCTGCAAGCCGAAGCAGTTTTCCGAGCAGCACTTTATTGGATACCCCGTAAAAAGAAGATGGTGTGATCGCACCGGAAAAGGCAGGATGCGCCATGATCGGAACAGAGATCTCAGGGTCTTCCGAAAGGGCCTGCAGAACATCCAACCCATAAGCGAAAACGTTAAACAATAAAGAGGTCGCGCCGAGTTCCACCGCTCTTCTCGCTTTGTCTCGAAGTTCATATGTACGGCCGGTTAAGTTCACGGCATAGAGTGTTCGATGCCCTGTTTCTTCGTATACCTCTCGAAGGGTTTGAAGGCCTGAAACGAGCCTCTTTTCAAACGGCGTTTTTTCATTTTCGAATAAAATCTCATCGTCTTTTACGATGTCTACCCCGCCGAGGGCTTGAGCACGCATCTGTTGGTCCAGGTCTCCAAGGTCTTTGCCGATCACCCCTTTAAAGATGCTCATTAAAAGCGGCCTATGAAATACGCCGAGCTTTTCGCGAATTCCTGAGATGCCGAACTGCGGTCCAGGGAACTGCGCTTTTAATTCCTCCGACAACTCGATGTCGATCAGCTTTATCTCCCCGTCCAGTGAAAGCTTTCCGAAAATGGTTGTTAAGATAGCTGGAATGTCACTGCTGAAATTTGCTGAAGGATAGGCAATTTTTACGATTCCTTTTATTCGCTTTTCCCCGAAATAAGCATTTGCCTTTTCATCTTCAGGCAGAGCCGACACTTCGACAACTCGGCCTTTATGTTTTTGCAGCTGTTTTTGTTCAAGTAAAGGAAGATTTGTCCAGGAACCTACTGTAAGGCCCAGGGCAATCGATTCTGCTTTTTTTACAAGATCTTCTTTTTTGTCATGCAGCAGGTAAGTCGCGATGATTTCACTCATGACAGCACATCCTTTCTAAAAATCAGACTAAAAAACCTCTCCCAAAGAGGAAGAGGTTGAAGTTATGGCTCTTCCTCTTATCTGTCAGCAATTATGCTGCGAGAATTAGCACCGTGTTTTTAACAGAGTTAAAAGTCGGTTGCCGGGCTTCATCGGGCTCGTCCCTCCGCCTCTCTTGATAAGAGTACTTGTCGTTTTCGTTTATTGGATTACAGGTTCATTGATTCGAATTATGCCACGGTTGATTTATTCTGTCAATTGTAAATTTTCAAATTGGCTATAACATTTTTGCTCTCCCGGCGATTCTTTTGTGCTAACAGTTTCTTACATGCGAGCATGACGAATCTGTTAGCACAACCTATCTTATCGCTTCGCTACTACAAAAAGATGTGGTCACCTTTTTGTGGGGAGAGCAAAGATACACAGCTTCTTGGCCTAATTAAGACCTTTTTTAAATAGATCTAGTTTCTTGATTCGTTCTACTGCTTCTTTTAGTCTTTCTTCGTTGGAGAGGAGGCCGACTCTTACGTATCCTTCTCCTGTTTCTCCGAAGCCGATGCCTGGTGCTACTGCAACGTGGGCTTTTTCGAGAAGTAAGTCTGCGAAGGATTCTGATGTGTATCCTTCTGGAACCGGGAGCCAGGAGAAGAAAGATCCTTTCGGCGCCTGTACGTTCCAGCCAATTTCTTTTAATCCGTTGATCAATACGTTTCTGCGAGATTCATAGGTTTTCACCAGTTCATCGACACAATCCTGCGGTCCGAGAAGAGCTTCTGCTGCCGCTTCCTGGATCGCTCCGAACAGGCTCACATAAAAGTGGTCCTGGATCAGGTTGATGCTTTCGATGACACTTGGATTTCCAAGGGCAAAACCTACGCGCCATCCCGCCATGTTGTATGTTTTTGACATCGTGTATATTTCGATTCCGTTCTCTTTTGCACCCGGAGTTTGAAGGTAACTGATCGGTTTTTTTCCGTCAAACCCGATTGCGCCATATGCAAAGTCGTGAATTACGCAGATGTCATTCTCCTCAGCGAGCTTTACGGTTTCTTCGAAAAACGATTTTGTTGCTACCCCTGCTGTCGGGTTGTTCGGATAGTTTAGAAACATCAGCTTTGCTTCCTTCAGCACTTTGTCAGGAATTGCTGTATAATCGGGCAAAAAGTCATTTTCACTCTCAAGCGGCATCATTTCCATTCTTGCCTGAACCATCGCGGTTCCAGATAAGTAATCCGGATACCCGGGATCTGGAACAAGCGCCACGTCCCCTTCGTTAAGCAGGCACTGGCTTATCTCAACAAGCCCGACTTTTCCGCCGAACAACACGGCTACTTCTGTTTTCGGATCTAGCTCAACATCATACTCACGCTTATAATATTCCGCGATCGCTTCTTTCAGGAAGTCATAACCCTGGAACGGGGAATACTTGTGATATTTCGGGTTTTCCACTGCTTTTTGCATTGTTTTCACGATATGCTCTGGGGTCGGCTGGTCAGGATTGCCCTGGCCAAGATTAATTATGTCATGCCCTTCTGCTTTAGCAGCGGCTACTCTTCCTGCTAACTTTGCAAAGAACTGGGTCGGCAGCCTTTTGAGCGCATCGGATTGCTCAAATTTTTTCACTATACATCACACCCTGTTAAAAATTTCGTGAAATTCTAGTAGATTATGTTATCTTGGAACTAATACGTTGTAAAGAAGTTTTTTAAAATTCTAACATGCCATGAATTTACACTATCAATCTTTAGCGGATTGTGAAAGGTAGTTTTTTTAAAAAGGTTTTTTCTGCAGGACTATTGTTGCACAGTAGAGATAAACTGCGAGGCAATTGCAGCATTGATTTCCACTCCGGGCAGTTCGCTTTCCGCAGCGGTCATCCATCCGTTATGTCGCAGTTCCCTCTCACCTGTGAAGTTTATACAGCAACAAAAGATGCCTAAGGAACCAAATGAACAGAAGATTTGATTGGAGGAAATGGAATGTCACTAAAGATCGCCCTTATCCAATACGATATAGTATTTGGAAACCCGGAGAAAAACTTCCGTAACATGGAATCAAAGATTGAAGAAACCCTGGAAAACAAGCCTGATATCATCGTCCTTCCCGAGCTCTGGACGACAGGCTATGATTTGACGAGGCTTGACGAGATCGCGGATAAGAACGGTGAAAAAACAAGAGGCTTTATTTCAGCGCTCGCAAAAAAACATAGGGTTAACATTGTCGCTGGCTCGATCGCTAAGCAAAAAGAAGATAAGGTAACGAACACGATGCTTGTCTTCAACCGGGACGGCGAGCTCGTACATGAATACAGCAAGGTTCACCTTTTCCGTTTGATGGATGAAGAAAAGTATTTGATTTCCGGAAATACCACTGGGGCGTTCACGCTCGAGGATGTTCCGTGTGCTGGTTTCATATGCTATGACATTCGCTTTCCGGAATGGATTCGCCTTCATGCAGTGGAAGGTGCTAAGGTCCTGTTTGTACCTGCCGAATGGCCGGAGCCGCGAACGGATCACTGGCGCTCACTTTTGATCAGCAGAGCGATCGAGAACCAATGCTATGTCGTTGCCTGCAACCGGGCTGGAAGAGACCTTGCCAATGAGTTCGCTGGCCACTCGATGATCATCGGCCCCTGGGGAGAGATTATCGCTGAATCCGGGCTGGAAGAGACGATTTTATATGGCGAAATAGAGCCGGAAGAAGTAGAAAAGATCCGTAAAAAAATTCCGGTCTTCGAGGATCGCCGAACAGATTTATACTAATTTCGCCCACTTCCGCCAATCGTCAAACTATCTTTTTTTTCAAAAAAGTTATTGACATGTGCCAGCCTTATTCTGTATGATTCACATCAAGCACTTTTTAACTTTTAAAAATTCAAAATTATATATCAATCTCTTATCAAGAGCAGGCTGAGGGAATTGGCCCTATGACGCCCAGCAACCGACCATCTTATCAAGACAATGCTGCATTGTTTTGAAGGCAACATGGATGGCACGGTGCTACTTCCAACAGAATGATTTTCATTCTGGAAGATAAGAGGTGCGAAGCTCAATTACGCCTTCAAGCCTCTTTCATTCGAAAGGGGCTTTTTATTTTGGATTTTTCAATCGGGAGGTTTAACAATGATTACAAAACAAACAGCTTATGAGCCATTCACTACAGACAGTGTGGTGGATTACTTGAAACAAAGAGAATTGATCAACCCGGAGAGTCCGGTTGTATGTGAAGAGATCGGGGACGGAAACCTCAACTATGTTTTCCGAGTAACAGCAACAGACAGCAATCGTTCACTGATTGTGAAGCAGGCTCTCCCGTACGCAAAGGTTGTCGGGGAATCCTGGCCGCTTACGCTTGACCGCGCAAGGATCGAAAGCGAATCGCTGCTGCAGGCAGCAAAAGTAGTGCCGGAGCTTGTCCCGGCGGTTTATGAAAATAATCCCGTACTTGCTTCAACTGTTATGGAAGACCTATCGTCCCACACGGTACTGCGAAAAGGATTGATCGAAGGCAAGCGTTATCCGGAGCTTGCGAAGCACATCGGTACATACCTGGCTTACACTCTTTTTTACAGCTCTGATTTCGGCCTTGAACCTGCAGCAAAAAAAGAACTGGCAACCAGATTCGTGAATCCTGACTTATGCAATATTACTGAAGACCTGGTGTTCACGGATCCATTTTTCGATCATGAAACAAATGATTTTCCGGAAGCGTTGCGGCCAGATGTGGAAGAAATCTGGGCTGATGATAATTTAAAGCTGGAAGCGGCGAAGCTGAAGCAGCTTTTCCTTACAAAAGGGGAAGCACTTATTCACGGAGACCTGCATACTGGAAGTGTTTTTGTTACGGAAGGATCAACAAAAGTGATCGATCCTGAATTTGCTTTCCTCGGGCCGATCGGCTTCGATGTTGGCGCCTTTATCGCAAACCTTATCCTGAATTATCTTTCGCAGGAAGCCAGGCTAACAGACACCTCTGAACGCAACGAATTCCAGGATTATTTATTAGCTGTGATCAAAGAAACATGGGAGGTATTCACTGAGACCTTCAGCGGGCTATGGAAACAGGATGGAAAAGGTGCATTCATTACAGTGCCGGGCTATCTTGATTATGTCCTTTCCCAGATCCTCCAGGAAACAGTGGGGTTTGCAGGATGCAAAATAATCAGAAGAACGATCGGCCTTTCCCACGTCGAGGACATCGACGGGATTGAAAACAGCGAAGCAAGGATCAATGTACAACGGGCTGCGCTTCAAGTTGGCAGAAAGTTAATTCTTAAAAGAGAGTCACAGGAGAAAATTGAAGATGTCATCGCACTTGTGAGAGGAGCAGGAAACGAATGATCACTACCGACTTCATCCAGTCAGTCAGATGGGAAAAGGATCATATCATTCTGTTAGACCAGCAAAAGCTTCCACACCAGACAGACTTTCTGAAGCTAACAACGATCGAGAGCGTCTGGGAAAGCATCCACTCTCTCCAAGTGAGAGGCGCACCGGCGATCGGCATCGCTGCAGCATTCGGGCTTGCATTATGGGCAACAAAGTTCCAGGGAGACTCTGTGGAGGACTTTAAAAAAGAATTAAAAAATCAAAAGGATTACCTTGCCACCTCCCGGCCGACAGCCGTTAATTTATTCTGGGCGATCGAGAGGGTCGAAAATGCTGCTGCTTCCGCTCAAACAGTGGAAGCAGCCAGGGACGCAGTTGTGAAAGAAGCGCTGCTGATCCAGAAGGAAGACGAAGAGGTTTGCAGGAGCATCGGAGAATACGGCCTGTCCCTCTTAAAAGACGGAGATACCGTCCTTACCCATTGCAATGCCGGCGGAATCGCAACGGCTCGCTACGGAACTGCTCTGGCTCCATTTTATATAGCAAAAGAAAAGGGCATGTCACTTTCCGCTTTCGCAACGGAAACGCGCCCTGTTTTACAGGGTTCCAGGCTTACTGCATGGGAGCTGGAACGAATTGGGATCGATGTAACTTTGATTACGGATAATATGGCAGCCCATGTTCTAAAAAATAAAAAAATCTCTGCGATCATCGTTGGAACAGACCGGATTGCCGCGAACGGCGACACGGCAAACAAGATTGGAACGCTTGGACTCGCAGTATTGGCGAAGACCTTTGATATTCCATTTTATGTGGCATCACCGCTTTCAACGATCGATCTAGCAGTGCCGACCGGAGACGATATCCCGATTGAAGAACGTTCACCTGATGAGGTTACACACTTGAACGGACAGCGTATCGCTGCTGAAAACATCAGCATATACAATCCCGCTTTTGATGTGACACCACATGAATATATAACAGGAATCATCACGGAAAAAGGAATCATTTCCGGTAATTTTGCCGAAGAGTTACAAAAGATCAAAACGAATTAAACAATCTCAGGCAGTGCATCATCGGCTGCCTCATCGCTTTAAACCGAGTAAGTTCATATTTTTACTAAATATTAGGAGGTAACCATGAAAAACTTTAAACTTTTAGCTATTTTACTTTTACTTTTATCCCTATTCTTAGGAGCATGCACGAATGAGCAGGATGCCGTTTCCCCCCAGCAGGACGGAAAAGCGTCTGATAAAACAACAGCTTCCAAAGAAGACAAAAACGAAGGCAAGAAAGGCGAGAATACAGCCTCTGCAGATATCCCGGAAGCCGTCCAGGAACCGCTAAAGATCGCAGCGATCATGCAGTTCTCTATCGGCACTTTCTCTTCTCAATACATACAGGGGGTCAAAGAGCAGGTCGAGGCCTTCGGAGGCGAAGTCCAGGTTTACAATGCCGACAATGACCTGGCTAAAATGGCTACTCACTTAGATACTGCCATCAACCAGAACGTTGATGGGATCCTGATCGACCATGGCCGTGCCGATGCGCTCGCGCCAGGTGTTAAAAAAGCACTTGAAAAAGGTATTCCCGTTGTTTCATTCGACAATGATTTGAACCTGCCAGGCGTTACAGTGATCGACCAGGATGACTACAGCCTTGCCTGGAACTCTCTAAAAACACTTGCTCAAGACTTAAACGGCGAAGGTGAAATCGTCTATGTATGGGTCGGAGGCTTCACTCCGATGGAAAGAAGAAACACGATCTATGAAGCGTTCAAAGAGCGTTATCCAAACATCAAGGAAGTGGCAAAGTTCGGAAATGCCAGTGCCAACACTGCTCTTGATACACAAACACAGATGGAAGCGATCCTGAAACAATACCCGAACAAAGGAGATATCGATGCTGTGTTCGCGCCGTGGGATGAATTCGCGAAAGGCGTAACCCGGGCGATCGAACAGGCTGGAAGAACGGAAATCAAGGTTTATGGAATCGATTTGAGTGATGAAGACCTTCAGTTAATTCAGAAGGAAAACAGCCCATGGGTCGCAACTGCGGCAACAGACCCTGCTGAAGTAGGGCGTGCACAGGTCCGTTTCCTTTACCAGAAAGTAGCCGGTGAAGAAACTCCTGCTATCTATTCGTTAGACCCGCATCTTGTAAAAAAATCAGATCTACCTGGGGAAACAATCTCCATGGATGAGATCGGCGACCATGTGAAAAGCTGGGGCACTTCTGATGCAGGTGTTTCCCCGTGGATGAATGCATTAACAGAAAAGGCTGAATAACGATGAGCAAACTTGAAATGAAGGATATTTGTAAAAGCTTTGATAAGACTGAGGTTCTAAAAAAGGTATCTTTGTCTGTAAATTCCGGCGAGGTTCATGCCCTTCTTGGCGTGAACGGCGCCGGTAAAAGTACACTGGTGAAAATTCTTGCGGGCGATTACGAAAAAAACAACGGAAAAATTTTACTATCCGGAAAAGAAATTTCTATCTCATCCCCTGCAGATGCGAAAAAGCATGGGATCGGCATCGTTGTCCAGGAAGTCGATACTGCCCTTTTCCCGACATTAACCGTAGCTGAAAACCTGGCGATCGACTCGTATACAAACGGATTTAAACTTTCCCGTTTATCCTGGAAACCGATAAAAAAGAGGGCAAAAGCACTTTTACAAGAAATGAACATTTCGATCGATGTTAATAAACCAGTTTCTGAATGCAGCCTTTCTGAAAAGCAAATGATCTTAATCGCACGCGCCGTAGCCGGCAATGTCCGTTATTTAATTCTTGATGAGCCGACAGCACCTTTAAGCAAAAAGGAAACACAAACATTATTCACGCTTATCCAGGATTTGAAAGACAAGGGTGTCGGCATTATTTACATTTCCCACAGAATGCCCGAGATCAAGTCGATCAGCGACCGTTTCACTGTCATGAGGGACGGAAATGTAATCGTAACCGAAGAAACGCAAAAAGCATCAACAGATCAAATCATCCAGCATATGTTGGGCCGCTCACTTAAAAATTCTGAACGAAAAACAAAAGATGTTTCATCAAAACCAGTCATGAAGGTTAGCGATCTAGCAGTCTCCGAAACTGGTAAAACGATCGATCTGACCGTACATGAAGGGGAGATCGTCGGAATCGCCGGATTGGTCGGAGCCGGAAAAAGTGAAACCGCGAGAGCCCTGTTTGGAGCCGATGAAGCAAAAGGAAAATGGTTCATCAATGGGAAAGAACAAAAGATCCGTTCCCCGCTTCACGCTATCCAGTCCGGCATCTGCCTGGTACCTGAAGAACGAAGAAAAGAGGGTGTTCTCGTGGACCGTAATGTAAGAGAAAACCTCTCCCTTCCTGCGATCCGTTCTTTTACCCGTTTAGGATGGCTGCTGGCTAAGAAGGAAGAACAATCTGCCAGAAAGGGAATTCAGCAACTCGGGGTTGTTACCTCCTCCCCTAACGCTTTAGTAAAACATTTGAGCGGAGGTAACCAGCAAAAAGTGGCGATCGGCAAATGGATATCACCTGATCGGCATGTGTACATGTTTGATGAACCAACAAAAGGAATCGATGTAAATGCAAAAAAAGAAGTTTTCCAGCTCATCCATTCACTTGCAGAACAGGGAAAAGGCGTCCTTTATTTTACAAGTGAAATAGATGAACTATTGGAAATTGCAGATCGTATTCTTGTGATGTACGACGGGGAAATCATAGCCACTTATTCGGCCAGGGAAGCAACACAGGAAAATATTATGCAAGCTGCAACCGGAGGGATTACAAAGTGAAACAAACTGCAGAAGTAAAACAAGCCTATTCTACTGGAACGAATTTCCCGCTGAAAGAAAAATTGATCAGCTTTTTGTTTAAATACGGAACGCTGCTAGTTATCGGGCTTCTCGTCCTATTTTTCAGCATCACAAACGAACAGTTCTTAACATA
Source organism: Exobacillus caeni (assembly GCF_005747095.1). Taxonomy (GTDB): domain Bacteria; phylum Bacillota; class Bacilli; order Bacillales; family Guptibacillaceae; genus Exobacillus; species Exobacillus caeni. Next base: position 333,400 of record NZ_SWLG01000004.1, on the reverse strand, counting down.
CGGGAACTTCACAGATATCCTGCGTTCCATTTCCATTGTGACGCTTGTAGCAATCGGGGTAACTTTTACGCTTATCGTGGGAGGGTTCGATCTATCGGTCGGCTCTACAGTGAGCCTTGCTACAATCGGAAGTGCTGCTGCACTCGTCTGGTACCGGCAAGAACTTCTCGTCGCCTTATTGGTCCCTCTTGTGTTAGGGCTACTGGTTGGACTAGTTAATTCATTTATCGTCGTTAAAATTAAAATTCCTGACCTGCTCGGAACGCTTGCTGTGATGTATATCGTGAACGGCATCCAGTTATCATATACAAAGGGCTTTTCGATCTACAACAACATGCCGATGGCGGACGGAGGAACAGCTCCGGGTGCGTTCATTCCTTCTTTTCTTTTTATCGGCCAGGGGGAACTGTTCTCGATCCCTTTTCCGGCCATATTGATGATCTTTTTTGTCATTGTCGTTCATCTGTTCTTAACCTATACGAAAGCCGGAAGATTGTTGTATGTTACAGGGGCTAACCGTGAAGCAGCACGCCTTTCCGGTGTTCCGGTAGACCGCTATCGTATGTATGCCTACCTGTTGAGCGGCTTATTCGCCGCGATTGCCGGAATCGTCCTCGCATCACGAATAGGAACCGGCCAGGTTTCCGCAGGCGCTCCTCTTTTGATGGATGGCGTTGCTGCAGCACTGATCGGCTATTCTATTTTAGGAGCCGGCAAGCCGAATGTCATCGGGACCTTCGTAGGTTCGGTACTGATCGGGATTCTTCTTAACGGGCTTACGATGATGAACGTCCCGTATTATGCACAGGATATTGTGAAGGGAATCATCCTCATCGGTGCTCTGGCTTTCACGTTTTACCAGAAAAAAGCTGCTGATATTAAAATATGATCCTGGCGGGCTGAATCATTAGATGATTTTGCCCGCTTTTTTTCTTTACAGATTCCCTATTAAAACCCCTCCGGAAAATATCCCAGACCGTTACCTGTCCTACAATAAAAATAATGCCGGTGCTCGTCTTTTTCTCTGGTTTCACCGTAAAAGATGTGATAGTGGCCCCCAGTTGGGATAGGGATAGGTGGTCCTGTTCGTAGATTGAAAACATGCTGGTGATCCTTATCAATCGTAGTCAGTCCCTCGATTCGATGCGTGTGATCGTCGGTGTTGCTTCCGTTGTTTGGAAAGGAATACCCTTCAAGCACATGGATATGCCCATCGATCTCCTTTGCCCGCGTCCTGAAATAATGGGCATGGCTCGGCCTTTTCGACCAATCAACATCAGGTCTTTTCCGCATCTCGTCACTCTCCTTTTTCCCTTTATTGCTAGCATATGATTGTTAGAGAATGAGGAGAATTTTTATTTTTAGATAGTGGGATTCTCGTGAAATACCGGCTGAAAACAGAATAAAATTCGTTGAAGCTAGAATAAAATTCTCTGAAACTAGAATATTTTGCTCTGAAGCCAGAATAACTATCTACGAAACGAGATTAACCTCTGCTGAATCGCGAAAAATTGCCGATGAAGCTAGAATAAGTCATGCTGAAACAAGAATAATTATCCTGATCCCCGGCAGAATCGCTGAAACTCGATAAAGTTCACTGAAGTTTCTATAAACCTCTTCGAATCTCCTATAAATCTCCTCGAACCTCCTATAAACCTCTCCGAAACACCTCCACGAAACTCCAAATCTTCCCGCTGAACCCCTGAACCTCCCTCACGTCCCCCGAAACTCTCTCCCCTAAATTGCTGAAATATCCCACCCAAAAAGCTTCCCACACAACAAAAAGCCCCACAATCGGGGCTTTTCCTTACGGCTCCAGCACTAGCTTTCCTTTTGTAGCTCGTGATTGCAGGAGTTCATGTACTTTTGCAGCTTCTTCAAGCGGATAGGTTCCTCCGATGGTGAGCTTAACTCTGCCTTCCTGGATAAACTTGAGCAACTCACCAAGACTCCTGCTGTATAGGTCAGGCTTTCGCATGATTTGCGGCAGGAAAAAGCCTGTAACAGTATGGTTTTTACCCATCAGCATAACCGGGTTTAGGTTCGGTTGTTCATTCCCTGCTTTGCCATAGACTACGACTCTTCCAAACGGAGCCATCGCCGCAAGGGTCTTACTAAACACCTCGCCTCCTACCATTTCCAGCGCAACGTCGACGCCTTTACCGTCCGTTGCTTTGTCCAGTTCTTTCTCCCACCCTTCCTTCGTATAATCGATAACAACGTCGGCGCCCAGGTCTTTTGCAAATTGCCTTTTTTCTTCACTGCTGGCAGTTGCGATCACTTTTCCAGCACCAAAGATTTTAGCAAGCTGGATTGCGATTGAGCCAACGCCTCCAGCACCGGCATGGATAAGAACGGTTTCACCTTCTTGCAGCTGCCCGGAGGTTTTTAACACATGATAGGCTGTCAATCCCTGCAGGAGGATGGCTGCGCCATATGTAAAATCCACTTCTTCCGGCAGTGGTACAAGCGTCCGTTCATCAGCAAGGGCGTATTCCGCATAGCCATTTGAACTGATAAGCGTTACAACCCTGTCGCATTCTTTAACACTTTTAACGCCAGGACCGATTTCTTTTACAATACCAGCTATTTCTGCTCCCGGTATAAAAGGAAGCGGCGTCGGAACAACATATTGTCCTTCTCTTCTAGCTGTATCCGCATAGTTAACGCCTACCGCTTTCACTTCGATTAGAACCTGCCTGCCCGCTGGCTCAGGCTTTTCTGTATCGATAGCCTTCAGGACCTCAGGGCCACCGTATTCCTCAAATTGTATAGCTTTCAAATTATCTCCTCCTTTAACGAATCGCGGGTTGATTATTTTTTATTCTTGATCAGCTCGTCTGCAATCTCCCTTTTTCTATTAAAATCTGCTTCTCCCACCAACCGTGAAAACTCATTGAAAAGCAGCTCCCTCATGTGCACCGCTTTTTCTCCGCCGATGCCGTCTATCAGCTTCCTCGCGGTCAGCTCAAACGCCAGTCTCTCATTGCCCACAAAGTTTTCAGCCATTTTCACAGCAATCGATGATCCGGATTTAAGGGCTCTTATTACCGCAGATTCTGCAGCATATAGGGAAATGGCAAGGTCTGCAAGCTTAAGCATCGTTTCCTGTTCTTCTTCAAGGTTGCTTCCGAACTGTTCTGTCGCATAACCTGCTGCGATCAAAAACACCCGGCGCATCGCTTCTATTGTGTTTTCGAGCCCTGGAGCCCCTGTGTTTGTTCCAGATTGGCTTTCATAGAATGCTTGCTTAACGGATTTCTCCACGTTCAATGATCCACTGGCAGCCTTCTTCATCAAGAAGCCAGGAATAATAAGACGGTTGATCTCGTTTGTTCCTTCAAAGATTCGATTGATCCTTGAGTCGCGGTACATTTGCTCGATTCGATAGTCTTTCATAAATCCGTATCCGCCGTGTAGCTGAAGAACCTCGTCAACTGCCTGGTCCAGCGTTTCTGAACCGAACACCTTGCAGATGGCACATTCGATTGCAAACTCACTAAGAGCTTTTGCGGTAACTTTCGAATCGTCTTCAACGTACAAATCACCGAGCGCTTCTTCAAGCAAACCGGCTGTCCGATACTGAACCGCCTCTGCCGCAAAAATTCTGGAAGCAAGATCTGCAAGCTTTTCTTTCGTGGCATTGAAAGAAGCGATCGAGCGTCCGAACTGCATTCTCTCATCGGTATAAGCGACTCCCAGCTGAAGTGCATCGCGAGAACTACCGACACAGGCGGACCCGAGGTTGAACCTTCCTAAGTTTAAAACATTGAACGCAATCTGATGCCCTTTTCCGACTTCGCCCAGCACGTTTTCCACAGGCACAAGGCAGTCCTCTAAAATAACCGTTCGTGTGGAGGAACCCTTGATCCCCATCTTGTTTTCTTCAGGTCCCAGAGAAAGACCTGGAAAGTCCTTTTCCACAATAAACGCTGTAAACTTTTTTCCGTCCACTTTCGCATAGACGATAAATGTCTGGGAAAATGCCGCATTCGTTATCCATTGCTTCGAACCGTTCAATTTATAATGGGTGCCATCCTCGTTTAAAACTGCCGTGGTTTTTGCGCTTAGTGCATCTGAACCCGAAGAAGGTTCTGTAAGGCAATAGGCACCGATGTATTCACCAGAAGCAAGCTTAGGCAAATATTTTTCTTTTTGTTCCTTTGTTCCGAAATACGTGATCGGCAATGTTGCGATACAGGTATGGTTGGAATGCGCAACCCCATATGACCCGGATCGTCCGACCATCTCCCCGACGATTCCCTTTGTTACTTTATCGAGACCAAGACCGCCGTAAGCTTCAGGCACACTGTGGGCAAGCAGGCCGAGTTCCCCTGCCTTTTTTAAAAGGTTCACTACTACATCAAAATCCTGGTTTTCGATTCTTTCATTGTTCGGAAGTACTTCCCGTTCTACGAATTCTCGTGCCGTCCGCTGAATCATCTTCTGCTCTTCTGATAAATCCTCAGGCGTAAACACATCATCAGCGGAGGCCTTCTTGATCAAAAATTCGCCGCCGACCGCTTTTTTTCTTGTTTCTGTCATCCTTTATCCTCCTTTAAAGCAGCCTTTTTTGCCCCTGACGTAAGAGCGTTTCCTCTTAGTTCCGGAATTTCATCCATCACTCCCTGTTGTGCAACGAAGATCACTTCTTCTTCTAACCCTTGTCCAGCCATCATTTTTCCAACTCGGGAGTTTAAGAGAATCTTTTCTGCATCGGTTTGATTTGCCTCGTAAAAGATTTTTGCCGTGAGAGCCGCATCCGTCAGCTCCCATTGGCTCCCTGAAATTTTATCTAACAGGCTCACCAGATATCCTGCTCCATAAAAATCTTCCATGCAAAAGGAATCGGAAGACCCCGAACAAATAAGGATGATCGTCTCATTTGGATGTTCTTCGAAAAGATGCTGGATAAGCGCTTCCCCATTAAGCAATGCACCTATATAGACATGGCGTGCGCCGAGGGCTTTTCGAATCGCTACCGTTCCATTCGTCGTCGAAAGGATAACCGTTCTCCCTTCTGCTCTTTGTTTCAAATAGGTGGGCAGCGGATCAAGAAACCCTTCGATCGTCCTTCCTTTAAACTCTCCTGTAACAATCGGCCCTTCTTCTGCCCGCCTTTTCATCTCGTCTCTAGCTTCCTGCTCATTTTTCACCGGGATGACCTGGCTTGCACCTGCATTCAAGCTGCTTATGATAGTCGATGTTGCGAGCAGCACATCGAGCACAACCGCGACCTTCCCTTCAAGCTTCCTTGGATCTATCATTTCTTTTTGCATCAATACATGAAGTTTAGCCATTCTCTTAAACTCTTTCCTGAGACTGATAGGATGCGAATGTAATAAGCCCTTTTACGAACTCGCCCATGCGTTCGAAGCGAGAATCGTTCGTTTGTCCCTTTTTATACCGATAGTATATTTGCTGGCAGATGACAGCGAGCTTGAAGTAAGCAAACGTTAAATAAAACGGCATGTCCGAAACATCCCTGCCGCTTTTTGCTGCATATGCTTCTATAAACTCCTGCCTCGTAAAGAATCCTTTATTTACGGTCAAAGAAGGTTTGCCCATACCATATTTTAGAAAGTCAGGATCGTCCTCCTGTGTCCAATAGCCCATCGCACAGCCAAGGTCTGCAAGGGGATCTCCTACCGTCGACATTTCCCAATCGAAAATGCCCACTATTTCCTCAAGTTCGTGGTCAAACATCATGTTGTTCAACTTGTAATCATAGTGGATCACGGCCGCCTCTCCCGATTGTGGAAGGTTGTTCTTCAACCAGTTCGTCAACTGTTCCACGCCCTCCACCTCATCGGTTTTAGCTTTCTCATACCTCTTGATCCATCCGTATACCTGGCGCTCAAGAAAGCCTTCCGGACGGGTCATTTCTTCAAGCCCAGCCTCTTTATAATCAACAGCATGGAGCGCCGCAAGTGTCTCTACCATTTTGGTACTGATCCTTTTTCCTAACTCTTCCGTTACAAGCATATCTTCAGGCAGCTCGGTGTCTAACACGACTCCTCTTCTACGTTCCATAATAAAAAAAGGGCTTCCGATAATGGACTCGTCCTTCGAGAACAGATAGGGCTTCGGTGCAAGCGGAAAGACCGGATGAAGCTTGTTCAAAAAGTTAGATTCTCTTTCCATATCATGCGCCTTTGCTGCTACAGGCCCGAGCGGGGGACGGCGCAATACAGCCTCCCAGTCTCCTTTTGTAAGAAGGTAAGTTAAATTTGAATGCCCGGAAGGAAACTGAGAGATCAATAGATCACCGTCTATTCCAAGCCGCTCGCCAATAAACTGTTCTAGCTTCTGTTCATTAAGCTCTTCTCCCTGCCGAACTGGAATTGTCTCTTTCATCGCCATCTCATCCACTCCTTTTAGGCATCTGCTTTCACCAACAGATATGCTTCCAGCTTATTTTTTAACTCATCAGGAATCGGTTTGCTTTTTTGCTCCTTAAAGTCAAAATAAATCATCGCCGAGTCTGACTTCGCTATGGGAGTCCTGGTATCTTTATCATAAATCGTGTGGGTCAAGCCGAAGCTTTTGTTTCCGATTCTGGATACAGAGGTCTCCGCACTTAAAATCTGATTGAAATAACCCTGATTCAGAAAGTCGCAGCTGATCGATGCGAGGATAAACTTCCATTCCTCCATGTTCATATTGCAGCCAAGGTGTTCGAGGAACTCAATCCTTGCCTGTTCAAAATAAATAAAATAACTGGAGTTGTTCACGTGTCCAAGTGCATCTGTTTCCGCAAACCGCACTTTAATTTCTGATGTAAAAACCATCTATCTCACCTCTATCTTCCTGTAAATGCTGGTTTTCTCCGTTCGAAAAACGCGCTTACACCTTCTCTGTGATCCTCTGTTTTTCCAAGCTCGCCCTGTCCGTCGGCTTCGGCTTCAAGCGATTCGGCAAGTGTGTGCTCAAAGCTCGCATTCATCGTCCTCTTCATCTTCCCAAATGCTTTTGTCGGAAGGCCCGCTACCCGCTTCGCAAACTGGTCCGTCTCCGTTTCCAGCTCTTCTTTTTTTACAACTCTGTTGATAAGCCCATACTGGCTGGCGGTCTCTACACCGATCGTGTCACCTAACGCCGCAAGCTCTAACGCCCTGCTTAACCCGATGATCCTCGGCAGGTAAAAATGGGTTCCGGCGTCTGGCATCAATCCTACTTTTATAAAAGCGAGGCAGAACGACGAATCCTCGGACGCGATCCTGAAGTCACAGGCAAGTGCGATTCCGAGTCCCGCCCCAAACGCTGCACCATGGATGCTTGCGATCACCGGCTTTTCGATTTCACTCATATAAAGGACCGTCCGATTATACGTTTTTCTTAAATACTCGCCGATGTCCAATGACTCTCCAGAAGCCTGGTGTACAACACTCAAATCTGCTCCGGCACTAAATCCTTTTCCATTCGCATTAATAATTATCGCTGTTATTTCTTCATCTTCGTTCGCTCGTACTAAACAGTTGTAAAAGTCTTCATGCATCTGCAAATCAAAGGAATTCATCACTTTTGGCCTGTTTAGCGTAAGCGTTGCGATTTTATCTGACACACTGTAAGTAACGGTAGTTTCCAATCTATTTTCCTCCTATCGATTGCTGTATTGGGGTTTTCTTTTTTCGATAAAGGCGGCAATTCCTTCTTTTACATCTTCTGTCTTAAAAATCTCTTCAAATAATAATGCTTCATACTGGATGCCTTCAATAAACGGCAGCTGCACTCCCCGGTTGACCGCACTCTTGATTCTGGATGTTGATTGCAGGGAATTGCCCGCGATTCTTTTCGCCAGTGCCAGACCTGCTTCCATCCCTTTTCCAGACTCAACAACATCATTCACCAGTCCGATTCGCTCTGCTTTTTCCGATCCGATCGGGTCGCCGGTAAACATCAGTTCTTTTGCTCTGGATGTTCCGATCAATCGCGGCAAACGCTGTGTTCCTCCTCCGCCTGGAAAAATGCCGAGTTTAACTTCCGGCAGTCCAATCTGCACATGCTCCTCGGCGATACGAATATCACACGTAAGCGCCAGCTCGCAGCCTCCGCCAAAGGCCATTCCGTTCAGGACGGCGATCGTCGGCTTTGGAAAGTCTTCTATCTGGTTAAGAACAGCATGGGTGTCCATGACGACTTTATTCATATCAGAATTACCGATCAATTGCGGGAACTCCTTAATATCAGCTCCTGCTACAAAAGCTTTTGACCCTTTACCTGTCAGGATAACAACCAGCACTTCCTCATCTTCAGCGAGGTTTTTAAATGCTTCTCCCAGCTCCTGAAAAACAAAACTGCCCAAAACGTTTAAAGGCGGGTTATCAATCGTGACAATTCCAATGTGATCCTGTTTCGTTACTTTGACTGCATTCATATCTGCACCTTCTTTTCAGTTTGATAGTCGTACCAGCCCTTACCCGTTTTTCTGCCCAGGTTTCCTTCCTTCACTTTTTCCTCCACACACTTCGGCGGCTTATCTTCTGGGTCGCCTGTTTCAGCATATCGCTGCTGCATGACATAATAAGCGACGTCGATACCGGAAAGATCCATCAATGCGAACGGGCCGATCGGATGTTTAAGGGCTTTTGTGACAACAAGGTCAATATCCTTGTAATCTGCGATCCCCTGCTCATACAGGTTCAATGCTTCTTTCGTGAGCGACCCAAGAATCCTGTTTGCAACAAACCCCGAAATCTCTTTTCGAAGCAAGATGCCTGTCCGATTAATTTTTTTGCATACTTCCATCGCCAGTTGTGCGGTTTCTTCAGATGTATGGTCACTCATCACGACTTCCACACAATCCATCACTAATGGCGGGAAAAAGAAATGCATGTTGCATACTTTGTCAGGCCTTGACGTTGCATCGGCGATCAAGGAATTTACGATCGTCGAACTGTTCGTTGCAAGTATGGCATGAAGAGGCGCTATCTGATCAAGCTGCTTGAACACGCTTCTCTTCACTTCAAGCTTTTCTACAACTGCTTCAACGATAAAGTCCGCATCGAAAGCAGCTTTCTCAAGGCTTGTTTCAAATGCAAGATGGCTAAAAGCGGTCTCCTTCCTCTCATGAGAAATCTTCTCTTTCGCCACCCATTTCTCCATGATCGCTTCTAGTTTGCTTTTCGCGTTTTCCAGTGATTCTTCACTTATATCCTGAATCGTCGTCTGGTAACCCGCCAGTGCAAACAGCATCCCGATCTGGTGTCCCATCGAACCGCTTCCGACTACACAAACTTTTTTAATATCTTCGGCTTTCATTTTTTATCACTCCTACTGACCAGTTAGTATGGTAAAAGTCCTTTTAAAGTCATCTCAACATACGTTAAGATGACATCTTCCTCCGATGCTGGACCTTCCGGGTTGAACCAGGAATAGCTCCAATTACACATTCCAAGTATTCCAAACGTGATGATATCAGGTTTCAGGTCCGAGCGAAGTTCACCCGAATCAATCCCGTCTTCTATAACTTTTTGCAAATTATATCGAACCTTATCACGTTTCTCGATAATTTCCGGGAGAGACTTTTCATCAAGGTGGCGAAGCTCCCTGAAAAAGACTCTTGCACTCGGGCCATGTGTACGGATGCTCTTGACCAAAATACTTACGATTCCCTTTATTTTCTCTTTTGCATCTTTTTCGCTATTATTCATTATCTCCGTTTGCATCTTCAGGAGTTCACTGATATACATCGTATGAATATCCATTAAAAGCTGCTTTTTAGACTTGAAATAGTAATAGAAGGTTCCTTTGGTTACACCCATTTCATCCACAATGTCCTGGATCGATGTTTCGCTGAACCCTTTTGTTTCGAACAGTTGCAAGCTCTTTTCAATGATTTTCCCTTTCATGATGACTCCTTTCGCCTCACAGCCGCTATCATTTTGGCTAGCAACGCTACATCGCAGACATCCCGCCGTCTACGGTCAGAATATGCCCTGTCACATAATCAGACGCTTTCGCGGCAAGAAACAACGCAGCCCCCTTCAATTCATGTTCAGCGCCAAACCTGTTAAGCGGTGTCCGTTTAAGAATCTGCTCCCCGTTATACTCGATTAATCCTTTTGACATTTTCGTTGGGAAGAACCCCGGTGCAATGGCATTAACGTTAATATTATAAGGAGCCAGCTTTACAGCGAGATCTTTAGTAAAGGTAATAACAGCCCCTTTGCTTGCAGAATAGCCGATCGCATCCATCACTTTCGGATCTGCTCCTCCAAGGCCGGCTACAGATGCGAGATTAATAATCTTTCCCGACCTTTGCTTCGCCATTACCTTTCCGACAGCCTGCGCCATCAAAAATGTTCCGGTTACATTAACATCGATCACTTTCTTCCAGGCTTCAAGCGGCATTTCAAGTGCAGGCGCTCCCCATGTGGCACCGCTGTTGTTAAAGAGAATATCGATTGTTCCAAATCGTTCTACTGTTTGGCGGACAACTGATTCTATATCTTCTTGTTTCGTAACATCACATGCTAACGGCAGCGTTTCCACACCGTATTCCTTTAGCTTTTCCGCTGTTTCTTCGCATGCTTCCACTTTTCTGGAACATATCACAATATTAGCTCCGGATTCGGCGAGGGCAAGGGAGATCTGCTCTCCCAGCCCCCTTCCGCCGCCTGTGACGATCGCCGTTTTTCCTTTCAGGTCAAAAAGTTCGTTTATATGCACCATTGTTCCCTCCGTTTGTTACTTGGACATTTTTGTCTTTTTCGCTACTTCTTCATCTCTTAACTTCCGTTTCAACAGCTTTCCGACTGCTGATTTCGGCAATACTTCTCGAAACTCGATCTCTGTTGGAACTTTATATGCAGCAAGATATTTCCTTGCAAATGTCATGAGTTCATCTTCTGTAACCTGTTCTCCCTCTTTTAACGTGATGTAGGCTTTGACCGTTTCCCCCCGGTACTCGTCTGGTATACCGAGGACAATCAGTTCCTGCACTGCAGGGTGTTGATATAGAACTTCTTCGATCTCACGAGGATAAATGTTATAGCCGCTCGCAATGATCATGTCTTTCTTGCGGTCGACAATCGAGAAGTACCCATCCTCATCCATGCGGGCGAGGTCACCTGTCAGGAGCCAGTCTCCTTTAAGTACTGCTTCTGTTTCTTCCGGCTTATCCCAGTATCCTTTCATCACCTGAGGCCCATTGATCGCAAGCTCCCCGACCTCTCCCTGCGGAACATCTTCAAGACTGCCGCCATCGGAAGGGATAACAACCCTTGCTACTGTCCCAGGCATCGGAATACCGATACTTCCGATTCTTCTTTCAGCAAACGGCGGATTAAAATGGGTGACAGGTGAGGCTTCTGAAAGTCCGTATCCTTCACAGAGCTTTTTCCCGGTCCTTTCTTCAAACTTTTTCAGCTGTTCGACCGGCATCGCTGCGCCGCCGCTGTTGTAGTGTTCGATTTGATCGAAGCCATACTCTTCAAGGTCCGGACGGCTGTTTAATGCAATGTACATTGTTGGAACCCCTGACATCTGGAACGGCTTTTCACGCTTAACCGTCTCAAGCACTTCCTGAAGTTCGAATCTAGGAAGAATGATCTGGTTGCCTCCGGTCCGGAATCCCTGGAAAGCATTACAGGTCAACCCATAAATATGGAACATCGGCAATACCGACATGACCTTAGGATTGTCAGGAACCTCCAGCGCTTTGAACATGAACTCATATACCTGTTCTACATTTGAAAGCAGGTTGTAATGGGTGAGCATAACCCCTTTCGATACTCCGGTCGTCCCTCCCGTATATTGAAGAACGGCTACGTCCTGCTTCGAATCTATTTCCACTTCAGGCGCTTTTTCAGCAGAAGTCTTCAGGAAATCCTCGAATAAAAGATCGCCATCCTGCAAATCTACTTGTTGCTGTCCAAGCGAAACAACAATCACTTTTTCAAGAGAGGTATTTTTCTGTACGCTCTTCACTTTCGGATAAAGCGCATCAAGCACCACCATGAACCTGGCGCCTGAGTCGTTCAGGGTGTATTCGATTTCTCTCTCTACATACATAGGATTAACCTGGACAGCAGCGCCGCCAAGCCTTACGGAAACAAACAATGAAAAGATATAATGGGGTGTATTCGGCAGCATGATCGCAAGCCTGTCTCCTTTTTGAAAACCGGCTTTGTGAAGGCATGCCGCAAATTGTTCTACGATGCCATAAACTTCTTTGAAGGTAAATGTCTTGTGGTAAAAGGTTAACGCGGTTTTGTCCCCGTATTTCTTAACGGAATCGGTGAGCAATGACGTGAGGGGACGTTCTTCTAATTGTAAATGTTCGCTTACGTCCTGATGATAATACTTTAGCCATGGTTTTTCGGAATATGCCATTTTACATTCCTCCAGTTAGGTGATATTTAAAACTTACTCAACTCTCAGGACAGGGTTCAGGTTATTTAATTGGCTCTGTAAAACAGAGCCAATTGGAAATCTTCGCTTAATAGTCTTAATGGCTTTGTTTCACCGGCACTTTTGTATACGCTTTCAATTCTTGCTTAGCTATAGCGTTACGGTGGACTTCATCTGGCCCGTCAGCAAGCCTCAGGGTCCTGGAATTCGCCCAGTGGGCAGCCAGCGGAAAATCTTCGCTCACCCCGGCTGCTCCCAGTGACTGAATAGCGCGGTCAAGTACGTTCAGGGCAACATTCGGAGCTACAACCTTAATCATTGCGATTTCTTTTTTCGCCACCTTATTACCGGCTGTATCCATCATATAAGCTGCATTTAAGGTCAAAAGCCTTGCCTGGTCTATTTCGATGCGGGAGTTTGCGATCCATTCGCGAATCACCCCCTGGTCGGAAAGCGGCTTATGAAAAGCAACTCTGTTCGTTACCCTGCTGCACATTGTTTCAAGCGCCCTTTCCGCAACACCGATAAGTCTCATGCAATGGTGTATCCTTCCTGGGCCAAGCCTTCCCTGTGCAATTTCAAATCCTCTTCCTTCCCCGAGAATCATGTTCTCCGCGGGTACCCTGACATCCGTAAAATCTATCTCCGCATGTCCATGCGGTGCATGGTCATAGCCAAAGACAGGGAGCATCCTTAATACCTTTACTCCAGGTGTATCGAGCGGAACAATGATCATGGAATGCTGCATATGCTTCGGAGCGTCCCTGTTAGATCTTCCCATCACGATCGCAAATCGGCATCTCGGATCGCCGGCACCTGAAGACCACCACTTTCTTCCGTTAATCACATACTCGTCTCCATCTCTTTCGATGGTTGTCTCCATGTTCGTTGCATCGGATGAAGCTACATCAGGTTCCGTCATGCTAAAACAAGAACGGATTTCCCCATCAAGAAGCGGCGTTAACCATCGCTCCTTCTGGCTTTCTGTTCCATACCGCTCAAGCACTTCCATATTGCCTGTATCTGGAGCAGCGCAGTTAAATACTTCAGGAGCAATCATTGATCGTCCCATCATCTCGCAAAGCGGGGCATATTCCAGATTGGACAGACCCGCTCCAAGCTCGCTATCAGGAAGGAACAGGTTCCAGAGCCCTGCTTGCTTTGCTTTTTGTTTCATCTCTTCCATCACAGGCGGAACAGTCCACCGGTCAGAAGCTTCCCTTAACTGATTTTCATATACTGTTTCATTCGGATAAACCACCTCATCCATAAAATCAGCCAGCTGTGACCTCAACTGTTTTACTTTATCTGTGTACTCAAAATTCATAGGACACCTCCCTGTAAAATACTAACCAGTTGGTATGTAATGATAAGTCTATTGTATTCTAACTTTTTAGAATATTCAACACTAAAGTGATCGCTTTTCGACCTTCTTGCGGGAGGAACAAGCACTGAATTAAATTATAGTAAGCAAACCGAATCTTAAAAGCTTCACATTTGAGATGAACTGCGACGTAATTGCGGCATTGATTTCCACTCCGGGCATTTCGCTTTCCGCGGGCCCGCGGAAAGCGTAGTGTATTTCCGTAGCGACCAGCGTTTGCTATGTCGCAGTTTATCGCTTTTGTGCAAAAACAACAATCTTTTAGAAAAGAGCTTTTATATAAAAGACCCTGGTTCCTTTATTTACTGCCAAAAAGCGCCACTTTGATACGATTTTGAGCAAATAGAGAAACATACGTCCGCTAAATTGCAAAAGCGCTGTAATTTAGCTTGTTGCCAACGTTTACCTGAGCCACAATCCACCTTTAGTTAACTCGCCCCACCGGCCGCACCGCCGCCTGATGCCGAGCGCTTTCTTTTTTGAATCGCGTTCACTCCCATTACAACAGCAACCAGTTCTTCCGTAGAAAGTTTCGTCGAACGATTGGTAAGTTTAAATGCAGGCGAGGCAAAAAAAACGCTGATTTTTTCAAACTTTGCAACCTGTTCTTTTCTTTCATCCAGTATAGTGTATTCCAGCGAAAATGCCGGTGATTCGATATAATAGACATCACCAGACTCTTTTTTGTATTCATAGGTTTTTTGAAAAAAGGAAATTGTTTCTTTAAGCAGTCCCAATTGCTCGCTGTTCTCGTTTGTAACTTCCCATTTACGTGATAAAAACGGGAATTTCCCTGCAACAACCATTTTGTTATTTTCATCAAGAACTTCTACCCCGGATGAAAACATGCTTTTCAAATCTAGCTCTCCCGTTTTGGCTTTATCCTCTGTATAGATTTCAGTCGTACCTGAAGAAAAAAAGTTATCATTAAAGTATACGATGTTATCCACTTAAATCGCCCTTTCCTTCATTCATTCGTCTATTACATTTACGAATCATAATAGAAAAAGTTTCATAGAAAAAGACGGAGCCTCTAACTCCGCCTTAATGGGAATACACATTCTTTTTCCTGGATTTCAGCCCTTTCGGCGCCCACCAGTTCCAGTCTCCAAGCAACTTCATTAAGGATGGAACAAGCACCATCCGGACGAGCGTCGCATCGATAAATATCGCGAGTGCAATCGATACTCCCATTTGTTTTACCGGTGTAACACCAGTAAATGCAAACGCTCCGGTCACAACGATCATGATAAGCGCCGCCGATGTGATAATTTTACTTGTGGAAATAAGGCCTTCCAGTGTAGCACTATCGTTATCCCCTGACTCAAGATACATTTCGTGCATACGTGAAATCAAGAACACTTCATAGTCCATACTCAAGCCAAATACAATACCGAATGTAAACACCGGAATCATAAGTCCGATACTGGATTCCGGAAGTCCTAAATGTCCTCCCTGGAAAAGCCATACGAGTATACCAAAGGTAGCGCTGAGGCTTATGACGTTCATAATAATCGCTTTAAGCGGGATCAACACAGAACGGAACGCAAGGAAAAGGATCACATAGGTGGACAACAGAATTAACGCCAATCCATATGGCATCTTTTCATATATCTCATCAAATATTTCTTGATTAAACTTCGGCTGTCCGCCAAGAAGAATCTCAAGTTCCGTATCTTTATCTTGCCACTCTCGAACCCAGTCCTTCGCTTTTTCTGAATTGCCGTCTGCATTTAATTTTACGGTGAGAAGCGTTTGATCATCACCGGTCAATCGCTCCAGTACCGGTTTCAGTTTTTCCTTCGTTTCTGGACTATCCATCATTTGGGCAAACTGTTCAGCATTCAAGTCCCCCGAAGCGGAAAAGATAGATTCTACGTTCTCCACGATCTTGTCTTTTTCCATCTTATCGATCATATCCGATAATTTTTCAAGTTCTCCCCGGTCAGAAACTCCTTCATTCAGTTGGACGACAACCGGGACTTCAGAGGTATCTTCTTCCCTGAAAGTATCCTGAAACGTTTCATAAGCCACTCTTGTTTCATAATGGGGCGGCAGAGAATCTGCTTCCGGAATAATTAAATTCATGTTAGGGATAGGAAGGATGCCGATGATCAGTACAACAAATGCGATGGTAGACATTACGATCGGATGCTTCATTACAAAGGTTGCAAAAACTCTCCAACCGCCCTGTCCTTCTTTTTTCTTCTTTAAAATCATCAGTTTATTTACTCCTGGTCCAAGAACGCCAAGCAGCGCAGGCAAGAAGGTGTTCGCTGCCAGTACTGAAAGGACAACGACTCCCATGCCACCGATTGCAACCGTTTGGAACAGATCGATCTGGATAAGGAGCATTCCTGCCATGCCGAGGATTACGCATAAGCCGGAGAAGATGATCGCTCTTCCTGATGTCGCAACTGTAGTTACCACCGCGTCCTTAACCGAGTTGTTTTCCAGTTCTTCCCTGAACCGATTAACAAACAACAATGCAAAATCTATGCCGAGCGCGATACCGATCATCGGGACCACATTCAATAGAAAGATCGACATTCCGAGATCTTTTCCAAAAATGTAAAGCAGCCCCATTGTGCTCAGTACACTGACAAAGCCGGTGATCAGCGGAATTGCGGCTGCGACCAGACCTCCAAAAGCAAACAATAAAATGACCAGGGCTATCGGAAGCCCTATCATTTCAGCACGCTTTAAGTCTTCCTGGCTTGCCTTGTTCATATCTTCAACAATGACAGGCACACCGGTAAGACCGACTATCATTTCATCACTGTCCTTCAGTTCCTTCCTCGCTTCATCGATCGTCCTCTTCATACCGTCTAAATCCCGGTCGAACGAAACAATCGCATAAGCTTTATCACCTTTTACCATCTCTTTGTTTTCGAGAGGGGAAGAAATGCTGGCCAGATTGTCCATGTCTTTAAATTCATTCAAAGTATCCCCGATAAAACTTGTAAATGTATTCTTGCTAACTTCCTCATTTCGTTTTTCAAATACGAGGATTAACGAAGACTCAGGAATATCAAAGTCCTCCTGGAGAATCTTTTCTACATCTGAAAAAGAACCTTCTGTTTCAAAACCGCTTCCGCTTAAAATACCTGGCAGTTTAAAAGCGGCGAACCCTAAGCCGACTACTATAAGTACCCATAGTACAAGAATATATTTTCGGTATCGGTATGTAAATTCACCAAAACTTCTCATAGCTTAACCCTCACTCTATGTCGTTTGCTTCCCTTACTTTCTGGTTTCATTTTATTCCTTCTCAAAGCTGCGGAGATATTCTATTGCTCTTCCTAATGAAGAAAAGGTTAAGACATCCAGCTGCTCATCGACGTTGTATTTCACCATTGTTTGGACAATTTCCGGGCGGAAGCCACAAACGATCGGTTGAACTCCGAGCAGCTTAAGCATACTGACCAACTGAAGAATACTGGTTGAAACCACCTCTTTTAAATTATAGAGCCCTGATAAATCAAGAATAAGGTAAGAAGAATTTAACTCTGTAACCTTCTGGATCAGTTTTTCTTGAATGATTTCTGCACGTTCTTCATCAATTTTTCCAATCAGGGGAACAATCGCCACCTGGTCGCTTAAGGGCATGACGGGTGAACTCAAATCATAGATTATCTTTCTCTGGTAATTAAGTTTTTGATCTGTAATTTGTTGAAAATGTTTAATAAACATACTGATTACTTCATCAAACTTTTGATGGAAGGATTGATGCCAGCTTAAGACCTTTTTTATCTCTATTTTATTATCGATCGCATATTCATCGACAAAAGAAATAAATATCCCTCTGAATCTCTTGAATTGTCCCAGAACGTTTTGCAGTGGTGTATTTTCTTTCACCCGGTGTCCTGCCACATTCTTTATCCACTCTCTTAGCGTATCGCTTTCAGCATCCAGCAGTGTTTCAGCCATCCCTTTAATAAAAGTTCCGTTTTGCTGACGCAATACTTTAACATCACAATCTTCTTGAGAGGAATAGATCGTATCATCGGTGTTATCTCTTGTGCAGATCCATTTTTCTGTAATATCATAGGCATTTTCCAGCAAATAGTCATATAACCCTTTATCCTTATGATTCATATGATCCTCCTCAATCTAGTAAATCCGTTCATTCTATTTTCAATTATAAACTAACCATTCAAACATCAAAAGAAAAAGCATATTCTCTAAGGTGATTTTACTTTCCGTAAGTTAGAAAATTCTGTCATAATAAAGTTAACTAATCTATTACTTATGGAGGTAGATGATGGGCAGTAATAAAACACTGATATTCGGACATCGAGGTGCAGCGGGAACTGCTCCTGAAAATACAATGGTTTCGTTCCAGGCTGCTCTTGGGTCGGGAGCTGAAGGTATTGAGCTTGACGTTCAATTAACAAAAGACGGGGTACCGGTTGTTGTTCACGATGAAAAATTAAATCGGACAACAGATGGACACGGCTGGGTAAAAGATTTCGCTCTTGCGGAAATCAAGACGCTTGATGCAGGCAGCTGGTTTTCTGAAGGGTTCAGTGGAGAAAGAATTCCAACACTAAAAGAAACGGTGCACTGGGCGAAAGCCACTAACCTTCTGCTAAACATAGAGTTTAAAACAGCTTACATTCCCTATAAAGGAATAGAAAAAGCGGTGATCGATTGCATAAAAGCCTTTGATATGGAGAATCGAGTTATTTTATCTTCGTTTAACCATTATTCACTCATAAGGGCACACGAATATGCCCCGAATATCGAGACAGCTGTGCTCTTCATGGAAAAGCTAGTTTCGCCTGGAAGCTACGCTTCAAAAATCAACGCCCGGTCACTTCATCCTTATTGGCCTATTGTTGATGAGGTTTTGTTAGATGAAACGAATAAACTCAAAATGGCTGTGAGACCGTTTACCGTTAATGAAGAAGCAGCGATCAAACAGTTGATAGAAAAAGGCTGTTCTGCAATTATCACGGACTTTCCCGCGAAAGCGGTTCAAATTAGAGAAAATATCGAATGATTTTAGTACAAAATCTTTATCTTCATTCTTTTTAATATCCTTCATTTGGGTACTTCGAGTATAATAGTATTTAAGTTATCGTTTGAAGAGAGGACAAACATATGGAGAAATATTTGGTTTCAATGGGAGAAAAAATTTCAGAATCGAGATTTGAGCTCTCAAAACGTATGTCAAAAATGCTTAACTTAGAATATCAACGTTCCGGTATAGATTCCATCATAGAAGAGGAATCCTTAGAGTTGCGCGCTTCCCTTATCAAATTAATCGGAGAGATGCTGCAAACGAACGACCCTGGGATCGAGGAACAAATTATCAACTGGTCAACAGATACTGCAAGAAAAGCTATCGATGTGTCGATCCCTCTTGAGAAAGCAACAAAAGCAGTTCCGATTTACCGTAAAGTAATCTGGGATGCTATCAAAGAAGAAGCGGTTAAAAATAGTTATCCTTTAGAGGCAGTCTTTGACTTCAACTGTGTCATCGATCCTCTTCTTGATCGAATTGTATATGCCTTCAGCCATGTCTATATTGAGGATTTCAAAGAAACGATCAATACGGCTAAGCAAGAACTGGACGAGCTTTCAATTCCTGTTGTTCCCCTCACAAAAGACATTGCTGTTCTTCCGGTGGTGGGAACAATCGATACCCACCGTGCCAGGTTAATGAACGATCGTGTATTAAAAAGATGTACAGAATTAAAGCTCTCAAACCTAATCATCGATCTCTCCGGTGTTCATATAATCGATACACTTGTAGCGCATCACTTGTTCAATGTCATAAAAGCTTTAAGTTTACTGGGGATTCGCACCATCATTTCCGGGCTGCGTCCGGAGCTTGCTCAAACCATCGTATCTTTAGGTATCGATTTTTCTGAAATATCAACATTTGCGAGTTTAAGACAGGCTTTAAACACAATGGATATAAACTATTAAAAGAATTGCCGATCAGGTATCTTTTGCAACATAAACAAGGAGCAGGTTGATCCCGCTCCTTGTTTTCTATTTATAAAATCACTCTATTTTCTCCATGCGCTCCTCTGATCGTCTCTTCTTCCCTGTCGAGCTTTTTGATAAAAGTTTCTACCGGATTAAAGTTCCTTCCATTTTTTATCATAGTTTTATCCAGACCGGCAAAGGATTTCCGTTCTTTCCAGGTCAACAGCTTCTCACTCGTGATCATGCTCTCATCCCCTTTGAAAGTATTGGTTTTTCCTACCCCTGCCCCAAAGCCATCAAACCATAATGAATGAATCTTAACCCGTTTGTAATTTAATGTAATTAGTGAAACATAAAAAAAGCCTGCCTGGTTGGGCAGACTTTTGATATTAAAGTTCATATTTTCGATAGTCGCGCTTAGGAAGTTCTGGGTCTTTTTCTGACATTTTATAAGCTTTATTTTCATTTTCCTCGTTATAAGCTCCTGCCATAGCATTTACCATACCTTCTGAATCATCTTTCTTATATTGATTGTTTTTGTTGCTGGTACCATTGCTGCTATTGCTGTTACTGTTACTGTTACTACTGTTATGTGGCTTTACTTCCTCTCCAGCTTCTTTTACTTTGTCGCCTACACCTTTTAGATCATCCTTAGCATCTTTGGCAGTAGAAAGAATGTCTTTTGATTCATCCTTCACTTCTGTTGCCTGGTCTTTCATTTCAGTAACCTGTTCCTTTACATCTTCAAACTGGTCCTTCATGTCTGTGCTTACTTTGTCATAGACATTTTGGGCGTCAGTCATTGCTTCCTTAAGTGTACTTTGAGCGGACTTCATACGGTCCATCAACTCATCCTTCGTACCTTTCGGATCTTCTTTTACTTGCTGGAACATATCTACTGACTTGTCCTTCGCGGTTCCTGCTCTGTTCATTATTTTCTGTCTTGTTGTTTTATCAAACATAGCAGCTGCTCCGCCAACGACTGCTCCAATTAGCATACCTGTCATAAACTTACTGTTCTTTTCTTTAGTCGCTTGCATATTCATCCTCCTTTAATTTTATCATCTAAGCTTAGTATTCTATTTCCCACATTTACTTTTTTAAAAACAAAAAACTGCCTTTTGACAGTTTTTGCATGAAACGAGACTATTAATTTTTTTGGATGTTTCGCTTTGTAAACCATGATTCGGAAAAATCTACAGCCTCTTTTTGAGAAAAAAATTTTGAGGGTGCAGACCCGATCATTCCCGTTAAAACACTATGCTGCCGCTCGAATTGCCTGCCCATTTCTTCAAATAACTCATCTTCGAATTGGATCTCACTGTATGTTACCCATTCTCTTTTGCCCTCTTTCATAACCGGGGCTCCTTTTTGAATCTTTTTGTGCCCCGGGGCCCTATATTCTCCTAAATGAAAAGAAGTATTTGTGCCATACCCGGTTCCGAGGAATAACACGTGTACTCCCATATCGTATAATCTCCTTAGAGGGGAATCCTCACCTAATCCGTTTTCAATGGGATGCGGAAAAAGAATTTCTTCTTTTTTAGGACCCCATGCTGCAAATGACACTGCGGGATGGTCACTGCGAACTACTCCGGGATAATTTCTAAAAAGCTCAGGAATTTTTCCCATCCCCATTGTTGGTGTAACTTCCGGGTTATAGGCAGGCATATGGTTTCGAATCGTACTCCACCATTCTTTTGGTACAGGGGGATTTTCCCACTCCGACGGATCTGATAGATCTGGGGACTGGGTAGGCATTACGATATTCCCCGTTTCTGTAACTGTATCCATCAGCGCTTCTATAACCGCAACCGCTCCGCCACAGACCCATCCGATCGATTGCATCGAAGAATGAACGATGACAGTCATTCCGGCTTTAACACCCAGCTTCCGAAGGTCTTCTGCCAGACTTTCCCTCGTTCTTGGCATGTCTGTTTTTTCAATAATACGTTTTCCCATTTTCTTCGCTCTCCTGACACTGAAATATTCTATTTCTACTATAGCATCTACCGAAAGAAATGGGATGATAAGAGCTAGAATTTTCTAACCTTTCAATACTTCTGTTGTTCCATTTGCCTTCAACGTTTTCCATTCGCTCAAATAAGGCACATAGTCCATATTTTCCGGTTCATCTTCCAGCACACTAATGAATTCTAATGAGTTTCCATCAGGGTCATTAAAATTAATAAAAGCTGCGGGCATCCAGGTATGGACGAGTGGTTCCAGCGGCTGGCGCCCGAATGACTCTCTCGGTGAAATCTCTCTATCCAGCAGCCACTCTATTGCCGTAAGGATCTCATCATATGTTACACCAAAAGCAAAATGGCGCCTTTCCCATTGTTTTTCTGATACTTCCCACAGCCCCAGCATCTGTTCCTTCTCCTCTTGAAACCAGAAAAAAGCGACTCTCCTTTTTTCAATCTTATGAGCAAACTTCAGTCCGAGCTTTTTATAAAATTCTATCGAATCTTCTAAATTTCGAACAAGTAAATGGGTTTCATACAATCTTCCAGGAAACATTGAATCCCTCCTTTGTATTTCCAAATCTATTGTATTCTTTTCAATGGAATAAATGCTTCAGTCTATAGGTGGAAAAATAAAGGGTTATTCTAAGACGATAGACCGAGCGGAAATTTTTTTATGCTCATACATCTGCTTTTAAAGAAGTATTGTATTTCAAGCCATTTTTGCTATAATAAAACAGTTGCCGGTCGCTCTGGCGGTCAGGCAATAAGCAGTTCGTAACCATCCTGCTTTATCAAAACTAGGGAGGAATTTAATTATGGAAAATACATCATGGTTGCCTTCATCAGGACCGATGCCCCGTCCGAAAAGTGTAAAAGAAGGTCGCGAAGTTTTAAAAAACGAAGCTTTTGACAGCCCGAATGTTCAAAAGGTTACTTTTAAAGCATTAGAATTTACAGCAGTTTGCCCTAAAACAGGCCAGCCAGACTTTGGCCAGGTAGAAATTTCATATGTACCAGACCAAAAGTGCATCGAGTCCAAAGCACTTAAGTTTTATCTCTGGTCCTATCGTGATGAGGGAAGCTTTTGTGAAACCCTCGCAGCCAATATTGCAGATGATGTTGTCTTTGCCATCGATCCAAAGAGTGTCGAAGTTACTGTTTACCAATCTGCCCGCGGAGGCATTGAACTAACAACCACTGCTGTGCGAGAAAAAGGCACTGATAGCAATGAATAACCAGGCGATAAATCGTGATCTTATCTGGTTCAATGTATTGTTTGCCGTTTCCATCGTGGTGGCGAACATCATGGCCGGGAAGATCATCATGATCGGGAGTTTCGTGCTTCCAGCCGCTGTAGTCATGTATGCATTTTCATTTTTGTTTACGGATGTCATCCATGAGCGATACGGTAAAAAAGAAGCGCAAAGAACGATCCTATTCGGGTTTGGAGCCCAGGTTTTTGCAAGTGCGATGATTTTTATCGGAATGCTGCTTCCGGTCGCTCCGTTTGCAGCAGACACCCAAACAGCCTACGAAACGCTTCTGGGACAAAATTATCGCTTCGTATTGGCGAGCTTAGCAGCTTATCTAGTATCCCAGAATGTCGATATATATGTTTTTTCGTTCTTTAAAAAACTGACCAACGAAAAGCATAAATGGCTGCGAAATAATTTGAGTACTTTTACATCACAGTTTCTCGATACTGCGATTTTTATCACGATCGCTTTCATCGGGACGGTCCCCAATATATGGGTGATGATACTATCGCAATATGTAGTAAAACTTGGTCTGGCTCTTATTGATACACCGCTTTTCTACTTATTCACAAAGAACAAAAAAAACAGCGAAGTTCCGGTCGGCAGCGAGGAACCTGCTGTATAAAAAGAGAGGCTGGGACAAAAGTATTTTAGCCAAAGGAAAATCCGAACTATGATTCAAAATTCTTTCATCAGAATTTAAATCAGTTCGGATTTTTCTTTTGGCCGTTTAAGTAATTTTTCCTGTTCATTATATATCGGCTACATATTATCTTTTAATACGATACTGGGGGTACCTCAACCCGCTACGAAAATACACTTCGCTTTCCACGGGCGGCTGGTGAGCCTCCTCATGCTAACGCACTCCGGGGTCTCACCGATGCCATTGCTCCCGTAGGAGTCTTCGTGTATTTTCTCCGCTAGAGGAGGAGTAAAAAAATTCTTTTAGTAGGAAACACTTCCAGCGTAGGCAGAATACGTAGACTCCTCGAAAATGAACTGCCCATTTTCTTCGTGCGATGTCTTGCTGCCGTAGCCTTCCTTATCCTGCGGGAACAGCACGAGTCCGAAGACCCCGCAGCGATGGTTTTTCCGCGAGGAGGCTGAGGCCGTGCCCGCGGAAAGCGAAGTATTCTGCTGAAGCGGTTTGCATCACTCCTACTAGCTACAAAAGAAGATAAATCTATTGAAAATTAACATTTTATACTTGTTGATTCTGAATCATTCGTTTTTTCACTTGAACGTTTTATTTATGTCCCAACCTCTTATTCTTTCACTTAAAACTGATGGCTGCTCAACGTTAACGTTGTTTCTTTCACCTGGCCGTCACGGTAATATTTTACTTTAATCTTGTCTCCGACCTTAACATCTGTATACAAGAATTTCCTTAGTTCTGCTGCATCCTTAATACCTTTGCCATTTAAAGCTACAATAACATCTTTATCTTGCAGTCCGGCCTCAGCAGCAGGTGTACCAGGGGAAGTTCCCATAATGACAACACCGCCGTCTACATCCTCAGGCAAGTGAAGTGCTGCACTCCGTTGGGCTTCTGGCACTTCCGATAATGAATATGGCCTGATTCCAAGATATGGCCGTTCCACTTTGCCGGTTGTTTCAAGCTGCTCAATAATCGGCGCTGCAACATTGACCGGAATTGCAAATCCGATTCCTTCTACGTTGGTCTGCGCAATCTTAGAGGAGTTTATGCCGATCAACTGCCCGGCAATATTGATTAACGCTCCTCCACTGTTACCAGGGTTGATGGAAGCATCGGTTTGAATAACTTCCGCTTCCCAGTCAGGCTGGCCATTTTGGTCAATGTCTGTTGGAATAGTTCTCTTAGGATTGCTGATTATCCCCTGTGTAACTGAACCTTCCAAAAAGCCGAGCGGGTTGCCGAGTGCAATCGCCGGTTCCCCTGCCTTCAATTGGTCAGAGTTTCCGAACTCTACTGTTGCTTCTACATTACTGCCATCGATTTGCAGTACTGCAAGATCCATCAAAGGATCTGTACCTAGTAGCTTCGCCTTAACTTTTTCTTCGTTCTTAAGTGTAACTTCAAGCTCTGCAGCTCCTTCTACCACATGGTTATTTGTTACGATAAACGCTTTCCCGTTTTCCTTTTTATAAATTACACCAGAACCGGATCCTACTTTTCCGACATCACCAAAGTTACTCTGCTGGAGATTCGAAACACTGACGATCGCATCGTCCACTTTATCTACCGCTTTTGTAACATCAGTCGTCACGTTATAAGAAACCTGTTCTGTTTTGACCTCGCTGTTTGCTTCAACTTGCTTATCACCCAACGTTCCATTTATATCCCCGTTTATCATCGGTGCTGCGATAAGCATTACAGATGCTCCGATTGCAGCTCCAAGCCCCCCCGGCATCAACCATCTGTTTTTGCTTTTTTTAGACTGTCTGTTATTTATATGATCATCCTTGTAATAACCCATCATTGGATCATCCTTTCAAATGTTGTGTTTCGGTTACATTTGTATTGTATCGAATTACACGGGTAACTCTGGGATTTTGGGATTATTTTGACAATCTTTGATAATTGTTTCATATTTTTTGTTATTTATCCGGGAAATATAAGGGGTTCTTTTTCCCCGGGATAAAAGGATTAGATGATGCTAATGAAGAATATTTAGTAAACAATAAAGAGGGTGGGAAATTATGAGTAAAGAGTTTATTAATCAAAAAATACCGGGGGTTAAATACGGAGGAATGATTATTTATGGAGAAAGAAAGATACCTCTTCCCGAAGACGCCATTATTTCCATTACGCTTGGGGCCCGTTTCAAC
The DNA here is from genome assembly GCF_005747095.1 of Exobacillus caeni. Classification (GTDB taxonomy): domain Bacteria; phylum Bacillota; class Bacilli; order Bacillales; family Guptibacillaceae; genus Exobacillus; species Exobacillus caeni. The sequence continues at coordinate 307,685 of NZ_SWLG01000004.1, read as the reverse complement.
ATCTGGCGCACGATCGTCAACGGATTTCTCACCCGGTTTGTGATGAAACAAATGATGAATAACCCCGGTTTGTTGTATGCAGAATTAGTCGGGAATATGGAAGAAGGATATGGGCAAACGATGACTGTCTGGGAGAGTAAAGCGATGGTTCCTTTTCGCGACTCCGGATCACATAAATTTTCGATGAAGTTTTTCAGCTGGGTATTCTATAGTGGGAAAGTCCATGCTTATTTTTCAACATACAAAGCCAACGGCTACATTCCTACCTTTGAAGAAGCAAACCAAATCGCCAGGGAATACGGGAGGTTTTTTGAAGGAGGAAAGTTAATCAGAAAAGCCCAGAAACCGGATATTAGTAAATTATTAAAGAAGAAAGCATAACACCGGGTTGAATAGGAAATTGATACTGTTTCTTATTCCACTTTTACAATAAATCCGTAATAAGCATCACCTGCTATAACATTCTCTTCCTTAAGCCATCTCGCAAATATTTCATAATAATAAACACCTTCTTCTTCGGGAGTGGAAAATACATTTCCGATGAGCTTTTCCTGTTTTGCGTCTTGTTCCTTCACTCTAACAATCGTAAGATTATCTGGCCGGGATAAATTTTTAAAGGAGACTTTAATTTTACCTGTTTTGTTTATTACTGCGAACTCCCCATCAAGAACTTCTGGAACTCCTGCTGTATCGACACACACTCCCTGATTAGAGCTATCTTCAGTCCAACAGTAAGACCCCAGTTTCACATTTAATGATTCATTATTAAATTTGACTTCCGGCAACGGAGGTTGCTTTCCTGCCAAACGGCTTTTTCCTTCTCCCATGGAATGGATCCCAAAACAAAGGAAAAGAACGACGGAGGAAACACAAAGAAAGCGAAGCATTATTCTTTTCATCCTCTAACCCCTTTTTACAAATACGACGTCCGATTTTATATCGAGGTTTCATAAAAGAGCAAAATAAAAACACCTATTTCTTTAACCGTAGAAAAAGGTGTTTCAGTCTTCCTTATCAACAGGGCATGTGTCCATTTTCTTTCTCCTTTTGTGTTTGTATGATGATTCTTTGATCACTTGCTAACACAATCAAATAACCCCGGGAGGCATGTTCTCAAAAATATTTCCCATGTGTATTGTGCTTACTATAGGCTTCCTCATATAGCCTTTTTACCTGTTGTAGATGGAGAACCTGTGATTCCTGGCGCTGTTTTCGATCCTGTTTGTTCATCTTTTTCACTTTTTACCATCCTTTCCTTTTATCCAGATTTAGGATTCCCTGAATATTCCTGTTTATACTTCCCATATAAAACAATGCAATCAGTCTCTACCAAGCGGGTTGAGGTACCCCAGTATTGTTTAAAAAGATAATGTGGAGCCTATATAAAGCGTGCCAAAAAAAAAACAGAAAAGCCAGATGGCTTTTCAGTCGGGTTTAATTTCCCAGTTCCAATTCTACCTTTCCAACTCCGAGGTTCAAGTGGATTTCGATCGGATCTCCTGATTCTTCATACAGTTCATTCACAAGTGTCCCGCCAATTTTCATAAGATCTGTACTGTCTATTTTCCCTAAACCTTTATCTGTTTTTAGCTTGAATCCAATATTACGCGGTACGATGATTTTTGTTTTTCCAACACCGCAATTGAGCTTTGCCTGGAAACCCCGCTTCCAATCGCCGCTAAGATCGATCGTTGTTCCCCCAACTCCCATGTCCATATGCAAGCTGGAAATATTCATCCCTTTTAAATCGATGCTGGCTTTTGCTGCACCGCTCTGCACTTTTAATTCTAACGGGATCTCTTTATTAAGTTTTACTCTCCACTCATTAACATGCTTCTTAAAACTGATCGAAGATGAGTTTTCCGGCTTTACAATCAACATGCCTGTTTGTTGATTTTCAGTATAGTTCACTTCGGGCCTTAATTTTTCTTTTGAAAAAGAAAAATCCCCCTCCATTATCTGGTCTCCGGACAATGGTGTAACGTTAAGGTCCCCTATTGGTATCTGCAGGCTCGCTGTTAGTTTTTCTGCATTTTCTTTTGTGACTGTTCTTGAAAATTGTTCTACTTTTGTTTTTCCGAAAATCATCCACCAGCCCCCTTTTCTGTTTATTTATTTCCTCTACTGTTTTTATTCCCCTGGTTTACGTCATTCTCCTTCTTTTTTAAATGGCGGAAAATGAATACTCTTATTTCGTTACTGGTGATACGATTTTAAAAAGGAGGTAAATGGATGGACTGGAATTTAATGAGCACAGAGCTATGGGATGATGAGGCAAAGAATTGGGGGAAACGGGAAAACAAAGCAAAGGCATGGGAAAGAGGCCCGAGAAAAGCCATGATCGATTTTTTATTCGATTATATAGGACAGCCCCCTGGAACGGTTCTGGATTTCGGTTGCGGAACAGGGGAAAGCACGAAGATTATGATGGAAAGAGGATATGATAGCATCGGGACTGACCAGTCCACAAAGATGGTTAAAACGGCAATGCAAAAAGGCGTGCAGGCAAAGGACATGAAAAATAACACACTGCCATTCAGCAACGAATCGTTCGACAGTATATTTGCCTGTACCTCGCTTGAATGGACCAACAGACCTTCAGAGTTGATAAGTGAAGTCTCAAGAGTCTTAAAGCAGGGGGGAAAGATTGTCGCAGTAACACTCGGCCCTTCTGCTAGACCAAGATGGTCGGCTTATAAGCGTTTGTATGGCGAGCAGGTGATCCACAACATGATGATGCCGTGGGAGCTTAAGGCACTTCTTGAAGATCATGGATTGGAGTGCACACGGATGGCAGGCGCCCAGTCAGGGAATAAGCCACTAGTTGATCAGGAAACGTACGAACTTCTTTCCGAAAACTGGATCGCTCAGGCCAGCATTTCGTTTCTCTGGGGAATTGGAGCCGTTAAGAAATAGCAAAGAAAGGCACTGGACATTTAGTTCAGGCCTTTTCTACATTTGATCGGAGGGCTTTCTTATCGATTTTGCCAACATCTGTTTTTGGCAGTTCTTCTAAAAAGATTATCTTCTTAGGAACCTTATACTTCCCAAGCTTTTTCTGGCAAAACGTTGTGATTTCTTCCTCAAGGACTGTTCCCTGCTGCTTTCTCACAATAAAAGCTGTAACGACTTCACCCCATTTTTCGTCAGGAAGCCCAACTACGGCTACTTCGTCGACAAGATCATGTTCTGCTATCACATGCTCGACTTCAAGCGGATAAACGTTTTCTCCTCCGGTTATGATCATGTCCTTTTTCCTTCCTACAATATAATAATATCCTTCGCTATCCTTTTTACTTAAGTCCCCTGTATGGAGCCATTCATCCACGATCGTCTTTTTTGTTACCTCTTCGTTATTCCAATAGTAGCTAAATACGTGATTCCCTTTGATCAGCAGCTCTCCTACTTCATCTTCAGCAGCTTCGGTTCCGTTTTCTTTCATAATCGCTACTTGATTATAGAGCATTGGTTTCCCAACTGACCCTCGCTTACTCAACACGCTGTCAGGATTCAGGAAAAAGTTGTTTGGCCCTGCCTCTGTCAGTCCGTATCCCTCTTTGAATAAAAGCCCTTTTTTATTGAACGCTTGATAAATCGTATAAGAGCATGGAGCTCCTCCGGATAAAAAGGTGTGCATAGTTGGAAAGGCAGACTGCTGAAAAGCTTCTGAATTGATTAACGAATGGTACATTGTCGGGACGAGCAAGATAACCGTACACTTCTCGTTATTTATTCGTTGTATCGCTTCTTCCGGATTAAACTTCCTACCAATAATGACCTTCCCTCCGACATGCAGGACTGGCATAGAAAGCGCATTGAGGCCCCCAGTATGAAACATTGGCAAATACGTTAGTGTTGCATCTGAGGAAGTTAAGCTCCAGCTGGTGATCGTATTGATCATGTTGTAAAAAATATTTTGATGTGTAAGAACAACTCCCTTTGGCTTTCCAGTTGTTCCTCCCGTGTAAAGAATCGCAACAGGGTCATTCTCCCCTACCCATTGTTCCTCGTAATTTTGAAAACCGATTTTCATAATCGTTTTATATTCATTTCCAGTTACTTCAACAAGAGATCTTCGCTTAAGCCCCATAATAATGTTCCTTACTTCTTTATGGTAAAAAAGAACTCTCGGTTCGCAATCAGACAAAATGTATTCGAGTTCCTCCCCGGCAAGCCTCCAATTCATAGGCACAAAGATAGCCCCTAATTTCCCGCAAGCAAAAAACAGATCAAAGTAACTCACATCATTTGGAGATAATAACGCAACACGATCGCCTTTGGAAACCCCTATGCTTTGCAGATATACAGCCAGTTTATTCGCACGGCTATTCATCTCTTGAAAGGTCCATCGCTCCCCTGTATCAGGATCCGATATAGCGATGGAATTCGGAGTCATTCTTGCCCTGCTATATATCCAATCTGTTTGCCAACTCACAACGCATCTCTCTCCTTCTCTTTTCTCCCCCTTACCATAAAAAAAGAGAGTTACAGCACGGTTACAGATGAACCAGTAGTGTTGATAGAGGAGATCGATGAAAAAAGGAACTGTCCGTTGACAGGTCCCACATTGTACAGACCCCAGTAATAAATGAAATACAAAACAAAAAGAAGCCGTTTTGCCGGCTTCTACATGATGATTCCCCCGTCTACGTGGAGAACGGTTCCGTTTACGTAGTTGGATTCTTCTGAGGCAAGGTATAAATAGGCGTTCGCGATATCTGATGGTTTTCCTAAACGCTGTAAAGGTACCTGTTCTTTCATTTTTGCAATGACTTTTTCAGGAACTTTCGCGACCATTCCTGTTTCAATAAAACCCGGTGCTACGGCATTTACGTTTATTCCTTTTCGGCCGAGTTCTTTCGCCCAGGTTTTCGTTAATCCGACTACCCCGGCTTTTGTAGCAGCATAATTAGATTGACCAACATTACCGTATACGCCGGATACTGAAGAAGTATTTATGATCTTTCCTTTTCCCTGTTCGATCATCACTGGGATAACCGACTGGGCACAATAAAAAACGCCTGTCAGGTTAACATCGATGACCTTCTGCCATTCCTCTGCCGCTAATTTTGCAAGAAAGCCGTCGCTAGTAACACCTGCATTGTTGATTAAAATATCAATTTTGCCATAAGCTTTCATCGAAGCATCCACCATTTGCTTTACGCTTTCTTGATCTGCTACATTAACCTGAACAAATATCCCTTCGTGCCCTTTTTCTTTTAAAGATGCCAGGACTTTTTCTCCTGAATCTCTATCATAATCCGCAACTACAACTCTTGCTCCTTCTTCCGCGAACCTGAATGCTGTTTCTCGGCCTATACCGTTGCCTCCGCCTGTAATAACAGCCACTTTTTCGTATAATCTCATCGTTCTCCTCCTATTAAACTGCCAACCTCTATTTTGCAAAACTCGGTTCCAAAAACTGTACGACTACATTTAAGAACTGGCCAAGGTCATCGATCAGCGGTGAATGTCCGCAGTTTTCAAGGATAACCATATTTGCATTTTCACCAATGTCAGTGATGATTTGGTCGGTCATTTCTCTTGTAACGACACGTTCATTCTCTCCCCACAGGACGAGTGTCGGGGCAGTTATCTTAGCTGCTTCTCCCGTTCCTTCTGTTAAGCCGTTGGGCTCGTTGCTTATGTTGAATGTGTTTGTTATATAATACGTATCGATTAAGTTTCGCTGGGTCATCATGTCTTCCAGATATTCTTGATATCTCGTTTCTTCCGGTTCATTATGTGTATAGATCGTTTGCTTCCACATCTGCCTCAGCGGCTCCGATTCCCTGTTCTTATAGGCAGAGGATACCGGGATATACCGAAGCTTATCCTCTTTCATTTCTTCTCTTGTTGCGAGGCGTTCCCATGAACCGTCAGGCTGTGGAGACATGAACGGAAAACCTCTGGTAGAGATTGATTCCAGTAAAACAAGCTTTTTGATGTAGTCCGGGTAATCTGCGGCAAACTGCATCGCTACTCCTCCGCCCAACGACCAGCCGATCACATGAAATTGTTTTAAACCAAGTTCATCTGCAAACAGTTTTATATCTTCTGAAAAATCTTTCATAGAATCGATTCTCTGGTGATACGTTGAGACGCCGAACCCCCTTAGATCAACAGCATAAATGGTATAACCTTCATCAAGGTTTTCCAGCACAAGGTCCCAGTGTTTGGAGGATGTCATGTTTCCGTGGATCAATAGGATCGTTTCATTGCCTCCTGGCCTAAACCGATAACCGAGCGTCTCGCCGTTCGATAGTTTTACAGACTCGAGTTCGATAGCTTCCATCGTTTTCTTTCCCTTCAATAGTTTTTTACCCCCATCTGATGGTCGTTGCTCCCCATGCATAGCCGATTCCGGCACTCACAAGAACTACAATGTCCCCGGGTTTAATCTTCCCTTCCTTTTCTGCCAGCTCCAGTGAAAGAATTTGGTCGATTTGCCCTATATGCCCATATTCACTTAAATAAATGCTTTGTTCCTCTGACAAACCAAGTTCTTTTAACACATACTCATGAGCGGATTTTTTCATATGTAAGATTGCAAGATAGTCGATATCATTAGTGGAATAACCGCTCTTTTCCAGCGACTTTTCGATGACTTCGATAAAGTTCTTCATCGACTTTTCTTCCAGGCGACTTTTCATTCCCTCTGGATCCGTAACGTCAAGGTAGTGTAGCTGTTGCTCGATCGTTTCTTTACTAGCTGGAAGTTTCGTGCCTCCTGCCCTTACGACGACATCTTCTGAAAAGGAGCCATCGGTTATCAAATGGGATTCAAGGACTTCATTCTTTCCCGCCCCTTTTTGTAACAAAAGCGCTCCCCCGCCCGCGGCAAGGTTAAACATAAAGCGAGTCCGGGGATTCTCATAGTTTATGAAATCGACATTTCTGTATCCGCCTGCAAGCAGAACGGTTTGGATCGAGTCATCTGCAACCATCATATCCTTCGCAAGCTTAACAGCCATGACAGTGGTACCGCATCTGAGTGCTACATCGAAGGACCATGCATTGGTGGCTCCTACTTCCTCCTGTAGTTTAATCCCGGCTGTCCAGAGGGGATATTCTTTATGTTCCTCACCAATATAAATAACAAGGTCGATTTCTTCAGGCTTGATTCCCGCGAGATCAATCGCCTTTTGGGCCGCCTTTATTCCCATTCCACAGGTGTGATCATCCTTTTCTGGAACCACCTTTTCTTTAATTCCCATTTTCTTTTCTACTACTTCTTCGGGAAGTCCGGCAGCTGCTGCAATTTCTTTGCCGGACAATCTCCCAGCAGGTAAATATATGCCTGTGCTAAGAATTCCTATCCCGTGTGCTGTATTCATTCTTCACTCACTCTCCAAGCACCTTCTTCATAAATTGCATCGCTTCTTCCATTGAATGGACAGCTATTTCTTTACTATCCTGTACATGGGTTATTTTAATCCGCCACTTGTTTTCATCACTCAACATATCATCGCTGATTTTATGGCATCGAATCACAAAGGAAGAAATAGACGGCTTCGTGTTCATTCTTCTTTCATCCCCCTGTCAGGTTAATGTGTCGCCGCTTTTGAACGCTCTTTTTTATCAAGCGTTGCTTTCTGAGAGTTCTTTCTCTTAAACTGCCATTGTAAAGCAGAACCAACGATCCCTTTAGGGAAAAACATCACCACAAGAATAAAGATTGTTCCAAATAAAATGACCCATCTCTCAAAAATCCAGTGAACCTTTGCAAGGTCCATCAATCCGTGCTGGGCTATTTCGATGAGGGCTGCTCCAAGGATTGGTCCGAAAAGTGTTCCAACTCCCCCGATAATGGTCATAAGCAGCGCATCCAGCGTAACTTCGGTTGCGAAGACACTAGTATTCACAAACCGGAGGCTAACCGCGTACAGAATACCGCTGAACCCGGCAATAGTACCCGCCACAACATTCGCGATTATTTTATAATTCAGCACCCGGTATCCTAGAGATTCAACGCGCTGTTCATTTTCCCTTATCGCCACAAGCACTTTTCCAACAGGAGAAAAGGTGAAACGCCTCATCAACAGGTAAGTGAGAACCATGAAAACAAGTGCGATAAAGTATAAAGATATCCTATCTTTTAGCAAGTCAGGGACTCGAAACGTAAAGCCGTCATTTCCCATCGTCAAAGAACGCCACTTTTCAGCAGTCACCATCAAAAGGCCGGCAACAGCGAGCGTAAGCATTGCAAAGAAATGGCTTTTTAGCCTCAAAGTTAATATGCCTACCAGAAAGCTTAGGACAGCACATAATGCAACCGTTATAAGAACAGCAAGCAATACTCCGTTCCAGCCAGGCTCAAGTTTTTTCATGCAAATTCCGATCGCGTAAGCACCAAGCCCAAAGAACATCGCATGGCCAAACGACACAATCCCTGTATAGCCAAGCAAAAGGTTATAACTCATTGCAAAGATAGAAAAGATAAAAATCTGCGTAAACAAAATCAACATCGTTCTTGAATCGTTCACAAACGGAAACACAGCCAAAAATAATCCCAGAACGATCAACAAAATCGTAAAAGGAGAAAACCTTGTTTTACTCATTGCTTAGCCGCCTCCTTCATACCAAGCAGTCCCTGCGGCCTGAAGATCAAAATGATCAACATCAAGAGCATGTTAACCGCCATCGCGATATCAGGAACATAGTAAGCGGCAAAAGCGCCAAGTACTCCTACTAAAATTGCCGCGATCGCCGATCCGGTCACACTTCCCATTCCACCGATGATTACCACAATGAATGCGAGTATTCCGTATTCCAGGCCGATCTCGGCGTATAGTACACCAGAATAAGGCCCGAGCAATATTCCCGAAAGTCCCGCCATCGCAGCGCCAAGCAAAAAGACAAACAAAAATACCCTTTTAATATTGATGCCAAGCGCTTCCACCATTTCTTTGTTCATCACTCCTGCCCTTACAGTCATTCCAAGCCTCGTTTTATTTAATAAGAATAAGAGTCCGGCAAATACTACTGTTCCTACTGCAATGATGAACAATCGGTATTTGATTAAAATTAATCCTCCGAATTCCCAGCTTCCCTTTAACCACTCCGGCGGCTGGGCTTGAATCAAGTTAGGACCCCAAACTACTTTTACAAGCTCCCCCAGCACGAGCATCGCACCAAGCGTGATCAAAATTTGCCGAACATGATTTCCATAAACCGGCGTTATGATAAACTTTTCAAGCAGCGCCCCGATAATTGCCCCCGCAGCGATCGCAGCAAGAATTCCAAGAATGAAGCTTTCGGTTTGCCCGTACAGCCAGATCCCTGCGTATGCTCCCCAGAGGAAAAGTGCACCGTGGGCAAAGTTAAGTACATCCATCAATCCAAATATCAAAGTCAACCCTGCAGCGAGCAAAAAGATCAGCATGCCGGTTGCAAGTCCGTTGATCAGAATACCCAGAATAACATCCATGTTAAGGCCTCCTTGCCAATAATCGTTAAGCAATGCCGAGGTACTGTTTTTTCAGCTGCTCATCTTCTTTCAATTCCTTCATATCGCCTGAATGGACGGTTTTCCCATCATCGATAATATAGAACCGGTCGCCGATCATGCTTGCCATCATAAAATTTTGCTCCACGAGAATGACAGTTGTTTTCTCCTTCATTTCTTGGATGGATCGCATCACTTTTTCAACAATGATCGGTGCAAGTCCTTTGGAAGGTTCGTCAATTAAGAGAAGATCGTTGCTGTTGATGTATGATCTTGCGATGGAAAGCATCTGCTTTTGCCCCCCGCTTAAGTACCCGCCCTTTTTATGCCAGAAGGTTTTTAAATCAGGGAACAACTTCAGTATCCATTCAAGCCTCTCCATTGTTACGTCGTCTTTCTTTTTCATCGCGACCTTCATGTTCTCTTCGACGGTCAGGTCATTAAAGATCCCCTGGTCTTCTGGGACAAAGCCGATTCCTTTATTCGAGATCTTATAGGTAGGAAGCTTATGAATCGGTTTATTGTTATACGTGATTACGCCATCTGAAATCGGCGCAAGCCCCATCACAGACCTGAGCGTTGTGGTTTTCCCCGCCCCGTTCCTGCCAAGAAGTACCGTTACTTCGCCTTTCTTCGCTTCAAAAGACACCCCCTGCAGGATGTGATATTGTCCGAGGTATGTTTCAATTGCATCTACTTTAAGAAGCGTCATCGTAAAGACCTCCTAAATAGGCGGACTGAACCTGGTCATTGTTCATAATTTCTTCCGGATCTCCATCAGCAAGGAGTTTACCGTTAAACAAAACCATAATACTGTCCGATAAATCGAGCACCATATCCATTTTGTGCTCGATCAGCAGAATCGTGCGGTTCCCGTCTTCCTTAATCTTTTTGATCACATCCAGGATTTTAGGGACTTCTTCTAATGACATGCCTGCAGTCGGTTCATCCAGTAACAGCAGTTCTGTTTCAAGTGCTAACAGCATTGCGATTTCCAGCTTCCTTTTCTCACCGTGTGCAAGATTAATCGCAAGCTCCATCGCTTTTTCGCCAAGGTAAACGAGCTCTAACAATTCATAGGCTTTTCTTTCCATATCTTTATATTTTTTAAAATGGGACAGCATACGATATCGAACCCCGGCCTGAGACTGAACGGCAAGCCTGACGTTCTCAAAGCATGTCAGGTTAGGAAATACGTTCGTGATCTGGAATGAGCGGCCGATTCCTTTTCTTGTTCGATAAGTTGGGTTCATCCTTGTGACATCTTCCCCTTTAAAAAATATTTTTCCATTTGTCGGTTTAAGCTGCCCGCTTAGAAGGTTAAAAAAGGTAGTCTTGCCCGCCCCGTTTGGCCCGATGATAGACTTTAGCTTATTCTTTTCAATTTCTACGCTTACACTATTCACAGCAGTATGTCCGCCAAACGTTATACTAAGGTCCTTCGTTTCTAAAATTGATTCCACTTATTCTTCACCCCGTTTACTGGTTGCGTATTTTGAAAAAGGACAAACTTCGGCGAAAAGCACCTTCGCCGAAGTCAATAAAGCTTTAATTTTGGACAGGAGGAGCAGTATCTTCAGGTGAAAGTTCTTTTAACAGGACAGGGACTGGATAATCGAACCCTTCCTTCTTCTCAAGCTTGATCGCATACATCGTTTGCAGAGCCTGATGGTCCTCTTCTCTAAATGTCATCGTTCCTTTCGGGGTTTCAAATGACATGCCTTCCATCGCTTCGATCAAAGCATCAGCACTCGCATCGCCATCTGTTTTTTTCAACGCATCTACAATTGCGATGGGGCTCGTCGCTTTTTGAACGGCAGTATCTGGTTTTGTTTCTGTGTCTTCAAATACAAACTCAATTTTTTTGCCGCCCACTTCCATTGTTCCGTCGGTCGCATAATCCAGGCCGAGTTCAAATCCTTTTTGCGTTTGCTTACCATAAGACTCAAGTGCGCCGGTCAATGAAGCTAGCACCCCGATCTTGACTACTTCTTTTCCATCTGATCCTCCGTCATCACTAGACCCTGCATTTCCGGAATTGTTACTTGCCGAATTCGAAGAACATCCAGCTGTAAAAATCATAATAAAAACCATAACAATTCCGAACATCCGTAAAAATGCTTTTTCCTTCGTCACAAACATCCCCCTCATACAGAGAAATTTTAAGATTTGATTGGTTTTATTATGAAAAACAGAAGTTACAAACGAGTTACAGTACTTAAGAAATGTTTCATCTATCAAAAAACGACATAAAGAAAAAGGCATGGAACGAAGAGCTAAACAAATGGTTTGGTGGGGTGAGAATCCAGCTTAATTATTCTTGAAGTTAACCCAAAAGCTATTCTCCTGATGAATGAAGGGGAAGTTACTCCACAACCACATGAGCGCTATCACAATTCCCGGAAACTAACAAAGTCAGGGTGACTTTTATTTTTTAAAACATGCCCATTGCTATAGGACAAAAAACATAGCCTCCAAGTTCACTTCGCCCTCAAAAAAAGAGAGGGAAAAATCTCCCTCTGCTTTACAGCAACTCCAACTCCGCTGCTTCCTGTATCATATAGGCCATTCGTTTTGTTGTATCAAGCGGTTCCACACCCATTTCTTCCATCAACTTATTCATACACTTCTCATATACCTTCAACGCATATGGGCGGTTATTTTTGCGATAATAACAATACATCAGCAACCTGTATGCTTCTTCCCAGCAGGCATCCCTCGCAAGTATCTCGTTGCACCAGTGGATCGCTTCGTCAAATTTTTCCTCTTTGACTTTTAGTTGGGCAAGATACTCGGCACCGCGAAGGAAAAGCACCATCAATCGTTCTCGCTCTTCGATGCACCAATCTTCATACCTTCGATTCGGCAAATAATCTCCTTTATATAGTTCAAGGCCGATCGTTAATTTTTTTATCGATCGATGCGTTTCCGGTTCTGAGAGTCCTTCCTCAATCAATTGCTCAAACCTGCGTGCATCAACCTCGATACCAGCGCTTCTATTTAACCCGTAGGTCGAACCCTGGCGTTCAATAAAGAAAGGGGCGGTTCTTGCCTTGCGTTCTGGTTCCAGCACTTTGTTTAAGGCGTTTAAGGCTACTTTAAAATCCCTTGTTGCCGTTTCTTCGTCAAGATCTTTCCAGAGGAGGTTGAGCAACTCGCTTTTAGGAATCCACTTTTTGAAGCGGGTAATAAAAACCTGAAACAGTTCTTTCGCTTTTTCTCGCTTCCAATCGCCCTGTTCAACCTCCTTATTGCCGAGCCATACCCTGAATTCCCCGAGCGTGTTCACTCTAAGTGTATATCCTGGATGGAAAGTGAGATCTTCTACACCCATTTGTTCAAGCAAGGGCTGAACCCTTTTAATATTTATTCCCTGTTTTTTAGCTTCAAGAAGTACAGGTATGAGACTTTGGATATCAGTAGGGCCGAACGCCGTACGTTTTGTCACGAAAAACTCGTATTTTCCTTTATAAGCGTTTTCGAGAAAATCGCTTATATATTTTTGAAAAGTTTCTACTTCTCCCTTCTCATAACAAACCAGTGCCAGCCAAAAGTTAGTGACTGTGATCCCATAAGAGCAGCTGCAACTTTTGAAGTTTTCAAGACTATCAGTAAAAAGAGTTTCCGCTTCCTCATGCAGCCCTTCATAATATGAAGCGATCCCCATCGAAAGCCTGATATAAGAAGACAGCCAGACATCCTTCACTTTTTCTGTTTCTTCCAGAGCTTGATTTCCATTTTCAATAGCGAGCTCGTAATCGCCTGTCCTGCCGTATAAAAGGCAGAGTCCCATGAGCGGTTCAGCTTTTCCGCGGTTCATTTTCAATTCTTCCATCATGCCGAGCGCTGTTTGATAGCATTCGATCGCTAACTGCCTGTTATAGCGTTCAATAAGCTGAACTGAATGGCCGATCCTAATCCAGCCGCACGCTTCTACAAAAGGCGCTTTTCTCTTACTTCCCTGAAGAATCCCGGCTTCAGCGAGTTTCTTCGCGCTTTCCGCTTCTCCCATATACGCATTGATGATCGACAACAGGAGATCTGTCTCCCGATGTGAACGGGACAGATGATTCTCACTTAAACTCCTGTTCCTGCTTTGCTCCAATACTTCTTTTGCTTTTTGAAGGCGCCCGGTCCTTAAGTACAGGCGTGCCTCCAGCTCTATTTTTTGGAATTCCTCGATTGATTGGTCTGTGGCAAATATTTTCTTGCTCTTTTTATACCATTCCTCTGCAGCTTCCATCTGTCCGAGGTTCACCATATTTTCAGCCATCAAGGTATACATTTGTATTTTTTTCGATAACTCGGCATTTTTGCTCTGTTCCATTAATTCGATTGCTTTAGAAAGGTACGGAGCAGCATTGCCAGGCTGAATCGTGTCCAGATACACCTTTGCTATCCCCTCATAGCCCGCACTTTCCCCCAGCGGGTTACGCATGCGTTCTGCCTGTTTTATCGTCCGTTCGAAACAGTATGTTGCCGTTTTATAATGGCATCTATACCTGCTTATCTCGCCTTCATAAAACCAGAGCATAAAGTTTCGGTCTTTCATTTGTTCAGGGATAAGCTGTAAAAGTTCAAGCAAAGATTCTATCTTGCCGCTTTCCAGCATTTCTTTTCCGTAAAAGTGAAGCATTCTTCCCAGTTGTTCATAGTCCTGGAGTGCGATCAAATGTGTTATGGCCCTTTCATTATCCTGCTGTTCCATAAAGTATTTAGCAGCATGCTTTTGCACCATCTTATACTCCTCTGGCTTTTGCTTTAATTGCGTTTGCAGGAAATCTCTGAATAGTGCATGATACCGGTAATGTCCGTCTCCGATAGGCACAATGAACAAATTTTGTTGAATAAGCTTTTCCAGCATCTTTCCTGATCCTTCAATCTGTAACAGTTCATTACATAAGTGTTCTGAAAGTTCTTCCAGTATGCTCGTTTGTTCCAAAAAGCTCTGGATCAGTTTTGGCTGTTTTGAAAATACTTCCATCGCTATAAACCGAAACAATTCTTCCATCGAGGAAGGATTTTTAAACAAAAAGGAATCGATCGTCCCGTTATTCTTTAGCTGCTGCCATATCATTTGGATCGCTATAATCCAGCCTTCCGTTAACTGAAAAATCGCATGAATTTGTCTATCATCCAGCGGCATCTCATAATAATCCGAAAACAACACATCGATTTCTTCCGGTGAAAAAGCAAGATCCTGCTCCGTAACCTCGAGCAGTTCCCCCTTTACCTGAAGCGGAACAAGAATTTCCCAGTCAGGTCTGACACGCCCTGATAGGACAAGATGAACATGAGGCGGTAAATGCTGTATAAACGTCATCATCCACTTCTTGATTGAATCGGTTTGCTCGATCACATGAAAATCATCCAGCACCAAAATAATTGACCCCTGGAGTCCGGCCAGTTCATTGATAAATTCCGTACAAATGAACTGAATATCTTCATCATAGGTATATGGTTCTTCCGTCATCATATAATCCAGCAACTCCTGCGCAAAGGAAGGTTCCTGCTTACGAAAAGCATAGAGTAGGTGAATCACAAACGGCAAAAAGTCGTCATCCTGTTTTGACAGGCTATACCAGCAAAAGGAATAATGACTGTCCTTTAAAAAAGAAGACAATGTTGTACTTTTTCCGTACCCGGGCCCTGAATGTATGATTGATAACGGGTGGCTTGTTATTTGACTTATCTTTTTTACTAAAGTGGGGCGTCTTACATTGGTGTCCTTTACTAACGGCGGGATTAGCCTGGTTGTCATCACTGGAAATTTCCGGTTCACTTCAATCCCTCATTTTTAAGAATTTTCTTACTTTAATCTATTCGTTTTTTAATGGGATAATCCTCCTATCACAATTGCCTTCACGAAGAAAACGGCAACAGTTGTACCTCCTATACGGCAAAAAAAATACAGGCATCCTGGCCTGTAATGTTTTATTAACTATGTGCTCTTTGTTTATATTTTCTTGTCCAGGAATATAAAAGCAGACTGAGAACGATGAGTATCTGGAAAAGGACGGCAAACGAATCCCAGAAATAAGGATCTGAGACCGGCCTCAACAGGTTAGGCAGAAGTTGTGAGTAAGCGTACACCATCTGTGGAATGCCATACCCTATAAAGACCCCTAAGGTGAGAAGAACTCCGGTAAGATAGAAAATACTATACAGCCGGACTATCTTAACCTCCCCTTCAAACATCTCAGTATGCTTTTCTGCCGGGAGAAAAGGAAGCCACTTTCGCAAATACACCTTACTGTTTTCCATCAAATTATAGCAGCCGGTAGTATTTTCAAAAACATAATATAAATCTGTTTTCATATAGAAGCAACACTGGTAGATCATTTTTATCACAATGTCTAAAACCGCAATCGCTAGAATACCCGGGAAGAGGGAAGAAGCCTCCGGAAAAGCGATCTGGGCGATTAGAGCAACAAATAATACTACGTTGTCAAAACACATCCCGGCAAGATATAACACATTTCTCTCTCTTGCAGGCAATCGCCAGGCATGGGTCATGTCCGTTTCAAACACTACTAAAAACAACCGATGGCTGATGCCGAGCGAGGTCGGTAATCCATATGATCGTACTGCCAGCACATGGCCTAATTCATGCACCACTATCAAAAGCAAAGAGAGTCCCATCATCAGCAGGATATTCAACATAAGTGAATCAAACAAAAAGATATCTTTATAATTCGGGAATAATTCAGGTTTGATTGAAAAAATAATGATATTGAAAAAGAACAACAGCATGTAAACTCTGGTAGAAATCCTGTTAAAGAAAAACTTCCCGGCCCGGGCTGGAAGCCAGCTGAACTTATCAGAAGAACCGGAAACAGCTCTATCAGCCACTTCTACTCCATCCACTTCGCTGACAAGGCCGAGTTCCAGCAACTGGTCAATAAAATCAAGCAAATCAATGTCTTCTTCAGGAAACCTCTTCTTTAAACTCGCTTCAAGTTCTTTAAGATCCATATTACTCTGCAATCCCTCGATAGCAATAATGCCAGGTTCCGGGATTTCAAAGTATTCGCCGGTATCGCTGTTTTCGACGATACTATTTTTCTTATCTATGTGAATGGCAATCTGTGATAACTTTATTTGGCTGTCATAGCTGATTTCCATGATTATCATTCCTTAATTATGAAATAGGGATGCCTATATTGGCATCCCTCTTCTACTTTAAGTTCTCCATCTATCCCACATACACCACCAGCAAGTTGTTTTAATTTTCTTTAGCTTTCTGATTTTCATTATTTCACCTCCCCTAATTCCTTAATATCAGCACCAAAATTTGGATAATCAATTTGTTTTGCGTTTTTATGGTAGTCTACTGAATAATCTATAAAAGAGTTTGAGACCTTTTTAAAAACTTTTACCAGATTAGGGTCAAACTGTGTGCCTTCTCCTTCAACGATTCGTTTGTATGCTTCTTCATGGGACATCGCGGAACGATAAGACCTTGAAGACGTCATCGCATCATAGGCATCGGCTATAGCTGTCACTCTTGCCAGCAAAGGAATATTTGTCTTGCTTAATCCATTTGGATAACCCTTGCCATCCCAGCGTTCATGATGATATTTAATGACATCAAGGCAACTCTCAAGCCCTTCGATACCTGTAACTGCTTGTGCTCCAACAACCGGATGAGTTTTAATAACTTCGAACTCTTCATCAGTCAAACGTGAAGGTTTCATTAATATCTGATCTGGAATATGAACCTTGCCTACATCATGTAATAGACAAGCATAGTTGTAGGTTTTAAGTTCATCGTTTGATAAACCATTCATCTCTTTTGCTAATATTTGAGAATACCCAGCTACTCTCTCACTATGGCCTCTGGTATATGGATCTTTTAACTCGAGGGTAGCTACAACACCTCTGACAATTCCTTCAAGCTGTTGATCATAGGATTGTTCGATCGCACTCATATAACCTTTAAAACGATTTAAAAGAACAAATGCGATTAATGCAAATATAACAGTTAGCCCGATCGGAATTATGACAATAGGCTCTAAAAGTATGCCTCCTAACAACAAATACTTAACTATTGTCCCAAGGGAAACAAGCCAGAAGAAACGGTAGTTGACAAATATAGGTGAAAATAAGACTAAAAATATTTCTACTGCATTCCCTGTCTTGTATTCTAAGCCGGAATCATAGTAGATTAATAACTCATTTGCTATGTTCATTAATGTAAAGGCAATGAAATATACGTATTTTACTTGATGTACTCTGTTATGTTTAATAAGGTAAAGAGCCACGAACAGCAATCCGGAAAGCAAAACATAAAACCAGAAGCCTAAGCCCCCTTTATATGGGATACCCATCTGCCCCTCAACATATGGAATAATAAGATAAAACACTAAGTCATAACTTAACGTAACGATATAGAAGAAATATAAAAATAGCTTTGTTGTTCTTAGCTCTTCGTTTAAAAGAGTGGAAATCATCATCCTTTTTTGCATAAAGTAACCCTCGCTGCTTTTTTATTTGTGCTGTTAAAGCATAATTTTAAATATAATCTTTCCTTACTATCGCTCTCTAGTCCCAGGATGCTAACTATAAATTTATAGAATCATAGGTTACCATCAAAGTTAACTTTGCAATTTTTTCGACAAATAAATACAAAGCCTCTACTCAAAGTGTATAAAAAACTTAGTGCCCCGTCTAGATAGTTTGTCATATTCTTTTTTTTATCATCATTTATCCCAAGGAGGTCCTTTCTCCCAAACTCACTGCTAAATATGAGAAAAAAACTTAAATCACAGGCTAATAAAAAGGCATTATGTACTATCTGCATTCAAATCGAAAGGCCTATTGCGTGTTTTTTATTGGAAAAATTGGTTATATTATCCCACCCATCTTTACCATGAACGGCGGTTTTCCACTAAAAAACCTCACCAACAATCTGGTGAGGTTTAAACATATCCGTTAATTTCTTTATATTTTTGTTGATCCAGTAAACCCGAAATTAGCGAACAATCTATTTTCAACCGGGATAATCCCTTTTTTTCAAAAAATAAATCTGTTTTTTCCTGGCTTTTTGAATTAGCGCCTTTCTCTATATGCTCACTTTCGGTGCTGTAACATGCCCAGGTACCGAAAGCCTTTGCCATCTCAAACACATAACCTTTGTTACGGTACTCTGAAATGATCGTATATCCGATTTCCACTTCTCCGTTTTGGTCTGGTTCCTTAAGAAAGCCCATTGCTCCGATGACTTTTTGGTCTCTCGTATGGATTAATGGCCCCTCCAGCTTGCATTTTAACGGTTCAAGCTCTTCATTGCTAACTTTTAGGGATAATGTTTCATCATATTCATCTACTGAAAAGTTTTCCGGCACCTCAACAGAAAGAATGTCTCCCAGTTGATTTTTTTCTTTCAACTTCATGGCTCTAAGTAAATCGATTGAAAGAGGAATCATTGTCAGACGTTCGGTTTGGATATAAGGCATTTAAAAACTGTCCTCCTTAACAGTTTTACCTGTGCACAGATGTCAAACTTTTTTGACTATTTCGTATACGATATGTTATTATAGGTGTTTCCCGTATTTCGACATAATAAACGGAATCTTCGATCATTTTTCATATAAGGATCTTTTCGCAGACTTTGTTGCTTAATAAGCTTCACATAAGAGATGAACTGCGACGCAATTACAGCATTGATTTTCGCTCCGGGCAGTTCACTTTCCGCGGGCAATGCTTCAGCTTAAGCAAAAACCGCCTGTCTAGTTCCGGCTCACAGAGACTAGTGGATTTCCCCCCCCTCCTTGCGATACGGCAATATCGACTCTCTTTCGTTCGGCGTTGTTTCTTATCTCCATGCGGTTCAGTCCAATCCATTCGTTTCTTGGCGTTCGCCTCCACCTTTCAACACTGCGGGATCTTCAGCTTTTGCTTTTCCTGCAGGACAAGGAAGGCTTCGACAGCTGGACATCGCACGAAGGAAATGCGAATACATTTTCGAGGAGTCTACTGCCCTCTGCTCCAATCAATTGGCGTTTTTCAAAAATGTAGAACGTCAAAGCACAGCTCAGCGAAGGAAATACACGTAGACTCCTGCGGGACAGCGAAGACGACTGAGACCCCGCAAGGAGCGTTCTTTGCGAGTGAGGAGGCTCAGCGCGAGCCCGCGGAAAGCGTAGTGTATTTCCGTAGCGACCAGCCGTTCGCTATGTCGCAGTTTATCGCTTTTATGCAGAAACAACAGTCTTTTAGAAAAGAGCCTATATTAAAACTGCTGCCCGGTGAGGCAGCAGTTTTCTTACGGATGGGTTTTTGTTTCTTTAAGCAGTTCTTTTCCTTCTTCATTTACAAGCAGATCATTGATCAGTTCTTTTTCTTTTTCGGCAATTTCGCCTGAAATAATTTCTTCGCTTTCCAGTTCAGAAACCTTTTCATACTGGGCGTAAAGCGCATGCTTCCAGAGGGTGTTCATTTGATTCCTCTTAAGGTCTGGGTTTCGAACAAGAAGCTGGTCGAGCGCTCGGTGGTCCTTTTCGATTTCGGCTTCATATGATTCTATAAGATCTTTATAAACTGGTTCCGGAATAAACAATCGATTTTTAATTTTATGGATCTGTTTAATTCCTGCTTCATACCGGTGCAATCGAACAATAATTTGCTGATATTCTACTGCACCGCTTTCTTCAGCCCGTAAACCGAAGAATGATATCAACGGCTTAATTGTGATTCCCTGAACGACTAGAGAGAACAGGACGATGCTAAAGGCCAGAATTAAAACGGTTTCTCTTCCAGCAAAGTCATATGGCAGGCTTAAAGCCAATGCGATTGATAGGGAACCTTTCAATCCTCCCCAATTTAACACATGCTTCCATGCGAACGGTATCTTCCGAATGAAGGACGTGCTCCCATACACAGCTATACTGCGACCGATCAGAACAATGAGCAAAGCGGTTAAGATCATCCCCCATTTATCCGTAAAGTCAATTCGGGTAATTTCTAATCCAACCATCAAAAAGACAATGGAATTTGCAAAGAGGGCCGCAACATCCCAGAAGTTATTGATATTAAGTTTAGTGGTAGGACTCATTCCTACTCTAGCTCCATAGTTGCCAAACGTAAGGGCAGCTACTACGACCGCAATAACACCTGAAACATGGATACTTTCAGCAAGGAGGTACGATCCATAGAAAAGGATGATGCTAAATATTATCTCGAGCGGATAATCATCAAAAAACTTTGTAATCGTTGAAAACACGTATCCAAGCGCTCCTCCGATCAACAACCCACCGGAGACTACTTTTATAAACTCAAGGGTACCACTCGCAGCTCCGCCCCATCCCTGATCGATATAAGCCAGGAGCGAAAAGGCGGAAATTTTGAACAGGACTACTGCAAGTCCATCGTTAAACAAACTTTCTCCTTCGATTATTGTTGACAGTCTTTTATTGACCCCCATACTTTTAAAGATGGACAACACGCTGACCGGGTCAGTTGCACTCATCAGAGCTGCAAACACAAACGCGACTGAAATAGGCAAATCAAGAAAAAAGTAGGTTGAAAAACCGATCACAAGAAAAGAAACAAGGGTCCCGCCGAAAGCCAGCGCAAGGATTGGCCTTCGGTTTTCGTTAAGATGAGAGAAAGGAAGCTTAAGGGCGGCTTCACCTAACAGGGCAGGAAGAAAAATTGTCAGAATAACAAAGTTAAAAACTTCTCCTTCTGTTATAAACATTTTAAGCGGCTCTAAAACAGGTATGTTTAGAAGTCCGATCAGCGTTCCGATGATTACAAGTGCGATTGGGTATGGCTGCTTTAGCTTCTTGGCCACGGCAGTGATTCCTGCTGCGATCATAAGCAGGATTAACCCGAGTTCAACTATATGATGCAAATCTAGTTCTTCCATACGTAAGGATCCTCCGTCTCTTTGGCATTCTCCATTCCATAATCATTAGTCATTTCAAAATTAACGGGCATAACTGATAAAATCTACTCCTCCTATAGTTTACCTGTTTATCGTACCAAAAAAACGAAATATTGGAAATTGAAGCCGTTTTTCTTTTAATCGCCATCCTCAGTTTTTCAACACACGGAAAATACGGATTAAAACATAAAAACAGGACTGCTTGATAGCAGCCCCGTTCCTATTAAATATTTTATTAATAAACCCCAACCTGATTCCATGCATTTGCAACAGCATTATAAGTCGAGCTTCCTGAGCCGTAATAATCAGCGGCAGATTGAAGCAGTGCAGCACGAGCATCGCTAAAGTCACTTGTCGGCGTTAAATAGACTGTTAAAGCACGATAGTAAATTTTCTCTGCAGCACTTTTACCGATCGAAGAAATAGTTAAATAACCCGCTTTGTTCGGAATCCCGCTGTTCGTATGAACTCCACCGTTATCACTCGAGGTATTCACATAATCATTCATATGAGACGGCTGGCCATACGCTTCTGGGTTTGAAAGGCTTCGCAGAGCATCTCCTCCAACTCCAGGAGTATATACATCCTCACCCATCAACCAGTCACCAGAATCAAGGAAATAGCCGAACACATCGGACATCGATTCATTTAGAGCTCCTGACTGATATTGATACTGAAGCCCGGCAGTCCGCTCTGTTACTGCATGTGTCAGTTCGTGTGCCACTACATCAAGTGCACCTGAAAGTGGAGCGAATGTGCTTCCATCCCCATCTCCATAAACCATTTGGGATCCGTTCCAGAACGCATTGTTATAATTTGAACCATAGTGGACGGTAGACGTTAATGTAGACCCGCTGTTATCATAACTGTTTCGGTTATGCGTGTTGTAATAATAATCATAGACTTTACCGGCATTGTAATGGGCATCTACATCTGCTCCCTGCGAGTATGCTGTCCATGCATTGTTGCTGTCAACAGAGTACCATCCCGGAATAGAAGTTCCGTTCTTTGCAGTAGTTGTCCTGATCACACCGCTCATCGGCTTTGTAACATCATAAAGATAGTATGTTCCACTTGAATAATAGGTGTTCAATGCTTTATATCCGCCGTTGACTCCATATCCGTATCCGGATGTCGCACTAGCTGTAACGGCGTTGTATGCCTCTACAATACTTCCGTCTCTAGCATCTACAAAGATTTGCCAGTTCGCAGGATACGGATCGATAAACTGCAGTTCCACTTTATATGCTAAACTGAACTTTCCGTTCTTTTCATGTACTACAAGCTTGCCTTTTTCAGCAGTTTCAAGCATGTCCGAATTTTTTACAAAGCTTGGCGCTTCACCAGACTCCCCATTGTTGTTCGTTTCAGCTTTTGTCAAATCAATGCTATCCCAGGCTTTTTCAATAGCGTCCTGCTTGCTAAGCTTAGGGGAAGTCGTTTTAACGTCAGCAGAAGCAGTTGGATGAACAGTTCCGTTAACGGCAGTCACTTTTCCTTCCTTATCTGTATGTACGATAAATTTCGCACCTTCAACAGGGACACCTTTTACAGATTGAATATATTCATAGTGCTTCATTCCAAGCTCGTCCGTTTTAACATCTAACAGTGTCAAATCCGTTTTAGGATTAAGCTTAAAAAGATCACTATTTTCTTTTAAGTATGTTTTAATCTCTTTTTCCGTGTTGTAGGACTTCTCAGAAAGCTTACCGGATAAAAAGGAAGGTACCTTATCATTTTTATCAAAATTTTTCTGGACAATCTCCATTTTGTCCATTGCCTTTTGCTGCAGTGCATCATCACTCATCGCATTGACTCCCGGTAAACCGGAACTAAATACCAGACCTGTTGCTAGAGCTAAAGCTAAACTTTTCTTCATCATGCTACCTCTCCCTTATCTTTTTTTGTAGAATATTTAAAATATTCTATACTAATGGTAGCACAGAAAAAAAGCGTCTTGTATTGGGAAATAAAGCGAGTTAAACAGCGAATAAACCCTTAATTATCAACGGGTTTCCCAATACAAAGATAAGCCGGGAAATGTTATAATAGAAGCTTTTCTATCCGGTTAGGGTTTTGGACAAAAATAAAGACAGGCGTACGCAACGCCTGTCAACTTGTTAGCCAGCTATTTTATTTAAGACAGATAAAGCCCTTTGAATTTCTTCTTCGGATACATCATAATGAGTGACAAAACGGAGTAAGTTTTCACCGAAAGCAACTGCAAGTACACCATTTTCTTTCAATTTTTCCGTCCACTGCCCTACGTTTTTTCCTGATTCAGAAATATCTACGACAACTATGTTGGTCTCCACATTATTTTTAACGCTTAATCCTTTAATTGTGGAGATTCCTTCAGCAAGCACCCTGGCTTTTTTATGATCATGAGACAACCTGTCAATCATATTATCAAGGGCTACCAGTCCCGGTGCCGCTAACACTCCAACCTGCCTCAGGCCTCCCCCTAACATCTTTCTCCACCTTCTGGCTTCTTCAATAAATTCTTTTGAGCCGGCTATAACAGATCCTACGGGTGCCCCGAGGCCTTTCGATAAACAAACCTGGATCGTGTCACTGTATCTGCCATACTCGGATAGTGCTACATCCGAGGCAACTGCTGCATTAAAGAGCCTTGCCCCATCAATATGGACCGGAATTCCTTTTTCCTGAGCGAGCTGATAGATATTCTTCATATCTTCAAGCGGATAAACTGCTCCCCCCGCACGGTTATGTGTATTTTCAAGAATGATCAATCCTGTTTTAGGCATATGTATATCAACAGGTCTTATTGCCGCTTTTATAGCCTCAACAGTCATATTCCCTCGTTTTCCTTTAACAGTCCGGGGCTGGACACCTGCAAGCGCTGAAATCCCAGCTCCCTCGTAATAGAAAACATGCGATTCCTCTTCAAGTATAATCTCATTGCCCGGTTGGCAATGCGTTAAAACAGCGATCTGATTTCCCTGGGTTCCACTCGTTACAAACAAAGCATCCTCTTTACCAAGCATTTGTGCCGCTCTTTTTTCTAATTTATTTACGGTAGGGTCTTCCCCGTAAACATCATCCCCGACTTCTGCTTCATACATCGCTTTTCTCATCTCTTCTGTTGGCTTTGTCACCGTATCACTTCGTAAGTCAATCATGGTTACCCTCCTGTTGTTTTACTCCATTATACAACAGAATCTGCTTTAAGAAATTTTGCTGCTTCTTCAGCAGGAACAGGTTGGCAGTAATAATAACCCTGGACTTCAATACATCCCAGTTCCTGAAGCAGGTCGATTTGCTCTTTCGATTCTACTCCTTCGGCAAGAATAGAAAGGCTTAAATGGTCAGCCATTGAAATCATCAATTTAACGATCGCTTCATTTTTTCTGTTTGTGCAGATATCCAAAATAAAGGATTTATCAATCTTTAAACGGTTAATCGGAAGCTTGCCCAGATAGCTTAATGAACTGTAACCTGTTCCGAAGTCATCGATGCTAATTTGAATGCCCCTGTCCCTTAGGTCATTTAATTTAGTAATCGTTGCTTTTTCATTAAACATAGCCATGCTTTCTGTGATTTCAATTTCTAAAAACCTTGCTTCTAACTTGCTTTTTTCCAATATTCCGTTTATCCGGCAAAGCACATCTTCCTGGTAGAAATGCCTTTGTGAAAGGTTGACTGCGATCAGAAGCGAAGATGCTCCCTGCTCATGCCACTGTTTCATTTGTTCGCATGCCTGTTCGAGGACAAGCTTTTCCAATTCGATTATTAAGCCGGTTTCCTCTGCGATAGGAATAAATTCACAAGGGGATATCAGCCCAAGCTCAGGATGGTTCCATCTTGCCAGTGCTTCAAAGCCGATCAGTATATTTTTCTTTGTATCAAACTTAGGCTGATAATAGACGATCACTTCTCGAGTGTCGATAGCCCGCTTCAAGTCATTTTCCATTATGATTTTATCCAGCGTGTTATTGTTCATTTCTGGCTTGTAGATGCAATAATTGTTCGTGCCGTGATCCTTCACATGGTACATGGCAATATCCGCATTTTTCAGAAGCTCATCTGTACTTTCTCCGTGCTCAGGATATACGGAAACTCCAATGCTTGTTGTTAACAAACATTCCTGTTTTTCAATCTGGAGAGGCTTGTGAAATACTGCAATAAGCTGTTGGGAAATGGTGTTGATGTATTCAACCGATGGCAGCGATGGAATGAACACGGTAAATTCATCCCCGCCTATTCTTGAAACAACGCTGTCTTCAGGAATGCTCTCCTTTAAACGAATTGCAATTGCCTCGATCACTTTATCACCAAATGCATGCCCAAAAATATCGTTGATTTTTTTAAAACGGTCAAAATCCAATAAGAGGACGGCAAACGTTTTATTTTTGTGCTTTTTTATATGAGCACGGACCCTTTTGACAAAATAGCGCCGGTTAGGCAGTCCTGTCAATTCATCATGATAGGCGAGATAGTGAATCATGTTTTCCGTTTTCTTGCTCTGAGTTATATCTTTCGCAATGCCATATACCCCGGTAACTTCCTCATTGATAGTAATGGGCATAAGGGAGACGAGCAGGTACAGCGGATCGTCATCTTTCTTCACGATCGCCAGTTCATATGTATCCATTCTCCCCTTTAATGCTTTTTCAAAGTAATACAAAGCTTTCTTCCGAACATCATTGCCCAGAAGCGGAAAGAAAGACATCTTTTTCAGCTCTTCTTCAGAATATCCCGTCATTTTAGTAACAACCTTGTTCACACTTGTAAAAAACCCGCTCTGGTTAAGAGAGAACACTGCATCGGGATTGTTTTCAAACAAGGAACCGTAGTGCTGCTGATTTTCTTGCAATCTTGCTGTTTGTTCCAGCCGTTTTGATTCTCCAAACCAGTCGGGCATAAAATTCAACAGCCAGACAGCAGCAAGCTCAAGGCCTAACAAGATCAAAAAAGCATTCGCAGGCTCGAGATCGGTGATAAGCTCCGATTTTAAAAACGAAAAAAACGCAAGGTACGGTGTTATGGAAAACGTGATCCCCATAATAGTACTGCCATGTGCCTTCCACTTTCCGATTACAGTATTTGATGACTCTCTTGCAAGCTGTAATACAAAGCGAAAAGCCGAATAGGCATACCCGGTAGTAGTTAGGAACGTTATGACAAAAAACAAGGGCATAAATACGATATCTTTAGAAAATAGAATAATGATACCAGCAATGAGGACTAGCAGTAACCCGATAGAAATGAACAATCCAGATAAAAAATATTCCAGGGGTCTCACAAACTGGTTGATCCCCGCTTTTAGGACGAAGAAAACAATAAGTGTACTGCCAGTAAATACAGCGACAAAGTGGGTTATGATTTTATCTGCCGGCATGATATCGATGATCGATAAGGAAATAGACAGATTCGATATCCAGAACGCCAGACCAACCCCAACCGAGCCACTCCACAAAACTTTTCTTTTATAAAGAACCATCTCATCATTTATTCTCTGAATCGTAGTAAAGAAAAGGTAAAATGCAGAGATAGACGTTATGATTCCAATCAACGTAAAAAAATAATTAATATTGTATGGTTCAAGAGTTCCAGTCATTTTATATCTCCGTTCAACGGTCTCCCATTTTTCTTTCTTTATCCTTGCAATAATGACTTTTTACATAAAAAACTTCAATTTCCCCCTTATTTTTCCACCAATAGATTATTTCTGCTAAATTTTACGTTCTCCTCTTAAAATAGAATAATATTTTTCACTTTTATTCCCCGGCTTCCCTTGTTTCCATCATCATCCTACAATGTATCCTTTTCGAATGAAAGGAAGCATTAGGACATACATATAAAGAAAACTCTCCGATTGCCAAGACCTTAAGTGAAGGCAGAGGTGTAGTTGCTCTTATCTATATTCTTAAACTTTTTTGCGACGTCGGTCCTTCTCCTCCGCTATAAAAGTTATATGTTCTATACGGTAAAGAAAACTCACCGATTGGCAAGCCCTTAAGTGAAGGCTGAGGTTAGTCGTCCTTGTACGTTAGCTCTCATATTTGCTCTTCATCGAATAACTTCATCTTATAAATTTATTCTCTGGACAAAAAAGTTTTATCCAAAGCAGGTGATAGTCATGGTTTTCAAGCGTTTCCTGGCTGTAATGACGGGAAGTTTTCTCGTAGGGGCAGGGATTAACGGTTTTCTTGTTCCCCATCATTTAATCGATGGCGGGATGATCGGTATAGGGCTTATAGTTAAGTATATGTGGGGATATAAACCTGGCCTGACAATCATTCTGTTGAGTGTTCCCCTTTATATTTATGCCTTTATTTATTTTCGGACATATTTCTATAACAGTCTCCACGGCCTGTTGTTATCTTCTTTATTCATCGATATTCTAACTCCCTTAAGAGGGATCTTTACTACCTCTATCTTGTTAAGTGCCTTGATCGGCGGTATATTGGTCGGCACAGGAATCGGAATCATGCTTCGCCATAAAACAAGTACGGGTGGAACCGATTTGCTCGCCCAGTTTATCGCCAGTTTCACTTCTATGAACGTTGGTATTATTATCTTTTTAATCGATGGTTTTGTCATCCTGGCAGGTGCACCGACAATCGGGTTGGATTCCTCGTTGTACTCCGCTTTAACCATCTCTGCGGTTGGATTTGCAACAAGTGTTCTAACAGTCAGGAAAAAGGAAGAATGGGTAAAATAAGAGATTGGCTCACCGTCTGGGATGAGCCAGTCTCTTATTTATTATTCTGCGCTAACTTTTTGTGCCTGCCAGTAAAAGTCACTGATCACTTCAGCAAGTGCAACGACCGTTCGGTTCAACTCTTCGATCGAATTATCCACCCCGCCGATTTCGATCAACAGCGAATTTGGAGACAAATCCTGGTTATATACCCCGTTGACTCCTTTTCCCTGTTTTTCGATTACTCCTCTGCTTAACCCCGGATACCTCTTTTCAAGGGCTTTATGCAGTTCTGTTGCCATCTGGTAGTTTTGCTCATAGTGAGGGTTTTCTTTTCCGATGACAAAAAATGTCCGAGCGTAAGACTTATTATTTATCGTAGCTGTTGTGACCTTTTCCCTGAATGAATCCCGGTGCAGATCAAAGAAAAACTGCAGGTCCTGATTGCTACCCATCGCAGATTGTACGATAGGCCTCGATGCATCATAGGATTTATAAGAATCCCAGCCTTTATTATTTAAGACAGAACCAATATTTGTCGTATCTACCTGTGTTCCAATCCCCCTCTTTTCAAGCTCTTCTCCCAGCTTTTCCCCAATCAAGGTAATGTTTGTTTTTCCATCTGACGCTTTGTTTGTATCCTTCGATCCTTCAAGTCCTAAAAGAGGAAGAAAAGATTCCCAGCTGTGTGTATGGTAGATATACACAACCTTCTTTCCATTTGTGGTTTGTACCGGTGGTGCTATCGGCTGCTGCGGGTCACTTACCTTCAGTTGTTCTTCGGCAACTTTCCTCTCTTTCAACAATTCTTCAACAGGCGGAGCTGATTCATTTGGTAGATTGGTATAATCCGTTCCTTCACCGGCAATTAGAATCTTGGAATCATATAATGCAAAGCCAGGAAGTTCCCTTCCGAGCAAGCTCCGTATATCGCCTGGTTTTACACTTGTAGCAAATTGAAAGGCTACCGACGAGAGGGCAGGCGGTTCACTTCCTTCAGGCAAAACTTGTGTAAAATAAGGATTTTCCCAACCCATTGTATAAACCAGCGCTTCAGTAGAAAAACTCGTTATCCATTCATGGAGCATGGACGAAGATAAGCGGTATTTTGATTCAGAAGAGGTAATAAAGCCTACCATGATAAACAAGACAATTAAACCTAAGATTATAAAAAAAGATATCGTTCTAAGATGCCTCTCCCGCGGCTGTCCATACATTCCAAACGCTGATCCTCTCATGACCTTACATCCTTTCTGAGCTTGTACTTATTTTCTTTATCAAATAGATAAAAGGTTCTTTTTCTTTTGTGTTATTCTATTTCTATGAACAGGTGATTTAAATTAGAAGAAGAAGTTTACTAGAATCAAAAATAGTAAATGTATAGTATTGTAAAAAAAAGAAAAAATAAAGATAGGCAATTCTAATCTAATCTTAAAATGTGATATGATATTATCGGAGGTGATACGGTTGAATAAGTACCTGGCTTATACATTATCGGTGATTGTTTTCCTTGGCATTGTCGTGGGATTTACATACTGGCTAACGTCAACTGAAGAACAGGCTGGCGGCGGAGAAGAACACGGCGAAGAAGCTGGAACAGAAGTTAATGCTGAAGAAGTCTTTGCAGCTAACTGTGCAAGCTGTCACGGTCAGAATCTTGAAGGGCAAGTTGGACCAGCTCTTAACAAGGTCGGAGGAAAGTACTCTCAAGAAGAGATTCTTGGCATTATCCAGAATGGTAAAGGCGGAGGAATGCCTGCAGGTGTTATCAAAGGTAAAGAAGCCGAAGCCGTAGCCAAGTGGCTTTCAGAGAAAAAATAATTTCGGTTACCAAAAAGCTTTCTGATATGTCAGAAGGCTTTTTTCACGTTTTAAAACATAACTAGTAGCAACAGGTACCTATTATAATCAAACAAAATCTAGATTATAATTTAGGGGCTGCATGAATCGGTATCTTACCGTTGTATCTGTATTGCCTTCCTGTTTAACATTTAATTCACCAATACTCAACAAGTGAAAGATATTTTATTTGAGAATAGCTATCAACAGAGGTATAATTATAACTGTAATTAAATATCGAACTATCTTCGGGGCAGGGTGTAATTCCCGACCGGCGGTGATGGAGAAGTTTTCCTAAGTCCGCGAGCCTTTATTTTGGGCAGGATCTGGTGCGATTCCAGGGCCGACAGTATAGTCTGGATGGGAGAAGATGGTGGTCAGAGCAAGTTTTAACATTATAGCTTGCTTTATTCCCCCATGCCAAAAACCGGAGCCCTGCACTCTCGGTTTTTTTTATTTTCTGGCTGTGGGACCACATCTCCTTTTTCGATGGTTCGGAAAAAAGGGAGAGATTTATTCTATGAAAACAAGATCAAAAACACAACGCATGATTGTTGTGGCCATGTTCAGCAGTATTTCTTATTTACTGATGCTGCTAGATTTTCCATTGCCGGGGTTTCCTCCATTCTTGCAAATTGACTTTAGTGAGATCCCAGCGTTATTTGTAGCTGTCCTGTACGGTCCACTTGCGGGAGTGGCGGTAGAAGCAATCAAAAATACGATTCATTACGGAATTGCCGGAAGCTTTACTGGCGTGCCTGTCGGTCAGCTTGCTAACTTTATAGCAGGAACGCTGTTCATCGTACCGACCGCATATATCTTCCGTAAATTTAAACAAACGAAAAAAGGGCTGACAGTCGGGTTAGTCGCAGGTACTTTATTAATGTCCATAATCATGGGATTATTGAATTATGTCCTGATCCTGCCTGCTTATACCTGGTTTATGGGATTTGAAGAAATGTCAGCTGCAGCACGCTCGACACTTGTTTTAACAGGCATAACACCGTTTAATATTATAAAAGGAATAATCATTGCAGTTTCTTTCATTCTACTATTTGTGAAACTGCAGCCATGGTTTGCCAGACAAACTAAAATAGCATAGCATGAACAACCGAACCAACTCAGGTTCGGTTGTTTTGTATTTTCAATGTTACACCCGCTTTCACTTTAGTTCCCCTGTACCGGCTCTTCCTTATTATCCTCTCTGTTCCTGCTCTTTTTGCTAATTCAAGTTCAATTAAAAGGATTTAAGGATTTTTTAAAGAATTGAAAAAAGACTAACTGATGAAAGGAAGTTACACTTTATGCTAGATATTGATTGGCTAGAAACTGCTACTATTACAGATATTCAAAATGAAATGAACTACAAACGTCTCTCATCCAAAGAGCTTGTCCTTTATTATCTTGAGCGGATCGCTCAGTATAACGGTAAAATCAACGCTGTGCTGGAAATAAACCCGGATGCGATATTTATCGCAGAGGCGATGGATTATGAACGGGAACAGCACCGGGTCCGCGGACCTCTACATGGTATTCCTGTACTAATTAAAGATAATATTGATACAGCTGATAAAATGCATACAAGTGCGGGTTCCCTTGCGCTTGCTAATTCCTATGCAGAAGAAGATGCATTTATCGCAAAGCAACTTCGAAATGCAGGGGCCGTTATTCTCGGTAAGACAAACATGACAGAGTGGGCCAACTTTATGACGGAAAACATGCCAAGCGGCTACAGCTCACGTGGTGGACAGGTCCAAAATCCGTATGGTCCGGGGACGTTCGATGTCGGGGGCTCAAGTTCCGGATCCGGTGCTGCAATAGCTTCAAACTTCGCAGTTGCTGCAATCGGAACGGAGACTTCCGGAAGCATCCTAAATCCTGCGAATCAAAACTCGCTTGTTGGGATTAAGCCTACTGTAGGACTCGTAAGCAGATCTGGCATCATCCCGATCGCACATAGCCAGGATACAGCGGGTCCAATGACAAAAAACGTGACCGATGCTGCAATCCTGCTCAATACGATTAAAGGAATTGATGAAAAGGACCCGGCTACTATTATGTCAGAAAAAGTTGCCTATATTGATTATACGGGATATCTACTCGAGGACGGTTTACTTAATAGCAGAATTGGCATTCCACCAGAAGGATATATGAAGCATCTTTCCTCTGAGCAACAAGAAATTTACAATAATAGCCTGGAAGTTTTAAAACAAAAAGGTGCTACTCTAGTTGAGTTAGAGATGATTTCCCCGATAGAAAAGGAAAAAGAATGGGACTTTAATGTTCTTTTATATGAATTTAAATCAGCCCTTAACGCTTATTTAGCAACTGTAAGTAACGGCTTGCCTGTGCATTCTCTCAAAGAGTTAATCGCTTTTAATCATGAACATGAAGAAAAAATGCTGAAGTATGGACAGACGCTTCTTATTGATTCACAGGCAACGAGCGGCAATCTAACAGATAGCGCTTATTTGCAAAGTAAGCTGAATGACATGAAACTGGCACGTAAGGAAGGAATTGACCGAGTAATAAATGAGAACAACTTGGATGCAATCTTTTTTCCAAAGGATATGGGTTCAGGTATTCCTGCAAAAGCAGGGTACCCTTCGATTACAATTCCGGCTGGTTATGACTCAGACGGTCAGCCCTTCGGCGTAATGTTCACCGGGCAGGCATATAGTGAATATACCCTGATCAAGCTTGGCTACAGTTTTGAACAAGCGACCAAAGTTCGAACTCCTCCAGCTCTATCTTAATGAAAATACAGGGCTGTTTTCTAAAGGATTGTTGTTTTTACCACAAAAGCATAAACTGCGACATAGCGAACGGCTGACCGCTACGGAAAGCGAACTGCTCGGTGTGGAAATCAATGCTGCAATTGCGTCGCAGTTCATCTCTAATGTGTAGCTTATTAAGCAACAAAGTATGCGAAAAGAGCCAAGTACAAACTTTTAAAACGTAAAAAAAAGGCATTCTCCGAAGAGAATGCCTTTTTAATATTTCTTACTTCTCAATGTAAGTCCACTTCAAGCTAGTGTCAGCTCCGAATGGGTGGATGTAGTAGTTTTTAACTTCTGGTTTTGCAAGGTAAGCAGCACCAGCTTGATACGTAGGAATGATAGCTGTGTCTTCTTTGATTAGAAGCTCTTCAGCTTGTTGAAGCATTTCCCAACGCTTTGCTTCATCCTGTTCAGTCTTCGCTTTGTTTACTAACTCATCAAACTTAGGGTTAGAATATCCCATACGGTTGTATGGTCCATCTGTTACAAACATGTCAACATAAGTCATTGGATCTGGATAGTCAGGTCCCCATCCGCCAGTAGAGATGTCAAAGTCTCCACCATCTTCAAGGTCTAAGAATTGTTTCCATGGCTGCTTGTTGATAGTAATTGCAAGTCCAGGAAGCTTTTGTTCGAACTGCTCTTTTGCATATTCAGCGATTTTAGAAGCAAGTTCACTGTCAGTTGTTAAGAACTCAAGTTCAACTTTGTCTTTTCCGATTGCTTTAAGACCTTTATCCCAGTACGTTTTAGCGTCATCAGCAGTTTGGTCCGCTAAGAATCCGTCTGGAGCAAATTCACGGAAATCTTTTCCGTCAGGACCAAAAGTGAATTCTTTTGGTACAAGGTAACGCGCTTCTACTGAACCGTTGTTAAGTAGGACATTAACAAGGCCCTGTCTGTCGTAAGCAAGGAATAACGCTTTACGGATATCAGCATTAGCAAGAG
This sequence comes from Exobacillus caeni, assembly GCF_005747095.1. GTDB lineage: Bacteria > Bacillota > Bacilli > Bacillales > Guptibacillaceae > Exobacillus > Exobacillus caeni. The sequence goes on along the minus strand of NZ_SWLG01000004.1, from coordinate 274,113 downwards.
CTTCGTGCTTCTCGTTTAGACGCAAGAAGAACATTGTAGGATCAAGGCGTGTTCCGAAGTCTTCACGGTCCTTGAACTGGTCAACGAACTCTGCATTTAAACCAGCGCGGTGAAGTTTACCAGTTTCATACAAGTTAACAACAGTTGCAACGTCTTTGATTACTTTGTAGTTTGCTTCTTCAAGCTTAACTACGTCTTTATCCCAATACTTATCGTTTTTAGTCAATTTCCAGCTGTCGCCATGCTTCCATTCAGAAAGCACGAACGGACCGTTGTAAAGCATGTTTTCAGGCTCAAGAGCGTATTTGTCGCCTTGTTCCTTAGCAAATTCTGCTGGCTGCGGGTAAAGAGCAGCAAAAGTTAATAAGTCTTTGAAGTAAGGAACTTCTTGAGTTACTGTTACTTCTAGAGTTTTATCATCAACAGCTTTTACGCCTAATTCTTCCACTTTACCATATAACGGATCATCTTCAGTGATTACTGCGTTTCCGTTTTTAACACCTGCTACACCTAACATGAATGCATAAGCACCTACAGTGTCAGGATGAGCAATTTTTTGCCATGAGTATACGAAGTCATTAGCTGTTACTGGAGATCCATCAGACCAAACAGCATCTTCGCGTAGTTTAAAAGTATATACAGACTCGCCGTCTTTTTGTTCTACTTGTGGTTCCTCAGCCGCCACACCAAGTACAGGCTGGTTGTTTTCATCCAGACGATAAAGTCCTTCAAAAACCTGGTTCATTGCGTTAAATGCAACAACGTCAGTTGCTTGAGTGGAATCCATTGTCGGGATATCCTGGGAATCATATAGATTCAACACCTGTGCAACATCTTCACTGCCTTTATCTTCATTGCCGCTGTTCCCGCTGTTACCGTCGCTAGAGTTTCCACCATTGTTTGAGGAAGCTCCCTGGTTACCTGAACAAGCTGACAAGAAGAGGCTGAGAATCAATACTAGTGACAACAATACCGTAAGCTTGCGATTCTTCATTATTCAACCCCCATAATTTGATTAACCATTTCGGCAGAGGATCTTTTTTAAAAATTTAGGACCCGTCCCGGCTCTGATTTTGATCGCTGTCAAATCAAACCTGTGACCGGAGGACTACGAGACTATTTGACTAGGGAGGTCATCACAATCTCAATTTCGCACCCGAAACAGTTTCGAATTGGCAACTTTCAAAAAATTTACCATATTCCGAAATGGTTAAATTTATTTTAAATTTCAAAAAACTTCTTGTACCCATCCAATTGACGAAAAATTTACCCATCCAATTCTATTATTCTAGTAAATATGATACGTAAAGCTATTAAAATAAAGGTTTTTTTCCAATAAAATACTTTTTTATTTTTCTGAAATTAGGTACATTTATTCATTTGCATTCGATATAATGAGGGAAGTAGGAGGTGAGCCAGCTTGACTCTCCAATTAAATGTTGGCGGCCAAAATTCTAAACCAATTTACAAACAGATTGTTCAGTATTTTGAAGAAATGATTTTAAATGGTGATCTTGATGCAGGCGCTCCACTACCAACCGAGCGGGACCTTGCAGTTCAGCTGGGGGTTAATAGAAGTACGATAACTACGGCATATGCAGAGCTGCGAGCTTCAGGGCTCGTTTATTCTAAACAGGGAAGCGGCACAAGAGTGAGCCATAACGCCTGGGACCTTTTACCCCAAAGGTTTGTTAATTGGAGCAATGTCAGAAATGTCTCTTTTGCTCCGATGCTGCCGATTGCAAAACGGATCTTAGAAGTTACCTCCAATCAAGATGTTATCAATCTCGCAACAGGCAGACTTTCAAACGATTTATATCCACAAGATTCTTATAAACTGTTAATGCAACAGATCTTAAAAAATACTGACTTAACAAGAGTAGATGAACAAGAATTAAAAAAGGCACTGGCCTCCCATTTCTTTGCCGATCAGGATATAGTGGCTGAACCTTATGAATTGTTAACGACATCTGGAATCCAACAGGCGATACTCCTTCTTATCCACTGTCTGTTAAGCCCGGGTGACTCTGTTGCAATCGAATGTCCTTCCTATACTTACACGAACAAGCTGTTTACTTCGGCAGGCGTAAAAATGGTTCGCCTTCCGATCGATAAACAGGGGATAAAACCAGAAGAAATCTATGAATTATATAATAGACACAGAATAAAGATGGTAATAACAAATCCAACGTACCAGAATCCGACCGGTACAACGTTAACGATAGAACGCAGAAAAAAACTGCTAGAAATATGCAGCGACCTTCATGTGCCGATAATTGAAATAGATTGCTTTAGCACACTGTCATATAATGGAGATCAGCCTCCTTCCCTTTATTCGTTAAATAAGACTAAGGGGTTAGTTATCCAAATCGGAAATATTACCGAGGCTTTAGGCCCTGAACTTGATATCGGATGGCTTTTGGCGTCAAAAAACTTGATCGAACGATTCGAGGACGCAAAGTACCAGATGGGATTGGGCGCATCTTCTTTCACGGAGAAAATCGCAAGCGAGCTGCTGCTCTCAGGATACTGGAGGGACAATCGCACAGACCTTCAAGAAAACCTTACCCGAAGAAAAGATATTACATTATCTGCCTTAAAACAGTATGCCGGTAACAGCTTAACGTTTATTGAACCAGAAGGAGGCTTCTACCTTTGGTGTAAGCTGAATGGAATGACCAGAGAGAAAGACCTCCTCGAAACACTTATTCAACATGGAGTCGTAGCTGTTCCCGGCGGAATCTATGGCGTTGATAAAGGATTTATTAGATTATCGTTTGCACATTGTGAAGAAGAGAGAATTAATGAGGGAGTTAAAAGGCTCTGCAACGCGATCGGAGAGACAAAACACAAACTGTATTCCGATTCAATTGATTAGATTGTTAGATAAAATAGATAGAAGGACTCATAAGTGTCTGGCTCCTCCGTTGAGCACAGTATCTAGATGAACATTGGTACAGGTTTATCTAGATGAATTATTGGAGGTGCCTGACACTTTACTTTTGACTCAACCCTTTTTATTTCCTTTAGTTTCCCATCGTTCCTCCGCTCCCATCACACCATGGCTGAGCCGAAATCCATTCAATCGAATCATAACCATCCACCGCTTATTCCGGTAAGGAACAAATGTCCCTTAAGAATCTCTTCTTCCTCTAACATCCATATTCATGACCACATATCCTTTTGCTGCAAAAAACTTCCCGGTTTCATCGATGGTGTTGGTCGTTTTCCCATAAGGTGTCCGACAAGAATGGCTGGATAAATTCCCTCTTGTTCCGGCAGATAAAAGCAGCCCCTCTTCGGTACGATTACATCCCTTTTAACAGTTGCGTTTTTCTCTGTTGAGCGATACATACAGGCACCTCCATCTCACAATACATACAGATAACCCTTCCACAATTTCCCTTAAATCCCTTTTGCTTCTCACGTTTATTCCCTGGGTGAATATAATGGGTTGATAAAAAAAAGAAAGGGTGAGTTTGTTGTACCACTATCCAATCACTAGCTCGCAGTCATTCTATCCATATTACAACAACACTCCATACCAGACTCAACCAGACTTCCAATACCGTTATCCCACCTATCCGCAAACAGGATTAAACGAGCGAATTCTTGATGCGATATTAATGGCGATCAAGGGAGAAGCTACAGCGATTGAATTTTACAAAAGACTGGCAAAGGCAGCTCCTGATAAGGAACAAAAAGAGGATGTCTTGCATGCATTAGAGGATGAGAAAAAACACTTCGAGGCGTTTACACAACTGTATATCCAATTAACGGGCATTAAACCGGAATACTCCATAGAAAAAGTAATGTTTAACAGCTACAAAGAAGGGCTTGAAAGAGCCTATAAAATGGAATTGGAAGCATATGAAGAATACAGGGATTCCTATTTATTAACAAGAGATCAAACGATCAGAGATGTCTTCTTCCTTGCTATGACGGATGAAATCGAGCATGCAATGCGCTTTGGGCACAACCTGTTAAAAATTTAGGCAGAGTTTTCCCTAAACTGCATACGTTTTAATAAACGACACTGCCGGATAGGGGGTGGAAATCTTGAATGAAGATAATAACAATCCTTTAACCATTGGAGATGTAAAAACTTGCGAATTACCCTTTTGTGCCACACGTGATGATTGTGCTCCAGTATTTTCTGCTGAAGCATACGACCCCTCGTTAAAAAGAATTAAAGAAGTAAAACTTGAAGAATATCGGAGACGATGGGTAATTTTGTTTTTTTACAGCAGTGATTTCACATTTGTTTGACCGACAGAGCTAGCAGCGGTCGCTGCTATTTATCCGCAGTTAAAGCAGTTGAATACAGAAGTACTTGCTATAAGTACTGACAGCGTATTTGCCCATAAAGTGTTTACTCAGACATCTCCTTCAGCATCGAAGGTCCAGTATCCGCTTGTAAGTGATCGCACCCAGCTAATAAGCAGAGCTTACCGTGTTCTCGATGTAAAGACTGGTGCACCGTTTAGGGCTACTGTAGTTGTTGACCCAGAAGGAATAATCGTTAGCAAAATGATCTATCCAAAAGAAGTCGGCCGAAATACTTATGAAATATTGCGCCTTATCCAGGGCATACAGTATGGCCGCAAGACCGGACAGGGAGTACCTGCAAATTGGGTTCCCGGGCAGTCCGGTATACCCAGGGACCCAAACTTGATCGGAAAAATATAAGAGGTTATCAAACTGCAGAAAAGAACGCCCGTGAAATGAGCGTTCTTTTTTTTGCTAGAGGCTTTTTTTCTTCTTTCTTGCTGAATCCTTTGGACGTCCAAGCTCTACTCCTGTACCCTGCCCTTCAGGCTGTGAAGAAGGAAGGCCAATCGTCGACGGATCCTTTTTTCGCTTGCTCATAAAATCACCTCCATAAAAATAAGATGAGCCAACTTCCAGGAAGATAAACAATTTTTTAAGAAAGTTAAAAGGAAAATATATCCAGATACAAAAAGCCCCTTTTTGAAAAGAGGGCTGATAAAATCTTCCGGTTAATAGTCAGGAAAAATTTGTTCCAAAAAGGTCTTAATCACCTTTCGATGGCTTCCTACCATCCGTTCCGGCAATTCACGAGGGTCAATAAACCTGGCATCCGTGCTCTCATCCAGATTTACCTTTAGCTCCCCGGAAAAGGCAGTTGTGTAATAAGACGCTGTAACACTATAAAATTCGTCCCCGTTACTTGCCTTAACATAATTTTGAGGACCAGAAGAAAGGCCGATAAGGTGAAGTTCCCCTAAGGTTAAACCCGTTTCTTCAAACGTTTCTCTCCTCGCTGTTTCCTCAAGCGATTCCCCAAGTTCCATCAAGCCTCCAGGAAGCCCCCATCGACGGGCAGGCTCCAGCCTCTGTTGTAACAAAATTCTTCTTTCTTGATCCACAACCACAGCTACTGCACCCGGCAGTATCAGCGGTCTGTGGCCGACCAGTTCTCTCATTTCTTCCATATATCCCATTACTTCATTAATCCTTCCGAAACCATTGTGTTATTTTTAAAAGCTTCTTTTATTTGCAAAATATGATGCTCATCATGCCTTGATAACCTTTTGATGTATCCTTCAATCGTAATCGCTTTTCCACCAATCGCATTTTCTTTGTAAAAGTCCTCATCAGACAGAGATTCCAGGAATGCCACAACCTTTTTTCTTTGTGCAATCACTTCCCCAAAGAGTTTGTTTAAAGAGATTCCAGAGTGAGCATATGCTTCTGCTTTTTGGTTGGTTTCTTTTTCTAAATCTGCTTCTGATGCTGGAAGTGGTTCTCCACCTTTTAAATATGGAAGCCTATTTGTGAGCATATAATCATCCCAGTACATAAAAATGCGATACGATCGCTGCAGGTGACCATTTTCCCTCAGATACCGGCAAATGCCATAATTTTTCTGTTTCTGTTTGAGCTTCTTCAAGCCATTTTATTAATCGGCTGTACTCCTCGATTACTTTTTCTTTGGATTCCATTTCCATCCCCCTCTTCCCATTAACATAATTCAATCTTTTCGTATAAATTACCTCTTTTCTTTGACAACGGGAAAAGGGGTGACTCATAAGTGTCTGGCTCTCTCCGTTTAGCACAAAATTTAGATGGAAATTGGTACAAATTCATCTAGATAAAGTGTTGGAGGTGCCTGACACTTTGCTTTTGAGTCAGCCCCTTTGGTTCATTTCATGCTATACGATTTCGATGATCGCGGCGATTCCCTGTCCTCCGCCGATACAGAGGGATGCGATACCGTATTTTTGTTCACGCCTCTTCAACTCACGGATCAATGTATACAGAACCCGAGTACCGCTTGCGCCAACAGGATGTCCCAGCGCGATCGCCCCGCCGTTAACATTCACTTTGTCGCGGTCCAGTCCGAGTTCTTTTTCAACTGCAAGGTACTGGGAAGCAAAGGCCTCATTGACTTCAATCAAATCAATGTCTTCAAGTGTCAGATCTGTTTTTTGGAGAGCAGATTTTATTGCCGGTACGGGCCCGATCCCCATGATAGAAGGATCAACTCCCGAAATCCCCCACGAGACAAGGCGTGCCAGCGGCTTTAAGTTTCTCTCCTGGACAAAATCTTCACCAGCCACTACCACAGCTGCGCCTCCGTCGTTAATGCCGCTTGCGTTCCCCCCTGTTACAGTTCCGTCCTTTTTAAAGGATGGTTTGAGAGAAGACAGCTTTTCCGCTGTTGTTCCTTCACGGATATGCTCATCCTGGCTGACAACTTCAGTTCCTTTTCTTGTCTTGACCTCAACTGGAGCAATCTCTTCTTCAAACTTCCCTTGCTGTCTTGCCAGAGTCGCCCTCTGGTGGCTTAATGCGGCGTATTCATCTTGCTCTTCACGGGTAATGTTGTATTTTTCTGCAAGATTCTCGCCAGTGATACCCATCCCCATTCCTGTGTACTCATCTGTTAAGGTTGCCCATAGCATATCGTCGATTTTAGGAGCACCTAATTTTGTTCCGAAGCGGCTGCCTCTTAACGCATAAGGAGATAAACTCATGTTATCGGCACCGCCTGCCAGGGCAGATTGTCCGTCCCCGAGGATGATGGATTGTGCAGCAGATACCACTGACTGCAATCCCGAACCGCATAACCTATTGACTGTCAATGCCGGGCTTGTCATCGGAACACCAGCTCCAAGGGCAACGTGCCTTGCAAGATAGGATGCATTGTTTGTAGAGTGAATGACATTTCCCATTACAGTAAAATCAATATCTTCGGGTTTTAATCCGCTTCTTTTAATCGCCTCTTTACTCGCAGTGACACCCAGTTCTGTCGGCCCCACATCTTTTAGCGAACCTCCAAAAGTACCGAACGGAGTACGTGCGCCTTCCAATATAAAAACGTCTTTCATATATTCCCCTCCTTATTTCTATTTTACAAATCTTCAGAAAACGTTTACAAGTATTAAGAATCGGAGACGAGAGATTTATCAAAGAAAAGCTATGAAACCGGAACGGAAATTTCTGAAACAAAATTCTTCCGAAACAAGAACAAATTCTTCTGAAACGGGAATAAATTTCCCTGAAACTAGAATAAGCGGATCTGAAACTAGAATAATCCCCTTCGAAATCAGAATAAATTTCCCTCAAACTAGAATAAACGTCCCTGAAACCAGAATAAGCTTCCCTGAAACTAGAATAAGCGTATCTGAAACTCCCATAAACATTTCTCTATTGCTCTTTTATCTTCTCCGACTCCAACTAAACTCCAAACTTACTGTGCCGTATACCCTCCATCAAGCACCACAGCCTGCCCTGTGATTCCTCTTGCCTTATCACTTGCAAGGAACATCGTATAATCTGATATTTCCTGGACAGACAACAGCCTTTTTTGAGGGACAAGCGGATAAATGACTTCTTCCAGCACTTTCTCTAGTGATACGTTTCGGTTCTTCGCAAGATCACCAAGCTGATTGCGAACAAGCGGGGTATCCACGTATCCCGGGCATACCGCGTTCACGGTGATCCCATCTTCCGCCCCCTCTAATGCCGCTACTTTCGTCAGGCCGATCACACCGTGCTTCGCGCTGTTATAAGCGGCTTTTCCAGCAAAGCCGACAAGCCCGTTGATCGAGGCCATATTGATGATACGCCCGAACTTTTGTTTTTTCATAATCGGAAAAGCGTGCTTTGTCGCGATGAACGGAGCTACAAGCATTACTCTTGTCAGCAACTCAAATTTTTCTGTCGGAAATTCCTCAATGGATGAGACGTATTGCAGTCCCGCATTGTTAATGAGCACATCTAGACTGCCGTATTTTTCAACAGTCTTATTGATCGCGTTCTGCAGCTCTTCTTCTTTTGTAACATCACATTTTAAGCCTATTCCTTCATATCCTTGTTCTGTTAGCTTGTTAGCCGCTTCTTTCACACCGTCTTCGTTCAAGTCTGTGAGCACGACTTTTGCCCCGTTTTTCGCAAACTCTATTCCTATGTCATAGCCGATACCGCTTGCGGCACCTGTGATAAAAACAACTTTATTTTCAACCATAGTAATTCCTCCCGGCAAATGATGAATTCAGTATATCGGTAGGGTGGAACAATACAGTTACAATATTAAACTCCAAACCCTAACGAGAATAAGATAATTGCAAGCGCCAATCCAATCAGAGGCACGATAACAGTCAACGCTCCTACCGCACCGTATGCATCGCTATGGGACTCTCCGCAGATCGCGCGAATCGTTGTAACAACATACCCATTATGAGGCAGGGAATCCAGTGCTCCGGAAGAGATCGCCACTGTCCGGTGCAACGCTTCTGCATTAACACCCATATCCATGTAATGTGGTGCGAGAATCGGAAGCGCGATCGCCTGGCCTCCAGATGCTGAACCTGTTAAACCGGCGATAACACTGACTGCAATCGCTCCGCCGATCAACGGGCTTCCTGGAATGCTTGTCATTATATCTACCGCTGTTTCAAAGGCAGGAACGGCTTTCGCAACGCCGCCGAACCCGACGACTGCCGCAGTATTAGCAATTGCGATCAATGCTCCCAGTGTTCCATCCGAAACTGCAAGCCCGAAATTAGAGAAATATTTTCTGTTCAATAGATAAGTAGTAACAACCCCGCCCAAAAGTGCAATGATAAGTGCAGATTGCTTTAATGAATCATGGAAGATGAACGAGATTACAAGCACCACTACAAGTGGGATAAGTCCCATGAACGGGTTAGGAAGCGGGCGATTTTCTACTTCTGGATCGCCTTTTCGCGATTCAAACCTCTCCCCTTTATCAAGCGCTTTGTTGATCATGCGCTTTAACCACCAATAACCGAAGACAGCCATGAATACCGCCACGATCAAACTCACTTCCCAGCCTGCATAAGGGCTTGTGTTCATGTACTCGATCGGAATCCAGTTCTGGATTTCCGGAGAACCGGCAGAAGTCATCGTAAAAGTAACAGACCCGAACGCAAGTGCAGCAGGGATGAACCTTCTTGGAAGGTCAGCCTGCTTAAATAAACTAACTGCCATCGGGTACACTGAAAACGCTACAACAAACAAACTAACTCCACCGTAAGTTAAGATCGCACATGCGATGACGATTGCAAGTACAGCCTGCTTAATGCCAAGCTTCTCTACGACCCATTTTGAAACGCTGTCCGCCGCTCCACTGTCTTCCATTACTTTCCCGAAGATTGCTCCAAGCAAGAACATCGGGAACCATGAAGCGACAAACCCTGAAAACCCTGCCATATAGTTGCCTACAAAATTTGCTTCGCCTTCTCCTACCATCTGCGGAAAAAGAGGCATTCCGCTTAATACCGCAACTACCAGCGCACAAAGAGGACCTGCCACTAACAGGTTCATTCCTCTCATCGTTAAAATGATTAAGAGCGCCAGCCCCCCGATTAAACCAATCATACTTAACATTTTGTTTCCCCCATATCAAAATAATATTTTAATAAGCTTCCAGTTTCACATTATCGCTAATAATAAGCTCTGGCTCCGTAGACTCTTTGATATCTTCAATCGAGTAACCCTTTGCTGCTTCGACCAGCACCAAACCATTAGCAGTCACATCGATTACAGCCCGTTCTGTTATAATTCTGTCCACGACACCCTGTCCGGTTAACGGCAGGCTGCAGTCATTTAAAATCTTAGGTTCACCGGACTTGTTGACATGGTCCATGATGACAATGATCTTCTTTGCCCCATGAACCAGGTCCATCGCGCCGCCCATTCCTTTAATCATTTTTCCAGGGATCATCCAATTGGCCAGATCTCCGTTTTTTGAAACTTCCATGCCACCAAGAATCGCAACATCGATATGGCCTCCGCGAATCATCGAGAACGACTCGGCGCTGTCGAAAAAAGAAGCCCCTTTCATCGCTGTCACCGTTTCCTTTCCGGCATTGATGAGGTCGGGATCAACCTGTCCTTCTGTTGGATAAGGCCCTATCCCTAACAATCCGTTTTCTGATTGAAGCACAACCGTTTTATCATCAGGAATATGGTTCGCCACAAGTGTCGGCATTCCTATACCAAGGTTTACGTAGTAACCGTTTTCAATTTCCTTTTCAGCACGTCGAGCGATTTTTTCGCGAATCGCTGCTTTATCTATTTTCCCAGCCATTGTTAGTCCTCCTTATCCAGGTTAAGAACGAGTGGTAAGTCGTTCAATTCGTTTTTCTTGTTGACCTACGATCAGTTTTTGTACGTAAATTCCCGGAGTATGCACATCATCAGGATCTATTTCACCTGGCTCGACCAGCTCTTCCACCTCTGCGATCGTCACTTTTCCGGCAGCCGCAATCATCGGGTTGAAATTCCTTGCTGTCTTGTTGTAGACAAGATTGCCCATCTTATCCGCCTTAGCCGCTCTCACTAAGCTGAAATCAGCTGTCAGCCCTTCTTCAAGCAAATATTCCTTCTCACCAAAAACTCTTGTTTCCCTTCCTTCTGCGAGTGGCGTTCCGACACCAGCAGGAGTGTAAAATGCAGGAATGCCTGCACCGCCTGCACGTATTTTCTCGGCAAGCGTTCCCTGAGGAGTTAGCTCCACTTCGATTTCCCCGGAGATCACCTGGCGTTCAAATTCCTTATTTTCACCAACATAAGAACCAACCATCTTTTTGATCTGCTTGTTTTTCAACAAAAGACCTAGTCCCCAATCATCAACACCGCAATTGTTTGAAACGATGGTGAGGTCTTTAACCTTTGATTCCACTAGAGCAAGAATAAGGTTTTCGGGAATACCTACAAGCCCGAATCCTCCTACCATAATCGTTGCTCCATCCTTGATTTCTTTTACTGCTTCTGAAAACGAAGATACGATTTGCTTCATCTGTCTTTGTCACTCCTTTAACCTTTCTGCCTGTTTAATTTGCAAGAACTGTGCCAACTTTTAAAAACGGCTGAAAATGAAAGCCCTTTCACACATTTGTCATTTTTTTATCGTTCGCTTTTCCGGATTTCTGGAATGAAAACCTGATTTGGACAGGCCTTGTCGAAAAAAATCGTTTATTCTGTAGGAAGAAAAACAAAATTCCAGAATACCGGAAAGTTTTCCGGTATTCTGGAATTTAATTATGTCATGTTATACTTTTTTAGCTTTTCGTAAAAACTGGATTTTCCAATCCCGAGTGCTTTCGCTGCTTTTAGTTTGTCGTTCTCATAACGCTTTAAGCTGGCTTCGATCGCTTTGCGTTCCGTTTCCTCTAAAATTTCCTTCAAGCTCTTCTGCCCGATCGCAAGGCTCGGACTTTCTTTTAAGTAATCAGGCAGAGAGTCCATCATTATTTGTTCTCCCCTGCTTAAATGCACAGCAGCTTCTACGACGTTTTCCAGTTCCCTGGCATTTCCAGGCCAGTTATGCTGAATCAGAACATCAAGCACCTTTTCTTCAAACGAAGTTACTCTTTTTCCGGTTCGAGCAGCGTTTTTTATCAGGAAATGACGGGCAAGTTCTTTAACGTCAGCGAGCCTTTCCCTTAATGGAGGGATGACCATTTGTATGACGTTTATGCGATAGAAAAGATCTTCCCTAAAACGGTTTTCCTCCACCATCTTTTCCAGCGGTCGATTCGTGGCGCATATGACTCGGACATCAATCTTTTCCGGTTTTACTGAACCTATTGCCTCCACTTCTTTTTCCTGTAAAACTCTCAGCAATTTGACCTGCATGTTCAGTGGCATATCTCCAATTTCATCTAAAAAGATCGTGCCCCCATCTGCAAGCTTAAACTTTCCGATCTTCCCGCCTTTCTTTGCCCCTGTAAATGCCCCTTCTTCATAACCGAAGAGCTCTGATTCAAGTAATTGATCAGGAATAGCGCCGCAATTCACTTTTACAAACGGTTTATTGTTTCGTTCGCTTAATTGGTGGATGCTGTGGGCAAACAACTCTTTCCCTGTTCCGCTCTCTCCCCGAATCAGAACGGAAATATCACCGGGAGCCACTTGTTTGACCCTTTCCTTTAACTCTTTGATTTGAATCGACTCTCCCACGATATCGTGCAGGGAGTATTTGGCACCGCTCTGGTCTTTCATCTGGTTTCGGTAATACTCAAGCTCTGACAACAGACCTTTAATATGGCTGTTCATTTTCTTCCATTCTTCTGTGTCCCGGAAAATAACGATTCCTACTGCCCCGATCACTTTCCCTTCATGAACAATCGGGAGACGGTTGGCAATCATGTAATTCCCTCTAATATATTGAAGGTCTGCAAGTTCTTCTTTTCCAGTACGGGCGACAATATGCATCCTTGTATTCTCAATTACATCAGTCACATGTTTTCCTATTACCTGTTCGTTTGAATATCCAAGGAACTTGCAATACGATTTGTTCATATAGGTAACGATTCCATTTCTGTCTACTACAACAAACCATTGGAAAGCGTTATCAATAACCGTTTCAAGTATTTCTGTTTTAATTCGCTTATCGGAAGTAAACATCATTGAATGCCCCTTTACTAAGCTTCTCTATGGTTTATTCTATCATTGCAGACGCAAAAAATCCGAGGAACTTTGGCATCTCCCCGGATTGTTTTTAGAGTTTCCGCTTGTTTTTGGCATTCAGGAGCCTGTTCATTCTTTCTTCCTTCGATAGTTCAGATGTTTTCTTCTTCTGACTTACCTTCCTTACTGGTTGTTCCGTCATTTTCTCTGTTACACGCTGTTTCTGTTGAACAGGCTTGTTTTCTATGCTGTTTTCATCCCCTGGCTTCTTTTCTCTTTTTGTCCTGGTTTTTGAAGCATGCTTTAACTGCTGCATGGCTGTGCTTTTTTGTTTCTGCCTAGTCGATTCTTCCTTAAGCTTTTGCTCTTTTCGATCAACAAACCGGCTTAACGGCGCAAATCCAAACCTTCTTATCGCTACATCTAAAAAGAATAAAGCAAAGGCTAGAAATAGTAACCAGTGAGATATGGATTGGACAAGATAAGAGTTTGCCAGATTTCGTTCAAATGCCTGTTCCGGGGAGGACAGGACCACTCCCCCTCCTGCTTCGGCGATTTCTCTCAGTTTCTGCGTGTTGACCGGTTTTATCCGATATTCATCCGAATAGGGGACAGCGATACCGGTTTTAAACATACTCGTTACATTATCCCCGGACATTTCGCTTAGTTGAACAGAATAAACACCGGGACTCCCCGTAAAGTCTACCTCATACTTTCCAGGTGCGGTCGCTTTTACTTTCGGCTCTTGCTCCCGCCCATTGTTATCTACGATTGTGGCCTTTAATGGAAGGGAACTCTTGCCTTTCGAATCGATCAGAATCTTCACTTGATCCCCTTCAATGTTCTTCTCTATTTCGTAGACTTGATTTTCATACTTGGGAAAAGTCCATGTCACAAGATCATTCCAAAATGTTGCCCAGTTATCCCAGGATGGCCACTCTCCCGACCATTCCCCTTTCAAGTCAGAGCTCCAGGCGATACTTCGTCCAAGTCCGTATTGCCAGGATGTAAGAATCGGATCTTCTTTTCCGCTTACTAACGCAGTCTCCGCCCTGGACTTTGGCGTAGTGGCAACATAGGCGTTCATCTCAGGCATCCCTTCCGCAAAATGATGCTGCCACTCGTTACCCTGAATCACTTTTGGATAAAAAGGATCATTCTCAATATACGTACGGGTCGTCAACACCGTTTCCCTGGATAAAATGCTCGGAATCGTGCTCGCATCCTGGACATCGTAATACCTGCCCCCTCCTGCCCCTGCAAGTTCTTCCAGCAGGATTCCGTCTGCATCGCTACCGATCGCTACGGTTGAAAGCGTAATGTTATCTTCTTTCCCGTTTTCAATGGTTGTAAGGTAATCACTATTCGTTGCAGACTGTCCGTCTGTAAGCAGAATGATATGTTTCCGCTGTAGTTTTAGCGGCTTCAATTGCTGATAGGCCAGGTCAAGCGATGTAAAGATTTCCGTTCCGCCTCCCGCTGTAATCGACCTGACTTTTCCCATCGCTTTCTTTTTATTAGCGATTGGTTTCGTATCGATAATTTGCCACGGCCTGTCATCAAATGCGATGAATCCTAACGTATCTTTATCGCGCAGCAATTCCACAGAACGGGCTGCGGCCTCTTTTGCAAGCTGCAGTTTATATCCAGACATGCTTCCGGAACGATCAAGAACGATCACCATACCGAGAGATGGGAGTTCCTTTTTCCCTTTTAAATCCATCTCTACCGGGAGGACCTTTTCGATCGGCGTTTTAAAATAGCCACCAAGGCCAAAGCTGTTGTCTCCTCCCGTCATGATGAAACCTGTCCCAAAATCCTTGACCGCGCTATGGATAAGATCCATTTGTTTTTGTGTAACCTTAGTGGCAGATACATTGGCAAACACAATCGTTTTGTATTGTAAGTAGGCTGCAAGATTAGTAGGAAGGAGTTCAGGCTGGATCGTTTCAACTTGCATCTCAGTGGATTTTAACGCTGTTGTAAGGTTTGCCCCTTCTCCTCCTGTTCCCTCAACTACAAGGACTCTCGGAGTTCCCTTTACCTCTGAAATGGTAAAGGTTTCATTATTTTCTGTTATCGTATCTTTATCTGATAAAATCTCGGCTCTGTACTGATGGAAACCGGGTTCTTCTACGTTTACTTCAAAGGCGTATTCGTTGCTTCCTTTCCTTACTTCTACCCTTTGATCACCAATGATCCTGTTATCCTCATAAACTCTTATTCTGCTGTTCGCCTCGATATTGCTTTTAACGATAACAGTTAGGGAAGCTGTTTCTCCGACGTATAAAGAAGGAGAGATTTCCGCCGTTTCAACTGCCACATCTTCCCCGTACCTCGGTTCTACCGGAAGAACATCTACCCTGATGCCCTGTTGCTTCAAAAAACCCGCCTGCTGAACAGCATTCCCTGTCGTCTCATTGCCATCGGATAAAAGGACAACCCTTCCCCGGTCTCCAGCGGATAGCAGACTCCCCCCAAGGCGTAAACCATTTGATAGGCCAGTATGACCGGGTTCAACGATAGTGTGGAACCCGGATATCGCTCTTGTCTCTTTTTGCAGTGATAACTCCACTTCAGCGTTCTTTCCTGCTGCTATAACTGCGAATTGGTCATCCTCCTGCTTCGACTTTACTGCTTCCTTTAGCTTTAAAACCATCTCATTCTCTTGTTTACTAACACTATCAGACCGGTCGACTACAAACACGGTAGAAACACCCTGTTGAGGGACCATTACCTGAAGCCCGGCAATCGCTGTAACAAGGCAAATCACAATGAACGTCCTTACTCCAAGAAGAGATCGCTGCTCGTAATTGATCGGCCGTTGAATCCTGAGTGCGTATAACACAATCCCAACAAGTCCCGGTAGAAAAAGCAGCAACCAGTATGGATTATCGAATTGAAAGGCCACGCCTGTACACCTCCCATTCGATCACTAGAATAATGAAGGCGAATAATGCGAACCATTTCCAAATAAAATGAAGACCTGTTTGTTCTGGTGCTCTTCTATTATCTCCTGCTTCAATGGAAAAAGGTTTCCCGCTCTTTACAGATTGCTCATGCTCTGGCAGGGACACTGTTAAGTACCTGCTTCTTGTTTTGCCGCCTTCCCCTGTTTCTTCCAGTTGGTAAAAACCGGGTTCGGAAGGCGCTTTTAACATCCCCGCGTTAAGGTTGATTTCTCCAGTGCCATTCTCTTTGTCTGCCGAATGAACTCTGGCTTTTTTCACTCCTGATAGCAGAGAAACTTCTCTTTGTTCAGATGGCTGAAAGTAGCCAAGCATCTTTTTTTGTACTGTTAGTTCTTCAACACTGTTTCGAATAAAAATCGGAAAACCAGGATGAAGCGGCCAGTCAGAGTCTTTTAAATCAAAGGAAAGGAAGATCACCGTGTCCCCGTTATGCTGCCCTTTACTGATGACTGGAATATCCCCGCTCACAACGAGTGGAGAGAGATCGCTAGATTGGATGGGAAATGCTTTTTGAATAAACACATTCTCCATTTCTACAAATTCCAGCACAGGGTCTTCTTGAACGACCGTTAGCTTATCGGACAGTTCCTTCTTGTCTTTCATGTTATATCTTCCCTCTTTTGCAGGGGAAACAATTACCTTTGGTCCTTTTGGCCACTGGGTTTCCGGTATGTTTGAAAGAAAGTAGACCGCTTCTTTGCTTTGTACGAAATGATATTCTCCATTTTGATCCGGAGACACAGCTGTTACGTCTTCTCCTAAAAATGAAACTGCTTTTTCAATAAAAGGACTCGTGTTGCCCGCAAGAATAATTTCTGAAGATCGTTGTTCTTCAAGAAAGGCAAACTTCTCGTTATCCAGCCCATAGTCATCCGAAACATCTAGCATCGCTTTATAATAATCTTTGATCGGCATGCCTTCCATTTTGATAAGCTTACTGGAATTGGCAGGAATGGTTTCCTTCTTTTCCTCTAAAACATCTTCGCCGTTCAATACTGTAAGGCCAAAGGAAACAGGCTCATTCGATTCATTAACCATGGTTGCGACAGCTGAAACGGCATCACCGTTCCTTGCAACACCAAACGTGCGCAATGACACGTTATTTGCCATGCCATCTGTTTGATGAACAACGAGCATTGACGAAATGAACCTCCTGTCAATCGTTTCCTTCTTGAGATAGTCAGTGAAGACATGGATTTCGCCGGTTTCGTTATGTATGAGTGAGGCAGCAAGGCTGAGGGATTCGTCCATGTTTTGTTCTTCATAGGATAGTTTCAACCCATCTATCAGCCTTTTTATTTTATGCTTATCTGATTCCCTCGCCATCAGAAGATGAGGCGATTGTTGGGCTGCGATGACAGTCACTTCCTGCCCGCTTCCCAGGTTATCAACCAGTTCTTTTACTTTTATTTTTGAAGCTTCAAATTTCGTCTTATCATTTTCTTTTGCATTCATCGAAGCAGAGGTATCCATAATAACAACCAGCTGCTCTCCCTCAATACCTTTACCTGGGAGGTACGGTTTTACGAGCGAAAAGATAAGTAAAATTAAAAATAAGAGCTGAAGGAGCAGGAGTAAACTTTGCTGAAGCTTCCGCCACCATTTGTTCGCCTGCCATTCCTGGATAACCTGCTCCCACAATAGTGTGGAAGGAATAACTTTTTCTTCAAATTGTTTGCGAAACAAATACATTGCGACCAAAACAGCAAGAAAACCGCTCAGCCAAAAGAATGAAGGGGAGAAAAAACCCATTAAAAATCACCTCACGTAATCCAGCCCTGGCCCTTCATGACTGAAAAAATGTTTTCTTCAATAGACTCGGTGTCCTTTAACTGGATAAAGCCGATACCTCGTACATGGCAAAATTTCCGAATAGCATTTTGGTGAGCCGAGACCCTTTGAATGTACTGGTCCAGGACTCTTTTTGTAACGGAAACATTTTCATTGTGAGCCGTCTCGCTATCGATAAGTTTAAGATCACCTTGATAAGAAGGATCTATTTCCTCTTTACTGACTACCTGTATTAGCTTAAGTTCTTTTTGGGACGATTGGACCTTTCTAATCGCTTCCGTTATTTGGTCAACTGGTTCCAGAAAATCGCTGATGATGAAGGTTAGCGATTTTTTCCGTTGAACATTATTTGTTAAAGCAGCTGAAAAAGACCCTTCAATTTCCGCTACTTTTAAATCTTCTATATATTGAAGCAATCTTAGCGAGTAAGCCCTTCCTTTTTTATATGAAAAAGCAGGGGAATTCGACAGTACAGGAACAAATGCTACTCTGTCGTCATTCATCAAAGATATATAGCCGAGAACTGACGCGATCGCACAGGCCTTCTGCCATTTTTCTTTCTTTAGCCACATAGACTTCGAGCAATCCAGGTAGATCGTTATAAGTAGCTCTTGCTCATCTAGATAACGCTTAATATAATGCTTTTGCGTACGGGCATAGGTGTTCCAATCAACCGATCTCAAATCATCACCCGGAACATATGGGCGGAAATCAGAAAACTCAAGAGAGGTTCCCTGTCTTGCTGAACGCCGTTCCCCTTTATGCATGCTCTTAACTGATTGCCTGGATGCGATTTTTTGCTTTGACAATCTTTGAAGCAGAGCAGGTGTTAACAACCTGTTCATGTTAGAACGCCATCCCTCGTTACTGCCGCCACTACTTCCTCAAGAATTTGATCTGTTGATATTCCTGCAGCCTCTCCTTCAAAATTTAAAAACACTCTATGCCTTAGTACAGGAATGGCGGTTTTCTTTATATCTCCTACGGAAACATGATAGCGCCCTTCAAACAGAGCCCTTGCTTTTGAAGCCCTTAACAGACTTTGAAGTCCCCTTGGGCCTGCACCGTATCGCACAAAGGTTTTTACACTTTCTGGTGCCTTTTCATCATCAGGATGGGTGATCATGATCAAACTTGCTGCAAGATCAAGAATTTGGTCGGAAACGAGAATCTCTTTAGCTACTGATTGGGCCTGCAGGACAAACTCCCCATCTGCTACCTTGTTTAACATAATTTCTTCTGAACCTGTTGTTCGTACTGCAATTTCTTTGAGTTCCTCTTTTGTCGGATAGTGGACACTAATTTTCAGCAAAAAGCGGTCCATCTGCGCTTCTGGCAATGGGTAAGTCCCTTCTAGCTCTATCGGATTCTGGGTCGCCAATACGAAGAACGGGGAAGGTAGTTGTTTCATTTCTCCCATCGCTGTAACTGTTTTCTCCTGCATCGCTTCAAGCAAAGAGCTCTGTGTTTTAGGGGTGGCACGGTTTATTTCATCAGCAAGTACAATGCTCGCGAACAACGGGCCTTTATGAAAAACAAAACGTTGCTCCCCCTGTTCTCCCGGCTGAATCATCATTGTTCCGGTAATATCCGAAGGCATCAAATCCGGGGTAAACTGAACCCGTGAAAACGTAAGGTCCATAACATCTGAGATTGTTCTTACAAGCATCGTTTTTCCAAGGCCGGGCAAGCCTTCTAAAAGTGCGTGCCCGCCGGCTACGATTGTCCACAATAACTGATCGATAATATCCTCCTGGCCAACGATAAACCTTGAAATTTCACTTCTTATGCCATTTAACCTTAAAGAGATTTCTTGGATTTGTTTTTCCTTGTCATCGATAGAAGACACTTTTTATTCCTCACCTTCCTGGTCCAATTCGCTAAAATACCCTTTGACCACATCTTCAAGATATCC
Organism: Exobacillus caeni; assembly: GCF_005747095.1. Classification (GTDB taxonomy): domain Bacteria; phylum Bacillota; class Bacilli; order Bacillales; family Guptibacillaceae; genus Exobacillus; species Exobacillus caeni. The sequence continues at coordinate 254,529 of NZ_SWLG01000004.1, read as the reverse complement.
AGGGAGCTGCATCCGCTGCACGCTTTCCCGGTAAGCTTTTTCATAAGAGCCATAGACTTCCCGATAAGGAGTTAAGTTTCCTCGTAATACTGGCGACCCGGCGCCATATTGCTGTTCCCCTGCCCCTTCTCCAAGCTCTCCTTTATCTGTTTCTACATTTGAGTCACCATTAAGTCTCTCGGGGACTGTGAGAAACTCCCGCGATCCCTGGCCAAGGCCAGCCCCGTTTCCTCCTGAACCTGAACCGTTTCCGGTTCCTGATCCGCTTCCCTGTCCAACTCCTGAGCCATTTCCATTTCCAGTTCCTGTTCCTGAACCCTTTCCAGAACCAGAGTTGTTCCCATTTCCTTTCCCGCCATTACTATTCTGCTGACTGTTCTGGGCGGCCTGGTTGTCGCCAGCGTTATTACCGCTGTTCGCTACTGCTCCATTATTAAACGATAGGGACTGCACTCCGCCGGGAAGGTTGGAAGAAAGCATCGTATTGTTTAATGAGCCTGCTATACTTTGGACATTCTGTTGTAGAGCTGCCAGTTGGTTGGCAGCTTTAGCCTGTGCGATTCTTTTTTCCAGGGATTGCTCAAGGTTCTCAATCAGTTTCTGGAGTTCTTCTTCTGTTAGAGCGCTTTTTGAATCTTTTCCGCTCCATTCTTTTTGCATTTCTTGAAGCGCATTTTTATCAGCCTCAGACAAGGAATCCGTTTTTTGCTTTAACTCTTTTAAAGCTTCACTTACCTTTTTTTCATCCAACTGTTTCAACGCTTCAGATAGCTGATTCAACTTTGGACTGGCCGCTTTTTCAGAGAGAGAAGCAAGACTGCGTTCTGCGGTTTCCGCTTCTTTAGTCAGCTTGTTTAGCTTTTCTTCAGTTTGTAAAAGCTTTTGAAGCGATTCTTCCGCTGTTTCCGCCCCGGCCATTTCCTTTTTAAGCTTTTTGGCTTCCCCGTTTGCCTGTTTCTGCTGTTCCCGTTTCTCCGCTAGCTTTTTTACCTCTTTTTTTGCTTCCGCCACAGTTTCTTTTTCGATTTCTTTCTTCTCAGCCATCTCCATTACGCCGTTTGGAAAGAGAAAGGAAGCATAAACAAGGATGACAAGCAAACCCGTTGCCATGGAAGACCTGGGATGAAACAGAAATGGTTTTATTTGTTCTATTTTCGGTAACACAGCTTTCATGTGGCGGACCGTGTCACGCCGCTGAAGCTCACTCATGACATTCTCTTGCTCCAAACAGGATAATGATGTTGAAACTCTCTCTTCACCTGTATACGCATCAAACTCTATTGCAGCGCCCATTTGACCCGGCCGTTTATAAAACGAATAAACAAGTACTATTACAAAAACGAAAAAGCTTGCCCAAAGCAATTTTTCTTCCAAAAAAGGAATGACGAACAATCTGCCTGTGACAGCAATCAGAAATCCCAGACAGGAACCGGCGAGTAATGCATATAAGGTCCATTTACTGAAATGCCTGAAAAGCAGCTTTCGATGCATCACTTTCAGCATTGAAACAAGCAAATTTTTATCGTTCATGAAGAAGGATTTCCTTTTGAACTTTTTCCGGCTCTCATGTTAGGCCGAAGCTTCTTAACACTAACTGCAATCGCTGTGAAAGCAATAAGCAAATAAGAGATCGAAAAGCTTAGCCAGAGTGGAAACTCAATTCCTGCCCTCTGAAGCAATTCTCCTTTTGCATTTGGTTCAAAAACGGTAAACAACACGACAGCCGGATTGGTCATCACTGTAAAATATGGAAGCGGATTTGTTGCCTGGTTCGGATTGCCGACCATAAAGGCATTTAGTATGAATATCATCAAAAAGCCTGTTCCCGCTGTAAGAAATAGGGCGATTCCATAAGTTGTTATCATCGCCACTATCGTTTTCCGGAAAATCGTGGAGCACATCACGCCGATGCTTCCGATCCCCAGCATCGTTAAAAGGTAAATCCCAAATGTCGAAGCGAGTGCTGAAGGCGATACACCACCAAACAAGAAAACAATGCTATAGATCGGAAGAGAAGAGACGATCATCAACAATAAAAAGGACAGAGACGAAACAAGCTTGCTTATCACGATGCTTGTTGAAGATTGCTGGGTCGTCAGCAGCATATTAAGTGTCTGGCGTTCCCGTTCTCCGCTGATTACCCCTGCGGTCAATCCAGGAGTCATAAAAAGGATCAGGCCAAGCTGTACCATGGATAATACGATAAACATTCCACGGCTCTCTTCCGGACGGAAGTATCCGCTCTGGTTGGCCACCGAAGTGATGTAAAGAAAGCCAAGGGCGATAGCACCAAGGACCAGCAGATAAAACAGAATGCCAAGAAAGCTTTTAACCGATCTTAGACGGAGCTTAAATTCTTTGTTTAAAACAGGATTTATGAATAGGGATCTCATAGGACTATTCATCTCCTTTCGTTATTTCCAGGAATATATCCTCAAGGTCCGTTTTTTCTTCCGAAAAGTTCAGCACATGAATACCGTTATGGATCGCTTTTTCCAGCAGTTCCGTTTGTTCCCGCTCAGTTCCGTTGTATGCAAAATGAAAAGCACGTTCCTCTTTCTCGTCAAGCTGCACAGCGGTGACTTTCGGATCATCCTCAAAAAAGCCAATCGCCTTCTCCAGGCCATCCAATACCGTTACATTCAAAACTTTGTTTGCTTTCAGCTTTTGGTGAATCGCTGAGACTGTGCCGGTTGCGACAAGCTGGCCGTTTTCGATAACACCCAGCTCATCGCACATCTCAGCGAGTTCAGGAAGAATATGAGAAGAAATTACGATTGTTTTCCCCATCGCTTTCAGCTCTTTTAAGATGTCTCTCATCTCGATTCGAGCCCTCGGGTCAAGTCCAGACGCCGGTTCATCCAGAATCAGGACTTCCGGATCATGGATCAGGCACCTTGCAAGGCAAAGTCTCTGTTTCATCCCTCTAGATAACACATCCACATATGAATCCTTTTTATGGCTGAGGTTAACTAGCTCTAGCAATTGTGGAATCAACGCGCTCCTTTCAGCTGGACCCAGTCCATAGCTTGCACCGTAGAAATCCAGGTATTCAGATGCTTTAAGCTGGTCGTAAACACCGAAGAAATCCGGCATATAGCCGATGTGCCTTCGGACCTTTTTGGGATCTCTTGTAACATCGAACCCGTTTATATAAGCAGTTCCTTCTGTCGGAGCTAATAATGTAGCCAGGATGGAAAATGTTGTTGACTTTCCTGCACCGTTCGGCCCAACAAATCCGAAAACGGTGCCCTTTTCAATGTTTAAGTTCAAATTATCGAGTGCCGTAAACGATCCGTATTTTTTTGTTAAATTAAGGATTTCTATCATTCTGCAAACTTCCCTTCTACTGAGATCCTCGGAATGAACAACTGGGAATCATTGCGATTTAGTTTCTCAGCTTTGATGACGATCCTTCCATTCTCGTTAACGTATTGTGTTGCGTTCTCATTGATCGTAATCCTGTTATTCCCTTCATCAATCGCCACGCCTTTACCGGACTTTGCATTTACAACCACCAATTGCTCACCCGGGTTACGGCGGTCAAATACAAAAGTAAGCTTTGAAAACTCTGCAGTTTCGCTTGTTACCCCCTCTGGCAACTGATAGGAAATCGTATATGCCCCCGGTGATACATCAACGAAGTATTCACCATAGGTTAGACCATTATGGTTGATCGTGCCGTCTACGACAGAAATATCCGGTTCGATCGACTCAAGCGGGATCTCAAAAGAACCCTTGCCGCTTGCCTTGATAGAGACAGGTTGAATCAATAATTGAATGGAATCAGTATCCGGTTTCTCTCCCTCTACTTCTATTTGAAGAAGGGATTGGTTAGAAAAGCCTACAAGGATAGGCTGCTTTCTATCTTTCTGGTACAGGCCAGCCTGAAGGGCGAGCTGAAGCAAGCTTGATTTTCTCCAATCACTCTCTTTACCAGGCTGAGGAGGGGGGCCACCCATATAAGGCTGGCTGCCAGGAAAGGCTTTTCCAGCAGACATTCCGTTCGGTGCTGACAACAACGTAGAAGAAGCGGTATCAAGCTCTACTTTTTTAGTGTTGCCGGCAGCTATTTTCCCAATGGAATACGCATCGCTTCCTGATAGTAAGTAAACGTCTTCTAGATCAAATTTCGTTTTGTTTTCAATTTTTCCTGTAACTGTTTTTCCTTCCTGTTTCAAGTTTGCATCCATTTTACCTGATTGATAGGATGGAATGTCGCTTAACACAGACCGAACTGACCAGAATTCAACGTCCTGGAAGGTAACTTCTGTACCACCTGCTTTTTGTTCAACCATCGGCAGCTTTGTGTAATCTGTATTATTATCGATATAATTATTGCTTATCGGGACAGCTCCCGTCGTCGCATCTTTATAGCTCATCACATAGTTTCCGCCGCCGTTAGCAAGCATTGAGGCCATATGGTATCCTGCCCCCTTGCCGTCATCATCGATGTTCAGGATGCTGATTTCATTTAGCTTTGTCCCGCCTGAACGGTCAGAAGCACCCGTGAAGTAAATTCCAAGGCTGCTGATAAGCGCTATTGCAGGAATAATCCACCATCCCCATTCCCGCTTATCCGTTTTCTTCAAGATAAAATAAAGAACAGGAACAAGGACGATTAAATAAATAACAAGCAACAAGGCAAGCAATGGAAACGGCAAAAATCCAGAAGGAAACATTTCAGCGGTATTTCGCAACTCCTGATACATCCTGTCCTGGAACTGCATCTGGTTCGCATCTTTATCGACAGTTTTTATGAAGATATCATTCCACCAGTCGCTGTTTCCCTCCCAGGAGGCAACTGGCTCTGCCGATAAATCGTATGTAACCTGAGTGATTTCCCCTAGCCCTTCCGCACGGTTTATGACGATCGGATTCTGTTCGTTTCCAAAAAGCACGGTTGAGGAAGGCTGTAGCTTGCCGGTCATGATCGCCAGTGAATTTTCCGTGAGTTCTTTATCGCTATGCTCGCTTAACAAAGAAGAGGAGATCTCTTTTTCATCTCCCGCAGTGAACGGAAAAAGTTCGGATAGCTTTCCTGCTTCTTGTCCGAAGCCAGGGTAACTGCCGATGATCAAGTGGCCGCCCATCGCAATCCAGTCGATGATCGCCTGCTGCTGCTTTTCAGAAAGCTCGTTACTGTTAAAACGGTTTAATACAAGAACATCCAGTGATTCAAGTCCTTTAGCGGAGTCCGGAACAGTTTCCTTGTTCAACGAAAGAACCTCTGGGGCATTCCCGTTATACTTTGTGAGCTTCAAGAAATTAAGGGAATCTGGATCCTCACTCAGTACTCCAGCAACCAGCTTTTGCTCGGGAACTAACGAAGGAGTGACGTCTTCGTCTCCTGACAGGGTAACTTCCTTCCCATTTTCCCAGTCGCCTTCATACAAGTGAATGTATTTTTTCTTTTGTGTTGGTGCCGGTCCCATCTGGTCATTATAGCCAGGGATTGCAATTTGTATCGTTTTTGTTGTTCCAGCTGGAAGATCTACCGGGACCACAATATTGCTCCCTGCTAAATAATAAGGACTTGAACTGACTACAAGATCCCCATTAAGGTTTCCGCCAGTATTTTTTAATGTGATGAACACCGGATACCCTTTTCCTCGCTGGGCTTTATTTTCGATTCCGGCATCCACTTTCACTTCTACCCCGCCTTTTGCCAGGGTACTATTCGGCAACAGCATCCACGCTGTAACCACCAGAATAAAGACAAGTATTGCTCCTCTTTTTTTCAATTCGTTTTCCCCCTAAAATTCTACTATCTATTAAATAAACGATTCTCATTAAAAAAAGGTTCCAAAGAATTGCAATTAATTCCTGAAACCTTTAGTGATTTATATATCTATTGTGAACAGAACCCTATCTTACCCCGGTCCATCATAGTTTTTCGTAACTGACACTCCATCCGACTTTCCATTCCCGGGTTCAACCAAAAATCCAAATTTTTTATGAAAGGCGATCGAGTTTTTATTTACGGGTGACGTGACACAACGGACCTTGCTGCATCCCTTCTTCTTGACGGCTTCAAAAAAGCGGTTATACAGATCAAAAGCCAGCCCTTTCTTTCGATAGCTTGGATGGACTCCTATAAAATGTACATACGCTTCACCCTTTTTTGACTGGGAAATGAACCCTATCAAAAATGCAACGAGTTCCCCCTCTTTCTCTGCGATGAAACTCGTATTTGAAAAATGAATAAAAAAAAGTTTTGGAAGCATGTCAGCCATCTCCCTTCCGCCCCACCATTCATTAATCACAGCGGAGACCTTATCGTAATCTGCCTCTCTGGTATGTCTGATGTCCATTCTACGGCCTCCTTATAAATCCATTGATAGCCTTACCATATCGATACATTCTATCCCGTTTTCAACGATCGGCTCGTCATAATGTCGGATAAAGAAGTCCCGATCAATTCCTGTAATGCGAAACCCGCATTTTTGATAAATACCAAGCTGGGACAGGCTTGAATTCCCTGTGCCTATTTCGATTGTCTCCGCATTCTCCTTCCGCGCTGTCCGAACAGCAAACTCGACAAGCTTCTTCCCAACTCCCTTTCTCTGGTGCGCTTCATCTACCGCGATATTAACCAGTTCTACTGTTTTAGGCCTCGTTGGCAAAAGAACAAAAACACCGATCATCTTTTCACCGGACTCAGCCACATAACATTCCCCTCGATGTATATAACTATCCACAATCTCTTTTGAGGGATCTGCAAGAAGCAATAGCTCATATGGTATTTTTTCATTTTTCTTTAATCGTCGGATCGAATGTTCCATCACTCTACTCCTCTGTTGCGGCTATAGGCACCGTTATCGCTTGCTCCTTAACTTCCACGTATGTAGGAAAGTTTAAGAGCTCTATTTTTAAGCCATCTGAACGTTCAAGAAATTCTTTTTCAATGATGATCGACTGCGTAAATTCTCCAGGACCGCGCTCTGACATACCGCCGAAACTTTCGGCAATTTCCCCTTTTGTGTTGGAAATTTTTATAATCGGTCCTTCAGGAGGAATCGGCACATCGTTTGCTGACACGACATTGTGTTTCAGGTTCTCCATCTGGCTCGTATAATTTCTAAACCATATGGGAAAACGATCTCCCGTAGGGTTCTTTACTTTTATACGGATATTGACTGTTTCTCCCATGTTGTTTCCGGAAACGTTCTCATTCTTAAACCCGTTAAAAAAGATTTCCATTTCATTAACATTCCCAACGAATTCATCCACTTCCACTTCACTATGCGTTGTAAGCTCGATTGCTTTTTGAAGCATCTGATGTGAGACTTCAAAAGACATTCCTTCCTCGCCTGCAAATTCGATCCCTTGCAAAGTCATATCTAACTTTTTAGGCTTTGAATGAAAAGGCTGCAGACGGATATATGGCTTGCCCTCCTCGTCATAACTGACCGAGTTGTCAGTGCTGTACATTCCATCCCACTCGGAAGCCATATTCGGAATCCAAAAATCTGCTAGAATCGTTTGGACCGGCGGGGTATTTTCACCTGGAGTAAAGTACAAACGATTGCTGTTTATGCCCATTTCCAGGCTGTCCAACCGAATGTTCTGGCCATTGTCCATCTGTATTTCTTTATTAATTTGAAAAGTTTCTAACGCATCTTTTTGTGCCAGGTTTGCTTTAATCGGCAACGAAATATCTTTTAACTTGAACGTTTGATCCTTTTCACGGTTTTGCAAACTGGGACTCACTAATGCAAGACTATCGGTCTTCCCCCACTCCCATAACGTCTGTGATTTATCATAAGCAACTCTTGCATAATCCGGGCGGACAAGCACTCCCCGATAAATACGGTGCTTGTATACAACTCCGGGTGTCAGCCAATTTTGATATATGCTTTCATTGCTCTTTTCTACCGGCAAGCGAACCTCTTTCTCGCCTTCTTTCTGAAAGCTTAGTTCATCGAACCATAGATAAGGAATGTCGGACTCATTTCGATCTTCCTTCTTGAGTTCAAGGCTATACAATAAAAAAAGACCTTCCTGCGAGTACCATGCCTGTTCAATGCTTACCGTTCTCCTGGCTTCGATCAAAGGGAACTCTAAATCCAGTTTCTTTACCAGACCGTAACTCGCTGCCAGTGCCGTTGAAGCTTTGCCTTTGTACACCTCTTCAAACATCGCTTCTTTTTCTTCAAATACTGTGAATTCATCCTCATTTACTTTAAAAGACGGTTCTTGTGCCCGGTCATTACTTATGTAAAGAATGAATCCGCCAAATATTACAAATATCGAAATAACTCTTAATAAAATTGCTTTTTTCCCCATATTGACCCCTTTCTTACTCTAACCCCTTCTTTCATGATACGACATATATTAGTGAATTTATAGAAATTTTGGACATTAGCCAGAATTAGCCAACAAGTTCGATTAGTTAACAAAGTTGCTGAATAGATTCCAACAGAATTGGCGTTGAAACATATGGCCATAATAAGAATAGAAAAAATGATGAAGGATGATGTGGTATGATTTATATTTATAATGATTATGGCGGGACACATTCCACAGCTCTTGCTGCAGCATATCATTTAAAACAATTACCTCAATCAGAAAGAACATTAACTTCAGAAGAAATTCTAAACGTAAAATATTTCAATAAACTAACGAAAAAGGATTTTGGGAAACTGATATTTCATGGGAATGATGAAGATGGCAACTCAGTCTACTCAATTGGACGGAAAAGAAACAAGCTTGTTGTTCCAGCATTAAAAGAATTAATCTTATTACTACAAAAAAATTATAATTTTAATGAAAAAATAGTGTTCTCCAATACATCACCAACAGTTCCTCTCGCTATGACATTTGGAGGTTTTTTCTCAAGAGGATTGAAAATTGATTCTATCGGTGTACCGTTATTAGTAAAAGGTGCCAAGCAATGCTGTGATAATATATACCGGTTGGTTGAAAACACAAAAAACATTGGGAAAACTCCCTTCAAAGAAAACGTGATTATTTTGGAAAATAAAATGTATAAGTAATGAGTTAAAGTCTAATTTATCAATTGTCACTACTGCTTTTTCTTTGCTTCAAAAACGCGCCTGATTCGTTGGATGGTTATTAATTAAAACTCTGATTGTTTAAGTATTTAATTATGGTCTTGCCCCCGGCATAGCCCTTGGTTTTCTGAACAATAAAAAAAGCAGCTCCAGGGCTGCCTCAATATAATTTACAATAACAACAACGCTAAAAATAGCGCGATCAATAAAAATAATAGCCCGAGCAACCGGCTACAGGACAATTCGACCCCTGATAGCAAAAAGATTGACAGGACTAATAGAAACAGGGCTATTACAGCCAGCAATGATGATAATGACGCAAGAAGGCCACCTGCAAAAAGGCCAAGTCCAAGCAATAGCAAACCTAACAGGCCGACAATTATAGCAGCAGGTCTTGCCAGGCAACCAAGAACGCCACGCCATCCAAAAAATCCTATGACCGCAAGCAATGCTCCCATACTAAGATAGAGTACCTTCAATCCTCCTCCAGCAATCAACGCTTCCATTTGTGCGCCCTCCTTTCCAGTCGAGATACTATAGCTTACGACAGAAAAGAAAATATGTCCGGGCATCAATCTAATGGATGAAGTGTTTTGTTGCCGGATTATCCCCATTTAGAAGCGAAGATTACAGCCACAATAAAACCTGTGACCAAGCTGATCAGTTCAATGGGATTAATCAATGCACCCAATGTTATGCTTTTGGTCAGCTCCTGGGCCTTTGCCCAGAACTCCATATCAGCAGGACTTACCAGATTGAACAAAGCACCTAAAAGAATTTTAAAAATAAAATAAAAACAAACAAGGCTTATCGTAAAAACAACTAATTTTTTCATTTAAACTCCTTTCAAAACTTTAAAACCTTTTATACGGATTATAGTTCTATTGTATCGCTCCGACCAATTCTGAAAAAGGGATTATACTTGAAACCTGCCCAATCGCAGCTGGCATGTTTCTCCATATAATACTTTAAGCAGAGAAAATAGGAGGGGGAAATATGTATTTTCGATCGTTATGCCCATTCAACCATTATCCACAGTATCTACATCCCGTCCAGCAATATTATCACAACTTTTGTTTTTGTCCGCCAGGTTCCTGGATTCCGCCCCGCCTTCCAGCCCAGGCCTTTCCTCCGGTCGAGGTAAAAAGATTCCAGTCTTCTGCCGCTTCCTCACTTAACTTGCTTAAAGATGCTGAAACATTAGCGAAAAGAATTTCTGTCGACGCTGTTTTTGCCCATGATTTAAAAGACGCTGCCCAAAGAAGCGATAAAGAGGCCGTTCATCGTATGATAAAAGAAACAGGTATTAGTGTTACATTTGAGACAAAATTCACCCCTGACGGAATAAGAGTCGAATTCCTCCCTAAAAATCCGGAAGAAGATTCTAAATTGATGATTATATTAGAGTGGTAATATCGAGGAATCCTCCGATTGACTAACATTCTAAGGGAAGACAAAGCTGTTGGTCGCGCTTTAAATTTGTTACTGTGTTCGATCGACTATTTCTATTATACTCCTCTAATATAATAAAAAGCCCCTATCACAGGGGAACCTACATAACTTTCCCAATAAAAACAAGCCGCTCCTTCTCAAGGCGGCTTGCTTTTTATTTTACAACAAGAACGGGACAGTGTGCATGATCGACAATTTTCTGGCTTACGCTTCCCATCATAAGCTTTTTAATACCGCTAAGTCCCCTGTTCCCGACCACAATTAAATCGACTTCATTTTCTTGAGCGTAACGCGGAATCTCTTCTGCAGGATTTCCCTGTAGAATTTCTATATCTGCAGTACGGGTACCGAATGAAAATTTCTCTTCAATTTCTTTAGTAATCTGTTCAGTCGATTTATAGTCGAGTATAACTCCTTCTTTCTTGCTCTCTTCGTGATATTCTCCTCTTGCGTATCCGTCACTGCCTATTCCGGTCCCAGTTCCGTATGGTATTCGAGGGGCAGGGTTCGTACTGGCAACCGCTTTCTCCTTAACGACATGGACGACTGTTAACCCCGCATCTTCTTTTCTTGCTAAATCAATGGCATAATCAAGGGCTTCTCTGCTACCTCCTGAACCGTCATAAGCGGCGAGCACCTTTTTAATTTCCATTCTTTTAGCTCCTCTCCAGTTTTGCTTGCTTCTTTTTTTCCCATTAACGAAGCAAATGAAGCGGGAAACGAAAAAGTTTCTTGTTAATGTAAGTAATGAAAGCTTTTCGTTACATTGAAAACATGCCTGTTATATAGAAACTTGCCATTTAGCAAGCCTTTAGTTAAGGCAGAAGTATAGATGCTCTTATCTACGTTCTTAAAATTTGGCTCTTTTCTAAAAGATTGTTGCTTTTGCATAAAAGCGATAAACTGCGACGTAACGGATGGATGACCGCTGCGGAAAAACACTACGCTTTCCGAGGGCTCGCGCTGAGCCTCCTCACTCGCAAACAACGCTCCTTGCGGGGTCTCAACGTCTTCGCTGTCCCGCAGGAGTCTACGTATATTTCCTTCGCTGAGCTGTGCTGTGCTTTGATGTTCAACATCTTTGAAAAACGTCAATTGATTGAAGCGGAGGCCAGTCGACTCCTCGAAATTGTATTCATATTTTCTTCGTGCGATGTAACGCTGCCGAAGCCTTCCTTGTCCTGTGGGAAAAGCAACAGCTGAAGATCCCGCAGTGTTGATAGGTGGAGGCGAACGCCAAGAGACGTATGGATTGGACTCAACCACATGGAGATAAGAAACAACGAACGAAAGAGAGTCGATGTTGCCTTATCGCAAGTAGGTGAGGGAAATCCACTAGTCTCTGTGAGCCGGAACTAGACAGGCGGTTTTTGCTGAGAGGAAGCTGAAGCGTTGCCCGCGGAAAGCGAACTGCCCGGAGTGGAAATCATTGCTGTAATTGCGTCTCAGTTCCTCTCTAATGTAATGCTCATTTAGCAAAAAAGTATCCAAAAAGAGCCTAAGATTATAACTGACTCAAAGATACTTCTGAGTTGAAAAAGTTATCCTTTCTTCGCACAAAAACCAGCCTAATCAGGCTGGTTCTGAATCATCCAATAATGACTCTTTCTTTTGGATAGTGATAGTGGTCCCCTTCGACTTTTCCCCTGAGGAGGAACAAAAATGAAATAATTCCAATTCGTCCAATAAACATCATGAAAATTATTGTAACTTTTCCAACAGTACTTAGCTCTGGTGTGATGCCCAATGAAAGCCCGGTTGTACCGAAAGCAGAACATACCTCAAAAATAATAGCCATTACCGGGAACGGTTCCACTGCTGAAAGGAATACGATAGCAGAACCGGTCAAAAGTACGGCAGTAAAAACGACTACGAACGACTTACGGATATCATCCTGGTCGAGCTCTCTTTTAAAGATTTTCACATTACTATGCCCTTTGGCGAAAAAGAATATCGTTAAAAGCGAAATGGCGAATGTGGTTGTACGAATGCCTCCTCCTACACTGCTTGGTGAGGCACCAATAAACATCAGCACACTGATCACCAGCTGGGTCGCGACAGTAAATTCATTTATATCCATCGTAGCGAGCCCACCATTTCTAGTCGTAACAGATTGGAACAATGCATAAAAAAACGATTCATGCCACGATTTGCCAGCGAAAAAGTGATTTTTCTCAAGTAGTAGTATTAAAAGCGCCCCTATTACGATTAGTGCAAAAAAAGTAAAAGTAGTAAGTTTCGTAAACAAGGAGAATCTGTAATGCGATGCGCTTTTAAAACTGAACATAAAATCTTTTATTTCAATCAGTACCGGAAAACCAATCGCACCAAGGATCAATAAAATAATATTGATTGTCTGGACAAAATAATCCTGTGCAAACGGGATAAGTGATTCACCCGTGATATCAAACCCTGCATTTGTCGTTGCACTGACAGATGCAAAGAATCCCTGGTAAAACGCTTCCCCCCAGGTTGGAAAATAGTTATGAAAGTACAGACCGAGAATAACAGTTCCCACCAATTCAAACAGTAGAATCAGCGAGAGAATTTGTTTCATAAGTTGTACAAGACCTGACAGGGTTCCTCTGTTTTGGTCTGTACTGATGAGCTGCCGTTCCTTTAATCCGATTTTCTTCCCCATTACCAGCCAGATGAATGTACCAAGAGTCATGATACCGATCCCACCGAATTGGAGTACAAAGGCTAATATGAAGACTCCCGGAACACTAAATGTATCAACGGTCGAAACAACCGTCAAACCGGTTACACTAATCGCACTTACCGCTGTAAACAAAGCATCTATAAAATGCCACTCTACACCTGGTCGATGGGCAAATGGCAAACTAAGCAATACAGTTGAAATAAAAACAGCACTAAAATAAAACAGTACGATAAGCTGTACAGAGGACAAACGAATAGCATTATTTCTAAGCTTCACTGATAATCACATTCCTTACCCAAAAATAAACTTACGCCAATTATACCAGAATATAGAATAGTTCAGGAATCGCGAAATAAAAAAAGCATCTTTTGCAAAATGCTAGACGGGATCCATATTTCAAATTTAACCTGTTAACCGGCAATCCAGATTGTCCACTTATTCATAACATGGTTAATTAGATATTCTTATCATACAAGAAAGGGGCTCCTGTAAAAAAACAGAAGGCCCCTTATCTTTATTGCTCAATAACTTTTACTTGTACTTGTTTTCTTCCCCATTGCACCGCACCGTCATAATCTGGAATAAAAACATCGATTTCATTTCCATTAATTCCCCCGCCGATGTCCGCTGCTATCGCTTTCCCATAACCTTCTACCTCAACAGTAGCTCCTAATGGAATGACGCTCGGATCAACCGCAATAACTTTTCCGCCATCGTATTTCTGCAAATCGACCCCCATTTTTGTTTTGCCAGAGCAACCGTCACATTCCGCTGTATAGGCCGTGCTTGCAACTGTCAGGGTTTTTTCCTGATGACTTACCTGACTTTCCTTTTTGTTTAAAACGCTATATGTCTGTGATCCGGCAATCCCGTCTGCCTGAAGGCCGTGTGCCTTCTGGAAACGGTAGACACTGTCTTCAGTTCCGCTTCCATAAATGCCATCGACTTCGCCATTATATTCTCCCCACTCCTTTAATAGTCTTTGAAGGTGGATAACAGGCTTTCCAAGATCACCCTTTCGTAAAACTTTTATCTTCCCATATGTATTCGGTCCAGCAATTCCATCTACTTTAAGACCTGATTTTGATTGGAAATCCTTCACTGCCTCTGTTGTAATCGGGCCAAAGTACCCTGTTGCGGTATGGTATGGAAAAACGCCCTTCGCCATAAGATATTCTTGTAATTCGGCCACATCCTGGTTGGAAGTTCCTTCTACCAGCAATTGGTCGCCCATGGCAGCTTCACTGCTAAACGGTGACATCAGAAGAACCGCCATCATGCAGAACAATGCAGCCAGGTAATAGATTGCTTTCTTCATGTTTTTTCCTCCTTTGAAAGTCTACCAATAACCTTTCGATGCCAGAGGAGGAAATATTGTCTATCACTAAAAAAGACCGAACCATCCTACCATAAAATTGCGTAATTATGGCATATGACTGGCTGAATATATCCAAAAAGAGGACGGAAACACATCCTATAAATCTTAAACTTTAATAGTATAATGAAAATAAATGAATGAAAGTGTAAGGGGGAATTAATCTTGTCCGAAGAACTTCGGGAACAGGAGCTCGTCACACTAAAAGCGATAGCGGAAACGTTAAACCAGTCCAACGACCTTAACCAGATGCTTCAATCTGTCCTGGAAGAACTTCTTTCCGTTACCGGCCTTTCAACAGGATGGATCTTCCTGGCCGAAGACAGGCCCTCATTCCATTGTACGGCGGATTACAATCTTCCTCCCGCCCTGTTGATAAACGACAAAAAGCCGATGTGCAATGGAGGCTGCTGGTGCCTTGATAAATACTGGGACGGCCGCTTGAAAGAAGCGGTAAACATCATAGAATGCAAGAGGCTTGAGGATGCAGCCAAGTATTCCTGGGGAGATACAAAAGATATCACACACCATGCCACTGTTCCGCTTTCTGCAGGAGGGGAAAAGTTTGGACTTTTAAATGTCGCTTCACCAGGAAAGGAACATTTTTCAGATGAAGAATTAACCCTGCTTCAATCGGTTGCATATCAAATTGGAACTGCTGTAAAACGGACACTTCTCTATCAAGCTCAGGAAAAGAGGGCGGAAAATTATGCACGGCTGGATGAACTGACACGGCTTATCTGGAAAATAGACAGGTGCGAGGAGATCGGCGAAGAAGTTGTTGAACAAATAGGGAGCATTTTTCACTATCCGGTTGTTGCTTTTTTCCGTAAAGAAGGGCAGAACTTATCATTACGGGCTCAGTATGATGATGGCAAAACCTCTGTTTTCAGAAAATCTTACCCTGCTGAAAAGTTAAACGGGATAAGCAGGGCTTACTTAGAACAGCAGATTATTACAAGTAAGCGAAAATCAAGTTATATGGCCGATATCCTTCCTCCATACGAAGCGTCCGCGGCAATCCCTTTAACTATTCGGGAAGAGCGAATAGGGGTACTGCTAATCGGCCGCAGGGAATCAGAACCGTTTACAAAGAATGAAACCGAGGTATTTAAAGCCATCGCCGACCATCTAACACTTGCGATCGAGAGCGCACGGCTAAACGAGCAGCGCCAGGAGCTGGTCATTTCCGAAGAAAGAAACCGCCTTGCAAGAGACCTGCATGATTCCGTAAGCCAGAAACTTTTTTCCCTGTCAATGACTGCTCGGGGTGCGAAAGGAATCATGACCGAAGAAAACGAATTGCTTAAAGGCTCATTAGAAGATATCCAAAAGCTGGCCCAGGAAGCGCTTACGGAGATGCGTTCATTGATCTGGCAGCTTCGTCCCGCTGGAATTGAAGAAGGAATTGTCACCTCTTTGAAGAAATACGGAAATAACCTGGGATTAAACGTTTACGAAGAAGTTAACGGAGTCCATGAACTGCCGAGGGCAATCGAAGAAACGATCTGGCGTATCGGTCAGGAAGCGCTTAACAATGCTAAGAAACATTCTGATTCAGATACGATCACACTTCGGTTAGAGTCCAATAAAGCAAGTGTATCTCTTGAAATTGAAGATCAAGGGAACGGATTCGATTATAACCCCGAAAACACGGAAAAATGGTCCCTGGGCATGACCAGCATGAAAGAAAGAGCGGAACTTGTTGGCGGCTGTCTGACTATCAGAAGCGCTGTAGGAGATGGGACGAAGGTGAAAGTGACGTTTCCTTTAAATAAAAACTCGGTCACGAAATAGATAATTTTAGTTATCCAACTACTTAGTAAAATAACTTGCCAGGTTAACAGGGGGAATTTTATGGCTATAAAAGTGTTACTCGTCGACGACCATTTAATGGTCAGAAAGGGGCTTCGGTTATTTTTGCACACCCAGCCTGATATCGATATAATCGGGGAAGCTGAAAATGGAAAAGAAGCATTGGAGAAAACAGCTGAACTTAATCCTGACGTCGTGTTAATGGACCTAATAATGCCTGAAATGGACGGAATCGAAGCAACAAAGGAAATTAAAACCACCTTTCCGAAAGTAAAAGTTATTGTTTTAACGAGCTTTTCGGATCAGGACCACGTTCTTCCGGCCATTCGCGCTGGTGCGGAAGGATATCAGTTAAAAGATATCGATCCGGAAGAACTCGTGAAAACCATTCGCGGAGCATATAAAGGGGAAAGACAGCTCCATCCGCAGGCAACGAACCAGCTGCTGACCCATGTTACCTCCGGTTCGGCAACAAAAGAATCAGATGAGCCCGGAATCGAAGTGCTAACACCAAGGGAACAGGAGGTGCTAGAGCAAATTTCTTTAGGAAAAAGCAACAAAGAAATCGCCAGAGACCTTTTTATAACAGAAAAAACTGTCAAAACACACGTGAGCAGCATTCTATCAAAGCTCGAACTTCACGACCGGACACAGGCAGCATTGTATGCGACAAGAAAAGGCTGGTATAACACTTAAGGCCGCCTTCTCTATCCAAAGTCTTAGAGAGGCTCCTACAAACAATGTAGGGCCTTTTTTGTATTCCATTTTCCATCCTTTAGCCGAAGATGAACCCTTCGATAAAGGATAAACTTGTAAGTGTAAAGGAAAAATCATTCTGGAGGGATACAAAATGAATTTTAGCCATTATGAAATCGATGCCATGTTGCAAGAGCACAGGAACCACCTTCAATCTGTCTCAGAGCATGCGTGGAAACTGGAAAAGACGGCCCTGGCAGCAAGGGGAAGAAGGTTTAGCTTTATCTCTGAACTTAAAAACTACTTTAAGGTTACGAAGCAAGAATGCAATGGCTGCTGCGAATGCTAACCTGCCATTCTCGTAAGTCATTTCCGGAGGACTGGTTATGATACTGTTCCACTATCATTTCTGGACGAATAGACTGGAAGAAACAGAAAGTTTTTATAAAGGACTGGGCTTTAACGTAATCCAGAGGATCGCTATAAAGAATGGCGAGGCGGTATCGTATAATCCCCCTCTTTCCTGGGAAGACTTTCGGAACGAATCTCCACTCTTTCGGATTATCGAACTGCAAAAGGGAAAGGTGAACCTGACGTTCGGCCACGGAAAACGACCAATATTCGACCATATCGGTTTTCTTGTTACGAACGATGAACACGAGTCCCTCGTTACCTTTGCAAGGGGCCAACAGTGGGGAACAGAGGTTGGCGAGAGAAGAACATTTATCCATCCCCCCTTCCGATTGCGCATCGAACTGCAGACGAGACAGGATGTAGTAGCAGAGGATAGTGAGCTTTCGATTCAGAAAATGGATATCATGCTAAAAGACAGAAAAGGACTGGATGAGTTTTTCAAATCGTTCCCTGTGGAGAACGTGATTCATTTTAGAAACGGCGACACGAACCATCTTCTGCACGTACTGTTTCAGGGAAAAGTGGAGAAAGCAGCGACCGATCCTAATGATGTGAAAGTTACCCTTATAAACGGAGCTTGAAGATGAAAAAACACAAAGAATAACGGCCAGCACAAAGGATTTCCCGTTGTTCTGGCCGTTTATTGGGCTTTTCTTGAATGCGTAAGGAAGTGTGAGGTTGCTCGTTTTTGCTCAGGGCGATTAACCTCCTCGATGCAAAGCTGGCTAGGATGTCAGCTCAGGGCTCTCTGGATTGTTTGAGGACATCAGGTGCCTTATTTGTGACAAAAGAGAACTTTTTTAAAATTATAGGACATTGGTGCCGTTATTTACCGAAAAAATGCCTATTTGCACCTATTTTTAAGCAAATAGCGGAACAGATGTCCTCATTATTCTTAAAAGTAGTGGTTTGTGCGCAAATAGAGGACTCAATGTCCTATAAATCCAAATTCCGTGTTTTCAGCCCTCATTATTCTTTTCTGCCTTCATTTTCTTCCTGTTCGTTCTCTTCTGTTTCATTCTCTCGTGCGGAAGCAGTTTCAGCGATCACTTCGTTTTCTTTACGGTATTCTCGAGCATCTGGATCCTGTTGTTGTTCATTCTGGCCCCTCTCCTGCTTCTCGCCGTGATCATTTGATTTAATTTCCATGAAGTTATTAACGTTTCCTCGTGATACGAAGCTTTCGAGCATTGCTTTTAAATCCATCCCGGTCGCTTCTTTCAGGCTCTCTTGAAGCCCGGTCATCGTTCTTGTGACATTGCCAGTGATTTTCGCAGTACCGCTACTGCCGTCTGAGCCTCCGCCAAGATCGATCACCTTCATCTCATCGATTTGGGACAACGGCTGTGCCACTTCACGGGCATATTTTGGAAGCATGTCGATGACCATCTCCAGTATTGCAGCCTCGCCATACTTCTCCATCGCCTGTGCCATCAGTTCTTTCGCTTCGGCGTTAGCCCGCCCGCGCTCGCGAATAACTTCTGCTTCTGCCAGTCCTTTTTGTTTTTCAATCTGTGCTTTTGTTTCTCCGTCGATTCTCGCTTTTTCTGCCTCTGCTTCGGCTTTTGCCTTAATATCATAGGCGTCTGCATCGGCTTTTGCTTTACGGCGTTTTTGTTCTTCTTCTTCCAGCTTAACCTGGCGCTGGCGCTCGATGAACTGGATTTGCATTTCTTCTTCTTTTACCTGCTGATTAAGCCGGGCCTGTTCAAGATTGTAAGCCTGCTCGGAACGTGCCCTGCCTCGTTCCACTTCCGCCTTGTATTCTGATTCCTTTACATCTTTGTCCTTATTAGACCTGGCGATTTCTATTCTGCGGTTAATTTCTTCTTCTTCCGCTTCCTGGTCTGTTTTGGCTTTATGCATTCTTGTTTCACGAAGCGCGTTGGCCTCCGCAATATCGGCATCTTTGCGCGCCTCAGCTATTCTCGGCCTACCGAGCGCTTCGAGGTAGCCGTTTTCTTCATCCACGTCTTTGATCTCTTTTAACGCAAACGACGTGATTTCGAATCCGAGGTTCTTCAAATCTTCCTCCGCGATTTTTTTCACCTTTCTGTTAACCGAATCAAAATCTTTATAGATTTCATCCACGGTTAAAGCGGAAATAATCGCACGAAGATGGCCTTCCAGCACTTCTTTTAATTCTCTTTCTTTTTCCTTCTGGGCTTTTCCTAAAAATTTCTCCGCATAGTTCGCAACGATTTCAAGCTTGCTTCCGATACTGATTTCAGCGACACTTTTCGCTTTTATCGGAACCCCTTCTGATGTGTATGCTTTAGGGGATTCGATCTCAAGCTGAAAAGATGTTAAGTCGATCGGCGTACTTGTTTGAAACATTTTTAACCGCACACCGCCACCACGGATAATCTTCATGCTCCTTCCGTTTTCATCCACAAAAATTCGGTTATCCTGTTCTGCATCACCAAGCTTCGGTCCTGTAATAATTAACGCCTGGTTAGAGCTCGCAGTCTTATAACGCTTTTTAAAAATAAAAAATCCTATTCCTGCAGCTAACAATAAAAAGAAAAAAACGATCCCCAATACAATCAACCAGATTACATTCATCACCATATTCTGTTAACCATCCCTTCAGCGTTTGTCCTATGTATTTCTGTCACTACTTTCTACGATTGTAAAGCAAAATAGTTTCATAATTCTGGTAAAAAAATAACAATCCTCGTGTGGTTTCAGGGAAGTGAGAGGGGTCAGGGAGGCTTATAAGAGCTTCGAATTGTTTTTTAGGTGGTTTAGGATGGCGTTTAAGAGGTTCAGTGTAGTTTATAGGTGGTTCGTGAAGATTTATAAGAGGTTCAGTACAGCCTATAAGATATTCTAGAGAATGAAAGAAAGCACCCTGCAGGATGCTTTTTAATCGTCTTTCAGAAACCTTTTCACCCTTTCCACCGCATTACTTTTGTCATAGTTGTGATAAAGCGTGCCTGCCAGCCTGACAGGGTCTCCAAAGAAAAATCGTTCATACAACGTTTGCCTCGAACCGAACGCACTCATCGATACATCCCATGCTAAACGGAACAGCTTCACTCTGTCGTACCCGTCGCCTGTACTAGATTGAAGATATTTTCTTAACTCGTCATGAATCGGGCTGTTGAAATCTTTTTCGGTTGGAATCGAGACGAGACCACTCGCTCCGATCAACTGGATAATTTCCGAGAAGCGGGGGTATGTCCTTGGATAATAGTTAATCGCAGACAGGAGCGGATTCAAATCAGGAGTCATCGTACCCCATCTATCGATTTTCGCGTTTAGCTCTGAGGCTGCAAGCAGGCTTTTCATAGTCTCAAGAGCAATAATGACTTCCGCTACTTTTTCCTGAATATGCTGATATTCACTTACGTTAATCGTATCGACCAATAATTGGATGATGCCTAACAAAAATTCTGTTTTAACCACCTGTTTACTGACGACCATATGTGTCACATGGGGAAAGAAACCACTTTCTGCATATAAGCTGTTTCCGATCGCTAAATCGCCGTGTAAAAATACGCGTTCCCACGGCACAAGCACATTATCGAATACAACGATCGTATCCATTTCCTCAAACTTTGAGCCAAGAGGGTGGTCATATCCCGCTTTACCATAATCGAACGACTCCCTGCAAAAGAATTTTAATCCTTTTGTATTGTTCGGTATCGCAAAGGCATAAGCATAGCTTTCATCGATCGATAGCTGGGCGCCCGATGGAAAAACCATGATCTCATCGGTTATGCCTCCCTGTGTTGCTAACAGGCGTGCTCCCTGGATGATGATCCCGTCTTTTGTCTGGTCTATCATTTTTGCAGCAATGATATCATCCTTGTTCTCAGCATAAAACTTTGAACGGTCTACCTGTGGTTGAATAAAGGTATGCGTAAGACACAGGTCATTCTCTCTACAATATTCATAATACTTTTTTACATTTTCGGCGCAATTTCCCCCTTGCTCTGAAAAAAGCTGAGCCGAAGCATTGAAGGCCATCAGAACAGTATTCATATACTCCGGGCTTCTCCCCATCATCCCTCCGGTCAGCTTAGCCCACTCCTGAATCATTAAGCGCCGTTTTGCAAGGTCTTCCTTTGTTTTAGGCTCTAAAAAGGAAGTCCCCACCCGCATGCCGGTCGAAGGTGATTCATATGTCATCAAATCTGTCTTTTCTTTTAACATCTGATGGTCATAGAGCTTTGCCTGGCTATGGATTACACCTTTAAAAGCAGGTTGGTTTGAAATTGGGCCCGCCACTTTTTTTCCTTCCAGCCAGATGTCGGAGTTTAACTTGTCGATCCGGTTTATATATTCTTTTCCAGACGTTACAGGCACAGCGCTCCCCTCCATAAACTGCTCTTTCCAATAAAATATGCCTGTTAAAAAACATTAGTACAAAAGATAGGCTAAACAACCAGGGGGAATCTGCATACTCTAACGTATAAATGATTTGTGAGGAGAGGAAACAATGGTCAACAACCCGTATTTAGACTTTTTAGCCTCATTCGGCATAGGCGGGGCCCACCCTGGAGGTATGCCGTTAACGATCGAGTTGCTACAAACGATAACGATTAAGCCAGAACACCGATTACTTGATGTTGGCTGCGGAACAGGGCAAACATCTGCATTTATTAAAAAGACGTACGGTTCCAATGTTACTGCTTTAGATATACATCCCGGGATGATTGAAAAAGCCAGGGCGCGCTTCTATCACGAACAACTTGATATTGCGCTAGTCCAGGGAAACGCAGAACAGCTGCCATTTAACGATAATTCCTTTGATATCCTACTTATAGAATCCGTAACTGTATTTACAACAATTAAAAAATCTATAAACGAATACGCTCGTGTGTTAAAGCCTGGAGGAATACTTTTGAATTTAGAGATGACTGCCAATGACTGGTTTTCAGCAGCCGAACTGGCAGAGATCCAGAGAGTTTACGGCATCCAGGAAGTTCCTTCAGAGGAGCAATGGATCAACTACCTTCAAGATGCCGGGCTGACGGTTACGGAGGTCTTGAACAGGGAATCGGTGAGGCAAAAATCGATTGATTCGATCTCAGAATTCGATTTTGGAAAACTGATGGACTTTTCACTTTATACAAAATGGATGGAACATATTAATTTGATGGAAAAAATGGGAACCCGCCTCGGTTTCCGGATCTATAAATGTATAAAGTAAAAAACAAATAGTCCGGCTGCATTCCTTTTTAGTTAAACCTTCCTCGTTGAGAAAGGCACACAAAGACGGAATGCAGCCGGACCGTTTCTAGTCCCATGCCACTTTATCTGGTAAATGGCCAAGTGTTTCTTGCGCTGAGTTTTCTATGTAACGGGTTATCTCTTCAAATGTAAATACCTGGAGAGATTCATTTAGCTGTTTCTCCGTATAAAGAAAATCCCGTCTTGTTTCTTCGATAAAATCAATGAGGTGTCCCCAATGCTTCCTCTCCAATGGTAGGCCTGTTAATTTTTTAGGAAGCGTTTCTTTTAACATGTCCAATCGATAATGCTCGATAAGTTTTCCGTTCAAAAGTCTAAAATCGTGATGATAAGTATCTAGAACACTCTCATCGTCGTCAAGGCGTTTCTTTAGCCACGCATGGTAAAAAGAATGAAGCCAGATACGGTCTGTAGCCAGATGGCAAAGATATCCTCTCCAAAAAGGATGGGATATTTCCTTTCCGACATATGTTAAAAACCAGTTATAATCGATATCCCTTGTTCCATTTTCTACGCTTCCTATATAAAAGTGAAAACCATCTTTCGGTTGAATCGCATCCGGAGCAATGCTTCCGACTAAAAATGCTGTTCGATCTTCTTCTGGCATCCCTGACTTTTGAAATACCCTTTCTGCCGTTATCAGGTGCATTATTCTTGAGCCCATTTTCACCCTCCCATTCGTTGTTCTTAGATAAAATTAAAAGGCTCTGCAAAAAGAAACCCTTTAATTTTGGTTACTGGCACTACTAAGTTTACACAATCATCACGAGAGTTCCTGCCCAAGTTATACTTTTTCTATCGTTTTTTATTCTACAACCCCAGTTTCCCTGATCTTTACATCTGGAACTACTTTTATTTTTATAGAAGGATAAAGCTCATCCCACCTTTTGTTACTCCACTTATCTCTTGTTCGGCCTCTTACTTCTCTTCCTATTCCGAGCGTGTCGGCGTTTAAATCCTGTATTTTTGAAATGATATGCTCCGATTTTTTCTTCAGGTCTTTTTCCATTCGTGCTTCAATTTCTTTTATAACAGCAGGAGTAATGTTAGTGCCTGAATATTCTTTAATAATCGCAGTGATGGAAAAATGGATCGTTACTTCCGGGACCTCATTCAGATTCTCAAAAGAAAACTTTCTCCTGGATTTGATGTTGAATACGGAAGCATAAATGTCATCATTTAAATTAACGGTAAAGACATCGTTCGTACTGAATTTCTGTTTTAATACCTTGAACGTAAAAAGGTACTCATCACTCAGTTTTCCTACCATTTTATCTTTCTTGAACAGTGCTATTCCGTCGATTTTCACTTTATCTTCGTTTAGAACCAACAGTGGAAGAAACGGGTCTTCACCGATCGCATGATATGAATATATAAAGCTATGAAAGTTAGTTTCAGCCAGTATTCCCCGATCTGAATTATGCTCCAGAATTTCTGAAAGATAGCGCCCCGTATCGATATCTCCATACTTCGCTTCGATCATTTCCGAAACATCTGTGGCGGCGACCGCAAGAAAGACTCGACTTCCTATGCTAGGATCCCTCTCCAGTGCATCGATCAATTTGATAATCCCTTTTTGTTCGGCCAATTTTTTACTGTATAGGGCAACTTCAAGCTTTCCACTCACGAATGGATCCGGTGATTCGGCGTTAAATTTACTCCTCAACTCTTTGCTTGCCCTGGTTTCCGCTTCATAGACGATATTGGAAACCTTTCCTTCTGCATCATATACCGGAACAACCGCTGTGCCTATCACTTTATCATCTTCCTCTAGATCGTATCCTATCGCAGTTAACAGGTTGATATCGTCCACGATTTCTTGCTGGACACAACCAGAAAGCAAAGATAAACAGAGGCAGAACATTAAGACCTTCTTATTTTTTTTACTCATCATTTATGCTTCACTCTTTCATAGATGAGATTAACGATAAACAAAAAAGGAATATACCCGTAGATAATATAGAAGCCAACCCTTCCGACCATATCATTCAACACATCGATTTCCGTCCGTCCTTTAAGGAGTATGGTTGCAATGAAAATAAGCAACAGAAAGAAGAGGGTCAACGGTCGCTGCTTCATTTTAGTAAGCGATCTGGCTGCTCTTCCAGCAGCCCATACACTAAGGCAAATATTCGGAAGAACAACGATCGCCCATGAGGAAATCCCGATATACTCAAAGCGTTCTACAAAAGGTAACTGCACGATTTTCCATGCCGTTAATGTGGCCCAGATTAACTTCTCCAGCTGTTCCTGGCTATAAAAAACAAGTGTCGTTACCATAACCATTAAATAAATCAACACTGTAAACAAAATGCCAAACTGAGCCCATTTGTATGACTTCTGAGGATTTTTTATAAACGGGTAATAAATAAAAAGGGTTGTAAACCCAATATAGCTAAGCGACATGTCTTTTGCAGACAACAGAATGTCTTTTGCAGAATGGTTCATTACCGGAAGCAGGTTATAAAAATGAGCGAATTCTAATGGAAAAAGAATCCCAAGGATCAGATACATAGGCAAGACGACGCCAAAAAAGCAAATACCCGCCACCACCCGAAAACCGCCGGCCAGGCAATAATAGGTAAGAATTAAAAAGGCAAGGCTCAATGCCCAGGTTTCCATTTTAGGAAACATCCATACCTGGACAACCTCGATATACGTCCTTAAAACGGTGGCTGACATTGCCAGAAAGTAAACGATCCATACTGTCCCGAGCAGGCCGCCGATCATTTTCCCAAAGATTTGCTGCTGTATCCAGATCACATCTCCCTCTTTATTGCGAAGGATGCGATACATCAGCCATAACACAATGTTCAGGCTGGCACCAGCAAGAATAACGGAAATCCATGCATCCTGCTGTGCTGTCTTCGCGACAACCCGCTGAAAACCCAGAATTCCAACACCCAATTGGATAGAGTGAACAAGAAAGAAGACCAGGTATGGAGATATTTTAAACTGCTCTTCGACTTTCGCATGCACTCTCTATCACCTCGTACTCTATTCATCAAAGTCATTTTTCTTTTTCGCCTGCGCCCCTTTAAATCGGATCGTGTTCTCTGTTTGAAGCTGTACTGGCCTTTTTGATTGAAACGAAAAAGGAAGACGGATCAAAGCATCTTTTAAATCTGGAATTCTTAACGGATATAGCGGCTCTAAAATAGGCCTTCCGAGTGAAGTAAGACGAAGCAAGTGGATCAACATAAAGCAAAATGCGATCACTACGCCTAAAAGGCCCCAGAGATGCGCGAACAACAAGAACGGGAAACGGATCAGCCTGATCGTGTTACTCATTCTGTAGACAGGAGTCGTAAAGGATCCCAGTGCAGCAAGCGCTACGAAAATGAGCAGAACGTTACTTGTCAATCCGGCTTCAACAGAGGCAGTCCCAATAACGATACCTCCTACGATACCGATCGTCTGTCCGACTTTTGTAGGCAGTCTTGCGCCGGCTTCACGAAGCAATTCGATGGCAAGCTCGAGGAATATCGCTTCCAGAATGGGAGGCATCGGAATTTCCCTTCTGGAGCTAATTAATGTTGCCATCAGATCTTTTGGAATCAATTCATAATGATAGGTCAGTACCGCAACATAAGTAGGAGTAATTAACAAAGAAAATAGTACGGCTACAAAACGGATCGTCCTGAACGCAGAAGCGATAATCCAGTTTAAAAAATAATCTTCAAATGCAGAAAAAAACTCAACGAGTGTTGTCGGTCCGATGATGGCAAGAGGCGACCCATCAGCCAATATAGCTACTTTTCCTTCCCCAAGAACCGACGCCACCCGGTCAGGACGTTCGGTATCGATGAGCTGAGGAAATGGGGAATTAGCATTATCGGATATGAGCTGGGCAAGATAAGAACTATCGTTGATCTGATCGATCTGGATATCTTCTAATCGCTGGATAACGGTGTTTACGTTTTCCTCGTTTGCGATACCTTCGAGATAAAGCACAGCGACTTTTGTTTTTGAAAGCTTTCCGATCTTTATTTGTTTCATTTTAAAGTTTTCTACGGGTAGTCTTTTTCGGATCAGGTTAACGTTATTATCAAGCGATTCAACGAATGCTTCTTTCGGGCCGATAACGCTGAATTCAACCTCAGGGGCAGAAACGTTTCTTGTAAAATTTACCGGCGCCTTGATAATGGCGCATTCCTTTCCGCCTTTACCAGGCCTTATTACAACAGATCCATGTAGTAAGCCGTCGTTTATTTTTTGCAAATCATCAGTGATGATAATATTTTCAATCGGAACTTCCGCTTTTAAATCTTCGAGCGTCTGAACAGATTCTTTTTTGATATAAGGCATAATATCCCGATGCAACGTATTATCGTCTACCATCGTTTTCAAGTAATAGATAAGAAACGGCTGAGGATTTTGCGGAAACTCATATTGCAAAAAATCTTTAGACTCGCTGAACAGTGCGATTAAATCCGGCAGCTCTTTTACCCCTGTTTCCTTCTTTTTCTTCAACCATTTGAACATCGCTGAATCACCGCTTGCTAGTTTATTAATAGTAATCAGTCTTACCCTAAGCCTTCCTTTTAAACCGTAAGAGCATAAAAAAATGAACCCTGGATTGAGGGTTCACGCGTTCTTTTTCTCGGATAGTAAGGTGATATTCCGTTCCTTTAAAAAATCTGCTGCCTCCCGGACAATCTGGGGTTGAATGCCATACGTGCTTTCAATCATCTGGATCCACTGTTGTTCATCATTAAACTCGATCATTCTCCGGCTTTTTGCAGCGAAGATTGTTAATGTTGTGTTCCTTAAATAATAGGTGCTCCGATTTTTAAAAATAACAGCTGTAATTCTTCTCATCATATCGTTTTCATCTTGATCGAGATGAGATTCGTTAATATCGTTTGTAAAATCTGCTTCTTCCACAGGTTCCCATACAATCGTTTTGCTGACAAACGTTTTTCCGTTAGACTTTCTATCTATAACAAACCTGTTCCTATCACTTGCAGGCTTGATCACAATCTCTTCCCCACATCTAGAAAGAGAGACTCCGTTCTGTATAAAAATAGGCTTCATAATCGGCGAACCATATCCGACATCAACATAAAAGGCCCTGTTTTCAATGACTACCATAAGTCCTATATGCCCCGGTGATACGAGAACCAGGTGAACATCAAAGCCCAATACCTCAAGCAGCCGTTTGAAATTTATATTTAACGTATAACAATTTCCGCCCCAACCGTTTATCTCCAGGTTTTTTACAAAAGTTTCAAAAGAAGGAACAAAAGCGTTATTTTTTGCGGTTTGATAATAATAAAATTTGCTGAACGTTTCATAAGGAACTGAATGCAAATGATGCTTAACGAGTGCTTCAAGATAGTGATAGGATGGAATTTCGCGGTTCAATTGCAATCGTTTCAAATAGGTATCAACAAGAGAGTTGTTATTGTACTTGACTGTCATTGCGATTCCTCCAGTAAGATGTCGCTTTCATTTTATCATATTATTTTGACGATTCGACAGCTTTTATCTCTTCCTGTCGGTGAACTCGAATACGAACCCCGACAATCCTTGAAACTTTAAGCAGCGTATTCAGGGATAAGCGCACAAAAAAAGGCCGACTCAAAAGCAAAGTGCCAGGCACCTCCAGCACTTTATTCAGATAAACTTTATACCAATGCTTATCTGAATAAAGTGCTAAACGGAGAGAGCCAGACACTTATGAGTCAACCCATTTTTTATTATTGTCCCTGAGCTAACGAATAGCCAAGTTTTCCATTGAATGTATAAAGATTTTCAATTTTAATCCAATCTAGATCTGCTTCTTCTATTCTGGATAAAAGGGAGCGAATCATTTGATGGGTTGTTTCTTTCCCTTCTTCCGGTTGGAAGCGGCAGCGCCAGTGATCGGAAAGAAATGTTTCTGAAAATCCGTTTGGATATACTTTAACCCCTCTGTTCGTCATCATGATGAGCTTCAAATCAGGTCCTGCGATTTCTTCCAGTTTTTCACCTATTTCATTTGCAGACAGCTCATTGTTACATAAGAACACATCTACACCGTCTAATTTACGGTCCACATCGTAATTTAAGCTTTTGGTCGGTTCAGTCTTTTCTTCAGACACAGCTTTGCTGTATGTTACCGGCTGCAGCTTTGATTCAGGCTTCTTGCCAAGGCGCTCTACAACGGCTCTTGCGAATTCAAACGTTCCGACTGATTCCTTCCCTTTTGCCATGTCACCGGTTAGAACACCGTCTTCAATTGTTCTTAACCATGCGTTGTGAATTTCCTCAGCGATTTCTGGCTGTCCGATATGAACAAGCATCATGATCGCTCCGTGAAGCAAACCGGACGGGTTTGCAATTTTTTTGCCGGCAATGTCCGGTGCGCTTCCATGGATCGCTTCGAACATCGCGATCTGCTCTCCGATATTGGCAGAGCCTGCAAGTCCTACACTCCCTGCAATCTGCGCAGCGATATCAGAGGCGATATCTCCGTACAGATTAGGCATCACAAGTACATCGAACTGTTCTGGCGTATCCGCTATTCTTGCCATCCCGATATCTACAATCAAGTGATTGCTTTCGATTTCAGGATACTCTGCGGCAATTTCCTTGAAGACAGTGTGGAATAAACCGTCACTTAGTTTCATGATGTTATCCTTTACAAGGCATGTTACTTTTTTGCGGTTGTTTTTACGAGCATATTCAAATGCATAACGGATAATTCGCTCAGAACCGGGTCTTGAGATCAACTTTAAGCTCTGGACAACTTCTGGAGTCTGTTGGTGTTCAATGCCAGCGTAAAGATCTTCTTCATTTTCTCTAACGATAACCAGATCCATGTCAGGGTGTCTGTTCTCGATAACAGGATGATAAGATACACATGGCCTAACATTCGCATATAGGCCCATCGCCGTACGAATCGTTACGTTAAGGCTTTTATAGCCGCCACCTTGAGGAGTTGTGATCGGAGCTTTCAAAAGAACTTTAGTACGTCTCAAGGACTCCCACGCTTCATCTGGAATCCCTGTAGAATTTCCTGATAAGTAAACTTTTTCTCCTACGTCGATAAACTCCGGATCGATCTCTGCACCTGCTTGCTCCAAAATATGAAGCACTGCTTCCATAATTTCCGGGCCTATTCCATCACCTGTCGCAACAGTAATCGGTCTTTTTTCTGCCATATGGTCCCTCTCCTTTTTTCATGTTGCAGATTGCATATTAGAAACTGTTTTTAATGTAAAAATGCTTTCCATCCAAAAGACAAAGATTCCTCTATATATTAAAAATGTTCCCTGTTTAAAGAGTAATAACCGGAGGAAGGCATTTATTAAAAAGACAGTATGAGAAAACGTGTGCACCGAATACAGTTCTGCACATCAAAAAGCCGGCGTTGCCTAAAGAAAAAAATAACGCTCTTTAGACTTTTGCCGGTTTAGCTGTTTTTAAAACCAACAGAACGAGTCGATTCGGTTTCCAAAAGTTATTATAGGAATGATGAACTATATTGTCAATTTAAACCCTCTGGTTCACCGCATAAGTTGTAACAAAATAATTCTTTCGGACGATTTCCCGGGAAATCCCATGAAAATTGTCGTCTTGCAAATCCTTTGTTTCAACCATTCGACACATCCATTCCCCGTCATCATCGACATGGGGCTATACACTTAAAAAAGAAAAATATATTTTGTCAGCCATGCGACATAATAGGCACCAGGGATAAAGAGTATTTGAGCCAGGAGGGTCCCAGAAAAGCGGGCAAGGACCATCATTGCCGTCATGTTCCTGAGCCTCATATAGGAGCCGGGAGTCTTCCCAACTTCGTCAGCTGTGAGGGAAATCTTTGGATCGACGAACAAAACCAACAGGATGGTAGCGATCCCATTGACCAGACCGGAAGCCATGATTGCAGTAGACGCTCTGTCTGGTGCAAGGAGTGCAGCATAAAGCGCTGACAGGACCCCTATTGTATAGACGGCAGTAACGACCATATTTGTAAAAAATAACGATTTTGGAATATCACGAAAATCGATCGATCTTATATCGCCTGGCGATACACTCCTAAACAGCAATATCATTCTTCTTATATAGGATAGTTTTAACCTTTTCCAAAACAGTCCTATGACAGATCCTTTTTCCATGCGCAAATGAAGGATCGCCCTTGAAAAAACAGCTACAAATGTCGGCAAAAGCAGGATTCCCAGTATCGTGCCTACAGAAGCCGCTCCTATAATGACGCGAAACTGGCTTTCTACAAAATCCAGGCGATTATCCAGAGGCGCTACATCAAGCAGACTTCCGGTAAAAGGCTGTTGAACCATATTGGCCATGCGGGAAACGATCACCATCAAATTGAACAGGGACAGAGCGGAAGCAATAAAACCAACACGAGCACCCGAAATCCTCGTAGAATAGGCAAGAGTTTCTATGCAATGAATCAACAAAATAAACAACGCGATCACAACCACTTTTCCAGTAAGAAAATCCAACTCCCTCCCCCTTTCAAACCTCTCCTCTTAAGACCCCTCTGAACCTCTCAGCTACACTAGAAGTTATCCACACTTTTAGAGGGGTCAGATCCCATTTCCCATCCTTCTATTGCCTTGACCAAGATAGAATTCTTCGGTTCCTTCCTTCAGGGCATTTAGCTTTTCACCAACAGCAAGGCCGAATTGGACGTAGGCGTGTCCCTGGGCGGTGATGACATTTCCAGAGATAACAACTGGTTTGTATGTAAAATTTTTCTCGTTAAAGCAGCCAAGAAATTGCCGTTGTTCTTTCGAAAATGTCACCGTGTACGGGATATGTTCAAGGAGGCCTGCTTTCGCAAGAACATAACCTCCACCACAAATTGACGCAACTAACTTCTTCTGGCTGTGAAACTCCTTGATGAGCGAAAACAATCGGTCTGCATCTTTCACATAGTAAAGGTCTCCTCCGGGAACGATGATTCCTCCAAACTCACCACTTTTGATTTCTGACAGCTCTCTATCAGGCAAAACAGTGATGCCTGATTCTCCTTTTACAGGCTGTCTGCCCAATGCTACTGTTTCGATACTATATTTCTCTTTTAAAACAGAAGCCACAACTGTTACTTCGAACTCACTGAACGTCGGATAGACAAGAAGCAGTATTTTCTGTTTCATCGGCTTCCCCCTGTGCTAATGAATATCTTAATCCTATCACAAAGCTAAAAGTCATTTTGAAATTTTATAACATACTGGAAACAAAAAAAGGCCCGTTCCCTAAGAACAGGCCTGCTTTGCTTATTGTAAAGCAGCTACATCTTCCACAATTTCTTCCGTCGGCACATTGGAAACTCCACTATATTTCTTCACGACCGTTCCTTCTTTATTTACAAGGTAAAAGGAAGTACCGTGCAAGAACTGGTCAGAATTTGGATCTGCGGAAACCGCTGCTTTAAAACTGTTTTTTGCAAATTCTTCAATTTCATCAAGCTTATACCCGGTCAAGAAATGCCAGCTTGAAAGATCGGCATCAAACTTCCCGGCAAACTCTGTGAGCGCTTCTGGTGTATCTCTTTCAGGATCCACACTAAAAGAAACAATTTCATAATCAAGTCCCTTTTCTTCCAGCTTTTGCTGAATTTCAGCCATATTGGCTGTCATTGGAGGACAAACGGTATCACAGTTTGTGAATATGAAATCAGCGATCCATACTTTTCCTTTTAAATCTGATAAACCAAGTTCCTTGCCATTTTGATCGGTATAAGCAAAATCTTGTACTTTCCAGTCAAGATCATTCGGCACATCCTTGCCACAGGCTGAGAGTACAAGCGCTCCAACAAGCAACATGCTGATAAACAGCAAACTTTTTTTATTGCGAACAGAAATCATTCCTTAAAGCCTCCTAAAATTTTCAACTCCATACACTATAAGACTAGAAATATTCAGGTTTGTCAATAATAAAAAACGTTTAAAACTTTAATCAAATCTTCACATCTTTAAAAAGATTAAGTGTGCTTTGTTTGATATGTTAAATCTAGCATACCACTAACAAAATTATTAGGGGGGACGAAACAAAAATGTTTACTAAACTGTTAAAAATAAGTGGTGCAAGTTTGTTGATTTTTAGCATGCTCGTACTGGCAGCTTGTGGCACAACCAATAACGACTCACAAAATGGGGATGGTAAGAATGGCGAAGAGACTGAGCTGAAACAATTAAAAGTCAATGTTGATTTACCGGAAGACATAAAACCCGGCGAGGAAGTAACGATTAAAGCTGCTGTAACTTACGGAGAAGAAAAAGTCGAAGATGCAGATGAAGTTATGTTTGAAATCTGGAAAAAAGGATATGAAGACAGCAGCGAAAAAATCGAAGCGGATCATAAGGGAGACGGTGTATATGCCGTAACTACTACCTTTGAAGAAGATGGCATTTACTATATAGTTCCGCATACAACCGCGCGTGACCAGCACACAATGCCAAAACAGGAGGTAACCGTAGGGAATCCTGACCAATCAGCCGCAGATGATAAAAACGATGAAGGTGACCACCATGCGCATAGCAGTATAAACATTCACTTCATGGCAAGCGAGAATATTCAATCCGGCAAAGAAACAGAACTGATGGCGCACCTAAAAGAAAATGATCATCCCTATGCACAGGCCGAAGTTAGCTTTGAACTGTGGAAGGAAGGCCAGGAAAAGCATTATTTTGTAGAAGCAAAAGAAACTGAGGAAGGCACTTATAAAGCTGCCACAACCTTTAAAGAATCTGGTGAATATACCGTAACCGTCCATGTGAAAAAAGGCGAAACGCATGAACATCAGGAACAACAGGTTACCGTAAAGTAAAGAAAATCTTTCGAATAGCGAGTTTAGCCGAAGATAGAGATGATTGGCTATCTTAAATGCTTCTAAACTGACTGAAATTTAAACACAAGGATGTCCTGAATTGCTGAGATTCAGGACATCCTTTTTAGGTTATAGTTTTTGGCCAATTAGCGACTGTTCCATGTCCCTTATTTTCAAGAAACAAAAACCTGTTTAACGACATTTTCATCCGTCGTCTCTACAAAGTCTCCGCCTGTAAACTCACTGATCGCAGACCGCCAGAAATGCTGTGCAGGCTTATTTGAAAGTATCTGGGTAACGATCCATTTCCCTTTGAACTGTTTAAAAGCCTCAAATGCAGCAAGCTTTCCGACCCCATTCCTGCGGTACCTTTTCATTACAAAAAACTCACTGATATAATATTCTTCTTTATCCTGCAAAACCAGTACAAATCCTGCGAAGTTCCCGTCGACTTTTATAAAAAAAGGCCAGCGGTTCTCATCTGTCCAATAGTGGTCAATATAAGTATAGCCATAATACCCGTGTTCGTTCACGTCGATATTAATAAACTCACTGAAATCATAAAGATAAAATTCCATCAGTTGCTTTAAGACAGATTTATCTTTTCGCAGGGCTTTTTCAATTATTATATTCATTTTTTCCTTCTCCCGTTTTCTATCTTTGGTTAAGCGAGATCACCATTCCCGTTTTATCGTCCGATTTTTTCAAACGGATATATCGTGTGCATTCAGGATCCGCTTCTTCCATTTCTTCGATCCAGCGTGCATACCTCTCCAGTCCCTTTTCTGAAATAATCGAAACAGTTCTTTCCCAGTCTTCTGCAGGCTCTCTCTCTTTTGCAGGAAGGAATAATCCATCTGACAGAATGATAAGGTACCTGATTTGATAAGCATTAATTTTACCGTATTCAAGGAATGACACGGCTTCTTCTTCCCCATTCAAAACCCCGTATCCTTCTAAAGTGTTACTCTTTGTGCGGTTCTCTCTCAGCACATCACGCGTATAATCTAAAAGCTCGGATGCTGTTTTCATTCCTTTGCCGATTCCTTCTTTCCAGCGATTCAGCGATCGCTCTTCCAGATGGCCAACCTGAGAAACGGTTAACGGGCGAACATGGTTGTTTTTATACACAGCAAGGATCATACAATCACCTGACTGGACGTATTCTATTTTTCCTTCGTTTAGTTTTACAAGTGCGAGCGCTGCTCCCCATCTATTTTCTTTATGCCCTGTATCGATCCGAGCATCTTCCATTTCCCGTTGAATCAATTCGTTTCCCCGCTCGACAGCCTTTTCTAAATCTTCACACTGCTTTATGTTCTCCAGGCTTTGCTTAAGTAACCGCGATGCAATATATCCCCCGGTCTCTCCCCTTCTGTTTCTATACTTATCGATCGAACTCACCCCATCGATCACACCAAAAATTCTGGCAGATTCGTTACGTACAAGGGCATCTTCGTTAAATTCGTTTGAACCCTTCCTTGTATAAGCTTCGACTTTATAGTTCACTCAAATCCCTCCTAATGCCTGCTCTTGCTGAAGTTCTGTAACAGCTTCCTCATTTCCTGCTTACCCCTAAGTAAAATTATAAAATGAATATTATCTTCCTAAAATTTCCTTTCAAGGTTATGATAGATTTATCACGAAGTTACTTTGGAATAAGACCAGGGGGATTCCAGGATGAAAAAATTCACGATACTAATCTGCTTTATTTTGTTGATAACAGGATGCACAGAAAATAACGGACAGGTCGAGCTGTCACTCGAAACGAATAAAGACACTTATTCTACCGATGATGATATTAACGTGACCGTGACGGTTAAAAATATAGATAAAGAACCGATCGACTTTACGGTTCTGGATAGCTGTGAGAATGGGATCCAGCTTTCAGTCGAAACAAACTATTCTGCTGCTTTGGTTGAGAAAAACACAAATAAAGAGTGCGAAGAAAACCTTCAATACAAAACATTGCAGCCGGGTAAGAGTTTTTCAATTGAAAAGACCTATCTCCCTGAACTTGATTTCTTTGTGGAAGAAACTATTCCTGCCCCGGATGACGAGTATACGCTCACTGCTGTTTTTCTAAAAGGAAAGCTGGAGACCGCCGGGCCGAACCCTGAATATGATCCCCCTGTAACCCAGAAGAAGATCAAGATCACTGGCGGGCCTCACATTATCTCCTGGAGAAAAGCTGAAGAAACCGTAAAAAAACAAAAAGAATATAGAAAATGGATAAGCGATCATACCGGAAAGAAAGTTGCCAGAAGAAAGGATGGCCAATTTTATGTTAACCAAAATGACCAGTGGACAAAGGTTGGGGAAGAAACGTACCATCAGGCATTAAAAGAAGAGCCAACACTGGAATACTCATTTACAGAAAACAGCTGGCTATTTCACTCCTCGTCAATTCTCGGAACCGCTCCTCATTCTATTGAGATAAAGTTAGATGCAAAAACAGGCAAAGTGCTGGATATAACGAACTAATAATTTATTTAAGGCTTCACATACTAACTTTAAGGAATGAGGTGAAGCCTTGATGTTCGATTTTATACAAGAATACCTTATCGTCATTCTAAGAATCGCAACCATTCTCCCTTTATTGTTAGGGATAACATTGTTCATGGGAAAGCGTTCGGTCGGCGAAATGCCTGTTTTTGATTATTTGGTGATTCTCACACTTGGCTCTGTTGTGGGAGCTGATATCGGCCAGCCGGAAGTTAAACATATGCCAACCGTTATCGCTGTTATTTCCATCGCCTTATTACAAAAGCTGGTAGCAACTTTAAAGGTGAACAGTAAAACAATCGGCAAGCTTTTAACTTTTGAAACGACCATAGTGATTCAAGACGGGAAATTCCTTAAAGAAAATATGCACAAAATTAAGTATTCCATTGACAACATACTAACGATGCTTCGTGAAAATGGCGTCTTTAACGTTGAAGACGTAGAGCTTGCTCTTGTTGAACCAAACGGAAAACTAACTGTTAGTCGAAAACCGGAAGCCTCGTCTGTGACGAAGCAAGAGTTAGGGATACACACAGGCGGAAGTAAAATCGCTTTTCCCGTTATATTTGAAGGGAATATACAACAGGAGGTTCTATCTTCTCTTGGCTTGCCTGAAAATTGGGTACTCAACCAGCTTCAGGCCAATGGGATTTCGGATATTCGGGAAGTTTTTTTCGCTTCCATAACACACAAAAGGGAACTTTACATTTCCCTTTACAATGAGCCTATAAATAATGACTATCCATTAATAAGGTAAAACTTCGCTTCTCGTTTCTTTGCATTGCTTTTCTTCGTTGTACGAACCATTCCAGAAAATAAAAAAGAGCCCGCCTCACCGCTGATGAGAAGGACTCTAATGTTCATTTTATAAATGCCCAGATCCAATATCCGATGCCCCATAATAAAGAGAAAATTAACAACCCGATTAAAAGGCGAAGGTTATTTCTTTCATTCATCTTCATTACTCCTTTTATCCATGACTTGCTCCTGTTCCATTTTTTCGCTTTTTTTCTTAAGCAAAACAAGAAACAGCGCAAAAGCACCGAAGACAACGACAAATATAACAATAGACATTACTAACAAGATCGTGCTTAATTCCATGTTTCGCCACCCTTTCTATCATTCAAGCCGGGGGAGGTCTATTTTAAGAAAGCAAAGCTAAACCACCGAGAATGACAACAGCCAGAAACGGTAAAACAAACGTAAGAATAATTACGGCAGCTTCTGTTTTGTGTTCTTTTATTTTATTTAACATAGAGGCTAGCCCCTTTCATCAGCTATTTCATATCACTTATTATAGTAAACTTGTACAGATGCCAAACAGAAAAATATGAAAGTTTCGGAAACAAATTTAACGAAATTCTTTCCAAAGCATAGAAAAATTTACGGCATTATTTTCTATAAGAATATTGATTATCAGCTTGTGAACCCGTACGGAATGCATATCAGGGACACAGCGCTTATACGATAACTAATTCATTTTTGCCCGTTTGGCCTTTTTCATTTCTCTGAAAAACAGACTCCTCTATTTTTCATCATACCATAATCTTTTCCAATGGAAATTAGAAAGCTTATCCAGCAAGAAAAGAAAATGTTTTAATGGTTATTCTATAAAGGAATACAAAGAATGAAAACCTATTTTACCCTTTTACAGAAGGAGGGACTGGTAATGAATACTTATGCAGAAACATTAGAGGAAGTAGTACAATTCGCAAAAGAAGCAAAGCAAAACGGCGAACAAGGAACGCTTTACTTACATCAAAGAGAATCATCTCCAGAAGGAACTGTATTGTCTGATGAAGACACTGGCACTAACCTTCAACAGCAGGTCAAGCTTGTTTTAGAAACATCAAATGGCCATATTTTCTATGCAGGAGACTTCGAAGAAGAACGTTTTTACAAGATGGCACTTGAACAGATTGACCATATCAAGGAGTACTATCCGATCGAAGAAGCGACCGAGGAATCCATCGAGAAAAAAGCAAATCATAAGTAAGAGACTGACTCAAAAGTGTCTGACTGCCTCCGATTAGCACAAGTTCTTGATAAACGTCTGTTTTTCAAGAAAAAGGCTGGAGGTGTCTGGCACTTCACTTTTGAGTCAATCCCCTTCAGAAAAATTCTTTTTCTATTTTTCGTCTGCAACTTGCTGGCTTTCAGTATGAATCGGAACAATTTCCACTAACTCTGATCCCTTATGGCCACTATTGTCAGCGATCGGATTATCCACCGCTTCTGTATAATGAGCCGTAAAGAACCAGCATACACCTACTACCACACCAATGAACAGTATGGCCAAACCTCTTGAAATCACTACTTTTCCCCCTAAATTCGAATACCTAAAATACTTTCTCATCCCTATAAACGAGTTTAACAAATAAAATGTTTCAAGAATAGACAAAATAACCTAAAAAATAAAACATTTTGATTACTCCCCCCATTCTGGACGAGGGATTTTTTATCCACAGTTTTCTGGGGGTCAGACCCCCTGTGCGGTTTTTCACAAATACTTCACACAAACTTTGGGGTTTTAGTTGAGATTCGCTTCATTCCCCTCTACAATACATAGTAGGACTAAGTATGTCTTATAGCTTAAATTCATTGATTCGTTTCCTTATTTATGGACTTCTGTCATATTCCAGAGGAGTATTAGAAATACTGGAAGAATAAGCAAGAAACAATTAATGTTTTTGCAATTTTGGAGGTGTTCCAAATGTGGGAACAGTTAGCTACTAACTTTAGTTTTAGCGCCATCTGGAGCCCGGCCCTGATGGTTGGTGCAATACTTGTTGCTGGCCTTTACATCATGTTCACAGGTCCATGGCGTGATAGCTTTAAGGAATCGTCCCGGGTTCCTGTATATAAGAAATTCATGTTTTTATTAGGGGTATTTATTTTTTACATGGGATTGGGCGGTCCTCTTTACATCATGGGCCATTTATTGCTGAGCATTCATATGCTTCAAATGGCACTTGTTTATATCGTTGCTCCCCCTTTAATCCTGGCAGGACTGCCGGCATGGATGCTTCGTCCTGTCTTAAACGTTAAGATTATAGGAAAATTAGTCCGTGTCTTTACATTCCCGATCATTTCACTGATTTTGTTTAACGGCCTTTTCTCTCTCTATCACTTGCCGGAAGTTTTTGACTATTTAATGGTACACTATACAGCCCAGACTATTTTTGTAAATGTACTGATCTTTGCTTCGTTTGCTATGTGGTGGCCTGTTGTTACTCCAGTGCCCGAATTCGATACGTTGTCCGGAGTAAAAAAACTGGGCTACATCTTTGCTGACGGGGTGCTGTTAACGCCAGCCTGTGCATTGATTATTTTTGCCACCCATCCACTGTATGCTTCTTATACAGATCCAACCGTGTGGGCGAATGCGATCGGATATTGCATCCCATCTGGTGCTAATGTTTCACCTGAACTATTCAGCCAGATGAAACCGATGGATACGATGGAAGACCAACAGCTTGGCGGCATCATAATGAAAATTGTTCAGGAAATCGTTTATGGTTCTGCCCTTGGATATATCTTCTTCCAGTGGGCTCGAAAACAGCGGGAACAGGATGCTGCGGAATTAAAGGCATCAGATCTTCAAATGAATAAAGCATAAAGCGGCCGGAACAAAAAGTTTTAGCCAAAAGAAAATCCGATCTGTGATTCAAAATTCTTCAATTAGAATTCGAATCAGTTCGGATTTTTCTTTTGGGGCGTTTATTGGATTTCGCCTTCCACGGGCGGCTGGTTTCCCACGTCGTGCCCTCGGGAAGCTAAGGGAATGCAGCTTAATGCTTTTGGTGCCCCAACACCAAAATTATGATTGCACATTTCTTTTATGGATGATCCACAGACGAATGAAGTTTCCGATCCAAACCCCGATCACCATTGCCAGTAAGGGAATAAACGTTGGAGGTATCGGAATAATATACGGAATCGTATCAGAAAACATGACTCCGATTGTAGAAAGGTAAACAGCTGAGACGAATGGAATAGAAAGCAGGGAAGGTATTGACCGATCTGATTGTTTCAGGGCTTCATAATAAGAATCAAAGATAGCGAACAAATAAAGACATGGGTAAAACATAGCCCACTGATAGTCGGTCACTTCAATCGCTTTGTCGATATTCCCTTGAAAGCTATAAAGGATATTAAGATTAAGTTTTGCATTTACATTTATTAAAATCTCAAGGAAAATAAATAATATACCTTTTATAAGCTTTCCGTTTAAAACCTGTCCAAACCCCGGGAGAGCGATACTCCATAACAATATCTCAAGAGGAGAATTTCTTTTCCGCATGTTATCCAATTCCTTTTCCGGTAATAGTTGCAAGGTAAATCCTCCTGCTATCAAAGATACTAATAAACATAGTAAACGTTTCAACAAAGCTTGGAATTTAACGGATGTCTATTTTTTTAGAATGGTAAAACTTTCTACCCAATCGAAAAAAACTATACCGTTTCCAGCTTTGTAGAACACAAAACGAGACCGATCAACGAAAAATAATGGTTCCCCACCATCTATTCACATGACTTCCAACCAGCCATTTTACTAATATTTCCATTTAGACCCATTACCATTCTCCTTCCTTGTTCCTATTTCCTGGAATGATGAAAATGCAATTGAGCCTTCAGTAAACCAAAACAATTAAACGCTTTATTTATGGTTGCCTGTTAAGTAGTGAGGATTCGTCCATTTTATTCCAATTGATCTTAACGAAGAAGGAAACATTTTCAGAACAAATAATCTTTAAAAATAACCATACTAATCATGAACGAACATAAAAAACAGGAAGGAGGATATCTATGCTTACTTCCAACCAACTACAACAATTTAAAAACCAACTGGAAAAAGCAAAGCAGGAACTTTATGACCGGCTTGAAGCAAACGATCATTTTGACCTGGAGAAGGCTTATATAAATGAAACGATGGGCGAATTATCGAATTATGATAACCATCCGGCTGATAATGCGACAGCTCTTTTTGAACGTGAGAAAGATGTAGCATTGAATGAACACCTGGAAAAAGAGCTTAAAGATATAAATGAAGCGCTTGGACGTATCGAAAACGGAACTTATGGACGGTGTGAAGTATGCCGCCAGCCAATAGCGATTGAGCGGCTTGAAGCTCTTCCAACAACGACCCATTGTAAGAAAGACAGTCCGGATCAGTTTGTATCTTTAAAACGGCCAGTTGAAGAGGATATATTAAGACCAGCTTTTGGTGAGTTTGAATACGATGAATTGGATGCCACTTTCTTTGATGCTGAAGATTCATGGCAATCTGTCGCATTTTACGGAACATCCGATACTCCATCAGACTTTTTTGCTCAAAGTAAGTTAAAATACGAAGATATGTATATCGAAGCGGAAGAGCCTGTTGGTTTCGTTGAAGATATTGAAGCATTTCTTACGTCCGATATAGATGGTGAACCGTCCGGAGTCGCTTATAATTTTTACCACCAGCAGTATGAAGATCAATTAGATGCAAACGATGCGATGTCTGTTGTCGGAAATCTTGGCAATCCGGAAATTGAAGGAATTGAATAACATTTTGCGTCGGTAAGGGGCAACCTTCCTTTTATAAAAATGCCAAACACCATGCTGCTTAACATTAGAAGTTATCCACATTTTTGCGGGGGTCAGACCCCCGCTATTCTTTTACATCCATGACCACATACCCATGCTGTACTCCTCCAACATATACGTCCAGACGCCAGAGACCCGGGTATGGGAAAGACATATTGCATGGAAAGTGGGCATCCGCTCCCATGAGTGGCCCTTTTAGCGGTCCTCCCCCATTCACTAATGCCTGCTTCACTTCCCCTGTTCCTTTATGGGTCGCAGTAACTTTCACATCGCCTTCATTTATGTCTCCCCAAAAAAGCCAGGCGAACTTTTCGACTTTTCCTGCGTTAACAACCGGGCTACGGAGTCCTATTTTATTCTCAATCCCCATAACTTTACTTCCGTCTGGAGTTGTAAAATACTTGCTCTCCTGCCATTCCTTCTCCTCTATTTCTGTGTTATCTTTTTTAAAAAGATAACTGATCAGTTGATCCAGTTCCCTGTCTTTTACCATGATTAAATAATAATCCCTGCCAAAACTAAAATAGATCGGCACTCCTGACTCGACCGGTTCCTCTATCCCCTGCACCCGGTAGCGATAGGGGAACTCAATGGTGCTTTTTAATTTCTTTACATTTATACTGTCCGCTCTTTTTTCAGGATAATAAACAACTGTAACCTCTCCGATACTGGTATCCAGGACTGCAGCCTTATTAGCCCCGTTTAGGCCAGCCACCCCAAGCTCCTTAATGTCAAGGATGTTAATTCCTCCTGATTGGACAAGAGTAAGCGCCAAATCCTTAAGGTAGCTGAATTTCCTGCCCTCTTGCAACCCTTCAGGCAGGGAAACCAACATGAACCTTTCAACAACTTCTCTTGCTGACATTTCATTAAAATACGGAGTATGAAAGAATACTTCATAATAGCTATCCGGCTCTTCCACTGACTTTATATAATAGTGAATCGTTTGAATAGCGTTCATGGACTTTACATGCTCAAGTGTCCTCTTTGTCCTGTATGGTAAAAAGTCTACTTCCTCACTTTCAAAGAGCGCCTGGCTGGAGAGTCCCTTTTTAAACTCCTGGTGGGAGATCTTCCTAATACCACCGACTTCTTTTCCACCTGACATAAAGGTTTCGCCGCTATCTGCAGGTACCCGTGTAAATTCAAATGTTCCGCTTAAACGATATGTTTCTTCTTTTACTGCTTTTCCGTTATCTTTGGCGTCCTGCGAAGGGAGAGGTGCTACATTCGGCGGGGAATCTTGCGAAGCACTGTCTCCAGCTCTTCCGCTATCATAGTCCAGGTTATTGAGGCCGATGACAAACGCCGTGACAGCGAGAACACCAAGTAACGGCTTCATCATCATTCCCAACCTGTCATTCTTTCGTTTTTGAGAATCATGTTTTTGCCGTTCCAGTACAATCGATCTTTTTATCTGTTCTTTTGTAGTGGGATTCAGTTTATGCATA
The DNA here is from genome assembly GCF_005747095.1 of Exobacillus caeni. Lineage (GTDB taxonomy): Bacteria > Bacillota > Bacilli > Bacillales > Guptibacillaceae > Exobacillus > Exobacillus caeni. Next base: position 211,565 of record NZ_SWLG01000004.1, on the reverse strand, counting down.
GGAAATTCTTTTAGCCGTTCTAATTCATCCCTGTTGTTCTCTTGTTTCATCGATCTTCCCCCTCTCCACGTTCATCATCTGCTTCTTAAGCGCTTTTCGTGCCCTGTGAAAGGTTAAAACCACTTTTGCTTCACTCCACCTGAGCGCGTTCATTGTATCTTCTACCGACATCTCAAGTATTCCCCTCATCACAAGTACATCCCGGTAACTCTGTTTAAGCTTCATGATCTCCGTATAAAGGTCATTTTTTTCTTCCTCAAAAATGATCTGTTCCTCCGGCTGCTTTCCCCCTGACACCTGTTTTATAAAGAATTTTTCAGGAAGGTAACGTTCCCATCTTTTTTTGCGAAAATGATCGATCGCAATGTTTCTGGCGATAGAAATAAGCCAGGTCTTTGGATTCGACCTTGCTTCAAACCGTCCCCCGTTTTTAATGGCTCTAATAAAAACATCCTGGACAAGATCATCCACCTCTTTGGACCCGGTATAATAAACAAGGAAGTTATATACATCATCACTGTACAAGTTAAACCATTCTTCTATTTCATAGGACGTATCCATTAGACCCCCTCCAAAATCCTTTTCCTATGGTATTAGACGTTTCAGAAAGTTAAACATTTCACTTTTTATAAAAAATTTCCAGTTATTTCTTTCGTTGTTGCCAGGGTACCACAATGCTCCTCTATTCTAGATGCAAAAAACTATCCACAAACAAAAAAGTGTGTGCCTACACCGACACACACTACTTTCTTCCCGTATTCTATTTTTCCTCTTTTAAAGAAATACAACTTTCGACTATCGATTTCTCGTTCGGACCTATCCTTTCTACAAGGACACAACTGATTTCTGCTTCAAAAAAGTGAAGAAAATCTTCTGTTTCCTCCAATGCCCCCATAAGTTCGTTCTCATTGTTAAAGCGGCCAACGGTTAAATGCGGGTGGTAGGAAAGCTGCCTGTTTAAGTCCTCCTGCAACATCCCGGTATACAGGGCATCGTGCATAGCGATGATCTCATCGTTTCCTTTTTTTACATTGAGAAACAAATACTCTCCTTCGGAACCTGAAATGCCTCTTAACCGGACTGTAAATGGCTTGATATGCTTTAGTTTTTGCTTCACATGGTTTTCCACTTCTGCTGCTGTCCATTCACTTTCAAATGGAAAAACAAGTGTAATATGAGGCGGGATTTTTCCGAATAAAGGATCATATTTTTCACGCAGCTCATCGATTCGTTCTCTGTTCTTAAAATCGGGAAAAAGACAAACGGTACGTACCGGCATCCGTTACATCTCTTTCGGAGCGTCGATGCCAAGCAGGCGAAGCCCTTCTGTCAATACCACAGAAACAGATTGTACGAGCGATAAACGTGCATACTTCTGTTCTTCATTTTCCAGAATACGTACAGCTCCATAATATTTGTTGAATGCCTGAGCCAGGTCCACAATGTATTTCGCTACCTGAGACGGATCGTAATTGAGAAGGGCGCGACGGACGGCGTCAGGAAACTCCATCAGCTCTGTTACAACAGGCCATGCTTCTTCATCGACGATTTCAACTGACGCATCAGCCGGTTCATAGTTTCCTTTTCTTAATAGTGAGCATGCTCTTGCATTTGTATATTGCACATAAGGTCCTGTTTCCCCTTCGACTCGAAGCATATCTTCTAACGAAAACTCGATATCGTTTTTCCGATCGTTTTTCAAATCGTGGAAAATGACAGCGCCAACCCCAACTTCCTTCGCGATATGCTCTTTGTTTTCAAGCAATGGATTCTTTTCTTCAATGTTGCGCTCTGCAAGCTCGATCGCTTCGTTTAGCACTTCCTCAAGCAGTACGACTTTTCCTTTTCGGGTTGACATTTTCTTGCCATCCTTCAGCATCATGCCGAATGGAATGTGATGCATTTCATCTGCCCAGTCATAACCCATCTTCTTCAGCACTTCAAATATTTGCTTAAAATGGAGGCTCTGCTCATTTCCAACAACATAAAGTGCTTTCACAAATTCATACGTGTCCTGGCGGTAAAGCGCCGCTGCTAGATCACGAGTAGCGTAAAGGGTAGCTCCGTCCGATTTACGGATCAAGCATGGAGGAAGCGTTTCATCCTCGAGTTCTACCACCTGAGCTCCCTCTGATTCTGTCAACAGGCTTTTTTCATTTAATAGGTCAATGACACGATCCATTTTATCGTTATAAAAAGCTTCACCGTGATCGGAATCGAACGTTATCCCAAGCAGTTCATAGATGCGGTTAAATTCCTGTAACGATTCTTCCCTGAACCATTCCCAGAGTGTAACTGCTTCCGCATTGCCATCTTCCAGGCGCTTAAACCACAGTCTTCCCTCCTCTTCCAGAGCTGGATCTTTTTCAGCCTCTTCATGGAATTTAATATATAATGAAAGCAATTCTTTAATCGTATTTTCTCTAACGGCTGCTTCATCGCCCCACTTTTTATACGCAACGATCAACTTTCCGAACTGCGTGCCCCAATCTCCAAGGTGATTGATTCTCACAGGTCGATATCCGGTTTTCTCCAGGATCAATGCAAGTGCATTTCCGATTACAGTGGAACGAAGGTGCCCCATCGAAAAAGGCTTCGCGATATTAGGCGAAGACATATCGATCGTTACGGCACCGCCTTTTCCGACATTCAGGTTCCCATAGTCCTGTCCACTTTCCATCACCGTTTTAATCACTTCAGACGAAACCATTTGTTTATTTAAAAACACATTCACATACGCTGCAACTGGTTCAACTTTTTCAAACAAGTTGCTTTCAATTGCTTCGGCAGTTTCTTTTGCAATTTGATTTGGAGCCTTTCTCTGGATTTTCGCTAGCTCAAAGCATGGAAATGCAAGGTCACCATGATCAGCATGCTTCGGCTTTTCGATCATTGACTCTATTTTCTTTGCATCAAGTGCTCCATTCAAAGCTTTTTCCAGATTTTCTGCAAACTGTTTTTTATAGTCCATGTTATTTCCTCCCTTTTTCGTTCCATAGAATATATACAAACAAAAAACTCCCGCCTCTTTTTATAAAGAGACGAGAGAATATTCCCGCGGTACCACTCTTCTTGTTCTGCACAGCAGAACCAGCTTACATGCATAACGGCGCACTTCCGGCAAATCCTACTAAGCTGTTGTTCAGATTTGCATCGAGAAAGTACGGTTCGTTATTTTATCCGCATCAGGCTCCCACCGCCCCTGACTCGCTGGAGCTTCCTAAATAACTACTCTCTTTCTCATTGACGTTACATCATTAAGTTAATCCTATTATAGCCAAGTCTAGAAAAATTTCAAACAAAAAATGGATAAATTTGAATTCAACCGGTTCTTTTAGCCAGCTCTTGTATGCAAAAAGCGACCTGCTGCAAACACAACTGATCGCTTACTTTATTATTTTACGGCTAATTTATTCTCTTTCACATTCGATGCATGTCCATCTTCATATCCTTCAGAATATGCTTCACGATAAAGGTTGGTCATATACATGTATACCAATTGCTTCACTTTATTGTCAGCCTCAATCACTTCAAGATGTTTTAAACATTTATCAACCGCTAATTTTTCCCTGGTTTCTCTATTATTTTCCAAAGGGATAACCTGCCTTCCAGAATATAAGTTAATTCAAGCGTACCCCTTTGTATATGATTCGTACATCGTTTGTAGCATATTGTAAAACCTTTGTAACACAATTATCGAATTCAGTTACTTTTTTAAATAGACTTCCACAAGGAATCAATGAAACAGCCACAGCTCGGCTTTGCGATCCATTTCCCTAATAAATTCGCTCTTCGACTCCGCATACTTTTCCATATCATCACAATATTTTTGGGCAAGCTCTGCTTTTAAGCTTTCATACTTTCGTGCTTCTTCCGGATGGGCCCTCATATAATCCCTAAAATTAACATGGCGCTTTATTTCCGAGTTTCCCTTTTCAAACACATGGATATGATGCGTTCGATTGTTGCCTCCTTTACGGAAAAATCGCCTTCCTTCAATGCCATGCTCTCCCATAGCTTCATATCCCAGTTGTTCCATTGCGTTGTTCAGCCGGTCAACTTCATGAATATCTTTCACTTCAAGCAGGATGTCAATCACTGGCTTCGCCTTGATTCCAGAGATCGATGTACTGCCGATATGATAGGAATTCTCCAGCTGGCCGCCAAAAATCCCTTTTATCTTTTCCTCCTCCTCTAGATACTTGTTCTTCCATTCTGGATTATGCTCTTCAAGATAAACTTTCCTTTTATCTCCCATCTGCTAGCTCCTTTTACAGTTTATTTTTAAAAACCCTTTGTAAATCGGCTTTGTTCGTGTATGAAAACCCTGCTGAAGAGTACCCACATAGACGGACTCTGCGACTGCTGCAAGCCCAGAATAAGAAAAGAAAACATTGATATTTCCGGGAACTTCTACCTCGACAGCATGCTGAAATTCTGACAAGGACACCATACCATTTTAACTGGAATTGGTGATGCCATCGTTCTCCTGCATCATTTCCTTCTAAAGCTGAATACTATTCCAATCTTCCCGTAAGATACTATACATCTTTTTATCAATATATTGTCCATTAACGTACTTGTTTTGCCTTAACGTCCCTTCATATTCCATCCCAACTTTTTGCATCACACGCTCGGAAGAAGGGTTCGTTTTGCTGCACCTTGCCTGAATACGGTTAAGTCCCATTTCTTCAAAGCCATACTTGATCATCGCTTCGACAGCTTCTGGAGCATATCCCTCACCCCAGTATACCTTCGATAGGACATAACCGATTTCACCCATATGATCACTTTCATTTAAAACGCCAAAACCGCAGGCTCCGATTAACTTATGATCTTCCTTATGGACAATCCCCCATGTAATTGATTTCCTTTCTTCAAAAGATTTCTTTACATGCTCTATGTAGTCGTAGCTGTCCTCAATCGTTTCGTGTTGTTTCCACATTGTTTCTTTTGCAACGTCATAGTCCGAGGCATATGCAAAAATGTCCACTGCATCTTCCTTGTTTATTTCCCTCAGCAGCATCCGGTCGGTATCAAGCTCTAGTAATTCGCTAAATATATCTTCCATTGGCTTCATCCTCTTTCCTCCTTCAGTTTACAACAATATCTGCGTGTCAAAATGCTCTATCTATCATCCATTTACCCTATAATCATAAAATAATGAATAAAACTTTTGTCCCGTTTTTTCAATCCAAGAAAAATAAAAAGACCAACCGATTAAGCTGGTTGGTCACTTTAATAGAGCGTTTTCAAATAAAAATGATCCAGAACACAATCAGGGGAATTGCTATCAAAACTCCATAGAGAAACCATTTTAAAAAACGCACCTTGTTCCCTCCCATATATTAAGACGGTAAGGCTTGTGGACAGGTTGCAATTCCATCCATTTTTTTAGTAATTTTTACCCGGTATTTTTGTAATGCACACTTCTCAATCGGACGATGAGTTATCATCACTTTCTGAAATGAAAATTTTCTTTCCGCTATTCGAATAAGCTTCTACGATTACTTTATTCTTAGAAGCATCCCCTTTTTTGCTTATCAGCCAATAGCGCTTTTGGCGATGGGTTAGAATTTGAGCTTCTTCTAAAGCCTCGCCGAACGAAACATTGACCTTTCCAATATCATGGTCTAAGACTTCCCCATAAAAAACTGTTTGATAAGTTCCGTTTGCTTCTGGAGCATTCTGTCCTAGTAACCATGTTGAACCTATAAAAGATAATGGTTTGTCATCAGTAACACTTCCTGAACTGCTTCCGGTTGAAGACCATCCCTGGTCTGTGTTACGGAAATGGCTGATCCCTATCTCCTCATCCTTTTTGTAAAGAACATAACCAGCATTTTTATCTCTATGTTCGTAAATAACATTCTCTTTGTTAATTCGCGCTTCCAACAGAGCCTCTTGGAATGTTGCAGGCATCCGCTCAGGGTCGGAATCTGTGTTTCCCTGATCCAGGGCACACCCACCCAATATCAGCAAACAAATTAAAATGAACAAGGGCCTTCCCATGCTTATTCTCCCTTTTCCTCTTCTGCTTCAATCTCATCTATTTCCGGGCTCTTTCCTCCAAACCAGGTATACTTTATGTGATAAGGAGTTTCTTTTCTAACAAGATTCCAGGTCGATTGCTCTTTCACTTTTAATTCAACTGGTTCATCATGATTCTTCGATTCCACAATAACAAAGTAACCATCTTCATTGTGGGCTTTTTCTATCACTTCACCATGATGTATTTCTTTCTTATGTAAGTATGTCACTGTTCCACTATAATAGATCAGGGCAATTCCTGCCACAAAACCCGCTATCGTGTACAAAACCTTTCTATTCATCCCTTTATCCTCCAATTAATTACTTTTTAAGCAATTTAAACTTACCATAAAGAAGTTTTCCGAACAAAGGCTCTGGTAATGCAGGGATTTTTTTTATCTGAATCGAAATGAACAGAAAGGAGGTTTGCATATTATGAGACCAATTGCAAAAGAAGCAGCAAAAACCTTCATCTCACACTACTTTCCTACTAGTTCGCTCGCTATTCTTGGCGGAAGTATCCTGAGAGGGGAAGAAACGCCTACATCTGATCTTGACATCATCATTCTTGATGAGACGCTAAATAAAGCTTATCGCGAATCGTTTTTCGAAAACGGATGGCCGATCGAAGCCTTTATACATAACAGAAAATCAATTTATGACTTTATGGAATCCGATTGTAAACGCGGCAGGCCATCCATGCCAAAGATGCTCTTAGAAGGAATCGTACTAAAAGATATAACAAAGCTTGCGGATCAATTAAAAGAAGATGCAAAGAAAATGCTCTTAGAAGGACCAGAACCATGGACTGCAGAACAAACCGCACTCGCCCGTTATAGCATCACTGATTTATTGGATGATCTGGAAGGCTCTAGAGAACCGGCCGAGGATTTGTTTATCGTTAATAACCTTGCGTATAACCTCCATGAATTTATCCTGAGGACAAACAGGCAATGGATCGGGCAGGGGAAATGGATCGTCCGGGCATTAAGAAATTATGACCAGGAGCTAGCCGATCGTTTTGTTTTAGCTTTTGATAGCTTTTATCTATCCAGGGAAAAACGGGAACTGATTGCTTTCACAGATCAAATTCTCGACCAGTATGGCGGACGCCTTTTTGAAGGGTTTAGCCTTGGGAAAGACTAAAGAAAACTCGCTGATCGTCAAACCTTAGGTGAAGAAAGAGGCATAGTTGCACTTGATTTAAATACTTAAACTTTTCCACGACATCGTGCATCATCCTTTCCTATAAGGTAAAACAGCAGGGCAATCTACATCAATCAATCCTGTTCAAGAGATAGCACGATGTTTTCTTCTTCTCCGTTCCATTTCATTGTTAATTCAAGTTTCTCTTTATGGGACGGTTCAAAGCTTTTCACCTTTTCTTGCCACCTTGAAGAATCCTGGTAGCTGTTTTTTTCACCATCAAGTGTAATTCGGTTGCTCGCCGTAACGAATTTTCCTTTCAAATGATATGTGGCATCGCTCACCTTGCCGTCCCCTGTATATTGCAAATAAATAGAATCATAATAGTTCCCTTTTATGTCTGAGACGGTATATATGGCGTGCCAATGTTCACTTTCACCGGTAAAAAAATAGTTACCTGCTTCTTTCGCTGCCATCTCTACCTGTATACAACCAGTTGTCGAAATCAGTAGAAATACAAGAATTAGCATTCCTGTCACTTGCTTCTTCATGAAGTCCTCCCCAGCGCTGTATTGCCAATGTGTTATTTTCTATATTTTAACATTATTCAGAAAAATACCAAAATGAAAGCCCTTACAATTTAGTGTAAAAAAAGAACCTAATCTAATTAACTAGGTTAGGTTCCTATCCGTGCCTGTTAAAGCCTTCTTTCATAAACGCCCTCACGTAGTAATAAAGGGATTCCGTTTAACCTACCTTTAATTTGCCTAAAGGAAGAGTCTTTTGGAATCCTATATTTTAGCGGAACAGTATATTCTCTCGTTTCATGGGGTTTGATGCCCAAATTCTTTGAAGAAAATGCTTCCATTACTAAACTGTAGATCTCATCCTGATAACCATTGTGTAGCTGAGCAGTAAATTGAATCTCTTCATCACTATAATTTGTAATGGAGAATGAACAGCTTCCTGTTAAGATATTGTTTTCAGTATCATAGATGCAACTGCTCGAACCGTTGTTATAAGCAACCGCATAAATACCGTTAGCAAAGGCTGCTTGAAAAGATATTAAAATTAACCCGGTTAAAAATATTGGCGCAAAAAACGCCAACAGTGCCGCTTTCACTCCAAAAAAATGATTAATAAAATATAGTGTGAAAATTAGCAGGAAGAACAAAATTATTCCTGCATAATGGATTCCCTCACCATTCTCTGACCATGCAGGAACTCCCGCCCTCTCCATCATTTCTGCCAGTATAACCTGATCATTTGGATATTTTATAGAAAAAGTTACTAAGATTCCATATATGACAAGTATTCGTGTTTTAGTTAAAAATGGCCTTCTCATTCTCCGGGACCTGCTTCAGGATTTTTAGTCGAAACCATGATCTTATATAATGTAACACGATCATACTTTTTAATATCCTCAAGATAAGAAGGGTCATCATCTACTCCCAACACAGATAACGTTCTCATTTCATTGCCGCTGTTTTCAGCGATCATCGCAAGTGTGGTAGCCTTTCCTTCTTCTAAAACCAGAGGTTCTTCAAGTTTATCAAATCCGCTTATCGCTGGATTTTCAATATTTTCCATTGTGGTAGAGCCACGTGTATAGTCGGTGTCAGTTATTACGCTGATAGCCAACTCTTTGTTATCGTTCATATACGCAGTATTAACAAACAACAGTCGGGAATCTTTGTCTTTTAATTCATCGACCTTAGTCAGCTGTTTTTGGGTTTTCTGTCCTTTTTCCATTACTTCCACCCAGCTTTTAATCCACATTTTCTTATCTGTATGCAAGGAAATTTTCCCGATAAAATAATTGCTGCCCACCGCCGCATTCAACAGGATTTCATCTTCTTTTGATAACTTTGCAGGTGAAATCTCGGCAACTCCTTCCTTGCCGGAACTACAGCCAACCAGCGATAAAACGCCTAAACATAAAAAAATCAGTAACGTTCTTTTCATTTTTCACCCCGTCATTATTTTCCAGAATATTATTATAATTTTACCACCATCTTTCTATGTTGGGAACTACTCAAACGAAGGGGTATCTTATGATTGCTTTAAAGCAACTGAACATATGCTACGAAATTTTGAATACTTGCTCTGAAGGTCCGCATAGCTGCTCTGAAGTCACGAAAATGTTCTCTGAACCCCGGAAACCAGCTCTGAAATTCTTATCACTCCTCAATTATCTGAATCCATTAAACAAGGGACCGACTCAAAAGCAAAGTGTCAGCCCCTTTTTAATTGATGCGATTGTAATTTTCATCATCCAGATAAACTTCTTGTACTTCAAGATTCTAGTAATCTTCTTATTTCCGTTCCTGCCCACCTGCCAAAGAAACGGCAAGTTTAGTACGAATGAAGGAAATCCAGTCTCCCATGTTTTTAATATGTATAATCCGGGAATTAACCTTGTAGAGCCGAAAAATGGAATCCAATTCAACTAGGAAAGGATGAGTTACATTGGCTAAAAGTAATGCTCAATATCAACCAATTGGAGAAGGTGGATTCACGCTTACCGATGCTCAGGAAGTGACCTACGCCCACGAATTTAAAAAAGCAGATATTGCAGGCGGGATCCGCAAGCGAAAAGTACGCAAAGCAAAACAAAAGAATCCTAACTTATTGACTTCTAATGAATAATAAGGAAACTTAAAATTCTCACGAGATAAAAAGGGCCGCTCCATCTTTTGGGCGGCTTTTTTCATTCACTCTTAACCCTTTTTGATAATTGCCTGATATCCCTTTTTGTTTAACTCCTTCAAAAGGGCAGACGCATTTTGCTGATTTTTAAATGCACCAATCTGCACATAGTATAAATCGGTAGCGAGCCCTTTTGCTTTAGAAGTATAAGGAAATCCAAGTGTCGTACACATTACCTGTACCACCGCCTCCGCAAACCTCATTCGATCGCTAAAACTTTTTAGCTTCTTCCTATCCCGGTTTGAATCTAAAAATCCATACTCCACAATAATAGTTTCTACCTTACCGGTTTTTCGATGCATGTAGTAGTAATCGTCCCCAGAAGTCCCCTTTTTGCTAAATACCCTTCTAAGCGGCATTCCTTCTACATTCAATGACCTGCCAATACTTTTCGCCAGTTTCCCATCCGAATGAATCGAATGGATCGTTTCACAACCGGACCCTCCCCCTGAATTATAATGGTTGCTGATACAAAACCGCGCTCCTGACTGCCTTACCTTTGCAGCTCTGGCTTCAGGGGAAAGGGCTTGATCTCTGTCTCTCGTTAATAGAACAGGGATGCCAAGCTCCTTAAAGCGCTCATGCTGGTACAACGAAACTTCAAGCGTCCAATCTTTCTCCCAGATGCCATTCACAACTGCACCTGGATCAATCCCTCCATGCCCTGCATCGATAACTAACATCTCCAACCGCCTCCTTCCTTTTTCAGTTATCCACATTTTTCAAGGGGGTCAGACCCCTTATTGATTCGTTCAATGTGTCCAACTTTTTCTCGATGCGGTGCAATAGGTACAGTGTGACCACAATCGGGAATCCTACGTCGCTTATTAACGGAATCAAGGGTTCCATTTTCCTCCTCCTCTCGGGTAAAATCACTTTAAAGGAAACTAGCAGATCAGCGAGCCCTATATATGAAGGTCGGAGCACTAGTTTCGCTTTTACTATAGCCATACCGTTTGTTATTGTTCTGGATTACTTTTTGTTTCAAATTTATGCATTCTTGTAGTGATAGAAAAGGGAGAGCCCACGCTCTCCCTTCTTTGACTAAAGGATTTCTATATCACTTACATTACGCTCGATAAGACGCGCGCCTTTTTTCCCGACAATATCGCCGCCGCTCGTTGAAAAGATATTTTGAGCAACTACGACATCCATCGCTGCTGCCACTGCAGCCGGGTCGATAGGATCGATAGGGTCGTTAAGTGAAAGCGAAGTTGTTTTGTTATCCTGGGTAATAAATTGCAATTCCAGCGTTTTAGCCATCATATATCCTCCTTTCTCTTATTATTTCCTCCCACTATGCCTGTAGGTCCGAGGAGTCGTTACGCTCGATCTCAAAAAGCACGTGTTGTTGGAGCGGTGATAAGGCTGTTGCCACTGCATATAATGCATCGGATGCAGCGGATGGCTTCACATTGTTAAAGTTCTTGCTGCGAAAGATCGACTTTCCATCCTGATCGACTCCTACTTCAAATACAAGCCTTAACTGAGTGTCCATTAAAGTTACCGTTGCCATGTCGTTCACCCCCTTTCACTTTATATATCGATTCAGCCGAACAAAAAGGGGCAAAGCAAAAAAATAACCGGGTCAGATGGCATAGTGGGAACATGGTATACTAATAACTGTCAAAATTGCCTGGAATAGGCTCTGGCTCTGGAACTTTAAAAAACCTGCAACCTTTTTTCTTTCGGAACGTCTTTATTAATGAAGCATACATAAAACAATGCAATGGAGATGGTGAAGATGGGGGACACCATTAACAACCCGGATCAAAAAGTAAAAAATATCGAAGATTACCATAAACTGAGCAAAATGCAAAAGGCGTTGTTCCTGGAAGAGTTACTGGAAAATTACGGGGAAGCGATCGTTCGCCTTGCCTACACATATGTGAAAGACTGGGGAAAAGCGGAAGATATAACGCAGGAAGTGTTCCTAACCTGTTATTTAAAGCTCGATACATACCGGGGCGAAGCATCCTTAAAAAACTGGATCTATCGAATAGCGATCAATCGTTGCCATGATACGTTAAGAAGCTGGTCGTTCCGTAATATTTTTGTTACTAACGTGATTAATAAATTTATGAGATCAGAAGAAGCCTCACCCGAATTTTCCATTGTCCAGAAAGAAGAATATCGGAAACTAAGACAGGAAATACTCGATCTTCCATTAAAATATCGAGAGCCTTTTATTCTTTTCTATCATGAAGAATTAAGTGTAAAAGAAATCGGCGGTTTGCTAGAGTTGAAAATATCAACTGTAAAATCTCGATTATTTCGCGCTCGCCAGTTGTTGGAAGCAAAACTTGGACCGGAAAGAGGGTGAGAACACTGCAAAACGAGCACAAAGAGTTAAAGGAATCTGTAAAAGCCGCTATGTTTCAAAAAGAAAGGTTAACAGAAACGAAACGGGATAGAATGCTTGAAAATATACTGCTGAAAAGCCACGGCCAGCATCCCAGAAAAAACAGGATGAAAGACTGGCTTAGCGTAGTAGTTTGTGTCGCGCTGCTGGTGGTTGGTTCTGTCAGTGTGTTAGGCAGTGATTTTCATTTCTGGGACAATAAAAAAGGCGACGAGGAAGTAAAGAAGCCGTATATTAGTGCTGCCTATATAAAAAGGGCTGAAGAAATCGCATTGCGTGAAGGAGATATTACGTCTATAGGCTATTATCGAAAGCCAAACTTTTTGAGCCTTCAATTATCGGTGCGGGATGATATCAATAAAGAACAAATGATTGCTGCATCAGAGGACGTCCTTAAACTTCTCTCCCACTTATTTAAGATGGATGCAAACAATTCAAACAACATGGGAGACTTATGGAACTATTACACCGTTGAAATTGAGATCGACTATCACATTAGTGAAAAGAACTATTTTGGGGACGGCAATTCCGTAGTATTAAAGGGATATAAATCAAGAGACTCCAGTGTTATTTTATGGCGCGAACCAGGAGAAAGCGAAAAAAAGGATTCAAAATATAGCCTGCCTGACCTATAGAATCAGACAGCCTGGTAAAGAAAACTTCTTGAATCAATAATCCATTAAACGAGTCTGGCACATAAGTAAGACGCTCGAGTCTAAAACGAATGATTCAGGATAAAAAAGTTTAGAAAGTTACTTCTTTTAGCGATTTAAACTTCATTTGTATATGGTAGAAAATCCGCATTAAATTTATAAAGGGTTTCTCTTACTCTAGTCGAGTGCTTTAAACCGCTTCGGCATAATACTTCGCTGAAGGTGATTTCCTGAAGAAATAACTTTGTTACTCTTCCACTAGCGAAGTGTATTTTCGGAGCGGGTCGAGGTACCCCAGTATTGTTTAAAAATGCAGCCGATATATGATGAACAATTAAACCTACAAAAACGGTTTAAAAGAAAAATCCGATCCTATTCTAGTTCTTATTAAAGAATGTTGAATTAGCTAAAATACTTTTGCCCCAGCCCCGGTTAGTTTTCACCATCTATTCTCCTAGTAATCGATCTGTTTTGTTATAATTTTTTCGATCCACTTCCACGGAAGCGTATTCTTCAAGCGGACAGAAGCCTTTACTCCCTTCCCTATTGGGTAACGTAATGATGGATTAGCGGTATCGGCGACTTTTACCATCAGCTTAGACACCTCTTCAGGATCACCCGCTCCTTTGGAAATTTGCTTCACTTGCCCTAACATACTCGATAACTGGCTCTTATAAGCAGAGTTTGGCTTTTCTGTAAACTCAGCAAGGCTCTTTTCCCATATGTCAGTTTTATAAGAACCAGGTTCAATCAACACAACATGGATCCCATATTTTTTCATTTCCAGCCTTAAAGTCTCACTGTATCCTTCTACCGCAAATTTAGATGCAACATAAGGTCCCATGCCTGGAAATGCAACCCTCCCGCTGATGCTGCTAATATTTAAAATCATTCCGCTCTTTTGCTTTCTCATAAATGGCAGCACTGCATTTGTAACAGAAACGATGCCAAAGAAATTTGTATCGAACTGCCTTTTCCATTCATCAAGTGGGATGTCTTCAATAAATCCTCCAGCTGCATATCCTGCATTATTGACTAACACATCTATTCTGCCAACGCTTTCAATTATCTGGCGCACCTTTTCACTCGCCTGTTCCCCTTCGTTAACATCCAGTTGTACAATCTCTATTAATTCCGTTAGACCTTCTGTTTCTGCAAGCTGGACAAGTTGATTTTGTTTCCTTAAGTCACGCATCGTTGCGATAACATGGTAGCCTGCTTTTGCAAAACTCAGACTTGCCATCAATCCAAATCCGCTGGAGGTTCCTGTAATTAAAACTTCTTTCTTATCTCTCACTCTTTCACCTCATCATTACATTCTTGATTACTATAATTCTAGCTCACCATAAATAAAACTCGCTAATCAGCAATCTTTTTGGGAAGACGGATGCTTAGTTGCGCCTATCTATATTCTAACCTTTTCAGCGGTGTCGAGCATTCTCCTTTGCTAGAAAGGAACGCGCGGAATAACATACCTCCGTATGCCTCACCTTCTTTTTTCAATTCCGCAGATGCCGAGAGACCCGGAAAGACATAAGCATTATTTCCCTTGTTGAACCTGCCATAGTAACTTACTTACTGTAATACAAAAAAATACGGCTGCCCAAGATTAGAGCGCCGCATTCAGCTTTTATCTACTCGAAACAGTCTGCCTCATATCTTCACTTTCAGCTCTTTCCTGGTAAGACAAAAATTGAAAATCCTTTTCAGAAGCATAATTCGATAGAGTCTTCGGCTTTTTCTGTTCGCCCTTTTTCTTCTTTTTTACAGCTACCGCTTCACTCCGTTCAAGAGAAACCTTAATCCCCTCTAACATAAGATTAAAGGCCAGAACAGTAACAGTAAAAAACAGGATTGGAACAAGCGGAATCCAGGTTTGATAAGCAAGGTATTGATATGTAAAGCCGATGAGCCCCGACCACTCATAAGTCGAAGACATATACTCCGTCCCAAGAAGGTCAAAGCTTACGTTCGTTCCTCCAAAAAATAACTTTAACAAACCTAGATGCAGTAATAAAATAAGCACACTAACAATCTGTTGAACAAAAACAAGAATTAACCTCGGCCAGAGATGTGGCATGACATGCTTCCTTAAAATATGAAAACGAGATCCACCAAGTGTCCTAGCTGATTCGATGAACTCCCGGTTCCAGATTGAATTTGTTTCGTTTGATACAAGCAACGTGGTTGTTGGAATAGCTACAAGAGCCATAATGATCACCTGAAAACCGACTCGTTCCAGGAATGTGTATTGATATGTGCCAGTCATTCCATCCGACATAATCACACTGGATAACAAATAATATACGAGGAGCGCAATCGGAACGTAATGCATGGAATCAACAATGCCAGTTAGATATTTTGTTGCTTTCCTAAAGTATGTTCCTGTAATAATTCCTGCCAAAACAGAGAAAACAACTCTCAAAAAAGCGATCACTACCGCCAGGCCGATTGTATATTTTGCCCCGATGAGAATTTGCTCCCACATATGATATCCGTGCTTATCTGTTCCAAGAGGAGGTACTTCAACAGGAGAAAACGGCGATTTCCCTTCAAGGGTCCCGTCTTCGGAATATTTTAAATCTGTCTGAGGCAGATAGTTGTCCTCTGCGATCTGGTAATAAATGCTTCCTGCAAACAATGAGAAAACAAATAAAAACCCGATAATAAAAAGAGGATTTTTAAGTATTTGCTTTGCCATTTTGAACCCCCCTTTGCTAATTTCACTGGTTAGAAGCCTCGTGCAGCTCTGTTTCATAAATAAATTCAAACTTTTCATCCTTAGGCACTGGCACGGACAGGGATGCATCCCTGAAATGATTCTTCCTGCTTGTTCCTGGAGAATCTTCCCGGTCCAGCGTCTGTTTGATCGCCTGCAGCATCAAATTGAAACCTAAGATCGTCACAGCAAAAAACGCGATTGGAGATAACGGAACCCATGGTGTGATGGTTAAATATCTCCAGGTACTCCCTATAAGTCCCGACCATTCATAAGTAGTGGATAAGAAGTCCTCTGCGTTACCTGTTATACCGAACTGGATATTTGTCCCTCCAAAAAACAACTTGAGTAGCCCTAAATGCAACAATAAAAGAAGGGCTGATACCACTTGTTGGATAAAGACAATGGTCAACCTCGGGTAGAGATGGGGAAGTATGTGCTTTATTAAAATATGAAATCTGTTTCCCCCAATGGTTCTGGCAGATTCAATAAATTCTTTTTTCCATACGGAGTTTGTTTCATTAGAAATCAGTAAAGTTGTCGATGGGATCGCGATTACAGTCAGCAGGACGATTTGAAAGACCACCCGCTCTGCAAATGAATATTCAAAAGCGCCTATAGCCCCATTTTCATTTAAAACAGTTAAAAGAAGAAAATAAGCCAGCAGGGAAATTGGAACATACTGAATAGAATCGATAAGCCCAGATAATTTTTCCATTCCCTTTTTAAAATAGGTACCGGAAACTACACCGAAGACAAATGAAAGCAGCACTCTTAACACTGCAATAATCAACGCTGCGCCAATCGTATATTTTGCTCCGATCAGTATTTGTTCCCAGAGATGGTAACCATAGTTATCCGTTCCAAGCGGTTTGGTTTCCAAGGGGGTAAATGGAGGTTTACCAACCAACATTCCATCGCTATCATACTTAAGTTCTGTTTTCGGCAGAACATCACCGCCTATGTAATGGTAAAGTATACTGCCGATAAGCAAGAAAGAAACAAGAATGAACCCAAGAAGGAATAACGGCTGCCGTAATAACCGCTTGATCATTTATACGATCGCCTCTTCCTTCGATACTTTTTCTGCCAGCAGCTGCCACAATGCCAGCAAAATGAATAGAGGAATAAAGAGCAAAATGAAGCTGATTGTAAAAATCTCCGGCGTAGGGTGCTCAAAAATAAACATGACAATCCCTCGCAGGTTGAATACATATTCCAGAATAAACAGGTTAGACAGCGTAAACCAGATAATCGATTTGGAATGGTAAAAGATTCCGATCAACGTGTTCCTGAACACATGTACCATCAAAATCACTTGCCTGTTCAAACCCTTTGTCTTCGCAAGATCGATATATTGCTTTTGCATTTCTTCTTCAAAGACAAGGAGCATGATCCGATAAAAAAATACAGTCGGTAAAATCGCTAAAATTAAAATAGGCAAAGCATAAGTTTTGTCATAAGCCGCCACATCCAAAAGAAGAATATCGGTTTTCTTATAAAACCAGATAATACCTATTTGAGCGAGCGCAATGATAAACACATCCGGAAGCGATTCAAACAAAAAGGCAAACAGCTTAAAACCTTTCTTTCCTTTTCGAGGCAGCATCATCGTAATAAAGGTAAAAAACAATCCTAAGATAAAAGCAAGAAGCAGCGCTCCCAATAAAACGATGAGCGAATATTGAAGCGGTTCAAGAATGTGAGGAAATAAGAAGTATTCTTCCTGTCCCGCACGATACTTTAATTCTCCTATCGTAAAGAGTGTGCCAAACATCCCTTTAACACTTTCAATATAGCCTGCAGGATTTATGGACAATCCGTTGAACAGGCCGGGCAGTGAGCCCAGTAAAATAATTCCCACAAAGGCAGACAGGAATTTAAATGAAAAACGATAGATCCCTCTTGTCATTAAGTTTATGTCCCTCCTAATAACCCGCGATTTTCTGTTTTTTTAACAGCTTGATCTGTGCCAATCTTCCTACACCATTATAGACGGAAATTTTTCCTAAAGGTTGCAAAATTTTTAATTTTTTTAATTTATCCTCCTTCCAGCGTCCAGGTTTAAGAGAAGTTCAGTATGAACCTTATTCATAATGAATACGAATGTAATATCATGATTGTTTTGAAAGGAGGAAAAGAAATGGGCCCTTCCTCATCTATCCAATCTTTCGAAGAAATTAGAACGAAGTACGGAAACGAGAAACTCAAAAAAGCATTCGTAAAAGCAGTGGAAAGAAACGAAAAGCAATCAGTTCAATTATTGAATCATTCCAGCATTGAGTTCGCCACCCTGTATCTTTTACGGGATGAACTTTCTTCTCGTTCGTTGATCCGATACCTTAACGAAAGAAACAAAACCGCCCTGTCCATTGTTAATGACATCCTGTCTGAAAGGCGTACACCTGAACCTGAAACTATGTATGCAATTTGTGATGAACCACAGCATCTCCACAGCATATTGAGCTGGATGTTGTTGACAGGAAAAAATGAAAACCTATCGATGGACTATCGGCTCGTAATCGACAGATGTGCAAGCCTGTTAACTACGATTTATCGAGAGCAGACAATCCTCGAGGATGTCGTGGACCTCATGTTTGTTCGCAATAAGAATAATCATTCCTACCATTACTTGACCTGGTCCCTTTTCGAAGCAAGGGAGCCTTCTGCAATGGTTTATATCGCTGAGTATTTTCGATCGGCTGATTCAGAAGACGTAGATTTTTGCACACAGCTTCTTCGGTTCATCCCTGAAATCAACGAAGACAATAATTCAGAAGCAAATCACACCTTATTTTTGCGATGGTATGAAGCAAACCTGCCGTACTTGTTTTATAACGGGGAAAGTCTGGATACGGCCAAACATCCTGTCCCATATGAAGTGGCACTTGATGCTAAATATCTTGGCAGGCCGGCTAACCTTAACACTGGGGGAATCCTCGGTTTATTAACAGACACCGAAGAACAGCTTTTAAACGCTTATTATAAAATATCGAATAAAGAGCAAATCATGCTTTCAACTTATTCCTTCCGTCTAAGAAAACACGATCTCACCCGATGGCAACAGTGGATACAGACTCCTTTCCACGAGCAACTAGCCCTTGCGAAGGAGGAAACACATGATTAATATCGCAGGAAGGCCCGTTTCACCTGAATCTTTAAGCAACGGCCTGCCAGGCGGGCCGATTGCCAATAAAATTATTGCGATCATGGCGAACAGCCGGGCTGTTTATTACTTTAGTTCTGAATCTGAACTCGAATTCGAGGTTAGAATGAGACTGGCAATCATCGATAGTGCCAAAGCTCTTTTCCAGAGCCGAGCACAATTTGCAGATTTTTACACTTCCCGGTGTAATCCTGCTTATTGGGACTTAACTGAAAACGGGGGCTTCCGCCTCAAGCCGGGCGTACCTGCTTCCGTTGCTATTAATGATATTTTTGTTAACGGAGAAATGTATGCTTTTGAATGTGCGACAGCAATGATCATGATTTTATATAGAGCAACTTTACAGGTCTTGCCTGAGCAGAATTTTAATCGCCTATTTGCGAACATGTTTCTCTGGGGATGGAAATACGACAAGGATCTTGCTATTGTCCACCGGATTCCTGAGGACTATCTTCCGGGTGATATTCGTTATTTTAAAAACCCCGATGTTAACCCCATGACACCGCAGTGGCAAGGTGAAAATGGAGTGGATATGGGCGACGGAACTTATTTTGGACATGGGATAGGAATCAAGACTCCAGAAGGGATCATCGAATCGTTAAAACAGAGGATGAAACCCGGAGCAACTCGCATGCCTTACTTGATGGCTCCGGCTACCCGTCCTGGATTTAAATACCTGTACCGTTTCTCTTATGCTAATCGTGAAGCAGAGTCCGGTACCGAAATAAGAGTGTTTAATGAGGAATTTGTTGAACAGAAGGTTTCTTTGGATGAATATTTCCAGCAAATGGACGATTATGCCACTCGATACATAACCGTCCGGTTCGGATAAAATTGCCAGTTCAATCACTCATAAATTTTGGAGGGAAATAACAAACTATTCCAAAAGGAGGAGTGAAAATTGAATCGATTTTTCCGAATGGCTTTACTTATTGTTTTATCCTTTATACTGCTCGTTCCCCTTGCAGCAAACGCAGCAGAAGATAAAAAAGAACAAGAACCAGAATACGCTAAATGGGGTAAAATCGCTCTCCAGGCTGTAAAAGAAAAATATCCAGACTGGAAAGAGACAGATTTTCTTTTTAAGGAAAAGAGTAAAACGGAAGAAGGAAATGTACAGCACACGTTTAACGTGAAATTAAGCAAAGGAGAAACAACAAAAGAACTCGAGGTTAAAGTAATTCACAATCCCTCAACCGGACAGCCTGTTTTAGTTAAAATTAAAGAACTTTCTTAGCTAAAAGCTTGCAGAAATGCAGGCTTTTCCATTCGCTCACATGGGTAATACCTCCTATTTATATTCTCCTAAATACAGAGCCTATTTATCTATACCTTTTTATTTCGCGGGACGAAATAATTATGTTCTGAAAATATAAAATAGTCCGAATAGAATCTGACATTTTTCGAAAATATCCCCTATACTTGGTATTACAAATATTGAGGAGGTATTTTCTTGAAGAAAAAACGAATTATTCCAGTGATCGCTTTATCCTCTGCACTCCTTGCAGGAACTCTTTCCCCGATTCAAGGCCAGGCTGTTCAAAAACAAACTACTACAGAGGCGATCGCCCAAAAATACGGAATCGAAAAAGGGAATAAACCGCTCTTTGTTGTTGAAAAACAGTCTGCTATGCAAAAAGCAAGCACTCCTCAGGAGGCACTTAAGTATCTTGAAAACAATAAAGAAAAGGTTAAAATAAAAAATCCAACAGCAAGTTTGAAATCAACAAAGCAAATTGAAGATAAGCTTGGTATGACGCATGTCCGATTTCAGCAAACAAAAGACGGTATACCAGTAGAAGGTTCAGAGGTAATTGTTCATTTCGATGAGAATAATGCTGTAAAGTCTGTTAACGGTTACTATAATCAATCTGTTGAAGATACAGCAGTTTCTACAACTCCAGAACTTTCTGGTTCAGTGGCGCTCAGCAAAGCTAAAAAGTCAGTTAACGCTCCAGATCAGCTTGATTATGAACCAGCAACTGAACTTGTCATTTATCCATATGATGGACAAAACTATCTGGCTTATAAAGTGAATGTAAATTTCCTCGGAGAAAAACCAGGTAACTGGTTCGTGTTCGTCGATGCGAAAACGGGTGCCGTTATTGATCAATATAATGCATTGATGCATGCTGATGGCTATAAAGCAACAGAAGGAACAGGAACTGGTATTCTTGGCACTCAACGCAAATTACATACCACTCTTAAAAACGATAAAAAAGATAGAGAAGGTACTGAGTTCTACTTATATGACAAAACACATGAGGATATTGAAGGAATATACACCTATGACTTTAAAAACCAGTGGCGCTCAAGCAGTGTCCAGCTTCCAGGGGAGCTTTTCTCTGATAATGATAACTCCTGGAACACTCAATACGACCGTCCTGCGGTAGATGCTCACTACAATTCAGAAGAAGTGTACAAGTATTACAAAAATGAACATGGCCGCAATTCGATCGACGGCGAAGGCATGGCGATTAAGTCGAGTGTCCACTATGGCGATAACTATAACAATGCTTTCTGGAACGGTTATCAAATGACATATGGTGATGGTGACGGAAGCTTCTTTATCCCGCTTTCTGCAGGGCTCGATGTAGCTGCCCACGAGATGACCCATGGTGTGACAACCCACTCTGCAGGGCTAAAATACCGTTTCCAATCCGGTGCGCTGAATGAGGCCTTCTCAGATATTTTCGGAGCTCTTGTCGATGCGGATGACTGGGAAGTCGGAGAAGATGTCATGGCGCCTGATGCTGTTGCATCAGGAAGAACATCCCTGCGAAGTTTGAGCGATCCGAGTAAATATCCTGTTGGTTCAGCCTATGCCCCATATGGAAACGGTGATGGAATGTATCCTTCCAATATGAGTGAATTTTATGACCTTCCAGTTGGGTTAGATAATGGCGGTGTCCATATTAATTCCTCCATTATTAACCATGCCGCTTATCTGACTGGCGAACAAATCGGAAAGCATAAACTGGGACAGATTTATTATCGTGCACTCACTGTCTATTTAACAGCTGATTCTAATTTCAGCGATGCTAGAAAAGCACTGATTCAATCAGCAGTTGATATTTACGGTGAAGGAAGCGCAGAAGCTGTAGCCACAGAAGATGGACTGAATCAAGTTGGCATAACCGAATAAGGTTAATGTCGGGGATGACTCAAAATGAATGTGTCGGCCCCTCCAACACCTATCTAGAAACAACTTGTACTATGTATAGCTAGATTGTGTGCAAACGGAGGGAGCAGGCCTTTATGAGTCATCTTCTTTTTCATGTTTTAGTTCATGGCTATAAAGGAATTAAACTGTATAAATCATGGAGGTGATTTTCAATGGATAAAAAAAAGCGTGATGATGAAAGGAACACATCCCCTCTTACCGACATGGATGAAGAAAAAAGCCCTGACGATATTGATCCGAACAACCCTGATACAGAGGAAACACCAGAACCATTTGATGAACAAGAGGAAAAAAGCCCTGATGATTTTCAATAAAATGTTGATTTTTGAAAAAGGCTGGAATAAACTATATACAATATAAGGAAAAGAAGCATAGAGGAAGAAGAGTAAACAAAATGAAAGCTTCAGAGAGCTGATGGTTGGTGAAAATCAGTGCGGACATTTTGTTGAATGGGCTTCCGAGCTCCAAACCGAACGGGAAACTAGTAGGCTTTGGCGAATTGTCTCATCGTTAAAAGAGACCAGTATTCGTTGCAGCGCAACCGATACTTCGAGCGGGCTTGAATTAATTCAAGCTAATGAAGGTGGCACCACGGGTCTTCCGTCCTTTACTGGACGGGGACCCTTTTTTTATTTTTTGCTCAGCTGTGCTTTAAAGGGCGGCCTCGGATGTGGCTGAAGTTTCGTCATGCTCTTCATGTAAGAAGCTTTAGTTGCAACCGACTCGCCTGAGCCCAATAAACTGCCTAATATTGAAAGGATGTGATGACAATGACAGATGGCTGGTGGTATATCCAAACATTAACCAGAACTATAAATCCAAAACACTCATGGAGGGATTTCAATGAATAGAAAAAAAATCGTCTCAGGAATCAGGCCGACAGGAAACCTGCACATCGGAAACTATTATGGCGGAATGAAAGGGCTGATCAACCTGCAGGAAGATTACCATGCCCATTTTTTTATAGCAGACCTTCATTCCCTGACAACTCATCCAAACCCAGAAAACCTTAAGAAAAATGTATTACAAATTGCAAGGCATTATCTCGCTGCAGGACTTGACCCGGAACGTTCCGTTTTTTATGCCCAATCAAGCATAGCTCCAGAAATTTCCGAGCTTCATACTTATTTAAGTATGGTCATGCCTCTTGGTGATCTGCTAAGATGCCCCACTTTTAAAGAAAAGGCAAAAAAGCATCCTGACAATGTAAACTACGGACTGGTCGGTTATCCGGTTTTGATGACAGCAGACATCTTGATTCATAACGGAGATTATGTCCCTGTTGGAGATGACCAGCTTGTCCATCTTGAAATCGCAAGAACAATTGTCAGGAAATTCAACCTACTATATGGAGAAACCTTTCCACTCCCCCAGCCTATCAAGGAAAATGCAGTTCGAATTCCGTCACTTTCGGGCCAGGGTAAAATGAGCAAATCGGATTCCCAGGATTCATTTGTCTCAATGGATGACTCTCCTACAGAGATTAATAAAAAAACAAAAAAAGCCTATTCCGATCCAAAGCGCGTTTATAAGAATGATCCCGGTAATCCTACTAAAAACGGTTGTAACGTCTTTCACCTTCATAGTTATTTTACGGATGGAGACCGTTTGAACGCAATTAAGAAACAATGCCTTCAGGCTGAAATTGGTTGTGTGGATTGCAAGGCTTCTTTAACGAGTTCTATTCTTTCGATCATTGAACCGTTCCAGGAACGACTAAGGGGAATAACTGATCATGATGCAGAAGGTATATTGCTGGACGGGAAAATAAAGGCAAAGGATTCAGCACAACAGCTTATAGCAAATGTACGAAAAAAAATAGGTTTACAAATGGTTTGATCTCTTTATTCGTTTACCATAATTTCCGCAGTAGCCCTGCTTTTTCGCCCAACCGTTTTTTGTAAACCTTCATAGGATAATAGTGTAAGAGAACCTTACAAAACTTGCTTCAAGGAGGTTTTTTTCATGAGCTACTATGGATATGGTCGTGGATTCGCGTTAATCGTTGTATTGTTTATCCTACTGATTATCGTTGGTGCCGCTTATGTTTATTAATCTCCTCTAGACAAAGGCTAATTTGCCTTTGTCTTTACATATTTACATGCTTTGAGGTGAGATAAGGGTGAGACAGAGAAAAGTTCTTCCAGAGTTAGAAACCGATCATTTATTGTTTAGGAATTTTCGTTCCTCTGACCTTGAAGAGCTGTATCGATTGTTATCGAACAGGAGTGTTATGCAATATGATGGAACGCCTTTGATCAAAAACAGGTATGAGGCTGAATATTACCTGAAGAATCTTTTAAACCAGGGGAATTCTTCCGGAGATAGTTCAATCAGGTGGGCTGCTGAAGAAAAGAGAAGTCGTGCACTTATCGGAACGATTGGTTTTCAGTTGTGGGACCAAAATAACCACCATGCAGAATTGGGGGGAAATATGATTCCCGCCCGCTGGGGAAAAGGGTTTTCCAGAGAAGCACTTAGTGTTATTCTTCCATTTGGTTTTCAAAGCATGCGCTTGAACAGAGTCAGCGCGGTAGTAAGAACAACAAATCGGCCAGCCTTAGCTGTTTTAAATAAACTTAAGTTTAAAAGAGAAGGAATACTGAGAGATTACCATCATGTAAACGGGAGATATGAGGACGCATACCTCTACTCCCTGCTGAAAAAAGACTATTTTAAAAAAGGTTGACTCTACCCTGATACCACAGGAAAAGTCAACCTCTTTATTATTGGCTATTCCTCTCGGGAGGCGGTGCAAATAACGCCGCAAAAATACCCAGTATCGGAAACAATAACGTTAAGTAGAGGATCTCGGTATATCCGCCAAAAATATCATAGGCTATTCCAAACGGAAGAGGGCCAAATGCCGAACCGATTACCATCGTTGTCATAGCAACTCCTTTTATGCTGCCAAGATGCTCCCTGCCAAAGTAATCAGGCCAGATGATATTTAAGGTAATACGTTCAATACCGCCGATCATTCCCCAGATAATCCCGAATAAAACCGCTAATATAAACGTGTTTACATGGTTCAGCATCAGAATGAAAGTTATCTGCCCGAGAAACGATACCGCAAGGACAATATGAACCTTTACTCTCTCTAAAATAAAACCGGAAACCATCGTAACAGGAAAGCCTACAACAGCCATTATACTAAGAACTGTAGCAGCAGTCGTCGTCGATAGTCCATTGCCCCCGAGAATAGAAACCAGATGAAACGTCAAGCCAGTATTTACAAGCGCCGGAATGCTTACACAGAATAGAATCAGCCAGAACGCCCTCGTTCTCATTGCTTCTTTTAATGTCCAGCTTACGTCTTCATCAATGCTCTGAAGCTCTTCTTTCTCTTCCTTTACCTTCTTCGGATTCGAAGCATCATCAGGCAGTAATCCGATATCCTCCGGCCTATTTCTGACGAAAAAATATGCTAGCGGAACGAACACAATAAGCAATATTGTTCCCCAGATCCTCCATGTTGTTTGCCATCCGAAACTGGTGATCATCCAGGCATTAAGAGGTGGAAATGCAGCAGAGCTTAAGAATCCACCGATAGCCATAAAGCTCAAGGCACGCCCCCTCTTTGCAATGAACCATTGTGGAACCAGGGTATTCGGAACCAGTGTCATCGACCCCTGGCCAAACAGACGGATCAAAAAGAACCCAATGAACATCATAATTGGCCCGATAATAAAACTGTTCCAAAAACACGCGACGGCAAGCATCGTTCCTACTAACACGGCCATTTTACGCTGTCCGTGCTTGTCTACCATTCTTCCTATAACAGACAGTAACAGACCTGCCAGAAGTGTTGCACTAGAATAAATTCCTGATACAAGAGACCTGCTCCATTCAAAGTCTTTAATATAGTAATCTATAAAAACGGAAACAGAGTATGTTTGCCCAGGACCAGAAAAGAAAACTCCTAATGCGGCTATCGCTACTATCAACCATCCGTAAAAAAAAGGAGTACCAATAGGTTTACTAGTTGTTGCTTCTTTCATGATCGCACCTCTTTTTCTAAATCCTTTTTCTGCACCTTTCTCCATTTTATCGAATAAACAGATAATTCCAAAGAAAAACACCCGGATATCCTCCGGGTGTTCTCATGTTAACGGGTGATCACTTCAATGACTTCTACATTTGACATACCTGTTTGAAGCTCGAAAGTTCCCAGCTGAACTGCATTTTCCAAACCTTTATTCTCAAGAACATTTATAAATTCTTCCGCATTTTGAATAATCTTTGCCTGCTGAAGCGCTTCGGCTACTTCACTGCTGGCCATTCCAGACTCAATGGAAAAATTGAGCGGCTTTACTTCTTCTTCCGCTTTCTTTTCCGCTTCTTTTTTATCAGCTTCTTCTTTATCTTTATTAGCTGCAGCTTCCTGTATTCCTTTATTCTCGTCTTTTTGCTCACTTGCAAACTTGCTAGATGTTTCGTATTCCTTCTTATCGACCGCAACTAATTGATTTTTCTCAAGATACTGTTCAGCTATCTGCTTTTCATTTACCTCTTTTTCCCCATCGCTGCCTTCTGCCTTTGTTAATGGAGCAAGCAAAAAATAATAAAATGTTAAAAGCAATGCTGCAATGAACATTCCTGTTGCAAGGCCCCTTGCTTCTTGCTTAGACATTCTTTCCGCCTCCGTCAATCGCATCCGTTCTCTTCTTAATATTTTTAACTTCCTTCATTAACGATATATACACATCGTCAACCTGTCTTTGTAGTTCTTTGGCGTAATCCTTTGAAAAAAAGGAATAAACAAAGAAACCGATCGAACCGAGAAGCAACAAAAAGATAATTACTAACATTTACTCTTTCCCCCTAAAAACTTTTTCTATAGATTTTACCCCCACTAACTCTCAGGAATAATCGAAATATGTAACACATGGTCTTCCCCCTAATCATAGACCATCGTTTACAGGTTTCGAACAGAAGCATAAATTTATAGCCTGTTTAACCCAAATTCACCGATTTTTTCGACAGAAAAAATCGACACTATTCGACTAACTGTTGTTATCTTACTAAACTATTTTGATTGTAACAATGGGTTAACAGCACTAAAAGCGCGAAAAAGCCGTCCAACTGGTTGAGTTGGACGGCTTTTTCAGGTGATCACTTCTACAAAATGATGGAGAATCCTTGCTGTGAGACCCCAGATGACATAATTCTCATAGTGGTAAAAGTACTCATCAAAAGATCCTCTAGACCATTTATAGTCTTCTCCGTTAGGAATAAGATGAAAAGGAAAAGTTTCTTCAGGTTTAATGTGTAATTCAATTGTATGGCAATCTGGCGGCTTTTCTATAAAAAATTGAAGCGGTACTGTGAAAACCTCATGCACTTCCGCTTGATTGAGCGAAAGCTGTGCATCAGCTTCAATGACACCGACAAATGGATAGATCATTGACCGAAAGGAGGTGACAACATAATCTAGCGATGCGAGCGGCTTAATCTGGTCTTTCGTGACCCCCAGCTCCTCACACGTTTCCCTGATTGCTGCGCTTTGTTCATCCTTATCGGCCAGGTCTACCTTTCCACCTGGAAAACAAATTTCTCCCGGCTGCCTTCGCATATGTTTGGCGCGTACCTCAAACAAAACATGAACTTCGCCGTTTTTTTCGATCAAAGGAAGAAAAACAGCAGATTTAAAAAACTTTTCGCTTCCTAAAATTTTGGCCTCTCTGTTCTTAACGACTTTACTTATTTTGTCTAACTCTTTTGCCAATCTTCATTCTCCTCTTTCTGCCTTTATTACTTTTTCGATATCTTTATCTATTATCCTTTTTCCTTTAGAATCAAGATAGAAAAAACTATGATTGGAATGGAGTATGAAAACGTGCAAACTACGATCGCAGTACTAACCGACGTTCACGGTAACTTCCCGGCTTTAAAAGCTGTATTAGATGAAATCGACAAGATGAGTACAGCAGAGCATATCTATTGCCTTGGCGATATGATCGCAATCGGCCCTGACACTAATAAGGTTCTGGAAACCCTTTTTGCTAGAGACGATGTTTCGATGGTCACAGGCAATCATGAGGATGAGGTTCTCAAAATCCTTAATGGAGAAACCCGTACTGCCAGCGGAGGCGAAGGGAAACATCATAAATGGATAGCAGACAGGCTTGATCCTAAGTATATTCCGATGCTAAATGGCTTGCCCCGTGAAATTCGGACTAACATAAACGGCCATAACCTTTTATTCCATCATTATCATCAAAACAAAGAGGGCCAATTTTCACCAATCGAAAAAACTCCGCGCGAAGAGAAGCTGGATTACCTGTATATGGACGAGCAAGTGGATTTTGTTGCATTTGGACACCATCATCCTGTCCATTTTTTCGAAACGAGCAGTGCCATCTATTTAAATCCGGGTTCACTCGGCTGTTTTGATAAACCTTATGCAAGGTATAGTATAGTGAAGATCGATTCAGAAGCGATCAACGTTTCCATGAAAGAAGTGCCTTATAATAATCAAAATTTTTTAGAATCCTACAATAAGCTGCAAATTCCTGAAAGTGAGTTTATCTTAAACATATTTCACGGCAATCAACATTTATAATACAATTGAAAAGGTCCCAACTTCCGATTGAAAAAAATTGGCCATCTGTTAGAGGGGTGTACTGTAATAAGTATTATTGGAAGCCTTTAGTGTTATCATTAAAAAGTTTTTGCAATACTTCTTAATTTTTTCCATATTTTACATTGCAAATTGATGACACCTTTCCCCGGCTTGCAGCGTCTTATTGGCTAGAGGTGATACAAATGAAATGGAAAACAGGCGTTACTTTATTACTTTTTCTTCTCCTTTTAACTTCTTGCGGAGAAAAGCAGAAAGCTACTGGAGAAAATACCAATCCACCAAATGAGAATAATGAACAGCATAACGGCGGAATAGCGGCAGGATCGTTAGAACCTTCCCTGGATTTAATGAGTTCTGAAAAAAGCTCTTTTGTGTTCCAGTATCAAATTAAGAACCAAACGGAACAAGTGCAGCAAATTACTTTCCCGTCTTCTCAGCAATATGATTATGTTTTAAAAGATAAGAATGGGGATGCCTTAAAGCAATACTCTGAAGGTAAGATGTTCACTCAGGCCGTAAAGCAGGTTGAACTTGCACAGGCTGAATCGATGGAATTCGAAATTGAACTTTCGGATTTAAAACCAGGAACGTACACACTTGAAGTATGGCTAACTGCAAACGGTGAAAAGGATTATCGGCAGTCTGTTGAATTTGATGTTTCCTAACCCTAATCCTGTATATGTGAGCATTCTCCTTTGCTAAAAAAGCTATGCTTTACTATACGTTAGAAAAGGACAGGCTTTCGCTTGTCCTTTTGGTTATTGTTGAACTGGCTCTTTCGAAGAAATGCCATGAACCTTTCTTGTTTCCAAAATTTGATCGATATGATGGAGGGCATGGCCCATAAGCGGCCGAATGCGGTGGATAACCTTCACTTCTGTTCCCTCCGGAATTTTAACAGAGCGTTCCAGTGCGTCAGGAAAGTGCCTCAATAATCCACTGATATGCGAACGGATCCCATCGAACAGTTTCACTTCTGCCTCAATCGGCCTGCTGGCATAATCCAGGCCTACAGCCCAAACATCCGGATCATACGAATTGGTGTTTAACGTCCTACCCGGTTCTGCAAGTGCAAATTTTACCCCTGCAAGGGAAGTCGCATCAGAATCGACGATATGAAGAACAATTTGCCTGATCGTCCATTTTCCCGGTGCTCTTGCAAGGTCTAACTCCTCTTCGGTCAAACCTTCAATAGCTCTTTTTAGCCTTTCAGGTGCTTCTTCATAGAAATCGAGAACCTCTTCCGTGCTCAATTCCCTGCCTCCCCAAAAGGATAAAATATAGCCATCAGGATCCTCCACCGTAAAATTTTCATCGCCCCATTCTTTATTCACATAAGACGTTTTATTCTTAGTTGCATCGCTTACTTTTTCCCTGTAACTCTTTAAATCGGATCCCCCGAAATATAAACATTTCCCTGGTTCCGGCTTATCGAATACAGGAGCAAGATAATCCTTTAACTCTTCTTCCGTTTTCTTTTCGGTTATTAACACCGACTGTTGTGATGGAGAAAGAGCCATGGCCACTCCATTTTCTTTATTTAAAAGGTTAACCTTAAAACCAAGAACTTCTTGATAAAACCCAATCGATTCCCCTAAATTTTTTACGATTATCCATTTATCTGCTTTTCCAGCCATCTAGTTTCTCCCCCTTTACTATTTCGCAATGCTTTATTTTTTAGCAATGATTAAAAAACGGTGGGATGGTATGTCGAGATAACCATCTTTTTCAATCAACTCATGGATTGATTTTAAACGGTTAAAGTAGCGATCGATTGTAAAATCAGTTACTTGCCATGGAATTGCTTTTAAATAATATACGAGTGCGCCAATATCATAATACCGAGTATTTGGAAATTGCTCTTGTGCCTTCAGGATTTCAAATCCGGCTTCTTTCATTTCATTAACAGCATAAGCCAGATCCCAATGGGAAAACTCTCCGTTAATAGGAGCTTCCAGCAACGCATTGATCGAAATATCATTTTTTCCGCCAACCTGCTGGGTGATAAACATTCCTCCGCATTTTAAAATCCTTTTCAATTCAGAGACCGAATATGCTTCATGCCTGTTGATAATAAGATCAAAAGTTTCATCCTCGTATGGAAGCTCTTCATCATCACTAATTTCAGAAACATTTACTCCAAGTGGCTCCAGTCTTTTTTTAGCAATTGGAACATTGGGTTTGTATGCTTCCGTTGCATATGTGTTAGCAGGAAAAGGCAGAAACATTGAGAGGAACTCTCCGCCACCTGTCCCCATGTCAAGCATTGAATCAGCTCTCCTTAACTCTGGAAGTATTAAACTCGTATAGCTCCAGTCAAGCGGAGACTCTGCCATTCTTCCCGTTTTAGATATGTAAGAAAAATCCCATCCGGAAAAAGGCCGTTCTGCTTCAGAAATCAGAAAATCGAATAAAGTTTTTTCGGTCATTGGTAGCCCTCCGTCATTTGTCTTTTATATAATTCGATTTGAAATATCCTTCTCCTCTTTTTCATCTTTTCCTTAATAAGAAAGAGAGCCTATCTGATCAGACAGGCTCTCAAAAAAGAATATGTTATTGTCCTCCAATAACACCGCAGGCAATTCTTTCTCCATCTTGTTCAGAAGTTCCATATAAAACTAATGAATTGGCATTGCCTTCTAGCAATGTCTTTCCTTCTCCCTCTTCATCAAAAGTTAAGTTGTCGACGGTAAATTCAGTAACTACCTTTCTATTATCCCCAGCTTCAACTTCGGGAATGTCAGCGGCTAGCTCTTTATTGTCCGCTTCTACGTCTGCCTTGAATTCCGGCGCTTCACATACATTACTTTTAACGATACTCATCTTATGCTTTCCCTGTGGGATATTAACTAAATCCACCTCAAACTGGACACCGCCGCTTTCCTCTCCATTCAAAATAACACGGCCAATGTTTTCCCCTTCAGGATCAGCCATCTCTACTTCTACTTTCTGATTATAGTCTCTATCATCCTCTGCATTGTTGACTGCTTCTTCTTCACTTTCTCCTATATTCTCGTTTTGCGTTTCTCCACTCGTATTATCGGAATTCCCACAAGCCGTTACAAACGTTAAAACCAGGACGAGTAACAGGAAAGATACTAATCTTCGAGTCATAACGAACCTCCCACCAAATTTATCCTTTGGTAATTTCATTCCACTGGTTTGTACAAAATAAACGTTTTTGGGCCTGTTCTATGTATGATACTACTTTATGAAAAATGATGTTGAGTGTAGGAAACGGTATTGGAATAATTTCTTGCGAGCGATTGGAAATAAGCAGTTTGTACCGCTAAAATTGCAATTACAATTGCATTGTCAATGTTCTTTTTCATCTTTGTATTCAAATAAGGAAGGCCTGCCGTATAAAACGCAGCCTCTCTCTCCAGTAGTTTTTCAAAACTATAATCCGGATTATCGCCTGACATTTTCATCAACTCATCAATCTTTTCAAAAATAGTAGAATACGCAAGATAAAAGTCAATAGGATCCATTAAGTCATCAGTTCGGTCCGCTGGATTGTTAAATAACATTTTAAGCAGTCTTCGAATTGACTCAAAATCGAGCACTGTTTTTAAATCTTCGACAATCAAAAGAATAGCCGCCTGTTCGACTGCATATTTCTTTCCTCGCTGCGGGGAGCCGATCAGCTCTTTCACATCTCGTTTCACCCAATTCTGTACTGCTGTAGGAGTAAGGTTCGTAAATGCCAGCTTGTTTCCGAGCGAAACGACTTCATTGATAGAAAAGCCAACGTTTTTGCGATCAGCTTTTAGTAATTTATAAAAAACAGGCGGTAGCACCGTTGATACGAACGACTCAAATTCACCCTTCTCATGGCCAGAATATAAACACATTTCCTTCCATATGCGGTAGAGAATCTCATTTGGTGAATCCCCCGCATTTTCTTTTAATGAAAGAAGTAGGGAAGCCATATCCTTTCTAGCGATTTGTAAATCTTCCATAATACACCTCAAATTTGACGTTCATTTGAACTTATCTTAAGTCTTCTGTAAAAAAATATCAACAATAAAAAGTGCCAAAAAATAGAAAAATAAGTTCAAAGAAAACATGTTCCGTTATTTACTGAAGTTTGGTCCAACATGGATGTTTTACAGTTGTAACGGAACTTGTATCCTTAAATATGCTTTTTCTAAGGCTGTTTTCTAAAAACTTGTTTAGCGCAAAAGCGATAAACCTGCGACGTAACGGATGGATGACCGCTGCGGAAATACACTACACTTTCCGCGGGCTCGCGCTGAGCCTCCTCACTCGCAAAGAACGCCTGTCTGGTTCCGGCTCACAGTACCAGGGGATTTCCCTCACCTCCTTGCGATAAGGCAACATCGGCTCTCTTTCGTTCGTCGTGTTTTCTGTATCTCCATACGGCTCAGTCCAATCCATACGTCCCTGGGCGTTCTTCGCCTTCACCTTTCTACACTTTGGGGTCTCAGTCGTTTTCGCTGCCCCGCAGGACAACGAAGGATACAGCAGCAAGACATCGCACGAAGAAAATGTGAAGTTTATTTTCGAGGAGTCTACGTGTATTTCCTTTGCCCGCGGAAAGCGAACTGCCCGGAGTGGAAATCAATGCTGCTGGGAAGCTTATAAAGAAACAAGGAATGCGAAAAGAGCCTTTTCTAGAAACTTAATGTGAATGTCTTCTTAATTCAAGCTTCGAACCTTTTCCCTCCATCTGAATCGTTGAATGATTGACATCAAATTCCTGTTCCAATAACTCTACTGCATTCTCTAAAATCTCATCTCGATCCTGTGATGGTTCCACAACGAGATGACACGTTAACGAAGGGAATCCAGAAGTAATCGTCCAAACGTGAATATCATGGACACTCACGACACCCTTTATTTTTTCAAGCGCTACCTGGATTTTATCCACTTCTACGTTCGGTGGTGAGCCCTCCATCAAAACATGCACGGAATCTTTTGTTACTCTCCAGCCGCTGATCAAAACAAGTACACTCACAAGGATACTCGCAATCGGGTCGGCATAGCTCCATCCCAAAAACATGATCAGCAACGCTGCAACAATTGCGCCGATCGATCCTAAAATATCTCCAAGAACATGCAAATAAGCACTACGCAAATTAATATTTTCGGATGTATCGCCCTTCAGCAAAATCCAGGCAACAAACAGATTGACCAGCAGCCCGATAATCGCGATGATCAGCATACCCGTACTTGCAACATCTGGCGGAGATAAAAAACGGTGATAGGCTTCCCAGAAAATATATAGGGAGATCCCAAGCAATGCCACCCCATTAAAGAAAGCAGCTAAAATTTCAAATCTTTTATACCCGAAAGTTTTAGCGGGATCCGCGCGTTTTTCACCTAACTTGAATGCCAGGAGACTTAACCCAAGTGCAACTGAGTCGCTTAACATATGAGAAGCATCAGAAAGCAAAGCCAAACTGTTAGTAATAAATCCTCCGGCCATTTCAACGACCATAAATACCGTAATAAAAATAAAACTTATTTTAAGCGCTTTCTTATTGGCACTGTGACTTGAATCATTATGGTTAGCACCCACATTTATCTCTCCTTTCTTCACTATCTTCCCCAAACGACGTCGAGCACTTTCCTCTAACAAAAATTCAATCATTTTTATACGAAAAAAGGGTCCGCAATTTGCACGGCCCCTTTGTGTTATTTTTGCTCTTTGCTTATTAACCTAACGTGTCTATGGCACCTTTTACTTTTTTCGCAAAATCAAGCGGGGGTTCGACAGTTTGAAAATGGATGTAAAGGATAGTGGGCTCAGAGTAGAACCAGTGGTTATGAAGTGCCGTGATCGTTACTTCCTGTTCAAGTAATTTCTTCATAAATGCGGGTACTTCTTCTTGTAAAATAACTAATTCACCCATATTTAAAGCTTTTCCATCCTCATCTAAGGACTCAAAATGAATTTCGCCTTTCACTTCGCTTTTAAACTTCTTCCCCTGCACTTTCACATCGAGATCTCTTGGAACCTCTACTGAACATACTCCTTTTTCTGCTTTACCTTTTCCACCTAAGATTGTTGAAAATTCATCACAGAGGCTTTTCATGTCAGCCATTTTTACACTTCCTTTCGTATTTCTTTCTATATATGGAAATACCACATTACAGGTAAAAGGAAACAAAGAAACATGTATAAGAATGGGCTTATCCAATTCGTATTTATTAAAAAGGAGAGCACAGGGTGGGCATGGGTGAATATCCTATCATAGTAAAGGAGGGAACTTGAATGAATCTTAATTATAATCTGGTTAACCCTTACAGTATGCAGCCTAATAACAATGAATTAGTCAGTCCTTACAGCATGAATCAATCACCGTCCGGCGTGATGGGAATGATGAATAATAACATGGTTCAAGGAGCTATGTTCGGAAATACAGGGCCTCAATCTGTTCAGGGAATAATGGATAAAAAGCCGGAATTAGTTAAGGGTGCCTTTCAAATGATGAACGGAGATATGCATACTCTCTGCAAAAGATATCTAAATTACCATATAAAGGCTCATATGCAAAATGGTATGGAGTATGAAGGAATAATTACAGATGTTGATGAACGAAACATGACGTTGCTAGTTCCAGAAGAAGTGGGCGAAGAACAAGTCGGGAGAGACGGAGATGAAAGGCAATTCGGATATAGAAGGTTCCGTAGATTCAGGCCGTACCTGTTTCCACTTGCTGCTGTCGGCTCAATGAGCCTCGTGCCATTTTTTAGGCCTTACCCTTATCCTTACTATCCATATTACTAGAAGGAACGAGAGCAAAAAACCTGGACGTTTTTTGCTCTCGTTTCTTTTATTCATCAAAATAACCGGTTAGCTGTTATTGGCCGTCTTTCTCTTCTTTTTCTTTCGCATACGGATTTTCTTCAAGATTACTTTTTGGGTCAAGGTTTGTTTTAATCTCTAAAAAGGGACCCTTGGGTACTTCTGCTATCAGCCGGTCACTGAGCTCTTTGAAATCCGGCATCATTTCATTACCTCTTGTCTCTTTCATTTATAGCACCTCCTATTCTTTTTAGGATGATAAAGTTCAGGAAGGACTATGTATGGTGATTTTCTTTATTTTTTTTGGGGGAGGAAAGGAGCCGTTGATGATCTAGCAAAAAAAAGAGGGGACTCCCCCTCAGCCTGTGGTGATATTGTCCTGGCCATCTTTTTGATTTTGATAAGCGATCAAGACAATTTCTTCGTTTGTCTGTTCTCGAAGTTCATTTTCTAACGCTTGCAATTTTTGCAAAGTTTCATTTTTCAAATGTGCGACAGGGAATTCTCTTGGTTCCATACTTTAACTCCTTTATAAATTTTCTCGCTGTTGTGCTATTTCTTTTTCAGCGATATATTCATTACTTTCTTCCATATACTTATGCTGTTCAACCGAGTCACCTGGATAGTATTCTTCGGTTCCGAAGACATTCTTAGAATTCAAGTCTGTTCTCATCGTCATTTCTGGATTCAGTGGAGTGTTTGTGATGATGTCAAACTCTTTTTCCCTTTCTTTCATAGGATTCACCTCCATTATTAAAATGGTACAACTTTAGATTATTCATACCCTTTTCTATGATAAACAATAAAAAGAGCGGCTGGACAAAAGTATTTAGCCAAAAAAAATCTGAACTATGACTCAGAATTCGAATCAGTTCAGATTTATTTTTTGGACCGTTTTAGAAGGAATGTGTATTTTAATTCATTATTATGACTCCTGAATAACGAAGCCTACTTTTCCAAATTGTTCTGCCCGGTCAAGGTGCTTAAAGGCATCTATCGCCTGGTCTAATGAAAACATGCGATCGATAACCGGGAAAATGTTTTGTTCCTTGATAAACGATAGCATCGCTTGGAACTCTTCTTTACTTCCCATCGTTGAGCCCAGCATATTAAATTGCCCATAAAAAAACTTGCGGATATCGATCTTTACTTCATCTCCGGCAGAAGCTCCAAAGGTAACAATGGTTCCTCCAGGACGAAGCTGGTCTAACGACTTATTGAAGGTGGCTTCACCAACGCTATCAATGACAAGATCAACTTTATCAGTAATTTCCTGTCCCCAGTCGCCATTACTGTCGATTGCCAGGTCAGCTCCGAGTTCAAGGGCATGGTTCCGTTTCTGTTCCGAACGAGAAGTAACGATCACGTTTGCTCCTGCTGCCTTTGCATATTGAAGTAAGAATGTGGCAACCCCGCTGCCAATTCCAGGTATCAAAACGGTCTGCCCTTTTTTGAGCTTTCCACGTGTAAATAACGCACGATAGGCAGTTAATCCAGCCAGCCCAAGCACTCCTGCTTGCTCCCACGACAATGCCTGCGGCTTAGGTTCCACATTTTCCTCTGGCAACACAATGCTTTCTGCAAAAGTCCCATGGTCTGGAAATCCAACAATTTCAAAACCCTGAGGAGGTGCCTCACTATTATGGATCCAGCCAAGTCCCGGATTAATGATTACTTCATCGCCTTCTTTTAAATTGTGCACTCCTGCCCCAACTGCTTCAATTATGCCCGCCCCGTCCGATCCGATGATCAAAGCTGGGTCCTCTGGTTTATGCCTATGTAAAACGAACAGATCACGATGATTTAAGCCTGCAGCCTTTAGTCTCACTTTCACTTCACCTGCACCGGTAGTGTTTTCAGGCATCTCACTGTAACTTAATCCTTCTATCCCTTCCTGTCCTGCATGTGTAATTGCCTTCATACTTAACCTCCATTCTTATTCTTGAATTTCAAAATCGACAACAATCGTATCTTCAAGACCTACTTCTTTTAAATAAGTAACCACTTTTTGGTGCTCAGGGTGCGGGCCATATGTTTCCAGGGAATCCCTTGATTCAAACCTGACTGTTAAACCCACACCGTAGCCTTTACTGCGGTCCGAAAAATTATGGTTCGTTTGCAGGTCAACGATTCCAGGTATCACTTTGGCAAGTGCTTTTAACCTGTTCATTCCTTCTTCTTTTTGTTCTTTTGTTGTTTGTTCCTTAAACTTAAACATAACCATGTGTTCGATCACAATATTCTCTCCTCATCTGTTTGGCGTCTATTATTTTTTTGTGTAGACTTCTTGAACCTAGTTTAGCCCATTTAAGAAAGTAAACCAATCCTTCTGCTCTATCCGCTGAAAGGCTATTGGATGGATTGTTTTATTGGGAGAACGATCGAAATGGTTGTCCCTTTCTCGAGTTCACTTTTGATACTAAGTTTTCCTCCATGGTCTTTTATAATTTTAGAACATATCATTAGGCCGAGCCCTGTTCCTTTTTCTTTTGTACTGTAAAATGGCTCTCCAAGTTTGCTGATTCTATCCTCTGCTATTCCGGGCCCTTCATCTTTAATTTCTATCTTTAACTCGTTTTGCTGTTCGTTTGTTTCGGCTGAAACGAAAATTTTCCCATGATTTTGGTTTTCCATCGCTTCGACTGCATTTTTCAAGATATTGATCAAGACTTGCTTTAGATGGTTTTCCTCTGCTTCAATAATCGGTTGGGATAACCGGTATGTTTGAATTATTTCGATATTTTTCAGGTTAGCCTGGCTTGTCAGTAAAGTGATAACATGATTTAAAATAGAAAGGATGTTAACCCGGTCGTATTTTGCAGCCTGAGGCTTTGCCAGGACCAACAGCTCTCCAATGATCGATTCAATTCGTTTTAACTCTGATAGCATAACATTGTAATAGGTCTCCGTTTCATCCTTTGCATCCTTTTGCAGCAGTTGCAAAAACCCCTTCAACGAAGTTAACGGATTTCTAATTTCGTGGGCAACACCTGCAGCAAGCTGTCCGACCACCGACAACTTATCAGACTTCCTTAACAGCTCCTCGGTATTATTTCTTTCGGTAACATCCCTGAAGGAAACAACCGCCCCGGTAATGATACCGTTTTCTTTTATAGGTGTACAAATATAATCCACGATAAAACTGGTGCCGTCCTGCCTTCTGATGTACTGATTAGAAACTTCCACCGCATCGCCGTTAACCAGAGATCTGTAAATCGGATCATCTTCTATTTTTATTAGTGCTTCATCCTGGTTTGTTAACAGTTCACACATCCGCATTCCGATAGCAGCTTTTTCTGAAATGCCGATCATTTCTGCCGCTGACTGATTGATAAAAGTTATTTCCCCGGATTGGTTAACGCCATAGATTCCATCCCCTGCAGACCTTAAGATTAACTGAAGCTGTTCTCGCATCCTTACCCTTTCTGTTACATCTCTCATAATAACCTGAATTGCGGATTGGCCTCTATAGCAAATAGGAGAAGCAGAAACGGAGCTGTTAATAACCTTATTCTTAGGAAGAACAACTTTCAGTTCAATCGATTCCAGCTGATCGCTTGTTTCCATCATTTTGGCAATTCTTTCTCGTACAAGCGGCCGATCTTCAGGATGAATATAGTCAGTAATAGAAACACCAGAAATATCTTCCGCCCTTTTAAATCCGAGCAGTTTTAGCCCAGCAGGGTTCATATACATAAACTTTCCTTTTGAATGAACAGCGATCACATCTGGTGATGTCTCTACAAGGCTTCTATATCTTTCCTCACTCTCTTTTAAAGCACGTTCTGCCGATTTCTTTTCTGTAATATCCCGATGGGTCGTCGTTCCCCCTACGATCATTCCGTTCTCATCAAGTATCGGAGTAAATGTACAGGAGACATCAAGGATACTCCCATCTTTTTTATAACGCTGTGTTTCGAAAGAATAAATTTCTTTCCCATTCAATACATTTTCGAGTACCTCTTTTGCCTGGTCTTCCCATTGATCAGGAATAAAAGATTCCATTTTTGCTTTTTGTCCAACAAGCTCTTCTTTTTTCCATCCGAACATTTTTTCAAACGATCTATTGACCTCTATAATTTTATTTTCGTTATCAAAGATTAAAATCGCGTAGGCAGTACCTTCTAAAATGGACCAGAGAATATTTTCCTCATTAATAATAGACATGTTATGTTTCATTTCCTTCCGTCCTTCTTGTTAGTAATTATTAATGTGAAATTCCAATTAATTACTGTATATTAATTCGAAGTTTTTAAAGCGTTTCCTTTTAAAATATAAAAAAGTTTCACCAAACAAGAGAGTGGCTAACATCCAGAATCTGTGTTTGTGAATTTTGTTGCTATTTAAACAGAGGAGTGGTTGGTTTCCTATTCAGGATGCACGCTTTCCGCAGTTCGGACGGTTAGCCTTTCGCGGCGCAAAGTATCAGGGAGCTGACTTGTGTGTCAGCTTCCTGATTCCATCATTATTAGAGGTCATCAGGTCCGTTATTTGTGAAAAATGGGCATTTTTAAAAAATTATAGGTCATCTGTTCCGTTATTCACAGCCAAAACGCCTATTTTTATTCGATTTTGAGCAAATAGCGGAACAGATGACCTCATTTATTCTAAAAGTAGTGTTTTTTTAAAAATAGCGGATTCAATGCCCTATAATTTCAAACCCCGGATCCCCCTGGCATTACAATCCTACAGGAGAAGCTGGAGGCGTAGTTTCCTTTATCTAATCGTAAACTTTTAAACGACGTCCAACACTCTTCTATGCTAATAAAGTAAGCTTTCCTATACAGCAAAAAAAGAACCTTTCCATAAAATCGGAAAGGTCCTACTCTACTCATCCTTTTTTGACAATGATGTCGCCATCTTGAACGGCAACTTCAACTTCTGTAACGTTTCCTTCTTCCATTACTAAGTCGGCGATTCCGTCTTCAACGTATTCTTCAATCACGCGGCGGAGTGGTCTTGCGCCGAATTGAGGATTGTATCCCAGTTCTGCTAGTTTTGCTTTTGCCTCTTCTGTCACATCAATATCCATTCCCTGTTCATTGATGTTTTCTTTAAGTTCAGCAAGCATCAGGTCAACAATTTGGACAAGGTTCTCTTTGGTCAACTCTTCAAATGGAATGATGCCGTCAAAGCGGTTCAGGAATTCTGGCCGGAAATAGCCTGATAGTGATTCCATTACGTTTGTATAGTTTTCAACCGCATCAAAACCTACAGTCACTTTTCTTTCTGATGTTCCAGCATTGCTTGTCATGATGATAACAGTGTCTTTAAAGCTTACAGTACGCCCCTGGCTGTCAGTCAGACGTCCGTCCTCAAGAATTTGCAAGAACATGTTCTGGACATCAGGGTGGGCTTTCTCGATCTCATCGAGCAGAATGATGCTGTATGGCTTTCTGCGCACTCGTTCTGTTAATTGCCCAGCCTCTTCATGGCCCACATATCCTGGAGGTGAACCGATCAACTTAGACACGGAATGCTTCTCCATGTACTCACTCATGTCGAGGCGAACCATGGCTTCCTTATCTCCGAAGAGTTCTTTAGCCAGCGTTTTGGACAATTCTGTTTTACCTACACCTGTAGGACCAACAAACAGGAATGTTCCGATCGGGCGATTTTTTCGTTTCAAGCCGGCACGGCTTCTGCGGATCGCTTTTGCCACTTTTTCTACGGCCGCTGTTTGACCGATAACATTTTCGTTAAGACGCTCTGCAAGATTTTTCATTTTTGCTTGTTCGTCCTCCTGCAGCTTGCGGACCGGAATGCCGGTTTTCCTTTCGATGATCAATTGAATCATCTCCAGGTCAACAGTTGCCTCTTTTTGCTCACTGTTAACAGCTGTTTCGAGTTGCTTTTCAAGTTCAGCTTCTTCGTCCCGGAGCTTTGCGGCTCTTTCATAGTCTTCTGCTTCAGTCGCTCTTTTCTTTTCAGCCGCGATTTCTTCCAGGCGCTTTTGGATATCGTCATGGTTCCGGCCGGTATTCATTAAGTTCACTTTTGATCCAGCTTCATCCATCAAGTCAATCGCTTTGTCGGGCAAGAAGCGGTCTTGAATGTAACGGTTTGAAAGTGAAACGCAGGCACGGATTGCATCATCACTATAGTTTACATCATGATAATCTTCATATTTAGATTTTAAGCCTTTAAGAATCTCAATGGCTTCTTCAACGGTAGGCTCATTGACCATAACAGGTTGGAACCGGCGTTCTAAAGCCGCGTCTTTTTCAATTTTCCGGTATTCTTTCAGAGTCGTCGCACCAATAAGCTGCAGCTCGCCTCTTGCAAGCGCGGGCTTAAGGATATTCCCTGCATCCATCGATCCTTCTGCAGATCCTGCACCGACAAGAAGATGGATTTCGTCAACGAAAAGAATAACATTTTTTCGCTGCTGCAATTCGCCGATCAGTTGTTTCATACGCTCTTCGAACTGACCGCGGATTCCTGTGTTAGATACTAATGAAGCGACATCAAGCAAATAAATTTCCTTGTTCAGAAGCTTTGATGGTGCATTACCTTCCGCGATACGAAGCGCAAGTCCTTCTGCGATAGCGGTTTTCCCTACTCCAGGCTCACCGATCAACACTGGATTATTTTTATTTCTACGGTTTAACGTTTCTATTACTCTTTCTACTTCTTGTTCACGACCGATAACAGGGTCGATCAATCCAGCTTTGGCAGCATGGCTTAAGTTTTTCCCTAACTGGTCAAGTAAGCCTCCGCCTCCCTGGCCTCCATGTTGGGTTTTGGGTTCGGCATGGTGGCTTGAAAATCCGTTATCCTGGTTCGGGGCTTGCATGAACCCTTTAAAGAAATCATCAAAAGGATTGTGTGATGAAGGAGTCTTCATCTCGTTTCGCACTGTTGAATAACAGCTCTGGCATAAGTGTAACTGCTTTTTGTTCCCGTTGATTTGAATGTTCATCTGTACATTCGCCGGATTTACTTTACAGTTTTCACATCTCATATGGTGTTTCCTCCCTATGAATTTATATATCTTTTATTTATCAACTGTTTAAACACGTTATTTGAAAAAGAAAATGTGTAAGGTTTAAAAGGTCAAAATGTTTCGTTTGACTTTGACTAACTTTGACCTTGTAACCTTATTATACTTTGACCTTTTCTGACTTTCAAGTAGTTTGCCTAATTTTTTTTGTCGAGAACTCCCGGGATTGATTTATCTATGTAAAAACAGGAAGAACATCCCCGGCTGAGGATGCTCCTTTTTATACTATGCATTGCAGTCGATCGGCATGGACCAATCTTTAATCCAGCCTCTTGCTCTCATTGCGTTTGCCAGTCGCCCAACACCTACAAGGTATGCAGCATCACGCATGTGTACTTTCTTTTCCTGTTTCATTCGGTAAACATCATCGAATGCATTAGTCATTTTGGTAAATAGTCGCTCGTTTACTTCCTGCTCGGTCCAAAAATAATGCATGGTGTTTTGCACCCATTCAAAGTAGGAAACAGTTACACCACCTGCGTTACATAAAATATCAGGAATGATGAATACTCCGTTTTCTTCCATCGCTTCGTTGCCTTCCGGTGTTGTCGGACCGTTCGCTGCTTCAGCAACGATTTTTGCTTTAATTGTTGGTCCTGTCATAGAAGTGATCTGGTTCTCCAGTGCTGCAGGTACAAGAATATCGCAATCAGCTGAGAAGAGCTCTTCATTTGAAAGGCCATCATAATTATTAAAGCCTGCTACTGTTCCTTCTTTTTTTACATAGTCCATCAATTGGTCGATATCAAGACCGTCTTCGTTATATACACCGCCGCCTGCATCAGTAATGCCCATCACTTTCACACCGCGTTCTGAGAGAAGTTTTGCAGTTATAGAACCAACGTTTCCGAACCCCTGGATTACTGCTGTCATTCCTTCTAACTCCATTCCAAGCCGCTTTGCTGCATCCGCGATTGTAAAGACAACTCCTCTTCCGGTCGCTTCTACTCTTCCCTGGGATCCGCCTAAAATAATAGGTTTTCCAGTAATCATCCCGGGAACATTCTTCCCTTTGAGCCGAGAAAATTCATCAAGCATCCAGCCCATGATCTCCGGAGTAGTATTGACATCCGGTGCAGGAATGTCTTTTTCAGGTCCTATAATAGGTTCAAGCTCACGAATAAAACCACGACTTAACTCCTCGAGTTCACGTTCAGATAATTCTTTAGGGTTAACGATGATGCCCCCTTTACCGCCTCCATACGGAATGCCTAAAATTGCCGCTTTTAAGGACATCCATATGGACAGAGCTTTCACTTCATCTTCATTTACATCAGGGTGAAACCGAACACCGCCCTTTGTTGGGCCTAGAACATCAATATGCTGAGATCTCATCCCTTCAAATTCCTTTACTTCTCCATTATCCATCCGCACAGGGATAGAAGTTTTTAAAACTCGTTTTGGCTTTTTTAATATCTGATAGAAGGAGTCCGGCAAACCAAGTGTGTCAGTTGCCTCTTCCATCAGTTTCTGAACAATTTCATATGGGTTACTTATCTCCACC
The DNA here is from genome assembly GCF_005747095.1 of Exobacillus caeni. Lineage (GTDB taxonomy): Bacteria > Bacillota > Bacilli > Bacillales > Guptibacillaceae > Exobacillus > Exobacillus caeni. The sequence continues at coordinate 167,728 of NZ_SWLG01000004.1, read as the reverse complement.
CCATCCTTTTTTTCCATGACAGGCATTTCCGATTTGACCTGCGCTTCTACTTTTGGCTTATGTTCCATTGCCATTTACACATTCCTCCTTGTCCGAATCAATTCTTTCATTGTGTATATTCCATTTAATCACGTTTGCCAAACACGGATTTATTTCCATTTATTAAGAAACTTCTTGTTTTAACAAGATTATTGTGATTTTAGAAGGATTTTTGGAAGAAATAGTCCAATATATACAGTAGATGTTTTCGGAAAATTTTAAAAACAAGTATAGTATATTGCTAGTTTGGACATCATAAAGATAGATTAAGAGGGAGGTAAGAATATGAACGATTCAGTCTACAGCCTTATTGTAGAGTCTACTATGATGCGCTTGCCTAATTGCTATGAAGATACAGAGGATTTCTTTATCGGGTTTAACGACCTGGATAACCCTTATCTTTTGCTGCCTACTCCTAAAGAAATGTTTGATAATGATGATCTTTTTGCCATAAGACTTGTTCCTGATCCATTAAATAAGTTTAGATTTGAACTCGACTCAAACTTTACCAGGCTATCGTTCAGTCGATTTACTACTTTCTTTGATGATTTAACGTATTATTTTGGTCCGGATGAGAATATGCTCGAAATGTTTCTGCGCAGCGCTTCCTATAAAACCTATGTGGAGTGGATCAGTAACCTTTATTTTAAGCGTATTGATGATCTGATCGAAAAATATAACAGCTCTGACATTCCCTCCATGAAACTTTCAATAAAAGCAAAACTTTCGAGGCTCCTGGTGGAAGCATAGTCTCAAAAAGTTTCTGTTTTAAAATTCGCTTTGTTGGGGAATTTAACAATGAGGTGAATAATAATGAGCGATAATAAATTTTCCCAACAAGAACTGGAACACTTGCTTAATGAGTGGAAAGGCGATAACGTAATCATCCAAAAAGAAGAAATGGATGATAAAGACAAAACCATTATGAAACTTGAGGATTTTTCATTTCAAGAACGGGATCAAACGATAGATGACTACACATCAGAGATGTTACTTCAGTTAAAAGGAGAAGGAAAAGTCATTTCAGACCAATCAGCCGAGCCTTTGCCTTTTTCCCGTTTTGAGATTCCCCTGGAAGAAGTAAGCCAGATGCACCTTGATGAAACGAGCATCCAATTAAAAACAGAACGAGGATCCTACACCATTTCGCATAACACCCATTCATAGATGTTGTATATAAGTAAATAAGGTACGATATTGGAGGACTTATCTAAGGATGGTTCTCCATTTTTATTGATTTTCTTTTTGTATTTGTAAAGAAAGAACAAGCTCTTATCGCTTGTCCTTAAGGAAATCTATTCAGGGTAATGCTCAAATTCATCGATCAGTGACTCGTAATCTGCCTTGATTTCCTTGAACTCTTTTTGAAGCTCCGAACTAGCAGCGTTGATTCTATTCTTGACTGCCCCTTCGGCTGTATCCATCTTTGTTTGGACATTTGCAATCGCCTGTTGAAATTCTTTCATATATGCGGAATCCGCTTTCGCCTTTGTAAAAAGAATTTTCGCCTTTTCCAATTCATTCTTAAATGTGTTTGTTTCAAGCATATTTTTATTCCCCTTTTCATGATATATTTCTAATTTGTGTAAGAGGAAAAGTATTTATGCCTGGCGTTAAAGTTTCTTAAGATAAGAATATAACGACTGACAGCACTCATAACATGTAAAATGAAAGTAATGATAATGAAAGGAGGAAGACTGATGGAAGTGGAACAAAGCAATCTAACCCAGGAAGAAAAGACATGGGGGATGCTTTCTCATCTAACGGCTTTTGCTGGCTTTTTAATCCCGTTCGGAAACATTCTGGGTCCTTTGATCATCTGGCTGATGAAAAAAGAAACAATGCCTTTTGTAGATGAGCAGGGAAAGGAATCGCTTAATTTTCAGATCAGCATGATGATCTACGGAATTGTATCCGGTATATTAGTATTTATTATTGTTGGTTTCCTGCTGCTTGCTGTTGTAGCCGTTCTGGAAATCGTTCTTGTGATCATGGCATCTGTTAAAGCGAATAACGGGGAAAGTTACCGATATCCGTTAACGATCCGGTTTATTAAGTAAGGCTTATCGATATATGATAAGCCTTACTTCGTTACCCCTGATTCCTGGATGTCTACTTTAACAGAAACTTTGATATCAAGCTCGGGATAGATCGTCTGCCACTCTTCTTTCGTCCAGCTTCTAGAATGTTGTCGCACTTTTTCCCCAATGCCGAACGAGTCCACCCCTAACTCCTGGCATCTTCTTATTAATTCTTCTGCTTTAACCTGTATCTCTTTCTCCATCTTTTTTTCGATGTCTGTTACAATATTTTTTCCGGTGACCTTTGTTCGGTTATATTCTTTTATAATCCCATTCAAATTCAAGTTTACCGTAATTTGAGGACGGCCATCAGGGTGTTTGACTTCCACTTTTCTTTTTGATTTTAGATTTTGGATAAAAACATAAGCATCTTTTTTAAACTTTAACGTATAAGAAGCATTTTTAAAATTTCCTGATAACCCCTTAAACATAAAACCTGCCTTATAATTAATAGCTTCTACATAATTATCACCTTTAAAAAGTCCGAGTTGTGTTATTTCAACCGTATCCTTCCTTTTTTTTATGATCGGCAAGAACGGGTCTTTCCCTTCTTCAAGATAGTCATTTAGAAACAAATGAAGGTTTGTTTTTGGCAGGGATTCTGTTTTGATGTTTTGTTCGATTAATCTCGAAAGGAAAATGCCAAGGTCCACATTGCTGTATTGCTTGTCCATTAACTCTTTAACATTTCCATCGACAATAGCAAGATATACGTTGGCTGCGATGCTCGGATCTCTTCTCAGATTATCCAGAAGATCGGCGAGACCCTCTCTTGCAAGTTCCTTACTGTAAAGTGCGACGAGCAGCTTTCCACTTACAAGCGGCTTAGAGGATTGGGCATTAAGCTTATCTCGATTTTCGTTTATAAGATGTGCCTGTGAAGTATATTGTTCTGTATTAATGGAAAAGTCAGGATTATAAATCGGAATCGACACAGTTCCGATCAATTTCCCATCTTCTCCTTTATCATATCCAACCACTGTTACCAGGCTAATATCATCGATTATTTCAACTTCATTGCCGCACCCGCTTAAAAACAACAATAAAATTACTATGGGGATTAACCATTTACGCTTCATGCTTGTCCCTCACTTTCCGAACAACATGATAGACGACAGCCAGACAGGGAATATACGCATATAATACATAAAACCCAATTGTTGAAACATAATTGTTCAATTGATCGATGGCCTGGCGGTCCTTGAAGGGGAGCATAAGGATAAATAGAGCAATGATGCTAATTTTTAACCCCGTATACTGTTGCATATGAAACACCCTTTTAAGCCCCCTGCTGAAAGCCCAGACTGATATGCACACATTCGGGAGAATAATCAGTGCCCACGAGGAAATACCGATATATTCAAATCTTTCTACAAAAGGCATCTCCACTATTTTAAACATAGTAAGTGTTGGCCATATAGTTGTCGCAAGCTGCTCTTTGCTAAAAAATGCAAAGGTAACGACCGCAACGAGCAAATAAAGTATAGTAGTGAACTGAAAGCCAAGCTGTGCCCAGATATGGGACTTTCTCTTATCATTTATAAATGGAAAATACATTAGCAACGTCGTGAAGCCAAGGTAACTCAATGTCGTACTTTTAACTCCTGCCAAAATGTCGATCGGCGCATGCGAAAAGATAGGAAGAAGATCTCCAAAGTCAGCATAACGTAACGGAAAAACAATTGTCAGGATAAGGTATAAAGGAAAAACGACACCCATGAAAGCAATACCGGTAACCGTCCTAATCCCGCCAGCAACGATATAGTATACTAAGCCCAGAAACGCAAAGGCATATGGAAAGATACTGAGCTGAGGGAACATCCACACTTGAACAACTTCAATATAAGTTCTGAGTACAGCTAAAGCCATCATAAAATAATAAATCAGAAAAAGAACACTAAGAATATTCCCTATTGTATTCCCAAACGCTGTCCGGTGGATTTCAATAAGATCCCCTTCCTCTTTTAACAGCATCGAATACATAATCTTTATAATGATACTTCCTCCTATTCCAGCCAAAAGGACAGATATCCATGCATCGTATCCGGCTTTCTCAGCAATATAACGCTGAAACCCGAGGATTCCCACCCCAACTTGGACAGCATGGATCAGGAAAAAAACCAGATTAGGAGATATTTTGTTTTGGTCGTTTACCTGAACCTTCATATAAATGCTCCTTAACAAAGAAAGTTATCATTAATCATCTATATCTGATTTTCGACTTATATGGTCTCGTTTCTTTTTAGCATGTTGTTCGCTAAATCTTACTGTGTCCTGGGTTTGAAGCTGAACAGGGCGCTTCCCCAAATAAGAATAGGGCAGCCGGATAATAGCATCCTTCCAATCTGTGATTCTTGGCGGATAAATCGGCTCAAGGTAAGGTCTTCCGAGAGAAGTTAATTTTAATAAATGGGCGATTAAGAAGCTAAAAGCCAATACGATTCCAACAAACCCCCAGATTGCCCCCAAAACTAAAAACGGAAACCGGATCAAGCGAATCGTGTTGCCCATCCGATAGATTGGAGTAGTAAAGGATGCAAGTGCTGCGAGCGCAACAATAATTAAAAGGATATTACTTGTTAATCCAGCTTCAACAGAAGCTGTTCCAATAACGATTCCTCCTACGATACCGATCGTCTGGCCAACCTTTGTCGGCAACCGTGCTCCGGCCTCTCTTAGCAGTTCGATCGTTAGTTCAAGAAAGACCGCTTCAAAAAAAGGAGGCAATGGAATGTTGCTTCTAGAAGTGATCAACGTTGATAACAAGTCTTTGGGAATCAGTTCATAATGGTACGTTATAGTCGCCACATAGATCGGCGTTGAAAGAATCGAAAAAGCTACCGCAAAAATACGTATGAGACGAAAAGCTGATGCTATGTGCCATGACAAAAAGTAATCCTCAAAAGCTGAGAAAAACTCGGTGATCGTTGTCGGTCCAAAAATCGCATGAGGGGAGCCATCCACAAGAATTGCCACTTTTCCTTCTGCAAGAATGGCTGCTACCCGATCTGGTCTTTCTGTGTCAATCAACTGCGGGAAAGGAGAGTTATGATTATCTTCAATCATTTGAGCAATGAACGAGCTGTCAGTGATCGTGTCAAAATCAATCCCTTTCACCCTTTGACGAAGAGTGTTCACATTCTCCTCATTACTAATCCCCTCCACATACATAATGTACGTTCTTGTTTTAGATAATTTCCCGACTCTAACTTCTTCGATTCTTAGATTAGGAATCGGAAGGCGTTTTCTTACAAGGTTCAAGTTTGTATCGACCGATTCCACGAATGCTTCTTTCGGCCCAATAACGCTAAACTCAACCTCCGGGACAGATACTTGCCTGTTTTTATGGGTAGCCGCATGGATTATTAGTCCTTCGTTATCATGTTCATGTAACTGGATAAACACATATCCTTGAAGGATTTTATTTTTTATTTTCTTCACATCTGAGGTGATTTCCACATCTTCAATCGGAATCACTTCTTTAAATTTTTCGAGGGATTTTAACGTTTCTTTATTTACATACGGAAGAATATCCCGATGTAGGATTTTTGATTCCACAAGCGTTTGGAAATAGCTGATCCAGTATCCATGAGGTGATTGTTCGTAATGGAAATGGATAAAATCAGAAGAAGCTTTTAGTTCCTTAAGTAAACTATCTAAAGTCTCGACATTGGTTTCTTTATTCTTTTTTCCGAAAAGCCACTTCATTTTCATCCCCCCATTCTGTTTTTCACCATGTCTATAGTAAAATTGTTCCTCACAAGCCATTAAATTATTTACTTTAATAAGCGTTAGGATGTTAATCATTTACGTTAATAACTTTTATTTCACAGGAGATACTATGGTAACTAGTTATCTCAAGAGGGGGTTAAATAATGGAAAAAACGAAGAGCAATAAGGCAACTGTCTGGTGGTTTGTAATCGGAATCTGGCTACTGACGTTAGCACTTATCATCGGTTTGTTTATTACTACTTAATGCCATTGCCGAATTATCTATTGTACGGCTAAAAAAAGTCACATAAAGTTTTAATTAGTTTGACCCCCAGGGTGCGGTTAGGGAAATCACATCCAGGGGGGCAATTTTTTTGCCAGATTCAGTAAAGAAGGAGGATAAAGCCTCCCCTATAAAAGGGTAAAGTTCAATATGGGTTAATAAGGACCCTTTGTGACAAGGAGGCTTTTGATGTTTAATTTTTCAGATATATGGATCTTTATCCTCGCGCTGTTGTTGACCCTCCCGCTTGTGACAGCCATTCATCAGGCAGGCCACGTTTTTTTTGCGCGAATCTTTGGCGGGAAAATCAAATTTGCGATCGGTGCGGGGAAAACGATCATCCGTATTGGTCCTCTGGAAATAAAGAGGATCTATTTTATGGACGGATGGTGCCAGTATAGCGATATATCAGTCAACAAGAAATGGGCTCATTTATTGATATACTTTGGGGGGTCTCTTTTTAATATTGCTTCTATTCTCATCGTGAATTCTCTTATTCATATGGGCGTTCTTCCAGTCCATCTTTTCTTTTATCAGTTTGTTTATTTCTCAATCTATCTCGTTTTCTTTTCACTATTCCCGCTTCAATACCGGGACGGGCATCCAAGTGACGGAAAAGCGATTTATGATCTTGTAAAATATGGCAAGCGAGAAGACCCTGTTGATTAATGTTTTAATAGCCCTTTACAGGGGAACTGAAAAATAAAGGATCAACATAAGGAGGAAAAATAGAATGAACCAATATACGATTACCCCAAACAAAGATGTAACAGGATGGTATGTAGAAATTGAAGATGTCGCACCAACGAATTTGTATCAAACAAAAGCAGCAGCTATTGAAGAAGGAGAAAAAATAGCCAAAAATAATAAGCCAAGCAAACTGGTTATCATGGATGAAGACCATAACGTTGCGGAAGAAAGAACATTTGGCGAATAAGTGTACTGTTAGCCCTCTGCTATACTGGAGGGCTTTTTTGTTTGCCTGGTTTTCGCTTCCTCCAGGTGCACGCTGCTATGTTCTTTTCGTTCCCATTTCCGAAAAAGATTTTGATAATTCCATATTGTTCTGATTCGTCTGCTAGTTTATGATAGAAGTAATAAATAGGTAAAAAGGAGCAATGGAATGAAATTTACGACCTTTAATAAGAAAATGTGGAACCTTTCTCTTTTTGATCGCATTGGCTATGACCATCGTTTAAAAATACTGCGGATCGAGTTTCTGAACGGCCGTAAAGTAGAATTTGATGAAGTGAATGAACATACTGTTTTTCATCTTGTGGTTGCTCCTAACAAAGAGAAGTTTTATTATGATTTCATCAAGAATGTATTTTCAGGCAGAACAATTGAATCATGACCGTTTCTTCGGTATGATTTTATTACGGGGAAGCAACAAAAAAAGGACAGGAATGACTCCTGCCCATTTCTTTAATGCTGTAAGTTTTTATTAGTCACGGTCGCTTCGGCTACCGCCTTTTTCTCCGATTTCTTCATAGAATTCTCTATCATGGTTTTTAGAGGTTGCTTCTCCACCTTTTTCTCCGATCTCCTGATAGAATTCCTTATCATGACTTTCAGATGTTGCTTCTCCACCTTTTTTGCCAATCTCCTGATAGAAATCCTTATCATGGTTTTCAGAGGTAGTTTCGCCGCCTTTTTCTCCGATATCCTGATAAAACTCTTTGTCATGGCTTTCAGATGTGGCATCTCCGCCTTTTTGGCCGATTTCCTGATAGAAATCTTTATCATGTGTTTCCGATGTTTTTTCTCCACCCATGCGACCTGCTTCTTCTACCGACATTTTCTCGTTATCTTTACGATTCTTAGCCATTTTTAACAATCCTCCTTAGAAATTTTTTACAATTTTATTAGTGTCGTTCAATGTTTCACCTCAAAGGCAGGTGATTAGTTTTCTCCGCCTTTTTCACCGATGTCTTCATAAAACTCTCTGCCGTGACTCTCGGAAGTTGCTTCTCCACCTTTTTCTCCAATTTCCTGGTAGAATTCTTTATCATGTGTTTCAGACGTTTTTTCGCCGCCTTTTTTACCGATTTCTTGATAGAAATCTTTATCATGTGTTTCCGATGTTTTTTCGCCGCCCATGCGGCCTGCTTCTTCTGTCGTCATTTTTCCATTATCTTTATTCTTAGCCATTTGAATCATCCTCCTTATTAAAGTTAGTAGAATAGTAAATCTTTAATTTAACTATCGACGTTTTAATTAGTCACGGTCGCTTCGGCTGCCGCCTTTTTCTCCGATCTCTTCATAAAATTCTCTGCCGTGACTCTCGGAAGTAGCTTCTCCGCCTTTTTCTCCAATTTCCTGGTAGAATTCTTTATCATGATTTTCGGAAGTAGCTTCTCCGCCTTTTTTGCCGATTTCCTGATAGAATTCTTTTCCGTGAGTTTCAGCTGTTCTTTCGCCGCCCTTTTGGCCGCCTTTTTCTCCGATATCCTGATAAAATTCTTTATCATGGCTTTCAGATGTTGCTTCTCCGCCTTTATGGCCGATCTCCTGATAGAAATCTTTATCATGTGTTTCGGATGTTTTTTCTCCACCCATGCGGCCTGCTTCTTCTGTCGTCATCTTATCTTTATTGTTCTTAGCCATTTGAATCATCCTCCTTCAGAAAGTTTCTTGTTTTCTTGCGCTACACTTGCACTATTCCACGTAAAGGGAGAGGTCTAAACTAATCTGAGAAGAAGTTAGTAGATTCCTACCACGCAAAAAAACAGCTTTTTAAATAGGAATAATTATGGTTTGCAAATCGTAATTATTACTATATAATAAGACAGAATGAAGCGGAAAGGAGAACTGGCGATGCATTTTAAAAGAGCTATTATATTTCTTTCTTCGATATTGCTAACAGTCGCTCTTTCGGGCTGTTCAGATAAAAATGATAATAGTGCAGATCAAAAGGCAAGTGATGATGGCAAACTCCAGGTCTATACAACGCTATATCCTCTGGAGGATTTCACAAAGAAGATCGGCGGAAAACATGTTTCTGTAGAAAGTATTATTCCTTCTGGGTCAGATGCCCATAACTTTGAACCAACTACAAAGACCATGATGAAACTAGCAGGCGCAGACCTGTTTATCTATAATGGGGCTGGTATGGAAGGCTATGCCAAAACGATCCATGAAGCGATGGAAAATGAAGATGTCACCATTCTTGAAGCTGCTCAGGGAATCGATTTGCTTAAAGATACTCATGAACACGAAGATCATAGTGAAGGGCATGAGGAGCACGGCGATCAGGATCCGCATATTTGGATCGATCCTATCCTGGCTACTGAAATGGCAAAAAACATTAAAGATGAGTTAGTTGCTTTAAAACCTGAAGCAGAAGAAGATTTTGAAACAAACTTTAATTCTTTAAAAGAAAACCTTCTTGCACTGGACAAATCATTTCAGACGATGGTAGGCAACAGCCAGCAAAAACAAATTCTTGTTGCACATGCTGGTTACGGTTATTGGGAAAAGAGATACCAATTGGAGCAAATTAGTGTTACGGGAATATCTCCCTCGAATGAGCCTTCCCAAAAAGAACTTAAAAGGCTAATCGAAAAAGCAGAAAAATACAATATCGACTACATTTTGTTTGAACAGAACGTAACACCAAAGCCAGCAAAAGTAATCCAAAAAGAAGCTGGTTTGAAACCACTTCGCCTTCATAATCTGGCGGTTCTAACAGAAGAAGACATTAAAAATGGGGAAGATTATTTCAGTTTAATGGAAGAAAATCTTGCTACACTGAAAAAGGCATTAAATTAGGCGATAACTACAATAAGTGATTTATTAAGAATCGCTGTTCCTTTTTTATCAAACTTCTGTGAAAACGTTAAATCAACGTCTAGCCCTGTAATTTAAAAAGAGGCCTATCACTGATAGGCCTCTTGTATCTGGTTAAATTGGGTAAATCTCAATCGTCCTCTTATACTTTTTTGAAAGTTTCTCCAAAGACTTTTTGACATTTTCAAAATCATCTTTATCAATTCCACATGCAATGCTTACTGGAAATCCTTTGTCTTCCATTGGAGTTAGCTCTTTGATCATTTTTTCAAAAGACTTGAGCCAGGCTGGATAGTTTGTTTGTAATCCCTGCGGACGATATTGTCCATACAGGTTGGCAATCACTCGTTTATGATCGCCGGAAACCGCGAAAGAACACTTGCCTAGCCTTTTCTTTGGCGGAAATGGAAATTCCTCATCAGCCTTAGCTGCTTCCGGGTACATTTGTTTAACTCGCTTGCCTAATCCTTCTTCCATACTATTAAAGCAATCACACTGATGAGCAATGACAGAACAGTCGCTTTTAAAGATATCTCCCTTTTTAATGCGAATCAACAAAAGCACTCTCCTTTATACCCTTTTGTTTGATTATACTGAAAATTCTACAAAATTCAACCTCTAATTTTTGGGAACATTTTTTGCTTCCTGCCTTTTCTACTAAGTGGTTGACCGCATTTTAAATTTTGTGTCAGGGCTGTAGGCGGAAACGTATGATAACTTTTAAACGACAAAAACCTACAAATCCAGCAATATCAAGCATTATAGTGATAGGCAAACGTTTTTAATGACCCTTTTTGTATGCACCCATTTTTCTTGAAAATGCTTTGCATTGGTATATTCTTCTTATCTGTAGCACCTATATAGTAAGAAGCTCCTGATTTTTTTAAATAGTCAAGAGCTTTTCTATGTATCATAACTGCTATTCCTTTCCCTCTTGCATCCGGTATGATTCCAAAATAAAATATTCTTCCTTCATCTTCTGTTCCGGGTTCGATGACCGGTATCATTATTCCGATTGGCTTCGATTCGTCGTACACAGTTAAACAGGCATGTGCATATGCAGGGCCAATTTCTTTTTTCATTCCCTCAAACTGTTCCTCAATCGTCAGGCTGGATGGTTTATTATAAGAACCTTCAATCACCTTTTGCCAGATCGATATGAACCCTTTTTCTCCAACTTCCTCCAGGTCCCTTATTTGAAAGGGAATCTCTGCTTCTTCCAAACTCTCGAGATTTTTCTGAAATATGAGCATTGAGGATTCGTAAACAAAGTGGTTTTCTCGCAACAACCGTTCCGCTTTTTCTACAAAGGCACGCTCAGTTTTAAGCACCACGCTTAGTTTTTGGATCTTCTTTTCTTCGCAAATAGCCATCAATTGATCAATGTTTTCTTGTTGTGCAGAAGGTATAAGTGCTTCTAAGTTTTCGATGATGATGTAAAATGGCTCTCCGTTCAAGCATTTGATTTTTGAAGAAATTCCTTTCATTGCAATCTTCTCCTTTTAAAAACTCGACGATCGGCAAGTATTCTCCTCTGCTAAAAAGTCCATTCCTATACTGCAATGAAAAAACGAAGCTATTTTTCTTCGTTTCTTCTTATGTCTTGTTAGAATTCCGGCAACTCTTGTATCGGTTTTTTTTGATGATAGGTTACGTTAGGAAGTGTAATCGTAAAGGCTGTCCCTTTATTTCGCTCACTCTTCACCTTGATTTTCCCGCCCATAGCATCGATTACTCTATAACAAACCATTAAACCAAGGCCTGTTCCTTTTTCCTTGGTTGAATAAAAAGCTGTACCTATCCGCGATACCTGCTCTTCTTCCATTCCTACCCCATTGTCAATAATCTGTATAGAGGCAAGCTCATCTTTTGCCTTTAACAAAAGTTTTACTTCCCCCTGTTCTTTGCATGCTTCTATTGCATTTTTTACAAGATTGATCAAACTCTGATTGAACCTCGCCGAATTTCCCACTACGGATGCTTCTCCCTCAAGATCGATCTTCAGCTTTACATTATTGATCGTTGCGTAAGGAGATAGAATATTAAGAATATGCGAGAGGGTACTTCTTAATGGAATCTCTGTTATTTCTTCAGCCTGGGGTTTTGCTAAAGATAGATAATCGTTGATAATCAATTCCGCTCGGTCAAGCTCTGTTATCGCAATTCTTATGAACTCGTTTCTCTTTTCCCCTGTTAGGCCTTCATGGGAGAGCAACTGTAGAAACCCCCTGGTTGAAGTCATAGGATTTCGAATTTCATGGGCCACAGATGCTGCAATTTCGCTTACAACCTGCAGCTTTTCCGTTCGCTGCAACTCAGACTCCATTCTGAATCTTGCAGTAACACTTTCTATCATATAAATTATCGCAAAAAACAACAGCAGCCTGACAGCAAAAAGTATTGTTGCTTCCATTATAAAAAAGAGGGAGGTTTCATAAATATAGAATGAAGACGCAATAGCAGAAAAGGAGATTACAAACGTTAGTACCGTTGCGCTCAGCAATTTCTTCTTCAAATCAAATTCCTGAAAAGGCTTAACCAGAAAGAATGCAATGATGATGAAACTATAAGCAAGGAAAGTAACGAACACTCCGTTCCCTCCGAGATAGAATCTGTATGTAAACATCGTTATAACAGTAATGAGGCCCGCTTCCACTCCTCCATAAAGGATGGCGATCATAACAGGAATGATTCTAAAATCAACGATATGTTCTCCATAGGTGACAATAGGGAACGTCATCACAATTACCGTAAGGACACTGCACAGGATTCCAAATAAAATCTTTCCAGTCTTGTTTCCTATTCCTTGATCTCTAGAAAAGAGAATGTGATAAAGGAAAATAGGGAAGAAAACGATAGAGACTTGAAATAAAACACTTTCAACAATCGGTAACAACATATTGGAAGCTCCTCTATAAATATGATAAAAGTCCTATGGAACACTCATGATTCCATTATAATTTGAAATGTTGTTATTTTTAACTCTTTTTTGATAACATTTTATAAAATCTACATAACTTAAAATATTTCTTATAGCCGTTTCCAATAAAATTAATCGAGTGGAAAGAAAGGATTCTGAATATGGACAGTGTTTTAGTGGGCAGTACCTTATCAGCGCTAGCCACCGGCGTTGGTGCGATTCCAGTTTTACTTTTCCAGCAGGTTACCCATCGCTGGAGAGACATATTGCTCGCCTTTACAGCAGGTATTATGATGGCTGCCTCAGCTTTCAGCCTCATTCCGGAAGCTCTGGATTCTTCTAATTTTTGGGTTTTAGCAGTGGGGCTCCTATTTGGTGCTGTTACTCTTACTGTACTTGAACTATACATTCCGCACATCGATCTTGGCCATGAAAGACGGAAAATACCGTTTGACAGGAAAGCGTTGCTGATTATCTCGGCGATTACATTACATAACCTTCCTGAGGGTTTATCGGTAGGTGTAAGTTATGCTAGTGAAGATGAAGGACTTGGGGGATTAATAGCATTTGCTATCGGATTGCAGAATGCCCCTGAAGGATTTTTGGTCGCGCTGTTTCTTGTACAGCAGCGTGTAAATAAGTTTAAAGCTTTTCTTATTGCAACCATGACAGGTGCAGTCGAAATTATAACTTCCTTAATTGGATATAGCCTTACGTCCATCTTTGGCGATCTTGTTCCGTATGGACTTTCTTTTGCTGCAGGAGCAATGTTGTTTATCATTTATAAAGAATTAATTCCTGAATCCCATGGAGATGGACATGCTAGAGGAGCAACTTTTGCGTTTATTATCGGGCTTTTAGTTATGATTTATCTTATTAGATGGAGTGGCTAAATCTGAAAAAGTTTCACAGAGAACTGAACTGCTAGTGGTAAAACTATTTTTATATTCATAACTGCTTTAAGGGTATACTAAAGCTATATAATGTGAGAATCAGTGAAGCAATTCGAAGCAATACTGTCCGCACCCGATTAAATTTAGTTATCTTTCCAATTAAACCGGGTATATAACGATAAATGCATGATTTCAAAAGCATACATCATACAGGAGGTGGAACATATGATCATTGTTTATATTAGTATTGGTATCGTGGTGGCTGCTCTTCTTTATTTAGGATTTTCAGCATATAACACATTTAAATCAGCAAAACCTGCGTTAAATGAACTTTCTGAAACCGCGGCAAAGTTTCAGAAAAAAACCGAAGCCATTACAGAGGAAACAAACAGATTGTCTAAAAACCAGCAACAGATCAAGTCGGATATCAAATATAAAAAACAGGCCGTTAAATATACGGTTGATGCTGTAAAACAAACACCTGAGCCTTTCAAAGAACTCTGGCAGGATATCAAGACGGTTCCAAATCCAGAACGGATAAACGAACCTCATGCAAGAGAAGCCGAAGAAACCGGGGAAAAGCTGATCGATCTATGGAGCAAATGGAAGCTTAAGCTCTCTAAATAACGAGTAAGAGCGGGGAATACACCCCGCTCTTTATTAGTATATTTTAATTAATATTCTGATCACCATTTTTGTTTCCCCACTTTGTTTTAGGGGTAAATAGTACTACTAATTGAAGGCGAGTCAGGTGAGATGTTATGAAGCAAACAAGACAATTTCTTATGTTCTTGGCAATGGTGTTTTCAGTGTACGCAGTTCTTTTTTTTAGTAGTTTTCCTGTTAAGCTTGCAGCAATTTGTATTTATTTTTTAATTTTGTTATCGATCAGTTATGTGTTAATCCTGGAAAACCGGTCTCCTTATAAAACCCTGCTCTGGATTTATGTGTTGTTCTTCTTTCCGGTTATAGGTTTTATCTTTTTTATTTACTCCGGGCAGCTTGAAGTAAAGGGACATTTGTTTAAATCAAAGAAGGAGCAAAACATGGCTTCCCTTAAGAAGTATATTAATTTCCAGGCTTCTCCAAAATGGCACGATTTAAGTGATAGAGACCAATCGTTTTCCAACCTGATCGCCAGAATGGCAAATAGCCCGATCAGCTTTTATTCTTCTACTACCCTTTTAACCAATGGGGAGGAAACCTTTCCTGCAATCATCAATTCTTTAAAAAGGGCAGAAAACTACATTCATATGGAATACTATATTTTCCGTTCTGATAAGATCGGCAAAACCATCCTCGACCTTTTGATCGATAAAGCGAAACAGGGGGTTGAAATTCGATTTCTTTATGATGCAGTCGGAAGCTACCAGCTATCCAGAGAAGATATACATTCCCTTGAGGAGGCTGGAGTTAAAGTAAGCTGTTTCCTTCCTATCAAGCATGGTTTCTTCAACCAAAAGCTGAACTTTAGGAATCACCGCAAAATCATTGTGATAGATGGAAAGGTCGGCTATGTCGGGGGATTAAATGTTGGAGATGAGTATGCTGGCTATACGAAAGAATATGGTTATTGGAGAGACTCGCACTTGAAAGTCAGCGGGGAAGCTCTCCGCCCCCTGCATCATGTGTTTTTGGCTGACTGGGCCTATCAAACAGGCGAAGAGCTTGATTACGATCATTATCTTGAAACCTATGAGGTAAAGGGGGACGGCGGTGTCCAGGTTGTAGCAGGTGGCCCCGATACAAGGCAGGGAATAATGAGCGACCTTTATTATAGTATGATTACCGATGCAAAGAAAACGATATGTATCGCTACTCCCTATTTTATCCCTAACAAGGCTATTCGAGCGGCTCTGATCATGGCTTCTTTACGTGGTGTGCGAGTCCAGTTGCTGGTGCCCAATATCAGCGATAGTTTCTTAACTGAATATGCAACAAAATCTTACTTTCCAGAACTTATGGCAGCCGGAATCGAAGTCTATGAATACCAGAAAGGCTTTTTGCACCAGAAAGTCATGATTATCGATAGTGAAATCGCAACTATTGGTACAGCTAATATGGACATGCGGAGCTTCCACCTGAACTTTGAAGTGAATGTCTTCCTCTTTCATACGACAAGTGTCGATGAAATGGTCAAAGCATATACGGAAGATTTATTAAAAAGTGTAAAGGTCAGTCCAGATGCATACAAACTTCGGGGATATAGTAGAAGAACAAAAGAGTCTATCGCAAGATTGTTTTCCCCTATCCTATAATCCTGTTTTGATAAGTCAATCTTGTTGAACTCTAGGACTGACAGACTTTTCCCATCTCGAAGTTGTTTTTTTCATGGACAAAGTTGAGCCAGGAAAAATCGAGCTTACTGGAAGGCATCCGAGAAACAGAAAAGATCGGCCAAAGGTCGGTATATTCAGCCAGAGAGCCAAAAGCCGTCCAAATCAAATCGGAGTATCCAGGTGTAGGATTCTTTCTGTTCAAAAGTTGGTGATCATCGTCCAGGGACTCGATGCCATCAACGGTATCCCTGTACTTGACATAAAGCCTTATATGAGGGAGTTCGGCCCTGTTGGAAATGTTATCCAGACAGATTGGGCAACAGAGCTAATGAAAGACTATTATAGATAAAAGAAGCCGGCGGCTGCCGGCTTCTTTTATCATTTATTCCAATCCCTCTTTAAGAGAGCGTGCATCATAAGGTCGAAAAATTTTCCGTTGGAGTAGCCATAGTCCTGAAGAAGCCCTTCTTCCCTGAAAGAAAATTTAGCCAGGAGTTTTCTTGAAGCCATATTTTCTGGAGCAACGGTCGCTCCGATTCGATTTAAGCCCATCTCGTTATAGGCATACGGAATCACCTTATTTAACGCTTCTGTCATAATACCTTTGCGAAGAGTATTAGAAGACAACTCATACCCAACCTCAGCGCGAAAGGATCGCTTGCTCCAGTTATGAAAGCCGATTGTTCCGATTAAGTTATTTGTTTCTTTTAAAATAATTCCCCAACGGATCGCCTGGTTTTCTTCAAATCCCTTTCTAAAAGCGTTAATTAATTGTTCCGCTTCTTCTTCTGTTTCAAAAGGTTCCATTCCATAATATCTCAATGTTTCTTTGTCTGAGAATATATTAAAAATTTCCGGAAGGTCTCCCTGGTTGATTTCTCTTAGCAAAAGACGAGGTGTCTCTAATGTAGTAAAGGATAGTATTGTGGTCATCTTGTCCCTCTTTTCTCTGATTTCTTAGATGGTATTCGGTATCTCTAGTTAAATTCCTTCTCTAAAGAACATCAAAAAAAAGGGGGCCTGAAAAGTAAGGGGGGCTTTTCAGGCAGGGAAAAACTAAATATTTCTTAGGGGGTTCTCTACTAAAGACGAGCCCAGTCAAAAAAAGTTTCATAAAAGATGAAGTTTTTTTGTTCTCGTCCCTTTATTCAAAACTGGTGATCTTTTTTACCCAGTCAGGAAGCTTGCCACTGATATAAACCCTTTCAATTTCTTCATTCCTGATCGCCAGTTCATTTCGTTCCTGTTTCGAAAGAAGCTCAAACGGAATCGGACTTTTTCCTAACTTCACTTCAAAAGAGTCTTTCTCTAGCCTTTCCACCTGTTCTTTTACCTTATTGGCGTAAGCATTCATTTGCTCGAGTTGCTGGATTTGATACAAGTACTCTGCTTTCATCCGCCTTAACTCTCTTTTCTTCTTTTCTACATGCTTTAAAGCTGCATCCATCTCTCTTTTTTCGCCGGCTTTGACAGCAAAGAAAAGATCATTCAACCGATTCTGCCTTTCCTTTTTTAGTTCCTCTTTTTGCTCATTTAAATCCTGGATACGCCAGTTTATCTTTTTGAGTTCATCCCCTGGTGATGCCTTGCTGCCTCTATCGTTCATTTTAGCAAGCAATTCCTGGCGGTTTTGCTTCAATCTCATTTCAAGCTTTTCAATCTTGCCAATCTGGTACTCGTAACTTTGATTCACTTCAATAAAACGATTATATTCCGGAAACACTGTGATTGATTCCTCCCGTATAAACGTTTCGTCAGGAAAGTCCATTTCTCGTCTCTTCCTGGCATTTTTGATTTTGCTTTTTAATGATATGATGGAAATTGAAAATAAAAATAAATATGAATACGACCAACTCCGGGGGTAGTTTAAATGAAAAAACTCTATATTGTCAGGCACTGTGAAGCAGAGGGACAGGAACAGGAAGCCCCGTTGACTCCAACCGGCCGAAAACAGGCGGAAGCTCTTGCTGATTTTTTGGAACCTCTAAATATTGATAGGATTGTCAGCAGCCCTTTCTTGCGTGCTCTCCAATCTATCGAGCCGCTTGCGATTCGGATCGATGAACAAATGTATTTGGATGATCGTTTGGCGGAACGGAAATTGTGTGACCGAGAAATAGATGATTGGTTGGAAAAGCTAAAAGCCTCCTTTGAAGACATGGACATTTGCCTTGAAGGTGGCGAATCCAGTAACGAAGCGATGGACCGGGTTGTCGAAGCATTGGAAGAGTCCATTCGAACAAAGGATGAGCATATCGTATTCGTCTTGCATGGGAATATCATGGCACTGTTATTAAAACACTTTGATCCTTCGTTTGGTTTTAAAGAATGGAAACAATTAAGTAATCCAGATGTATTTGAAGTACAATTAGAAAATGGGAATGCCTCTGTTTCTAGAATATGGAACAAAAGGTAACACAAGTGCAACAAAAAGGAGTCACAGCTATGTCCGTTAACCGATACCACTGTTGTGCAACTTGCAAACACTTTCAAGTGATCAAAGAATCTTCTCGAACTTATCATAAATGTGAAAGACTTGGATATGAAACAAAATCGACCTATCGATTCAACTGTTGGAACCCTAAGGAGCATGTAAAGAAGCTAATTGAAAAGGAAGCTCGGAATACGTCGGGTTGAATCCCCTTCCCGAAAGGTGTATAGATCATAAGAGAAGTGAACAAATTATCTATGAAAACTCTGAGAAAGGGGATAAACATGGATAAATCACAATGGAATGAGGAAGCTTCCCGGAACAACAACCTTAGTTCGGCTACTTACAGAAAAAGCAAGCATGTTCCTGTTTTAAATGAGGAAAAGTCCTATGATAAAAGCACTTCAAAAAAAACTCAAAAATAATAAGGGGCAGACTCTTAAGTGTCTGCCTCCCTCCGTTTATGATCTGCACAAATTTTCCTGGCTGATGAACTGAAGGTGTCTGATACTTGTTTTGATTCA
Source organism: Exobacillus caeni (assembly GCF_005747095.1). GTDB lineage: Bacteria > Bacillota > Bacilli > Bacillales > Guptibacillaceae > Exobacillus > Exobacillus caeni. Next base: position 148,777 of record NZ_SWLG01000004.1, on the reverse strand, counting down.
AGCCCCTTTTCTATTCCATTATTTTTTATCTTCAAATCGATCCTTTGCAAAACCAATAATCCCCGGCATCATCAGGCTCTCAGTCTTTGAGCATAAACAAACTCGTCGAGTGTAGCCTGAAGGCAAAACTAAATGAGCTAATTTTCTTTATACTCTTGTCTTAAAACTAGTAGCTTCATCGAAAGACGTTTTGCTGCAATTTATACTTTCTAATAGCGCGAAAAACCTGAAACGGTTGTTTCAGGCGGTGTACGATACATCTTCAAGAAGATGCCTTTTTTTCCATTTTTCCAGTTCGTTTTGAGAAGTATTCCAGCTAATCCAGGAAACCATAATCTTAATCTTTTCAGACTCCACAACCCAGTACTCCCACCGACGTTCAAGGACATTCTTATAGATTCCTGTTCGATTAACGTGCATCCCTTCTCCTCCTCATTTTTGGTATAGTAGTTTATTACCCGTTAATAACAATTTTGTAACAGAAACTTTAATAAAATTACGGGAATTTCTTGTAACTTTCCCTTAAAAGAGAACAATACAGGTAAAAAGGAGCACGAAATAAGAGTGCTCCTTCATCACAGGAGGAAGGATGCAAAGGCTAAAAGCTTTATAGCAATCCTGCAGCAGTTTCTGTAACTTGGCTAACAAAAAAAGAGCTGGCACATCCAAAACCAGACATTCCTAAAATCATGTTTCGATCCATATTGAATCTTCTGGAGGTCTGTACTTTTGAAATTGAGTCATGCTCTTTAATCGAGACGGTCAATGCTTTCTTCCATTTTTTTATAAGTCATTGGTCCAATGACTTTTTCTTTTATAACCCCTTCTGAATCAATAAGAAAAGTTGTAGGCATCGTTATTACGTTGTAGGTTTTCTCCCCTACTTCTCCTTTCAAATCCAGTAAAACAGGAAAAGTAAGCTGATAATCCTCTACAAAATCTTTCACTTTCTCTCTTCGGTCCGGAAGTTCAAACTTCGTCATATTCACAGAAACAATCGCTGCTTCACTGCCATGTTTTTCATAAAATTTCTGCATATCGGGCATTTCTTTTTTGCAGGGCGGACACCAGGTTGCCCAAAAGTTTAACAATACAGGCTTCCCTTTAAAATCTGACAGAGATGCTTTTTCACCAGATAAAGTAGTAAGAGAAAAATCAGGAGCAATGTTCCCTTCTTCAATCCCTACTGCCCTTTCCTGGAAAAAAGCACTGTATATCCCCCATGCTAGAGCAGCTGCAAGTAATAGTACGATGATCTTTTTCATTTATAACCCCTCACCAAACAACTTGATCTAAACATGCTCTTATTTTATCATGGGAAGTTACTGGGCTGCTGCTGCATTTTTAACAAAACAAGAAAGAATTACAGCAATAGACAACATTGCAATTATTACTAAAATAAGGGTTTGAAAAGACAACATTGCCGCTAATACAGAAGCAGTACTCGCTCCCGATAATAAAATGAAAGCATATATCGACAAGGCTTTTCCTCTTTCGCCAGGACTATGTTTGCCGATAAGGGTAACAATAGATGGAATTGTGACCGAGATGCCAGAAACATAGATGACTGAGGCAGCTGCAAGCAAATAGAAACTATAAAGGAACAACATTGCTATAACACCACTTATAGCAACAATAAGACTGGAGGTAAGAACGATATAAGGACCGAATCGATTTAACAAGGTACCTGTAAAGAGGGCAGCTGCCATCCCGATAATTCCGATTGAACGAAACAGGATAATACCATTTGGAGAAAGATAAAAGTTTGCCACGAGATGATCTCCAACCGACCCATACATTCCTACGAATGAGAACAACAAAGAAAAGGTAATCCCATAGCAGTACAATACAATCGGTTTTCTTACAAACTTAAACGAGTTGCTCTTTCTTAGTTGTGTTGTTGCTCGTTCTGAAGGAATACCGAACGATATCGCGATAAACAAAATAACATAACATACGGCTAAAGGGATAAACACAGTTGTCCATCCGTATCGCACTGTTATCCAGGAAGCTACTAACTGCCCAAAAACTCCCGACAACAGGAAAGCTATATTGATTAAGGATAAAACCATCGTTTGCTTTTGTTTCGGGATAACTTCAAAAACATAGGCGTTTGCTGCAGGTGCGAACGAAGCGGCAAAAAAGCCCTGTATTCCCCGTGCCAGCAAAAATAAATAAACGTTTCCCGCTTCTCCCGTCAAATAAGTGATAACAGCTGTAGCTCCCATACCAAACCAAATAATCTTCTTTTTATTGAACCTATCTGAAAGGGCACCAAAAAATAAGAGCCCAAACGCATAACAAAGCGAAAAAGCACCGCTTCCCCATGCCGCTTTTTCAATAGAAGTCCCAAAATAATCGGCAACATGAGCTGTGATCGGTAATAGTAAATAAACGTTCGAAACAATCAGCAACGCTGAGAAAAAGAAAAGCAATGGCACCATAAACGTAATCTTTTTACTTGTTGCTTTTACTTCCCTATCCACTATTCATCCCGCCCTTTGATACATAGGTATGCATCATAAGGACCTGTAGTGTGAATCCTTAGCTCATTTCCCTTTTAAAACGGGCATCCTCCACAAAGATATTCGGTTCGTCAATCGCTGTATCGCTTGCCAGAACAAGGCCAAGAGGGCTCGTTTTGTCTCCCCTGTTTACAATCGTAAACGAAACACCTGATTTGTTAGCCTTTTTTATGTACTTTGACATTGCTTCATAAGGTAGGTCTCCGTTCAAATAGAGATGGCAGTTCTTATTCCGCTCTATTGCCCTGGCCGCTTCCTCGTACAAGTCTTTTGTTAATACCTGGTTGTAGGTCAATGCAATTTTTACCCGTTCTCTGATAGAAGACAAAAAAACGATGCGTTCAGCAGGTTTTGTTTCAGGCGTTCCAGTCATACCCGCATTTAAAATATTTTCCATTTCTTGATTCAATCCAATCCCCCTCCATTTCATCTAATAGTTTATCTCATTGCAATCCTTTTACAAGGAATTTAGGAATGTTCCAGCGAATTGGTAAAAGATAAATTCTAAGGGAGTGAAGATCTCATTAAACTTTTTGAGTTTACTTTAGACACCGCAAGGCATATTTCCCAGTATAATTCAAACTTTCACATGACACCTCTAACAAAGGGGGAAACTGGCTTTCATGCTGGCTGCATGCATATTCAGGAACAAAATATCGTAGGGGAGCATGATGCTGTAGTAAACCAGCTGTTTCTCGTTGTATCAGGAAGCGGCTGGGTGGCTGGCGAGAACGGCAAAAGGATTCCTATAGAACAGGGGCAGGCAGCTTTCTGGATTAAAGGAGAAACGCATACAAGCGGATCAGAAGAAGGAATGACGGTGATCGTACTGGAAGGCGAAGACATCGTCCCTTCTCCAATGATGAAGGAGATCGATTAGCAGTAACGAACACTGTGATCGAAGAGGCAATCTGTACTTTATGGAGAAGGCAAAAAGGACACTCAGTCCGCTATTTATCCATATCAGCTACTTTTTAGATCCTTTTAGGACATCAGATCACTTATTTCATGAAAATCTAATCAAAATGCTTCCAATTAACCTATATAAGAGATCCTATGTCCTATAATCTTGAAAAGGTGTGTTTTTTCACAAAATAACGGAACCAGTGTCCTCAATAATTGGGACTTCATAAGAAAAGAATGGCGCCATAAGTCACGCCATTCTTTTTCATTCCGTTAGTGCGTTCAATTAGAAGGAGCTTTCATTTTTTCCTTTTCTTTCGGCATGTAAGATTCTAAGAGGTGAATCCGTTCCAGCATTGTTGGATGCCCATAGCGGAAGAACTTGACCAGGCCTGGAGGGTTGACCTCACTCAGTCCGTTGATCGTAAGTTCCTGAAACGCTCCGATTGCGGCCTCCGGATCCTCTGTCATTTCAATCGCATATACATCCGAGTCGTTCTCCGCACTTCGCGATACCGCATTTTCAATCGGCCCAACTAAAAAGGAAAGCAAAGAGAAGATTAGCAGAAGTACCGGAAGCGATGCGATATCGTTAATACCGCTTACCCCCCATTTTTCCCCGTATCTGGCTACTGCCCATTTCAGCAGCTTTGCCCCTATATACAGGCCTATTAAGCTAAGGAAAATCGAGGCAAACAAATTAAAGTAAAGGTGATGCATCACAAAGTGCCCCATCTCATGTGCCATTACAAACAATATCTCGTCGTCTTCCAGTGTGTTTAATGTTGTATCCCACAACACTATTCTGAGATTGGAACCGATCCCTGTAACATACGCGTTTAGAGCATTCGTTTTTTCAGACATATCTACTTCGAAGACCCGTTCTGCCGGGATATCGGCTCTTGAAGCCATAGATAATATTTTTTCTTCTAGCTGTTTGTCTTCAAGACGGTAAAAATCATTGTAAAGCGGGTCGATCACTACCGGCTGAATAAACATCATAAATACCGTAAAAGGAACGGAGAGCAGCCAGGCGTACAGCCACCATTTTTTCGGCTTCCGGTTCATGAAAAAATAAATGACAAACACTGTAAGAATCATAAACAGGTTGCTGACCCAGAAGCTGATAAACAAATCCTTCATCCAGCTTGAAAAAGACTGGGTGGAGATTTCATAGGCCTGGGATACTTGATAGTTAATATAATCCAACGGAAAGGTCAGGATTAAATTAATGCACATTAGCAGGATGACATAGATGGCGATTTGTACAAAAGAAAATCTTGATATCCCTTTGCTCCAGTTTCGGAACACTCTCGAAAGGCCAAAATACAGCACAAACAAATATATGCCCCATTCTAATGGAATCGAGACAAAGTAGATCAACGATTTAATTCTAGAAAACTCATGGCTTAGTTCTAGCTGCCTTGCATTCATAAATGTTGCAGGGTCTGCCGATGTTCCTTTATACACATTTGGAAGCTCCGTATTTGCACCAAAGAACAAATACCAGCCAATTAAAAGTGTATAAATAACAAAAAGGACCCCAAACCAGATTGAAAACCGTTTCTTCACATAACTGTCCCCCTTGTCCTCTCTTCTCATTCTTTACTATTTGTACTTGTCTTATCACCAATTAGAACCAAAACCCACTGTTTTATTTTTTTCAAGAAAGGGAAGTATTTTGAATAGTATTTTATTCACACGACTGAGGTGGTACTTATCGGATACCTTTTTATTTTAATATATTGTGTCATTGTTTTCCTTGTAATTGAGATTTCGGTCGTTCTTTTTATTTTGACGGGACTCGAAAAGGATGTAGCAAGGTTCCAGGCGATCTCCATCATTACCAGAACAGGATATACGACAAAAGAGGCTGAAACCGTTTCAAGCCATCCTGTTAGGAGGCATATCGGTGCTTTTCTAATACTGTTTGGATTATTTTCACTTGCTGTCATCATCTCCAGCATCAGCACTCTCCTGGCTGATAACTTTTATACAATGAAATCCATTTATATCACAATTGCTCTTGTTATCATTTTACTTCTGTTAAAAACACCTGTCATACAAAAAAACATCAGTAACAGGATTCAAGAACGAGAATACGAAAAATACGTCCTACAGGATCTGCCTATCGATGAAGTCCTTTTAGTCAGGGATAGTGATGTTTTAATCGATCTTGAAGTATACAGTGATTCTGATTTATTAAACAAAACAATAAAAGATGTGTTAGTAGCCGATGAAGATATTAATTTCTTATTTATTAAAAGAGGAGATGTTGTTATAAGAAAAGAACGATACTTGACAAAAATTTCCGAAGGAGACAAATTATTTCTTTACGGGAACAAATACGATATAAAAAAAGTATTTGATGAAGATTTGAAACGGTATAAAGAAAGAAAAAATATTGATATACCCATTAGCTTTGATTCTAATTAACCTTTCGAACCCGGCCAGCCGGGTTTCTTTTTTTTCAAAAATACAAAAAGAATAGTTCAGGCTAAATAAGAAATACTATTCAAGCGTTTAATTTTTTCTTTTAAAAGGAGTTGTAATTGCCGTTGTCAGCTCAAAAACCAACAGGACTATCCATCACGGCGATCAGTTCAATCCCCTTGATCCTTGTACTCGGGAACTCGATGCTGATTCCGATTTTACCAAAAATGAAATCTGAATTAAATATTTCGCAATTCCAGGTAAGCCTTGTGATCACAGTATTTTCCATTGCGGCAGCAGTTTCAATTCCGATACTAGGTTATTTATCTGATCGTTTTTCAAGAAAAGCGATTATTATTCCCGCTCTTATACTTTATGGATCAGGCGGTTTACTTGCCGGAATGGCAGCTGCATGGTTTGCCAAAGCCTATTTTTGGATTATCGCAGGAAGGGTCTTACAGGGAATCGGTGCTGCAGGAACCGCTCCGATCGCTATGGCTCTGACGGGTGACCTATTTAAAGGCGGGGATCAGAGTAAAGTTCTCGGACTCGTAGAAGCATCCAACGGGTTCGGAAAAGTAATTTCCCCCATTATCGGTTCATTATTGGCACTATTGTTCTGGTATGCCGCATTTTTTGCTTTTCCAGCTTTTGTTATTGTTTCAGTTCTGCTCACCTTGTTTTTTGTCAAAGAAAAAAAGAAAAAGGAAGAGCCTCCAACGCTAAAAAAATACGTCAAAGGATTATTCACTGTATTTAAACATGAAGGAAGATGGCTGTTTACTGCATATCTGGCAGGTTCGACTTGCTTGTTTACGTTATTTGGCATTCTATTTTACCTGTCGGATGTCCTTGAAAAGCAATATAACATAGACGGTGTCATGAAAGGGCTGGTCCTTGCGATTCCTCTTTTATTCATGACAACCACCTCCTATATAACAGGAGCTAAAATCAAGAAAAACCAGTATCTGATGAAGACATTGATTGTTATCGGCCTGTTATTAATGACAAGTTCATTTGCAACGCTTGTGTTTTTCCAGAAGCTGGTGCCATTTATTTCTGTTCTGGTTTTCAGCAGTATCGGAACCGGGCTTGTCCTTCCTTGTATTAACAGTTTTATTACAGGTTCAGTAGGAAAAGAAAAACGCGGATTCGTTACATCTCTTTATGGGTCTGTCCGTTTTCTTGGTGTAGCGATCGGCCCTCCTATCTACGGTTTTCTGATGGGATGGTCAAGGGCAGGCATGTTTCTCTCTACAGCAGGATTAACACTGTTTGTAGCACTTCTCTCTGTTCTTCTTATCCATGTTAAAAAAGAAGGAAGCGAAGGAAAAGAAGCCAAGCTTGGAGATACTTTGTTCTCGAAGCTGCAGCTTAAATAGTTCAACAACGAAATATTTTAAGATGACGATCTCCAGGAGGTAAACACGATGCAAATTTACTTTTCACCGGAACTTTTACAGCCGGAGTCCCAGGTATTAAATATTATTGATCAAAATGGCAAAGCAGTAGGATATTGCGCATTTATCTTTGATGAGAAAAAAATGTACGCTTACGGCCAGGTAGAAGAAAATGTGAGTGAAGACTTTAAAGATTTGGTTTTACCGTATATTAAGGGGCTGTCTAAAACCAAACCGGAGCTCGATGTATTTTCTTATTTAACAGTCGGCGGAAAGAAGCTGGATATCAGCCAGGAAGAGGGGCAAGAAGGATAACCTATCCTTCTTACCTTTTCCTCCATCCCACCGATAAAGCGAGTGGCTGTTTTAGTTGGAATCGATAAACAAAGTCAATGACCTTTGTCGAAAGCCACTGGCATAAAACTGCATACACCACGACCGACATATTTACTACAGAAGCTGTCAAAATAAAAATAATTAAATTAATCCAGAACATTGCCTTTCCCGGGGGACATCTTCTATACGATGCGATTACAAGAGCCGGGATCACCATCCCTCCGCTTGATGCTCCGTTTCTGATCAATAGTCCTACACCTAATCCAAAGACTAGTCCTCCAACTATTAAGTCAATCCATAAAGATACATGGGGCATGTACATTGTCTTGCCAATCACATTCACCGTATATGAAGTGATCGTAACGGAAAACATTGTTCTCATTGTCCATCCGTACCCAAAGCTATTTATGGCAAGAACCAGAAGTAAGAAGTTAACGAGCCATAGTGAAAATCCAAGCGAAAGATGAAACCAATGGTTCAAAAGAATAGCAGTTCCTGCCGCCCCACCGGATGGGATCCCATGCGGAAACAAAAACAAGGACATCGCCAGTCCCTGCAGGACAGCTCCTCCCAGCAAAAAAAAGTACCGGTTTACTTCTCGCTTTATCAGCCGTCTATTCCATAACACTATCACAACCCCTACTCCGTGTTTAGGCTTGTTTAAATGTAATTTAAAACCAGTTTATTTTATGAGCCTGCAACTTATGTATAAAAATAAGCATTCACTTCATGTAAAAATAAAAAGCAGAGCTTCGCCTGCTTTTTTAAACGATTTTTTTCTTAACTAGAAGGCCGATCACCTTTTCTACAGCTTTTGCGATTGATTCTGTGTCCGTTTCAAGGGTCAGCGCTGGGTTTGTTGGTTCTTCATAAGGGGACCCGATTCCAGTAAAATCGTTAATCTCTCCGCTCCTCGCTTTTCGATAAAGTCCTTTAGGATCCCTGTTTTCACAAACTTGAAGGGGACATTTGACATAGATCTCGAAAAATTCGTCCTCATTGAACAACTCGCAAATCTGTTCCCGGTCCTGGCGAAAAGGGGAAATAAAAGCAGTTGTAACGATACTACCACTGTCAACAAAAAGCTTCGCAACTTCCCCTATACGACGAATATTTTCCTGCCTGTCTTCTTTAGCAAAGCCCAGATCTTTATTTAATCCATGTCTTATGTTGTCTCCATCAAGCACATAGCTATGGATCCCCATCCGATAGAGGGCATGATCTACTGCATTAGCAAGGGTAGATTTTCCGGACCCTGACAATCCGGTAAACCAGAGCACACAGCTTTTATGATTATTTAACCGCTGCCGGTCCTTTTTTGTGATTGTTGTTTGGTGCCATTTTAAATTATTGTTCATTGTTTCCTCCCCCTTCCACCTCCTACTATCGTTGGACAGTCACTTCATTCATCCCTCGTATCAACACTTCGATTACTTCCGGACGGCTGAATTGTTTTGGCGGTTTTTCACCGTTCCTTAACATTTGTCTCACTTTTGTTCCTGATAAGATAAGACGGTCCTCAAGCCCATGTGGACATGTTTTATCAGAAGCCATGTTTTCGCATTTGGTACAATAAAAACTATGATCAAAAAACAGTGTTTTAATCCCAAGCTCCTCCTCTGTAAAATTGCTGAAAATCTTCTGGGCATCATATGTGCCGTAATAATTTCCAACACCTGCATGATCACGGCCTACTACAAAGTGAGTACAGCCAAAATTTTTCCTGACAATCGCATGAAATACCGCTTCTCTTGGTCCAGCGTACCGCATTGCAGCTGGAAACACAGATAAAAACACCCTGTTTTTCGGATAATAATTTTCTAACAGGACTTCATAGCTTTCAAGCCTAATATTTGCAGGAATGTCATCCGGTTTTGTTTCCCCCACTAGCGGATGAAGCAGGAGGCCATCCACAGTCTCAAGCGCAGATTTTTGAATGTATTCGTGGGCCCGGTGGACTGGATTTCGCGTTTGGAAGCCTACAACTGTGCTCCAGCCTTTCTCTTTAAAAATCCTTCTTGTTTCTTCTGGTTCAAAATAGTAACCGGTAAAGTTTTCCCTAACCGGTCTTCTTGTTAGGATTATTGGACCTGCAACATACCAATCGGCCCGGTTCATCAGTTTCTCCACGCCGGGATGCACCAGTTCTGTAGTACGGAACACATGCCTGGCTTCTACTGTTTTGTCCGGCTTATATACTTCTTCCACCTTTATATAGCCATAGGAAACTCCGTCTTTAACTAATTTTACTTTCTGGCCTGCCACTAGATCTTCAGATACTTTTTGCGAAACAGGAAGCGTAACCGGAAGCGACCATGGCTCTCCGTTGGCCAGACGCATGTGATGGACAACGGAGTCATAATCTTTTTTGCCAAGAAATCCTGTTAAGGGACTGTATCCACCGTTTGCAATTAGTTCAAGATCACTTAGGGCCATATCATCCAGTTCAATTTCTCTTGCCAGCGTCTCCACTGATTGTGTAACATCGATTCGGTTAACCAGCTTTCCTCCATGCGGTTTGCTTAGACACACAGCTAATCCCCCTATCAAGTCATTCTGTTAGTTACCGAAAGTGTAGCCCGCATTCCGTTTTGGTGTGCTTTGCCCACCTGCCTGAACGGCTGTCGCCTGTTTCAGCTGCCGGGACTGTGCACATTTCACATCCAATACTCGGATATCCACGGTCGTGCAGTTCATTGTACGGCAAATCATTTAAATTAATATAGGTCCATATATCTTCCCAGGTCCACTGGATTAAAGGGCAAATTTTAACAGATTTAAACTTTTCATCTTTGTTAATATATTCTGTTTTTGCCCTTGCAGGCGATTGTTCTCTCCTCAACCCTGATATCCAGGCCTCTGCTCCAGCCAGGGCTTTTTCAAGCGGTTGAATTTTCCTTATATAACAGCACCGATTAGGATCCCTGTGCCAGAGTTCTTCTCCGCATTGTTCTGATTGTTCTTCTAGCGTGAGTTCAGGTTTAAGGAATTGTATATTCAATAATGGGTATTTTTCTTTCATCTGTTGAATTAAACGGTATGTTTCTTTAAAGTGAAGGTCTGTATCAAGGAATACGATTTTCGCGTGTTTTTCCACTTTATAAATCAAGTCGATCAACACGATACCTTCCGCCCCAAAGCTACAGGCATAAACAAGTTTTTCTCCATAAGTCGCGTATGCCCATTTAATAACTTCCATGTAATCCTTCAGGCTTTCTATTACTTCCTGTGCCTTTCGATCGTTCCAGGTGTTGTAAGATAACGCTTCATTCATTCCTATCCCTCCATTTAACGGCAATCAGATAGGTTTACCGGATTGCTTCCGTTAAATCGGCCAAAATTTCCAACTGGTTGTTTTCCATTAGTATCCGATTCATAAGGTTTATATTTCCTACTTTTTCAATCGACTTTACAGCCCTAATCCACGATCCGTGTCCAAATAAGAGAATGCTATCATAGCGGCTGTATTTTTGAAGAAAAGTAATGATCCGCCCTTCAAAATCTACTAACTTCTCTCCAAGTGAAAGCTGTAATGGGTCTTCCACCCACTCGGGGGTTTCGTTTATCATCTCCGATTTCGGTCTTCCTTCGTATATACCGAAATCGAGCTCATCGAGAAGAGGTTCGATCGTTGTGGCCTGATAACCGTATTGTTCAGCAGTTTGCTGGGTTCTGATCAAGGAGCTCGTTAGAATGAGATCAAAAGGCTCTGCCTGCTTTAACTGTTTTTTATTCTCAAAAATTTTAGCTTTATAGTTTGTTATTTCATATAAAGAGATTGGTATATCCCTTCTGCCCTGCAGCAGACCTTTTTTATTCCAATCAGTAGGAAGATGTCTTATCGCAACTAATCTCATTCTGAACCTCCATGAAAAATGTCTCATTCCTTAATCCGCAACGCTGTGCTTCAAGCAACAGAACATCCTGGATTTTTACATTGCCGAGATTTACGTTAGGGCCGATCTGATTAATAAAAAACATCTGATGCTTCGCGTGGGGCGCTTCAAAGATCACTTTTTGTGGATCAATATTTTGAAGTATGTCTTTTAACAAGCCATCCCTTACTTTTCCGGTTTTATCATATATGCCCGCTGTTCCTGAGTCTCTGCCTTCAGTTATGACATATTTACAGCCAGCTTCTAACAGTGCATCTAATTCCGCTGTCCATTGAGACAGAGGCATCACTATTTCTGCATCTTTTGATCCGACTTCACCAATCACGTTGAAGTTTTGTTTAAGAGTAGAAACCAGGTCAAGGCGCTTATCGATATCGATATCGAGCACACCTGTCGAAACTTCAATCCATTCCACATTATGCTTCGCCAGGAATGTCAGGTAATTATCCAGTTTACCCTGGTGATAGAACTTCTCAAACAGGGTTCCGCCAAAATAAGGTTTGACATTATGTTTTTTATATAACGCTAATTTTTCTTCAATGTTTGGTGTTACATATGCAGAGCCGACTCCGATTTTAGCGATGTCGATATAGCTGTGGTAATCCACCAAGATATGCTCAAGCTGTCCTACAGGCATTCCGAAGTCAACGATTGAAGTTATGCCATACTCCCGGTCTTTTTCTGTCCGTACTGGCAAGTTCAAGAATTCCATTAGGCAAACACCTCCTAGTTTCGTATGTTATTCAATGGGCGAATGATGAGTGCGCGTTAGACAATGGTAAATTGTAAGATTTCGAAAAAGGACAGATGGAAGATAATTTGGGAGCTCATTTTTTAGGAGAGAGCAAAGGGTTATCGCTTCGGGGTTCGAATATAAACAAGAGCATAAAAAAAACCGCAAAGTGCGGCGGGTAATTAATTATTAAAGACTTCCTCCATACTATGGATTACGGATAGATCTTTATGCTCTACTTCAGGGCGATGTGGCTGGATAAACAATGCTTTCATGCCCATTGAAAGAGCAGGTGCAATTTCATTGATAAAGTTGTCTCCAATTGAAAGCACATCTTTTGGGTCGAGGTTATATGTTTCAAGCAATGTTTGAAAATGCTTTTCTGTGTTTGCCGGCTTAAGCGCGGATGTGATCTTATGATGGAAAATACCATCTAAGTCAAGCTCATTTAATAGTCGCTCTACATCATCAGCGTCACTGTTCGTCATTAAAACAAGCTGTTTTCCATCCTTCAGTTGATGCAACCCTTCCTTTAAGCCTGGCGTTTTTGTCAGCTGGAATTCATCGGTTACCATGTATTCCTTAGTGGCAATATAACAGGCATATGTTTCCTTTACCGACAATCCAAAATGTCTGCCAGTCACATAAGGAAGCCACCAGCCATCACCGATCGCAATCATGCTCTCAAAATCAAATACCAGCTTGTCACTATAGGTTTTTTCGACTTCCTCTTTACTCCATTCTGTTGCATCCCAGTTATGTACTTGTACAACTTCCAATGATAAGGGATCCAGCGTCAATACTGTGTCCCTTTGGATATCATATGCTTTTCCGATAGACACGATATGTTCTCCTGCTTTCATTCTTTGATAGTTTTCTTCAAACCTCTCTTGAAGTTCATCAGGGAGACGCTCTTTCATCAAATTTCCGTAATAATCAAAGTGATCTGTATCCTCGTAAAGTGTCCCGTCAAGGTCAAATATGATTAATTTAGCATCGTCTATTAAATCTTTCACAATCCTCGCCCCTTTTTTTCAAAAAAACTATACTAAGTTTACGATAAGATACATAAAGAAACAAATTATCAAGCATGAAAAAAATGTAATCTTTTGTACTAAATTGTAAAAAAAGTGTAAAAGTAATGAAAAATATATGGTAAAATTTAATAGCGTCCTACATACTGGGACTTGTGGCATGGTTCTCATGACACCAATCGACAATTTTTAGGGGGAAAAGGAAAAATGAAGAAGCTTTTAAGTCTTATGCTTGTTCTTGTTCTTGCATTAGGTCTTGCTGCTTGCGGAACAAACAACGAGGAAGGCGCCAATAATGGCGGAAACAACGGCGGAGGAGAATCCGGCGGAGAGACACCTGAAAAAATCATTATGGGCTTTGTACCTTCTCAAGATTCTGATGAAATCGCTGGCACAGTTGAACCTCTTGCAAAACAGCTTGAAGAAGAAATCGGAATTCCGGTTGAAGGAAAAGTTATGACAAACTATTCCGCTCTTGTTGAAGCAATGGGAAGCAATCAAGTTCAAATTGGTTTCTTACCTGCATTCGGTTATGTACTTGCTCACCAAAAACACGGTGTTGAAGTAATTCTTAAATCTGAGCGCCATGGAAGTGACACTTACCGTGCGCAATACGTTGTTCGCGCTGACTCTGGTATCGAGAACCTTGAAGACTTAGAAGGAAAAGTATGGGCTGTTCCAGATCTCACTTCTACAAGTGGTTTCTTATTCCCGGCAGCACAAATCATGGACAAGTTTGACGTGAAAGATGTTCAAACTGAATTCTTCAGCGACACAATTCAAGCTGGCGGCCATGACAATGCGGTCATCTCTGTATTAGAAGGCGATGCAGATGTAGCAACTACATTTGACGATGCCCGTACTACTATCGAGGAAGACTACCCTGAAGTAATGGACAAAACAAAAGTTATCGGTTATACAGAAGATATTCCAAACGATACGATCTCTGTGACGAAAGAACTTAGCGATGACCTTCAAAAGAAAATTAAAGAAGCATTCCTTTCTTTCAATGATAATGAAGATATGATTAAAATCATGAACGAAGTGTATAGCTGGGATGCGATTCGTGAAGCAAACAACGACGAGTATAAAGTTGTAGCTGACACATACGAAAAATTCAAAGATACCATTACGCTTGACTAATAAATGGATTGATTAAAGCGGGGAGAAGCGTGCTTCTCCCCCTTTTTTTGGGCAAAAACATAAAGATATTATGCTAAATTGAAGGGGAATCAAAATGATAGAATTTAAAGATGTTTCTCTGGTTTATCCAAATGGAACACAGGGGCTAAAGAACGTTAACACCAACATCAAAGAAGGCGAATTCGTTGTTATTGTAGGCCTTTCGGGTGCAGGAAAATCAACATTTATCCGTAGCATCAACCGTCTTGTTACACCAACGTCCGGCCAGCTTTTAGTGGAGGATGAAAATATTCTAGCCTATAAAGGTAAGTCAATGAGAAAACTCCGTACGAAAGTCGGAATGATTTTCCAAAACTATAATCTTGTAAAACGTTCTACGGTTATGAAAAACGTTATCTCCGGTCGTCTTGGTCACACCGGTACTTTTAAAAGTATCTTTAACCTTTATCCTAAAGAAGACTTTGCGCTGGCTTATGAAAGCCTTAAGCGTGTAAATATAGAGGAAAAAGTTTATTCCCGCGCCGACCAATTGAGCGGCGGGCAACAGCAGCGTGTATCGATCGCCCGTGTTTTAACCCAACAGCCGAAAATCATCCTGGCTGATGAGCCTGTAGCGAGTCTTGACCCACCAACCTCCCACCAGGTTATGAAATATTTAAAGCAGATCAACCGTGAAGATAAGATTACCACGATCGTTAACCTTCACTTTATCGATATGGCGATGGAATATGCCGATCGCATTATCGGCATGCGTGCCGGGGAAGTGGTGTTTGACGGACCTGCAAGTGAAGTAACAGAGCAAACGTTTGAAGAAATTTACGGCCGTAAAATTCGCGAAGATGATATCCGGGGAGGGAAAGAGGAAGATGAGCAGCACTCCTAATGTCACTTCTAAAACGCCGACAAGTGTCGTTTCGGGTAAAACCAAAGCTAGAATGACAGCAATTCTGTCTGTCATAATCGGATTCTATCTCTGGAGTTCATTTGAAACGGATTCGTTTATAACAAACTTTGATGCTGAATTCTGGACTAATACCTGGAATATGGTGATCCAGCTTTTCCCGCCTAACTGGAACTATGCACAGGTTGTATGGCCAAAGCTTATCGAAACGATTCATATGGCGATCATTGCCACAACGATCGCAGCAATCCTTTGTATTCCTTTGAGTTTGCTGGCCGCCAATAACATCGTTACAAGTAAGTTTCTTTACAACATTGTGAAAGCCTTTTTAAACATCCTTCGTACGATTCCTGATATCATATTAGCCGTTATTTTCGTTGGGTTGTTTGGAATCGGTGTATTCCCGGGAATCCTTGCCCTTATCATCTTTTCCCTGGGGATTCTGGCCAAGTTAATCAGTGAGACCATCGAAGCGATTGACAATAATCCTCTTGAAGCAATCCGTGCTTCCGGTGGTAACACGCTTCAAGTAATCTGGTATGCAGTAGTTCCTCAAATTCTTCCGCAGTTTGTTTCATTTACTTTATATGTATTTGAGATCAACATTCGTGCCTCCGTCGTTCTAGGACTTGTAGGAGCGGGCGGAATCGGGTTATTACTGCAGCAACAGATTAACTTTTTGGCGTATCAAAACGTATTCACTTTAATCGTAATCGTATTTGTTGTTGTGGTCATTATCGACTATATCAGTAATAAGCTAAGGGAGGGCCTTCTATAATGGAAATGAACATGCCTCCTAAACCAAAAAGATCGTCAAAAAAGCTAGTAAAAAGGTTTATTATAAGCATTTCGTTAGTCGCCCTGTATCTCTGGACATTTTTATCGATCAACGACATCATCAAATGGGACCGGGTATTCAGTGAAAGAACGATTACAAACTTTGACCGGGTAATACCGAAGCTGTTCTCTCCTGATTACGCTTCATTCGGAAAAGTAATGGAGAAAATGGTCGAAACATTGTTTATTGCTTATGCAGGTTCGCTTATGGCAGCGATTCTTGCCGTACCGTTTGCCTTTCTTGCAGCATCCAACATGGTCCGCAATAAGTTCTTGAACACCCTTGGAAAATGGATTTTAAACGCTGTCCGTACTTTTCCAGAAATCATGCTTGCATTGATCTTTGTTGCGGCGATCGGCCCGAACGCGTTCGCAGGGGTTCTTGCAATCGGACTGCATTCGATCGGTATGCTTGGTAAACTGTATTCCGAAGTAATTGAGTCGATCGACATGCACGTTGTGGAAGCGATGGAAGCGAATGGAGCAAACAAGATCCAGATCCTGTTTTACGGAATCATTCCTCAAGTAATCCCGGAGTTCTTGTCTTATGCGATTTACCGTTTTGAAATCGACGTAAGGGCTTCTACGATTCTTGGGATTATCGGAGCTGGAGGTATCGGTACGCTCATCGTTATCTCGGTTGCAAACCGTAACTGGAACGAAGTCGGCATGATCCTTCTTGTAATTATCGTGGTCGTTACGATCATCGACTACCTCAGTGCCTTCATTCGTAAGCGGATTGTGTAAAAACGTTGGAAAAAATAAAAAAAAAGCAAAGCCGGTAGGGGTGCCGGTTTTGCTTATTTTAATGCTCTCATTTTTGCTTGGCCAATTAAAAAGGTGATGCGCGCATCCAAAGTTGGAAAAAATCATCGTAGGGATTGTCTCCCATGGTAGCTTCATTCCCAGAATTTTGAACAGCCAAACTCTTCCAAATAAATTCAGTCAAATCCTACTATTTCCCGTCTGCCAAAAACTTTTCGATCGCATGTGCTACACCATGTTCTTCATTGCTTTTAGTAATAAACGTGCACATTTTTTGGATTTCTTCCTCTGCATTTCCCATTGCAGCTGAGATGCCGGCTGCTTTAAACATCGACACGTCGTTGTAGTTGTCTCCAACGGCCATCGTTTGTTTTAAAGGAATGTTCTTGCGCTCTGTAAAGTTTTTTAATGCAATACCCTTTTGTGCATTCTGATGGTTTATTTCAAGGTTATTATACCCGGAAGTAGTGACCACTACATTTTCGATTTGATCAATCTGCTCCCTTACCTTTTCAAGTGCAGGGTCTTTTGAAAAGCTAAGCAGCTTGTAAACTTCGATATTGGGCTGTTCTAAAACTTCATTATAATCCGTAACATGGATCAGTTTTAAATCTTCAAACTGCTGCTCTGCCCCTTTTACAAGTTCTTCCCTGGTCATATCAGGATTGGCGTTCTTCATAATACCGATAATAATCTTTATCGTCCCTTCATAATCATCCGTGTATATCCCATTGTTGGTGAAGACCTGATAATAAATATTATTGTCTTCTAAGGTTCTCTTCATCTGTTGAACCTGATCTAATTGAAGCGAAACGCTCGCAAGAACACTGCCGTCTTCATTTCTTATCTCGGCTCCGTTATAGCAAATAGCTGGTAACGTGAGGCCGGAACGTTCGAGCGGACGCAATGCACCAGTGTACGCTCTTCCGGTTGCAAGAACGACAGTAACGCCTTGCTGCTGTGCTTTTTGAATCGCTTCGATGTTTTCTCTACTTACTTCCTGCATTTCGTTCAATAACGTACCGTCCATGTCGATCGCTATGCATTTCATCATATTCATCCTTTTCTAGAATTAGAGTGCAATTTAATATTTACAGTAAACCATATTCCCTTCCATTTTCCAAATGGTTCGTTTTATCGGATGAAGTATGATAGCTAAGTATTCTGCCTAAAAAGGGTTACAGCATTCGACTGGTATAAGGGAAACCCATTACAAAATTAATGTGGATTTCCTATCGGCTTTTTCACAGACAAAGTATATTTTCGTAGCGGGTTCGGCACCACAATATCGTTTTAATGTAATGGATAGTCGAAAAACTAGAAATAAATAATAAAAAAATCCGAACTAATTCCAATTCTGGTGAAAGAATTTTGAATCATCGTTCGGATTTTCCTTTAGCTAAAGTATTTTTTCCAGCCTTTTACTTACCTCTATTTTCAATGTAAAAACTAACAAAAGCACTAACAATCTCAATGGACTGAAAAACCATCAGGGAAACAGCTGTTAACGAGAACAAACCGATTACGATAAAGCGAAACCACATATGGTTCCCTCCCCGGGCGCTTTTTGAACGAATCATTTTGTTCGACCACTTGCAAAAGAAAAAATTATTTATATATTTTAAAAAATGCTACAATCAGATAAAATATGCATAAACACTTAAAACAGCTATCGAACTCAATACTACAAAAATCAAGTTAGCGCCAAAATACGCGGCGATAAAAGCAGCTGCTGCGCCAACAATACCAAACCAAATATCTTCGTTGATTGTCAGGATCCCTGGGAAAATAAGAGCTCCCAGAATCGCAAACGGCACATTTTTTAAAATGTTTTGCACTTTTGGATGAATATGTTCTGAATTAAAAAAGACAAGCGGAACCATCCGGGGTATATACGTTACAACTGCCATGCCAAGGATGATCAATATGACTGATTCATTCAACCGGCTTCTCCCCTTTTCCTGTTAGTATTTCGATGGATACTGCAGAGATTAGGGTCGCCATAACAATCGACCATCCAGCAGAAAAATTCATCACCGTGAACAAGCTGTTTAGAACAGCTGCAACCACTGCAAGATAAAGCACTTTGCGTTGTTTTTTCACCGATGGTACCAACAGGCCTATAAACATGGCGTACAATGCGACTCCCATTGCTTCCTGTAATGTTTGCGGCAATGCAGAACCTATCAGATGGCCCGCACCAGAAAAGATTACCCAGCTGCTGTATGCGACCAGGCATAAGCCGAACATAAAACCAGTCGTTACTGTTCCTTCTCTTGTCGCTGCGACTGTAAATGTCTCATCCGTGATTCCAAAAGCATAGAGGGCTTTTTTCCATATCGAATCTTCTTCAACTTTCTCATTAACGGAAGCACTCATTAACAGATGCCGAATATTTACGATGAATATTGTAAAAACGATTTCCAGTGCACCGGTTCCGATAGCAAGAAGGCTCAATGTGATGTATTGTGCTGCTCCAGCATATACAAACATACTCATGGCGATTGTTTCAAATAGCGATAGTCCTGTTGTCTTTGCCAGCAATCCGTAAGTTAGCGCTACGGGCATATAGCCTATCGCGATGCTAAGCCCTGCCTGGATTCCTCTTATAAAGTCGGAACTCCTTTGCTGGTACGCAGTCGATGCCTGCATATGCTTCCCTCCTCCAACTCACCTGTTATAATATATTAAACATATTGTATGTTATAATAACACATAATGCAATTAATTGTTGGAAAATTTTATAAATGGATACATATCCCTATTTTTAACATAGACAGGAGATTTTTCATGGAAAAAGTAGCGCTCAATCGAATGATCGGAGAGAACTTAAAGAAGTTGAGAGAGGAGAATCATTTGAGTCTGGATAAGCTTGCACGTTTATCCGGAGTAAGTAAACCGATGCTTGCCCAGATTGAAAGGGGGGCATCGAATCCTACTGTGAGCACTCTCTGGAAAATTGCAAATGGACTCGGGGTTTCTTTTTCTACATTTTTAGAAGAGGAAGAACCGATTGTAAAAAAAGTCGACAGGAAAGCGATCGAGCCGTTAAAGGAAGAGACAGGTAAATTTCATGTGATTCCACTCTTTACAATGGAACCTGGAAAGTCATTTGAAGTTTTCTCCGTTATACTTGATCCGGGCTGTGACTATCAATCTAATGCACATCCGAACGGTGTAGAGGAATACATTCTTGTTGAACAAGGCAAGATGGAAATCAAGATTGAACAGGAAACCTATACACTTGAAGTTGGGCAAAGCATTCGCTTCACTGCCGGGTTTAAGCATTATTACTTAAACAAAACAGATGAACCATGCCAGGTTACGATGATTATTTATTACCCTCCGCATAAAAGCTAAAAGATAGTATATTATTTTAGGCTCTTTTCGCAAACTTTGTTGCTTAATAAACTTCACAGTTGAGAGGAACTGCGACGCAATTGCCACATTGATTTCCACTTCGGGCAGTTCGCTTTCCGCAGCGGTCATCCATCCGTTATGTCGCAGTTTATCTCTTTTACGCAATAGCAACAATCTTTTTAGAAAAGAGCCTTATTTTAAAATTAAATAAAGATGCTTTTTAATAAGAAAAGCGGCGTGTGGCATTCCACACACCGCAGCTGGTCAGACGGCATTTTTGATAGCTAGCTTATTCCAAGTGATGACCTGCAAACTTCTTAGCTCCAAAATAGCCTGCAAATATGATCATGATAATCGCGATACTGATTAGTAGTCCAATTCTTTCGCTATCCTGGAACCATGCCCCTGCGATTGCAAAAGCAATTAAGGCGATACCGAGGTAGGAAGAAAATGGAGCACCTAACATTTTAAAATATGTTTTTTTCTCCGGGTTTTCTTCATATCTACTACGCGTCTTTATCTGTGATGCAAGGATTACAACCCAATTTAAAAGCAGCATAATACCAGCAGCTGTTGTCAGGTATTCGTAGACTTTATCAGGGAGTATATAAGAAATAAAAATCATTACTCCGAGTGCAAAACCATTCAGTCCTAATGCTCTCACCGCTACTCCCTTTTTATTAAACTTTGCCAGTTTTGACGGTGCATCTCCGTCCCGCCCTAATGAGACGATCACTTTGGTAACCGAAAACATCGCCCCGACCATAGTTGAAAAAGCAGCCGTGATCAAAATGATGTTAAAGAGGGAGCCGATATAAGGGACATGAAAGACAGACAATGCTGTGACAAAAGGGCTCTCATCTTCACTTATCGCTGCCCATGTAACCATCGAGACAATGAAGAAGAGGGACAGTATATAAATAATCGCCAGAGCGATTACCATTGCGATCCCTGATTTCGGCGTGTCGTTCTTATCTTCCAGTTCGCTGGACATCAAACCGACAACAGCGATGCCCCCAAATGAAAACAGGACAAAAATCAGCGCTGTCCAGGAACCCATCGCACCATGGGGGAACCACTGTGAAAAGCCAACGCCCCCTGACTCAACTGAACTTACAGGATGAATAAAGTGAAACAAATAAAGTAAGCCAAAAACAATAAAACCGATAAGCGTTGCAATTTTCACAACTGCAAAAAGGGATTCAATCGTACCGAAGTTTCTCACTCCAAGAAGGTTGATCCCAATCCCAGTTGCAGTATACAAAACCATTAGCAGCCATAAAGGCGCTGCCGGAAACCAGTATTGCGTGAACAATGCCAGTGCAGTAATTTCACTTGCCATAATAAGAATGCCAGAGATCCAGTACATCCACCCGCTCATGAATCCTAACGGCCTACCGAAAGCTTCTTGCGCATATTTTCTAAATGAGCCAGTCTCTTTATCATGAACTGACATCTCTGCGAATGCACTAAAAACCAGAAATGCTACAATCCCTGCAATCAGGTAATCGATAAGAACTGAGGGTCCAGCTCTCTCGATGGACAATCCTGTACCTAGAAAGAATCCAGCTCCGATAATCGAACCGATTCCAATCAAAGACAACTGCCACCAGTGCAGCTTATGGCCTTCTCCCCTTTTAGCTTTTTGCTTTTGCCGATGCTGGATGGTTTGTTTAACAACATGTTCATTCCGCAAGTTAACGCGCCTTCTTTCTAAAGAAAATTGCTCGATTAGGAGACCTATATCTATACCCTTCCTTGCAAAACTCATTCATGAGAAGCCGACATCCTATAGGATGTTAACAAAATTGCAACAAAAACACCACAACCTTATAGGTTGTGGCTAATTCTAATCGGATTACTTTTTTTGAAAGCCCTGGTGGTGGTTACCTTTTAGTTTGTACTCACGGGCTTTTTCTTTTTGGCAGGCGGGATGTGGATCGCCTTTTCTTTTAATGCTTCACTTGCTTCAAGCCAGCCTTCATTTAAGCTCGGATGAGGATAATAAGGGTACATAATATCCTCGTCTCTAGCAACCATTTCCATGGCGAGAACACCTTTATCGATCAGCTCTATCGCTCCCTCGCTCATAACATGAAAACCTAAGACCCTATCTGTTTCAGCATCGGAAACAAGCTTCATAACACCATCTTTTTTCCCGATAATACTCGCAAACCCGTTTCCGGCCATCGAAAATTGGCCTGTTTTCACATGATAACCTTCTTCCGCAGCTTCTTCTTCTGTTAAGCCTACTGCCGCAATAGGCGGGGCGGTGTGTACAACAGTTGGAATCAAGGCAAGGCTATGCTCAGATGGTATTCCAGCGAGGCATTCTGCCGCTGTCTTTCCCTGCTTTGCCGCTTTGTTAGCAAAAGCCGGTCCTGCAGTGATATCTCCTATTGCAAAGATGGACGGTACTGAAGTCTGGCATTGGTTATTGATTTCAATAAATCCTTCCTCATTTAACGTTACATCTGAAAATTGGATACCGACATTCTCAAGATTTGGACGGTGTCCAACCGAATAGAAGAAGTGGCTTCCTTCTATGGTTATCGTTTCACCGGAGGAATGGACGGTCAGCTGTACACCGTTTTCATTTGTTTTAAGCTCTTTTACTTCTGAACCTTTTATCAGTTTAATCTTATTTTTCTTTAACACTCTTGTTAGTTCTTTTGTGATGGCATTATCGAATTCAAATGTATCTTTTTTATCATCTAACACTAATGTTACATTAGAACCAAGCATACGGAAGCTAGTAGCGATCTCAAGAGAAATATAATCTGACCCGTACACAACTAAATGTTCGGGCAGCTCCTCTAATTGAAACACGGAATAAGGACTTAATATCCGCTCGTGTAGTTCTTTAAGAAATTCCGGAACCAGCGGAGTACTTCCAGTAGCAATTATGGCATTTTCAAAACGGAACGCTTCAAACTTTTCATCCTGTTCGATGCCAATTTTATCATTTGAAGTAAAAGAAGCGGTCCCCTGGATCACTTCCACCCCATTCGCTTTCAGCAGGCCTTCAACACCTTTAGAAAGACCGTCTACCACATTTTTCTTTTTGTTCTGCCATCTTTCAAAAGAAAATTCCGCTTCCCCAACGGATATTCCAAATTCCTCTAAGTTCTTGGCATCCTTGAACTTAGAGGCTGCCTGTGTTAACACCTTGGAAGGAATACAACCATGATGCAGGCAAATGCCCCCTGGCTTTCCTTTTTCCACAAGCGTCACTTCCATACCGAGCTGGGCAGCTCTGATCGCCGCTGAATATCCTCCTGGTCCTCCGCCAATGATGATGAGTTCTCTTTCTTCAAGAATTTCGCCGACAACCATTTAGACCAACTCCAATAGCATGATGGATGGATTTTCAACATATTCCATGAATCGATTCGTAAATGCAACGGAAGCACCGCCATCAATCACTCGATGGTCAAAGGTTACAGAAACATTCATCATCGAGCGAATAACAATTTGATCTTCACCGCGTACGACCGGCATCTTTTTCGTTTTATGGAAGGCCATGAGCGCTACTTCCGGATAATTGATAATCGGTGTGGCACCTGTGCTGCCAAGCGGGCCAACATTGCTCACGGTAAACGTTCCGCCTTTTAAATCCGCATGGGTAAGCTGGTTCGTTTGGGCCTTTTTAGTCAGCTCTTTGACCCTGCTGTGAATTTCTTTAATCGAAAGGTTTTGTGCATCCATTAAAACAGGTACGATCAATCCTTCTTCTGCATCTGTTGCAATGCCAAGGTTTATGTGATCGTGCAGTACAATTTCTTCTTTTTCCTCGTCAAGCCTCGAATTAAAGATCGGAAACTCTTTTAATGTCAGGGCAAGCGCTTTCAAGAGAAAAGCAGGGACTGATATTTTGATTCCTTTTGAATCCTGCAACTCTTTTTTTAGCTCCAGAATGTTGGTAACATCCACTTCATCGAAATGGGTGACGTGTGGAATGGTATATAACGACTGTGTCATTTTTCTGGCGATCTGCTTGCGTCTACCTTTAAACGGGATCGTTTTTCTTTCAGCTGGTGCCCCGGTTTGTGCCTCGGTTTTCTCAGCAACTTGTTCAGCAGAACTTGAAGATGCTGCCTCCGTTTGATATTCTTTGGCCGTTTCACCGTTGTTTAAATAGTTATAAACATCTTCATCGAGTACTCTTCCGGCAGAGCCAGTTCCGGTTACCTTTTCAATATCAATGCCGTTCTCACGCGCAATTTTTCTTGTATATGGAGCTGCTAGCACACGGTGCGTCTTATCGTTTCCCGGAGATCGGCTTAACAACTTTTCAAAAGACCTGGTGTTTGAAGCAGGTTCCTTTTCTGCCTGTTTAGATTTCTGTACAGCCACAGGCTCTTTTGATTCAGTTTCTATCGTAACAAGGGTTGTTCCTACTTCAACAACATCACCGGGTTTTACAAGCAATTCTTTGATTTTCCCAGCAGAAGGAGCAGTTAATTCCGCTGTTACCTTATCCGTTTGCACCTCAAGTAAAGGCTGGTCAACTCCTACCATTTCGCCGGGCTTTACAAGCAAGTGGATTATTTCTCCCTCTGTCATTCCTTCCCCTATATCATGAAGCTTTACTTCTACCATTTTCCCCCTCCTAAAAAGAAACAGCTTTTTCGATTGCCTTTTGTACTCTCGTGCTGTCCGGTATATAGTCATCTTCTAAGTTAAAGAACGGCATCGGCGTATCGAATCCTGCCACACGTTCGATCGGCGCTCTCATATATAGGAAAGAAGTATCGTTGATAAGAGAAACGATATCGCTTCCAACTCCTCCGGATAACGGCGCTTCATGGACAATCACTGCTCGCCCTGTTTTTTGGACGGTTTCTGCAATAATGTCTTTGTCCAGCGGATACAGGGTCCGAAGATCGATAACGTCACAACTTACCCCTTTTTCTTCCATTTTTTCAGCAGCATCCATCGCTACTTTCACCATTGCTCCCCAGGCAAAAATGCTAACATCTTCTCCTTCTTTTAAACGGTTCCCTTTTCCGATTTCTACCGTATATTTGCCTTCAGGAACTTCGCCTTTTCCAGCCCGGTATATTTTCATCGGCTCTAGAAACAGAACGGGATCAGGATCTTCAATACTTGCGATGAGAAGCCCTTTCGCATCGTATGGGTTCGAAGGAACAACAACTTTAATCCCGGGCATATGGGTGAAAAGTGCTTCTGCGCTGTCACTATGGATCTCTGGAGCCCTCACGCCTGCACCATACGGAGCGCGGATAACCATCGGAACGGTAAAACGACCTTTTGTACGTGCCCGGATCCTTGTTGCATGTGTCATGATCTGGTTGAACGCAGGGTAGATGAAGCCCAGAAATTGAATTTCCACTATCGGAATAAATCCATTCATCGCAAGTCCTATTGAGGTTCCGACGATTCCGGATTCTGCAAGCGGGGTATCGATGACCCTTTCTTCTCCAAAAGCTTCGCATAACCCGTCAGTTGCACGGAACACACCTCCGTTCACCCCTACATCTTCCCCAAGGAGTAAAACACGTTCATCCTCTTCTAGCATCGTCCGCAGACCATCAGTCACAGCTTGAACAAGCGTCATCTTTTTCGTATTAATCGCTACTGTCATTATCTTTCACTCCTGTCTGCAAAGAATGCTTGTTTTTGCTCCTCAACAGGCCAAACATCAGTGCCAAACACATAATCGAACATAACCGCTTCGTCGGATTTTTCCACTTTTTCCATTTCCTCTACCGCTTCATCCAGACGGCGTGATGCATCTTTTTGCACCTCTTCGGCCCATTCTTCATCCCAGTATCCTTGCTTTTGCATGAATTTCTCCAGCCTTGTCATCGGATCATATTTTTCACGGCGTTCATGGCTTTCATGCTGGTCACGGTATTTTGTTGGGTCATCTGTTGTCGTGTGTGCACCGTATCGCCATGTTAATGCTTCTATTAAAGATGGACCTTCGCCGTTCCGGGCTCTATCTACAGCTTTCTTTGTTTCAAAGTAAACGGCGAAAATATCGTTACCATCTACTCGAACGCCAGGAATATCATAAGCTAAAGCTTTTTGAGCTATCGTTTTAGACTTCATTTGCTTATTGATCGGGAGGCTGATCGCAAACCCGTTATTCTGGTTAAAAAAGATTGCAGGAACATTAAAGACGCTCGCAAAGTTTAACCCTTCGTGAAAATCCCCTTCAGAAGTTGCTCCATCTCCAAAGTAAACTAGAGAAACGCGATCGTTACCCTTTTTCTTGTCAGCCCAAGCGGTTCCCGTTGCATGGAGGATTTGAGACGCAATCGGCACTGCAGGAGGAAAAATATTCTTTCCTTCCGGCGGAACACAGCCTTCAATAAATCCTCTCCAATATAAAAAGATATTTTTCAATGAATGGCCAAAAGCTGATGTTGCACCGTGGTCACGATAGGTCGGGAACATCCAGTCTCCGTCTTCTAATGCAAGCGCACTTCCGATTTGTGCTGCCTCCTGCCCCTCGAACGGCACATAAGTTCCGATTCTTCCCTGCCGTTGAAGATTTACACCTTTACGGTCAAACAACCTTGCAAAGATCATTTTCTCGTAAAACTTCCGGGCAAGCTCTTCTGTTATTTCCGATTTATAGTCGTCATTGACCATATTTCCCTCTCCATCAATAATTTGATAGGTCGGAAACTGGCTTTCTATGCTTGTATTCATACCGACACCCCTCTTTTTCCCGTAAATTTGTCTTAACTCCGAATCGCCCATTTTGCAGGCTTTGCATGATTAAAAAAGCTGTTCCGTCTTTTTCTGCGTTCGATTCGGTCCTCACAAAATTGGTTTGCGGCAATCACCGTAGAAACATTTCGTTTCTCGGCCTGTTGGTAGATTTCAAGCAACGTATCATAGATTGCTCTTGTCTTTTGTAACACTCTTTGTTTATTTGGCGTATACAGTTCGTCTGCTACCTGGATCAAACCGCCGCTGTTAACGATATAGTCGGGTGCATATAAGATTCCTTTTTCTTTTAACAAGTCTCCATGCCGTGTTTCAAGCAACTGGTTGTTTGCAGATCCAGCTATTGCTTTTACCCTCAACAATTCGATCGTTTCATCGTTGATAACTCCGCCAAGCGCACACGGAACAAAGACATCTGCATCTGTTCGGTAAATCTCTTTTCCTTCCACTGCTCTTACTCTTCCGTTAAGAGATTCCGCCTTCATCAAAAGATTATTGACCGCAGCTTCGTTAATATCTGTCACATAAAGGTCTGCCCCGAATTCAAGAAGTGTTTCCGCTACTTTAAAGCCAACCTTTCCAAGTCCCTGGATGGCATATGCCCTTCCTTCAAGAGAAGTAGTGCCATAAATCATTTTGTTTGTGGCTTCAAGCCCGTAAATTACACCCTTAGCTGTTGGTACGGAGGAATCTCCGTTTCCGCCATACTCCTCTGGAACTCCTACAATGCAATTTGTTTCTTTCAAGGCGTGAACAAAGTCTTCGGGCGTTGTTCCCATGTCGGTTCCGGTATAGAACCTTCCGTTTAAGGACTCCACGAACTGTCCAAAAGCTCTGAACAATTCAGGACTTTTGTCACTTAACGGATCCCCGATAATAACCGCCTTTCCGCCTCCAAAGTCTACATCAGCTGCAGCACATTTATATGTCATTCCTTTTGAGAGCCTCAATACATCTTCCAGTGCATCATCCACCGTTTTATATGGTCTCATCCGGCAGCCGCCAAGCGCCGGACCTAACGTCGTATTATGTATAGCTATAATTGCCTTAAGCCCTGTTTCAGGATCGTTACAGAACATTACCTGTTCATGCTCATTAATACGATCAAACAAAGCTTTCACCCCCTGTCTATGAAATCGCTTTCAAAAAAACCCTTATGAAACACTTAATTCATCCAACTTTTTCTTTATAGCTTCTTTAGGTAGAATGAACTGGGTGACTTCCCCTTTTCCAACCAGTATGTCACCGTTAAACACCTCTACGTCACAGATAACAGCTTTTCCTTTTAGCTTTGTTAAAGTTGCCGTTACCTTAATTTCAGCACCTGCAGGAGTTGGGTTATTATGTGAAGCTGTGACACCGCCTCCGATACCTTCTTCATGGTCTTCCAGATAAGGCAGGATGATCTGTCTTGCTGCCCATTCCATATGATAGACCATCGAAACGGTAGAATAGGCCGGGTGAACAACGTTTCCTTCAAATTGTGCAAACATGTCTGGTGTGACTGTCGCATAAATGGTAGCCTTTTGGCCGATTTCCATTCCAGGTTTCATGCCGTACCTCCTATGACTATCCTCGATATAATGAATAAAATATATGACGTTTAATTAACGCTATAATATCATTTCGTAAAATAATCGTCAATTAGTTGTCACAAAATTTGAACTTTACTGAC
The DNA here is from genome assembly GCF_005747095.1 of Exobacillus caeni. Lineage (GTDB taxonomy): Bacteria > Bacillota > Bacilli > Bacillales > Guptibacillaceae > Exobacillus > Exobacillus caeni. Next base: position 120,131 of record NZ_SWLG01000004.1, on the reverse strand, counting down.
GTTGTGACGCGTTGCAATGATGGGGAGGTTGGGAGGGTACGAGCACTACTACTTTTTTGCTCTCCCGGGCGACTCTTTTGTGATCTCAGCATCTTACATGCGAGCATGACGCTGCTGAGATCACAACGAGTCTGGTCGCTTCGCTTTTGTAAAGAAGATTTGGTAATCTTCTTTTTGGGGAGAGCAAAGATGTTTCGCTTCGTGGTCTTCGTAAAACCTTTTGGAGGGGATGCTGGGGAGCAAAATTATAGGTCATTTATTCCTCTATTTGTTGTTTAAGCGATGGTTGGGAGAATTTATAGGTCATCTGTTCCTCTATTCATTTAAAAAAGCCGCAAATAACAGGGTTAATAGAGTAATAGCGGAACAGATGACCGTTAATTTTTAATACAGGCCATTTTGTCACAAATAACGGAACAGATGACCTCTTCTACCCACATGGCCGCTCCCTCCGCCTGTTTCCACATACATAAAAAAAACAGCATATCGCCTGGCGATATGCTGCTCTTTTCTCTATTATCCCAGCAAAGCGCGGTCGCTTGCCATTTTGGATCCTCGTATTCTTTGGAATTCGTTCAGGAGGTTTTCGATTGTCAGCTCCTGTTTTTCTTCGCCTGATACTTCAAGAATGATCTGGCCTTTGTCCATCATGATCAGCCTGTTTCCAAGGTCGAGTGCCTGCTGCATATTGTGGGTAACCATGAGTGTTGTCAGATTATATTTTGCTACGATTTCTTTCGTTAAGTTAGTGATCAGTTCCGCTCTGGATGGATCGAGTGCCGCTGTATGCTCATCAAGGAGGAGAATTTTGGGTTCAGTGAAAGTTGCCATCAATAAAGATAACGCTTGCCTTTCTCCTCCTGACAGCAATCCAACTTTAGCGTTAAGCCTGTCTTCAAGGCCAAGGTGCAAAGATTCCAGGTATTCCTGAAAGCTGTGTCGCAGTTTTTTCGTTACGCCTTTTCGCAACGTTCTTTTTTTGTCTCTATTGTAAGCCATCGCCAGATTTTCTTCTATTGTCATCGTTGGGGCTGTACCTGCCATCGGATCTTGAAAAACCCTGCCAATAAACGAAGACCGCTTGTATTCAGGAAGGGAAGTAACATCTTTTCCGTCAATGAAAACCTTTCCTATATCAGGCGTTAAGACACCCGATATCATGTTCATAAGAGTTGACTTTCCGGCTCCATTACTACCGATTACCGTGACAAAATCTCCAGGTTCAAGATGGAGCTGAATATCGTCTAATGCCACTTTTTCATCAAGGGTTCCCTCGTTAAATACTTTGTGAATCCGATTTAGTTGCAGCATATTCTTCCTCTCCCTTCGCTGTAGCTTCCTGGAGCCTTTCAGATTGTCGTTTGCGCTTTCGAGATTTTTCCTTCTGGGCGTCCACCATTTTTGGAACGATCAAGGATAAAACAACGATGGTAGCCGTGATTAACTTCATATCTCCTGTTTCGAGAAAATCAACTCGTAATGCAAGCGTCACAACGATTCGATAAATAACAGCCCCTCCGATTACCGCAAAGGTGGTTACCGCGATCGTCCTTGTTCCAAAAATCGCTTCTCCAATGATAACGGAAGCAAGACCGATAATAATCATACCGATACCCATACCGACGTCTGCAAAGGATCCGTATTGCGCGATCAAAGCCCCTGAAAGCGCTACCAGGGCATTGGATAGTCCAAGTCCTAAAATCGTAAGTTGATCAGTGTTCGCTGAAAAGCTTCTGATCATCCGTTTGTTGTCCCCGGTCGCCCTTAAAGCCAGGCCGACCTGTGTTTTCAAGAACATATCCGTTAAGATTTTAATAATAATCGTAAGAATAATCATGCTGAACAGTACAGACCAGGTAGCCGGCAAACTTTCGCCTAATCCGATAGCAGATCCGATACTGTTGAACAGGTTATCAAGTCCCATAGAAGCCCATACACCTTCTATTTTCGTAAAAAAAGATTCTTCGTTCAATAATGGCACATTCGACCTTCCCATAATACGGAGGTTGATAGAATAAAGGGCAATCATCATCAGGATCCCGGAAAGCAGGGGATTTATTTTTCCTTTCGTATGCAGCAATCCTGTCACACACCCTGCAAGAAAGCCTGCGATAACTGCTACGAAAGTCGCCAGAAAAGGATTTTGTCCATTCACTATCATGATCGCTGCAATCGCAGCTCCTGTTACAAAGCTTCCGTCAACAGTTAAGTCCGGGAAATCCAAAATCCGAAATGAGAGATAAACTCCTAGAGCCATAATAGCGTAAATGACACCTGATTCTACTGCCCCGAATAATGCTGTAATCATGTTATGTCCTCCCCTCACAACTAAGGGCCCGAAAAGAAGGCCTGCTTCTCTTCGAACCCTCGACCTGTTGTATTATTTGATTTCCGCCTTGTCTTCCCACTCAGGCTTGATCTCGATTCCCATTTCTTTTGCCGCTTCCTTGTTGATCACAAGCTTCAAGTTTTGAGGATGCTGAACTTCTAACTGATCAGCCGTTTTTTCGCCTTTTAGGATCTGAGCCGCCATAACGCCTGCTTCATAACCAATGTCAGCGTAATCGAATCCGTAAGCTGCAAAAGCTCCTCTTTCCACAGAATCAAGTTCTCCGGCAAACATCGGAATGTCATTATCATATGCAACGCTGATAACTGACTCAAGAGCCGATACGACAGTGTTGTCTGTAATGATGTAGATCACATCCGCTTTTCCTACAAGGGCTTCAGCAGCCTGCTTAACTTCAGCAGAAGTGGAGACGCTCTTCTCAACAGCTTTTAATCCTGTCCCTTCCATTGCCTTTTTAACAATGTCTACCTGGGCAACAGAGTTTTGTTCTCCAGCGTTATAAATCATACCTACCGTTTTTGCGTCAAATTCATCTGCGATGAACTTAATGGTGTTTGGAATCGCATCTGGGTGTGTATCTGTTGTTCCAGTAATATTTGGACCCGGTTTATCAAAAGATTCTACCAGCTTTGCTCCAACCGGATCTGTAACGGAAGTAAATACGATCGGTATGTCCTGTGTTGCATTTAATGCCGCCTGTGCACTCGGCGTGGCATTAGCAAAGATAAGATCGACCTTATCCCCTACCAGGTTTTTAGCAATGGTGTTGGTGTTGTTCATGTCTGCCTGTGCATTTTGCACATCGTATTCAACGTTATCCCCTTCTTTTAAACCGTTATCCTCAAGGCCTTTCTTAAAGCCCTCAAACGCCGCATCAAGGGAAGGGTGTTCAACGAACTGTGATACTCCTACTGTATAGGTTTTTCCATCACTTTCCCCGCCGCCGGCACTGCCGGAGTCACTATTTGTTGAAGCGTTGTTGCTTCCACAACCCGCTAAAGCCATAACACTGATTATCGATACACCTACAAGCTTTTTCCAACCTCTTAACATCCCTGTTCCCCCTTATATTTAATAGATTCTCTGCCAATTCTATTTGTATAAATGGATTACTTTCACCCCTTTATATATCAAATTAACTAAATAGCGTTATTTTATCGTTATATTATCATTGGAACTAAACGAATGTCAACGAATAGTCTAACAATTTATAATATTTTATATTTTAGAAATTGAAGGTATTTCACCGTTTTTATTTGCTTAAAATACTATTGGAAATAATAGAATCAGAGAGTTTAGTAACGGGGGTCTCCCCCATGAAAAATGGATTATCCGAGTACTTCCTTGATTTTTTCCACTGCAAAATATTTAGGAGTTTTATACCCTGCATAACATTTATTCCACAAAAAAAGCCCCTTCGGAAATGAAGGGACGGAAATTCCGCGGTACCACCCTAATTGACACTAAGGACCAACTCATAATTTTAACGATGAAGAATCACCGGGCCTGTGGCCATGCTCCATATATGAAAATTCATCATCTATTCCCCTTAGTTCACACCATCCACTAAGTCTCTGCTTGCTGTAGAATAACGATTACTTCTATACTTCTTTGCTTTTATAATATTCACATGTCACTTTTACACTTTTATGCTTTTATGCGTTTAAGTATTGATAATATCTTAAATCGCTATAAAGGACTTGTCAAGCGTTTCTAGTAATTTTTCTGAAGATTATTTTTTTTACAGCTTTATTTTAAGAAACCTGCCGATCGCTGTCCTTAAGGAGGATTCTGGGGAGCTGATTGATGGAGACTTAAGTGCGCTTATGTATATTCTTAAACTTTTAACGACGTCGAGTCTCCTCTGCTAAAAGTTTCACTCGCCTATACGGCAAAAAAGATGCCCCTATTAAGGGCACCATGTAATCATTTATTTTGCGTGGACGTGAATTGCTTTAGTTGCTCGCTTGCATTGTCTGCAGCTTCTTTTGCCTCTTCGATCATCTTTTCGATAACTTCTTTTACACTTGGAGCCGAATCGATTAGCCCTGAAATTTGGCCTCCGTTGATAAACCCCTCATCAAGCCTGCCTTCAAGAGCCCCTATCTTATGTTTCTCCTCATTTGTAAGGTTTTGGAATTCTTCTGCAGACAGACCGTTTTTTTCAAGCTCCAAAAGTTTTTGGGAATACGGTGTTTTTAATAGTCTTCTAATTTTGCCTGCACTTCTTCCTACAATATGTGTTTCTGTATCGGATGCGTTTAAGATATGCTCCTTGTAAAGCTGATGAACAGGAGCCTCTTTTGTAGCAATAAACCTTGTACCCATCTGTACCCCCTGTGCACCGAGGGAGAGTACTGCAGCGAGTCCGTTTCCGTTTCCGACGCCTCCCGCAGCAGCAACCGGAATAGATACCGCTTTTACAATCTGGGGAATAAGCGTTAGAGTTGTCGTCTCCAGGTTGGAGTTAATTCCCGCAGCCTCGTATCCTTCAGCTACGATCATGTCAGCCCCAGCCTGCTCAGCCTTTATTGCATGTTTTACAGAAGCGACAACACAGATCACTTTAACCCCTTTTTCTTTAAACTTTGGTATATATGGAGCCGGATTACCTGCAGACAAAGATACAACCGGAATATTATGCTTAAATACCAGCTTACCGAGTTCCTTGACGTATGGTGTAACCGATAGCGGAATATTTAAAGCGATCGGACGGGAAGTTCTTCTTTTTGCTTCCTTTAGAATTTCCTCTACTTCTGCTGGAGCCATCGTGCCGGCCCCGATCGTCCCCAGGCCACCTGCTTCCGATACAGCAGCAGTAAGAGGAGCGTTCGAGATGTTTCCCATCCCTCCCTGAATAATTGGAAAAGATATATCCAGTAAACGACATAACTTATTCATCCTATTACTCCTTTCTGGATGCCGAATATACTTATACGTTTTTTGTTAACGTCGTAAATAAAATGTTATACTAATGATAACGCTTAAAAAAAGATTGAACAATAGAACATTTTAAAATTTTCTACTAATAGGGGGATTTAACGTTGCTATATCCATATAACGGGATGCATCCAAAAGTTGATGACAGTGCCTTCATTGCTCCGGGAGCCAGAATAATCGGTGATGTTTCGATCGGCAAGGAGTCAAGTATCTGGTTCAATACCGTTATTCGCGGAGACGAGGCGCCTATTACCATCGGGGACAGAACCAATGTGCAGGATAATTGCACCTGCCACTTATATGAAGGCTCTCCGCTTGTTCTTGAAGATGAAGTTTCGATTGGGCATAACGTCATCCTTCATGGCTGCACAATCAGAAAGGGTGCACTGATCGGCATGGGTGCCATCATTTTGGATGGTGCTGAAATTGGTGAGGGAGCTTTTGTTGCGGCCAATACGCTTGTACCTCCAGGCAAAAAAATACCGCCCAAAACAATGGTCATGGGTTCTCCCGGAAAAGTGGTCCGTGACTTAAATGAAAAAGATTTTGAATTGATTCAACTGACAATCGAAACCTACCAAAAAAAAGGGCAGGAATTCAAAGAACAGTTTAAAGGTATGCAAGAATGAGAAAAGCACCCCCTCAGGGTGCCTTTCTTTCTGTTAACTTTTCTGTTCAATGATCAACGGATGGTGCAGCGCGTCATAACTGACATCCCGTTTCTTTAATTCGTTTCCTTCCTGGAACACTTCTTCGAAAAAGCGAGAAGCAGGTTGTGCGAGAGATTTATAATAGTCGCTGAATAAAGAAGCAGCATGATCTCCAAGCCATTTATCAGGAAGAAGCTGTTCAGGCAAACCTGGATCGACAAACAAAAACTTCCGATATTCATGGATAAGCTTTGTCCTCTCTACAAAGCAGTCCCCGTCTGACATCTCGCCCTTTTCAATCTTGTTTCTGTCAATAATGTACTTTTGGCTGTATTCACTGATGAACTCTTCATACCTGCTGTTTATTTCTTCAAGGTCCCAGCACTCGGAAACCAATTGCTGGTTTGTGTTCGGGCCTTCGTACTTTGCAACAAAAAAGTGAATATAAGGCTCGATCTCATATTTATCGATCATAGACTTAACCTGGTCCTCAAGCTTATTAGGCGAGATCCACGTACTTGTCGACAAACTGCCAAAGCCGCTCCATACCAGTTCTTTACGCAATTCATCCCGGATGTTCCGTTTCTCTTCGGGAATCGTATACATTAACATTCTCCATTGTCCATCCCAGTCATCCTGCTGAAGCTTAAAAATCCTATTCGCCGCTTCTTCGATTCTTCGTATTCCTCGATCCGTTAAATAATAGAAGCTCTTGTTTCCTTTTCGGCGGGCCTTCACCCAGCCTTGCTTGTTCATCCTGGAGATAGCGGCACGGACCGATTGCTCATTATGCCCAAATTCCTTCAATAACCGAATCAAGCTGCCAATCCAAATTTCGTTTCCATAGTGACTTATATAATCCCCGTAAAGGGTGAAAATCATCGATCTAGTATTTAAACCATTCTTCATTCCAGTACCACCTTCATCGATCTGTTAAAACATCTCGTTCTTCTTACCAGCCGCTTTTAAAACGGAAGCAGTATTTTCTGTAATGCTACCAGACCCAGAGATGGTGTGCAAGGGATTGTGATCATTCTCCTTTAAAAACAGGCTTCCTTTTTTCGCTAAACGCTTCTAACGCTTCAATACGGTCTTTTGTTGGGATTGTTACTTCATATGCTTTCGATTCGATCGCCATTCCAGTTTGAAGGTCTACGTTCATCCCTTCACGAACAGCAAACTTCGCCTGTTGAACAGCGATAGGGCCATTTTTCGTGATCTGGGAAGCAAAATCCTCACATGCGTCCATCAGTGAATCTTTTTCCACTACCCGATTTAAAATTCCTACCTCATACGCCTCTTCCGATGTAAGCTTTTTAGCCGTTAATATAAGCTCGAGCGCTTTGGCAGTGCCGATGATCCGCGGCAGACGCTGTGTTCCGCCAGCTCCAGGTATAATAGCAAGACTCGTTTCGGTCAAGCCCATCTTTGTCCCTTCTACTGCAAAGCGAAAATCGCATGCCAGCGCAAGTTCAAATCCTCCTCCAAACGCATAGCCGTTTAATGCAGCGATCGTTGGTTGAGGAAGGGCTTCTATTGCAGAGAAAACTTCTCTGATTTTCTTCACATTCCGGCGCACTTCCTGTTCAGACAATGTTTTTCTTTCTTTCAGGTCTGCTCCTGCACTGAACGCTTTGTCGCCGGCACCTGTGAAGATGACGACACGGACATTTTTATCGGTATGGATTTCTTCAATGATGCCTTCCATTGTTTTCAATGTTTCATAGTTGAAGCAGTTTAGGACATCTGGTCTATTGAGTGTGACGTAGCCTATGTGGTTTTTAACTTCATATTCGATGACTGCCATAACGGGATTCCCTCCTGAGTATAATGGTTATGCTGGCTGATATGTTATAAGACTTTTTCTCTTCTGGTGACTCTTATAGGAAGGTAGCATTATACATACGAGCAGGTCAAAGCTACCTTTATAAGCCGGTCGCTTGCGCTCTATCAAAAAGATTTATTCACTCTTTTTGATAGAGTAAAGATGTGTTGCTTCGTTCTCTTAATAAAAACTTTTTGCCAGCATTCTCTCTTATTCCATATTCTCGATTATTGTCGCAATTCCTTGTCCGACTCCGATACACATTGTCGCGAGGCCATATTTTGTGCCTCTTTTTGACATTTCATGGATCAGGGTTGTCAGGATTCTTGCTCCACTTGCTCCAAGTGGATGGCCATAAGCGATTGCTCCGCCGTTAACGTTTACGATATCTTCGTTTAGCCCAAGTTCATTGATACAGGCTAGGGATTGCGATGCAAATGCTTCGTTTAATTCCACCAGTCCGATATCGTCCGTCGTTAGATTCGCTCTCTTTAATGCCTTCTGGGAAGCATAGATCGGACCGAGCCCCATTACGGCAGGTTCAAGCCCGGCTGTTCCTGAAGCGACATAACGGGCAAGAGGCTTGAAGCCAAGTTCCTTCGCTTTATCAGCACTCATCAATAATAAAGCAGAGGCACCATCGTTTATTCCTGAAGCATTCCCCGCTGTTATTGTTCCATCAGTAAAGAGCGGCCGTAGCTTCGTGAGTTTTTCCATCGACGTGCCTGGACGAGGATGTTCATCCGTATCGACCACAATCTCATTGCCTTTTCTGTCGTAATATGTCACCGGCACTATTTCATCTTTTAAACGCCCAGATTCCATCGCAGAAGCAGCCTTTTCCTGGCTGTTCACTGCGAATTCATCTTGCTCTCCCCTCGAAATTTTGTACCGTTTTGCCACATTTTCTGCCGTTTGCGGCATGCTGTCTGTTCCAAACTTTTCATCGATCAACGGATTTGTAAAACGCCAGCCGATTGTCGTATCGAACATTTCCATATTCCCTCGCGGAAACTCTTGCTCAGGTTTTGCCATCACAAACGGAGCACGCGTCATGCTTTCCGTCCCGCCGGCGATAAAGACATCACCTTCACCGGCCATGATTGCCCTTGCTGCATAGATGACAGCATCCATCCCTGATCCGCACAAACGGTTGATAGTCGTTCCACCTGTTTCGACAGGAAGATCTGCAAGAAGGCCGGCCATACGGGCGACGTTACGGTTCTCTTCTCCGGCACCGTTCGCGTTACCCATCACCACTTCTTCCACATCCTGACCTGAGAGAGCACTGTTGCGCTCCATCAATGCCCGTATAACGACAGCTGCAAGGTCATCCGGTCGAACATTCTTTAAAGCACCTTTATATCTTCCAATCGGAGTTCTTACCGCATCGACGATGACTACTTCCTTCATTTTGACACCTCCTGCTTCCTCGGATACTCATAAACACCTTTGCCTGTTTTCCGTCCAAGCCTTCCAGCCTTAACATATTTCACAAGAAGCGGACATGGGCGATATTTCTCTCCAAGTGTTTCGTATAAATAGGTTAGATTATTTAATCTAGTATCCAATCCGACAAGATCGCCAAGTTCAAACGGTCCCATCGGATAATTCAATCCAAGCTTGATCGCTTTATCGATTTCTTCAGCTGTTCCAACGCCCTCCTGGAGCATATAAAATGCTTCATTGCCGACAAGCGCACTGATCCGGCTTGTCACAAAGCCGGGAAATTCGTTTACTGTAACCGTTTCTTTCCCCATTTTTCCAGCAACAAGTTTTGCCACTTCCACCGTCTCATCAGCCGTTTCGATCCCCCGGATGATTTCGATCAGCGGCATACGATGGACAGGGTTAAAGAAGTGCATCGCAATAACTTTCTCCGGCCTTTTTGTAAAAGAAGCAATTTCTGTCGGACTCATCGTTGAAGTGTTTGTTGCAAAATAACAGTGCTCAGGAGCATTCTCATCAAGGGTTTCAAATATTTTTTGCTTAATTTCAATCTTCTCCGGTACTGCTTCGATAACAAGCTCCGCATCCTTCACGGCTTCCTCAAGGTTACTTTCATAACTCAATCTCGAAGAAGCTGCACTCCGCTGTTCGTTTGTAATCTTTCCTTTTTCAATCCCTTTTTGAAAGATTTTCTCAAGTTCGTCCCTTGCACTTTCAAGGGCATTTCGATTAATATCGACTAGCTTTACTTCCATACCGCCAAGTGCACCGACATAGGCGATCCCGCGTCCCATCACTCCAGAGCCGACAACAACCATGTTATGTACCATTATGGATCCCTCCGTATTAAGAGTTTCTTCATCCGAGCGTATGCTCAGTCAGGAAATAACAGAATGCGAGCACTTCAGCTGGTGAAGTACTCGCGTATAAAGATAGAATGTTACTTTTACAGGCCGAACGGATTTAGCGGTTTGCTTCCGATGTAAGACAATACACTCTTTGTTTCTGTATAGAGATCGAGCGTTTCGATACTTAACTCTCTTCCAAAACCGGATTGTTTATATCCTCCAAACGGAGTTCCAGGGAATGCAGAGAAAGGAGAGTTAACCATGATCGTACCTGCCTGCAACTGAGCTGCTACTTTATTGGCACGCGCATAATCCTTCGTCCAGATTGCTGCTGCGAGTCCATAAACACTGTCATTAGCCAATTTGATAACTTCTTTTTCATCAGAAAACTTCATCACCACAACAACAGGCCCGAAGATCTCTTCACGCACTACTTTCATGTCACTTGTTACATCTGTAATGATCGTTGGTGCATACCAGTAGCCGTTTTCAAAGCCTTCGACTTTTACTGATTCGCCGCCGGTAACAACGTTTGCCCCATCTTCACGTGCAGATTGGACATAACCGTCTATCGTATCAAGCTGCCCCTGGCTGATAACAGCACCCATATGAGTTTGGTCGCTCATCGGATCACCAAGCTGAAGCTTTTTCGCCTTTTCAACAAACTTTTCCATAAATGCATCGTAAATATCTTCATGCACGTACAATCTTGAGCGCGCTTCACAGGATTGGCCTGTGTTATAGAAGATACCGAACAATGAACCATCAACCGCACCATCAAGATCGCAGTCAGGGAAAACAAGGTTAGGCGATTTTCCGCCAAGTTCAAGCGTTACTCTTTTTAATGTTTCAGAGGCTTTCGCCATAATATCTTTACCTGTTTGTGTTTCACCAGTGAATGCTACTTTATCTACCCCTTCATGCTCAACAAGGTAGGATCCGATCGTAGAACCAGGACCGGTCACAACGTTTACTACACCAGCCGGCACTCCTGCTTCATGGCATATTTCTGTAAGAATAATCGCTGTTAATGGTGTCAGGCTCGCAGGCTTTAACACGATCGAACAGCCAGCAGCAATCGCCGGCGCTACTTTCCAGGCGGCCATCATCATCGGGTAGTTCCATGGAATGATCTGTGCACAAACGCCGAGTGGTTCTTTCATCTCAGTGTTCGTAAACGGACCAGGTACATTGTTCACATACCCTCTATGCCCTACAATCGCACCTGCATAAAATTCAAAGTCTTCGATCGCCTGCATCACCTGTCCCTGTGCAGCCGCAATCGTCTTTCCACTGTTCATTACCTCAAGCTCCACGAGTTCCTTGAAACGTGAACGCATGATCGAAGCGATTTTATTCAATACTCTGGAACGCTTCCCTACAGGATAGCGCTTCCATTTTCCGTTATCAAAAGCATTTCTTGCTGCTTCCACAGCTCGGTCTACGTCTTCTTTTCCACCTTTTGCAACTTCAGCGATCGCTTCACCTGTGGCAGGGTTGTATGTAGTAAACGTTTCCCCTGAAGCGCTCTCAACCTGCTCTCCATTAATTATCATACTGTAGCGGTCACGTTTCATTTCCTGGTTTGTCGATTCTTTCACTTGAGCTGTACCCATGTATGATCATCCTTTCAAAGTTTAAATCTATTATTTTCCCTGGAATACAGGCCTTCTCTTTTCAAGAAAAGCCTGGATTCCTTCGTGGTGGTCTGCTGTCAGTCCCGCTGTCTTCTGGGCTCCTGCTTCCATTTCAAGCACTTCATCCAGATCGCTATCCCAGCTTTTTTGAAGGTAGCGCTTGATCAAGCCTATTGCCTTGGTCGGCATGGATGCAAGCCTTTCTGCAAAAGCAGCCACTTTTTCATCCCATTCCTCTTCTGTGTACACTTCTGTCACAAGCCCCAGTTCTTTTGCCTGTGGAGCTTTAATCTTTTCTCCTAAAACAGCAAGCTCGAGTGCCTTTGCATGGCCCACTATCCTTGGCAAGTAATAAAGATTTCCTGAGTCCGGCACAAGGCCGACATGTATGAATGCCTCAACAAAACTAGCATTCTCTTTCGCCAATCTGAAATCACATGCGAGCGCCAGGCTCATTCCGGCTCCGGCTGCTACCCCGTTCACTGCTGCTACGACCGGTTTTTCAATCGAGGCAAGCTTCTTTACCATCGGGTTGTAGCGTTTACGAAGCACTTCGGCATGGTCCATCTGCTCATTGACCCCTGCTAGATCTTCCCCTGAGCAAAACGCTCTTCCCGCACCTGTAATGAGGACACAACGTACGTTTTCGTCACGTTCTGCTTGCTTTGCCGCATCTGTTATCTCTTTATTTAATTGTTCTGTAAAAGCATTAAGCTTTTCCGGCCGATTTAACGTCAGCCATGCAACGTTATTTTTCACTTCATACGTTATTGTTTCGTACATCATCCTGCCCCCTATTTCCCTTTAAAATGAGGCTTTCTTTTTTCTTTAAATGCTGCCATACCTTCTTTTTGATCCTCTGTTGCAAACAGCATGTAAAAGTTTTTCCTTTCGTACTGCATACCTTCATACACGCTGTAATCGACAGCTTTGTTTACGGATTCTTTGATAAGGCGAACCGAAATCGGAGCCTGCTCACTCAATCTGTGGGCAACCTTCATCGTTTCTTCAAATAAAACTTCCGGTGCAAACAACCGGTTGATGACCCCCAGATCATATGCTTCTGACGCCGGCTTCGCATCTCCAAACCAGAGCCATTCCAATGCCTTCGTTTTTCCGACAAGCTTTGTCAACCTCTGGGTTCCACCGGCCCCTGGCATAACACCGAGCTTTACTTCCGGGAAGCCGACCTGTGCATTTTCACTTGCAAAAACCATATCACAGCATAAGACAAGCTCAAACCCTCCGCCAAAAGCGTAACCTGTTACCGCTGCGATCATTGGCTTTTTAACGATTGCAAGACGATCCCAGTCTGTGAACTGGTTACGAAGCTCCATCGTGACCGCGTCCACTTCCGCCATTTCATCGATATCGGCTCCGGCAGCGAACGTCCGCTCATCACCTCGGATCACGATGACCATCACATCATCCTCACGATCAAAGCTTTCTGCTGTTTCAACGATTTCGCGAACCATGCTTGTATTTATCGCGTTCAGTACTTTTGGGCGATCAAGCTGAATGACGCCAACTTTTCCTTCGACCCACGTTTTGATGAATTCTTTATTTTGCATTTGCTTCTTCATGTACTTCTTCTCCGAACATGAGTGTTACAAGGTCGCCTGCGAAGGACATGAGGTCTTTTCCTGATGCTTTTGCTTCGTCTGTTTTCATTGCCTTTTTCATTGCTTCGTGGCTTTCATAGTACATTTCACAAAGCAGGTAGTATTCGCTGTCTCCCATCGGAGAGCCTACGATTTTAGTAACTTCCATTTTTTGAAGGCCCGGGATTTTTTCAGTGATCGGGCCGTGGACGTTGAAGTAGTGCTCGTCGAATTGTTCTTTGTTTTCCGGTTGTTTGTACAGTGCGATCATTTTTACCATTTGTAACACTCCTTGTTTTTTGTTTTAGTTAGCATTCTATAACCTATCTTGCTCCCCGGCGACTTTTATGTGTTCAAGCCTTCTTACAAGCGAGCTTGACGCAGTCTTGATCACATAAAAGTCTATCGCTTACGCTCCTGCTAAATAGATTTGGCAATCTATTTTTTAGGGGAGCAAAGATGCTGGGCTCTGTGGTCTTATAAAACCTTCCTCTGAAAACCTTCTGGTGAAACCAGTAGTTTTATAGGTTTGCGACTGGTTTCATTGCTTCGAATGGGTTTTTGCAGGATTTGCAGTACAGGATGCTTCGGCATGCTGTTGGACCGAAGATGTTTTCCATTGTTGTGTATGTGGAGCCACAGTATGGGCAGTCCACATGCCATGGCTCACCATCAATATGGTCGGAAGGAGGAGGTGCGATCCCAAATTGCTTGAGCTGTTCCCGTCCTTCCTCGGTGATGCGGTCTGTCGTCCATGGCGGATCATACACAAACTGCACGTTAACCGTTTCAACCCCTCCTACCTTTAGTGCTGCTTCTTCAATTCTCTTTTTGATCAAATCGAGTGCAGGACAGCCGGAGAACGTCGGAAGTACTTGGATTACCGCTTCTTTTTCCTGGACGATAACGTCATCGACCATTCCGAGGTCAAGGATGCTGACAGAGGTGATTTCAGGATCTTCGACTTTTTTCAACTCCCTGTAAACGGTTTCTTTTAATCGGTCACTGGTGATCATTTCTTTTCCTCCTTCCTTATATAATTGTTTTCTTACCACCCTTGAGCAGGTGCTTTTCGATAAACTTCAGATAATGTGTCTAAAGCGCTCTCAAGGGTTGGCGTATGCTCGCCGTTTCTTCCGTTTCCACTCTTCATTTGCGGTTTCTCTTTTAGATGCAATCCGCTCTGGGTAAAGACGCTTTCCACTTTGCTTATCCAGCGTTTCTTTATTGTCTCCTCGTCTTCGATGATTCCTGATCGGGCCATAACATCGCCCTTGTCACCAGTAGACAGGACGCCCATAAATTCTTCCCAGACCTGATCGATGGCGTTTTTCATTCTTTTATGTGCTTCTTCTGTGCTCTGGATCAGTTGATTAAACCATGTTTCCCAATGCATCAAATGATAGTTAACTTCCATCAGTACCTTTCTTGCTGTATGCTGCAACGGTACATATGAAGAAGTTTTCAAGGATTCGAGCTTGATCTTCTTAGCCAGTGTATAAAAGTAATTTCTGACTACAGCAAAGGCCCAATCGTAGTTAGGCTTTTCCAGATAGTTACCGGTTCCGTTGGGCAGTTCAAGCAATACGGCGTTCCTGAACTTCTCCGGGCTTCTTAAGTGGCTTAAATCATCCGCTTTTCCCTCGCCAAGTTCTTCAAGCCTCTTATAATAAAGGGTAGCGTGGCCCATCATATCCTGGTTGATCGAAGAGAAAGCGACGTCTTCTTCAATATGCGGTGCAAGACCAAGCCATTCGGAGCCTCTATATGCAAGAAGGAAATCATCGTCAGCAAGTTGAAACAGTAGTTCAGTCAATGCTTCATTGTATTCTGGCGACTCTAGTGCTTCTTCTGCAGTTTCATAGGTTCTCATGATTTCCCTCCTCCCATAATGTCGGCTTCTGTAAATTGTTCCTGCTCATACTGCCGCCATTTTTTCTTCAGGTAACCGTAGCCTTTTGTCTCACGATAATCTTTGTCGAGCTTTTTCAAGCCTTCGCGTTCCGTTTGTGTCAGCTTTCGTATGTCAGAACGCTTCACGACCCAGATATCCGCTACAGGCTCCCTTCTGAAAAAGTTTTCTTTTGCCATTACAAGCGCAAGCTCATGATTTGGGGCTAGCAAGCTGAACTGGTATTGCATCGGTGATGTATCTTTCTTTTTACTAAACACTTCAAATTCCTGGTAAAAGTCGCTTCCTGACATATCGCTCACGTTCATCCTCCTTTATGCCTGTTCCGCTAGATCGCAGCCTTTTTCTGGCTGCTCAGCGCTTCGCGAACCCATCTTGTATTTTCATAAGAATCTCTTCTAAGCTCTAATCTTTCCTTTGATTGCGGCCCGTTACCGGTAACGATCTGCTTAAATTCGTTCCAATCGGGATCCCTGTATTTCCAGAGCTTCTCTTCTTCGTCAAAGTGCAGTGTTTCATCCGGAATCGTTAATCCCAGCGCCCAGATTCGCGGCACATATTTTGTAAGGAATTCCTGTCGAAGCTCTTCGTTCGTTTTTGTCCTAAGCTTATAACGGATATTTTTATCCTGGTGAGAAGAACCTGTGTTTTCCTTTGATTTTGGTCCGAAAAACATCAGTAATGCAGTCCACCAGCGATTTAAAGAGTCCTGCAGCATCTGCCTCTGCTCTTCGTTCCCTTCAGCCATCGCAAGGATAATACTTTCACCATGCTGGGCATGGAACACCTCTTCAGCACAAATTCGTTTTAACGCCCTTCCATACGGTCCATAAGAAGTCGTTAGCATCATCGTTTGCGAGATGATCGCAGCCCCGTCGACAAGCCATGCGATAATACCTGCGTCTCCCCATGTAGGGGCTTTCATATGAAACACATTGTGGAACTTTAGTCTTCCAGAAAATAAGTCTTGCATAATATTTTCACGGTTCTTTCCCAGCGGAGCCATTAAATCTTCCGCTACTCTAAGCAAAAGCTGCCCGTGTCCCATTTCATCCTGAACTTTCGCCATGATCGCAAGCTTTCGGTGCAATGTCGGCGCTTTTGGAACCCACTCTTTTTCTGGAAGAGCCCCCATGATCTCACTAATTCCATGCATTGCAATCAAGCGAATCAACGATTCTCTGTAATCCTCAGGCATCCAGTCATCGGCCTCAATTTTTTCTCCGGCATCGATTCGATCCATGAAATGCTCATACTTTTCTTCTTCGGTCATGTCTTCAAATAATACATCCGCCCTCACAATATCACCACCTAATATATATTACGTTTATTTAACGTTATTATAGAATAATGTAATACTATTTTCAAATGTATTTTATATTTTCTGAAAATATTTTGGGTTTGCAGAAAGAAAAAAGCCCCCACCTTATTAGATAGGGGCAATTTCGTTAATGATTTGTGATTTGCTCTTTAAGTGCTTTACGCAGGATTTTACCCGTCGTGTTCTTTGGCAATTCTTTTAAGAATTCGATTTCAGTAGGGCATTTGTATTTGGCAAGGTGTTTCCGGCAATAAGAAGTTAACTCCTCTGCGGTCAGGGAAGGGTCATTCGAAACTACTGCACTCTTTACCGCTTCCCCGAAATTCGGGTCTGGAACTCCAATGACAGCTGCTTCAACCACATTCGGATGGTTATACAACACTTCTTCGACCTCTCTTGGATAAACGTTATACCCGCCTACAAGAATCATATCTTTCTTACGGTCTACAATGTAAAAGTAGCCATCCTCATCCATTTTCGCAAGATCTCCTGTGTACAACCAGCCGTCCTTAATCGTCACGGCTGTGTCTTCCGGCATCTTGTAATATCCTTTCATAACGTTAGGGCCTCTAACAACAAGTTCCCCAACTTCATTAGGAGGAAGTTCTTCTCCCAGTTCATTCACTACCTTATTTTCTACATTCGTAATACTCTTTCCTATCGAACCTGCCTTTCGCGGGCGATCGAGTGGATTAAAACACGTGACCGGAGCGGCTTCTGAAAGCCCATACCCTTCTGAGACTCTCACATCGAACTTTTCCTCAAAACGATGCAATAACGAAACAGGAAGCGATGCACCGCCTGAAATACAAAGACGGATATCGCTGAAATCTTCTTTATTTCCTTCTGGGAACTGATATAGGAAGTTATACATCGTCGGAACACCCGCGAATATCGTGGCTTTTTGTTCAGATGCAACCTTAAAAACTTCTGCTGGACTGAACTTAGGCATAATCAGCAATGTCCCTCCTGCCATCAAAGGAGCATTCATCGCAACAGTCATACAGAATACATGGAACATTGGAAGGACAGTGATCACCCGGTCGTTAGAATCGATTTTTAAATAGTCAGCGGTATCAGAAGCATTGCTGTACAAATTTTTGTGGGTAAGCATTGCACCCTTCGGCTTACCTGTCGTACCGGAAGTATATAAAATAACTGCAAGATCGTCATCAGCCGTTTCCTCTGCTGCAACATATTCCTTAGAATTTTCATCTACCATTTCTGCAAACGGTTTCAAAAATACTCGTCCGCTTGTTTCATCTTCCGCTTTGCTTCCTGTATAAATAACCTGCTTTACATTTGGAAGCTGTTCTGAAAGTTTCTCCACCAGCGGAAGTGCTTTATCAAGTGTTACCACTGCTTTTACATCTCCATTGTGTAAAAGGTAAGCAATCTCATCTGGTGTATAAATAGGATTGATCGGAATTACAACCGCTCCCATTTTCAATGCGCCGTAATAACTTATTAAGAACTCGGGACAGTTTCCCAGTATTAAAGCAATATGATCGCCTTTCTGAATCCCTGCTTCCTGCAGATTGTTTGCAAACCGACTTATATACCTGCTCAACTGGCTATATGTAACGGTTTCACCCTGGAAAAAATACGCATCTTTCTTCCCATTTTTCATTGCCGTCTGCTCTATCCGACTCGTTAAGTTCATAAGCTCTCCTCCTTGTGGAAAGATGAAGATAAATTTAATGAATGAATAATCATTCACTTTTAAATTTTCTAAATACATTATATTGAATATAAAACAGAAGTACAAGAGATGCAGTAACTTTTCCAGGTTAAAAACCCTCTAAAAGTTCTATAAACTCTTCCTTCTCCCTCTAAATACTTTCTTTTTTCTATTAAAAAAAGACCGCCGTTCAAATTGGCGGTCTGCGTTCTCTGTCATATTGCTTACGCGACGCTTCTTCTGCCATGCCCTCTGCTGGTTTTATTAACGGCACGGTAGATTCTTGGGGAAAGGACAGCAGCAACAATTGTTAACACGATATCTTTTGGCAGTGGAACCATCATCCAGCCCCATGCCATTCCATATGAAAACCCTTCAGGCGCTATACCTAGAAGTTTATAGGCATAAAACATGTAATTGGTTCCAAGGAAATAGTTTAAAAATAATCCTACGAAACAGGCGAATAAAAACGTTTGAACTCCAGGGTTCTTCTTCGCTTCAATCATCTTTCCGATTACGTACGAAACGAGAATATAAGATAAGATAAATCCAAATGTAGGGCTTACTAGTGTTCCAATTCCTCCAGAAAATTTAGCAAATACCGGTGCTCCAGCCAGACCGACCGCCATATAAACAGTCATTGAGATGGCTCCAAGCCTGCTCCCAAGTAAAGCTCCGGCAAGGATGGAGAAAAAGGTTTGCAATGTGATCGGCACTCCTCCGACCATCGGCAAAAACTGGGCAATATTTGCACCGACAGCCATTAAAGCAGCAAACATGGCGGCATATGTAATATCAAGTGCACTTAATTTTTTTCTTTTCGACATAATTGCATCTCTCCTAGTTGATTATTAGTTTAATAGTAAAAATTTTTCTCGTTTATGTCAACCCAATAAGCAAATAGGTTTACTAATATATTGACAGTATTTTCTGGCGGTGATAATTTTATTGTAAACCAAAACGTAGAAAAAGTTAACTTTTATGGAGGGAACAAATGAAAGCAAATTTAAAAGCCCCTGTTAAAGTAGGTTGGGATAATTTGGCCGACCTGGCTCTAAAGGACATTCCCCTTACCAAAGAACAGGCTATTAGCGTATTGACTTGTCCTGATGACGAAATCCTGCCCTTACTTTATGCTGCATATCGGGTCAGGAAACACTATTACGGAAACAAAGTGAAACTCAATATGATCATTAATGCCAAAAGCGGACTATGCCCGGAAGATTGCGGCTATTGTGCACAGTCAGCTTTTGCAAAAACGAACGTAAAAAAATATACGCTTCTAGAAAAAGATACGCTTGTTGCGGGAGCAAGAGAAGCGATGGCAAGGAAAGCCGGTACATACTGTATTGTTACTAGCGGACGCGGGGCAACAGATCGCGAGGTAGATCAAGTTGTGGAGGCCGTAAAAGAAATCAAGCAAGAAATGCCTCTTAAAATTTGCGCCTGTCTCGGTATCATGTCAGAGGAAAAAACAAAAAAGCTGCAGGAGGCGGGAGTTGACCGCTATAACCATAATATAAATACAAGTAAAGGCCACCATGACAGGGTTACAACAACCCATACTTATGACCATCGGGTTGAAACCGTTAAAAATGTTAAAAAAGCAGGAATCTCTCCTTGTTCTGGATGCATAGTCGGGATGGGCGAGTCGTTTGAAGACGTATATGACATGGCGATGGAGTTACGAGAGATTGATGCAGATTCCATTCCAGTTAACTTTTTACATCCTGTTGAAGGAACTAAAATGGCGAAGATGGATGAACTCGACCCTCGTTATTGCCTAAAAGTACTGGCATTGTTCCGTTTTATTAATCCATCCAAGGAAATCCGCATGTCAGGAGGGCGGGAATACAATTTGCGTTCCCTGCAGGTGATGGGGTTATATGCAGCAAATTCTATCTTTGTTGGCGATTATTTAACAACCGACGGAGCGGAATATACAAGTGACCATCAGATGATTGAAGACTTAGGCTTTGAAGTGGAGGAATGCGCGCTTTAATTTAATTAAAAACTAACCTGAATAAGAGCAAGCTCCTTTTCATGAGAGTTTGCTCTTTTATATTTGCACTATTTTTTTCCAGATTACACTTTACCTTTCAAGTATTTCTCCATGCGAATATCTGACCACATTTTATCTTTCCAGAAAGTAAACCTTTCGATCCTTCCGATTTCCTGGTAGCCCAATTTTTGATATAGCTTTTGTGCCTGCAAATTAAATTCAAACACACCGAGTTCAACACGATTAAGGCCTTGCTGCATCATCTGTTCTTCTAAATAATGTATGGCAATGTGACCTATCCCCCTGCCCCGTCCTTCATGCTCACCAATCGTTATCCCCAGCCAGGCGGTTCCTTGCTCCTTCTTAAAAAGATGTTGCGGATCAATCATGTAGTTCATTTCGCCGACCAGCCTGTTTTCCAGAAAAATCAGGTAGATATGGTTATTTTCAAGACGTTGTTTCAGCCGTTCCGCTGTTATGATTTCCTGTCGTTCCAATTCTGCCCTGTTTTGATTGGGACGAGTTAACGGGATTAAGTCAGGATCGTTCTCCCATCGGTTAAAAACGTCCACAACGCCGGGGTTAGGCTCGGTTAACTTTGAAAAATGAATGTTCACTTTGCGCTCCTTTCAATAGCAACACTGAATTGTATATTATCCTCTTCTAATAGACCAGCTGGATAAATTCCTGCTTTGAAACGTTCCCAAAATAATGTGATACATCGATATCCTTTAACGCTTCTTCAATAGAAGAACGTTCATACCGTACACCCAGCAGCCGCTCTTCAATTTCCTTTACATCTCCGACCCCAAAGAAATCGCCAAAGATTGTACAGGCTTCGATCCTTCCTTTTTTAACCTCTAAACGAATATCGATCGATCCGATCGGAAAGCGTTTTGAATGCTGGACATTAAACTTAGGTGACTTACCAAAGTTCCAATCCCAGTTTTTATAACGTTTTTCCGCAATCTCTTTAACCTTTTTCCAGTCACCATCCGAAAGCTTGTAAGTAGGAATTTCATCCGATCCTTCGAATATGTAACGAAGCAGCGTTTCTTTAAATTCCTCACGGCTAATCTTTTCATCCATATGTTCGCTAATATTTGTTACCCTGCTTCGAATCGATTTAATTCCTTTTGACTCAATTTTCTCCTTGTTTACTTTCAATGCTTTCACGACGTTTTCAAGGTTCACATCGAACATAAGGGTGCCGTGGCTGTACATCCGCCCCCTTGTAAAGAACTGGGCATTTCCCGATATCTTTTTTCCGCCGACCAGGATATCGTTTCTCCCGCTTAGCTCAGCTTCTACACCGAGTTTTTTTAACGCCTTTATAACCGGGTCCGTAAACTTTTTATAGTTATTGAAGCTGTTGCCGTCATCCTTTGTAATAAAGCTAAAGCTTAAGTTTCCCGGATCGTTGTATACCGCACCTCCGCCTGAAAGCCTGCGTATAACAGCAACATCGTTCTCTTCGATATAATCGGTGTTAATTTGTTCTATCGTGTTCTGGTTCTTCCCGACAATTACTGTTGGATCCATTGAGTAGAACAAAAGATATGTTTCTTCCGGATCAAATTCTTTTAAGATATATTCCTCGATTGCAAGGTTCAGGCCTGCATCCATCACGTTTTCATTATCAACATATAGCATCAAGTTTCATCCTTCCTTGTTAGCTGCCTATTCTTATTCTAAAAAAACAAAAGCCAATAAGCAAAAAAGATCACCGCTTCATTTAAATTACAATTTTTTCAAATCGCCCTTTCTCCCCCTAATGTTTAAGTCGTGTTGCGAATATTGTAATGGAAATTCATGTAGGAGGGGAAAAGTGTGAAAATCGTATTTTTCGAAAAAGGCGATATAAGTGTAATCGTAGGAGCGTCCCAGTTGAAGGGAAACCTGACCATCGAACAAATCAAAAGCGAAGGCGAAAAAAAATCCAAAGACATCGCCCGTCTTCTTGGCCGTGAAATTGGCTATATGATTGATATGAATGGAAAATTAGATACAGATCTTCCGATGGATTAATATTACGGAGTGTCGATAACGGCACTCTTTTTTTATAGGTTTGATGTACGTTCCTGATGTTCGCCTATTTCCTGTTAGCCTTAATTAAATGCTCCGAAACGCTGAATTACCTCCCCCTATCCTCTGATAACAGGATTTTCATCATTTCAATCGAATCAATTATTAAAAGGAAGTTGGAACTATGGGGATGGTTGGGATTCTTGGTACACGGCTAAAGAAAGAGTGGCAGCGTTCCGTCAACGACAAGAAGGAACCAAATAATGACCGACAGGATAAAAGAAGTGATGACGAACAATCATGGAAAAAGAATCCTTTGCATAGTTGGCGTGGAGCATAATTATTTTTATGAAGAAGCCCTAAAGGAAACAGGTTGGGAACTTGTTTACCCTATCAAGCGGGCAGAAGAAATGAAGAGGATGTAATCTAATGGTAAAGGAGGGCAAAGTTTAACCCGTGCCCTCCTCTTTTTTTACCTCAAGAGGTCATTCCCACTTATACCCGGATTCAGCGAGCATCACGTTTCCATCATATGTTTGCTTTGCATCATTCACTAGATCTTCAAGGTCACCGAAGTGAGGCAGATGAGTCAGCATCAATGTACGCACCCCTGCATCTCTTGCGATTTTCGCTGCATCCGTACTGTTCATATGGCCCATTTTGGAGCCGTCCATGTCACTGTACAGGTTGCATTCGCAAATAAACAAGTCCGCATTATCAGCAAGTCTGTTAAAAGCCTCCAGGTAAGCAGAATCTGCAGTGTAGACTACCGTTTTTTCACCATTCGTAATTCTCATCGCATAGCACTTCACCGGATGCTTCGTTTCTTGAAAAGTAATCGTAAACGGGCCAACATGCAATTCTTTGTTAGGGTCATACGCTTTTCCTTCAGTATAAGAACGATGGGAAAGCTCTCCAAATCCTTTTTGGTCATATGGGTGGCCGTAAATCGGTAAAGGCGGGAGCTTTTCCCCAACTTGGGATTCAATTAACCTTCCATGATACAATACACCGATATCTGCCACATGGTCTGGATGGTAGTGAGATATTATCACCGCATGCAGGTCTTTAACAGCAATATATTTTTGGAGCTGCGAAAGCACCCCGCTTCCGCAATCGACTAAAAGATTAAAACCTTTATCCTGTATTAAATAGCCGGCACTTGCTTCAGAAGCTGCCGGAAATCCGCCCCAGGGGCCTAGTACTGTGACTTCCATGAAATACCTCCTGATCTAAACATTTTTGTCATGTTCCTTATTCTACTATTCTTTCCACTTATCACAAAACTTCCCGGAGCAGAAGGTCACGAATCTTTTTTATTTAATAAAATTAAGCAAACCTAACAGCAACCAAAAGGACACCCGCTTATAGGTGCCCCGCATATTTATGTTAATCTGTACACTCTAGACTCATATGGCTTAAGTTTGAATCCCTTAATATCTTCTTCTCCTACTTCATAATTGCTGATCAAAAGTTCCTTTGAAGAAAACCCAATATCTTCAGGAAGTTCAAAAAGAGGTGTCTTGTCTGAAAAATTGCTGATTACAAGAAGTGTTTCATCATTAAGCGTTCTTGTATAAGCATAAATTTCGCTATGGTCCTCCAGGATTAGTTTATAAGAGCCATATACGATGACATCATGCTTTTTACGCAGTTCAATCAGTTTTTTGTAGTGATAGAAAATAGAAGCCGGATCCTTTAAAGCTTCTTCAGCGTTTATTTCTTTATAGTTTGGATTCACCTTAATCCAGGGATCGCCTGTTGTGAATCCAGCATTTTCGCTCGCATCCCACTGCATTGGAGTCCTGGCATTATCCCTGCCTTTTTTATAGATCTTCTCCATTACGGTTACAGGATCTACTTCCTTTTCCAGCACCTGTTCTTTATACATGTTATGGATCTCAACGTCACGGTAATCCTCAATGGAACCGAAGCGTACGTTCGTCATCCCCAGTTCCTGTCCCTGGTAAATGTAAGGCGTTCCCTGCATCATATGAAGCCAGGTCGCGAGCATTTTTGCCGATTTTACACGGTATTCTTTATCGTTTCCGAATACCGAAACAGAGCGGGGCTGATCGTGGTTTTCCATATACAGGCTATTCCATCCTTTTCCTTCAAGGTCATTTTGCCATTTCGTCATGACTCTTTTCAGGTCAGCGAGCTCCCAGTCCTTTTGGTCCCACTTGCCTCCAGGGCCACTGGTAAGATCCATGTGTTCAAAATGGAACAGCATGTTAACAACGCCATCCTGTTCATTTGTTAATGCAATACCGCGGTCAATGTCAGCACTTGATGTCTCAGCAACCGTCATCAGATCATGTTTGGAAAATACTTCATCATCCAGTTCTTTCAAAAATTCCATCATGCGCGGACCGTTGAAGAAATATTCTCCTCCCCACTGGTACTGATCATCATTTACTACTTTTGCATCCGGCAATCCTTCTGTTTTAGAGATAACATCGATGGCGTCCAGCCGGAACCCATCCACTCCTTTGTCGATCCAAAAGCGTACCACATCATGGATTTCGCTTCTCACTTTAGGATTCTCCCAGTTTAAGTCAGGCTGCTTTTTGCTGAATAAATGCAGATAATACTCTCCTGTTTCTTCATCGTTCTGCCATGCAGAACCACTGAAAAAGGAAGCCCAGTTATTCGGCGCTTTACCATCTTTCCCGGGTCGCCAGATGTAATAGTCCCGATATTCATTGTCCTTTGACTTACGGGATTCTAAAAACCATGTATGTTCATCTGAAGAATGGTTTACTACAAGATCCATCAACAATTTAATTCCGCGCACATGCATGCCGTCCAGCATTTCTTCCCACTCTTCCATTGTGCCAAACTCACTCATGATGTCTCTATAGTCACTGATATCATAGCCATTATCATCATTTGGCGATTGATAAACAGGTGAAAGCCAGACTACATCTATTCCGAGTTCCTGTAAATAATCAAGCTTTTCAGTAATACCTTTTATATCTCCAATCCCATCACCATTGGAGTCGTTAAAGCTTCGCGGGTAAACTTGATAAACAACACTTTCCTTCCACCATTGCTTACTCATTTGAAGGCCTCCCTATTTATTTCATTAAATGATTATAAGATTCTTAATTAGAGCATATCCTATTTTGCCTTACTTGTGCAACCGTTTTCACAAAAGTGCTATAAGTCTTTAGAGCGGGCATTAACGAGAATCGAAATTCTATGTTTTAAATTTCCAAAACAGGGAAATTTATAAGTGACTTTATTACTATGTGGAAATCATATCCTTTGACAGGGTTATGAAACATTTGTAATATTTTAATTAATTGATAACTTAAAAACTAAGGAGTGATTCTTTGAAAAACATTAAATTATTCAGTTTAGTGATGGCTCTAGTTCTTGTACTGGCTGCTTGCGGATCTAATAACAATAGCGCTGGCGGCAATAACGGCGGGGACAGCGAAGGCGGCGGTGATAACGGAGGCGATACATATAAAGTTGGTGTAGATACAACGTACCCTCCGTTCGAATTCCAAGAGGGCGGCGATTATAAAGGGATCGACATCGACTTGATCAATGCGATCGCAGAAGATCAAGGCTTCAACATCGAACTAAAGCCGATGGATTTTGGCGGCATTATCCCGGCCATCCAGGCAGACCAGCTAGATGTTGCTATAGCAGGGATGAGTATCACTGATGACCGTAAAAAGAAAGTTGACTTCTCAGACCCTTATTTTGATGCTGGTTTAACTCTTGTAGTATCAAAAGACAACAATGATATTACGAAACCAGAAGACTTAAAAGGAAAAGTTGTAGCGGTAAAAAATGGGACAACCGGTGCTGATAAGGCACAAGAACTAAAAGATGAAGTTGGAATAAAGGAAATTCGCCAATTCAACGATAGTCCTTCTATGTTCCAGGAAGTCTCGAATGGAAATGCTGATGTTTTGATCGAAGACTATCCTGTTATCGCTTATGCCATTAAGTCAAAGGATCTAGGTTTAAAAACAGTAGGTGATCGCCTAAATGGTGACCAGTATGGTATCGCTGTAAAGAAAGGGGAAAACCAGGAACTGTTAAAAATGATCAATGAAGGATTGCAAAATTTAAGAGACAACGGAAAATACGACGAAATTATTAACACCTATCTAGAAGGAGAATAATAACTATTAATTGCGCGCTATATGCGCGCTTCTTTTCTTACCAACACCTTTACTAAAGAAAGGAGCACTTCCATGGATCTCATTATGGATTCCCTTCCTCTCTTATGGGAAGGACTAAAACTAACAGCCTATATAACTGTGCTCGGTTTATTTTTTGGTTTTATCATCGGCTTAATAACAGCTTTATTTAGGCTTTCTCCAATCGCCCCTTTAAAATGGCTCGCAATCTGGTTTATCAATATTGTTCGAGGGACGCCTTTTCTCGTACAGTTATTTTTCATTTATTTTGGTTTGAACTCTTTGAGCTGGATAAGCTTAAGTCCCATCAACGCAGGTATCCTTGGAATAAGCATCAATGCCGGAGCGTATATAGCTGAAATAATTCGAGCGGGTATCCAATCGATCGATAAAGGGCAGACGGAAGCAGCAAGAACACTTGGATTGAGCAGCGCCCAAACGATGCGATATATTATTTTGCCACAGGCTCTTCGCCGGATGCTGCCAACCTTTGTAAATCAGGCAATCATCAGTTTAAAAGATACTTCACTTCTATCTGTAATCGGAATTGCAGAACTTACCCAGCGCGGACAGATCGTGGTTTCTGCAACCTATGAAGCTTTTAAAATATGGACTGTAGTTGGTATAATGTATTTCATCCTAATTTACCTCCTTACCCAGTTAGGCAACTATGTTGAGAGGAGATATGAACTACGATGAGTATAATCGAAGTAAAAAACCTAAAAAAATCTTTCGGAGATTTAGAAGTATTAAAAGACATCAGCACGGAAGTAAACGAACAAGAAGTTGTTTGTGTAATCGGCCCTTCCGGATCTGGAAAAAGCACATTTCTTCGCTGCCTCAATAAGCTTGAAGAAATCACGGACGGCCATGTAATCGTAAATGGGCACGATATTACGGACCCTAAAATAAACATAAACAAGATACGCCAGGAAGTTGGGATGGTATTCCAGCACTTTAACCTTTTCCCTCATAAGTCCGTTCTTGAAAATATAACGCTTGCTCCAATGAAAGTAAAAAGCGTAAATAAACAGGCGGCAAGGGAAAAAGCACTTGAACTGCTGGATAAGGTAGGTTTAAAAGAAAAAGCAGACAGTTATCCTGGCGAGCTTTCCGGCGGACAAAAGCAACGTGTTGCTATTGCACGTGCACTTGCGATGGAACCCAAAGTAATGCTCTTTGATGAGCCTACTTCCGCCCTTGACCCTGAAATGATCGGCGAGGTGCTCGAAGTAATGAAGCAGCTTGCAAAAGAAGGTATGACGATGGTCGTTGTTACCCATGAGATGGGCTTTGCCAGAGAAGTTGGCGACAGGGTTATCTTCATGGATGGCGGATTTATTGTTGAGGAAAAAGAACCTGAGCAATTGTTTGGCAATCCAGAGAACGAACGAACAAAAGCCTTCCTTGGAAAAGTTCTGTAATTAGTAAAAGAGGCTGACTCATAAGCGTCAGCCTCTTTTTTATTACTTAATCAATCCTTTTTCCTTCAAAAAGTTCTTCGCCACTTCCTGCGGCTCTTCTTTATCCATATCGACCTTTGCATTCATTTCAGACATTTCTTCTTCGCTAATGTTTCCTGCCAATTCGTTCACTACGCCTTCAAGCTCCGGATGTGAATCCAGCACTTCCTGGCGAACGATAGGCGCTGCATAATACGGTGGGAAAAAGCTTTTGTCGTCTTTCGTTGTAGCGAGATCAAACCGTGCAATTCTTCCATCTGTCGTAAAAGCCGGAATAACACCTACTTCACCGTCTTTCACGGCTTTGTACATAATGTTCGGGTCGATGCTCTTTGTGTCTTTAAAATTAAATCCATATGCATCTACCAACGCATCATATCCATCTTCCCTTTCATAAAACTGATGGGGAGCTCCGAACACAAGCTGATCTGAAACCGGAATAAGGTCTGAAAATGTTTTGGCATTTATGTCTTTATTTTCTTCCTGGTTATATGCAAGTGTATACCCATTTTCAAATCCAAGAGGCTCTAACCAGACAATGTCATATTCTTCTTTGTAGCCTTTTTTTACCTGATTATAGATATCATCAGCTGACGCATCTTCTTTCGCTTTTTCCTTTAAAACCGCTTCAAGTCCTGTCCCGGTATATTCGACATACATATCGATGTCGCCTTTTTGAATGGCTGGTGTCAATACTGACACCTCTCCCAGCCCCTCTTTGATTTCAACCTCGTAATCTGTTTTTGCTTTAATATATTCTGCTAAAATATGTGGAAGGATGTATTGCTCCGTCCATTTCTTTCCTGAAATGACGATCGGCTCGGCAGCTCCGTCTTCTCCGCCTCCCTCTTCGTTTGTTCCACAAGCAGATAATGCAAGAATAAGTGTTAAAAGTAATACGATAAGTTTTTTCAACTTTTTTTCTCCCTTCGCCTATTTTCTTAATCCTTTTGGTGTAACCATTTTTTCTACGAACTTTAATATTAAATCAAAAAGTATAGCAAGCAGCGCTGCAGGAATGGCACCTGCTAGAACAAGCTGGTTATTCCAGGTGCTAAGTCCCCTGTATATGATATCTCCCAGGCCTCCAGCTCCTACAAAGGTTGCAAGCGTAGCAACGCCTATTGTAAGAACCGTCGCTGTTCTGATTCCGGCCATAATGACAGGCAGCGAAAGGGGAATTTCAATTTTTTTAAGTATCTGTCCATTCGTCATCCCCATTCCCCTGCCTGCTTCGATCACAGACTGGTTAACCTCTGTGATTCCTGTATATGTATTCCGCAGAATCGGCAGCAGCGCATATACCGTTAAGGCTATTATTGCCGTTGTGCCGCCTATTCCAAACAGAGGGATTAAGAAACCGAACAGGGCCAGGCTTGGTATAGTTTGAAAAATCGCTGTTACGGCGATAAATGGCTCTGCCAGCTTTCTTCTTCGGGAGATAAAAACCCCGAGAGGAACGGAGATAAGTATTGCTACCACGATCGCGATAAAAGATAAAAACAGATGCTCTTGAAGCCCTACTAATATATCATCCCAGCGGCTTGTAACGGTATCGATGAAAACGACAAAAGGATTTTCATTCTCCATTTAGTTCCTCCTCCTTCCCCATCTCTACTTGCTTTAACCCGGCCAGCCCTCTCATCATGCTCGCTTTCGTTATCAAGCCGACTAACTTGTTTTTCTCCACAACCGGGATGGAAGGAACATTGGTTTTCGCAAAAATTTCCGCAACAAACGAATATGGCGCAGAAGGCTGTACAACTGGAGTATCAGATTTGAGAACGTCTTTTACCTTCATATTTTTCTCATTGTAAGAGTTATGAATGTCCTCTAAAAAGGCGACCCCTTTATAATTCCCTGACTCATCTATGACCAGCAGGGTATCTGCAAGATGGTCCTTCAACGTTTTCATTGCCTCTGCAAGTCCTTTTGTTTCTGTGACCACTGCAGTTTTTACGAACATTAACTGAGATGCTTTTGGCCCTTTTCCACTCTCAAGTCGCTCTTCACCAATAAAGTTTTGCACGAAAGCATTCTTGGGTTCCCTTAGCAATGTTTCAGGATCGGAAAGCTGTACGATCTCCCCATCCTTCATCACTGCGATTCGGTCTGCAATTTTAATCGCTTCATCCA
Source organism: Exobacillus caeni (assembly GCF_005747095.1). Classification (GTDB taxonomy): domain Bacteria; phylum Bacillota; class Bacilli; order Bacillales; family Guptibacillaceae; genus Exobacillus; species Exobacillus caeni. The sequence continues at coordinate 90,128 of NZ_SWLG01000004.1, read as the reverse complement.
TGTCATGCGTGACAAACACGATCGTTTTCTTAATTTCCTTTTGCAACTTAACAAGTTCATCCTGAAGCTGTTCCCTGCTTATTGGATCCAGCGCACTGAAGGGCTCGTCCATCAAAACAACAGGAGGCTCAGCGGCAAGGGCCCGAATAACGCCGACTCGCTGTTGCTGTCCGCCGCTCAATTCAAGGGGATATCGGTCACGAAAAACTGAAGGATCGAGTCCTACGAGATCGAGTAATTCATCCACTCGTTTCTGCGTCTTATCTTTCGGCCATTTTTTTAAATTTGGGATCAATGCCACATTTTCTGCAATCGTCATATGGGGAAGAAGGCCAATCTGCTGGATAACATATCCTATATTCCTTCTCAGTTCAACCGGATCGATGGAAGAAATGTCATTGCCATCCACATAAATTTTTCCTTCAGTCGGTTCGATCAAACGGTTGACCATCTTCATTGTCGTTGTTTTGCCGCAACCGCTTGGCCCGATTAATGTAAGGAGCTCCCCTTCTTCAACGGTAAGGGTAATATTTTTCAAAGCCCTGGTACCATCAGGGTATTGCTTACTGACATTTTCGAATGTGATCATATGTAGTCCTTTCCTTTCTCGAAAAACCGGAATTACCGGACATTCCACGCAACGTATTAAGCAATAGTATTTCCTATTGTCAAAAAAGGAAACTATTCCATTTACTACCCCGGTGCTTTCATTGTAAACCTTTTTTACTATTGCTTTCAAAGAATGTTGTGCTTTACGGATTGTTTTCCATTCCCTCTTACCGAGTACAAGGATTATCGTACCTCTTGCAACCCACTACCTTAAATAGGACTGGAATATTTAAAATGGCAATTGACTAGCAGATCACCGGTTGTTATCCCTAAAAACCAGTTAATTTTCCAGATAGAAAAAAAGCAGGTGATGCCGACTGCCATCTCCTGCTTTTTTCAGATTTATCTACTTATTAAGCTGTTTTCGTTTCTTCTTGTATATGCCATTTTCGTCTTCTATATTCAATAATAAAGAATCCTACTGTGCAAGCGATTCCTGCTGCCATAAATACTGCAAGATGGGCTGCACTTTCCCACATAAAGGAATAATCGCCGCTTGATATCACAGCTCTAAACCCTGAAAGTGAGTAAGTCATCGGCAGCCAGGAATGAATATCCTGAAGCACTTGAGGCAGTGTTTCGAGTGGATAAGTCCCTGCACTTGAAGTAAGCTGAAGTATTAATAGTAGTATAGCGATAAATCGTCCTGGATCGCCGAGCGATGTTACTAAAAACTGGACGATCGCCATAAAGGTAAAGCTCGTTAAAATACTGAACATAATAAAATATGGTATGCTCTGCACGTTAACGCCGACCCAGTTTATCAATATAACATCAGCAATAACTGCCTGGAGGATGCCTACAAAACTTAGGATTGCAAACTTACTGGTAAACCAGCTTAACGCCGATTTAGGCTTGCTTGTTGCAGGTTCCCTGAATGGAAAGACGACAGACAGCAATAATGCTCCAACAAATAGGCCGAGCGATAAGAAGTATGGCGCCATACCTGTCCCATAGTTATTTGCTTCACCAAGATATTCAGAATCTACATTTACTGGATCGGCAAACATGTTATAGTTTGAGTTATCGCCGTGTACCTCTCCGGTTTCCTTAGACGCATCTTTCAGTTCCTGAGAGAGTTCTCTGGATCCTTCCGTTAATTCGGATGCTCCATCAACCAATTTCTTGGAACCTTCCGATAGTTTCCCTGTACCATCAGAAAGCTTTTTAGATCCGGATTGAATGTTGCCCAATCCTCCGGCAAGCGATTGTGTTCCGGAAGAAAGCTCTTCTGTTCCGTTTGCCAGAGATTCAACATTGCCGATCAGATTTCCCCATCCTGTAGAGAAATCGGCAGTTCCCTGAGCCAGTTTCTCATTCCCAACTGCAAGGTCTTTCGCTCCGTCACCCGCTTCATTCAGCTTTTGGTTGAATTCTGTCATGCCGTTTACAAGCTTATTTTGGCCTTCCTCAAGCTGGTTAGCACCCGCTAATAATTGTTTTTGGCCTTCTTCTAGTTTAGAGAGATTCTGCTCAATTTGTTCTTCCGTATTTTGTGCAGCTGCCGCAATTTCCGTCTGGATTTCTGCTGCTCCTGCAGACAACCGTCCGGTGCCTTCTTTAAGCTGGCCACTTCCTGATTGCAACTCCTTTAACTTTGCAATCAGAAGCGATTTTTGCTCGGGCGTAAATTGGTCGCTGTTTTGGATTTCGGCAATGAATTCGGTTACCCCCTGGTTAAGCTCTGCAGCTCCTCCGGAAACCTCTGTCGCTTTTTGGGAAAATTGATCTAACCCGCCTGCGATTTCGCCTCCAGGAGATAAAGGCATACCTGATTTTGCTTGCTCGATCGCTTCGATCGATTGTGCCAGGCCATCACCTAATCTAGCAGTTCCCTGCTGAGCTTCCTTTCCACCTGCAAGCAGCCTGTAATCCCCTTCTTTTAATCTGTCTAAGCCTTCCGTAAGCGATGCTGCTCCATCACTTGCTTTTTGTGCTCCATCGGCAAGAGCTGCTACATCCCGCTGTTTGCCTTTTAAGCCCATTAACAGTTCATGTGTGCCCTCATTCACCTTACCGGCTCCTGCATTTAGCTCTTCAGAACCACTCTTTGCATCGCTAAGCGCATTTACCAGCTGGAGAGAACTTGAGTTTAGCTTCTCCAGGTTTTTCTCTAGATTGGAATTGCCGCTGGACAATTTCGAGCTTCCATCAGCAAGTTTTGATGCCCCGTCACTGGCGTCGGAAAACCCTTTGGAAATATCGCCAAACTGTTTTAATAATACTTCTGTATAGTTTTCTGTGATGTTGTTTGCAACTTTCCCCTGTATTTCTTTTATAGCTGAATCGCCTATTTTACCTGCTAAATAATTGTAACCTTCATTTGCCGTATACTTTAACTCAAGCTTCTCTGGTTCCTCTTCAAGAACAGTTGTTGCCTTTTTTGAAAAGTCTTCCGGAATTTCGATTTTCATATAATATTTTTGATTCTTTAACCCTTTATTTGCTGTATCGCTGTCAACAAAATCCCAATTGAAATCTCTTTCTTCCTTCAGCTTATCGGCAAGGTCGTCCCCTATAGTTAAGTTCTCGCCTTCAAAGGTGTCTCCCTTGTCCATGTTAACAACCGCCACCGGAAGTTTCTCAAGATTATCATATGGATTCCAGAACGCCCACAGGAACATTCCGCTATATAGGATTGGTATCATAATTATAGCAAGAACAGGGATAAGTAGTTTTCGATTGGTAAACATCGCTGACATTTCTGCTTTTATCTGTGCCAGACTTTTCATCTTACTACCTCCATTGGATGACTAAATTTTAAAAACAGTCATTTTATCGTAAAAAATACCCTTTTAACCTTTATACCACTTGTTTTGACCATTTTATAAAAACGGTCAAAAATTGCAATGAAATAAATATATCATCTGGCCGAGTTTTTGACAAGTGTGATTTTGAAATCCATTAGTAAGCAAGTGGTTAAAGTCCAGGACTTACTTTTTACGCAGACAGTGGTTGATTTCGCCTGATATTGGCTGATTTTCCGCGGGGGGTAGGCGGTGATCCTCCTCGCCGCAAAGACTCAGGGAGATACTAAAGTGCTGACCCCTTGATGCTTTATTTGAGGTCACCAGATACGTTATTTGTGACAAACGGGCATTATTGAAAAATTATAGGACATTGGTGCCGCTATTTACCGATAAAACACCAGTTTTGATCTGATTTTGAGCAAATAGCGGAACAGATGACCTCATTTTTTCTAAAAGTAGTGTTTTTTCACAAATAAAGGATTCTATGACCTATAATTCAATTCCCGGTTTCTCCAGGCATTCCTGCATTGTCCGAGTTGCCTTACTCTTCAAGCTGGCTACTGATGCCTTTGATACTCCTGAAATCTCGTATTCCCGCTACAATCATAGCCGCAAAAAAACAAGCCCTTTTGAGCTTGTTTACTCCGTTATAATCCGATACCCTTCATCACGTAAAACTCGAAGTGAGCGGCAATCTCTTCTTTTGTTAAAGGCGATTCTTTCTTTTCCCAGTCAAACACCAGAGAAATATAGATTTTCAGCATTAAAAAAGCAGTTAGTTTAGGATCGCATGGCTTTAATTCTTTTTGCTGAACAGCCTTTTTAACTTCTCTTTCAATGAATGAGGTTATCGCGCTTTCCAATTGATTCAACGCTTCCACTGCAGCCGGTGTTCCGATTTCTCGTACTTCCTGGGAAAGCTTTATCGCGAGCTGGTGTTTTTTCCTAAAGTCGAGTACACCATAAAGCGCCCTGTGTAAGTTTTGAAAGAAGGTGTCCCCGGGGTCTATCGCCTGTTCCGCCACCGCTTTTGCTTCAAGGATCATCCCTCTTACGATTTCATTGAAAAGCTCTTCCTTATTTGAAAAGAATGTATAGATGGTCCCCTTTCCTACATTGGCCAGTTTTGCCACCTGATCCATGGTCGTTGCCTTATAACCGTACATCGTAAAAGACCCGGTTGCTGCATTTATAATGCTCTGTTTACGGTCGATGCTCATATCTCTATTCCCCCAATGGCATTTATTGCTTCTTAACAGCAGGAAGCAGGATCCTTGCGATTGTTCCCCTGCCAAATTCACTTTCGTATTGCACTTTTCCTCCCATGTTCCGAACCAGCCTGTTCGTAATCATTGTCCCTAATCCGGTCCCTTTCGTTTTCGTCGTATAAAATGGAAGACCAATCTTTTCGATTTCCTCTTCCGTCATACCACGTCCGTTATCTACAATCGATATAGCTGCAAAACTCTTCTCGTTACCCCTGTCGACGATTATACTTACGAGTCCTTCTTGCTGCTGTACTCCTTCTTCTTTTCCTTGCTCAATCGCTTCGATTCCATTGTTCACAAGGTTGATAATGCACTGCTTTAATTGTTGTTCATCGGCTTCCACCGTAAATGTATCCTCTTCTCTTAATTCGATCTTTACATTATGGTAAGAACCGATCGGCTTGATCAATTCAACTGTATCGTTAACCACTCGATTAAGATCCACTTTCTCGTAGGTCATCTCAGAAGGCTTTACGAGTTTTAAATAATCTGTGATAATTTTGTTCGTCCGGTCAAGTTCTTCAAGTAATAACGGAGAAAACTGCTTCAGCTTCTTGTCCTCTGTATCCGCTTCCATATGTTGAATCAAGCCTCTTACTGTCGTTAAAGGGTTCCGAATCTCGTGTGCAATCGCTGCAGCCATCTTCCCAACAACAGACAATTTTTCAAGATAAACCGTCTCTTCAAGCTGTAAATTGATTCGAATCAGCCTCTCAAACAAGAAGAAAACAAGAAAGTACGTTATATAAAATGAGAAATAGTATATCGGATAAAAATACATCGGAAGGTTCCTGACATAAACATTAATGATCATAATATAAAGCAGGCCAAAAATCAGGCCGATATATGTGATCAGCCCCCATTTGTTAGTGGTCCTTTTAAAAGTAAACGAAAAACCGAAACTGGTTAGAAAAGCGGCAAAGGTGATAATGACTCCTACCCATGCATACTCTCCACCAATAAAAAGCCTGGCTGCCGCAACGGAGACGGTACAAATAAATCCTGCCAGACCTCCTCCGTATAAAGTCACTAACAAGAGCGGGATTGTTCTTAGATCAAACACCGTTTCCCCAAATGTGTCAAGTGGGTTGTACATACATAGAAGTGCAGCAATAGAACTGACTAGTCCATAAAATAGTTTGTGTTTGATCAAAAGGGCTTTGTTGTTTATCGGCGATATCATGTTCCAGATAAAAACCATGGAGAAAATAATAGCAATATTAACAATAAGCGGGTTTAACATGGCAAGCATTCGTTTATAAATCTCCTTTTTATAATGGTGCGGCTTGCTTGGTCTATGATTTTCATAAACTACTATGACATAGTTTCCTGCTGGTTTGTCAAGGAGGTCTCTTTTCTGCAGATAAAAAGGAATGTCAATTCTTTAATACAGAGGGACAACCTGTAACATTCAACTTGTCTTTCTTTAAGGTTACCCTAAAACCATGCTACTTTACAAAGTAACAGCGATTTTGTTTTGTTAAAGCTTTTTCTCCAACAAAAAAAGCGATCCATTTCATTTTATGAACCGCTTCTTTTCTTCAACTGTTAACTGCTGCTGTTTCCTGCATTCGTTTTTTCAAGTTCCTTTGAGACTACAGAAGAAAGCACGTCGATGAATTCATCTTTTGCGTTCGGCATTTCAGGACGATAATAATTTGCCCCAAGCTCATCGGTTACCACTTTACATTCATAATCGTTATCATAAAGGACTTCCAGATGCTCTGCTATAAAGCCAACCGGGCAATAAACAAACGTTTGATAGCCTTCCTGCTCGAATAAATCCCTGGTCAAATCCTGAACATCGGGTCCGATCCACGGCTCAGGTGTATTTCCGGCACTTTGCCAGCCGATCGTGTAATTTTGGATGCCAGCCTGTTTTGCAATCAGGTCGGCAGTTTCTTGCAATTGATCTGGATAAGGATCTCCTGCCTGGATAATTTTTTCAGGCAGGCTATGTGCTGAAAAGATAACGATTGTTTTATCTTTTTCTACAGCCGGAATTTTCTCCATCGTTTTTTCGATCTGTTCCGTCCAGTAGTTGATGAATTCTGGCTCATCATACCAGCTTTCTACAGCATGGATTTCCGGGCCGCCAAGCTTTTCCGCTTCTTCCTTTGCTCTGCCGTTATAGGATTTTACACTGAATGTAGAAAAGTGCGGTGCAAGTACAATACTGATCGCTTCTTCAATTCCATCCCTGTGCATATCTTTAACTGCGTCTTCCACAAACGGATCGATATGCTTTAATCCTAGATAACTCTTGAACTCTATTTCTTCGTAAAGTTCATTCATCCTGTCTTCCAGTTTAGCAGCCTGTTCATCTGTAATTTTAGCCAGTGGAGAAATACCGCCAATCGCTTCGTAACGATCAGTGAGATCTTGCAGCAGTTCTTCGGAAGGTTTTCTTCCTCTTCTAATATGAGTGTAATAAGGCTCGATTTCCTCCTTGCTCCTCGGAGTACCATAAGCCATTACTAGCAATCCTACTTTTTTCTTTGCCATACTGTACCTCCTGAAAATTAACGTTTGGCTGTATATTCATGAACAAATTCTGTTAATCTTTGAAGCGTCTCAACCTTCACCTGCGGGAACACTCCATGCCCCAGATTAAAAATAAAGCCGGGCTGTTCCATCCCTTGATCAAGGATTTCTTTTGTCCGTTCCTGGATAACATCCCATGGTGCAAGTAAAATGGCAGGCTCAAGATTACCCTGCAACGGTTTCTGGATGCCCTTTTCTTCTCTGGCCTTCTTAATCGTCAATCTCCAATCGAGTCCGAGCACATCGACAGGGAGCTTGTTCCATTCTTCAATCAAGTGGCTTGCTCCAACACCGAACATGATCAATGGCACGTTTGTGTCTTTAAGAGAAGTAAAGATCCGGTCCATGACAGGAGCGATGAACAACCGATAATCCGCTTCATTCAATGCACCAACCCAGGAATCAAAAATTTGAATAGCCTGTGCACCAGCATTCACCTGTGCTTTCAAATAAGATATTACCATGTCCCCGAGCTTGTCCATCAGCTTAAACCATGCTTCTGGTTCAGAATACATAAATGCCTTCGTCTTATAATAGTTCTTTGATGGACCGCCTTCAATCATATAGCTTGCTATCGTAAATGGCGCTCCGCTAAATCCGATTAAAGGAACATTCAGCTGTTCTCTTAACATGCCGATTGTTTCCATCAAGTATGGGACATCCTTTTCAGGGTTTAAATCTCCAAGATTGTTAACGTCCTGTACGTTACGAACCGGATTGTTAATCACCGGTCCGACGCCGGATTTAATTTTCACATCCACACCGATTGAAGGAAGCGGTGTCATGATGTCTGCAAACAAGATCGCCGCATCGACACCAAGCTGTTCAACAGCAAAACGCGTCACTTCAGCAGCTACTTCCGGGTTTAAATTCATCTCTTCAAAAGTATATTTTTCACGGATTTTCCTGTACTCAGGCTGGTATCTTCCCGCCTGCCTCATATACCAGACCGGTGTGAATTCCGTTTCTTCCTTTCGACAGGCTTTCAAAAATTGGTCATTAAAAAGGGGCTTGCTCATACTTTTCCACCTTTCCGGTAATAAAAAAAATGATTCTAATCTAGATAATCGCCATTACTACTATAGCGATGGTGCTGCTAAATGTATAGGGAACGAGAAAAACTGTCATAAATTCGACCAGTTTTCCCCATAAAGAAACACGTTTGTGTACGAATGAATTACCATTTACGATAATACCATACTGCGAAGAATCAAGCATGTGATAAAAATCACTCATTACTATTATTCTGCTTTATGCTTTGGTTTGTTTTTCTTGCCCTTTTCCTCTTTCTTCTTCCCGCTTTTGTTAAATTTATCGATAAACCTTGTTCCGATTTCATTTGACGATTCCCCCTCCTGTTCCGTTTGTGGATTATAAGGAACAACATAGTAAGAAATCGTTTCAAAGATCGGCAGGGAATTCACTTCATATTCTCCAGTTCCTGTTACCCGGTCAATTTTTTCAGCTTTTCCGTCTTTTACTTCATATATATCATATTGAAGCCTTTCATCTTCAGACGGCGTCCAGGTCAGCTTAACAGCTGGCAAGCCGTAGTGAAAAGTGAATGCAGATGAAAGGTCATCTATCTTAACTAAATGAATCGGTTTATCAAGGTCCTTTACTCCAGAGGGCTTTTTAAACGCTGCCTGTTTCCTTTCTGGCATCTGATTAAGAATGTCTTTAAACAATTTTGTCGGATAAGAACTTCCTCCGGTTAAATAATGGGAATCATCCGTACGATCGTATCCCATCCATAATGACCCGACAGCATTCGGGGTATACCCGACGAACCACGCATCCCTTGCTCCGCCTTTTACCTTTTCATAAGAAGTGGTGCCTGTTTTGCCGGCAAGAGGACGATCGGTATGGCCCTGTTTACCGGTTCCATCAGTCACAACCGATTCAAGCATTTTGGTCATATACCATGCAGTTTGTTTCGAGAACACTTTCTTCTCTTTCCCTTTCGCTTCTCCTATCAACTTTCCTTCCTGGTTATAGATCCTGGAAATAAAATGTGGTTCAATAACCTTCCCTTCTTCAGCGAACGCACGGTAAGCCTTCATCATTTCCATTGGAGAAACTCCTTCATCAATTCCCCCGAGCGCTACTTTAAGGTCGTTATCTTTAATTTTCAAGCCAGCTTTATCAAGATACTTCTTTGATTCTGAAATCTTGAGCTCATTTAAGAGCCAAACAGCCGGCGCATTCACGGAATGGACCAGAGCATCATACATCGACATTTCACCCTGATACGTTTGATTATAGTTTGAAGGACTGTAACCGTTGTAATCTGTCTTTTCATCTTTTAATAAAGAATATGGATCATATTCCCCTGATTCCAACGCCGGTCCGTATACTGCCAGCGGTTTGAAGGTTGAACCCGGCTGTCTTTTCGTATTCACATGGTTCAGCCCTCTCCTGACATAGTTTCTTCCGCCCTGTACTGCCAGTACGCCTCCGGATTCGGAATCCATAAGTACAAACGCACCCTCAGGAAGTTCTTCGTTGCTGCTTCCAGGAAAATACTGTGCTTCCTGGAATAATTTATATGCGGCCTTTTGAGTTCTTTCTTCCATCGGTATAACGATTTTATAACCGCCTCGCAAAACTTCTTCGTTAGAAAGATGGTATTTTTTTGCCGCTTCTTCCAGCACCATGTCGATATACGTTAAATATGCCGGGTCTTTTCCGATATCCGCCACATTGAGTGCTACTGTCTTGCCCTGAAGACGAACTGTTTCCTCGGCAGATAAATAACCCTGTTTTTCCATTAAAGACAGAACAAGATTTCTTCTTTCCTTGCTTTTGTCCATATGGTCGATCGGTGAATATGACCCGGGGGCTTTAGGAAGCGCCGCAAGCAAAGCTCCTTCTTCCACAGTTAAATCTTCCACATCTTTATTAAAAAACAAATGGGAAGCCGCCTGAATACCATATGCTCCATGGCCAAAATAAATTTGGTTCAAATACATCTCTAAGATTTTCTTTTTGCTGTAGTTACGTTCTAAATTTAATGAGATGATTGCTTCCTTAGTTTTTCGTAAGAATGTTTTGTCATGTGAAAGAAAAACATTTTTTGCAAGTTGCTGCGTAATTGTGCTTCCGCCTTCCACTTTGCTTCCTGCAAGTACATCTTTATAAAGCGCTCTAGTAATCGCCTGGAAATCCAGGCCCGGATGGTTATAAAACCGGCTGTCTTCCGTAGCAATAAAAGCTTGCTGTACCTCTTCCGGAACCTCTTTAATCGAAACGATTTCCCTGTTTTGCGCATATAACTTAGTCACTAATTTTCCATCTGTATCAACAAGTGAAGTCGCTGAATCCATCACTAGTTTTTTTTCATCTATAACATAATCACCTGCGAAAATAATGATAAGATATCCAATCAACCCAATAATAAATGTTGCGACTAACAGGAGTATTCCAATGGAAAGTTTTCGAATCATAGTGTAAACAACTCCTTTTTTGCTCTAATGGGCTTGTCTTATCGTACATCATATATGACATTTTTTATAGTTTTTTTCTGTATTCTCATCGTTTAGCATTTTCCAAAAAAGGGTAAAGTATAAAAGTATTTTTGCCTATCATATATGCCACTATACGAACAAACTATCAATCTAAAAATTCACTAAGAGGAGGCGCGCGAGATGAACGTTTATTTAGCTTTTGGAACAGGTGCTTATTTACAAAAGATGAAAGAACAACATTCCGACCTGAAAAAACTTTTCCTTCTGTTTAGCAGCGGCAGTTCGGTCCTTTTACATGAAACCGAAGCGAAGAGCTTCTTCAGCACCGGCAAAGCCTTTGAAGTGATCGACGCAGCTGGTGGCTATGAGGATGCCGGTTTTGCGGTAATGAACAACATACCGGTACAGCGCGACGAACGAGCAGTGTTTGAAAGCCGTTTCAAAGAAAGAGCCGGTCTGGTTGAAAAGGAACCCGGCTGCAAAGGAATTCGCATACTCAGGCCAAAAGACGACGATACCTATGTTGTTCTCACTCTCTGGAAAAAAAAGAAAGACTTTGAGAACTGGCAAGAGTCAGACTCCTATAAAGAAGCACACAAAAACAGAAATACATCGAATGGACTCCCTTCCACTGTGTTTTCAGGGAAACCATATATCAGAACCTATTTTATCAGTGATGACGAGGAAGTTTAGCAGCAAATTAGCACGGGAACATACTAAATAACTTCTCTTAGAAAAAGGAGGCTATATTAAATGCTACTGAGCGAAAAAGAGCTTCACGGTTTTTCTATCGACACAACGGACGATGAACTTGGAGAGGCAAAAGAATTTTATTTTGATGATAAGGATTGGACTGTCAGATATGCTGTGATCGATACTCACAAGTGGCTTCCTGGAAAGAAAGTACTTATTTCCCCTTATTCAATCGAAAAGATTCGAAGGGAAGAACAAAAGCTACATGTTGATCTTTCAACAGACCAGGTAAAAAACAGCCCTGAAATCGATACAGAGCAGCCCGTTTCCCGCCAGCATGAAGGCGAATTAAATAATTACTATGGCTGGCCATATTACTGGGCGGGCACAGGATTATGGGGCGCTACGGCTTATCCAAGGCCAGCACCTGCTGCAGAAGCATTCGACAGGGACGAGCGTTCTCCAGATGAAGAGGAAGAGATTCGTGAACGCCAGGATACACACCTTCGAAGTACGAAAGAGGTTTCGGAGTATCATATTGAAGCAACCGATGATGAGTTCGGCCATGTCGATGACTTCATTATTGATGATGAATCATGGAAGATCCGCTATCTTGTTATCGACACGAAGAATTGGTGGTTTGGCAAGAAAGTGCTAGTTTCGCCAGAATGGATCACAGATATCAACTGGGATCAAAGAGTCATAAAGGTGGATCTTGATGAAGAAACGATCAAAAATGGCCCTGAATACAATCCAAACCAGCCGTTATCACGCCGTTTTGAAGAAGATGTACATGAGCATTATGGCAAACAAAAATATTGGGAAATTTAATCGAACAAGTTAAGGAGGCGCCATACGCGCCTCCTTTATTTCTGACATCTTTTTAATTGGATTTTTTTAAAGTGACATAATCCTCGGCGATTTCCCAGGAAATAGAACAAATAGACAGCATTGTTGTTCTTCTCTTAGATTATGCGTTTTTCAGTGGATTTCCCTTTGAAGAGAATTTTGGAACGGTTTGGAATATCATTTTGTTTACAGATTCACCAGAGGGGAATAAGCTTATAAACAATCCGAGGAGAAAAAAGCATGAAAAATACGTTTCGTAATAAAAGCAGCAATAATCAAAAACAAAAAGCAAACTATCCAGAAAGAAAATTTTTCCTTCCTGCTCAAATCGTGGAGTCATTTATTGTGAAAGGAGAATCACACGTTAACCGTCCGATGCCAAGGCAGTTCATCCTGTCCATCAATGCAGGAGCCTTTGTTGCGTTCGGTGCGATCTTGTCAGTACTTTTATCAATGGGAGTTTCTTCAACAGGGGTACATAACCTGCTTGCAGGAATAGGCTTTGCAAGCGGGTATGCAATCGTATTTATATCAGGCGCCATTCTTTTTACAGAAGTAAACGTTTTGTTGCCAGCTTATCTTCTTCAAAAGAAGTTTTGGATACCCCGTGGAATACTTCAGTTCTGGGGAGCATGTTATGTTGGCAACGTTCTGGGGGCACTTGCTGTCGCTTTTCTCGTTGTCGCTTCTGGCTCCCTTTCACCTGAATTTTTCCAGGAGTTAAATGTGTTTATCAGACACAAGATGCAATTTATGGAAAATGGGACGATAGGTTGGTTTCAAATCTTACTATCAGGTATCGTTGCGAACTGGTTGATCGGAATGGCCGCTTTTCTGGCAACTGCAGCAAGGGATTTAACCGGAAAAGTATTAGGTACCGCGCTTCCAGTCATTATATTTGTAGCAGGGAACTTTCAACACAGTGTCGCGAACATGGGATACTTCAGTACAGCTTTAGTGGCTGGTGCTGAATATACTTGGTCCGAGTTCTTAATATATAACCTGCTCCCAGCAAGTATCGGAAACCTCTTTGGAGGCGGACTTCTTGTGGCACTGACTTTCTCTTATGCCTATAAGGAAGAGATAAATAAAAACAATGTTCCGAAAGAAGAAGCGGAATAACAGAGAAAAGGCTCCTGAGGGGGCTTTTCTTTTTGCTCCCCCATCCTCATCAAAAACTTCATCCCTGGCTACCTCACCAAAAATCCTTCCATGCATATTCTGTATTACTTACAGACGCCCAAAATAAATGGAGGGATTCACATGGGCATTGAGTTGACTGCAATACACTTTGTCTACCTGCTTTTTATCGTTCTGATCATAGGTGTGATGTTGTTTCGAAGAGATACCACATTAGTATGTATCATCGGTATTTTCATTTTAAGTTTGCTTGCAACCCATTCATTAAGCGGAAGTGTCAGCGGGATATTTAATAGCTTTATTTACGCGATAAAAGAACTTCTAAGTATTATTCTGGTCATTTCTATTATCGTCTCCATGAGTAAAATCCTTACAAGGACCGGAATAAATGATGTCATGGTAAGTCCGTTCACAAGGCTAATACGGTCTCCAGGTCTCGCCTTTTGGACAATCGGGCTCTTGATGATGGTAATATCATTATTCTTCTGGCCATCACCTGCTGTAGCTTTAATGGGCGCAGTTCTTCTCCCTGTTGCCATTAGAGCCGGGTTGCCAGCTTTAGGAGTCGCAATGGCAATGAATCTTTTTGGGCACGGGATCGCCCTATCCGGCGATTATATTATTCAAGGCGCCCCCAAATTAACCGGGGATGCTGCTGGCCTCGCTGTTTCTGAAGTGATGAAAGCAAGCGTTCCTCTTGTCATTGTTATGGGTATCGTTACCACCGTTATCGCCTTCTGGTTTTTAAAGCGTGATATGAAAAAAGGTATTTTAACTGCCGGGAAAGTGGACGTATCTGAAGCTACTGACAAAGAACACAATCCTCGCTTACTTTCAAGGCGTTCAAAAGTTTTCCTTGCCCTTCTTATTCCGCTTCTGTTTGCGATTGATGTAGCAGCAATGTTCTTCTTAAACCTTCAGGGGGGAGATGCAACCGCCTTAATCGGTGGCACGTCAATCTTTATTTTAGTGCTAACCGCCATGATGGGTTACGGAAGCAAGGGGATGGAGAAAACCACCTCCTATTTAATAGAAGGTTTTCAATTTGGCTTTAAAATATTTGGTCCTGTTATCCCGATCGCAGCCTTCTTCTATCTCGGTGATTCCGGGTTTACAAGCGTATTCGGAGAGGTTCTTCCAAAAGGTTCGCTTGGAATCGTAAACGATCTTGGTGTCGGCCTTTCTCAGGTAGTGCCGCTAAACAAAGAAATCAGCGCGGTTACCTTGACCCTGGTTGGTGCAGTAACAGGACTGGACGGATCCGGGTTCTCCGGCATATCACTCGCAGGCTCAATTGCGAAATTGTTCGCAACTGCCATAGGCACAGGCCTCGCAACCTTAACTGCCCTTGGACAGCTTGCAGCAATATGGGTTGGAGGAGGGACACTCGTTCCATGGGCACTGATTCCAGCAGCTGCAATCTGTGGAGTCGATCCCTTTGAACTTGCAAGAAGAAATCTCTTGCCTGTCACGATCGGGTTAATTGTAACGACTATTTTTGCGATGTTTTTGCTCTAAACAGAAATAAAAAAGGACCAGGATTGGCTGAAGGCGGACTTTCCCTACCGTCAAGCCAATCCTGTTTTCATTTTACTTACTTTAGCCGATAGAAACTCTCACCTTCTATTGCAAATAAAAAAACAAATAAAAAAGTGTATGGTTACAGCAAACGGGGAAAATAAAAAAAGATAAGAAAGGAGAAATCCGGGTGAAAAAAACAGCTATTATATTTAATCCACATGCAGGAAATAAAAAGCTCACAGAATATATTGATGTAATCCAACAAATACTGCTTTCTGCCTATTCATCCGTAACCATCTACCGCACTGCCCGGACCGGTGACGGAGCAGCCCTTGTAAGAAAACTCATTTCAGAAGTTGATGTTATTATAGGAGCAGGAGGAGACGGAACAATCTACGAATTGATCAATGAACTTTGCAAACATGATACAAGACCGGTATTTTCCATAATACCAGGCGGAACATGCAATGATTTTTCAAGGGCGATAGGAATGTCACAAGATCCTCTGGAAGCTGCGAAGCAAATCGCGGATGGAAGAGAAGAGATTATTGATGTTGGACAAACAGACCAACAATATTTTTTAAATTTCTGGGGCATCGGCATGATCACCAGGGTCTCTGAAAATATAAACCCGGATACTAAGGACCTTCTCGGCAGGCTTTCCTACTATATCAGTACAGTACAAACGATAAACAACAAGGAATCCTTTCAATTAAAAGTTGAATCGGAAGAAAATTCATATGAAGGCGAAGCCGTGATGATGCTCGTTGGCAACGGTCCTTTTACAGGTGGAGTAAGGGCGTTTTTCCCGAAAATCAGTTTGCAGGACGGCATGTTGGATGTTTTCATCTTAAAAGAAGCTTCTCTAGAAACATTCCTTACCATGCTTCACTCAAAAGTAAGCAAGAAGGCACCTGAATGCAAAGATATTATTTATTTTCAGGCAAAGTCCCTATCAATCGACTGTATACCTGAACAATCAATAGATTGTGACGGTGAACGAGAATATGTTACTCCTTCTTCAGTTAATATTGCACCTTCATACTTAACCTTTATTGTTGGTGATTTCCCTGAATAAGAAGATGATGAAATCATAAAAAGCCGCTGAATTAGCGGCTTTCATCCCTACTTTTCTTCATTACTTTTCTTCATTTAATGCCATTCGAACGAGGAGATGCGCAAGCTGGTGCTGCTGCTCAGCATTACCAGCATTCCAGAGTTCCTGCAAAAGTTTTTCTTCTCTGTTCTTCGGTTCTTCGTTTGCTGCAAGATAGTCAGCTACTTTTTCTGCCACTTTAGCAAGTTTCTCTTCATCAAGCCCAAGCTTTTCGCCAACTTCCACTTTTTCGCTTAGATACTTCTTAAAAGCTTGAAAATTTTCCAGGATCTCATTCTTTCGTTCATCACTCATCCGATCGATTGTATCATCCACTTTATTTTCTTTTATCCCTTTTTCTTTATTGATTAAATGCTTCTCCTCGTTCATAAAGTTTTCCTCCTTTATTTTAAAACGCTTAAGGACTTTTTAATGAATGCAGGTATATCATCAGGGTTACGGCTGCTTATTAACTGATCTCTACAGGAGACCACTTCCCTGTCAAAAACTACTGCCCCGGTGTATTCCAGGTCACGTTGAATCGATTTATATCCCGTTATTCTTCTGCCCGGTAATACCCCTGCTGTTATAAGCAGCTGCGGTCCGTGGCAAATAACAAGCATTTTTTTATTTAAATAATCACTTTCTTTTACGAAAGAAACGAACCTATCGTCTGCCCGAAGCTGGTCTGGAGAAAATCCGCCAGGGATAAATACAGCATCAAATTCTTCTGGTTTCACTTCATCAATTGCTTTATCAGAAGTAACTGTTGCCTGTCCCTGTTTCCCTTTTATTTCTTTATTTGCTTTATCACTTATAACTGTTAGATCATGACCCTCTTCTTTAAATTGCTTTGCTGGATCAGTATATTCTACATCTTCAAACATATCTGTTAATAAAACTGCAATTTTGCTCATTCCCTTTCAACCTCCTTAAAATGGTTTCCACATTTTTCATTCCCCTTTTTCTGTCCCATAAACATATACAATTACATTTGGACGGTTTACGATTCAGTGAAAAGGGAAATGATTTGTTGTGTAGAAAAATAAATTTAGTAGGAAAGGACGGTTTTCCTTAATGGAACAAAATATGAAAGAACTTATCGATGGTTTGAACGAAGACCTTGCAAATGAGTATGCGGCCACAATCATGTACACAAATTATGCTGCAGTCGTATCTGGATTGTATCGCCAGACATTAAAGCCGTTTTTCGAAAGTGAAATCGCAGACGAACAGGGGCATGCTCTGTATCTGGCTGAGAAAATTAAGACACTTGGCGGGACACCTACGACTGCTCCAGCTGAAGTAAAACAGCTTACTGATGTTAAGGAGATGCTCGAAGAAGTACACCGAGCTGAAAAAGACACGATTGAACGTTATGAAAAGCGTAAGAAACAGGCTGATGAGCTTGGTTTAACTGAGCTGGTAGTAACCATTGAAGATATGATCACAGATGAAACAGGACATATGGAAGAAACCGCGCGCATTCTAAGCGATCCGAGATTTCAATAAACAGACGAAAGCAACCCTGGGAGGGTTGCTTTTTTCTGTTTATTTATGATGCTCAATTATTCTCCTTCGGTAGGCATTCATTGCTGTTTCTCCAAGGGCATCAAGGAAATGGTAGTTCACATACGCTCCTACCAGGGCTCCAAAACCGGGGATCATCTGGAGCATTTTAGGAAGATCGATGTAGTCCCGGTATTCCATTTGAAACGCCTTCCAATCGATATCCCGCTCGTAATCTTCTTTTGATGGCAGTTTGTAAGCTTCTTCTTCCCACTTCATCACTTTTTGATATATTTCTATTCTCTTCTCGTCCCTCGAGAAAGTTAATTGAAACAAATGAAGGATGTAGAGCCTCTCTTTAAACTCTTTTACATTAAAGCCATAAACGCTTGCTACATCAAACAAAAACTTCATTTTAATCCCTAACAATAGGGGAAAATCAGCTATGCCCAGCAGAATTCCCCCGGCTCCTGTACCCGCTCCTTCAACCATTGCCAATTTTTTATAGTAGTTTATTTTATCCAGGACAAACCGGTCCCGCTCCTCTAGTGGCATCCCTTCTATCGGCTGTCGTTTTGTCGTATAAGCCGATCCGATAATAGCAGCCTGCACCATATTTTTTATGCTGGTTGTCAAAAATTGATGGACCCGCTCCGGGATCATTTGATTTACTCTTGATTGGACTCCCTTCGCATAACGGTTTAACAAGGGGGATTTTCTAGTCATTTTTTTATTCCAGGCAAGCAGTTCCCGATCCACTTTTTCCATATACGCATCCATCTGCCTCTTCCTCCGCAATAAGATTGGCATTCATACTTATTAAACGAATGAAGGGGAAAAAGGTTTCAATCTTCCATTCTCTCTCTATTGTTAACCAGTAAAAACCCGTAAACATAACTTATAAATAGACCTATGAAAAGTGCAAGGAAAGATGTAACCAGTTCCTTTTGCGAAATCAAGTTTGTGATCGCAAGCACTACTGATTGAATCGCAAGCAACAAAAAGATTACTTTTGAGAAAGCGTTTGATGTGTCTTCTCTTAAAGGATACAGCCTTAGCCAGATATTCCCCCAGTAATGGAGCTTAAGCGTGGAAAGCTGTACACCCGTTAAGTAAACAATAAGCCCAAGGCCTATCAAAATGCCGTACAAGCCGGGAATGACAAGCATCAAAACGATTCCTACTACAGTTAACCGAATATAGATTCCCCAATAATCGTTGGCCCTTGCAAATGCCTTCCAATAAAGAAACTCATGAACAGAACTACTGCCCCTCAACATTACTTCTAGTGCCTTTGAAACAACCGGACGAGGCTTTACACTTTGTTGAAGCTTCGGAACATCTGTAAACAAATTTGCAAAACGGTAGAACTTCATGCTTTGTTCCTGATCCATCTTAATGAGTTGCTGCCACTTCAGCGGGTGGTTTTTTTGAACAGGGTTAAAGTAAAAATACATCAACAAAATCATTCCTATTCCAGGAATCAACAAATACAGAATAGGTGCCTGTTTCAACAAAAGGTATACCATCACAAAGGAAGCCATTATTCTGATGCTCACATACCAGAATGGGGCATTCCAGTCAGGCAGGTGCGTTTCTGACCATTTTCCCCATAAGTTCCAGCCCTTTACTAAAATCAACAAGATGATAATAACCGGATAAGAAAGCCATCCGCCTTCAACCTGATCGTGATATAAAGGCCCAAATACAACCATGAGCAATACGATGATAAACGCCTGAAACAGAATGCTGTAGACCAGGGAATATCGAAAATAAGCATTCATGCGATATTCCATCGGCAGTAAAAACACCAGGTCCGCTTCTTTTAAAAAAGTACGGATCGGGCTTTTGACAAGGAAAAACGTAAGCACAACGCTCATCAGCAAAATGCCAGGAAAGTTTTCAGGTAGCGCTTTTAAGATCTTGCTGTAATAATATGATCCAAAAATAACCGTAAAGATAACTGCGAATAACAGCCCGCTGTTTCCGATTAATCTCAAGTAACGCACCGCTTCATTCCAGAAGGTACTGGCTCGTTGTTTCCAGAGTGTGTTTTCTTCCGTCATCATATTTCTCCTCTGGTTGCCAGAATATAGATTTCATCAAGCGTAGCATCCGGCCTATTTATCCGGCTTCTCATTTCATTCATTGTGCCTTCCAGGACGACTTTTCCATCATGCAAAATAACAAAACGGTCACAATAACGCTCAGCAGTTGAAAGGATATGGGTAGACATCAAGATTCCCGCGCCCTGTTCTTTTAAGTTAACGATCATTTCTAAAAATGATTGAATCCCAATTGGGTCTAATCCCACAAAAGGTTCATCCACAATATAAAGAGGGGGTTCAATTAAGAATGCACACATGATCATTACCTTTTGGCGCATCCCTTTTGAAAACTGGGAAGGGAACCAATCTCTCATCTTCTCCATTCTAAATTCTTTTAACAATAAGCCTGATCTTTTATCAAGGTCCGCTTCTTTCACTCCGTAAGCCATCGCAGTCACTTGCATATGCTCCCATAAAGTTAACTCATCATACAGCATCGGCGTTTCCGGAATGAACGCAAGATTCTTTCGGTAATCTTCCCTGTTCTCATGGAATCCTTTTCCGTCTATTTTCACCTGGCCTTTCATTGGCTCGAGTAAACCAAGGACATGTTTGATCGTCGTACTTTTCCCCGCCCCGTTCAGTCCGATCAAACCCACGATCTCGCCTCTGTTTACGTTAAACGAGACGTCGTGAAGCACCGGACGATTGGGATTATATCCACCTGTAAGTCCTTCTATTTCAAGCAAGTTTTTCATATGTATACCTCGCATCTTCACTTTTTTGGATTACATGCTTTCATTGTAACGAATCCCAGGGATTTTTCAAAAGTACCGACTTTATCCAGCGCTTTAATCGTGATACATCTCTGATCAAATAACGTAATTGGCGGCCGATAGCTCGGTGAAGTTGGCTACATGTCCAAAATGGAGGAATATGCATTATACCAATACAACCATCAAAAAAGGCATGCAAAAACTAGTTTTGCACGCCTGATAGTAAAATTTAGCTCCTGGTTGAGAGACTAAGCTTCCGGCATAGGAGTCGGAGTTGGTTTAGCATAATCACTGTTGTTATACTTGCTGTCTATTGAATCACGGATCTCTTTAAGTGACTTTCCATCCTTAGACATTTGCATGGATGAAGCAGCTATTTCGAGGCAAACGCCACATCTTGTTCCATGGTCGTCCCAGACGATCCCGCCATCTTCTTTGTTTTCATGAACGAAGCAATCATAATTGTCACGGTGGCCAGCAGACTCTCCACACCCACAGTAGCATGGGACAGATTCAAGGACTTGCTTGTAATGAGGGGCAAGCTCATAGATCACTTGAATAGTCTCATCTTTTTCATTCAAAAAATCCGGCGATGTACTGGCATCAGCAGTCAATTCACGAAGATCTCCGTTATCTGCACGATGTGTAACTTGCTCTTCCTGGCTTTCTTCATTCCCGCAGCCACTCGCAAAAGCAACAAGTATCATAACTAAACTCACGATATAAATTTTATATTTCATCGCTTACCTCCAAAGGACGTTATTATGTAGCCATCATACTATGAAATGGTATACAGTTCCATTGCTATGGAGGTTTTTTCACCACCCTCCAAACTATCGTCACAATCCGTTCAAAAAGTTAGCTATGTGTGAATAGAAAGAAAGCAACTTCCCTATACTAATCTTTGAAGAGAGGAGACTTTTGGAATAGGTTACATGGTTATGTCCGGGAGATAATTCTGATGGAAACGTAAGGTTTTGCAGAAACTCTTAATGAAAGAGGTGTCTCCGAAAGAGAATTAACCGAAGTACCCATATAAATTCCGTCCCTTCTCTCCACTCTTCATGGCCCTATCCCCCCGATGGGGCCTTTTTATTTTGCTTTTATAAATTTAGTTCTTTTTTGCATAATTTGTTGCTTTATAAGCTTCATATTTGAGATAGACGGCGACGTA
The DNA here is from genome assembly GCF_005747095.1 of Exobacillus caeni. Taxonomy (GTDB): domain Bacteria; phylum Bacillota; class Bacilli; order Bacillales; family Guptibacillaceae; genus Exobacillus; species Exobacillus caeni. The sequence continues at coordinate 68,684 of NZ_SWLG01000004.1, read as the reverse complement.
ACGGATTGATGACCGCTGCGGAAATACACTACGCTTTCTGCGGGCTCGCGCTGAGCCTCCTCACTCGCCAAAACCGCCTGTCTGGTTACGGCTCACAGAGACTAGTGGATTTCCCTCACCTCCTTGCGATAAGGCAACATCGACTCTCTTTTGTTCGTCGTGTTTTCTTTATCTCCATACGGCTCAGTCCAATCCATACGTCCCTGGGCGTTCGCCTCCACCTTGCTACACTGCGGGGTCTCAACGTCTTCGCTGTCCCGCAGGATAAGGAAGGCTATGGCAGCAAGACATCGCACGAAGAAAATATGATGTTAATTTTCGAGGAATCTGCGTGTGTTTCCTCCGCTAAGCTGTGCTTCGTCGTTCTCTTTCTTGAAAAAACATCAATTGATTGTAGAGGAGGGCAGTCGACTCCTGCGGGAAAAGCAACAGCTGAAGATCCCGCAGGAAGCGGTTTTTGCTGACGAGGAAGCTGAAGCGTTGCCCGCGGAAAGCGAACTGCCCGGAGTGGAAATCAATGCTGCAATTGCGTCGCAGTTTATCGCTTTTAAGCCAACACAACAATCCTTTAGAAAACATCCTTACATATAAACTCTCTCCTTAAAGCTTTCTGTCTTTTTTATGTTACTATGAGAGAAATACCATATAAGCGAAAGGAATGATTAGATTTGACAACACATGCCGATTGTATTTTTTGCAAGATCATTCACGGTGAAATTCCCACAGCAAAGGTTTATGAAAACGAAGATATCCTTGCTTTTCTTGATATTAGCCAGGTCACAGAAGGACATACTCTTGTCATTCCAAAAGAACACCAGAAAGATATTTATGAACTGTCTCCTGAAGTGGCCTCAAAGCTTTTCAGGCATGTTCCGGATATTGCGAATGCTATCAAGAAACAATATAACCCGGAAGGAATGAACCTGCTGAATAACAATGAAGAAATCGCAGGGCAATCTGTATTTCACTACCATGTTCATCTCATTCCACGCTATGGCCAGGACGATGGATACGGGGCAGTGTGGAGAACCCATCAGGACCAGTATTCAAATGAAGATCTAAAAAAAATTGCCGATGGGATACGTTCACACCTTGAATAAGCAAAAAACGAAGGATAGCCTCCGGGCCATCCTTCGTTTTATTAATCACTAAAACTTCTTTTCATTTTCTGTACGGTATCTATCGAAGAAATCACTTCCCAATCCGGATGGTCGAATGTCTCATTGAATTGTTCTAAAAAATTCCCTATCCGCTGATGGAAAGTCGGTTTCCACCTGATGTTATGGATAAACTCCTCCCGGTGCCCTTCAAAAGCAACAAGGCCCTTTAAATCGTTCAACATATCCGCTTGCCATCTGGATGGTAGTGACGAACGGCCGGGAATATCTTTAAAACGGTAATAAGTGCCGTCTTTTTTATAGGCATGTGGATAATAATAGGCATATACCTTTTCGAAAACTTCGCCGTTAGCTAACTTTATTTTCCCTTTATTATGTTCCCTGAGTACATAGCTTCCTTCTGTTCGGTTAAGCAAGTCCAACTGCTCCCGTTCAACGAATGTAACCCACACCTCTGTTTCTGCCCCTTCTATCGGTGCGATCACTGCCGGAAGTGCTCCGTATGGAGAAAGGAACGACCCATACACTACATCCGTGTCCGTGATGGTTGCCCGGTAAAATATTACCAGATCACTCATATCAGGATTCAAACTGAACTTATATTGCAATTGCGCGAGGCAAACATTTGAACCGTATGCGAGCACCGGAATGCGGTCTCCTATCGATTCGACAGATTGCCTTTTCAAAAACTCCCTCACTGAAATTTCATCATGGGAAGCAAACGCAAGCGTACCTAGCATGTCTTCCGCATTCGAATAGTGCAAAATCAGATCTTCAGCCTTCGTTCCTTGCTCTTCAATAATTCTGTGAGCTTTTCCTTTATGGTATATGAACGAAGACGACGGTCTTGGTCCCGGATAAATATCCGGGTGATCATATGGACCCACATCTGCCGGTTTATTCTCCCTGTACATAAGAACCCCCCTGTTCCGCTTCTCTCTGAATAAGGATATCAAAATCAATTATTTTTTCCTACCGAGAAAGTCTTTTACTTATTATTTTTAACAAAAAACGAGTAGCATTCAATCCCTTTCCCTTCTTTTTATGAATTTTGAAAAATATCTAGAAATTATTTGTTCATTAATGATAGGATGGTAAAAAATCAAAAAATATACCTTTACAAACTTTTGGTAAATAAAAGGAGTGCAAGGAACATGGAAAGAAGGCATATTTTTAATGCAGGACCTTCAGCTTTGCCCTTTGAGGTTCTGGACAAAGCACAATCCGAATTGATTAGTTACCAACAGGCAGGAATGTCAGTCATGGAGTTTAGCCACCGGAGCAAAGAATATAAAAGCATTCACACAGAAGCGCAAAATCTACTTCGAGAGCTGCTCGAAATACCCGATGAATATGAAGTCTTGTTTTTGCAGGGCGGGGCAAGTCTTCAATTTTCGATGGTGCCGATGAATTTTCTTGGAAATAAACAGGTCGGAAATTATGTCGTTACCGGAAGCTGGTCTGAAAAAGCATACAAGGAAGCACAAAAGATAGGTGCCGCTTCCATTGCCGCCTCAACAAAGGAAAGTAATTTTGACCATATTCCTGATTTAAGCGAATTACGCTACAGTGACAATGATGCTTACCTGCACCTTACCTCTAACAATACGATTCACGGAACACAATGGCGCAATTTTCCTGCAAATCAAAACCAGACACTTATTGCTGATATGTCTAGCGACATCCTTAGCCGAGTAATACCTGTCCAGAATTTTTCGCTGATTTATGCAGGCGCACAAAAAAACCTCGGACCTGCCGGGGTTACCGTAGTAATTCTAAAAAATGATATTTTAGAGCGGATTCCTGAAGGATTGCCTACAATGCTTGATTATAAGACCCATGTTCAAAAGAAGTCTCTTTATAATACACCTCCCGCGTTTGCCATTTACATGCTGTCACTCGTGTTAAAATGGACAAAAGAAAACGGCGGTATAGAAAACTTTGAAGCAGAGAACAAGAAAAAGTCCACGATGCTTTATGAAACGATTGATAACAGCAATGGCTTTTATAACGGGCACGCCAAAAAAGACAGCCGTTCCAGAATGAATGTTACCTTTACTCTGCCAACGGAAGAACTAACTCAATTATTTTTAGAAGAAGCCACAGAAGAAGGCTTTGTTGGGCTTAAAGGACACCGATCCCTCGGTGGATGCCGTGCCTCGATCTATAATGCAGTGCCGCTTGATTCCGTGGAAGCTTTATGTGAGTTTATGTCCCAGTTTCATCAAAAGCATAACCTGTAAAAATTTGCCTTTATTTTAAAACCGATGCTTCTATTCCTCGGTGCATCGGTTTTAACGCCTCTTATTCTCTTAAATGCTCGCCAACCGGCGAGTTTTTCTTTATGTATTTAATACTTTTCTTTAGGTTCGTTTCCTGTTAAAATAAATTTAATATTTCTTTTGCAGCGGGCATAGAGGGCACCGTTGGAAAGAAATATTAAATTAGCTGAGTTGAGAAGAGGAGAGATTAAGGTGAAAACAAAAAATTTAGTAATGATGGCTATGCTGCTTGGTATCGGAACAGTTTTGCATGCGGTGATTCCTGGTTTTCTTTCAGGAATGAAATTTGATTTGCTGCTTACGATGATGTTTCTTGGCATTATTCTTTTCCCGGATGTAAAAAGCGTTGCTGTTCTTGGTCTTGCTACAGGAGTTATTTCAGCTGCGACAACCTCGTTCCCAGGAGGCCAGCTTGCGAACTTCATTGATAAGCCAGTGACTGCATTTATCTTTTTTGGCCTTTATCTGTTAATGAAAAAGACGAATAAGCCATTGTTGTCCAACAGCATCCTAACCGCGATCGGAACGGTGTGCAGCGGAACAGTGTTTCTAACCGTAGCACTGGTGCTCACTGGCCTTCCAGTACCGTTTACTGTATTGTTCCTGACAATCGTGTTGCCGACAGCAGCTGTAAACGCAATAGCCATGTTTTTGATTTACCCAATCATACAAACAGCATTAAAGCGAACCAGTTTTGCTTATTAAGATGAAAAGCCTCGCCTATAACGGCGGGCTTTTTTGTTGCTCTCTTTTCATCATCATGTTATTCCTTATTGGTCCCCTGTTCCCATTCTAAAAACTTACTTATCTCTTTATGCAACTGACTTGTGACAAAACCGATTACTGCTGCGTCATCAATATAGCCAAAGCCAACCAAAACATCAGGGATAGCATCTGTAGGTATCACGAAGTACAATAATGCGGCAATGATCATGACCACAGATTTTTGGGAAATATCACGATAGGCTCCGGTTCTATATGCTTTTAATAACCTTAAAATTGACTTTGCTTCAAACAATACTCCGCTTATTCCTTTTCTCGGTTCCCTTTTTCTAATTTTCAAATTTGTTTCCTTTAGCAATTGGTCTGTTTTGGCATTGTCTTTTTTCATTTTATCAGCGGTTGGTTTCATTTTTTCAAAAACTTTCATCACTCTATTTTGAAGCGGCAAACATAACACCTCTTTCTGTTATAAAGTCCCTCATAGTTATTAATTACCCTCAAACACAGGATTATTTAACATAAAAAAAACACCCGATCGACACGAGTGTTAAAACAGCTAAAAAAATAACGCCATTCCAATCCCTATAAGCAGGCAAACAAACCCCATCATTCCGAAAAGGTAAGCGCTATTCTTTTTTCTAATAATGGAAGCTGTATGAAACGAGTATTTCTTCACAAGCAACAATCTGCTGACCATGCTTATTACCAATAAAAGCCCGATACATATTATGCCGAATATCACTCCTGCCATTCTGATACCTCCTATCTATATAAACATCCGTCCTCTGGCCATAATAAACAGTGTATCTCCCCTTATTAGAGGGTATGAGTGATATATACAAATCATTCCGACCTTCCTGTGTGGGTAAATTTCTTATAACAGAGAAGGAGTTTCCCAATATAAACGAGAATGTATTTATTAAATTTCAACTTCTTTTCAGAAAGGATGATACATTTTGGCAAAAGCAAAATCTTATCTAGTTGGCTTTGCAATCGGCAGCATCGTAACAGCTGCTTCTGTTTTGCTTACCACTCCTAAGTCAGGAAGAGACCTTCGAACAGATGCGAAGCTGAAAGGGCAAGAATTGAAAGAATCGATCCAAAGGCTGAAACAAGATATCAATGATGTAAAAGAGCAAATTAAAGAAGTGTCTGCTGAAGGAAAGAAAACAATCAAAGAGGTATCCACTGATTTAAAAAATGCCATTGCATCCTACCGAAAAGACATCGAACCAAATGTCGGAAAGCTAGAATCGGATGTAAAAGAAATGCAGCAAACGATTAATTCTGTTAAAAAGGAAATCAAAAGCCCTGCTTCGTCTTGAAGCAAGGCTTTTCTTACGTGTAGGATTAAAAGTAGTATTCAGCAAAAGCACACTCTTCCTCGTTAGTTCATAAACTTCGAGGTAGAAACATCCGCTGGAATTATAGCCGCTAACTTTTTCATTAGCTCCGGGAAGATACCTTGTTCATACAACGATTCAACCGTCTCTTTCGGTGCTAATTTTACGTTTAGCATTCCAACAAAGTGAATAAGTAATGTTGTGTGGGAGACCAATCCTTCTTCGAGCTGTTTTTTAAAGCGCTGATTTACTTCTTCGCATAAATCCAGCACCTCATTCATCTCATCCTCTGTTAATCCTTTCTCTATAACTAATCGATAAAAAGGAACTTTTTCCATGGTATGCATCTTTGCTAACAGTCTTTGATGAAATTCAATCCTTTCTAACCGTTTAGTAATAGAATCCATTCTATTATTCTCCTTAATAGATAACTTGCTTTCTTTATATTGTAACGGAGAATTCCTTTAAAAGGAAATGAATTTTACAAGCTTTAAACATTCAAATTTTGACTATTTTTGTCAAAATTTTTTCTTTGTAAAATTCTCGATAACGTATTGATTTCTCTCTAAAAACACAGTAAAGTATACGAGTGTTCAAAATAAACGTAACAATCATCTTATGAATAAAGCAGGTGAGAATCATGAGTTGTTGGAAATCAATTGACTTATTTAAAGAATACGGTGTTCAACGCATCTTTTTATTTTCGTTCATCGTAACCATGCTATGTTTTATAAGTCTATATCTATTTTTTAGTGTTCTACAGCCTAATACAAAGCATGTTATTGTTCCTTTCTTCCCATTTCTAGGTTCAATAGTCTTGCTGTTATTTGTTCATAAAGTTCTACATTGTTTGCCTTTGTGGCTCAGCGGCATTAAAACTACCGTTCGGATCGAAAATATCACCCGGAAGCTTCCGATTGTCCGTTGTGAAATTGAAAGACCGGTTTCCAGAGCCCTTTACTTGATCGCTGTGTTGTCTCCAGCTATTTCGATTACTGTTACAGCATCCTTGCTATCAGCGCTTTTTCCAGCTTACATGGCGTTCTTTGCAATACTGTCATCGATCAATATCGGATTAAGCTGCATCGATCTCATCTATGCTATACAAGTATTAAGAGCTCCAAGACACGCCTTTGTTGAAGACCATAGTGAAGGATTCCATATCCTTGTTAAACAGGCTTCTTAATATACGTTTGAATATATAATATACTAACTGAAAGATTTCAAATAAAAGTGCACTGGAATTTCCAGTGCACTTTTATTTTTAAGAGAATTGAATTATAACGAAATGTACGTCATAATAACTATAGTATTAATAGATTTATTAATCTAATGGATAGTAAGCATCAAATATAATCTTATTTTTTTTCAGGTTAAATTCTTTTGCCATTAATCGCATGCCGTTTTTTAACTCCAGGTTGCTTACGGCAATATGAATCGTACCTTTATCCGGATCTATCGTGATCTCCTCCGGAAGAGAAGATCTTTTCTTTAAGAATCCTAAAACCTTATCACTTGGCAGTTCCAGAAGCCCGAATTGAAAGGATTCTTCCCTTAGGATAAGATCGCCGTTCGGCAGCACCTCTGGTTCAAATTTTAAGAAAAAATCAATTTTGCGGTTAAAGATGGTGACAAACCCTTGAAAGCTCGCAAGCTCATCTAGCCGAACACGATAATCTATATTTTCCTGCTTATCGCTGTATTTGTCCAGCTCATTATTCAACACACTAGTGAGCTTGTCTTTATCCATCAGGATAGAAAACGTCGGGCTTCCCGTAGCAGGCTGCCTAAGTTCCCGCTGCTTCTCCGGGATGTTACTTTCCGGAAAGTAGTAGTTATACATTCCTACCAAAGATAGTATAACCAGCACATTAATGCCTAGAAGGGCAAAAAAAGCTATTTTCCATTTTTTAGCCATAGTAAGGACCAATCCTTTCTTACAAAGAAGTTCACACTTCTTATCTATTTATACAATGATTTTAAAGTTCAAACAACTAATCATTGTCAAAATTCATCATAAATTGAAATTTTACCGGGAGGTTTTACAATGACATTTATTGGCCTCGTATTTGTCTTATTTGCAAGTTTTAGTTTATTAACCTTTAATTCGATGACAAATGCTTTATGTCTGCAAAAAAATATACCTGAAGAAAAACAGTCAAAAGTTTTTCGTACTATTAATGTGTTAATCACGATTCTGCTAATTTCATCATATGTAGAAATATTGTTCACTTAAATTCTTTCTTATTTTACCATTAAAAGCAAAAAGATAGGAAACAAACAAAGGATGAGGAAAATCCCTCATCCTGTTTTCATTCTATCTTAGTATACCCATGCTGCGCCAACAATGATTAAAAGGATAAACAGCACAACAATTAAGGCAAAACCTCCACCATATCCATATCCTCCACTCACAGTAACACCTCCCCCGGAGTTGTTACCCTATCCTATGCATAACATTTGGGAAAGGACTGGGCGTTCGTCCTGTTTTTTCTTTTATTAATAAACGTAAGCAGCTCCAACAATAATCAGAAGGATAAACAACACGACAATCAAAGTAAATCCACTTCCAAAACCATATGCACTCATTTTTCATCCTCCTTTATGTCGGTTTACTTTATGTTATCCCGCCTGTATGGAAACTGTTTAGACATTTTCCTCATAAAACGGTAAAATAGGCTAATGCATATGACTAAAGTCTTCCATCTATTTGAAAAGAAAAATATGTAATTTTTCTCATATTTTCCCCTAAATTTAACTTTAGCCTACTTTGTGTGCTATAGTAATATTTGTGCGAAGCTCGTACATGAAATGAATTTAATTCACTAGGAGTGTGTACTGGATGAAAAAGTTTGCTCTTGTATTAACAACATCACTTGCTTTATTTTCTGTTACGGCTTGTAGCGATGACAACAACGCTGCTGACAGTAAAGATAAAGAAGTTATTGTAGAAACAGATGCTGGCAATGTAACGAAGGAAGAGTTTTATAACGCTATGAAGGATCAATATGGCGAAGCAGTTCTTCGTGACCTTGTTTCCACTAAAGTACTTGAAGATAAATATGAAGTATCTGATAAAGAAGTAGAAAAAGAGCTCGATAAAATCAAAGAAAACTTCGAATCCGACGAACAGTTGGAACAAGCACTGCAAGCAAACGGATATAAAGACCTCGATCAGTTCAAAAAAGATCTTCGCAAGCAGCTTCTTGGAAAAAAAGCGGCTACAGCGAATGTGGATGTAACGGATAAGAAACTAAAAGAGTACTACGAAAAGAATAAAGACCAATTTACAGAGCTAAAAGCGAGCCATATCCTTGTTGATGATGAAAAAACAGCAAAAGAAGTCAAGGCAAAACTAGATAAAGGCGAAGACTTTGCAGCTCTTGCAAAAGAATATTCAAAAGACGGCACTGCTGAAAAAGGCGGAGACCTTGGAACGTTTAAAAAAGGCGACATGGTTCCTGAATTCGAAGAAGCTGCCTTCAAGCTTAAAGAAGGTGAAGTCAGTGATATAGTCCAATCTCAATTCGGCTATCATATCATTAAGCTAAAAGAAAAGAACGTAAAATCGTTTGATGAAGCAAAAGACGAAGTGAAAGAAGCTTATCTTGCAGAAAACGCTAAACCTGTACAGGAAGTAATCGATGATTTGATCAAAAAAGCTGACATCAAAATTAAAGATGACCAGTTCAAGGACATGTTTAAGAAAGAGGAAACTCCAGCTCCAGCAGAAGAAAATGCTGACCAGGGCGGGCAATAAAGATAAGGAAGTAAATAAGTGAAAAAACCGCGGTTAATCCCGCGGTTTTTCTATTCCCCTGCTGCTTTTGTTTTATGTCTTCGCTTCTTCTCATCTTCCATCCGTTCAATAAAAACTTTTCCTTCTTCTTCTATAAAATTTTGGTCTACCTTTCGATCTTCAATCGTTAAAGTGGCCACCTTATACCCGCTGTAAACGATCCCTGCCAGTACAAAGTAGATCCACCATGGCACAGACGCCAACGTACTTAACATTCCAGAAAGTAAATCTGATAATTGGATAAGACTAAAAATAACCAGTACACTAAGCAATAATATCCAGCGCTTCAACTCTTTCTCCTCCTTCATAGAACGGTCTCCTTACGATAGAAGGCCTGTCTGCTATCAATCTATGAAACAGAAAAGATATTTATGTTACTTATTTTGCCGCTTCGATCGACGGTACTGATGCGGGTGGAGGTTGCTTTCCCCTTAAATAAAACATCAGATAATAACAGAGCGCACCTGCAAGTGAAAGAACCGAGATGACCGTAAACGTCCATGAAAATCCAATCAGTGAAGTTAACGGAATCGCAAGCGGTGCGATTGTTCTGCCGATCGTGAACCTCAAACTCGCTGCTGCAAAGTACTGTCCTCTCATGTTTTCAGGAGCGAGCTTAGAAACAAACCCTTCTTGGATTCCCACTGCCATCAGTTCCGCCATTGTGAAAATAAACATTGCTGCAAACAGAACCCAAACATGCTGTGTAGTTCCAAAAATCAGGATGCCGATTGCATACGTAAAAGCTGACATCATAAATACATTTCTTTCTTTATACTTGTTCATCCAGGTAGTCATCGCTACGGTCAGCAAAGCCACGAGCAAACCATTTTCTGCAATAATCCAACTGAATATGGTTTTCCCGTCTGCTTCTACGACCCAATTAAAAATCGATAGCACCGTTTGCTTTGGGACCATTTCGTTCATATAAACTGCGATCAGCAAATCCAACTGCATAAAAGTCTGGGCAATTAGAACACCCGCTACGATAAACAAAAGAAAAACTTTATCCTTCGCGATAATTCGATAATCCCTCAGCTGGTTCCACAAGAAGGTATGCCACTTCATTTCATCATCCTTAACAAGCGACTTTTCCCTTTTTTCCGGAGCGGTTTCCCTTATATAGTTCGACACCAGCCATGTTAGCAAAAGGCTGGCAAACGCAGCGAAAAGCAAAAGTCCAAAACGATATTGGAAGAAAAAGATCCCTCCAAGTATCGGCCCGATGACCACGGAAATATTGATAGCTGTATAAAAAACCGCAAACACCTTGTTCCTGTCCTTCTCAGGTACGATATCCGCGACCATCGCATGGCTTGCCGGCCAGTAAAAAGAACCAAAGATTCCAAGCACCGAAAAGCAGATGAACGTCAGGACAGGTGAATCTAGCCACGGGGAATTTGCATACGCAAACAATATAAAAGTTATTCCCTGGCCAAACGCTGAGAAAAGCATCATTTTTTTCCTACCATATCGGTCTGCGCAATACCCGCCGATCAAGTTGGCAAAAACCCCTAAAAGCTGGGATAAAACAAGCAAAATTCCGGCTGATTCTTTACCGAACGATTTGGCAAAATAAATTGCCATGAAAGGGAAAAACATCCAGAACAAAACATTCATTAACCCTTCCCCAAACAGCCTGATTTTCAGGTTACGGTCCCAATCTCTAATTTTCATTTGTAATCCCTCTTTTATTAAATTGTCTTGTTGCATTTTGACATAAAGAAAACTCGCCGAACGGCAAGCCTTTAGGTGAAGTCAGGACGTAGTTGCGATCATCTAAATTCTCAAATTTTCCAACGACGTCGAGCATTCTCCTTTGCTAAAAAGTTATCCTTTTCTATACGGTTAGAAAACCTGGCTAAACGCCAGGCTCTTCCAGATCTTTCTCCTCGTTTGTGTACAAGTAAATATATATTTTTCAACTTCTAACTTTAGCATCGTTTGATTGAAATTCAGGTTTATAAAATGAGCGATTATCCAGCGGAAATATCCGCTCTGTAAACTCTCCAGGCTGTACTTTGTTTAACGCCCTCTCCATCATGTTCATTTTAGCATCAATGTTATCGATGAGATGTAGGATTTCCCCTTCTTTAATCAGAGGAGACTTGGGGCTTCCCCACTCGGCCTTGCCGTGATGGGAAAGGATCAAATGCTGCAATATGGTTACTTCTTCTCCTTCGATCTCAAGTTCTTCTGCGGCAGTTCCCACTTCATTAACCATGATGCTTATATGTCCTAACAGTTTACCTTCAAACGTATACTGTGCTGCCACCGATCCTGATAATTCAGTCACTTTTCCCAGATCATGCAAAATAACCCCCGCATAAAGCAAGTCTGTATCAAGAGACGGATATAATGCAGCTATCTCTCTGGCAAGCCTTAGCATCGACACAACATGGTGGGCAAGGCCTGAAACATATTCATGGTGATTTTTCGTTGCTGCAGGATAAGCCATGAAGTCTTTTTGGTGTTTTTTAAATAAGTAACGGGTAATCCGCTGGATTTTAGGATTCCGCATTTCAAAAATATAATTGGTAATCGTTTCGATCACATCTTGTTCATTTATTGGAGCCGATTCGACAAGGTCGCTGACCCTTACCTGATCCATCTCGGTAGCCAGGCGAATCGTTTTAATTTTTAGCTGGTTCCGTCCACGATAACTTGTCACGTCACCTGTGATTTTAATAATATTTTGGGGACAGAGGCTTTCTTCATCTTCAGGTGTAGAATCCCATAGTTTTGCTTCGATTTCTCCGGACTTATCCTGAAGCATAATAGTTAGAAACGGTTTTCCGTTACTTGTTACGCCTTTTGTGACTGACTTTATTAATAAATAATTATCTACTTGTTCTCCAACCTTATAGTGATTGACTTCTTTCATTTTTTATCGTACACCTCCGGCAGATTAGCCTAACTTTTTCAAGTATAGCACATTATATAACAATAGATTGATAGATGGGTTATCCCATTGTCTGGTAACAGGCTAGATTGATTCTGTCATTGGATTCAAACAAAAAGAACAGCAGCATATGTACCGTTCTTTAGTTTGTATCGGTTTCTTTCGGAAGTTTCATTTGAAAACAGACCCCATTTTCCAGGTTCTCAACACTTACTGTTCCTTCGTGTCGCTGAATCACTTTTTTTACAATCGCAAGGCCAAGGCCGAACTGGCCCTTGTCTCCTTTTTGGAAAGGCTCGAACAACTGTTTTTGGTCGATGTTTTCAAAAGAAATCGGCTGGCCGTCATTAAAAACGCTAATTTTTGTTTCATGGCCGTCTTGCTCGGCGGACAAGATAATTTCACTCTCAGCATATCGAAGCGCATTTTGCACAAGATTATCCAGCGCAATTTCCAGCTGTTCCCGGTCCCCAATAAATGCTACTTCATCGCCTTTAATTTTAATATCAATATCTTCCCTGTGGTACATGAACCGCTCTTTAATCTCTTCAGCAAGAGACCCAAATTTCAGTGGTACTTTTTCATCCTCGGGCTCGGTTATCGAGTCGAGCTTGATATAGTACAGCATGTCTTTAACACGGCGTTCCATCCTTCTCGATTCCTTCATGATAACATCCATCGTTTCTTCCGTCGTTTCCTGCGGAAGGACTCCGTCTTTTATTGACTGCGCATAGCTCTGGATAATCATGATCGGCGTCTTTAGTTCATGTGATGCATGCTGGATAAACGTTCTTTGTGCAGAATCATAACGGATCAGGTTTTGCCTCATCTTCTCAAATTGGGCGGAGAGCGTTTGGAATTCTTCATCACCGTTCCAATGAAACGGTTCCTTCCAGTTCCGGTTGGCGATTTGTTCAAAACGGTCGCCTAGCATAACAAGCGGTTGCCGTAAATACCGCTCAAGCCATGCTGCCGGAAATAGACTTAAGAGCAATGCAGCAGCAAGAATCACCACAAGGCTTTCCCATAATCGTTCTACCATACGGTTTCGATAAGTATCCCACATATAGGAAACAAAAAATGCTTCCTGATTATTAAACTGTATTTTTCGAATCACATAAAACAGGGTCGCCTGTTTATAATCCAGCTGATATCTGGCTACATCCTCCCCCTGGATCCTGGCATGGTTTCTCATTTCTATAAAAACAGTAGTCGGAAGAGGGTCTCCCTGCAGAATATCCCCATACAGCTTGCTGATAATCGCATGGCCGACAGACCGCTCTGCTTCTCTTCGCTCGATAAAGTCTTGCTCTGTCTCTGGAGGCAGATTTGGCTCAGCCTGTGGAACTGTATATCTTCTCTGTTCATTTTCAATGATTTGATACGTTTCTTCCGTAAGCGTACCTTCAATAGAAAGTGGATAAATTATAGCAATAACAAGGCCGACCAGAAGAATTAAAATGCCGAACGAAAGCCAGATTCTTTTTCGTAAATTTAAGCGGATCATGAAATCAACCTGTATCCATATCCATAGGAGGTTTCCAGGTTAATCCTTGGCAGCTTCTTCCGAATTCTTCTTACCACATCATCTACCGCCCGATCTGATCCAACATAGTCCCTGCCCCATACATGGGTTAAGATCTCTTCTCTTGGCAGCGTTTCGTTTAAATGTTCAACTAAATACAGGAGAAGCTCCATTTCCTTTGTCGTTAAATCTACCGGCTCTCCTTTTTCAAACACTTTGCGGCTTACAGGATCCATCACATAGCCCGCAAGCTCTATTTTCTGAGGCGTTTTTTGCTGGTAAAAACGGCTTAATATCTTTTTAGCCCTGATCACTAGTTCTCTCGGCAAGAACGGTTTGGCAAGATAGTCATCGCTTCCTAGTTCAAGGCCCACGATCCGATCAAGATCTTCATCCCTGGCTGATATAAATATGACAGGGATATCATCCCTTGCCTTGATTCGATTTAACAATTCATAGCCATCGATCCCTGGCAACATAATATCTAAGACCCACAAGTGGCATTTTTGATCTAGATGATCAAGGGCTTCCTCCCCATCTAAAAATGTGCGAACCTTCCAGCCCTCTTTTTCCATATACGCTTTCAATACTTGAGAAAGACTTTGTTCATCCTCTACTAGATGAACGATATAGCTCTCACTCAATTCCGATCACCTCATTCCAAACGGCTTTTATATAAAGTATGACATAAAATGGCCCATGCCGTGAAATCAAAACACAACTATACAAGATGGAGAAGCTCTTCTTTTTCAAATGAATCCAGATTATAGGGATGGCAGGTAAAAAACAGCACCTGATGTTCCTCTGAGACCTTCTGAATCAATCTTCTCGTTTGGGATGATCTTAACCGGTCAAAGTTCACTAATAAATCATCAAGCAAGATTGGATACTTTTTCGAAAAAGACCCGGCCAATGCAAGCCTTATCGATAAGTAAAGCTGTTCCCTTGTGCCCCTGCTCAGTTCTTTCGGGGAAAATACGATGCCATCCATCCGTTCTATTGTAAATCCCCTATCACCTGCAGGTTGGTAGAGCCTGGTGTACTTCCCTTCTGTAATATAGGAAAAATACTCCTCTGCCTTTTCTAGAACAATCGGGAGGCGCTCTTGCTGATAATTAGATTTTGCCCTGCCAAGCATATCCTTTGCGACCGCATAAACTGCCCACTCGTATGCTCCCTGTTGAAATCGGCTCTGGCTTTGATGGTATTCATGCAAGGCGTCTACATAGTTTTCCCCTTCTAAAAGACTTTCCATCTTATGATTATTTTCAGCGGCAAGCCGGTTCATTTCTTTTTCTCGCTCTGTCAACTGGGTCAATTTTGTTTTCACGTTTGCTACTTGTAAGTCTATCTCCTGTTGGGTCTGGTTTTCGCTGCTTGCGATCGATTTTATAAACTCTCCGCTGTATCCGCTCATCCTCATCTGATGTTTAATTAAAGTTAGCTGTTGCTGGAGCTTTATAGCTCCTTCTCTTGTGTTTCCTTTTAAGCGAAAGGAATCTTCATCTGAACATGCCGCTTCATCCAGTAGTTCTTCGATCGCACTTTGGCAGGTGGAAATCTTTTGTTCTACTGTACCGAGGCTTTCCATTACATCCCTTCTTCGCTCAGAAAGGTATTCAAGCTGTTTTCTTTTATCTAATTCACCCTGGTACTTCTGCCATAGCATTGCAAGTGATACATCCGTCCCTCTATAAACAATAGCAAACTGATCGCATAATTCTTTTAATTCATTCTCCTCTTTGGCCAAATACTCTTCTAGAACTCCTGCCTTTTTAATCATGTGATCCCTTTGTTTGATTTCTTCTTTAGCTCTTTCGATCAATTCAAATCCTTCAATTAACGAAGCCGAAGGAAACGAAACGGGAAATCGGTATGAATGGATCCACGCCATAAGCTTATTCTCGTTAGTATGGTATTCTATTTCCCATTCGTCATACTTTTCGGCTTCTTGATCGTAATTTCGTGCCAGCCGTTTAATCCTTTCCTTTGCATGTCCATACTGAAAGCTTGCCTTTTCATGCAGTTCAAGAAGATATAGGGCATTCCGGGCATCTTGCTCCAGGTTATCTTCATCCTTATGATGAATGCTTTTTAACCTGGTTAATTCTTCCCTCTTTCTGTCCAGCGCTTTTAAGTCCGCACCACTATCAACAGATGGATTCTGCTGGCTGGCTTTATAAAACAAAAGGCTTCCTAACACTAACAGGAACATCGTTACCGCTGCGAATATCCACTCACCGGAGAGAAAAAGAAAAGAGATACTGATTACTCCGAATCCAATCAGGAGATACATGGGAAGAAAAGACGATTCTTTTTTTCCTCCACTACTCCTGTTCAGTTCCTCTAGTTGAATTTCTCTTGTTAATACATGGATGCGTTCTTCCCGATTTTTAACACTATCCCATTTTTGAACCGCCTCTTCTTTTTCAGAGTACTCCTGATCGGACAGGAGATCTTCTCTTAACTGGTTTCCTTCCTGTTCTGCTTCTTCCAGTTCTTCTCTCGCCTTCATCAAAGAATGATCAAGAAACTCCTTTCTCTGCTCGAGCTTTACCTTTGATGATAATAGTTCTTTTAATTGCTCTTTTGCAGCGAAACTTGTGTCTGTCTCAAGCAAATCTTCTTCGGACCACTCTTCTCCAAGCTTTCCAATCGAGCGGTTGATCTTCTCTTCAAGTGTGTTGATTTCCGTTTTGTAGGAACGAAGGGCTTCTTTTTTATTTTGAACCATGGATTCTCTTTCTTTTAAAGCTTCTACTTTCCCACCGTTATTCAATAGATTCTCGTTAAGATCCAGATCCTCGATTTCCCGGTCAATGTTTGAGCAGCGGTTTTTCAGCTCATTCCATTCTCCTTTTAAAAGGACGATTTGAGATTTCCACTTTTCCAACCTCTGGACGCCGTCTTCAGGAAACGGTGCATAAGATGGGAGTTCTTTCAACTGATGTTCCAGGCTCTTTTGTTCATTTACTAATGGCAGGAGCTGCTTCTTCTTCTCCAACAGGTGTTTTTCTGCTTCGTAGTTCTTTTTGTCAGTGTAGAGTTCTTCAAGCTCCAGTTTTATTTTGCCTTTTTGCCCAAGTAGATTGTTATAGGTTTCGTTTTTTTGTTTCCAGTCCTCCAGCCTTTCTTTCACTTTTTCCAGTTCAAAGAGCTGTTGATTCAATGTCGGCTTTCTGCCTGATGGCTTAAAAAGTTCTGAAAGCTTTTTATCCAACTCCTGCTCAACGTGTGAAAGGCCGCTACCGCCTGTTGTACCCGCTTCAAAAAGGTAACGGTTCAACATTTCCTCGTTTATGTTTTCCAGGTTTTGCAGTCCGGTTAAGTCACATGAGAAAATATTCTGGAATGTTTGCCTGTCCAGTCCGCCCAATAATTCGCCGAGCGTTTCTTCACCGCCTATTGTTCCATCACTGAATTGAACAGTGACATCCCCCGTTGCCTTTCCATAGGTCCGTTCAATCTGGATAATTTCGCCGTCTTCAAGCTCTACAATCAGTTTGCCCCCGTACTTGCTGTGTGTTTTCGGAACGTATCGATACTCGCTTTGCCCTTTCGTCGGAAAGCCAAAAAGCATGCACCGTATAAACGACATGATTGTAGATTTTCCAGCTTCATTGTCTCCATAAATAACTTGAAGGTTGGGGGAAAAGTTCTCAAATGTTTTATTTTCAAATTTACCAAACCCGTAAATATGAATCGTTCGTAACTTCAATTGTGTTCCCCCTCTATGTTCTTTCCTTTAAAAGGCTGTTCAATAATAGCTTCTCAGCATCACGGATAAGCTCCTGCTTTTCACTGGTTGATAGCTTCGAGATAAAATGCCTTGCTCTCCGGTGATGAAAAAGGGGATTCAGCGCTTCATCAATATCTTTGTCTTCGTATTGTTCGCTGAGTCTTACGATGTCTCCTGCGAATAGTTCGCTATGCTTCAACTCTTCTCTATCCCAATCTGGATTTGTTTCCACTTTCCATTCTGCAATCCATATAAAATCTTTTTTTCGTTCTTCGCCGTCCCTTAATGAGACGATAAGATCCTCGATTTCCTGATCGTTTTGAAGAAAGTCGTCCATGGTCCCACTGCCTGTGAACATAAGAGTTGCCATTACTCCATAATGGTCTGAGCGGATCCCTTCGATAACCTCTTCGCAACAAGAGTAAAGCTCTGAAAAGGAAGTTAACCCATCGATCGGAACTTCCACCTTTTTCCAGATAATTTCCGCTGTATTTTGAAACGTGAGCCGTGTCCTTTTCTTTTCCAATTCGACTAAATAACAGCCCTTCTCCCCTGTCTCTTTTTTACTCAAGCCCTGAATGTTTCCGGGATATAAAATCGGTGGCTCTGAAGTGAGAACCTGCCGTTTATGAATATGGCCCAGTGCCCAATAATCAAACT
Source organism: Exobacillus caeni (assembly GCF_005747095.1). Classification (GTDB taxonomy): domain Bacteria; phylum Bacillota; class Bacilli; order Bacillales; family Guptibacillaceae; genus Exobacillus; species Exobacillus caeni. The sequence goes on along the minus strand of NZ_SWLG01000004.1, from coordinate 50,593 downwards.
GCTTTTCAAGAAGTTGTTCTACTTTGAAAGGGGCATATGCTTCATGGTCAGAAGCTCCCTGTACGTTTCCATGAAGCATTCCGATATGAAAATCCGGACCTTCTTTTTTCACATATTCTTGTGTGCGGTTATCCGTAACCCTTTTCGTTGGATAACTGAACCCATATAAATGGGCCATCAATTTTCCGTTCTTATAGTATGGTTTAAAGCTCGTCTCTTCGCCAAAGATATGGACATTTTCCGGCCATTCAAGATTGACCCAGTACCCATCCAGCGGATCGTGATTACCATGAATAATAAAACAATCGATATGGTGGTCTTTTAAACGGATGAGCTCATTATGAAGCTTTATCTGGGCACGCAAACTTCGCTCTTCACTGTGAAACAAGTCACCTGCAATCAGAACAAAATCTACTTTTTTTTCAACCGCCAGGCTAACAATGTTATGCAGGGAATGAAAAGTGCTTTCTTTCATTCTCTCGTATATAGATGACGGCAATGAATGGAGCCCCTTAAACGGACTATCGAGATGCAGATCTGCCGTATGTATAAATGTAAGTTTGCTCATTGTCATCAGACCTTTCCCATCTTTAACTTATTGCTTTTATTTTATCACAATACGAGCGCACGTTCCCTTCCGTATGAATATTTTTTATCTTTCTGGATATGATGCACAGGAATCGAGTAAAGTTTTGATAGCGGACACTGGTGGCGTTATTTTGGAATCTAGTATCGCTTTTCCATTTTATAGGACATAGGATTCGTTATTAGCCTTAGTAGAGGCATAATTTATAAGAATTTCATCAAATAACGGAACCAGTGTCCTTTTGTCCTCCAAAGCGTAAAAAAGCATGCAACACGTTTGCCGTCCTGCATGCCCTTCTTTCTAAATCTAGAGATTGTTATGATTCTTTTTTTGCCAGTGTCAGTGCTCTTTTAAAATCCTTTAATGACGTTGATTTCCCATACATTAATACACCGCCGCGATACACTTTAGCCCCGACCAGAGCACAAACAACAATGGAACCGATTAAGAGTAATATGCCTAATCCAGCTTCCCACCAGGGTATATTGATCATCCCGATTCTTAAAAACATAACGATCGGAGTGAACAACGGAAAGTAAGAAGCTGCCGTGACAATTCCAGCTTCAGGGTTGCTGAGGCCGTACATCGCAATGAAAAATGCGGCGATGATAAACAACTGAACAGGCATAATCATTTGCTGCACCTCTTCTACCCTGCTTACAAGCGAACCGACCATCGCAAGCAGTGTTGCGTAAAGGAGATATCCCAGCAAAAAGAAAATTACCGCATAACCGATAAGTTCTAAGGATAGGTTGCTAAAATCCAGGAAGCTAACTAACCCTTCGTTGATAGTTGTCGAACCGGATCCCCGCAGGAAAAGAAAACCCGACAGAAGAATCAAGAAATACTGGGTGAGCCCTAACAGTGCCACCCCTAAAATTTTGCCGAACATTTGCTTTACGGGAGAAACACTTGAAATCAAGATTTCCATCACTCTTGAAGCCTTTTCGGTCGCTACTTCTACTGCGATCATGTTTCCGTAAAAAAGAACTGAAAAGTAAATGACAAACAGTAAGATATAAACAAACACCCTGGCCTGATTCAACTCATCCTCTGTTTTTGCGCCTTCCTCCAGGGCAACTTTGTTAAAATCGACAGGTGAATAGACCTCTGCGATCTGTGCTTCGCTTAAGCCGAGCTGCTCGGCGGCAATCCCTCCCTTAATCTGTTGAAGAGCCTGCTCAAGATCAGCGGGTACCCTTTGTTCAGCTACTGTTTTTGCTTTATAGGTAGCCTCCGGGAACCCTTTTGAATTCGTTTTTAGTATAAGATAACTATCCAGTTCGCCTTCCATAACCTGTGTCCTCGCACTGTCTTCCGTTCCTTCATAATGCTCCAGGTCGATCGTTCCATTCATTTGTTCGATTTGCTTTTGAAGAGGTGCAAACAGTACATTGCTTTTATCGATTACTGCGACCTTTTCGATTTTGTCTTTATCAAAATAATCCATAATTGTAGGCAGGTTTACGAGTCCATAAATTAACGCAATCGTTATCGCAGTAGTGATTAGAAATGATTTTGATTTTAACCGTTGAAGGTAAGTGTGAAAAAGGACAACCCAGAACTTATTCATAAGAAGCACCTACCTTCTCTATAAAAATGTCGTTGAGGGAAGGTTCTTCTAATTCAAACTTACGGACAAACCCTTTTCCTGATAGCTGTTGAAACAATCTTTGTGAAACTGATTCATCATTGATCTGGATGATAGCTCCCCTGGCCGTTCGCTTGAATTTTACAACGCCTTCAACCTCGCTAAGAAATGACAGGTCAAATTCTGCATCGATGAAAACATTCTTCTTTCCAAAAGACCTTTTCACTTCTTTTAGAGACCCTGCAACCACCGGCTTCCCTTTGTGTAAAATACAGAGATGTTCGCATAGTTCTTCCACATGCTCCATCCTATGGCTGGAAAAAAGAATCGTAGTTCCTTTCTCTTTTAAATCGACTACAGCTTCCTTCAACAGCTCTACATTGACCGGATCGAGCCCGCTGAACGGTTCATCGAGTATTAATAACTGGGGATTATGTATGACAGCTGCAATGAACTGTATCTTTTGCTGATTCCCTTTTGAAAGCTCTTCCACTTTCTTGTTTTTATATTCCGGTACTTTAAAACGGGTTAGCCAGTTTTCCATCTCTTGAATAATTTCCGTCTTTTTCATTCCTCTTAGGCGTCCCAGGTATAATAACTGATCTTTTACGGTCAATTTAGGATACAGCCCTCTTTCTTCCGGTAAATACCCGATTAAATGGCTAGTATCATAGTTTATTTTTTCGCCCTTCCAGGAGATCTGCCCTTCCGTCTGGTCTATCAGTCCAAGCAGCATTCGAAAAGTTGTCGTCTTTCCTGCGCCATTAGCGCCAAGCAAACCAAAAATCTCTTTTTCAGGAACTGTTAGATTTAAATGATCCACAGCTGTAAAAGCTCCGAATCTCTTTGTTACGTCTTTTATATCTAATGCCATGTCGTTCCTCCTTCCTGCACATCTAGTATAACGATTGAAACACAAAAATGATTCATAATTTTTCCGCCCTTTTTAAAACTTTTTAAGATTTTCCTCTCCTTTAGAAGGGAAAACAATATCCATTTAAGAATATTACATATAGGCAACTCAAGGAGGTTACAAGATGGAAAAATATATCATAACAGTTTTTGAAAAAGACGGCTCTAATGTATTAGATGAAACTTTCGAAGCAAAAGATGACAGGGAAGCCAAAGAAATAGGAAACAATATGCTGAAAGAAAAAGGCTTTTCTGATCATACTGCCCGTGTTGTTTCATCTGCAGGAAAACTTATCATTTTTCAAAGGTAACCATTAATCTGCTATCCTTACGCGTGCAAATCACTGCACGCGTTATTAGTGTTAGCTCTTTTCCCTATGGAGGGGAGCTTCTTCACTTTAAATAGATCGGAGGATCGATCAACATGCAAACGATACATCAAGAGTTCCCGTACTCGGTACAGCAGCAGCTCAATGAGTTAAACAAACGTTTGATTGACATCCTTGGCAATGATTTAACAGGTATTTATTTACATGGGTCACTTGCAATGGGGTGCTTTAATCCTGCAAGGAGCGATATCGATATTCTTGCGGTCAGTAGCTCCTCTTTGTCTTTTAAACAAAAAGAGACATTACTCGATTACTTGCTTGAGATCTCCAACAATCCGCATCCGCTAGAGATCAGCGTTCTTTCAGAAGCAAGCCTCCACCCCTGGAAGCATCCTTCCCCGTTTGAATTTCATTATAGTGAGGCCTGACGCCATCGCAAACGAAGCACGATTTTGGAAACGCCATTTCCTGGTGACCCTGATCTCGCTGCCCATATAACGATTCTTCTAAAAAGGGGCATTACCCTCTCAGGGCAAAAAGCTGCAGACGTATTTCCTGAAGTGCCTCTTGAAGATTATTTGGATGCGATCATGGATGATTTCGAGAGTGCCAGGGAGCAAATCGTTGATACGCCGATTTATAGCATATTAAACCTTTGCAGGGTTTATTCCTTTGTTAAAAGCGGATCTATTCTTTCAAAGAAAGAAGGCGGTAAATGGGGAGCGGGCATGCTGCCTGAACCATTTAATCGAACTGCCGAAAAAGCATATCTTATCTATTCAGGAAAGGTTTATGAAGATTGCTTTTCTGATGACCTTTTGCTTGCGTTTTCAGACTATGTATTCCAGAAAGTAAATGAGCTGCTGTCTGAAAGGGGGATTCGCAGTGATAACCGGGCAAAAAGTATTGGCTTATATTATCAGGAAAACCGAAGAGAGGATTGAATTACTGGTTCATGAGCATAGGGATTTTCCAGAAGCGGGCATTCAGGTCCCGGCAGGAACTGTCGAAGAAAATGAAAGCTTAGAAGAAGCATTGTTAAGGGAAATAAGTGAGGAATCCGGATTAGAAGGACTAACTTTAGTGGCAAAACTTGGGGACTATCACTATGCGGTTAAGGAACGAAACGAACTGCATCATCGCCATTTCTATCTTCTCAAAGCAGAGAAACCTGTTTCCGCTACCTTTGTTCACAGGATAAAAAGCCATGATAGCGATAATGGCCTTGTCTTTCTTTACCGATGGATTCCGCTGGAAAATGTTAAGCTTGCCGGAGAACAGGATTATTTCGTGAATAGAATCAACCGGAGCTGCGAGGGTCGTCTGTTAAACTCTCCTGAACAGTATACATGAACAAAGCGCCTGGATCTCCAGGCGCTTGCTCCTCTTATTAACCTAAGTTAATCCAAACACTCTTTACTTCCGTATAGTTATCCAGCGCATAGGAGCCCATTTCTCTTCCCATACCTGACTGTTTATAACCGCCAAATGGAGATGCTGCATCAAATACGTTGTAGCAGTTCACCCAGACGGTACCTGCTTTTAAGCGGTTTGCAACATAATGCGCATTCTTAACATTTTCTGTCCACAACCCGGCAGCCAGTCCGTAATCGGAATCATTCGCGCGGTCGATCACCTCGTCTAAATCTTCAAATGGCATCGCAGCTACTACAGGGCCGAAAATCTCCTCCTTCGCGATCGTCATTTTATCATCAACGTCCGCAAAGACAGTCGGCTCAACAAAGTAACCGTTTTCAAAAGGAACGTTACCACCTGTTAACAGCTCGGCACCCTCCGACTTACCTTTATTAATATAATCCAGTACGCGGTTATGCTGTTCCTGGGAAACGAGCGGTCCCATTTCTGTATCAGCATCGATTCCTCTTCCCTGTTTGATTTTCTGTGCATGGCTTACAAGGTCTGCCATCACATTATCAAAGGATTTTTTCTGGACGAACAGGCGGGAACCGGCACAACAAACCTGTCCCTGGTTGAACATGATTCCGCTCATCGCTCCAGGTACCGCACGGGACATATCAGCGTCAGGCAGAATAATGTTCGGCGACTTTCCTCCAAGCTCAAGCGTTACGCGCTTCAAGTCTTTTGAAGCCTGGGACATAATATATTTTCCAACCGCAGTCGAGCCAGTGAAGGCAATCTTATCAACCTGTGGATGTTGCACTAAAGCGTCGCCAGCTGTTTCTCCAAATCCTGGAACCACATTGACAACACCTTCTGGGAATCCTGCTTCTTCCATCAGTTCAGCAAGATAAAGTGCAGATAGCGGAGTTTGTTCAGCCGGTTTTAATACAACTGTACAACCTGTCGCCAGCGCCGCTCCTAATTTCCATGCAGCCATCAACAGCGGGAAGTTCCATGGGATGATTTGTCCAACTACACCAAGTGCTTCATGGCGGGTATAGTTAAAGAACTTTCCGGATACAGGAATCGTCTGCCCCATAATCTTGGTTGCCCAACCAGCATAATATCTGAAGTGTTCAATCGCAAGCGGTACATCGGCATTGGCTGTTTCACGTATCGGTTTACCGTTATCAAGCGTATCGAGCTGGGCAAGCTCTTCTTTGTTTTCCTCCATTAGATCTGCCAATTTATAAATGAGTCGGCTTCTGGATGCTGCTGACATCTTAGACCATGGACCTTCATCAAATGCCTTTCTTGCAGCCTTTACAGCTTCGTCAATGTCTTCTTTCAATGCTTCGCTAACTGTTGCAAGCGTTTCACCTGTGGAAGGATTTACAGTTTCAAATGTTTTGCCGGAAAGAGAATCAACCCACTTTCCATTGATATACAATTGTTTGGTGCCTTTCAAAAACTCTGCGACCTTCGGATTGATGTTAAGCGTTTTTTCCAAAACAATCCCTCCTAAATATATTGTTCAAAATTTTCCAAACAATATAACTATTCGAGGATAAATCTAGTTTTCCTTCTTTCCTTTCATTTTTTTTGGGAAAATCGCTCGACGTTTTTCAACAATATTCACAGGGCCAGAGTAAATAAGGGGAGCTTTTGGTCGATAGAACGCTAAAACGGCCGCTTCCAATGAGCAGCCGAATTGTTTTTCTATTTACTTTTTATCTGGACCCTCATTTGTTTTCGAAAGACCTCTTTTACTGTGTAGGATACTCCACGCTGGTCGTTCGATCTTGTTACCCAGTCAGCTATCTTTTTCAATTCTCGCGTCGCATTCCCCATCGCCACTCCGAGTCCGACTCTTGCGATCATCTTTTTATCGCTCTCTGAATCACCGATCGCGACCATTTCATCCAGCCCTATTCCGAGCTTATCACCAAGAATACTCAGACCTCGTGCCTTCGAAACCCCTTTTGGAACAACTTCGAAATTGCATTTAGTGGACTTTGTAACATCGACTTCCGGCATACTTACTGCAAATTCACGATGTGCTGCCGCTCTTTCTTCTTCATCAAAAAAGTGCGCATCGATCTTTGGAGGTGATATAGGATTTTCTTCCACATGGTCACTTAATGTTTCAACAAAACTAACAGGATAGAAAAGCGGATCACCGATGCCGAGTGTCATTTTAGCTGCAAGGTAGTTTTTTTGCTGCACACGATTTCCGACTGCCTGCCTTTCATGAATGATGCGGATATGGCAATCGTATTTTTCAAGTATCTCTACGATTTTTGTCACTTGATCAGAAGAAAATCGCCGTTCATACACCGGCTCTTCTACTGAGGAAGCAATAAATCCGCCGTTATGGGTAATCAGGATAGAATCATCAAGTTTTACCGCCTTTGCAATCTTTTTTGCAGAGGCAAAATTTCTTCCGGTTGTTAACGTCACATACACACCTTTGTTTTTCACATACTCAATCGATTCTTTTGTTTCCCGGTCGATCCGATGATTTGAACGTAAAAGGGTACCATCGATGTCTATCGCTAACAGTCTGTATACCACGGTCATCCCCCTTTTCATAGGCTATGCTCGTTTCTACCATATCAATATGAATATTGGACCTGTCCTAGAACTACAGCCCTCCCTTTCATTCCTTTTTAACCTACTTTTTTACTATTTTATGTTTCAATTGTTTTACATAGAAAGGGCCTGGGTAAAAAGATACTAACTTAAAACAATTCATTAAAGTTGAAGCCATAATAAATTCATTTTTGAAAGGAGTGCTAATGATGACAAAAGGAAAAGAACGTATTCGCTTTGATTGTGTTGGCACGGTAGCAGAACCCCATGTGTACAAATGTCCTGATTGCGACCATGAATTCCGCGATCAAATCCGGGAAGGAAACGCCTCTTCTTTTCAGCAATATAAACTGAGCTGCCCAAGCTGCCAGGCCCATGAGCTTGTAGCACAGCAGCCAGAAACGTTTGAAATTGTTGGCGTTATTGAATGCGCTTAATGAACTCATAATTATACCTAAAGGACGAAAAAAAGAATCCCACCGATGGGATTCTTTTTCTATTTATTCTGGACTGCCATATAAATCTTCAAGCGGCTTTGTCACGATTTTGTTAATGTCTTGTATAAGCTGGCTCATGCGCTGTTCCGCTGCCATTAACTTTGAAATTGTCTCATGTTGTTGAACAAGCTGAACCTGTTGTTGTGCTTTTTGCGCTTCTTCTTCCGTGATTTGTTGTCCGGTCATTTGCTTTTGTTGCAGCTCAAGCTGCATGTTGCGGAAGTTATCGAAAAGCTGTTTTGATGAAGGATCGTTATTAACTTCATCATACATATTTTTCAATTCCACAAAATCAGGGTGATCACGAAGCGCTTTTTCCAGGTCGTACGCGTAATCATAAATATTTTCAGCCATTTTAAAGACCTCCTTAAATTTTACATCTGCTCCTGGTAAGAGCAAACCGTACGTACAAGTTGAGATTATGTACGCTTTTAACCAATACTTTTCCACTATAACAAAGATTAGCCTATAAAGAAAACCAAAACTCCCTGTATCAGTCCGATTAGCCCGCCGAGCAAAGCCCCTAAATAAGTAATCATCTTAAATTCCCTTCTTGAAATGGACAAAACCATCTCCTCAAGGCGACCGACAGAAAAGGACTCGACCTGCTGCTTTACGATGTCAGCAAGATGAAGCTGTTCCATCAATGGTTTTATTTGCCTGGATAAGTAGTCGCCCATAAAAGTAATTGCAGAAGGAACCATTTTATCAATAGCTTGATCCCTTATGCTGGCAGTGACCAACGAAAACGAGGAATCGAGAAGTTCTTCGATCGGAAGTTCATTCGAAATAACCGAGGTTACATGCTGGATAAGCTCTTCTGGATCAATTATGCCTTCCACTGCACTTACCTTGCTCCCTTTGATCCGATCCCATTCTTTATAGATAAGCTTTCTCAAAACTTCCCGTATTTCCTGTTGCTTTAACAGTCTGATTAGTTCAGGCTGGACCCTGTCAACCAGTCTCTCGTTCCCGAGAAACATGTTGATCATATTCCCCAGCATTCCCCTTTCAGCAAGAAACTTATCAATTATCAAACTCAATCGCTGTTTCCCTTCACTGGAAGCTAAATATTCGATTCCTTTTTCAGCCATCATATCAGCTAAGTTTGGAATACTGCTTTCTATTTTTTCATTCCAGCTTTCAGGGACAAGCTTCCTAAGATCCTGTTCACTGATCTCCTCATATTTTTTGCGCAGCTTACTTTCGATAAACAAAATCGATCTTTGCTTTGCAACCAAAGCGGGGTCTTCCATATCCATCCAGGCAGCCGCCATTTCACGAAGGGTTTTATCGCTATCGAGTAGTTTGCCCACTTCCCGCTGGGCGAATTCTGTCATCGTACGCTGAAAGCCCTCTTCTTTCATCTTTTTCTCTATTCCTTCAGGCGTTAATAAATGCTCCACTACCATTCTTCCGAGTTGAACAGCGAGTTCATCCCTGCGTTTTGGTATTAACCCGGGAGTAAAGGGAACTTTCCACTTTCCAAAATAGACAGGATTATATGGACGGAACAGCATCTTAATCGCCAGCGAATTAGTAAATCCACCGATTACTGCACCGACAGCTACCATAAATAATAACGTTAAAATCAGATCCATAAGACCAACCTTCCAGAACTTAATTTAAAAATTCACAATATTATCCTTGCTAACATAGTATACGATATCCGCATACGCCTATCCAGTCATAGCCTATCTACCTTATGACTAATAGAGAATAAAAGAGGATGCCTAATGACCATCAAACGAATATTGCTGCAGCCTTTAAGCGAAGACCATGATCAGGAATGGGATACCATAGATCTTTCCGCCTCTCTCGTGCGTAAATTCAGACTGTCATCCGGGAGCCGCCCGGACCTTGTGTGCGGCCATAGGCGCATCGCAGTTAACGTGGAAGCATCTAAAGAAAAAGGAATCCCGGTTATGAAATGGCACAAAAAGCTATTTGAGCATTTTTCACTACCAATCGAAGATTATCCGCTGCATATATTTTATAACAAATCAAAAAATGAACTGAGCGTAGGGCCCTTCTTTTGTATCCTGACTACTCGGCATAAAGACGATTCACAGCCGTTAGGAAGGCTTGATACATTTTGCCGGGAGATGGCTGAATACGGTAAAAGAAGACACGTTGCATGCTATGTAGCTTTTCTTGAGGATTGGGAGGATAAGAAAACATTATGCGGCTTTTGGCCGGGAGAACAGCAGGAAAGAAAAAAAGTTCCGATTCCTGACCTGGTCTATAATCGCATCCATTCCCGAAAAAAAGAACGATCTACCGAAATGAAAGCATTCAAAAAATACTGCAGTAATCACTCTATCGAAATCTTTAACGATCATTTTTTAAATAAATGGGAAGTGCATGAAATACTTAATAACCAGGATGAACTGGCCCCATTTCTTCCCGCAACAGCACTGTTGGACGATTCGGATACGATTGAAAACCTTCTGGAAGAACACCAGCATGTTTTTTTAAAACCAATACACGGAAGCCAGGGAAAGTCGATCATAAGGATTAGAAGCGAGGAAAGATATTGCCTAGAGTATTCTACTTTCAGCGGCGAAAAAAGATTAGAACAAAAAAATCTGGCTGTTCTAATAAAAGCCATCAAGCACCGGATTGGCAAAATCCCTTATATCGTGCAGCAGGGAATCGATTTGCTACTCGATAAAGATCGTCCTATCGACTTTCGTATTCTATGCATGAAAGTGAGAGATAACTGGGAGATCGCTTCAGCAGTAGCACGCATTTCTAAAAAAGGATTCTTTGTTTCGAACCTCGCTCAGGGCGGGGAACTTAAAAAAATGGATGAAGCGTTAATCTTCTTCGAAAAAAAACAGGCTGAACAAATCAAGAAATGCCTGCTGGAATTAGCAGTGCAAATTGCTGAAATCATTGACCGTGAAGTAGATGGCCATTACGCAGAACTTGGAATAGACCTTACTGTAGATCATAACGGTCATCCATGGTTAATCGAGATCAATACAAAACCATCTAAAACAGAACAAACCAGTGATACCTCCTCCATCCGCCCATCTGTTAAAGCATTGGTTAACTATTCCCTTTATCTCTTCTGCAATTAATTGAGGTGATTCGATTGGCAACCCTGGGTATTTTATACAGCCGTCCTGGCCAGGAAGAAAATTATTTTACTGAACTTGGGAAAAAATCAAAAGACTACGATATCAAAGTAGTTCGGTTCATGCCAGAAAATGTTGAGCCCCATTCCCAAACAATCTTCGGCGAAGAATTCGATCGCCGTACTCAATCCTGGGAAAAGAAACAGTTCCCTCCTCCTGATTATATTTATGACCGTTGTTTTTACAGTTCCCGGCAAAAGCTTTTGCATATGAAACCTTCAATAAATTGGTTAAAAGAATGTACTACTTTTATTGGCAATGGCTTTCGCAACAAGATGGAAGTTTACATGGCCGTTTCTGCTGATGAAAAGCTGGCGTCTTTCGTACCGCACACCACTTTCGTTGAATCGATTGAAACCATCTTTAATAAACTTACTAATAAAACTGCCATCCTTTTAAAACCAAACCAGGGTTCGCAGGGAACTGGAATATGCAAAATCGTTAAGAAAAGCCATACTTTTACCGTATCCTATCAAAAAACCGGCCGGGTGATACACAGGAACTTTCACAGTAAAGCGCAGCTTAAGTCATGGCTAGATAAATACATTTTGACCGTGCCATACCTGATGCAGCCATACTTACGGTTAAACACACCAGAGAACCAACCCTTTGATCTCAGAATTGTTATGCAAAAGAAAGCTTGCGATGAATGGGCAGTGCAGGGAAAAGGACTGAGGATAAGCACTCCCGGCAACCTTGTATCTAATTTACACAGCGGCGGATCGGTTTTTAATTATAAAGAATGGGTTTGGAAGCACCCATACAAAGATCAAATCGAATCTTCCATCAACATTATCGAGCAAGAGCTGCCTGGATTGCTTGATAAAAAGCTGGGCCCTTTGTTTGAAATCGGCATCGATATAGGAATTGAACCAGAGGGCAGGGTCTGGCTGCTTGAAGTAAATTCTAAGCCAGGGCATCAGGTATTGCTTAGCACAAATAGAAAAACATCTACCATCCTGTATGATGCCCCTCTCCAGTATTGTGCATTACTTGAGGATAAACGAAAGGAGCGGCAATCTAATGAAGCTTGAAGAACCGCTAATGCTTAAAAAGGACCTTGATTCATCCAATACACTCTTTGTTCCGGAAACACTGTTTGAAACCTGGACGGAACAACGAACTTTCCCTGATCACCTTTCCTTTGGCTCAAAAACTGCTTTTTGTAAAATCGATACCATCCCTGGGAAAAAAGAAGCGTTGTTATTGTCAGCTGATCTATGGAATATTCTCGGTCTCCCTTATGAATTTCCCGTCCATTTATTTCAAAAAGGCAAATCATTGCATATCGGGCCCCTCATCGGTATCTATACAGCCGGATTCACCTCAGACCTTTTACGGCCTGTCGGTGACAGAAGCCTCTTCTTCGCCAAGCAGGTTTCAGCCAGTAAACACACAGGCGGTTATGCTTTCGTCTTTGGCTCACATCTTATTAACTGGGATTCAGGAACCATCAAAGGATATTTTCATACAAAGAAAGGATGGCAGCAAGCAGAAGTTCCAATGCCAAACGTCATATATGAACGGCTTCCTAACAGAAAAACCGAACAGGCTGATATTACACAGGAAGTACTTCAAAAGCTAAAAAAGGACTACTTTATACCCTTATTTAATCCCGGTTTTTTTGATAAGTGGGATTTATACGAAAAACTAAAAGATGACCAGCATGCCATTCCATATTTGCCTGAAACAAGGACCGCACCTGAGGTGAAGGATATCCGGTCAATGCTCAATATCTATGAGCACGTTTACCTAAAACCTGCTCGGGGAAGCCTTGGAATCGGCATTCAACAAATCATAAAGCCGCAAAACGATTATTACTATTATTGCCGTTTTCGCAAGGATGACGAGAACCGGTTGAGAAAATATAAATCATTGCCACAACTATTGGCTAACCAGTTTCCAGAAGGATTACTTTCTCAGCTTCTTGTTCAACAAGGAATCCACCTGATTCGAAAAGACCATCGCCCGATCGATTTTCGGGTCCATACCAATAAAAACAAATATGGCAACTGGGAAGTCAGTACCATCGCTGCAAAAATCGCGGGTACCGGCAGCCTCACCACCCACCTGAGTTACAGCGGGGAAGTAAAGACAATACCTGAATTGGCAAAAGAAATCGACTTACAAAAAGAGGTATTTGATAACCTGCAATCAGCAGCTCTCACTCTTAGCCATATTATTGAGCGAAAAACAAATGGGATTGTTGGAGAGATCGGATTTGACTTCGGCGTTGATAAAAGTGGAAAGGTCTGGCTCTTTGAAGCAAATTCAAAACCCGGCAGAGCAATATTTAAACACCCGCATCTTCAGAAAGAAGAAGCAAGGACCCGCATCTTGCCATTAGAGTTTGCCCTCTTCCTTTCTGAGGCTTCTATCTTAAAGAAAAGCGCTGCAGTAAGATGACTGAAGTAATTTTTGATGCTGAGAACAATAGCTGGAACCAGACGAGCGAATATAGCCGGCTTGTCTGGGGATTCCAGAAGTCTTCGATCGGTCCACTCTCTCATTATACGCCGGGGCCTTCTTTCTCGGTAAAACCAGAAGTCCAAACCATTTTTCCGCTGGTCGGAATTCTTTCCGCCCCGGCTCCTGGCGGATTTACAGGAAACAAGCCTCTTTTTAAAGCGATTCAGCAATTGCTTCAAAAAGAAGGAGGCATGTCTTTTGTATTCACTCCAACAGAATGCATGGCTAAACAGATAGATGGCTACTTTTATTCCTTTTATGAGAAAAAATGGGTCAGTGCCACTTTTCCTGCCCCTAATATTGTATATAATCGAACTTCTATAAGAGAAAGTGAAAAGACACCATCTTTTTTAAAGACTATCCAATGGCTGAGAGAGAACAGTATTCCGTTTTTTAATCCTTCCTTTTTTACCAAATGGGACTTATATTCGGTTTTAAAAGAGAATACTTTTTTAGCTAAGCACCTGCCTTTTACTATTTTAGTCGATACAGAAGAAGATTTTACAGCATTTCTTAAGCAATACAGAAAGGTTATCGCAAAGCCGATCAACGGCAGTAAAGGAGATGGCATCTTTTCCATTTCTTTATTGGATAATCACTCTTCCTTGATCGAGACTCATGCAAATAAAGCCTCGTGCGGATCGGCAGAAGAGATATGGAAAAAGTTAAATGAACTTTTTCGAGTAACTCCGTACATTTTACAGGAGAAAATCGCACTCAATACGATCGGCAGCCGACCTTACGATTTTCGCATTCTTGTACAGCGCCCGGATAAAAATTGGAATATCACCGGGATAGGCGTGCGTTGCGGTAAACCAGAAAGTATCACCACACATGTTCCCATGGGAGGAAAGATTTTGCCGCTTCACACTGTTAATCCTCCTGTAGATGAAGAAATAGTTAGTTCACTTGCAAAGGCTGTCGGCACCACCCTTGAAGATCACTTCGGGCTGATCGGAGAGTTTTCAATGGATATAGGCAGGGATTCCAGTAATCACTACTGGATTTTTGAGGCAAACGCTAAGCCGATGAGATTCGATGAAAGAACCATTTATAATAGGTCGCTCCAAAATTTAACTGATACCTTTCGTTCATTTGCTGCAACGTAATCTTCCTCCTGTGCTAAACTAAGATTAAACAATCTTTGGTTTAGATGTCAGGAGGCTTTTTAAATGTTTTCGCATTTTCAGATTAAAAAAATTGGGAACTCTCCCGTTAAGCCCCACTGGGAATTTTCTTTTTTTTACCAGGGTGCTTTCTATAAAGGATTATACTCTCATAAAGGAGAGATCGAATGGTATGAGTCCAGTCCAGCTGAAGAAATCGCAAAGAAATTAGAGTCGCAAATCCATGAAATGATGCTGTTCCACGTGTATGAAAAGTAAAAATTGATCTATATCGCCTTCATATTGCTCTATCCTGCCGGTTATACTAAGCATATCCCAACAGAAAGGGGTTCCAGCAATGGATGAAACAAAAGGTTCTCAGTATGAAGGCCGCGATAAATACTTTATGGATATTGACAGAATGACCAATGAAGGGATGGCTGGAGGTTCTGTATTCCAGCGATATGAACATCCCCAGATTAGTGATGTAACTTTAATCGAGGAAGAAGAACCGCCATTAAAGCGAGGTAAATAATTGATCCCTCTCCCCTGGTTTAATATGCCGGGGGTTTTTTATATCCCTTATTGTTAACCGTAAAACTTGATATACTATAAGCATCTTACATTATAAAGGTGAGGAATCACTATGTTAGTTGATAAATTAAAGCATTTATATAGCCAGGATGTTGTACAGGCGCTGCCTAAAAATCCCGAGGATTACCTCTGGATAAAAACAGGCGATGGCGAACCGATCGGGATTCGAAAGTCCAGGCTTACAAACCAGGAGGAAACCCTGCTGCGAACACTTTATCCCGGTGAACCTCCACATGGCGCTCTTGACGAAGAACAGAGTAAGTGGTCGCTATTTTTATACGGGAGAAAAACGGATGGACTACAGATAGAAGAAATAGATGCCGTTCGGTTTATTCATTTTGATATGAAAGAAGCATCACTTGATCACAGTTCTTTTGAAGAAGCTATGCAGGGAGCATTCCCTTTTCCTTTTTTAACGGTCTGGGAAAATGAGAGGAAGGGTGTTATCATCCAACAAGAAGAAGCGGATTATGAAGATGAAACTGACTCGATCATCGCAGCATTAACCGCTGACTTTTACAATGAACTATCTTTATATATCGGGCAAGAGTTAGACGAGATTAAAAGCTTTTCTGAGTTTTTAAGGCAATTTGACCTTGAACAAAAGTGGTTTGAAATCGCCCGCGAATCCCTTCCGAAAAAAGTGGTTTATCACCACTACGACATGCTTCCGTATGTTATCTACCATGACACAAGTGCAGAAACACTGGCATACTTAACCGGGTTGCTGGAATCGGTCAAAACCGAAAAAGAGCTATTATACAGTATCAAAGTTTATCTTGAGAACAATATGAATATATCTGTCGCATCGAAAAAGCTTTTCATCCACCGAAACAGTCTGCAATACCGGGTGGAAAAGTTCATAGAACGAACCGGTATCGATGTAAAAACGTTCAAAGGAGCTTTGCTTGTTTACCTCGCCATTCTAGCAAGAGATATGAGAGCTTGAATTAGCTTTTTTAAACACAATGCACAAAACGGGCTGCCTTTTTTGTGCACGCTACCAATTGTCCCTCCCTGCAGGTAAGGGTAAACTTGAACTACAAAATCGTTAACGAAAAGTTCTGTATAAAAAACTGGGGGGAATAATACATGGCAGAGATTAAACTTGAGCACATTTACAAAAAATACGATAATAAATTTGAAGCGGTAAAGGATTTTAACCTGGACATCAGGGATAAAGAATTTATCGTATTTGTTGGACCTTCAGGCTGTGGAAAGTCAACTACCCTTCGTATGATTGCAGGCCTTGAAGATATTTCTGACGGCGGCCTTTACATAGGTGACCGTAAAGTAAATGACGTAGCGCCAAAAGACCGGGACATCGCGATGGTATTCCAAAACTATGCCCTTTATCCGCACATGAATGTGTATGATAATATGGCGTTTGGACTAAAGCTCCGTAAGTTCGATAAGCAAGAAATCGAAAGAAGAGTAAAAGAAGCTGCAAGAATCCTTGGTCTTGAGCAATTGCTCGATCGTAAACCAAAAGCATTGTCAGGCGGCCAGCGCCAGCGTGTTGCATTGGGAAGAGCAATCGTCCGCGATCCTCAGGTATTCTTAATGGATGAGCCTTTATCAAACCTTGACGCCAAGCTTCGTGTTCAAATGCGCGCAGAGATTTCCAAGCTTCACCAGCGTCTGCAAACAACTACAATTTACGTTACGCATGATCAAACAGAAGCTATGACGATGGCTACAAGGATTGTCGTTATGAAAGACGGCGTCATTCAGCAGGTCGGTTCTCCAAAACAAGTTTACGATACACCGGACAATGTGTTTGTCGGAGGCTTCATCGGCTCTCCTGCAATGAACTTTTTGAACGGGCAACTTGAAGATAGCCATTTTAAGATGGGCAATATTAAAGTAAAAGTACCTGAAGGAAAATTAAAGACCCTTCGTGAAAACGGATATGCTAATAAAGAGGTGGTCCTTGGAATTCGTCCGGAAGACATTCATGATGAGCCTGTGTTTATAGAGTCTTCCCAGGAAACCAAAATCACCGCAAAAATTGATGTTGCCGAGCTAATGGGTGCTGAAACTTACCTTTATTCAAAAGTGGCCGACCAGGACTTCATCGCCCGTGTCGATTCACGCACTGACATTCAAAACGGACAAGACGTAGAATTGGCATTCGATATGCATAAAGCTCATTTCTTTAACCCTGAATCAGAAGAACGAATTAAATAGTTTTTGTAGAGCAGTCTCCCATAGGGAGACTGCTTTTTTATTTTTCCATTAACACAGAAATGAAAAATACTTCTTAAGGGCATAAATTCTTATGATTGACATCCTACCATGATACCCATAAAATAAAGTTTGTAATTCGCATGTGTTTAATCGGAATTAAAAATAAAAGGAGGAATTTCTTTTGAAGTTTAACAAGAAATTTATGATTGCTGCTTTGACCGCTCTATTAATTTCTGCTCTTTCAGCTTGCGGCAGTGGTAATGACGATACGGCAGAAAACAATGGTGGTAATGGAGATACGAAAGAAGTATTGACCATCGGAACAGAAGCAACTTATCCCCCCTTCAGTTTTCGAGGAGATGACAATGAAATAACCGGTTATGACGTAGAGGTTGCAAGAGAAGTTGCCGACCGTATTGGAATGGAAGCAGAGTTCAAACCTACGGAATGGAAAGCAATGCTTGAATCATTAAGAACAGACCGCTTCGACATGGTGGCAAACCAGGTTACCATTACTGAAGAACGTAAAGAAACTTTTGATTTCTCAATCCCATATACTGTTTCCGGTGGACAGGTAATCGTGCATGAAAATAATAAAGAAATTAATGGACTAGACGATTTGAAAGGAAAAGTGGTTGGAACTACCCAGGGAAGCAACTATGCGGATATCGCAAAAGAAGCCGGGGCTGAAGTTAAGTTTTATAAAGGTGCGCAACAGGTCTTATCTGACCTTAACGACAAGCGTATTGACGCTGCTCTTAATGACCGCCTCTTCATTCTTGAAGAGCTTCCAAAAACTGGCTTTGACTTAAAATCAGTTGGAGATGTCTTTAATAAGAACGAGATGGCGTTTGCATTTAACAAAAGCAACGATGATCTTGTTAAAAAAGTAAATGATGCTCTAAAAGAAATGAAAAAAGATGGCACCCTTGCCGATATTTCTAAAAAGTATTTTGGAGAAGATGTAAGTGAATAATTTACATGTCATGCTGGATTCTTTGCCCTTTCTACTTGAAGGGGCAAAGAATACAGTTATTTTAAGCTTCTTTTCGATCATCGGAGCGTTAGTTATGGGGCTTGTAATTGCACTATTGAGAATTTCCAGGGTGAAACTGCTGGATTATTTCGGCAAGCTTTATGTATCATTTTTTAGAGGCACCCCGTTATTAATTCAGCTGTTTATCTTATATTATGGACTGCCATCCATCGAAATCAGGCTTACAGCATGGCAGGCTGCTTTTCTGGGGCTGATTCTGCACTTCGCCGCATATATATCCGAATCCCTGCGAGCTGCAATTGTCTCTATCTCTAAAGGACAGTGGGAAGCAGCGATGTCTCTCGGAATGGATACAAAGTTAATTTTAAAGGAAGTCATCCTTCCACAGGCATGGAGAAGAGCGATACCTCCAGTATGGAATTCATTGATCGATATCGTCAAAGCTTCTTCTCTGGCTTCAGTTGTAACGGTATCGGAATTAACCTACAATGCAGACCAGATGGCAGCTGTAAGTTACAAAGTCATGCTTATTTTAATGGAAGCGGCCCTCATATACTGGGCGTTAACTACGTTCTTAAACGTTCTACAGGGCGTTTTAGAACGCAAATTGCAAATAAAGTGATTCCGGCCATCGAATTTTTTCATGAGCCGGAATTTTTTTCCTTCCCATCCGTTATTCCTTTCGAAGTGCTTCCTCTTCAGACCACTCGCTTATTAGTCTCACTTCTTTTGTATCGCACTCAACACATATGAATAAATGAGGGCATTGATGCGTTTTCGTATTGTCAGGAAACCCATCGGCAAGCTTTATTTCTTCAATGGGCTCATATGGGCTGTAATCATCATAATAGTCATGGATTCTTCCCATATCAGCCATCAACCTGTGGCATTCTGGACAGTGGACTTCTATATTTTTTAAGCCATTGCATAAAGGACATTCATATTCCATCTTCTTTTCCTCCTTATCGGAAGTTACTATGTATGTTCCATCTTTTTTTTGTAGGAAAACATGTTATTGGGGATTCTAGTTCGTGAGGATTTTCCTTTGATTAAGGAATATAGGTCGGTTCAACCACGGTCCAATTTAAAAGAAGGGATGGAAGATTCCATCCCTTCACAGCCATTAGTATTCAATTAGCGATATTGACCGCCACTCATTTGTTGCTGAGCAAGAGATACTAGACGCTTAGTAATTTCTCCTCCAACAGATCCGTTAGCACGAGAAGTAGTGTCAGCACCAAGGTTCACTCCAAATTCTTGAGCGATCTCATATTTCATTTGGTCGATAGCTTGAGCAGCACCTTGTACTAGCAATTCGTTGTTGTTGCTGTTGCGTTCGTTTTGTTGAGCCATGTGTATCACCTCCTCTTGTAATCATAGTGTGTGAAATCGAGCATTTTATATACAGAAATAAGTTGGAAATTGTACCCAATACAAATAACAGCCTATCACCATTCATATAAATCCTGTAAAAAAAGCAAAAGAACAATACAATGTCCTTTTGCTTAGCCGATAATAACCCGTTCAACCGGGTAACGAAATCTTTCTCGTATTAAATTTCCCCTGATCATAAACAAAAATGACAAGATACCAATCCGTCCGATAAACATGAGGATTATAATTAATATCTTTCCAATTTTGCTCAAATCTGGCGTGATCCCCATCGAAAGCCCTGTTGTTCCAAAAGCTGAGGAAACTTCAAAAACAATAGAAGTGGTAGAAAAAGGTTCGACGATCGCAAGGATCAAGATTGACAAGCTCCACAACAAAATAGCCACGGAAAAAACTACAAATGACTTGTGAACATCTTCTTGATGGACTTCTCGTCCAAAAATTTTAATAGTGTCTTTCCCTTTCGCAAAAAAGAAAATGGCTAACAATACAATCGCAAAGGTGGTGGTTCGAACTCCGCCTCCTACACTGCTTGGGGAAGCTCCGATAAACATGAGGGCAGACATCAGCATCTGTGTTGGATTACTGAATTCATTTACATCCATCGTCGCCAATCCGCCGCTTCTGGTTGTGATCGATTGAAAAAAGGAATAAAAGAAAGACTGGTGCCAGGACTTTTCACTAAAAAAGCTGTTCATCTCCATGATCCAGATTGCAAAAGTTCCAAAGGCCACAAGTATTAAAAAAGTCATCGAAGTCAGTTTTGTAAACAATGAAAATTTATAGGGAGTTCCACTTTTCCTTGAAAACAAGAACTCTTTTACCTCGATCAAAACAGGGAAACCTATCGCCCCTGTAACAATCAAAAGAATGTGGATAAACTGTACAAAGTAATCGTCAGCGAACGTTTTCAAGGATTCCCCGGTAATATCGAACCCTCCATTGGTCGTAGCACTTACAGATGCAAAAAAACCATGTAAATAAGCTTCCTGCCAGGAATCATAAAACTGCAGATAATAAGTCCCTAGAACAAGTGCTCCTATAGCTTCTATAATAAAAATCAAACCGATTATATGCCTCATTAATTTCACAAGCCCCGAAAGCGTTGATTGGTTTTGGTCAGTCATAATCATTTGCCGTTCCTTCAGGCCAATTTTTTTCCCGATCAACAACCAAACAAAGGTGCTCAGCGTCATAACTCCTATTCCACCGAATTGGAGCACAAACGCCAATATAAATATACCTACAATATTAAATGTATCAACCGTAGAGACCACCGTTAAACCCGTTACACTAACTGCACTAACAGCAGTGAATAATGCATCTATCAGGGATAGCTCTACTCCCGGTTTATGTGCAATCGGAAGACTTATCAAAAATGTTGATAAGAGTACTGCAATTAAATAAAACAAAACCACTAATTGCACAGAAGATAAGCGGATTTTACGGAATCGATCTTTAAGCAAACCTCTCACAACCCTTAATCAAGTCATACCTCTAATAGTATCGAAAATTGTTTTATTGTCAACAAACGCCTTTATTTAGTTTTAACTAAGAAAACTCGACCATCCTCCTCTGCTAAAAAAGTGATACTTCTATACAATAAAAAAACGCGGAAATTTCCGCGCGACAATTTTATATATACCTTCGATGAATTTTCTTTCCATCATAGCTAAATACTACTTCTTTGTCTTCAATAACAGACTGAAGATGTATCGGCCTTCCCCATAGTTGATAAACATAAGGCATTACTTTCTCAAGATATTTAATATCCAATTCGATCCCCTCATAGGAATGGTTTAGATATAACTCCCCGCTTTTTAAGTAATCCCCATCTGTCACGGTTAAATAAGGAAAGCCTCCGTTAACCCTCATGTTCACTAATTGGTCCCGGACATTTTGCCAATCTTTATCAGTGATACGATAATCTCTTCCTTTCTTCTCAAACAAATACAGATCTTCTTTCTGCACCAAATCTTTTGTTAAGTAATTCCTTATAAAGGAAATATCAGATTCTATTTCCCGCACTTCAAAGATTTTTTCCCTTCCGCTTCCCGGTTTAACTTCACGCATTCGCATTTCTTCAGTTGGTTCGTTATAGATGTCCTCGATATGTTCAAAAATTTTCAGTCCCAGATAGTAAGGGTTAATTCTCGTTCTAGAAGGCTGGACAACGTTCGCATTTAATTTGGCAAATTCTACGGATTCATCTGTGGTAAGGTCCAGTTCCCTTAAAATACGCTGATGCCAAAAGCTCGCCCAGCCTTCGTTCATTACTTTGGTCTCAAGCTGCGGCCAGAAATAAAGCATTTCTTCTCGCATCATCGTTAAAATGTCGCGTTGCCATTCTTCGAGCTCTCTGCTGTACTGCAGGATAAACAGCAACAGATCTTTTTCGGGGTGAGGAGGAAACTTTTTTTTCTTTTTCTTTGTACCTATGTCTTCCTCCTGTTTTCCGTCTAACTTCCAGAGGTCTTCATACGGCGACTCTTCCTTTTTGGATGGAGTTTCTTCTTCTTCCAGGTCGTAATTAAGTTTCGGCCTCATGATCGAAGGATCAATATGTTCCTGAATAGAAAGAACGGCATCAAGAAAACTTTCTACTTCATCTTTCCCATGGACCATTTCATAATAAGCTACTCGCTCAGCGGTTGCGGTCATGCTCTCTACCATATCTCTTCTTGTGTTTGAAAAACGCTGATTATTTTTGAAGAAATCACAGTGGGCAAGAACGTGAGCAATAATGAGCTTATTTTGAATTAAACTGTTGGTATCGAGCAAAAAGGCATAGCAGGGATCGGAATTGATAACAAGTTCATAAATTTTGCTCAATCCCAAATCATATTGAAGCTTCATGCGGTGAAATTGCTTACCAAAGCTCCAGTGTGAAAATCTTGTCGGCATTCCATAAGCTCCGAATGTATAAATAATATCAGCAGGACAAACCTCATACCGCATCGGATAGAAATCCAGTCCGAAACCTTTTGCAATTTCCGTTATTTCTTCTATAGCATGCTCAAGGGTTTTATTATTTGATGTCATGTATAACCCCTCCTTACTTATTGTCCCTTACAACAATGTATGAGGAAAAAACATTGTTCATGATGAGAGGGGGAAGTAATCTCTATTTTTTCACCAAAGAAAAGCCGCTTTCGAAGAGAAAGCGGCTTTTCTATCAACCGAGTATATCCATCCAGATTTTAATCGATGTTCCTAAGATCAATAGAGCCAGAATCCATTGAAGGATTTTAGTATTCACTTTCTTTCCTGCATTTGCCCCAAGAGGAGAAGCAATTAATGAAGCAACAATCATTACAGCTGCCGGGATGAGCAGAACCTGGCCTGTTGCGACCTTACCTACTGTTGCTCCGATTGAGGAAATAAACGTGATAGCCAGTGATGAAGCGATCGTCATACGAGTTGGTATCTTTAATACTACCAGCATGATCGGAACCAAAATAAAGGCTCCTGCCGCTCCAACAATACCCGCTCCGATACCAACGACAAAGGCGAGAACTGCAGAAAGCCATTTGTTAAATTTCACCTGGTCCAGAGGTAGTTCATCGATCCCTTTTTTAGGCACGAACATCATAATAGCAGCGATTGTTGCCAGTATGCCGTATACGAGGTTAATGGCACCCTCGGACAGCATTTTAGAGCCATATCCTCCGATGAAGCTACCTGCAAGAATGCTGACCCCCATATAAAGGATTAGCGATTTATTCAAGTATCCCCCTTTACGATATGCCCAGACACCGCCGATCGTAGCAAAGAAGACCTGCACTGCGCTGATCCCGGATACTTCATGGGCTGAAAACGCTGCAAACCCAAGTAATGGTGGGATATATAATAACATTGGATATTTAATAATCGAACCGCCGATTCCGACCATTCCAGAGACAAATGAACCAATAAAGCCAATTAAGAAAATCGTTATGATAAATGATATATCCATTTGAATTCTTACTCCCCTTTCCTATCCTCACTTTTTTTAAAAAACGTTTTAAACTAAGTAGTAAAAGGGCATCTCAGGATGCCCTTTTACTAAATGGTCAACCTTTTTTGATATAGAAAGAAAATACGCCGTTTTCTTCTTTAGAATCAACTAGCTCATGGCCACCTGACTTTGCCCAGGCTGTCAGGTCGCTCTTTGCTCCCTTGTCTGTAGCAATTACTTCAAGGATTTGACCGGATTCAATTTCGTCGATTGCTTTTTTAGTTCTAACGATCGGCATTGGACATGCCAATCCTTTAGCGTCTACTGTTTTATTAATATTCATTTAGATTACCTCCTTTAGTTTTAACCGTGAACGGCACAACGATTCGGTCCGATTTCCATTTCACGTTGTTCTTCTTCCTCAGGGTCTATTTTCCCCATATTCGTTTGACGGATTTCTTGATAAGCATTTGGTTGAGGCGGCAGGTTTTCAGATACTGTTTTGTTAAAGCGCTCAGCGTCGCTAATATTTAGCCCCTCATTCTTTTTATACAATTCTCCCAATTCCGCTTTAACTTGCCCGTTTTCCCCAAGCTCAGAAACTTGTGAAAAATGAGCCGGTAACACAATAAGATCCATTGAAAGGTTCTTATATTTACTGTAAAGCGTTTCTCTTAAATCATCTGCCCAGTCTCCCGCTTTTCCAGCAAGGTCCGGACGCCCGATCGATTCAACGAATAGAATATCCCCTGTTAGAAGATAACTGCCGTCAACGATCAACGATGTACTTCCAATCGTATGTCCAGGAGAATAGATCGGTTGTACTTCAACTGTTGTATTGCCAACAACAAAGTTATTTCCCTCTATAAGCTCTTCGTGTTCGAAAGTTACTTCACCAGCATCCTTTGGAGGCAAGTAGTATGCCCCTCCAGTGCTTTCAGCAAGTTTTCTTCCGCCTGAAATATGGTCTGCATGTAAATGTGTATCTACTACATATTTGATCGTTAAATTTTGCTCGGATGCAAACTTTTCATAGACATCAGTCATTCTGGCTGTATCTACTACAAGGGCTTCGCCGTTAGATGCAATCATATAAGACAGGCAGCCTTTACCTATACGAACAAACTGGTAGATGGAACCTCCATCTTTTAAATCGCCTATTTTTACTGGCTCAAGATGTTCACTCCACGCTTTCATCCCACCTGAAAGATATGACACTTGACCGAATCCTGCTTCTACAAGTTGCTCTCCTACAAACTTTGATGAGCCCTCTTTTGCACAAACGACTAATATATTTTCGTCTTTTGGCAACTGGTCCACAATGCCCTCTACCCCATCGATAAGGTCAAAATAGGGTACGTTAATGCTCTTAACAGACTCCCCTTCGATTTTCCAATCTGAAAAATCACTTTCATTTCGAACATCAAGAATAAATAAAGGTTCTTTGTTTATCACTTTTGTTGTGACTTCTTTTGCAGTTAGTGGTTTTAAACTCACGATAATCCTCCTTTTAGTTATTTCCGGTAGTTTCTCCGTCCCATTCGGACATTCCAGGGACAACATTCACCACATTGTTATATCCTTTTTCTGATAAAAGATGTGCTGCCATGTCACTGCGATTTCCAGTACGGCAAACAACATAAATTTGATCATCTTTATTTAACTCAGTGTATCTTTCTTCCATTTCACCAAGCGGAATGGAGATCGCGCCCTTGATTCGATTAAAAGCGAATTCAGCAGGTTCCCTTACATCAAGTACAACGATTCCTTCATTATCCTCTAGCTTTTTCTTCAGCTCATCATTGCTGATTACATGAGGGTACTTTGATTCCTCTTTTGTTTCTTCTGGATTTGACTTTCTAAGATAGTGCTTTAAGACATCTCCTTCTTCAACTGTTCCAAGATACTGATGTCCTGTATTTTTAGCCCAGCCGGCGATATCTGCCTTCGAACCTTTATCTGTTGCCTGCACTTCCAGTACCTGCCCAGCACTTAGTTCGGTCATGGCTTTCTTAGTCTTCACGATCGGCATCGGGCAAGCAAGCCCCTTTGCATCTAATACCTTATCTGTTTTAATCATGTAATAATCCTCCCCTTAAACCTATAATGTTTATTTTTTATATAAACAAATTGACGTTAGCATCGTTGGCATCTCCAAGATAAGCTGCTACACCGCCAAGATCAATACCATCAATTAGTTCTTCTTTTTGAAGTCCAAGTAAATCCATTGTCATTGTACATGCCACCAGTTTAACCCCTTGCTCTTTTGCAAGCTCAACTAGCTGAGGTAGTGACATCGCGTTGTGTTTTTTTATAACATGATCAATCATTTTTGGCCCCAGACCGCCAAAGTTCATTTTTGACAGACCCATTTTTGAAGGACCTTTTGGCATCATTTTTGCAAATGCTTTTTCTAGGAATCCTTTGTTCACCGGGACATGCTCTTCTTTACGCAACGCATTTAGACCCCAGAATGTAAAGAAGATCGTCACATCCTGGTCGTAAGCTGCAGCTCCGTTAGCAATGATAAATGCCGCCATTGCCTTATCCATGTCGCCGCTGAACAGGACGATCGTTGTTTTTTCTCTTTGCTCACTCATTTCTACCTCTCCTTTTCATTTATACATATACCTGTACGGGTATTATTTTTTTCGAAAATAAATAGGGCTTTTTATACCCTATGGTGTATTCTATATCAAAGTGGTATTTTTGTCTAGCCCTTTTTTAATTACAATAAATGGTATCGGGAAGGAAGGCGATCAAGGACTGCCTTCCCTGTTCCCTTTATCTGCTTTTAACAAGAAGGTTAACAGCTTCTTTAATCAAGTCGTCTGTTTCCTCTCCATCTTCCAATTGCTGACGGACACAGGTCTCCAGATTAGAACTAACGACAACTCCGATTGTTCGGTCGAGCGCACTTCGAATAGCGGAGAGTTGAGAGACAACATCTTTACAATCTTTGTCTTCATCCATCATCTTAATGATGCCTCTGACCTGGCCTTCTATTCTTTTTAACCTGTTTTTAACTTTAGCATCGTATTCCATCTCTTTCCCTCCCATTCCTAGCATTCCTGGTGGCAGGGACCTGAATAGTCACGAACTTGTCGATCCATTTTGCCACTCGATGGGTCTTTTATTTCATAATACCCTACTATCTTAAATCCATGCTTCTTTAAAAAGCGCGCACAAAGATTTTTGGAAACAAGATCACATGAAGCCAACACGATTGACTTTGCAGGGATTTCCCCGTAGTGCCGTTTCATATAGGCATATGGCAGGTTGTAAGCTCCATCGAGTGGCATGGAAGCAGCAACATTATAATCTCTTATATCGATAACGGTTAAATGTTTATCCGCTATTTCTTGTAAATTCATCGTTTGGACGCCGTGTAAAGGTAAATACCTTTTATATAGGAAGTAACCAATCGCTACGGCTGCAAAGCTAAAAAGGATACTCAAGCTTCTTTCACCTAACCTTCTTAAAATTAATACCCCTAAGGGTATAATACAACGTTCGGAAAGATTTGTCAACATCGTACAAACAATCTTTTACCATTGGCTACCCATAAGAAAATCCCGGTAAACGTCGCAGAAAATACTTATTGAAGAGCAATAGAATTATATCATGCTTTTTCCCCTCAAGAAATTATTCTGGCTTCTTATTATCAAGGAACCAAAAAGCATACGAAAACGATCCAAAAGAAAAATCCGAACTGATTCGAATTCTGATTTAAGAATTTGAATCATAGTTCGGATTTTCCTTCGGCTAAAATACTCTTAATATGCAAGGAAACGATAGCCCATGCTCCGTACTGTTTCGATCAGAGGGGAGGGTTCTTCTATCGGAATCTTTTCCCTTAAGCTTTTAATATGGACATCGATCGTTCGTTCCGAAACAAATTTTTGCTGCTCAGTATATAACGCCTCAAGCATTTGCTCTCTTGATAAAATTTGATTAGGGTGCCTCATCAGAAAATAAAGCAGTTTAAATTCATGTCTCGTTAAGTCGATGACTTTTCCGTTAACTTTTACTTCGCCCTTTAACGGCTTCAATGTAACACCCCGATACGTAATCTTGTTACAGCGATGGGATGTTCGTCTTAAAACAGTTTCTACCCTTGCTACAACCTCAAGCGGGCTAAAAGGCTTTGTCACATAATCATCAGCACCGATACGCAAACCGTTGATCCGATCTTCTTCCCTGTTTCTTTCAGACACGATGATCATCGGTACCTCATTCTTCAGATCCTGTCGAACCCATCTGCAAATGTCTTCCCCGTTCCCGTCAAAAAGAGTTAGTTCCAGAATAATGAAACACGGATCGTATTTTGAAAAAATATCTCTACCCTCTTGTTCACCTTCAGCCTCCCAAACTTCAAAACCTTCCGTTTCTAATGCTTGTTTAATTTCACTTCGGCTTTTGGTACAACTGTCTATGATTAAGATTGATTTTCCCTTTGTATACACGACCCACGCCCCTTTTTACAACCGGTTATTCTATGCTTTCAGCTAATTTGATCATCATATCTTTACTCATCGGTCCAACGACCTTCTTTTGGATCAGTCCGTTTGAATCGATCCAGTAACTGGTAGGAATCGTAAATGCCTGGTAAGTAGCTCCAATCTCTCCGTTTTCATCATAGGGGATTGGAAACGTCAATCCGTAATCTTTTGCAAATTGCTGCACGTTACCTTTATTGCTTTCCGCGCTTGTAAGATTAACGGCAACAACTTCTACCTGTTCCTTGTTTTCTGTATAAAAGTCCTGCATATGAGGCATCTCTGCTTTACATGGCGGACACCAGCTGGCCCAAAAGTTTAAGAGAACCTTCTTTCCTTCTAGATCAGAAAGCTTTAACGTATCTCCCTTTAAAGTGGTAAGTTGAAAATCAGGGGCTTTGTTTCCTTCCTGTATGCCTGTTTCCACTTCTCCCGATCCAGCTGTTTCTTGGGAAGCTTCTTGAGAATCTTCCTCTGGATTCGATTGCTCGTCACTCACTTTTGTTTCATCTTCTGTTTTAATCATACCATCTTCTTTATTACCACCAGTGAAGTCATATACACCATATAATACAAGCGCGGCCAGAACAACTATTCCGATAATATTTTTTTTCATTTCGCTTTCTCCTTTCAAGCAAGAGAATCATTAATCACTAGTATGATAATATTGCGAGCCATGCACTGATTTTTTGCATCGTGCCCGTAAATAAAAGGATTCCCATAATAATAAACAGATACCCGCTTACCTTTGATATCACAGGCATAAAGCGATTTAACTGCTTTGTTATTTTAAGAGAATAGGTGATCAGATAAGCCAGGACTAAAAATGGGACCCCTAATCCGATCGAATAAACAGCAAGCATCAACACTCCGTTGTAGACTGTATCGGAGGAACCTGCTAATAAAAGGATCGATGACAGTGCCAGTCCGACACATGGCGTCCAACCAGTTCCAAATGCCAGCCCTACAACAAACGACCTTAGAGTTCCCTTTGGCTTCTGGTTATTTGTCTTCCACTGCTTTCCCTGGTTAAGCAGCTTTATACTAATGAACCCAGCCATTTGAAGACCGAATACAACAATCAAAAATCCGCTTATCTTCTCGACCAACTCCCTGTAATTAGCAAAAAACTGGCCAAGAAAGCTTGCAGAAGCACCCATCACGACAAAAATTAAGCTGAACCCAAAAATAAAGCTGATCGCCCGTACCATCAGTGTGCTTCGATTGACCTCCATTTTCCCACCTGCAAAAGATGCACCTGTTAAGTTGGCTACATATGCAGGGATCAACGGGAAAATACATGGTGAAAAAAACGATAAAAGCCCTGCTGCGAAGGCAAACCAGATTGATATGTTTTCCAATTCGCTCCCTCCTAATAGTTCCAGTCTATCCAGCCATTGTTAAGAATCGATTAAGAAGGGCCTTTTTTTGAAGAACTGTTACCAAACAAGAACAACAGTGCAACTGCCGCCAACCCTATAAAAGTCCATTGATAGGCGGTAAACAAGCCTTCGTCTGCATGTTTATTTTCTAAATAAGAAAGGAGCACCTGCCAGATACTGAACCATAAAGCATATTGGAATGCAGCCTGCATGTCGATCTTCATCCTTATAAGCCAGAACAAATAAGCAAAAAGCCCAGCTATATTCAAGATATCTACCACATTTGCAGCAGAGAAATAAATGGCCTCAAGGATATGATATACAAGCATTACGCCCGACATGCCAACTAATCCAGCATAAAGGACAGTTACTGATCGAAAATTCTTTCTGCCTTTTAAAATGATATAGCCTATTGAAATAAGAACACCGAGAGCCAATCCCCAATCTCCACCAGTAAAATAAAGCAATGAAAGCGGGCTTTTTATTACGAGTTGGGGTTCAAACACAATCAAGCTTAGCTTCCATATGACAACAAATATAATTGCTCCATTAATATATAAATCCGTGACCTGTTTTTCCTCTGGCACTTTTTTTCTTAAGGTTAAAAACATAATCAAAATACCAGCAAAAATAGCAACAATGCTTTGAATAATCGTAACAGGTAACGTAACACTCCCAATTTGTATAACGTCCATGCTCCACCTCCATACCTTATAGGGTATAAGAAAATCACAAAAAATAGCAACCTCCGGTAAAGGTTTTTAACGACTCTTTACCAGAAGTTGAACGGCTTCTTTGACGACATCATCAGTAGACTCGCCTTTTTCCACCTGATTCCGAATACATTCTTCAAGATTAGTGCCTACGATGAGGCCAATAGTACGGTCAATCGCCGTCCTGGTAGCCGACAACTGCGTGATCACATCTTTACAATCCTTCTCATCCTCCAGCATCTTTAAAATACCTCTTATCTGCCCCTCAACCCTCTTCAACCGATTCTTCATCTGAGGAGTATATTCCATCTCTATCTTCCTTTCTGATATAATTATTTGTTATTTCTAAAATAAGGTACCACATAGCAACACCTCTTTGCTCTCCCTAAAATAATAGATTATCAAATCTATTTTTGCAGGAGCGTAGCGACAAGGCTCTTTATAGGCGCAGCTGCGTCACGCCGTTTGTTCGTAGAATTTTCGAACTTCCTGTCAAATATTCTGTCACAAAAGAAGTATCACTTGCACTATCCTTTTCATATATTGTAAAATAAAATGTAATTTAAAGATAGAAAAAAAGGTTCTAATTATTAAAAGGAGGCAGGCCTTTTGAACTTATCCGAGGATGAGAAGAGGTTGTCCAAGATTTATCGTAAGATCGTTACATCTTCTGAATACAAAGCTGGCCAAATCATCGAAAAGCTAGACCATGAGACAAAAGACAAAGTGATTAAATTAATTCGCTTAAACAAATCAGGCTTCGAAAAAAGTATTACGAAAGAAAGCTATCATCAATGATCTTATAAGAATCAAGCAAAAACCACATATCTTAAATCATTACACCCCGTCCTTTTGGAACGGGGTGTTTTTTGTTCGTTTTTCAGTTTGAGTTATTTGGAAATAACGCTGTTGATTTTCCCCATCACATCTGCCTTCACCTTTTTAAGCAACTCCTGGCTTTCAGACAGGCTGTCCGCATTAACGCCAAAATAAAATTTCACTTTTGGTTCTGTACCCGATGGACGGAGGCAAAACCATGAACCATCTTCAAGAGTATATTTCAACACATTAGAAACTGGAAGCTCGATTTCTTCCGTCTTATTTGTCTTTGGAAATACTCGCTTGCTTGTTTTATAATCTTCATTGACTGTAACCTTTTGTCCTGCTACCTCTTCAGGGGGATCTTCACGGAACTTTCTAAGTAAAGCCTCGATCTGCTCTGCTCCCTGTTTACCCTTTAATGTCAGTGATTCAAGCGTTTCTTGATAAAATCCGTACTTTTCAAATACATCCATTAACCCCTGGTACATCGTCATCCCTTTTGACTTATAATAAGCGGCAACTTCGGCGGCCAGCAAGCATGCTTGAACAGCATCTTTATCCCTGGCAAAGTCACCGATTAAGTAGCCGTAACTTTCTTCATAACCGAAAAGAAACGTATGCTTTCCAGACTCTTCATATTGTTTTATCTTTTCACCGATAAATTTGAAGCCCGTTAGAGTATCAACACAGCTGAGTCCGTTTTGCTCTGCAATGACACGGCCTATTTCCGATGTAACGATTGTTTTTAAAACAACACCATTGGCTGGAAGTGTTCCGTTATCTTTCTTCTGGGTGATTAAATAGTCTAAAAGAAGCGCTCCGGTCTGGTTTCCTGTTAACACTACGTATTCGCCATCATCATTTTTGACGGCTACACCGACTCTGTCTGCATCCGGATCAGTAGCAAGCAAAATATCTGCATCTTGCTTCTGACCGTACTCTATTGCCAGTTTAAAAGCAGCGTGTTCCTCCGGATTAGGTGAGGAAACAGTGGAAAATTCGGGATCTGGCTTTTCCTGTTCCGCAACAACCGTTACATTTTCGAATCCATATGCTGCAAGTCCGTCCCGTACCGGGACATTAGCTGTTCCATGAAGAGGAGTGAAAACAATTTTAAGTTCTTCACCCATCTTTTCGAGAAGTTCCTTATTTACCCGGAGTGATTTTAACTTTTCAAGATATGCTTCATCTAGCTCTTTGCCGATGATTTTAAGCAATCCTGCTTCTTTCGTTTCTTTTTCAGGCGCAACATCTATCGTAAGTTCATTTTGAATTTCGTTTACCATTGAGATCACTTCTCCCGCTTCTTTTGGGGGAAGCTGTCCGCCATCTGAACCATATACCTTATATCCGTTATATTCCGGTGGATTATGGCTTGCTGTAATGACGATTCCGGAAAAAGCTTTTAAATACCTTACAGCAAAAGACAGTTCGGGTGTCGGGCGCAAACCGTCGAATACATAGGTTTGAATTTTATGGTTGGCAAGCGTCAATGCTGCTTCCAGAGCAAACTCGGGTGATTTATGACGGGAATCATAAGCAATAACGACTCCTCTTTTTTTCGCTTCTTCTCCATATTGCTCAATATAACGAGCAAGCCCTTCAGAAGCCTTTCTGATCGTATAACGGTTCATACGGTTGGTGCCGGGGCCTATTTCGCCTCGCATGCCTCCCGTGCCGAATTCAAGGTTCTTGTAAAAGCTATCTTCCATTGCACGTTCGTTCCCCGCAAGATCTTCCAGCTGCTGTCTAAGCTCCTGGTCAAGTTCTTCGGCTTTCATCCATCGTTGATAGTGTTCTCTCCAGTCCATGGGATCCTCCTCAGCTGTTATGTATTTAGTCGTTAACAAATTCTCGCTTTAACAGGAAAATTCCTGTTAGAAATTTGCAAATTGCTTTCATTCATATGTAATGATAGTACGAAACGGTATTGCTGCCAACTTAAAAAGAAAATATGGCCAACAATCTGCATGTTGTTGGCCGAAATACCGAGTATCTTACTTTTTATAGTTAATTTCATAAAGGTCTTTTCTTCGGTCTTTCAACTGTCGAACGGTACCGCCCTGACGCTGTCTTCTAAGGATCTCAAGATCAACATCCCCAACAACGACGGTTTCGATGTTAGGGTTACACTCACCGACGATCCCGTCTCTAGCAAACGCAAAGTCAGAAGGGGCGAAAATCCCGGACTGTGCATATTGGACGTCCATGTTTTCAACCTGTGAGAGGTTACCTACTGTACCTGCGATCACAGTGTAAACTTGATTTTCAACAGCTCTAGCCTGCGCACAGTACCGTACCCTTAAATAACCCTGGCGGTCATCGGTACAAAACGGTGTAAAGATTATATTTGCTCCTTTGTCCGTTGCGATTCTCGCCAGCTCAGGAAATTCGATATCATAACAGATCTGGATTGCGATCTTTCCGCAATCTGTATCGAAAACACCAATTCCTTCTCCTTCATGAATTCCCCACCACTTACGCTCGTTCGGGGTAACGTGGATTTTATACTGCTGTTCAATCGTCCCATCACGTCGGAATAAGTATGCGATGTTATAGATATTTTCATTTTCAAGCACAAAATGGGAGCCGCCGATCACATTGACGTTATACTTAACCGCCAGCTCCGTAAAAAGCTTGATGTAGTCTTCTGTATAATCTGTTAATCTGCGGATTGCCTTGCTTGGAATCTTTTCATCCATAAAAGACATTAGCTGAGTTGTGAAAATTTCCGGAAACACGCAGAAATCAGAGCCAAAGTCCGCCGCCACATCCACATAGTATTCCACCTGGTTCGCAAATTCCTGGAAGGATTCGATCTTCTTCATAGCGTATTGAACAGCGCAAATTCTTACCGGGAAAGATGTTCTGAATCTACGTCTTGTTTTAGCCCTGTAGTCGACGTTGTTCCATTCCATCAGTGTGGCATACTGTTGTGATGCATCATCATCAGGGAGGTAGTTTGGATTTATCCGCATCAACGTGAAACCATTTTTCATCTGGAAGGTAAGGACAGGATCATAGATGTTATGATACTCTACTTCTTCCACATATTCCTTCGGCGACATCTCGTCTGCATGTTTGTGATAGTTCGGTATTCTTCCTCCGATTATAATGCTCTTCAGATTAAGCTGGCGAGCAAGTTCTTTTCTCGCGTTATACAGCCGCCTTCCTATATTCATCCTTCTAAACTCCGGATGGACCATCACTTCGATCCCATACAGATTGTAACCATCCGGGTTGTGATTGGTGATATATCCTTCATCGGTAATGTCATCCCATGTATGATCATCATCATATTCATCAAAGTTAATGATCAAGCTGGAGCATGATCCGATTATCTCCCCTTCATATTCCACACAGAACTGGCCTTCAGGAAAGATTTCAAGGTGGCTCTCCAAATGCTCCCTTTTCCAGGGATCCATATTAGGAAAGCACTTCTTTTGCAATTCTAAAATGGACTCAATATCCTCTTCCTTGATATTGCGCACTTCTATTTTTTTCTCAAATTTTGAAACATCCACTTCTGACATCTAACATACCTCCATCTATGATCGTTGCTTAACTTTACCCTTCCCCCTGATGTTCTATGCCCTTTTCAAACCCACACTTCCATACGTGACTTTAAAGTACCGGTATGGAGCTCCAGCTGAGTGCCATCGGGATCCAAAAAGTTAAACGTCATTCCCTGGCCTCTTTTCACTGGCATTCTGGCAACAGTTACTTTCCTGGCTATCAGCTTATTAACAGCGTCTTCAAAGTTCTCTTCCTCTATATAAAACGCAACATGGTCAACCCCTGCCTGGTTCTCAGTTCTTTTTAAAATATCCGATTCAACCAGGCATATCCATGCCGTTCCCCATTCCAGATATGCATCTCTCCTGCCTTTATGGACAACCTTCATTTCAAGGCAATCCTGGTAAAACTGCAAGGAACGGTTTAAATCGCTGACACGGATCGTAACATGGCTAAAACCTTTGACCTTCACTTTTTATTCCCCTTGCTTTTGAACTTTTTCAATTAAAAGATGCAACTCCAATTCTGCCATCGTTTCCATCCTGTGGTCCACTTCATCAAAGACAAGGTCTTTTGTTACAGAGTTGGGGATAACCACACAATACATACCCGCACGTTTTGCAGCGAGTGCACCATTCGCAGAATCTTCAAATGCGAGAGCCTCTTCTGGACTTACCCCGAGGCACTCTGCCGCTTTTAAATAGAGGGCCGGATCGGGTTTTACATTTTCAACATCATCGGCTGTTTTAATGCACTCAAAATATTCAGCTATCCCAAGAAAATTTAAATGCCTCGATACCCAATCATAATGTGAACTTGAAGCAAGGCCGATCTTTAATCCCGCTTCTCTCGCAGCTTTCAAATAATCTTCTACGCCTGGAAGCGCCTTTTCTTCTTTTAGCAACTCATTAACCCGCTCTGATTTTCTTGATCGTAGTTCTTCTCTATTAACTGTTTGGCCGATTTGTTCTTCAAGATAAGCGAACGGATCAAAAAAAGAAGCATGCGTTCCGATACACTTCCCCCATACCTCGAGAGGAAGCTCTGCTCCGTATTCTTCAAACAGTTCCACCATTGCTTTATATTCCTGAGTCTCCGTATCAAAGATCAAACCGTCAAAGTCAAAGACGAGCGCTTTAATCATTATGTATCATCACCTTTTCAGTTATCTTTTTCTAATTATAAATGTTCTCTTATATTCTAGGTTATATGGTATACATTTGCATAGTGCAAGGAAAAAGCATCCAGAGAGGATGCTTTTCCACTGCTATGTTATTGAAATTGTCCCTGTCCAGGTGTACCATTTTGCCCTTGCTGCGGCTCAGATGGAACAGAGATGCTAGAAAGAGCTTGACCTGCTTCTTGCTGCTGCGGGGTTTTAGTAGCCAGATCTCCAAGTGCCACATAACCGACAAGCTGGTTGTTTTGAACAACTGGAAGGCGGCGGATTTGATTTTGTGCCATAAGTGCTGCAGCCTGGTCAGTGGTCATATCAGGTGTAGCAGAAACAACATTAGAAGTCATACATTGAGATACCGTCGTTTTCCCGTCTCCACCAGATGCTGTTGCGCGAAGGGTGATATCACGGTCAGTAACAATACCTCTCAACTGCCCATTTTCAACAACCGGCAAAGAACCAATGTTATATTGGCTCATTAAAGCGGCTGCTTCCTGGATCGATTGTGTTGGCGAAATGGAAACTACCTGGCTTGCCATAACATTTTGTAAGTTGTTTTGCATCGTATATTCCCCCAAAAAATTATTAGAAAAGCAAGAAATGCCTGCCCTTCATCATTATTTTTGCCTTAACTGCAAATATTATTTTTCCTATTTTTGCGTTCTCATGGTTTTAACTGACTGGTGAATGAAATTGCTTTCCCGTTACTTTTTGCAATAATCGATCCGATCTGGTCTGTGCGATACATCGGGATCCTTCTCTGGTTGACTCTCTGGAGCACTTCATTATCAGGATAATGATATGGATTGTCTTTACCAACTGACACAACTGCATAATCCGGGTTGACCTTTTTCAAAAAACTGCTGGAAGTCGCCGTATTTGCACCGTGGTGTCCAATTTTCAACACATCCGCCTGAATATCTTTATGCTTTCTTAATAACTGCCTCTCGACCGCGAATCCCGCATCTGCCATTAATAAGAATTTATTTTTATGATGGGTAACTTTTATAACCGCACTGTAATCATTTAATAAATGATATTTGCTCTTATCGGGGGACAATATGTGGACGGAAATTCCAGGAGCAAGCGAGAACCGCTTTCCTTCTTTAGCCTGCTCTATGTGAAGCCCTTTTTGGGTTGCTGCTTTTATGAGGTCGCTATAAAACTTTGTGTCGTGTGAGACTTCGGGCATCAATAGCTTTCCTATCGTGAAAGATTTAATAATCGAATCCATTCCTCCGATATGGTCATGGTGGGGATGTGTGGCGATTAAATAATCAAGTCGGGTTATCCCTCTTTTTTTTAAATATGCCGTTACCCTTTTTCCATCCTGGTTATCTCCGGCATCTATTAGCATCGTTCTTCCGTTTAATGTTTGGACCAGTATACTGTCTGCTTGTCCAACATCTATAAAATGGATGAATAACGATTCCTCATGATTTCCATTCACGTTTTCAAAAGGGACTAATAACATAAAAATGAAGGTGCTTAGGAAGATCATTTTATTTAGATTCATTTCTGACACCTCCAACATGAGATTTACTACTAGTATGAAAAGATAGTCCTCTTTTCATTATTGGTTTCATCAAAGGATATGGTTCCAATTTAAGGAAAAGAAAAGAGGCTTCTTCAAAAGAAGCCTCTTAGACGAGCGCTTTTTCTTCCGATTTACGGAAAAAGCTCCTCATCGCATGGTATACGTCTTTCTTTTCCTTCAAAATATAATACCTGAATTTCTCGTCTTTGATGTTTTTATAGGCACTCATTAATGTAGAATGTCTGTTATAAGCATTAACTTCACCGTAACCGAACATGTTAGAGACCGACATGATTTCATTCACTAATTTCACACAGCGCGGATTATCTGATGTTAAATTATCTCCATCTGAGAAATGGAACGGATAGATGTTATACCTTGATGGAGAATACTTCTGTTCGATCAACTCTAATGCCTGCCTGTATGCTGAAGAACAAATGGTTCCTCCGCTTTCACCTTTTGAAAAAAAATCGTCTTCAGAGACGACTTTCGCTTCAGTATGGTGGGCGATAAACTCAATTTCAACCGTTTCGTATTTAGAGCGAAGGAAGCGAGTCATCCAGAAAAAGAAGCTTCGGGCCATATACTTTTCCCATTTTCCCATACTACCGCTCGTATCCATCATGGCAAGAACAACCGCCTTGGATTCTCGCTTTGTTTTTTCATTCCATGTTTTAAATCGTAAGTCATCCTGGTAGATCGGCGAGATTCCAGGTCTTCCTTCGATCGCGTTTCGTTTGATCGCACTGAGTATGGTACGCTTTTTATCAACATTTCCCATCAGTCCGGTTTTACGTATGTCATCAAACTCGATCTTCTTCTGAACAATTTCAGCGGATTCTTTTTCTTTCAAATTAGGTAATGCAAGTTCCCTAAAAAGCACATCCTCAAGTTCTAACAGTGATACTTCTGCTTCATAATAATCTTCACCGGGCTGGTCTCCTGCTCCCTGCCCTTTCCCAGGTCCTGCTTGAGCATCTCCTGAACCGTCGCGAGCAATGACATCCCCCACCTGGCTGTCTCCATCTCCCTGACCGACGTGCTTAGATTTATCATAATTGTATCGTATTTTATATTCATCCAAAGAACGGATTGGAATTTTGATTACATCACGTCCGTTAGATAATATAATGCTTTCTTCGCTTATCAGATCAGGCAGGTTATTTTTAATTGCTTCCTGGACTTTTTCTGCATGTCGTTGTTGATCTTGATAACCTTTTCGATGGAGGGACCAATTCTCCTGAGAGACGACAAAATTGTTCGAGTTTCTGTCTTTCATCCTTTCCCCTCCTTTAAGAAAGTACAATTTTGATTTTTTTCCATAGACGAAGTTGCAAAGAGTATACTTTATCCTATGCAAAAACAAGCGATAATTGACAATTAATTCTGACAAATCAATAGGATCTGTGTTTTGTTATCCTATGCCAGAATAGTAAAAAAAGAACGGCTATAGCTGATTTCCAAACCGCTACTACTGCCCTTTTATAAACATGGACACCCATATTTCTTAAACAATAAAGAAAAAGGGACTGACACTTTGCTTTTAAGTCAGTCCCTTAGATTCTACTGGTTGCTGCGAAAGCTAACATCGATCTCTTCAAGAGGCCAATAGCGAAGGTTAACTTTTCCAACCACTTTATCCATTTCTACAAATCCGATATGCCTGCTGTCATAGCTGTGCAGACGGTTATCACCGAGAAGGAAAAGATGGCCCTCCGGCACTACCTTTCTTCCCGTTTTTTCTTCAAGGGTAAAGTTCTCAGTAAGGTTTCCGTTAAGAACCTGCTTTTTGTAACGTTCTAAATAAGGTTCTTCAACCGCCTTTCCGTTAATATAAAGAACATCATCCCGGTACTCGATGGTATCTCCAGGTAATCCGATCACGCGTTTGATATAATCTTCTTCTTCATTTGCATGAAAAACAATAAGGTCGAAGCGGTCCGGATTTCCAACGTTATAACCGATTTTATTTATAATTAAACGATTGCCGTCTTGAATAGTCGGCATCATAGACTCACCATGAACGATATAATTTGTAAATAAGAACTCACGAATAACAACCGCAAGAATAACTGCAATTGAAAATGCCTTTATCCAATCCCAGACAGGATTACGATTTGTTTCCATTTTTAGCCTCTTTTCCATTTGTATTACTAATAATCTACCATCCCAATCGCATTACGGCAAGATTTTGAGCGGGTTATTGTGTAAAAGTTTTATGAAAAAAGTGATTAAACAAACGTTTGATTAAATTACGTATCAAATAATTTTTGGCTCTTTTCGTATACTTTGTTGCTTTTGAAGCTGCAAAGTTGAGATGAACTGCGACGCAATTGCAGCATTGATTTCCACTCCGGGCAGTTCGCTTTCCGCGGGCAACGCTTCAGTTTCCTCGTCAGCAAAGAACGCTTCCTGCGGGATCTTCAGCTGTTGCTTTTCCCGCAGGACAAGGAAGGCTTCGGCAGCGTTACATCGCAGTTTATGACTTCTATGCAAAAACAATAATCTTCTAGAAATAAGCCTAACTTTTTTATTCATTGTATCCGATTCAGCAAAAAAGCATGCCCGTGAAGGCATGCTTTTTTAAATTTCTTTTTTGTTATCTGTTAAGCAAGCTTCCTACGTACCGTAGCAGTTCGTTGGCGGAGACGGAGTTGTAGCCGTACTCATCGATCAAGCGTGCGATCACTTCATTTATTTTCTTGAGCTGGCTTTCATCAGGTGTCTTGGAAGAGGTTGTTATTTTTACAACATCTTTCAAGTCGGCGAATAGCTTCTTCTGAATCGCTTCTCTTAAGCGCTCATGTGAATTATAGTCAAACTTCTTCCCTTTTCTCGCATAAGCAGAGATACGGATCAAAATTTCTTCGCGGAACGCTTTTTTCGCATTTTCTGATATGCCGATTTGCTCTTCGATAGAGCGCATCAGCTTTTCGTCAGGGCTCATTTCTTCACCGGTGAGCGGGTCGCGCAGCTTATTTTTATTACAATAAGCTTCGACGTTATCCAGGTAGTTATCCATCAGTGTTTTAGCTGATTCCTCATAGGAATAGACGAACGCTTTTTGGACTTCCTTCTTGGCGATGTCATCGTATTCTTTTCTTGCGATCGAAATAAAGTTTAAGTATTTTTCCTTATCTTCTTTAGAGATAGAAGGGTGTGCGTCAAGGCCGTCTTTTAATGACCGTAACACATCGAGTGCATTGATGGACGGCACTTCTTTTCGGATTATCGTGGAGGAAATTCGGTTGATTACATAACGCGGGTCAATTCCGCTCATTCCTTCGTCCGGGAATTCCTTTCTCAACTCATCCACGTCAACCTGATTAAACCCTTCTACGCTTTCACCGTCATAGAGGCGCATCTTTTTCACCGGGTCGATCCCCTGCTTCTTAGACTCCTTCAGCCTCGTTAAGATCGAGAAGATGGCAGCAACCCTTAATGCATGCGGTGCAATATGGACATGGGCCATATCACTCTCACTGATCATCTTCTCGTAAATTCTTTCTTCTTCACTCACTTTCAAGTTATAAGGGATAGGCATCACAATAATTCTGGAGTGAAGAGCTTCATTCTTTTTATTCGATATAAACGAGCGGTATTCCGCTTCGTTCGTATGAGCTACAATAAGTTCATCTGCGGATATCAGCGCAAACCTTCCTGCTTTAAAGTTTCCTTCCTGGGTGAGGGATAAAAGGTGCCAGAGGAACTTCTCATCACACTTCAACATCTCCTGGAACTCCATCATACCTCTGTTAGCTTTGTTTAACTCTCCGTCAAACCGATAAGCTCTGGGATCGGATTCAGAACCGTATTCTGCTATGGTGGAGAAATCGATGCTTCCGGTAAGGTCGGCGATATCCTGAGATTTCGGATCAGAAGGACTGAATGTTCCAATCCCTACACGTTTGTCTTCCTTAAAGAAAATACGCTCAACAATAACATCCTCAATATGGCCGCCGTATTCTTTCTCCAGGCGCATCATGTTTAAAGGTGACAGGCTTCCTTCTACTCTAATTCCGTATTCTTCATAAAAGTCATCCCGCAGATGATGAGGAATTAAATGCAGAGGATCTTCATGCATCGGACATCCCTTAATGGCATATACTGCACCGGCATCTGTATGCGAGTATACTTCCAGTCCACGTTTTAACATTGTCACAAGCGTGGACTTACCGCCGCTGACAGGTCCCATCAACAACAGGATTCTTTTACGAACGTCCAGGCGTTTGGCTGCCGGATGAAAATATTCCTCTACGAGCTTTTCGATTGCATCTTCAAGTCCGAATAGCTGCCTCGAGAAAAACTTATACTCCTTTTTCCCGTTAACTTGTTCGATACCGGCATCTTTAACCATATTATAAACGCGTGAATGAGCTGATTGCGCCACTTCAGGACGTTCTTTTAAGATCTCCAGATAATCCGCGAAAGTACCTTCCCATTTCAACCTGTTCTCGTGCTCACGATTGTACTGGATTTTTCTTAAGATATCCATATGTGCCCCCTCCAAGTTGGATTCATCCATATTAATACATATTATGCCGGGATGTCCTTTATAATTCGGGGTCTGACCCCAAAATTTTTGTGGATAACTCTTAAGCCGGGGTCATGCCCTCTATATTACCTATGAAAAAACCGGAGTGAATATGTTTATTCACTCCGGTTGGATGGCCTATGTATGGTAGACCACTGTGTATTCATTTAGTTCATTTCCTGAAGCTGGGGATTTCTCTTTGGATTCTCTTTTTTCTTTGTGGGCATTTTTAAATGCATCAGAGTTCACCCAATTCTCATATGCTTCTTTTGACTCCCACTTTGTGAAAACGACCAGTTTGCCGTTTTCATCTACGTTATCTAAAAATAAAAATTCAAGGCAACCCTCTACGTTTTTCATATTTTCGGAACTTTTGCCAAAGCGCTCTTTCATAACGCCTTTCGCTTCTTTAGGGACTTTCAGTTCATTCATCACAACATACATTGTACAATAAGCCTCCTTTTATATTCGTTCTACTTCCATATTAAATAATTCAAACGATAATTCCAAGTAAGTTGTGACAAACTATCTTAAAATTGTTGTTTTTCATTCACAGATAATGGGATATAGTTTATAATGAAGGATAGACTTGGACATAATTTACCTGAGGAGGATGAAACGATGGGTTTCCTTGGAATACTAGTTGTAACACTTTCTTTCTTAGCTGCAATTTTCACTGCAGGATATAACGATAGACCCGGCACAACTAAAAAAGGCAACAGATAAAATAGAAAAGCGGAGAGCGCCGCTCAGCGACGTATAGACTGGACTGAACCTCTGGAGATAAAGGAAACACGGTAAGCTTGCGAACCGATGTTGACTTATCGTACAGAGGTGAGGGAAGTCTCACTAGTCGCTGGCGCTCATAGCCAGACATCTCAGCCTTTCATACTTTCTTATAGCACAATAAAAGAACGCCTTCTGGCGTTCTTTTTTACATTATTTCATGCCCGGATAGCCCTGCTGCCTTAACGCTTCATAAACCATGATCGCAGCGGTATTCGATAAGTTTAACGCACGTACTTGATCCGTCATCGGCAGACGCAGGCAGTGGTCTTTATTTGATTCAATCACTTCATCTGGCAGACCGTTCGTTTCTCTTCCGAAGACAAAGAAGTAATCTTTCTCAAGGTCCTCAAAACGAAAGTCTGTATGTGTATTCTCACCAAATTTCGTTATAAAAAAGAACTCTCCGTCCGCAAACTTGCCGAACAATTC
Organism: Exobacillus caeni; assembly: GCF_005747095.1. Taxonomy (GTDB): domain Bacteria; phylum Bacillota; class Bacilli; order Bacillales; family Guptibacillaceae; genus Exobacillus; species Exobacillus caeni. Next base: position 7,498 of record NZ_SWLG01000004.1, on the reverse strand, counting down.
ATCAAGTGAGTCATAATAATGAACGTCTACATACTGCCAATAGTCCAATCCGGCTCTCTTCAACATTTTATCATCCGTAGAAAATCCCAGTGGACGTATCAAATGCAAACGGGTATTGGTTGCAGCACATGTCCTTGCGATATTGCCAGTGTTTGCCGGAATCTCTGGCTGGAATAAAACAACATTCAATGCCATCTCTTTCACCTCCATTAAAACATTACTTATTATAGCACTTTTTTCCGCGCCCTATAAGATGGAAGTGATCGAGAATAAGTTAACCCTCTATTTGAAAGAATTTATACTTGATTTCCGGAGTCCAGGCCGTAGAATCTTCGTATGCCCAATACCTCATCCTGCTGTTTGTTGTATGAGCGTTCACGAGCGGCATCCCCTTTCCATCATGATCGACGACAATAGTTGAATGCTGCCAGTGCCCATCTCCGTCAAAATCATAGCAAACAACGTCACCCGGCTGCAGTTCTCCCGGCGTTTGTACTTCCTTGCCTTTTAGGCCAACCGTGGAACCGCTCAAGTGCCACCTGAAAGCATGTGCCACACTCCAAGAATAGCTCCAGTTGTTATTCTGGAACCACCACCCTCTTGATCTGCCCGGATATCCCCTCATCGGCGCTCCGCCCGCTCTTAAACACTGCGAAATATAATTCGTACAGTCTACATCGAAACTCTTGTAAGCCGGATTATAATCATTCCACCATCGTTCTGCATATTTTACCGCCGCAAGCCTGTTATATGAAAAACCAAATTCTTTATTAGCTTTTTGCCTCTCTTCATCTTCTATTGTTGGTTTACCAGAATCTCTTTCAATAGAAACACCTTCATCAGAAATAAGCTCATCTTCCCTAAAAACAGCTTTTCGATGTTCTACCCTTTCCTCCTGGTAAATCTTATTGTCTTGCTTTACAAGAAACTTATGCCAGAGCATGTAGTCGATAATATTCCGCTCTTCTATTTGGAAGTGGCTGACCGTTTGGCTGTGAATATTCCCTCTGATAATGGAAGCCTTTCGTTCTCGTAGCTGGTTTTTCAGGCGATGATGCGCTTCTTCCTCGTTTGAATCAAGCAGACCACGAAAATCACCTCGATTTATTAGCCACTTGTACCGTTCCTCCCAATAGGATTGCAGCTTTTGACTATATTCCATCATATGCCTCCCCTTTTTCCTGGTAACATACTTCCCCTATCCATATGTATGATAAAACAAGAAGGCATCATGACGATTTTTCTTATCCCTTTCATGGAATTGAAAACCTGAAACAAAAAAGGGACTGAACTAAATGTCAGTCCCTGTCCTTTATTTAAGATGAAGCAATATTAACGTTCTTTTCCCTTTCCAGGTGCAATAAAAATTCTTTCTTATCAATACCCCCACCATAACCTACTAATGCTCCGTTGCTTCCAATCACCCGATGGCACGGAATAATTAAAGGTACAGGATTTTTGTTGTTAGCACTTCCGATCGCCCGTACTGCTTTAGGTGCGCCTATTTTCTTTGCAATGTCCTTATAGCTGCATGTATCGCCATAATTGATCGATTGCAGGCTCTCCCATACTTTCTTCTGAAAAGGTGTACCATGTAAATCCAGCGGAATACTAAACTCATACCGCTGTCCTGTGAAGTATTCGTTCAATTGTTGTTTAATTGGTTCTAATAGTGCATCGTTTTGTACTAGTTCGTATTTAATGTGCTGTTTTTTTAACCATGCTTCCATACTTGCTGCTACATTTTCTATCGTTCCGAATTCGATCTTGCATACGCCTACTTCGCTGGAGAAAACTGTTATCGGACCAATCGGAGTATCCATCTCCGTGTAATAAATAAACAATCGCTTTTCCATATTACCCCTTCTTTAGTAGACATTTTAATTAAGTTTACTGAACAATAGTGGGTTTGACCATCATCATTAAGCCTCATTTTCAAGCATTTTAAGGCCTTTATCGATCTCAGCTTGAACTTCTTCATCATTTTCTCGCTTTTTCGCCAATTTCAATGCAAATCCTGCTCTTTCTCCACCGATCTTGCCAAGAGCCCATGCAGAAGTCCCCCGAATAACAGGTCTTGGGTCCTGTTCTACCAGATCAATTAAATCATCAACTGCTGATTGGTCCTTATAGTGTGCAAGAGCGAGAATAGCATTTCTCTGTATTGGCTTTTTCCCGCGCCATGACCCTGCGATAGGCCCAAATTTTTCTTTAAACTCCCGGTTGCTTATTTTTAATAACGGAACCAGTTTTGGTTTAACTACTTCTGGATCTGGTTCCATTTCAGGATGATTGTGAAAATCAACGCGTTTATTTTTAGGACATACAAGCTGGCATGTATCACAGCCATAAAGGCGATTGCCAAGCTTTGCCCGATATTCATCCTTTAAAAAGCCCTTTGTTTGCGTCAGGAATGCAATGCATTTGTTTGCATTGAGCTGTCCCCCCTGCTCTAATGCACCGGTCGGGCAAGCATCAACACACAAATTACAGTCCCCGCATCCATCTTCTATCGGTGTATCCGGTTCTATTAAAATATTCGTTATGAGTTCTCCTAAATAAACGTATGATCCAAATTCAGGTGTAATGGTCATCGTGTTCTTTCCACTCCAGCCTATGCCTGCTCTTTCAGCAACAGCACGGTCGGATAACGCTCCTGTGTCTACCATTGAGCTTACTTTCGCTTCGGGTACTTTCGATAAAAGAAAGGCTTCCAGTTTCCTTAGCCGGTCTCTTAAAACATCGTGGTAATCGGTTCCCCAGGAAGCTCTTGCGAATAATCCCCTTCTCTCTTTTTTCGTGCTTTGAGGCGGATTCTTCATTTTGGAAGGATAGGCCAGAGCAACGGCAATAATCGTTTTTGCCCCCGGTAAAAGCAGTTCAGGATTCGTTCTCTTTTCAATATCTGATTCTTCAAATCCGGACTGGTACCCTAACTCTTGCTGAGTTTTAAGCCTTTCCTTTAATTCATCAAAAGGATCGGCGGAAGCAAAACCGATTTTATCAATGCCTATTGATTTACTATATGCAATGATTTCTTGTTTTAATTGTGCTCCTGTCACCTTAAATCCCTCCTTTCTGTTTTCTTCTCTATTTTTCTATTCTTAACGTTCGCAAACGGTTCAGCGCAGCCATAATTTCAAGAAATCTTGGGCGGGCTAAATCACCGGGATGCTGGTTTTTATAAACTGTAAAAGAAGCCAGTCCTTCATCATCGAGTATCTTCTCGACCTTTTGCATCAATTCTTTTAAGGATAACCCATCATTTAATAAATTGTCTCGTTCCATTCCATGCAATATTTCTGCTATTGCTCTCGTCTGGCTCGAATCCACCAGCTGTTCAACATATTGCAATGAAATTTCCGCTTTTCCATATAGGATGGTATCCAACCCTTTAGCTGCAACTTTTGACTTTCTTCCTTTTAAGCTATCAAGGCTCTCGGTTAACGGGACACGCTCTGAGAGGTCTCCAAAGTGCTTTCCGCCTTCCTGTTTCCTGTGTGACTTAGCTTGATGCGAGATTTCCTTAGCTTTTTCGGTCACATTATAAGGAAGGTAGTTCTCCATCATTATCACACAATCCGCCGTCTCAAAATAGTCTCCCGATCCTCCCATAACAAGCACAGTAGAAACGCCTAAGTCGTCATAAAGCTGTCTTACCTTATCAACAAACGGAGTGATCGGTTCCTTTTCTTTTGAGACAAGTGTTTGCATCCGTTCATCTCTAATCATAAAGTTGGTTGCGCTGGTGTCTTCGTCTATTAACAGACAGCTTGTCCCAACTTCAAGGGACTCCAAAATATTTGCAGCCTGGGACGTACTTCCACTTGCATTTTCAGTCGAAAATGCTTTCGTATCTTTACCGTATGGAAGGTTTTGAATAAAGGGTGAAATGTTTACACGGGTGACTTGCCTTCCGTCTTCTGCCCTTATTTTCATCGCGTTACTATCTGTGATAACGTACTCCCGCCCATCCCCCATTATATGATCATAAACTCCATGCTCTATGGCTTTCAATAGTGTACTTTTTCCATGGTAACCTCCACCAACAATCAGGGTGATTCCCCGTCGGATGGCCATCCCTTTTATAGGGTCGGTTTGATGGGGAATACGGATCGATATTTCCAGTTCTTTTGGTGCATTAAAAGGAATCGCTTTATTTGCATCCAACGGCTTAGAACTGATCCCGCTTTCCCTCGGAAGAATCGCGCCATTCGCTATAAAAGCAACCATTCCGTTTTCCTTTAAAAAACTCCGAATATAAGTCTGCTGGTCATTTAACTTCAAAACTTCTTCAGCTCTCTGTTCATTTATAGAAAAAACAGAGTGATTTAAAACATCAGCTAATTGGTCGACAAGCATTTTAGATGCCTGCTTGCCGAGCACCGTCCTTCCTCTAGCGGGCAGTCCAACAGAAAGGCAAACAGTAATACTTTTAAATGTAACTTCTACAGCCGTTCTCTCTAGAACTTCCTGCCCTGGAGTATCAATGGAAACCAACCCGCTTTTCCCTGTTCCGTGAGCTTTTTTCTCATTCTTGGAGATCGCTTCTGCAACAAGACGGGTCAAATGGTCTTCGATGGCTACTTTCCTTCTCTTATTAGAGAAAGAATCCTCATTTACGTTTGTAGATTTTCGAGGGATGATGAGTCTTATCTTTGAGGGAGTTGCAAACGGGTCTCCCTGAACATGGTCTATCGCTAAAGTATAGTCTAGAAACTCATACTTTCCCTTCAGGTCTTTATATGCTTTATATCCTTTTCCATCTATACGATTCAAAATTTCCTTTAATTTCTTCAAAACGGCATTCTCCTTTTATTTACTCTTCTTATGTTAAGATTGTCTCAGTAGATGACTAAATGTATTGGAGGAAACTATTTTGCCTGAAATAACGATTTCTTCTGCCATAAAAAAAGAACTTCCCGACTTTAAGATCGGTGTTGTCCTCTATCATAATATCGCTGTCAGTGAATCTCCGCAAATGTTGAAAGGGAGAACCCGATTTTATCAAGAAAACTTAAAGATCGACCTTGAAAAAGTATCTTTTAATACGATTAATGAAATCAAGGAAACAAGGGATTTATTCAAAAGGCTTGGCGTCGATCCTTCAAAGTATCGCCCTTCATCAGAAGCGTTATTTCGAAGGATTAAAAAAGGAAACAATATTCCTTCCGTTCATTCCGCCGCTGATTTAAATAACCTTTTTTCTCTGCAATATCGAATTCCTGTTGGTATTTATGATTTAGATAAAATTGTGGGTCCTGTAACAATTCGAATGGGTGAGGAAAACGAGGTATACGATGCTATAAACGGCCGGTCCACGAACCTTAAAGGAAAGCTTATCTCAGCAGACCAAAACGGCCCTTTCGGTAGCCCGATCGTTGATTCCAGACAAACTGCTGTTACGGAGCAAACCAAAAATGCCCTGCAAATCTTTTACCTGACCCCCTCCTTAAAGGAAGCGGATGGGGTGAAACTTATTCAATCGGCAGCCAGCATGTTTCACCAAATTCATGGCGGTGAAAACAAAACATTACTCATCACATGAATTCATTAAAAAACGCAATGCTTCGTTAGCTTAACGAAACACTGCGTTGGGTAACAGAGTTATGAATTTCGAGGAAATTCTACAAAATTCATGTTGTTGATAGAATAACACATGCTTTAACAAAACTTCAACCCTTTTTTACATTTTTAAAAGAACTTTTTAACATATTTTCCTTCAAGCCTTTTTCCCTTATACTAATGATTGGAAAGCATGAACAAGTAAACTTGAGAGGAGCATTTTCTATGCAGCAATTTTCAGTCCCTTTTTTTGAAGAGAATTTTCGCCAGTTCATCAACAAAAATAACGATGTCTTTTCAAAAATCGAAGCAATGAACAGTTATTACAGATCAGTCGTATCTTCACTGATCTATGATAACTTAAACAAAAACTCTGAAGTGGTAAGGCGTCTTCGTAATCTTGATACCGCCTATCAAAACGTTAAGAATGATTCGGATAATGAATAAACCCTTCTTTCTTTGGGGTTTATTTTTTATTTTCCTTAATAGAAAAGAGTATATCTGACAAGTCTTTATGCAATTTATATGTTAATTCATTCTGAGTATGCAATATTTTTAGATTTTCTCCAAATCCGATAAATAGCAAACCGGAGATAAATCCTCCAGCAAGGACAATCCCAGGAAACGGCAAAATGAAGGCTCCTATAATCCCTCCGATTAATTGCAGGACACCAGCTAAATATAGAATTACTGCAACCGGGTTTTTTCTCAACAAGGATCACGCTCCTCTTTACGGTACCTTTGTCGTATAGTTCCCATATAAACAAAAAGAAAAACGGCTTCCGCATCTGCAGAAGCCGTTGGTGTTATGTATGGTACCGGTGGCCGGGGTCGAACCGGCACTCCGTGAGGAACACGATTTTGAGTCGTGCGCGTCTGCCAATTCCGCCACACCGGCATAACACAAGAGTCTATGAAATTAGATGGTGCCGGAGGCCGGACTCGAACCGGCACGGAGGTACACCCTCCGCAGGATTTTAAGTCCTGTGCGTCTGCCAATTCCGCCACTCCGGCAGGACTTATAATTAAATTATATTATTGGAGGCGGCACCCGGATTTGAACCGGGGAATAAGGGTTTTGCAGACCCGTGCCTTACCACTTGGCTATGCCGCCAATAAAAATGGAGCGGAAGACGGGATTCGAACCCGCGACCCCCACCTTGGCAAGGTGGTGTTCTACCACTGAACTACTTCCGCAAATGGCTGGGCTAGCTGGATTCGAACCAACGCATGACGGAGTCAAAGTCCGTTGCCTTACCGCTTGGCTATAGCCCAATAGATTTAGTAATTTTTTAATTCGACATATATTAAATGGGGCGGCTGATGGGAATCGAACCCACGAATGCCGGAACCACAATCCGGTGCGTTAACCACTTCGCCACAACCGCCATCATATCATTATATAAAAATTGGCAGGGGCAGTAGGAATCGAACCCACACTGGAGGTTTTGGAGACCTCTGTTCTACCGTTAAACTATGCCCCTACATGTAAAATTGTGATTGATCTTTAATTTAAATGGTGGAGGGGGACGGATTCGAACCGCCGAACCCTGAGGGAGCGGATTTACAGTCCGCCGCGTTTAGCCACTTCGCTACCCCTCCAAACTGACAATTACCATTGTAATATAGAATCTTATACAAAGCAATGGAAAGTTATATCCTTAAAAACAATAAAATGGTGCCGGCCAGAGGACTTGAACCCCCAACCTACTGATTACAAGTCAGTTGCTCTACCAATTGAGCTAGACCGGCATAAGTGGTGGCTCGAGACGGAATCGAACCGCCGACACGAGGATTTTCAGTCCTCTGCTCTACCGACTGAGCTATCGAGCCATGTTTATATAGGTGACCATCATTTTATGCTGTGCTGATACCCTCTGTGCCTTCCTCTACTAGCTTATGCTATCGAAGCAGGCTGTGTCGGAACAACTCA
>NZ_SWLG01000039.1 GCF_005747095.1 Exobacillus caeni | reverse complement strand
TAGGTTAAGCTACGAAGGGCGCACGGTGGATGCCTTGGCACTAGGAGCCGATGAAGGACGGGACGAACACCGATATGCTTCGGGGAGCTGTAAGTACGCTTCGATCCGGAGATTTCCGAATGGGGGAACCCACTGCTCGTAATGGAGCAGTATTCATTCCTGAATACATAGGGGATGAAAGGCATACCCGGGGAACTGAAACATCTTAGTACCCGGAGGAAGAGAAAGCAAACGCGATTTCCTGAGTAGCGGCGAGCGAAACGGAAACAGCCCAAACCAGGGGGCTTGCCCCCTGGGGTTGTAGGACACTCAATGTGGAGTTACAAAGGAACGGAGTAATCGAAGCGACCTGGAAAGGTCCATCAGAGAAGGTAACAATCCTGTAGATGAAACTTCGTTCCCTCCCGAGTGGATCCTGAGTACGGCGGGACACGTGAAACCCCGTCGGAATCCGGGAGGACCATCTCCCAAGGCTAAATACTCCCTAGTGACCGATAGTGAACCAGTACCGTGAGGGAAAGGTGAAAAGCACCCCGGAAGGGGAGTGAAAGAGAACCTGAAACCGTGTGCCTACAACTAGTTGGAGCCCGTTAACGGGTGACAGCGTGCCTTTTGTAGAATGAACCGGCGAGTTACGATCCCGTGCAAGGTTAAGTCGAAGAGACGGAGCCGCAGCGAAAGCGAGTCTGAACAGGGCGAAGAAGTACGTGGTCGTAGACCCGAAACCGAGTGATCTACCCATGTCCAGGGTGAAGACAGGGTAACACCTGTTGGAGGCCCGAACCCACGCATGTTGAAAAATGCGGGGATGAGGTGTGGGTAGGGGTGAAATGCCAATCGAACTCGGAGATAGCTGGTTCTCCCCGAAATAGCTTTAGGGCTAGCCTCGCGGCTAGAGTCTTGGAGGTAGAGCACTGATTGGACTAGGGGCCCCCAACGGGTTACCGAATCCAGTCAAACTCCGAATGCCAATGACTTATCCGCGGGAGTCAGACTGCGAGTGATAAGATCCGTAGTCGAGAGGGAAACAGCCCAGACCACCAGCTAAGGTCCCTAAGTATACGTTAAGTGGAAAAGGATGTGGCGTTGCCCAGACAACCAGGATGTTGGCTTAGAAGCAGCCACCATTTAAAGAGTGCGTAATAGCTCACTGGTCGAGTGACGCCGCGCCGAAAATGTACCGGGGCTAAACGTATCACCGAAGCTGTGGATTGTGTAAACAATGGTAGGGGAGCGTTCTAAGGGCAGAGAAGCCAGACCGGAAGGACTGGTGGAGCGCTTAGAAGTGAGAATGCCGGTATGAGTAGCGAAAGACAAGTGAGAATCTTGTCCGTCGAAAGCCCAAGGTTTCCTGAGGAAGGCTCGTCCGCTCAGGGTTAGTCGGGACCTAAGCCGAGGCCGAAAGGCGTAGGCGATGGACAACAGGTTGAAATTCCTGTACCACCTCCTTTCCGTTTGAACGACGGGGGGACGCAGGAAGGTAGGGAAGCGCGCTGCTGGATATGCGCGTCCAAGCGATCAGGCCGGTGAACAGGCAAATCCGTTCACCATGAAGGCTGAGTCGTGATGGCGAGGGAACTAAAGTACCGAAGTTCTTGATCCTACACTGCCAAGAAAAGCCTCTAGTGAGGAAAGAGGTGCCCGTACCGCAAACCGACACAGGTAGGCGAGGAGAGAATCCTAAGACGATCGGGAGAACTCTCGTTAAGGAACTCGGCAAAATGACCCCGTAACTTCGGGAGAAGGGGTGCTCTCATGGGTGTATAGCCCGAGAGAGCCGCAGTGAAAAGATCCAAGCGACTGTTTAGCAAAAACACAGGTCTCTGCGAAGCCGTAAGGCGAAGTATAGGGGCTGACACCTGCCCGGTGCTGGAAGGTTAAGAGGAGGGGTTATCCCTTGCGGGAGAAGCTTCGAATCGAAGCCCCAGTAAACGGCGGCCGTAACTATAACGGTCCTAAGGTAGCGAAATTCCTTGTCGGGTAAGTTCCGACCCGCACGAAAGGTGCAACGACTTGGATACTGTCTCAACGAGAGACCCGGTGAAATTATAGTACCTGTGAAGATGCAGGTTACCCGCGACAGGACGGAAAGACCCCATGGAGCTTTACTGTAGCCTGATATTGGATTTTGGTACAGCTTGTACAGGATAGGTAGGAGCCTTGGAAGCCGGACCGCCAGGTTCGGTGGAGGCGTCGGTGGGATACTACCCTGGCTGTACTGAAATTCTAACCCAGTGCCGTGATCCGGTGCGGAGACAGTGTCAGGTGGGCAGTTTGACTGGGGCGGTCGCCTCCTAAAGTGTAACGGAGGCGCCCAAAGGTTCCCTCAGAATGGTTGGAAATCATTCGCAGAGTGTAAAGGCACAAGGGAGCTTGACTGCGAGACCTACAAGTCGAGCAGGGACGAAAGTCGGGCTTAGTGATCCGGTGGTTCCGCATGGAAGGGCCATCGCTCAACGGATAAAAGCTACCCTGGGGATAACAGGCTTATCTCCCCCAAGAGTCCACATCGACGGGGAGGTTTGGCACCTCGATGTCGGCTCATCGCATCCTGGGGCTGAAGTAGGTCCCAAGGGTTGGGCTGTTCGCCCATTAAAGCGGTACGCGAGCTGGGTTCAGAACGTCGTGAGACAGTTCGGTCCCTATCCGTCGCGGGCGCAGGAAATTTGAGAGGAGCTGTCCTTAGTACGAGAGGACCGGGATGGACACACCGCTGGTGTACCAGTTGTTCCGCCAGGAGCATAGCTGGGTAGCTACGTGTGGAAGGGATAAGTGCTGAAAGCATCTAAGCATGAAGCCCCCCTCAAGATGAGATTTCCCACAGCGTCAAGCTGGTAAGATCCCTTAAAGATGATGAGGTTGATAGGTCTGGGGTGGAAGTGTGGCAACACATGGAGCTGACAGATACTAATCGATCGAGGGCTTA
>NZ_SWLG01000038.1 GCF_005747095.1 Exobacillus caeni | reverse complement strand
GAGCGAGGACTTCTACTTCGGCTACAGCACTATAAAGGGTAAAGTTACTGAGTGGATTTAAACCACTTAGACTGTGTGACTGCGGGGCACACCTAAAAAAGATGCTGGATAATCCAGCACCTTAACACGGGCAATAATATTTTCGCTTTGAAAATTTGTTTTGAAGCAACTGATAGGCTGGTTCAGGATCACCCTGGGACTCCACTGCTGTTGTTATCAAGTCGTTCTTTTCTGTTCTTCCAGACAATACAGCCAGCCATTCTTCTTTCGATAATACATCACCTTCAAACATACCCTGTTTTGATTCTTTTAAAGAAATGTAATCCTGCACGAAGACCCATTTCTTTCCGACCTGTCCCTTTTCAGCAGTAAAGGGATCTCCTATAGCATCCCGATAAAGAAGATAAGGTAAGTTCACATTACAACTAACCGGCAACCCGATCCACTTCCACGGCCTCGTATTGATATCAATCAGTTTATATTCTTCATCACGCTCATCATAAATAAATTCGCACTCTGCAATACCCTGATACTGGAAGGCTTTAAGCACTTCTGAAGCGCGTTCTACAAGTTTTGCATTTTCGACTGATTCCACCAGGCAAGTGGTACCTGACTCTGCAGGGTAAATTTCAAGTCTTCTTCCCGTAAGAGAGCCTCTTATATTATTATCCTGGTCCATATATGCTACAACCGTGACGAGGCCACCCGGTGTTGAAGGTATCTGCTCCTGCACAACTAATTCAATTTCATCCGAGAGCTTGACCTTTTCCTTGAACTCTTCTTTACTTCCCGCCACAAAGAGCGCCTTTCGAAAACGATCATAAAACTTTCTTTTTTGAATTGGTTTCAATACAACTGGATAACTGAATGTGTCACTTAACTCCTCCAGATTTTCACTGGTTACTTTGTCTGATTGAGGGATAAGAACATTCAGATCTTCCGCTTTTTGATAAAGCTGTGATTTGTCTAAAATTTGATCGATTGTCTTATAAGAGGAAAATTGCCAGATATAATAATCGCTTAACCGCTCAGCATGCCTGGCAATCGCTAGCGCCCATTCATCCATACAGGGAAACAATACGCATTTTTGTTTAAAGAAAGGACCGATTTCTAGTAAAAATTGAATGAATGCTTCCTCTTCTTCATCAGGATTTGGACATAATCCTCTTAACGCAACGTACCTGGAAGCAAATCCAAGACCCTTTTCTTCCCGGTCTAAAGCGATTACAGGCACGCCTTCTTTCCCAAGTGCCCGGGCTACAGAGAGACCGGTTATATGGCTGTTACATATTAAAGCAGGAGGTTTTTCAATTTGATTAATGTTTTCTTCAATTGCATTCTTTAGCTGTTCTGTATTCCGATAAACCGTACGGTCACTCATTCGTTCATCTCCTCCTTATTTTTAAAACTATACTAATTTTATCGGAATTACCGGGATTAATCAAAAAAAGAGGCTGGGACATAAATAAGACGTTCAAGTTAAAAAACGAATGATTTTAAGTAGGAGTAATGCAAACCGCTTCGGCAGAATACTTCGCTTTCCGCGGGCACGGCCTCAGCCTCCTCGCGGAAAAACCATCGCTGCGGGGTCTTCGGACTCGTGCTGTTCCCGCTGGAGTCTACGTATTCTGCCTACGCTTGAAGTGGTTTCCCACTAAAGGAACTTAGAACTTTATTACTCCTCCTCAAGCGGAGAAAATACACGAAGACTCCTACGGGAGCAATGGCATCGGTGAGACCCCGGAGTATGAAAGGCGGAGGCGAACGCCCAGGGACGTATGGATTGGACTGAGCCGTATGGAGATAAAGAAAACACGACGAACGAAAGAGAGTCGAGGGAAATCCACTAGTCTCTGTGAGCCAGAGCTAGACAGTGCGTTAGCATGAGGAGGCTCACCAGCCACCCGTGGAAAGCGAAGTGTCTTTTCGTAGCGGGTTGAGATACCCCAGTATCATTATATTGTTTTTTATCTCTAGATTCCGGGAAACTTATGAGAAAGGAGTGATTCAGTTGGACAAACAGGAAAAGAAACACAACGAACTTCCGAAGGACAAACGTGAGACACAAAGCGATAAAGAAAACAAAAAGGAAAAAGACAAAGAAGTCCGTTATTACAAGAATATTTTCTGTGAATAACATTCCATTAGAAAAGGTGTCCGTTGCCAGGACACCTCAATTACTTATGCATTGATTACCTTTACATATGTACCCTGTTTTGATTTGTGGGTCGCTTTCTCGTTTAATGCTGCTACTTTATCGGATAAAGTGCTGACGGGAGATACACGGTCCCCTGTAAAAACTGCCGGATCAATAATCCTGAGCTTTTTAGCCCCAAATATATGATGGTCGGCGGAATCTTCTTCCACCTTTACATTAAAATGAAGCTGTCTCAGAAGGCTATTAACTTCCTCATCCTTGCTCTGCACCATCAGGGTTAACACAGTTTCATCATCAAGCATCAAGTCTTGTTCCTTTACGATCTCTTTTTCAATCGCAGTTTGTATTGCTTTTGCCAGGACATCATACGCGTAAATATTTAACGGATCGAGAAAATAATCAACGACTTCTTTATAATACATTTCCACGAACCATTCTGCGCTTTCAACCGATGTTAAGCAAATTCTTCCTTCTGCAAAGTACATGTGCTCTAAAAATGCATCCACTTCCTCTTTTGTTATCGTACCGAAAGCAAACAGATCTCTAAGCGTGTAATCGATCCTGTCAGCACATAACTCTGGAAGCGGCTGTTCCAGGATGGGATAGTCGTTGCGAAAAACGAGCTGAGGATCAAGTTTATGGGCTTCTAAAATTCTGGGGATCTCAGAGTGTTGCACAACGTTTTTAAAAATCTTTTCATGATAATCTTCTTCACTGTGATTAAAAACAAGATCGACGACATGAGAAAAAGCGGTATGGGAAACATCGTGTAACAGTCCTGCGATCTGCTCCTCGAGGCTTCCTCCCATCTTCCGAACAAGCAGCATTACTCCTACTGAGTGGCCGAAGCGGGTGGTATTCCACCTTTCATTTACAAGGTAACTGGCGCCTCCCTGGTGGACGTGCTTTAAACGCTGAACTGGCTTTGAATGAATTAATTCCTCGAGTACTCCTTCCAGGTGAAAGTCCCCATAAAGCTCATCTTTCATTAACATATCTTCGTCCCCTCCCCCTTTTTCTAAGAACTATTATAGCAATGCTGATTATTGAAAAGGATCTTTATCTTCATCTTTTTCAGCCTGTCGAAAAAGGTTCTTCGAAGGTTTGCCAGGCTCCTGGTCAAATGAAATTGGTACATCCAGCCTTGAACCGATCATTTTAAGAGCCTGTTTCACTTCTTCTATATCTTTTTGGGTCGCAAAAGAATGCTGTGGTAAAAGCTCCACCCCTATTTTTCCGCTAATTTCTAATGTAGCGTTTTTCACCTTTGACATATCGTTTATCTTGTTGATTCGAAGCATCATCTCTAACTCCTCATCTGACATGCGGGCTTTCTTTAAATTCTTCCTGTTGATCTCCCCGTTTTCGATAAGCAAGGTCGGCTGACCAAGTATCAAATTTTTAATTTTAGGGAAATGTATTTGCAGAAAGGAAATAATAATAAGGCCAAGAATGATCAGGGCTCCGTGATAAAGGCTTAACCAGGAATCTTTGGTTTTTAAAGGATGGATAAGAACCGTTCCGATTCCAAGCATTATCACGACTTCTCCTATCGTCATCCGGGAAAGGGTTCTCTTTCCCCCAATCCGAAGCAAAATTAAAGCACCTCCAAAATAGATCAATGCCTGAATCCAATCTGGCATACAAACCAATCCTTCCATTTGTAGTGGTAAATTAAAAAACTATTTACCCAAAACTAAGGTGATATAATAGCGGTAACAGATGTACAGGAAGTGAAACGATGAAACTATTGCAGCATGAAGACATCATTCAAGTTAAACTGACGGTTTCCATGGCGGGAACCCATTTAAACGTAAATGTCTTTTTTATCGACGGATTATTAATCGATACTGGCCCTGCCAGGTTGAAAAATAGCCTGATTCCTTATTTTAAAGAGCTTCCCATCGAACAAGTCGCCCTGACCCACCATCACGAAGATCACACTGGCCTCGCCGGCTGGCTGTTACACCATAGGAAGAGACCTTTGTACATCCATGGGTCTGGCATCGAATACTGCCTTCAACCCCCGGTCCTGCCTTTTTACCGAAAAGTTTTCTGGGGAAAAAGAGATGCGTTCGCTCCCGAGAAGATGCCAGGAAGGATAGAAACAAATTCGCTAACGTTCCATGTGGAACATTCTCCCGGGCATGCTCCTGACCACGTTGCACTGATCGACAAAGAAAACGGCAGGTTGTTTAGCGGAGATTTGTATGTACTCCCCCATCCGAAAAGCCTGTTTGCCTTTGAGTCCGTTCCAGAAATCATCCGTTCTATAAAGCGGTTACTCAGCTATGATTTTGAAACCCTTATTTGTTCCCATGCCGGTGTCATTCCTAAAGGAAAAGAAAAACTTGCTGCAAAGCTTTCCTATTTAGAAGAGATCAGGGAACAGGTTCTATCTTTATACGAGAATGGAATGCCTGCAAACCGTATTCGAAAAGAACTTTTTCCTAAGATCCATCCTCTCCAGATTATGTCCTTTTTTGAAAACTCCTCCACTCATCTTATTACCTCTATTCTTGCTGAATATAAACATCCTTATTAAACAGGGAAATATAAAAGAGAAGGGAGATCCTCCCTTCTCTCTTCTGTCTATTTTTCAAATGTAACCTCTTCGGCAACGCCATCTACCAGGACTGTTGATTGAGCAGGCTTAGTTTTTGCGATTACATTTCCGTTTCGAATCGAATAGGTAACAGGAACCTGCCGGCGAATGGCATCATATTCATCAGAGGCCGGAAGAACGATCAGGTTAGCAGGTTTCCCTTCTTCTATTCCATAGTGATCCTCAATATGCATGGTTTTCGCACTGTTTCTTGTAATAAGATCGATCGAGTCGACAATCTGATCGTAGCCCATCAGCTGGCATACATGGATGCCCATATGAAGCACTTGCATCATGTTTCCTGTTCCAAGCGGATACCACGGATCGAAGATGTCATCATGGCCAAAGCAAACGTTTAAGTCTGCCTCAAGCATTTCCTTCACTCTTGTGATCCCACGCCGTTTCGGATAGGAATCAAATCGCCCCTGAAGGTGGATATTAACGAGCGGATTTGCTACAAAGTTAACCTTTGAAAGCTTCAACAGCCTGAATAGCTTGGATGTATAGGCATCGTTATAAGAGTGCATTGCTGTAGTATGACTGGCTGTAACTTTTTCCCCTATATCAAGGCGGTAAGCTTCAGCGGCCACTACTTCCACAAAGCGTGACTGCTCATCATCTATTTCATCACAATGGATATCGACTAATCGGTCATACTTTTCGGCAAGCCCAAAAACTTTTTTCATCGATTCCACGCCATATTCCCTTGTAAATTCATAGTGTGGGATTCCACCGATTACATCAGCTCCCATTTTGACGGATTCCTCAAGCAACTCAAACCCATTCGGATAAGAAAGAATGCCTTCTTGAGGAAAAGCAACGATTTGAAGATCAACATACGGCTTGATTTCTTCCTTTACTTCAAGCATTGCTTCTAACGCAATCAGCTTTGGATCCGTAACATCTACGTGCGTCCTGACATGTTGGATCCCCTGTGCAATTTGCCACTTCAATGCTTTTTTCGCGCGGCTTTTTACATCTTCCTTTGTCAGGGATTCCTTCCGTTCAGACCATCTCTGGATGCCTTCGAATAATGTTCCGCTTTTGTTCCACTTCGGCTCCCCTGCGGTCAGCGTCGTATCCAGATGGATATGGGGCTCGACAAACGGAGGAAGGACAAGGCTCCCGTCCAGATCAAAAACCTCTTCTTCTGTTTGGATCTCATCCTGTGAAATGCTTTTAAACTTCCCATCTGTTATCAAAATGTTCCAGAGGCCTTTTCTTCCCCTTAAAACTGCATTTTTTAGTATCAATTAACTCACCTTTTCCATTTCACTGCTAACTGGCTTGAAGTTTAATACTTTCGTCGCAACTACTGAAACAATAATATACGTAAGCCCTGCTCCGATAACTGAATTTACAGGCGGAATACCAGGAACAAATTTTGCGAATCCAACTCCTGCTCCCCAGGCTGCAATGGCGATCCAGTTCACTGTGCTGAATGCTTTGTTTTTAAAGTTGGCATACTTTCCACGGTTTAATACAAAATAATCCGCTAAAATGATCGCTCCGATCGGAGGCAACGTTGAACCAAGGAATGTTAACCATCCTACAAAGTTGTTGTATAACCATAAAGCAAAGATTGTCCCAACGATCCCGTTAAAGATGACTAATTTATTCTTTGAGATTTTTGTAATGTTAGAGAACCCCAGCCCTGATGCATACAGGGCATTATCGTTCGTCGTCCAGATGTTCAACCCGAGAATAAGAATGGCCGGTATGATCAAGCCCTGTACAAACATCACTTCGGAAATATCGGATTTCCCTGTTGCGATTGTACCGATCGCTCCGAAAACAAACATCAGAGAGTTTCCGACAAAAAAGGCAAGTACTGTTGTCGTTACACCGATACGCTTTGTTTTTGCAAACCGGGCAAAATCAGGTGTCAATGTACCTCCGCTGATGAATGAACCGATACAGATTGTCACCGCTGTTGCAAGCGTGATCGCTTCTGTTGGCTCATAAGCTAGCAGGCCTTGCATTCCGCCGACAGAATCAGCTGCATCGAATACAGAAAAGCTCCCTAAAACGGCGATTGCCGGAACTGCGATGAAACTTAAGATGGTTAAAGCCTTCATTCCAAAGTAAGCTGTCGCTGTCATTAATAGTCCTGCGATGATGATTAAAGCGATGGTGTTTATTCCTGTTACTTTTTGAACCGGAATGGCAAACATCGCGACACCAACTCCAAACCAGCCCACCTGTGTAGCACCAAGCAAGAAGGATGCGAGATATGAACCTTTTTCACCAAATGCATATCTGGCAAGCAAGTGTGTTGATAATCCGGTATTCGCTGCAACGTAGCTTAACAACCCTGTATAGATTCCAAGCGCTAAATTCCCGATTAAAACTGTGATAATAAATTCCTTCAGGGTGAGCCCTGCTCCTAGGGATCCGCCAGATAGCATGCTTGCCGAGAAAAAGGTGAATCCCATCATGACCATCAGCATTTTCCAAAATCCATTCTTATTTGCCTGCGGCACAGACTGCAGGGCAAAATCGTGATCTGTTGCTTTCACCTTATGTTTCATACCAATTCCTCCTCTGATAGAACCGGTACCTGGAACGAATGCTCAGTCAAAAAGAAAGAGGCTTCCTGCCAAACTGACAGGAAGCCTCTAACACATGCTGATAGATGGGCTCAAGCTTACACTTGTCCCAAACAAACCATTCCGACTTACCTTGTCAGCCTCTCTGGACTGAAATTAAAGGTACCAGTATTAAGTTATTGTTATTATCGCAGGACGTCTCTTTCTTGTCAATCCCCTTCCAAATTAAGGATTCATCATCTTACGTTATATGGCTGGAAAGACTAGAAAGGAGGAGGAATGCATAATGGCAAATCGAAATAAAATCCTTGTTCCAGAAGCAAGGAATGAACTGGATCAGTTTAAAGTGAACGTAATGGAAAAACAGGGATATCAATTTCACCGTGACCCTGATCAGATTAAGTATGAAGTTGCAAGGGAATCGGGTGTACCGCTCGAAAAAGGCTACAACGGGGACCTTACATCAAGGCAGGCAGGTAAAGTTGGAGGGTACATCGGAGGCAACATGGTTAAAGAGATGATTAAAATGGCTGAACAGCAACTCCAAAAAAACCGACCTTGGTCTTAACCCTGTCAAGTAGACAACACAAAAAAACTAAGCTGCCAACGCGTGTCGATATTCAATCGGCGCGCGTTGCTTTAATTTCTTCTGAAAACGCCTGTAGTTATAGTGGTATATATAATCCTCGATTGCTTGTCGTATCTCTGTTTCT
>NZ_SWLG01000037.1 GCF_005747095.1 Exobacillus caeni | reverse complement strand
AAGATCAGGGAGCAAGCTCCCATCTCTTCGCTCGACTTGCATGTATTAGGCACGCCGCCAGCGTTCGTCCTGAGCCAGGATCAAACTCTCCGATAAAAGATAAGTTCAATCTAGCTTTAAAGCTTAATTCGCTTGGCGTTTTGTTCAGTTTTCAAAGAACTACGACGCACAGGATGTGATGGCCTTCAGCCAGTAACCCTTCATGCGCATTGTCGTTTTCAGCGACAAGATTAAGTATATCATCTCATTTCGCAGAAGTCAACAACGATTGTTTTAAAAAATACTGCATTAAACAGTACCTTAAAATATTACCATACTGCGTTGATTTATGTCAACAATAACATTTATGGTGGGCCTGAGTGGACTCGAACCACCGACCTCACGCTTATCAGGCGTGCGCTCTAACCAGCTGAGCTACAGGCCCATAAATGGAGCGGGTGATGGGAATCGAACCCACGACATCAGCTTGGAAGGCTGAGGTTTTACCACTAAACTACACCCGCATATACAATTTAAGAAATGGTCGGGAAGACAGGATTTGAACCTGCGACCCCTTGGTCCCAAACCAAGTGCTCTGCCAAGCTGAGCTACTTCCCGTAATATGGCGCGCCCGAGAGGAGTCGAACCCCTAACCTTCTGATCCGTAGTCAGACGCTCTATCCAATTGAGCTACGGGCGCATCTATTATATTTTGGTGCGGTCGAGAGGACTCGAACCTCCACGGGGTCTCCCCCACTAGCCCCTCAAGCTAGCGCGTCTGCCATTCCGCCACGACCGCGAAACAACCACACCGTTACTATATCTAAAAGAAAGAATTGGTGCGGGTGAAGGGACTTGAACCCCCACGTCGTAAAGACACTAGATCCTAAGTCTAGCGCGTCTGCCAATTCCGCCACACCCGCGTAAAAATGGTGAGCCATGGAGGATTCGAACCTCCGACCCTCTGATTAAAAGTCAGATGCTCTGCCAGCTGAGCTAATGGCTCTCGTAGTTTAGTTGAAGCTTATTCATTTTCGATGTCCCTTCCTCTTCCAGTATTTCTACTGAAGTAGGCTGTGTCGGGACAAATCGCCGTCATTTCAGCGTAGCGTCGCTCTTTGCTCTGCCAGCTGAGCTAATGGCTCTCGTAGTTTAGTTGAAGCTTATTCATTTTCGATGTCCCTTCCTCTTCCAGTATTTCTACTGAAGTAGGCTGTGTCGGGACAAATCGCCGTCATTCCAGCGTAGCGTCGCTCTTTGCTCTGCCAGCTGAGCTAATGGCTCTCGTAGTTTAGTTGAAGCTTTATATAATGAAAATAAAAATGGCTGGGCTAGCTGGATTCGAACCAGCGCATGACGGAGTCAAAGTCCGTTGCCTTACCGCTTGGCTATAGCCCAACATTTAAATGGCGGTCCCGACCGGATTTGAACCGGCGATCTCCTGCGTGACAGGCAGGCATGTTGACCCCTACACCACGGGACCGTGGTCGACTAACTTTCAAAAATGTTGGTGACCCGTACGGGATTCGAACCCGTGTTACCGCCGTGAAAGGGCGGTGTCTTAACCACTTGACCAACGGGCCGTTTGGATGGCGGAGAAGGAGGGATTTGAACCCTCGCGCCGCTTACACGACCTACACCCTTAGCAGGGGCGCCCCTTCAGCCACTTGGGTACTTCTCCATAAAAATGGCTCCACAGGTAGGACTCGAACCTACGACCGATCGGTTAACAGCCGATTGCTCTACCACTGAGCTACTGTGGAATGTTTTGTTTTTCATGTATGTCGTCATTAGCGACATTTAATATAATACCTCAATACCAAAACAGTGTCAATAACTTTTTAACTTTTAATATTAGGATATCATTCGTTTGGACATGCTTCCTTTTCAAAAGACTATATTAATTTAACATATCCATAAACGAACGTCAATAACCGAGTTAACTGGAAATCATCTTCAGTTTTCCGCGGCATTTTCCACAAACGTACTTCTTTAAATCGATTCTTCTTTTTCTTTTGTATTGCAATGTGCAATTTTTGCACTGATAAATATACTTCACTTTTTCGGTGTTTCTTATACCTGGTAAGCTATCGCAATATCTAGAACCGCCAACTCGATTCAATAACTCTTTAAAATCCCTGTCCCGATGTTTATATCCCTTCCCCTGAATGTGAAGGTGATAATGGCATAACTCATGTTTTATAATCCCGATTAATGCATGCATTCCGAAGACGCTAAACTGTTTTGGGTTTAATTCAATATCATGGGACCTTAACAAGTACCGTCCTCCTGTGGTTCGCAGCCTTGCATTAAACCTCGCCTCATGTTTAAAGGGCAATCCAAAATAATCATTAGAAATTTTCTCTACTAATTGTTGCAGTTCTTTTTGTTCCATTTTTCATTCTTCCTCATTAAATATCATTTTTCACCAGGCTCTCTAGTAACACTAACAAGCAGTATGTCATACACTAAATAACACTATTCCTTCTCACTCATGCGGTATAAAGGAGGTTGGGTAATGCCTACCTGGTTTAAAAAGCAACTCAAGCAAGCTTATTTAAACAAAGACCGATACCAGATCCGCCTGTTAAATCAATGCTGGTTTTTTTATAAAAGGAAACACACCCCATAGGCTGTGCTTCCTTTTTTATTTTTACTTTTTTTTCGTTTTACTATTGATTACGTTCAATCATGGTTAAAGCAATTCTCTCTCGTTTTAAATCCACATCATCGACCCAGACTGTGACTACTTCTCCAACATGCACTACATCCATCGGATGCTTGACGAAGCGGTTAGTTAGTTTAGAAATGTGCACCAGCCCATCCTGTTTTACCCCGATATCGACAAATGCGCCAAAGTCAACAACGTTTCTTACCGTCCCTTCCAGTTTCATACCTGGTTTTAAGTCTTCCATTTTTAAGACATCTGTTTTAAGAAGCGGTGTAGAAAGTTCTTCCCTCATGTCTCTGCCAGGCTTTTTTAATGAGTTGATAATATCGACCAGTGTTGGCTCGCCAACTTCTAGCTGCAGGGCAGTGTCTGGAATAGAGAGCGAATCCACTTTGCTTATTAACGTTTCAGATCCCAGATCCTCCGTTGTAAGGTCGAGCATTTTTAGCAGATTCAAGGTATCTTTATAGCTTTCCGGATGAATGTCCGTTACATCAAGTGGCTGCTCACCCTCAAAGACACGCAAGAAACCGATACATTGCTCATACGTTTTTGCTCCAAGACGGGGCACTTTTTTTAACTGTTTGCGATTCACAAACTTCCCTTTTTCATCCCGTTCCTTCACAATATTTTGGGCAACGGACTTCGATAGCCCTGCCACATACTGGAGAAGGGAAACAGAGGAAGTGTTCACGTTCACCCCTACTTTGTTAACGGCCGTTTCCACGACAAATGTCAGCTGGTCATTCAGCTTTTTCTGGGAAACATCATGCTGGTACTGGCCCACTCCAACCGACTTAGGATCAATCTTAACAAGCTCAGCAAGAGGATCCTGTACCCGTCGAGCGATCGATACTGCTGAACGTTCTTCAACCTGAAGATCAGGAAATTCTTCTCTCGCCAGATCTGAGGCAGAATAAACACTAGCCCCCGCTTCATTAACAATAAGGTAAGCTAAAGGCCGGTTCAATTCTTTTATTGTTTCTGCAATAAACTGTTCTGATTCCCGTGAAGCCGTTCCGTTACCGATCGCGATCAACTCTACATCAAACTCATCGATAAGCCTTTTTACGATTTCTTTTGATTTTTCCACTTCAGACTTAGGCGGCGTCGGATAAATAATCGAGATTTTTAACATTTTTCCCGTTTCACTGATAACAGCTAGCTTACAGCCTGTTCTGTACGCAGGGTCGACACCTAAAACAACTTTTCCTTTTAAAGGAGGCTGCAAGAGCAAGTGATGCAGGTTTTCAGAAAAAATGTGTATCGCCTGGTCTTCCGCTTTCTCCGTAAGCTCCTTTCGAAGTTCCCTTTCGATTGAAGGCTGGATCAATCGCTTATAGCTGTCTGTGATCGCTTCTTTTATAAGGTTTTCAGCAGAGGAAGATGCTTTTATTACTTTTCTCTCTAAATACTGGGTGATTTTTTCTACAGGAGGTTCGATCCCAACCTTTAACACCCCTTCCTTCTCACCGCGGTTAACGGCAAGCACCCGGTGGGGAACAATTTTCGAGATAGGTTCTCTGTAATCGTAATACATCTGGTATATTTGTTTTTCATCTTTTTCTTCGTCTTTTAATTCTGTTATAAGTAATCCTTCTTTATAGCTTGCAGACCGGATCCACTTTCTGCTTTCCGCATTATCTGATACCCATTCCGCAATAATATCCTGCGCACCCTGTACGGCTTCCTCCGAGGAACCGACTTCATTTTCCTCTGAGACATACTTTTGCGCTTCCTTTTCGATATCCGCAGTCTGCTTTAGATTAATAAACCATTCCGCAAGCGGTTCGAGGCCTTTTTCTTTCGCAACAGTCGCTTTTGTTCTCCGCTTTTGTTTATACGGGCGATAAAGGTCTTCCACTTCCTGCAGTTTTTGCGCTTTTTGTATTTTTGTTTTTAATTCTCCCGTTAATTTACCCTGTTCTTCTATTAGTCTGATTACTTCACCTTTTCGCGTCTCCAGGTTTTGTATGTAATTCCATTTCTCCATGATCGTCCTGATATGGACTTCATCCAGTCCGCCTGTGAGCTCTTTTCTATACCTGGCGATGAAAGGAACCGTGTTCCCTTCATCAAGCAGTGAAATAACATTGTTAAGCTGCTTCGTTTTTAAACCTAACTCAACAGCAAGCCCTTTTATTAAATCCGTTTCAAGCATAACGGTTTCAGCCAATTGTGACAGCCTCCTCTTACTACTCTTTTTTCTTGCTGTATAATCACTATCTACAGTTTACCGAATCCCTTCTCCATAAGAAAGTTTTGATTTGAATAAACAATCTGCCCTTCCCTAAAAAAAATGTTGCCACAGAGCGACACACCTTTGTTCACCTCTAAAATTCCCAAAACAAAAAAATTAAAGTTTCCCCGGCTTGTGGAGAAACTTTAACCTAATTCGTCTTGCCTATTAAAAATGTTATATCATCATTAACTGGTGTAATGATCTCATTTATATTACGAAGGGCATCGCGTACGGTCTTCATCTTAGTAATCATCGCCTGATTCTTGGAGCTTATCTTCACGCCATCCGAATATACGATAAAGGATGCTCCTTCTTCATACGTCAACGTCTGAACTTTAAACCTTTGCTTTTTTCCCGAAAGATAACCTGAATAAGAAATCGGCCTGACAACTGTTCCATCTGTAGGATATATCACGAGGTTGATGTTTCCAATCCCACAAAAACTTAGTTCTCTTGTCGAAAAATCGACTTTAAACAGAGTTAAAACGGAACCTCTTTTCCCTCGCATTTCTTCATTGCATCTTTCCATGATAGATTGAACATCTTCCTCATGGTGTTTTTCAATAACAGCGATTGCGGCCTCGGAAGATTCTTTAGCCAGGTCTCCGCTGCCGAGCCCATCTGCTACAGCACAGATAAAATATTCTTCTGTTTCACTTACAAAATAGCTGTCACCGCAAGTTCGGTTTCCTTTTTTTGGTTGTTGGTAAGCCGAGATCTTAATCTGGTTAAAATCATGGTGGGCAATCATTTTAAAGCCTCCGTTGGTTCCATTCGAATCGCCTGCCGTAACTTCCCTAAAGCTCGTCTCTGTAACCTTGAAACGTGCATTTGAGAAATGCCAAGTCGTTCTCCAGTTTCTTTTTGGCTCATATTTTCAAAATATGTGTACTGTAAGATTTCCTGCTCACGTTCCGAAAGGACAGTAAAAGCTTTCTTCAAAAGCATCCGCTGGTCAATTTGTTCGTAACCATCTTCCTGGTCGCCAACCAAATCAAGCAATGTAACGGTACTTCCTTCCTGGTCTGCTTCAATGGAGCTGTCTACAGATAGAGCCTGATAACTTTTACCCATCTCCATCGTTTCCAGGACTTCCTCTTCCGTTGCCCCTAAATATTCAGCAATTTCCTCAACTCTTGGAGAACGCTGCAGATCATTTGTTAATTCTTCTACCGCTTTTTTAATGCGGGGCCCAAGCTCCTTAATACGGCGAGGAACATGAACACTCCATGTTTTATCTCTAATAAAACGTTTGATTTCCCCCACTATCGTAGGAACCGCAAAGGATTCAAAACTACGGCCGAATGTAGGATCAAACCTTTTTAGGGCAGCTAGAAGCCCGATCATGCCTACTTGAACGAGGTCATCGTGAATGCTTTTTCCCTTAGAAAATTTCCGTGCAAGAGATTGGACAAGGTCTTGATAATTTTCAACTAGTTTTAGCTGAACTTCCTCATTTTGGGGATTCGCCTGATACTCGTCAATCCATTCGTATATGTGATCATTGTTGTGGTGATGATGAGACTTTGCTGGCATCCACTTCCACCCCATCTCTGTGAAGGAACTTAGTCATCATCACAACAACCCCGTCCTCTCCACTGATTTCCACCTTGTCCATTAAGGATTCAATCAAGAACAGTCCTAAACCTCCCTCGTTTAGCTGTTCGATGGATTTTTCACTATTCACCGGACCAAGCTTGCCCTGGATTTCTTCAAAGTTAAAGCTTTTTCCGCGGTCCAGCACCATTACTTCCAGTCGGTCTTCGTACACGCCGAAGCCAACTGTGACCTGTCCTACTTCCTCTTCGGGATAAGCATGATTGACTGCATTCGTACAGGCTTCTGAAACAGCGATCTTTATATCTTCAATATCGTCATAAGAATATCCCATACGATTCGCAATTCCAGAAACCGTTAATCGTACTACACCTACATACTCGGGTTCTGCAGGTATCTTCATTTCCACAAAGTCTGAGGTCATGGTCATACCGAGCCCCCCTTAACGTCTTCGATGTCTATAACCTCATCTAAGCCGGTAATTTCAAATAGCCGATGAACACGGCTTGTCATACCGGTTAGTTTAAGTGTACTGTTATTTTGCTTCGAGGATTTCAACGCTCCAACAAACACACCTAGCCCTGTGCTATCCATATAATTAACATTTGCTAGTTTTACAACGATTGTTTCGCCTTCTTTTTCAGTTAATGGCATCAACTTTTCCCTTAACTGTGGAGCAGTAAAAGCGTCTACTTCCCCTGAAAGCGATAGTTCATGTATATTATCCTGATCTTCTTGTTTTATTTGCAAATTCATGGTTTTTTTACCCCCTATTAAGCTGGTTCTACTTCCATGGTTCTATCCATAAAAGGTATTTACCCGACTTTCAAAAAGTTAAACCTTTCTTCGCAAAATCAATAAAGTAAAATCATCCCGTAACTCAAACTCTTGCATTTTCTCAAGTTCTCGATAGACAGTATTTACGATTTCCTGTGCTGACAGGTGGAGGTTGGAGCGGATCATAGCAACAATTTCATCCCGCTCAATAAACCCTTTGCTTGAACGGCATTCAGTTACGCCGTCGGATAGCAGCACAATCATATCTCCTTTTTGCAGGTCTTTACTGTACTCTCTATAGTTTGGCTTTTTTGACACGCCTAATACTAAACCTTTTGTATATAGTTCTCCAAAATCATCATTCTCCGCATTATAAAAGAAGCCCGGTTCGTGACCGGCTCCACTATAATAGAAACGATGATTAAACGAATCATAAAGGCCGTAAAACATCGTAATAAACATATTCGGGTCTACGTTCTGCTCGACAACCCTGTTTAAATTGCCAAGCATCGCACTGGGCTGCATCCGCTGTTCAGGTGCACTGTCCATGGCATATTTGATCATGGACATACAAAGAGCAGCCGGGATCCCTTTCCCGATAACATCGGCTATCGCCACACTGACACAATCATTTTCATCCTGCACGAAGTGGTAGTAATCCCCGTTCATCTTCTTTGCAGGCTTACTTACTGCCCCGATATCCAGGCTTTCTACAGTTGGCATTTCGCCCATTAAGAGCGTCTGCTGCATGTTGGCTGCAATCTCGATCTCTGTTTCAAGTTGTTGCTGCCTGCTCCTGAGGCTTTGATGTTCTCTATATGCAAACCCGTATCCGATCATCATTTCCAGAAGAAAGGCATAGGAGTTCTTAAACTCCTGGGGCATATCTGGATACAGAGATTCCATAGCGCTCACGTGCAAACTGACCGCTTCTTCGGGAGATATTTTTTGCTCAATCATTTTCCGGCTGAACTGCTGCCCTTTATATAACGTTTGCTCACTCTGGTCGTCAAGATATTTCGATAATATTGATTTGTAACGTCTTAGCTGAATTTCTCGGTCGTCCATTTAGACTGTCCTCCTTATCGGAGCCATTTGGTCGTAATGATTTCTGTACCTTCATTTTCTTTTGAATCTATAGAGAACTCATCCATAAGGCGTTTCACCCCGGGCAGGCCTGCTCCAAGTCCGCCGGATGTAGTAAATCCATCTTCCATCACTTTTCGAATATCCTTTATTCCGGGTCCATCATCGGAAGCGATAATACGCAGTCCAATTTTACCTGAGGAATCTAAGTTGCTGATTTCAATCCGCCCTTTTCCGGCATACAAATAAATGTTTCTTGCCAATTCGGAGATTGCGGTGGTGATTCGTGCCTGGTCCACACTTCCAAAACCAAGTTCTTTTGCAATGTTGCGGCCTTCTTGTCTGGCTTTTACGATATCCCACTCGTTTCGTACTTCCACACAGGATTGGATGTTCATATCACTATCCCCCCAATTCCTGTTTTAGTTTATCTAACCCCTGTTCTAAATCTAATGCAGTCGGGACATTTTTAAGCATGATCCCGAGGTCGATTAATGTAATTGCAACAGCAGGTTGTATTCCGGTCAGGACAACTTTAGCCCCCATTAAATTTGACATTCTTACAACATCGCCCAACACCTTTGCAATAAAGGAGTCGATCATATCCACGGATGTCAGGTCGATCACTACACCTTTCGCACCTGTGTTATGGATTTTTTCCAATAAGTCTTCTTGAAATTGAAGAGCTGTCTTATCATCTAAATCTACTTGAATTGTAATTAAAAGGTATTCATGCAGTTTTAAAATGGGAATACGCACTCCGGAACCCTCCTATTCAGTCTCAGTTATTTTTCTTTTTGTCATTTCAAGCGCCGATTGCATCCCTTTATACAACGTGCTTTTCGTCGGGAATTGTCCAAGGTCTATTCCAAGATTTACAATCGTCTGGGCAATTTCAGGGCGAATTCCAACAAGGATGCACTGGGCGCCAACAAGCCGTACCGCTTCAGATGCCTGAATAATATGGTGAGCAACCATCGTATCAACTACAGGCACCCCTGTAATATCGATCAAAATAACCTGGGATCGATGCTTTATTACTCCGGTAAGGAGGTTCTCCATAATTAACTTGGCCCGTTCTGTGTCGATCGTTCCAATCAACGGCATTACACTAATATTTTCAAAAACAGGGATTAAAGGAGCTGACAATTCTTGAAGAGCAACTTTTTGTATGGAAACTGTGTTTTCCCAATTTTTCGCGCTTTCGTTGATCAACTGGTTTATAATCGGATCGATCCAGCGATCTATTTCATCAAACATGTCGAAAACTTTCGTACTGGATTTTTCTGTATCGAATAGTACGCTCAGAATAATCCTGCGGAAGTTTTGAAGTCCCTGGGTCAAATAACTTAAGCGCCATCCTAATTGGAAAAGTTTTTCCGCAAAATCCGTCAACTCATCGTTCGCTTTATATTCATTACGTTCAAGGTGAGCGAAAATAATGTTAAAGAATTCAACATTTGTGTCTTTATAGGCCTTATCAGATATATTTTGAAGCCGGTGATCTTCACGGATGCTTTCCATTTCTTCCATCCACCGATTGAAGATTTCCTGCCTGTTTTTATTAAACATTTGAATAATAAGCTTGTCCATGTTGCTCCTCCCTTTACGTTTCTCTTCCACCAATTATTTCATTATCTGCGGATTACTGCAATTAATATGCGATTAAAACATATAAATGGAGAAAATGCACGTATTTTCCACTCGTTAACTTTTCCGGATTATTCTCCATAAAATTCGACAGTCCTTATTAAAAACCTTCTACTTATGTAGAATTAAGCAAAACAAAAAAGCTGCTCTATGAGCAACCCCTTGTTTTGTATAGTTCAGTTTTAGAAGTCAATAAGACCCAGGCTGATTTGCAGCGCTTCTTCCACCCGATTCATCATACCATCATCAAGATGGGTGATTTTATCTGTCAGCCTCTGTTTATCGATCGTACGAATCTGTTCGAGCAAAATGACCGAGTCACGTTCGAAACCATATTTCTTAGCATTGATCTCCACGTGAGTGGGCAACTTCGCTTTTTGAATTTGGGCGGTAATTGCTGCCACAATGACTGTTGGGCTAAACCGGTTGCCAATATCATTCTGGATAATCAGAACAGGCCTTATCCCTCCTTGCTCTGAGCCCACAACGGGGGATAGATCAGCAAAATACACATCGCCTCGTTTAACTATCAAATCATTACACCCCGCTAACTAAGCGGTCCAGGGTGTGATCTGCTTCCTCCTCAGCAAGAAAGGCTTCTGATGCGATATTCAAATTGATTTTAGCCATTTCCATGTACCCTTGTCGCATCGCTTCACGAATGTGACGTTTCTTATGTTCGCGAAGATACATTGATGTTGCTTGAGAGATAAACTCATTCCGATCTACCTGCTCGCGCTGGATGAAACCATCCACCTCGTTTAATAAGTGTTGTGGTAATGTGATCACAATCGATTTTTTGTTTGCATCCGCCACAAACATACACCTCCGAAGCACAGCTACTCTTTTTATGTTCCATTGTTTAGTTTACCATTGGAAAAACCACTTTGCAAAGTAACTTCTAAAATAGATTTCACCATAATCTTGCAAATTCCTGCTTTTATTTTTCTATTTTTTTAAAATAGTATTCATAACGCCAACTTTTTTGTCCTTTTTCATAAAGATTCTCGGAACGCGGCTGCTTATCATACATGGTATTTCATAATTAATTGTTTCTAATTGACGGGCAATGTCGTCCACTGAAATACAGCTGTCTCTTTGCCTGCCGATCAAAGTCACCTTTGTACCGACTTCCAGTTGCCTCGGGAGGCGGACCATGAACTGATCCATGCATATTCTTCCTACGATCGGCGCTTTTCCCCCGTTAACCAGCACATGGCCTTCACTGCCTATTTTGCGGATCCAGCCATCGGCATATCCTACCGGGATCGTCCCTATCCATTCTCCCTCACTTGTTTTATAGGTAGAACCATAACTGACCGGTTCACCTTCTGACATCTGTTTCACATGAACAAGCCTGCTATGCAACGAGAATGCCGGCTTAAGCGGAAATGGAAAATTCCCTGCCAGTTCTTCTGAAGGGGCTAACCCGTACATAGAGATTCCCACCCGTGCGATACTGCGGGCCCTTTCCGGAAACCTTGCAGTAGCTGCACTATTGCTTGTATGGATAATAGGTGGAACAGCTCCCTCTTCCTTAAGCCATCCAAGCATAGCGCCGAACGTTTTGTTTTGTTCCTCAACAAAGCTGTTGCCCGGTTCATCAGCAGTTGCAAAGTGTGTAAAAACTCCCTCCAGCACAAATTTATCTTTGTTATCAAATAAAGCTGATAGTATCAGTTTAGCTTCTTTTTCCGCCTTTATACCAATTCTTCCCATTCCGGTATCCATTTTCAAATGTAGCTTTAATGGTTTCGTATCTATTAAAGATGCTGCCTTTTGAATCCATTCTTCCTGGAAAACTGTTAGGGTTACATCTAGTTTAGCAGCAAGACCGGCATATTCTGGACGAACCCAACCCAACACTAAAATCGGATGAGTGATCCCTTTCTCTCTTAATGCGATCGCCTCATCTAATAATGCAACCGCAAGATAAGAAGCACCCGCGGCGATCGCCTGTTTTGCCACCTCAAATGATCCGTGCCCATACGCATTCGCTTTAACAACGGCCATAATGCCTGTTTCCTGAGGAAGGTGCTTTTTGAATGCTGCAATGTTTTCTTCAATCGCGTCAAGGTCAATTTCTGCCCATGTATCTCTGTAAAACGGATCTTCCATCAAAAAGAACCTCCTTCCGCATCTGTTATAATTTCTCTTCGCTATTTTTTCTTTCCGGTTTCTCTTAAGCGTATTATAAGATTCTAGAAACGAAGAATGCAATTAAAATAGATAAGACCTGTAATCAAAAACAGCCATTTCAGGCTGGCAATCCACTTCTTTTTTAAAGGCTCTTTTCGCAAACCAATGTTGCTTTATAAGCTTCACATTTGAGATAAACTGCGACGCAATAGCAACATTGATTTCCACTCCGGGCAGTTCGCTTTCCACGGGCAACGCTTCAGCTTCCTCGTCAGCAAAAACCGCCTGTCTAGTTCCGGCTCACAGAGACTAGTGGATTTCCCTCACCTCCTTGCGATAAGGCAACATCGACTCTCTTTCGTTCGTCGTTGTTTCTTATCTCCATGCGGTTCAGTCCAATCCATACGTCTCTTGGCGTTCGCCTCCATCTTTCAACACTGCGGGATCTTCAGCTGTTGCTTTTCCCGCAGGACAAGGAAGGCTTCGGCAGCGTTACATCGCACGAAGGAAATGTGAATACATTTTCGAGGAGTCGACTGCCCTTTGCTCCAATCAATTGATGTTTTTCAAAGATGTTGAACGCCAAAGTATAACTCAGCGGAGGAAATACACGTAGACTCCTGCGGGACAGCGAAGACGTTGAGACCCCGCAAGGAGCGTTTTTTGCGAGTGAGGAGGCTCAGCGCGAGCCCGCGGAAAGCGTAGTGTATTTCCGCAGCGGTCATCCATCCGTTATGTCGCAGTTTATCGCTTTTGTGCAAAAACAACAATCCTTTAAAAACAGCCTTTTTAAATAACCACACCGTTTGGCAGGTGGTAAAAGCGAAGAGGAGGAGTTGTTTCCAAAATACTAAGATCAAATAATTATCGAGGGGCATTACGCCTAGACATTTCTTGCTGCTATAAAAACAGGTTCAGCATGCTGTGCCGCTGAACCTGTTGTGGGAAACTTTATTTTACTGTAGTGCCATAAACGGAACGGGCAACAGAGGCCATTTCTTCTTTTGATAGATCATTTGAAGCAAGGAAGTAATCGACCCCGTTATGGGACCATGTGATCGTATTATCTGTCATCACTCCAACAGCAAATCCAAGGTCAACTGGTTCACCGGCAGAGACTTGTACTGGAGCCGATGTCTCCATAGCTGTTTCACTCTTTTCTTCAATCAGAGTGAACGATTTTTCGCCTGTATAGCTTAAGACAACTTTCCCATCAGATACTTCCTTTTGTTCACTTAAGCCTGTTCCCTGTGGTTCATACATCGGATAAAGCACTTCTAACGGCGCAGAATTTGCCGCTATCACCGGAACCTCTAATTGGGCTGCCGTCATGTTTCGCTCCATATCAAATGCATCTTTATCAAACTTTGGATTGAATTCCATTTTTGAGAAATCTACTGTGACAAGCACTTTCATATCCTGGTTTAGAATCTTTACCTGCTTCGGTGCAAGATCCTTTTTCTTTAACGTAATTTCCTGTCTTGCGAGGTTTTTATTCTGGTAATTTGCTTTTGTGTCAAAAACATAATCGTTTTCTTTTGCCTCGAATCCAGCATCGGAGTCATTTAAAATGTCGCTTGCCAGTGTATTGTAGAGGTAAGCCTGGCTTCCATTTTCAGGCCAGTCACTCTGGAAACGAAAACTTTTGTTTAGCGCCGGGGTCAATACAAACACACCCTCGTCATTCCTAAGGATAATCTGGTTCTGTTCCTGGTTTGCATTTTTTAATTTCACCCGGTAAAAACTAGGTTTCTTGTACCAGATTTCTACATCGTATTTTTGTGGTTCTTCTCCTGTTTCAAGCGTCATTTGAGCGTTAACTCGATAGCTTTCCAGTTCATTGAGTTTTTTATCAATCGATGACATGACATCTTCCTGACTCTTCTGTCCGCAGCCCGAAAGGACAACCATAAATATCAATCCTACTAAGAGGATGGATCCGATCCTTTTCATCATTTCAACTCCTTTGCCTCATTTAAACGACAAAGAAGGGTTTCCCTGAAGAGAGTCTCACCAGCAAGAAGTTAGGATTATACTTCCTGGAAAAATGTACGAAGAAAAAGTGGGATGCCGTTAATAATGTCGGTTGCCATCACGTCCATAAGAGAATGGGCAGTTGCTACCAGGTTATCCGCGATGCCTCCGTGGACATATACAGCATTGCTTATCGCTGACTGGGTTTTATCATCCTGCAACATAAAACCAAATATGGTCCCGGCGAGCACATCTCCGCTGCCTCCTTTTGCAAGTGAAGCATTGCCCGTTGTGTTCACGAATTGCTCTCCATTAGGAGTGGTAACAATCGTGAACGGACCTTTTAATACAAGGAATACTCCATACTTAACAGCAAAATCCCTGGATACTTCAAAACGATTGCTTTGAACGTAGCCGATGGAGCAGTTTAGCAGCCTTGCCATTTCTCCGGGATGTGGAGTAAGGATCGTGATGCCGTTTCTCCTTTCCAGCATTTCTAGAAAGGAAGAAAGATGAAAAAGTCCATCTGCATCAATAAGAAGCGGTATGTCTTCTTCTAACAAGCGTTTGACAATCGCTGCGCTCCCCTTCCCTCTCCCCATACCCGGACCGACGGCTACTGCATGGTAAGCCTCCAGATCAGGCATTTCGCTCCCGGAAAAAGAGCCTTCATCAGATGGCATCGGTTTGTACATCGCTTCTAGCATGGAAGCTGCAGCCACCGGCAAAATCACATCTGGAACTGCTACCGTAATCAAACCTGCACCAGCTCGATATGCAGCCATTGCCGTCATCATCGGAGCTCCAGTCATTTCACGTGATCCGCCGATTATTAGCCCCTTCCCATGGCTTCCTTTATGCGAAGAAGGGTCTCTTACAGGCAACGTGCTTTTTACAGCCTCTTCTTGCCAGAGAAGGCGAACCTGATCAGAACGGAACGCTTTAGGCGGAATCCCGATATCGACTCTGGAGATCGTTCCATAGTAAGAAGCCGCAGGAAAGGTAAATGCTCCTGTTTTTGGATATTGCAGGGTGATCGTTCTGTTTGCCCTAATAGGTTCCTGGCCATTCGGCACAGTTCCATCAGCAGCCACCCCACTAGGAAGATCAACAGCGATTACCTTTGCTGAACATTTGTTCACAGCGGAAATAATCTCGTTATACGGAGAACGGATTTCCCCCTTTATTCCGATCCCTAACAAACAATCGATGATAACAGAATAAGCTGGCAGATGTTCGTAGAATTCTTTTTCGTTTGTTTCATAGTAATAAGGAGAATATCCCGCTCTAAGAAATATATCCCTGTGTTCTGCTGCATCGCCTTTGATTTTATCCCTGTTAGGAGCTACCCACACATCCACCTTGAACCCACGGCTCTTTAAAATCCTGGCTACGACAAAACCGTCTCCCCCGTTATTTCCAGCGCCGACCAGAATAGCAATCCGTTCTTCTCTAACAATCCACTCCTCGAGCTTTCTGCATATTGCATGACCGGCATTTTCCATTAACGTAACTCCACTTAATCCAATTTCTTCCGCAGCAATGCGATCTGCTTCGTACATTTCCCTTGCAGTTACGACTCTCACAACAGGTCCCTCCCAACCGTGTTACAAATATATGAGACAACTTCATCCAATATGCAGACTAGCATGACGAGCTTTCAAGAATAACCTGGGCAACCGCATAATGTTTACTGTGCGAAATGGAAAGATGCACGTTGTCTTTCGTCTCAGACTTTATAAAAGGGGCACCAGAAGCATCATTTAAAACCTCAATATCTTTAAAGCTTAGCTCCCCGATCCCGGTTCCTTTCGCCTTTGCAAATGCTTCCTTTGCAGCAAACCTTCCCGCAAGGAATTCCATTTTCCGGTGTCCGCTAAGCGTGTTGAATTTATCCTTTTCCCCCTCCGTCAAAATCCTATCAGCAAACCGTTCATTCCGCTCAAAAGAGCCTTTGATCCGCTCGATCTCAACAATATCAATCCCCGTACCTATAATCATGACTTCTTTCCTTTCTTCTGATCTTTTATGTAAGCTGATTCGGTGAACTTTGTAGTATTAGTGTGAAGAGTAATACGGCCGACCAGCATGAGAAAATGGATAGACCGTTCCAGTTTGGCAGACAGTAAAATTTGAGGTCATCTGTTCCGCTATTTGTATAAAAAAAGCAGTTTTTAAAAAATTATAGGTCATCTGTTCCTCTATTTGATAAAAAACAGCAAGATAAAGGCCAATAAAAACGAAATAAAGGATTATATGACCTATAAAACTAAAGGAAAGATGGATTTCCTTATAATAGCGGAACAAATGACCTATAACACAGTCTAACAGAGTCTAAGCCCCTGGTTTTATTGTTATAGTTTTTGCTAAGCAAAAAGCGAAGCGACCCCCTCTTTTGTGCGTAAAGCAGCGTCAAGCTCGCATGTATGATGCTTCATGCACAAAGGGCAATGCTATGGAACAAATTTCAGCCAAAGAAGACGACTTATCTAAAGTCTCTTTCTATATTGAATACCCCGATTATTTTCTCATATACCTAGTTAATAGTAGACACCTTCCACCTGTGCTACACTATACCTAAAGAAAGATAAAAGGGGGTTAAACCCGATGTTTATACGAAACGAAGACTTCCGTTCCTTTCTTCGTTACTATCCATTAGTCTCTATTCTTATCGCTATAAACCTTCTGCTTTTTGTCTTAATATACCTCCTCGGCTTCCAATCGCTCTTACAATTGGGGGTTGGACAAAACGGATTGATTGCAAGAGGAGAATATTGGAGGCTTGTTACGCCTATTTTCCTTCACGGCGGGTTTGCACATGTGCTGTTCAATTCCTTCTCGCTTTATTTGTTCGGCCCTGCCCTGGAACAAATGCTTGGAAAAGTAAAATTCCTTGTCGGTTATTTCGGGGCCGGCCTCATAGCAAATGTGGCAGCATTTTACCTTGAGGATCCATACTTTAGCCATGTTGGAGCGTCCGGTGCTATCTTTGGTTTATTCGGCATCTATCTGTATATGGCCATCAATCGAAAAGAGCTAATTGACCAGGCCAATTCACAACTTATTTTAACCATACTTGGTATCGGGCTAATCATGACATTCATCAGTCCTAACATTAATATACTGGGCCATTTATTCGGGTTGATCGGCGGTGCGGTTCTGGCTCCTCTTCTGTTGGTGGGTGCAAAACGTTTCTATTCCCGGCCGACAGTCTATGCCAGAAGAACAAATCCGGATGAAGTCAGCTTTAACCCAAACCGCTGGAAATATCGGAGGCGGGTACCGCCTGTTGTAAAAAAGATCTTATGGGGCTTCTTCATCGTTCTGGTGATCGCAGGATTTTTATTACGCTAGGAAGAAGTACTCGCCGATCGGCAAGCCTTCAGGGGAAGACAGAGGCGAAATTGCGCTTATCTGTATTCTTAAACTTTTCAAGGACGCCGGGCATTCTCCTCTGTTAAAAAGTTATATTCCTATACCACAACAAAAACCGGGTCTGGTCTTAACCCTGTCAAGTAGACAACACAAAAAAACTAAGCTGCCAACGCGTGTCGATACTCAATCGGCGCGCGTTGCTTTAATTTCTTCTGAAAACGCCTGTAGTTATAGTGGTATATATAATCCTCGATTGCTTGTCGTATCTCTGTTTCT
>NZ_SWLG01000036.1 GCF_005747095.1 Exobacillus caeni | reverse complement strand
AGAAACAGAGATACGACAAGCAATCGAGGATTATATATACCACTATAACTACAGGCGTTTTCAGAAGAAATTAAAGCAACGCGCGCCGATTGAGTATCGACACGCGTTGGCAGCTTAGTTTTTTTGTGTTGTCTACTTGACAGGGTTAAGACCACAATGATGGCTTTTCTTAATTAGTTCAGCACTTTTACTTTGACTGTACGTCTGCCAAAATCAAGTGCATCCTGTTTATTTGGAATGAAGATATCGATACGGTTGCCGTTGATTGCTCCGCCTGTGTCACCAGCAATCGCATATCCATAACCTTCAACATATACTTTTGAACCTAAAGGAATAACATCCGGGTCAACAGCGATTACTTTTGCATCAGGATTTGATTTTAGGTTAATTCCTGTTGCAGTAATCCCTGAACAGCCTGTGCAATTTGCGGTATACGCTGTTGCTTCTACGTTAAATTCCTTTCCGCTCTCAGCAGATGAACGGCTTACGGTTTGTTTTTCTGTAGATGTGGAATTAGTAGTAGTAGAAACCGTTTTTGCTTTCGGTTCTGCTGATACAGTTACATTTTTAGTTTCTTTGCCGTTCAATGCTGCCCAGGTGTTTTGTCCTGCTATTCCATCAACACTTAAACCATTGTCTTGCTGGAATGCCTTAACTGCCTGTGCAGTGATCGGTCCAAAGATGCCGTCTACCGTAAAGTTGTAATAGTTTCCAAGCTTTTCTTGCAGTGTTACTACTTGATGGCCGCGGTCACCTTCAACCATTGTTTGCAGTGCTTGTCCATTGTTTACATCTTCCAGTGCATCGAATGTGTTAGGCCCAACGATTCCGTCCACTCTTAAGCCATGATCTTTTTGAAAGCTTTTAACAGCTTCAGTTGTGATAGAACCAAAGTAACCAGTTGATTTATGATAATCAAAATATCCTTTGGCAGTGAGTACGTCCTGTAACTCCACGACGTCTGCACTTTTCGATCCGTTCGAGAGGTTTTCATCTCCCATTGCATTTGATACTACCGGACTAGCAAACATCATTCCTGCAACCGCTGTTGTTGTAACCAGATTTCTTACGAAGTTTTTGCGAGTTAACATGTACGCATTCCCCCTGAAGATATTTGGTTTAAAACCTGTCTAAGTTTTACCATGCTTCACATTGTACAGGGGGAATATAACAAAGCGATGTTTATGCAGTAACATGTCAATTACATTAATATGACAGAAAAATACGGATTTTTTATTCTTTGCATAATTTGGTAACATGTTACTACCTAACCTACATCATTGTTACAAAGATTAAAGCATCACACTCTAACACCAAGAAAATTTGAAACTAACTGAACAACATCTATCGCTTCTTCTCCACGGCATAGGATATGCCTGGACCGCTCCAAATAATGAAGGTACTTTTCTTCAGATGCTATCGTTCGATAGATAAATTCAGCACTTCGGAAGGGAACGACCCTATCTATTTTTCCCTGAATGATTAATGTTGGAACTGTTATATTAGCAAATAATGGCCGTAGTTCTTTAACGAGTCTTGTAAATTGCCAGGAAGCGGATAATGGCGTTCTTACAGGTTTACGCCTTTTAAACATCTCATTTTCTCTTATCCTTCCTCTAAAAAAGTCCCTCATCATTTCTAAAGAATCTTTCATCGTTTGTTTTGGGCTAATATAATAAGCTGCAGCACTAAGCAACACTAGTCTTTTCACCTCGTACTTTTGTGCAAGATACCCGGAGATCACTCCCCCCATCGAAAAGCCAATCAAATAAACGGAATCACATTGTTCTTTTAATGTACGAAGGGCTTCCTCAGAAGCTTTGATCCATTCCCCGTATGTAACGCGGTGCAGTGTGTCTTCCTTTCCATGTCCAGGTAGAGTGGGTGTTTCAACCTTCCAATCGGTGCTGGCCCGCAAATGGTTTGCCAGTGGTTCAATCTCATAAGGCGAACCCGTAAATCCATGAATAATCAAGCATCCGTCCATTCACTACACCTTCTCCATTTCGTTTATATCAATTAGTTTAACAAAAATACCTATTTTTATTTCACTTTTAACCTGTAAACAACTTCAATATGCAAAACAAAAATCCCCCGGTGAGAGGGATTTTTGCTTGCCTGCTTGAAGTGAGGTTTTCGCAATTGTCTTTCTAGGTGTTTGAGAATCTATTTAAAACTGATACGAAAGGACTGCTTCTTCTTTTTGCTGAAACTACTGGCCCGTTCGAGCTGTTCCTCCGGTTCTAATTCCGAACCACAGTTTGGACATTTGATCGCTTTATAAGGAATAGAAGTGCAACAGTAGGGGCATTCTTTGTTAGTCATCGATTCCAACGGGTTTTCATAGGGCTTTTTTAACCTGTTAATTTGTCTTATTACTAAAAAAACGGCAAACATTACTATTCCGAAACGAAGCAAAGAGGAGAAGAAGATTCCATAATTTATCGTAGCAGCTCCTGCCTCTTTAGCATCTGCCAGACTCGCATAGGTTTTCCCCGAGAGGCTGACATACAGGTCAGTAAAGTTTACTTTTGCAAAGATCAGCCCGATCGGCGGCAACAGCACATCATTAACAAGGGAATCAATTAAACTTCCGAATGCTGCACCGAGCACCATCCCAATCCCCATATCAGCAACGCTGCCCTTCATGGCAAACTGTTTAAACTCTTTGATAATCCTCATCTTATCTCTCCTTTAATGGCTCTACTATATCCTATTCTAATCAGGACAATCTATGTTTCCTTATAAGGAAGAGCAAGATGATTTTTCAAAAAACAAACTATCCTGGCAGCACTAGACCAGAATGGTTATCTCTAATTACTATTTCTTTTTATAAGCCGTTCTTCTATCACTTTGCATTTTCACTTTTGAAGCTGCTCAGTGCTTTTGTTTGATATAACTATTTTAAGAAAGGCACCAACATCGTCCAGGGTAACTTTTTGTTCCTCTCCGCTTTCCATGTTTTTGACCGTTATTTTATTTTCTTCCAGTTCATTCTCCCCTAATAACAATACGTACGGGATATTTTCCTTGTTGGCATAATCAAGGGATTTTTTAAGGCGCTTTTCTGATAATTCAATTTCGGTACGGATTCCAGAACGGCGAAGCGCACCGGCAAGCCTCATGGATTCCTTTTCTGTACCGATCGGGATGATGAACACATCGACAGCAGGGTCGAGCACAAACTTCCTGGATTGTTTTAATGCGGTATAGATTACATCCAGGCCAAAAGAAATTCCCGCTGTAGGATATGTTCTTTCACTTTCAAGGAAGTTTCCTATAATGGTATCGTATCGTCCTCCACTTCCTATGCTGGATGTAATGCTTCCATCGGTTAAAAAGATCTCATAAATGGTGCCTGTATAAATGTTCAGGCCTCTGGCTAAGAAAGGAGTGAACTTAACTTTCTTTTCTAATCCCAAATATTCTAAAGTGGTAAACAGATCTTTTAATTCTTTAATCCCTTCCCGCAATGTTGCAGAACCGAAATTTTCTTCATAAAAAGAAAGCTTGCAGTTTTCTTTATTTGTTATTATTTCTTTTAGTTCAGAAAGGGTGTTATTATCCACCTTACGCTCTGACAGTTCCCTTAGGACACCATCAAGGCCTATCTTCTCCAGTTTATCAAGAGACAATATAACATCGTTGATGCTCGCTTCAGGAACGTTGATCTCATTTAACAATCCAGTTAAAAGCTTTCGGTTGTTTAGTTGAATCGTAACATCCAATCCTAACCTTTCAAAACAGTCCAACGCCATCGCGATCAAGTCAGCTTCTGCTTTAACAGACTTGATCCCTACAACATCAACATCGCACTGGATAAATTCTCGGAACCTTCCTGCCTTTATCGGGCCATCCCGAAATACTTTCCCTATTTCATACCGTTTCAGAGGGAGCCTCATCTCCGGATTCATCCCTATTACTTTAGCAAAGGGAATCGTAAGGTCATACCGCAGTGAAAGGTCGCGCTCTCCCTGGTCATTAAGCCGATATACTTCCTTTAGAATTTCTTCGCCGCCGCCATACTTTGACGCCATAAGATCATAATAATTTAAAATAGGGGTCTCCAGCGGTTTGCAGCCGTATAGTTCAAATACCTCTTCAAGTGTTTTCTGGATTCTTTTTCTGGTTTGTTGTTCCTGCGGCAAATAGTCAGTTGTTCCTTTTAAGTTTCTTAACATGTTCCTCACCTTTCATTATTGTTTTTTTTAAGGCTCTTTTCTAAAAGATTTTTGTTTTTGCTTAAAAAAGATAAACTGCGACATAACGGATAGATGACCGCTGCAGAAATACACTACGCTTTCCGCGGGCTCGCGCTGAGTTGCGCTTTGACGTTCCACATCTTTGAAAAACGTCAATTGATTGGAGCAGAGGACAGTCGACTCCTCGAAAATGTATTCACATTTCCTTCGTGCGATGTAACGCTGCCGAAGCCTTCCTTGTCCTGCGGGAAAAGCAACAGCTGAAGATCCCGGCAGTGTTGAAAGGTGGAGGCGAACGCCAAGAGACGTATGGATTGGACTGAACCGCATGGAGATAAGAAACAACGCCGAACGAAAGAGAGTCGATGTTGCCTTATCGCAAGGAGGTGAGGGAAATCCACTAGTCTCTGTGAGCCGGAACTAGACAGGCGGTTTTTGCTGACGAGGAAGCGGAAGCGTTGCCCGCGGAAAGCGAACTGCCCGGAGCGGAAATCAATGTTGAGATAGCGTCGCAGTTCCTCTCTTATGTGAAGTTTATTAAGCAACAAAGTATGCGAAAAGAGCCCTTTTTTAACCAATATAAAAAGGCCATGCAGGTATGAAAAAATACCTGCATGGCCTTTAAGAATGCCCGCAGGTACAAGAACAAATAGCCCTTGTACCTGCGGGGATTTATCCCGGGTCCAAGGACTTACGTATGATGAAGTTGTGGGAAAGTTAGTTGATTAATCATGTCTTATTCCTCACATTTTTCTTTAGTAGAAAATATTTGTTCGATCATTTGAGAATCATTATACCATAACTCCGTTTCAGGAAAAGGTATTTTTTCCATCTTTTCAATAAAACGGGCCACCAGGTCTCCATCGAACTGTTTCCACGACCATTTGCGCAGTTCTCCGAACGCCTGGCGAAAAGATTTTACCCCTGATTGATAGTTTCTCCGATCAAAAGCCATCGTATCAAATGCATCGCAGATAGCAATAATCCTTCCCTGTTTTAAAATCTGTTTGCCGACCAGGCCACCTGGATAGCCGCTTCCATCCCAGTGTTCATGATGATGTTCAATAAAGCCTGCAGCACGATTATTTCCAAGCTCCTTCTCAACAATGGCACTTCCTATAGCGCAGTGTCTTTGTATAACACGATACTCCTCGTCTGTAAGTCTCTCTGGCTTAGACAAGATCTCATCGGCAATTGCTGTCTTTCCAATATCATGTAACAAGGCTGCAGTTCTTAAATCATCATCATAACAGCCCACATGTTCACCGAGCATTTCCGCCATATGCATAACGCGCTGGGAATGGAATTTGAAAGAGTAATATTCCGGATGGATGTTGGTCATCTTTTCGAATAACTGGTCTGCAGCCTTCATGATATCCTCCTGGTCAAATCGTTACATGTTCTTTCGACAAAAGCTTCGATAATCCTTTTCTTATCGTTAGAAGCTTTCTAGAGGAAGAATAAAGCTATAAAGGTAAAAGAGGATAATCCTAATGGATCATCCTCTTAAGCTTAGCCTATGATTTGCAGTTCTTTTGGATAACTCGTTAATGTTTTATAACCAGAATCAGTGATGACGATTTCATCTTCTATTCTCACTCCGCCAATCTCAGGAACATAAATTCCTGGTTCGATCGTAAAGGTCATTCCCTTTTGAAGGGTGCCATTGTTGTTCTGGCTCATAGAAGGAAATTCATGTACATCTATTCCGATTCCATGTCCGATCCGATGAGGGAAGTAATCTCCGTAGCCGCCATCGGATATGATGTCTCTTGCTGTTTTATCAAGGTCCCCGAGCCTTGTACCTTCTTTGCATTTTTCTAAGGATGCAAGCTGTGCCTTTAGCACTGTTTCATAAATTTCCTTTTGTTTATTATTTGCTTCCTTATAAGCAAACGTTCTCGTGATGTCTGATGTATAGCCGTTTAACACGACACCAAGATCGAATAAAACGAGGTCACCTCTTTTTAACTTCCGATCTCCCGGGTTTCCGTGAGGCTGTCCTGCCTTTTCTCCGAACAGAACCATCGTGGAAAAGGACATTTCACGCACGCCTTTTTTCTTTAATTCGTATTCTATTTTGGCCAGTACCTCCATTTCAGTACAGCCTTCATAAAGCGCCTTAACTCCGGTCTCTACTCCAAAGTCCGCCAGTTTCGCCGCCTCTTTCATCATTTCTAATTCTTTGCTATCTTTAATCAATCTCATCTGATTCAGCTTGTCTTCCACTGAAGCGAACCGCAATCCAGGGAAAAGCTTCATCAATTGCTCTGCTCTTTCATAGGAAAGAAGCTCTTTTTCGATTGCAACAGAAGATGTTTCCTTTATTCCACGCTTGTTGATCGCTTCCTGAATAAGTTCCCATGGATTATCAGAGTCACTGTACCCAATAATCTCGAATTTCCAGCCAGCATCTCTTGCCTGGGATTCTTCCATACCCGGACAAACTAAAAAAGGTTCTTTTTCTGGAAATACAAACATGCCAAGGAGGCGTTCATGCGGATCCGTGTAAAACCCCGATAAATAAAAAACGTTCGGCGTAGAATGAATAAATGCAAATGAATGGTTATTTTCCTTCAGCCATGCTGCTACTCTATCAAGTCTATCCATGTCTTTCACTTCCTTTTATTTATAGTATTTTTCATATGTCTCCTACTCAAGCTTATCATAATTCAAAAGAAAAAGACCTTCCAATTAAGAAGGCCAGCTATGCTATTATTTTATTCAAGTTCTTTTACCTAAACAGAATTTTCTATGCATATTCAAGAAAAAACCGCTGATTTCTCAGCGGTCCTGCTTGTGTATGTGAGGGGAACACAAGTTTATGGCATATAAATTAAAGAGTACTACTCAACGACAATGATAATCGTTTTCAATTAAAAAGTCAACCATTTACCGGTATTCAGGTTGGTGAACTGGCCGAGCGGTCTCATAACGTCTGCTGTTAGACTGGACTTGAACTCGAACAGGTATCCTTTTGGCTTCTGCCTTAAGCTTTACTCCTAAAAACATGAAAGAGCCTGACAAAAGAGAAAATAACAAACCTATTTGAATCAATTCAACCATCCAAACCGCCTCCACTTTGATCTCTTGCTACTATCATATCACATATAATTGATAAATATTATCATTATCACTAAATTGTCAAAATATTTGAGTAGGAAATTCATTCCTGCGCCCGCCCCCTGGTTTTAACAATGAGGTGATAGATCAGGATTTGGCTACTTTGAACAAGCAAATAAATCGAGATAGACCAATAACTTTGAAATCCT
The DNA here is from genome assembly GCF_005747095.1 of Exobacillus caeni. GTDB lineage: Bacteria > Bacillota > Bacilli > Bacillales > Guptibacillaceae > Exobacillus > Exobacillus caeni. The sequence goes on along the minus strand of NZ_SWLG01000036.1, from coordinate 11,366 downwards.
TTGTCATAATGGTATAAACCCACTTTTAAACCAACCCATTCAACACCCAGGGAGAAAACAGTCCAAACTGCAATGTATAGAATGTTAAAGAACCCTTTAATTTTGAACCTTACATATAAATACATGAATAAATAACTATAAGTTCCAAAGCTCAGGTAACTTAAAAAGTCTAATAACTGGTATGCTGCACTATCGTTAACATCATAAAAATCCCATGGACCAACGCTTATCGTATGATCAAAAAACATCGCAATAAACACTCCGTAGAGGAAATAAGCCACGGATTCCAACCGATTAAAAATACGGGGCAAAATAAAAACGATTATAATAAAAAGTAAATTTATTAAAACAAACCATTCGTTTGCATCAAACGATTTCTCATACACAACTTCGTTCATTTTATCGATTCACCCCTGTTATCCATTGCTGTTAACAACTTACTTATTAATAAACCGATAAGCAAATACGCTGAATGAACGATCATAGCAAATAAGAAATTCCATTTTATAAATTCCATGACCTTAAACTGCACTAAAAAATAATCAAATAAAACCAGTATCAACAACGCGAGCAAAAAGAATAATCTTTTCTTTTCTGAATGAAGGGATACATTTACAAAAAGTAGAACAATAACAGGAATTAGAACATCCCTATATAAAATAAACACAATAAATAAAAAAGGATTTTGTGTATTCTTGATAAATTCCAGTTGCATGGTCAATATTGTCATGACGTTTGTGGAAACAATCGTTGTGAACATAAAAAGAATAAAATTATGTAAGAAAGATAACGTTTTGGGGATCAGAAGAAAACAACTGACAAAAAACCAGACTAAAATGAATGAAATCGATATTGCCATTTACTCACTCTTTCTCATATAACGGATTAAGTTGAAATAGATCAGAAAAGTTGAAACCTTATATTAGGAAGACTTTTGGAAAAGTATTATCACCTGGTTATCTTCTATGTTTTACTAAGTCATGTCATTTTAAACGGAGTCCTTTGTCTCTTAGTCGGACTCCTCCATATACTGTTAGCTTTTAAACCATAGGTCAGCTGGATTGACCTGTTTTAGAATTAAGTAAAAAAACCCCTAACCAACAGGTTAGGGATTCATTCAAGATTTTTATTCAACTGTTACTGATTTAGCAAGATTACGCGGCTTATCGACGTCACAATCGCGGTGAAGTGCAGCGTAATAAGCAAGTAATTGCAACGGTACGACGGACACAAGCGGGGTTAGATATTCATGTACTTCATCAAGCACAATGTTATCTCCCTCTTCGTTTAAGCCCTTCATGCTAATGATGCATGGGTGAGCGCCACGAGCGACAACTTCCTGTACATTGCTGCGGATACTGCCGTTAACATGTTCCTGTGTAGCAAGTGCAATGATCGGTGTTCCCTTTTCGATAAGTGCGATTGTTCCATGTTTAAGCTCTCCGCCGGCAAATCCTTCCGCCTGAATGTAAGAGATTTCCTTCAGTTTCAAAGCTCCCTCAAGGCAAACAAAGTAATCGACCGCTCTTCCGATAAAGAAACAATTGCGTGTTACAGAAAGATAATTACGGGCAATCTTTTCAATCATTTCTTTCTGGTCAACCATTGCTTCCATTGCGTTCGCTACTACGCCAAGCTCCCGAATCGGGTTGAAATCCAGCTCGATTCCCTTCGCTTGAGCAGTATCTACTGCAAGAATAGCCATTACAGCCATTTGAGCAGTGTAAGCTTTTGTAGAAGCTACCGCAATTTCAGGGCCTGCATGTGTGTGAAGCGTATAATCTGCTTCACGGGATAATGTGGAGCCCGGTACGTTTGTAATTGTGAGAGTACGGTACCCTTGCTTTTTCACATTCACGAGTACTCCACGGCTGTCTGCAGTTTCACCACTTTGCGAAATGAAGATGAAAAGCGGTTTTTCAGAAATCAGTGGCATGTTATATAAGAACTCGCTCGCAATGTGCGTTTCTACCGGTACATTTGCAATATTTTCAATTAGTTGCTTGCCAACCAGGCCAGCATGATAGCTGGTTCCGCATGCAATAATATAGATTCTGTCTGTATCTTTCATCGCCTCGCGAATGTCTTGATCCAGTTTGATGTTTCCATCTTCGTCTTGATACTTTTGAATAATATTACGAATAACGAAAGGCTGCTCATCAATTTCTTTTAACATGTAGTGTGGATAAGTACCTTTTTCGATGTCACTTGCATCAAGTTCAGCAGTGAATGGCTCGCGTTCCATTTCCTCGCCATGAATGTTCTTAATCGTAACGGATTCACGGGAAACAAGTACAACCTCTTCATCCATTAACTCAACAAAACGGTCAGTTACTTGAAGCATCGCCATAGAATCACTTGCTACAACGTTGAATCCATCCCCAAGTCCAACAAGCAGCGGGCTTTTGTTCTTGGCAACATACAGATGTTCAGGATCCTCGTTATCGATTAATGCAAGAGCATAAGAGCCTTTAAGCTTCATTAACGCTGTTCGGAACGCTTCCGATACTGTCATGTTTTCCTGCAACACAAAACGGGCGATCAGTTCAACAACGACCTCCGTATCAGTTGCACTTACAAAATCCACATCGGAAAGGTATTCTCTCTTAATATGTTCGTAGTTTTCGATAACCCCGTTATGAACCAGTGTAAAACGCTTAGAACTGTCCTGATGCGGGTGGGCATTAACACGACTTGGTTCTCCGTGAGTTGCCCAGCGAGTATGGCCGATCCCGACAGTAGCTTTTACATTCTCATCCACTTGTTCACGTAAGGTTGCAATACGTCCTTTTTCTTTAAAAAGATGCAATCCTTCTTCATTTAATAGAGCGATACCTGCGGAGTCATATCCTCTGTATTCAAGCTTTTCTAAACCTCTTAAAAGAATTTCCTTTGCATCTTGTTGACCAATATATCCTACAATTCCACACATAAATCATAATCCTCCCTGTAACAAGGGACAGGTTATGCGGGGCATACCTGCCCCTTTCGTATATTCTTTATTCGCTCATCATGACTTTGATTTTGTACAGAGAGTCACCTCACTGTTTTTTACAAAGTCGTACGGTTGTGATGAAGCAACCGAGAGGCATCCGCCGATTGATCGATGAACCTCTTCCTCGTCAACTATTTCCTTGTCGTCCATGGAAATAGTTCAGGCGCTTATAATTAATTTAATAATGCCTATCCTCCTTTTCCCTTCTAGAATAGAGTGAAACAAGAAATATCATACTATATAAACTTTAAGCGGGTCAATTACTATTTTTTAAAGTTGGTAAACTTATTATCCTTCAACCTTTTTCTTTTAAAAATATGCATGTGCAAGCTTTCCTGTGCTGCACATGCATACTTTTCGTAGCTAAAATGGTTTTTTGACCGGTTTATGCTTCAAGCGCTCCCAATTCTTCTTTAATCACTTCGGCAATTTGGTCAACATACTTTTTGCAGAGTTCTTCAGTAGGCGCTTCCGCCATTACACGGATTAATGGCTCGGTTCCTGACGGACGGACAAGGACTCTTCCCTCTTCTCCCATTTCCGTTTCCACTTCGTTAATTTCTTTATCAATCCGTTCATTGCCGCTTAACTTCGTTTTGTCTGCTACACGGACATTAACCATTACCTGCGGGAACTTCTGCATTTCGGCCGCAAGCTCTGATAAAGGCTTTTCTGTTACTTTCATGATATTTACAAGCTGAAGAGCAGATAGCATTCCGTCTCCTGTTGTAATATGCTCCAGGAAAATAATATGTCCAGACTGTTCTCCTCCAAGAATGTAACCGTTCTTTCTCATTTCTTCCATTACATAGCGGTCGCCAACCTTTGTTTGGATAGATTGGATTCCTTCTTCTTCAAGCCCTTTATGAAAACCGAGATTACTCATCACAGTGGAAACGACGGTGTCATGTCGTAGGCGTCTTTGCTGTTTATAAAACTTTGCACAAATAAACATGATCTGGTCACCGTCAATGATGTTTCCATTTTCATCAATTGCAATTAAGCGGTCACCGTCTCCATCAAATGATAGACCCACATCCGCACCCTTTTCTTTCACAAAGGCTGCAAGCGCTTCTGGATGAGTAGAACCAACTCCATCATTGATATTGATGCCATTCGGATTTGTACCGATCGTTGAAATATCAGCTTCAAGATCAGCGAACAGATGAGGAGCAAGTGATGATGTAGCACCGTGTGCACAGTCCAGAGCGATATGAAGGCCATTAAAGTCTTCATCCACTGTTTGTTTAAGATATTGAAGGTACTTTTGAGACCCTTCAAAATAATCGCTTACAATTCCAAGGTCTGCTCCTGTTGGACGAGGCAAGGAATCTGTTTCACCATCTAACAGCTTTTCAATTTCTTCTTCCTGTTCATCGGAGAGCTTGAAACCATCCGGACCAAAGAATTTAATGCCATTATCTCCTACAGGGTTATGAGAAGCTGAAATCATAACACCAGCCTGTGCTCCCAATGCTTTCGTTAAGTATGCAACTCCAGGAGTCGATATAACACCAAGACGCATTACTTCCGCTCCGATCGAAAGTAAACCAGCTACGAGTGCTCCTTCAAGCATATAACCGGAAATTCTAGTATCTCTGCCAATAAGAATCTTTGGCTTTTCACTTTCCTTTGTTAAGACATAACCGCCAAAACGCCCCAATTTAAAGGCTAATTCAGGAGTCAGCTCTGTATTTGCTACGCCTCTCACACCATCTGTGCCAAAATATTTACCCATATATACTCTCTCCTTCATACGGTTAGGAAAAATTCCAATGATTATCGTTGGTTAATCAAACCTGTTTAAGTTTGGTTTTTGATCGCTACTTTAACTTTTTGATTATTTGCCCATTGTATATGCTGTGGGCCGTTAATTTCAACCGCTAATTCATGTTCCCCTTCTGAAAGCTCGCTTACGTCGACATATGCTTCGATATCAGGCTTTTTCAACTTATCAAGAACTGTTGAAGCTCCTTTAAGCGTTATGTCCAATTCTCCTGACTTCGGATCAAGGAATTCAGCCATTAACCCATCGGATAAACCTGTTACTTTTACAGGAATGTCCGTAAACGTTACTTCTTGTTCTTTATCAACGGTGACTTTTATCTTTATCGATTCGGGATCAACTTTCTTAGCACCTTCTGGAACTGGAACTTTTAATTCAAGCGTTGTGTTTTCTTTTATCTTATCAAGCTCAAGAGGTATGCCATCAATGTACTGTATATCATTAAGGACATCGTTCGGCCCAAAAACAGTCACTTCTGCCGGTTCTATTTCAATACTTGAAATGCTTACCCCGTCTGGAAGCTTGCCGTTTTCATCTAGCTTTATCGGTACTTTTTTATATGGGCTGGAAATCGGTACTTTTACATCGACTACAGAAGGCTCGATCGTTAAATCTTTAAGTTCATGCATATTTTCATCATAAACATTTAACGGAATTCTCTGTTTAACGGTATCTTTTGCATCGCTTATATCGACATATCCTCTGACAAAAGCTATTTTATCCAATTGTGATTTCGCACCTGTGACACTAACACTATTCGGTGTTATAATCGGCTCTTCTGCCGTGTATCCCTCTGGAATTTTATTCTTATTCATTAGTTCTATATCAACAGAATGTTCAACCGTTGCTTTCTTCTCAATAAGCACTGGTACTGAACCTGGCTCGATTGCTACATCAACTTCGTCAGGAAAGTTTTTATGTTTCACTTTAACAAGGTGTTTTCCTGGCGTTAAATTGCGAAGGTCCACATAAACTTCCTTATTGCTAAGCTTGGACAACATGACCCGATCCCGTGATCCCTTTACCACAACATCAACCGAATCCGGCAAGTTGGAATAGACGATTTCTTTTTCATCATAATAGACATCTAGCTTCATATTGGTAATCCGTTCTGTTTCCGTTTCTGGTTCAAAAATATTCTTATTTTCAGAAGCCGTGTTATCCGGCATAGCCACGATGGTATAAAGCATTAGGGCGAGCAAAAAGGATATTATTTTAACAAACCAGTTACTTTTTAAAAGCTTATCCATTCTTTTTCCCCCTCCAATTCCAGCGGTTTGAAGCAGGAGACTTCGTGGTGGCAGGCCTTAACTCTGCTATCAAGAGTTCCCTTAATGCATCTTCTGAAAGATTTCGATGTAATTCACCGTTTTTTGTTAAGGAAACCCCGCCAGTTTCTTCTGAGACAACGATGGTAACACTATCGGTCACTTCACTGATTCCAAGTGCTGCACGGTGCCTTGTTCCAAGTTCTTTTGAAATAAAAGGACTCTCGGAAAGAGGCAAATAACATGCGGCAGCCAGAATTTGGTCGCCCTTCATAATAACGGCTCCATCATGTAATGGAGTGTTAGGGATGAATAAATTAATAAGAAGCTCTGATGTTATTCTTGCTTGAATCGGTATGCCTGTTTCCACGTAATCATTTAGGCCAGTTTCTCTCTCTATGGATATTAGGGCTCCGATTCTCCGTTTCCCCATATAGGATGTAGCTTTCACTGCTGATTCAACAACATGTAATGTCTGTTCTTCTTCTACACTACCCCTTGAAAACAGCCTGCCGCGGCCAAGTTGTTCAAGGGCCCTTCTTAATTCAGGCTGGAAAATAATAATAATAGCTAATAAACCATATAAAACGACGCGTTCTAAAATCCAGTGCAGCGTATTCAGTTCAAAAAAGCTACTGAAAAACCAGGCTGCAATAATAACGGTTATCCCTTTTAACAATTGGACAGCTTTCGTTCCGCGGATAAGCATGATAATCTTGTAGATCACATACGTAACCAGCAATATATCAACAATTTCAGTTATGTAGTCTAATATATTAAAACCTGCAACAGGCAGCACAGCTCTTCCTCCAAACGTAATTATTTGGCCTGTATTTATAACTGTTTTATTATACCATATTTTAATTAATGGCTAATAACCATGTGAAAATTCCCACAAAAATAAGGTGCTGTTTCAAGGCACCTTATTTTTGCTTGTGGCATCTGAACTGAAAAGATCGATGGTATCAGAAGACACCTTCTTTATTTGATACCATACCCATTCTACGATATGATCAACCTCTTCTATTTTTCCGTTAACCTTACCCGCTGAGGCCATATAACGTTCTCCGTTTATAACAACGACGTCACCCTGCACTTCCCCTTCGATCTCTACGTTCCGGTTTTTAACAATGAGGTCACCTCTTACAACCTCTCCTTCTGGCACGATGACGGTATTTCGTTCTTTATCAAAGGTAAGATTTCCTGATAGAGAAGATAATTCATTTTCACTTGTCCAGGAAGCATACAGGGATCCTGTCATCAAAATAAAAAACAACACAGCTGCAGTTAATAAAGGATGCATTTTCATCCATCTTTTAAAGCGTACAGTTTTCTTTTCAGCAGGCAACTGAGCCATTACTTTGGAAGTAAAACCATTAGGTGCCCTGACTTCAGGTGCACTTTGAAGAAAGCTTTCTGCTTCTCTTAACTCTTCAAAGTAATCCCTGCAGTCTGCACAGCTCTTTAAATGGTAATTTAACTGGAGCTTTTCAGTTGCTGTAGCTTCCTGGTCTAATACCTTATGCATTAATAGAACTGCCTCTTTTTCGCATTTCATTTTTCATACCCCTCCTCTCTACCCGTTACGGAGCCTTTTCCTCAGCGCTTCTCTTCCCCGGTGTATTCTTGTTTTTACTGTTGCAACCGGCAGTTCTAAGATTTCACTTATCTCTTTAAGGGATAATTCCTGTATATACTTTAATATAATGGCAGAACGATACTTCGGCGGCAAGTTTAAAATCTCTTGCTGGATACCTTGCTGAGTCTCAATGCTTACTACTTTTTCATCAGGCAGTTCTTCATTTGCTGCTAATTGAGAATACATGGTTAATCCTTCCGTACCGGCGATTTCTGCGTCCAGGTAATAATCCGGCCGTTTTTTCCGAAGCCGATCTATCGCAAGGTTAGTCGCTATTCTATACAGCCATGTAGAGAACTTGCGATTAATCTCAAAGCGATCAATATTTGTAAAAGCCCTGATAAAGGCTTCTTGCGCTACATCTTCCGCTTCTTGCTTGTTACCCAGCATCCGATAGGAAATGTGATAAACTTTGTCCTTATAAAGTTCCACTATTTCTCCAAATGCATTGTGGTCACCCTTTTTTACTTGTTTTATTATCCGTTTTACAATGGCATCCATAATAACCCCAACCTCCGCTACACTATGCGGCTATCATATTTACGTTTGCTGATTCAAAAAGTTTCATTTTTTTATAAAAAATTTTTTTCTATCTTTCATTCTAGCATGAGTTTAACGATATTCGTCTAAATTCCTTACATTATTTTGAAAAAAATGGTTTAAGCTTGTTTACATTAGGGTATGAATGAAATAATAAATTTTGAAAGGACTGGTGGCTGAATGGGTGCGGCGTGCATGGAGCAGAAACTTCTGCTTGAAATTGAAGAGTCAAGAAGGAAAATGAACAATTTAGCCAGGATGAAACCTTTAAAATCATCAGAAATAATTGAAATAAGCACCTATCTTGATCAATTGCTAAATCAATATGAACGACACAAATATAGAAAAACAGCGGCCGTGGAATGAGCCGCTGTTTTATTAATTATTTAAGCTTTTCACCAAACAAAGAACCCATTAACGCAACCGCTACTGTCGCAGTTTTATTTTTATCATCTAAGATAGGATTGACTTCAACAAATTCGGCAGAAGTTAGAATATCTGATTCTGCAAGCATTTCCATAGCAAGATGGCTTTCGCGGTAGCTTATTCCTCCAAGGACAGGCGTCCCTACGCCTGGAGCATCATGCGGATCAAGGCCATCAAGATCAAGGCTTAAATGCACGCCATCTGTACCTTTGCTTACATACTCGATTGCTTCTTCCATTACTTTTGTCATCCCCATACGATCAATCTCATGCATGGTATATACTTTAATACCCTTTTCTCGTATTAATTCTTTCTCTCCCTCATCAAGGGAACGCGCACCGATTATAACGATGTTTTCAGGTTTGATCTTCGGTTGATACCCTGCGATGTTAACTAGCTGCTCATGGCCGATACCAAGACTCACTGCAAGCGGCATCCCATGTATATTACCAGATGGAGAAGTATCAGAAGTATTCAAATCTCCATGGGCATCATACCAGATAACTCCCAGATTCTCATAATGCTTTGCGACACCTGCAAGGGTACCGATCGCGATACTGTGGTCTCCACCGAAAATTAACGGAAAACGGTTGTTTTGAATCACATTATCCACAGAGGCAGCAAGTTTTTCATTGGCTTCAGCTACTTCGTTAAGATTTTTTAAGTTTGAATCACCAGGCTGGCTTTTTTTAGTTGGACGCCCAATTTCTATATCTCCAAGGTCTTCGATATCATAATTTAGAGCTTCTAACCGATCTACTATTCCAGCATAGCGGATTGCACTTGGGCCCATGTCAACCCCTCTGCGCATTTGGCCCAGGTCCATCGGAACACCAACAATTGATATCTTCTTCATTTTTTATACGTCCTCCTTATATGTATATTCTAATTTTATTTTACCCTCCTTTTTGGGGATGACTCAACTGGACACTTTCATGAATAGATATGCGCCCATACCATCTGTTTAGTGAATTATCCGGATATTTATAAGCGGAAAAACTCCAGGATGGAATATTTAAAAAAGCAAACAAAAAACCCTGAATCGAAATTTCGATTCAAGGTTAATAACTTATGTATGGTGGAGCCTAGCGGGATCGAACCGCTGACCTCCTGCGTGCAAAGCAGGCGCTCTCCCAGCTGAGCTAAGGCCCCAAATGGAGCGGGTGATGGGAATCGAACCCACGACATCAGCTTGGAAGGCTGAGGTTTTACCACTAAACTACACCCGCATTCAGATAAATATTATATTATCAAATTCAAAATGACTTTTCAAGTGGAGCGGAAGACGGGATTCGAACCCGCGACCCCCACCTTGGCAAGGTGGTGTTCTACCACTGAACTACTTCCGCATAATGGTGAGCCATGGAGGATTCCGAAGCGAAGCTAGTCCTGCTTCTTCCCTGATATCCTGCTTTGCTGCAGGGGAACCGTGGGTGAGAAATCCGAAGCTTCTTGAAAAAATGGTGAGCCATGGAGGATTCGAACCTCCGACCCTCTGATTAAAAGTCAGATGCTCTGCCAGCTGAGCTAATGGCTCTCGTTGTTTATTCAACTGTGTCCCTTTCTCTTCCAGTTTATGCTAACGATGTAATCTGCGTCGGAACAAATCGCAGTTTACTCGGCGAAGTTTCGCTCTTAGCTAATGGCTCTCGTTGTTAAGTTGTATTCAATCTATGTAGCTTTTTCAAAGCTAAATGGTGGAGGGGGACGGATTCGAACCGCCGAACCCTGAGGGAGCGGATTTACAGTCCGCCGCGTTTAGCCACTTCGCTACCCCTCCATCATATTAATGTAAGAATACAAGAAAAAGTGGTGCCGGCCAGAGGACTTGAACCCCCAACCTACTGATTACAAGTCAGTTGCTCTACCAATTGAGCTAGACCGGCGAAGTATTATGAAGTAAAAGCAATAACCGTCATCCCGACCTCAGCTTGCTAACCAGGAAGCAACTCGATCGGTATGCTGATGGCCAAATCAGGATGTTTCTCGGTCGTACTCTACCAATTGAGCTAGACCGGCACTTCATAAAAATGGTGGAGGATGACGGGCTCGAACCGCCGACCCCCTGCTTGTAAGGCAGATGCTCTCCCAGCTGAGCTAATCCTCCACTATATTTTGTTGGTGACCCGTACGGGATTCGAACCCGTGTTACCGCCGTGAAAGGGCGGTGTCTTAACCACTTGACCAACGGGCCATTTATCTGGAGCTTCCAACCGGATTCGAACCGATGACCCCTTCCTTACCATGGAAGTGCTCTACCTGCTGAGCTATGGAAGCATATGGCTCCACAGGTAGGACTCGAACCTACGACCGATCGGTTAACAGCCGATTGCTCTACCACTGAGCTACTGTGGAATATTAATATTAAAGCAAAGCCCGGCGACGTCCTACTCTTACAGGGGGAGATCCCCCAATTACCATCGGCGCTGAAGAGCTTAACTTCCGTGTTCGGCATGGGAACGGGTGTGGCCTCTTCGCCATCATCACCAGACTTTATTTAATTCCCCACAATCATGGTTTGTTAAAGACAAAATATATATTACAACATTTATAAAAGGTTTTCAAGGTTTTTTGTTCCCTGAAAACTAGATAACGACTAGACATCTTTAATAAATAGGATAAGCCCTCGATCGATTAGTATCTGTCAGCTCCATGTGTTGCCACACTTCCACCCCAGACCTATCAACCTCATCATCTTTAAGGGATCTTACC
>NZ_SWLG01000035.1 GCF_005747095.1 Exobacillus caeni | reverse complement strand
CTTGGCCATAGAAAAACCCCCTCCAAGTATCATTCTTTCCTTCATGGTATCATGAAGGTTTTTTTGAATGTCTACTTAAAGGGGATAATATCAGTCTCCCCGGTTTTTCCTTTATTTAATCAATTGCTTGATGGCTTCACTCAAGCTGCCTGAATAAGTGACGTCCAATTCCTGGCCTTCATTGTTTAAATGAAAAGCATGCTGCGGTTTTAAACCCGTAATAAAGCACTGTGCCCCCATGATCCCGAATTCTTTGATCAAGCTTTGGAATGCATCAACGCCATCTTCTGCAAATTCGCCTACACCATTAAAATCAATCAGAATCCGATCATACGAAACATCGTAACATCTAGTAATCAGCCTATTCTGGTTCACTTCTATCAATTCTTTATCTACTGTTCCAAATAACGAAAGCAGCCCTGTATCAGGGGTAAGGGATATCAAGGGGGAAGACAGCTCTTTTATCTTTGTAAGCGCTTGTTCGATCTGCTCTTTCTTCTCAAACAGCTCAAAATCTGTTTCGGCTATCCTGTTTCTATGCTTTTCAACAAGCAGCATCAAATCCTCGATCCTGGAATCCTGTTCTATACAGAGCATATGCCCCTGTCCATCCATCCATCGAACAGAGACATTAAATAATGAAATAGGCGAATGATTCGTTCGCAGCACAAGTTCTGTTTCAACCCTCGGCCTTTGTTTCAACTTCTGTTCGGCTTTGTTTCTGCTGTCCCCATCTACTAGCTCCATCCAATTGGAAGCAGGTCCGAATAACTCTTTTGATTGCTTTGACAGTGATAGAATCTTAAACTGCTCATCTATTTTAAAATATGGATAAGGCAGGTTATCAATTTCTGGCATTTTCCCGCACTCCATAGCCGGTTTCCTGCAGAAACGCTTCTATATCTTCCAGGCATTTTAAGATTCTAGTTTCCGTCGAACAATATAAAGAGAAATCATAGGCACTGGTTAACCTGCCGCCGACCATGATAGTGGGCTGATGTTTTAGGCTTTCCAGCGCTTTTACATACTGCTCTAACCGCTCTGCGTGATAAACGATCGTAAGAGATAAGCCGATTACCTCTGGCTCCCAATCTTCGGCTATTTTTTCCGCATATTCAAGAGGTAGGTTAGCACCAAGCAGCCTTGTTTCCCAGCCGTACTCTTCAAACAGCAAAGCAACCATTTTCAACCCGATATAATGCTGTTCTTGCTCTAAACATAAAAACAAAGCTTTTCGCCGGGGATAGTCTGTTTGCTTAAATTCTTTCTTTTTCACAAAGTGGTAACGGGTTAATATAAAATCACATGTGGTCGTAGCTAAATGTTCATCTGCAACCGTAATTTCATCTTTTTCCCATAACTCTCCTATACGCCTCATCGCTTCGGTAATCAACGAATGGTATATTTGGAGACTATCTTGGCCCTGCTCTATTTGGTTGTCGATAATATCCCAGGCGGCATCCTGATCACCGGCCAATAATTGTTTTGTTAGTTCCTGTACATCATGGTGCACTCCATCACCTCATTTTTGCTGGCTGATTGTGGCTTTTTCTTTCGATAAAGATTCATTTGCCTTTTGCAGCATATGGATATAAGCTTCTTGCTCATCAGACTGCTCTTCTTTCCAAACGCTCTTTTTGATTCTATTAAAATTATCTATGAGATGTTCGCTCTTCATTCCTCTAGACGTTAAAACACCGTTTAACCAGTTGGCATAGTCGATAAAAAATTGGTCATTTTTCATTTTGTATGCAGTATGCAGCTGGTGAAAGTGATGCTGATTATCTTCCCGGCATTTTTCTCTGCCTCTCTCGCCATATCGTTCTAAGAGTTCCGGGTAATCCTGGTAGATTCCCTCAGTAATTTCGTCGATCATTCTTTCTACATTGGATTGTTTCACTATTCTGCCACCACCTTAAAGCGCTGAACTTTAGGCTTTACCGAAGCAAGTTCCTGATCCGGATAATTTTTCTCAAGATCGTGAACACGTTTGTACGCATCACTCGTTACCCAGTTCAAGTAATCTTGTTTTGATTCCCACTGCATGTGAACGGTCAGTTCTTCGGGCTTTTGCTCATTTTGCAAGAGCTGGAAGGAGATAAAACCCTTGTAATCATCGACTAGCTTTGAACGCTTTTGGTAAATCCCAATTACCTCTTCTGCTTTTTCCACCGGTACATTAACGATCGAATTTACGATGTACATCTTTACACCCACCTTTTTGCCAGGCTTTCCTGTATTTTTTTTCCTTATTTTTCAATCATTTCCCTCTTTATTACGCAGGATTTTTCACCTGGAAAAGAGAACGGGCAAACAAACCGATCGCGGCAGATAAAAAATAAAGGATGGCGGCTAGCAGATACGCTGCCGATACTCCGTAACTTTCAGCTACTGCTCCCATTGCAAGTACCGACAGGCCAAAGAGCGAATAAACAATCGTGTTCCTTGCTGCATAAGCCTTTGCCATCCTTCGTTCATCTGTAACGGTTTGGAAAATCGTAATCTGTGCGATATCGCGTATGCTATAAGCTGGCCCCATGGTGATACATAAGAGCAACGCCACCCACGGAACTGGAATTTGAGAAAAAAGGAAAGTAAAAAAAGACATGCTTAAGCCCCCAATTACAATCGCTTTTCCAAGATTTGCGTTCAACCATTTAGATGCCCAGACCGCGAGTAAGCCCCCGCTTATTGTTCCAATATAATAACTCGTATTCATAAAGCCCCAAAAACTTTCATCACGTCCCAGAAACTCCCGGGCAAAAACCAGCATCAATGCTCCAGTCCAAACACCGTTAGCAAGTGTTTCAACGATATCCATGCAGGTTGTTGTTCGAAGGGCTCTCTTATGCCAGATCTCACTCCATCCTTCTTTCATTCTCTCAGCCAGGCTAGTACTGGTTTCCATTTCAAGGTTTTCCTTATCTCTTATTTTCACCTTAAGAATCGAAACCGTTGAAAGAGAGAATAATAGGATGGTTATACCTAGAGTAACATAACTGCCCAGACTGGCAACTGAAACACCTCCCGCAGACCATCCCAGTAAAAATACAGCCTGGTCAGTGGAAGATAGTAATGCATTTGCTTTTGAAAGCTCTTGTTTCATAACCAGGGCCGGGATAAGAGCCTGTCTGGCTGGTGTTGTCCATCCGTCTATAAAGGAAATAAGAAAGATGAAGCTTAAAATCACCGGAAGGGACAGTCCCGTGCTTAACATGAAGTAAAGCGTTAATAAAACGAAGGTTTTTAGGCCCTGGCAAAGAAGTAATATTTTTCTTAAACCGAAGCGATCCAGGACCATCGGTGCGACAAGCCCGCTGGCAAGCTGCGCGACAGAGGAAGTAAACGGGACCAGCGCAGCACTCGCAGGGGAATTAGTGCTGTTATATATAATCGCAACGATTGCAACGATATAAAGAACGTCACCAAGGTTAGCCATCGACTGGCCGAACCATAAGCTCCTAAAAGAAGTGTTAAAGCCAATTTTCCTATTTTCACCTATCATTTTTTATATGTTCATCCTTGTTTCTTGGAAAAGAATCGGGTTTAGAATACCAGCCAAAAATGGCCGCACATACATCTTCATCCATATCCTGAACCATGAAATGCCGTCCTGAAAGGCTTGAGAGAATTGAAATCTGATAAGAAGCAAGCCTTTTTCTCTTTTGAAAATAGGACATTTTGATAATAGAAGACTGGATTCTCCTCCTCGGTGTCAAAACAGTTACTCTGCCAAACTTACGGAATTGCAATGTTAAAAAAGAACCGTTAATATTCCAGCCTGCATCTTTATATCGCAGGTACCCGACCAGAACCGCGCCCCCAAGCAAGACAAGGGAAAGTTTTCCATAAGGGACGAAAATCATGACAGGAACGACGATGATTGCAACCGGAAGCAATACCCTGATGATATACCTCCACACGGATCTGGACGGTAAAGCATTCACTTCCAACGTCGAGTGAAATTCCGGGACTACTTCTGCTAAAAAAGATGCCACGTTCTTTTTTCGCATAATCGGAAAAAGTACGGTAGAAAACTTTTCTTCCTTTCCTCCGCCTCCTCCGCTTTCAACATGTAACGCAGCATAACCAAAAGGCTGCCTGAAAAGGCCTTCAACCATACGGACGGCCTGGATTCGATTTACAGGAATGGTGAGCTGCCTGCGCTCAAGCAGCCCTCTTTCAATGATCAGATCACTTCCGGAGCGAACCAGTGTAAACCTTCCATATTGCAAAAGAACACCTGTAATAGACAACACCCAGGACACGAACAAAACGATCAATACAACGGAAACGATGAGCGCTATACTCGATTGGATGAGCTGTTCCGTTAAGGTGATAAAGAAGGCATCCGGGATAAAGTTATCGATCTGGGAACCAAATGCCGCTACAAAAGACAAAGCGACACCTATCCCGCTTGAAGTGGATGCTGCGATAAGCAGGTCTTTTCTGGATAGCTTTTTCATAATAGCCTGCTTGCCTGGTTCTTCTTGATCATCCAGTTCTTTATCCGCACTCTTTTTTTCTGTAAGCTGATGCCTTAGGGTTTCTCCATCGTCTTTTGTCACAGCAGACAGGACCGCTTCCGGTTCATCTCCGCCGCCTGCTGTTTCAATCTGAATTTTAACCAGTCCAAACAACCGTTGAACAACACCCTGTGAAAAGTCGATCGATTGAATTCTTTCCATGGGGATATAACGCCTCTTTTTAACAAAGACCCCCTGTTCGATTCGAAGCTCTCCTTCTTCCACACGATATGTAAAAAAGAACCACTTTAAGGCCCCGATAATAAGAGACAGTACAAGCAGCCCAACAATGGCCAGCGCATACCAACCGGTAAACTCATTGTTTTCCCTTCCTATGAAAAGAAAGACGATAAAGGGGATCGCTAACTCTCTAAGCTGACGCAGCAAGCCCAACACGAGCGCTACTGGATGAAGCCTTTTCGGATTAGACATCATCTGTCGCCACCCTTGCAAGCTGTGAAATATGGTCACGAAGCCCATCAGCCACTTCATTTGATAGAGCGGGAATCTCATGAACCGTTGCTGCTGTGGAGACGGTAACGGTAGATAATTTATAGGATCGCAACAAGGGGCCCTGCTTTGTATCCACGTGCTGAACACGCACCATCGGAATCAACGTCCTTCGGATGATAAACACGCCATGCATGAGTTCAATCTCATGCTCCGATACATGATAGCGCCATCTCTTCCAGCGAAGCTTCGGCAACAGAAAGACTTCTAACAATAGTTCAATAATAAAAAGAAGCACAACCATGACACTGATCCAATCAGGCAGATCCACATAATATGAAACGGCAAAATAACCAGCCAATAACAACAGGGCCAAAAATGAATGGATCGCTCCAGTTATCCTCCATACTGTTAATGCCTTTTGGTTGATGCGCTGGGATGGAATTGGGCGCACGTTTAACCCCCCTCTTTCTAATCATCTTTGTTATACGATAATTTTACTTTGACCAATGTTTCTATAAAGACACGCATCACCTATATTGCCTTAATAGTATCTTATTAATCTGATGTTAACAATGAAAGGGATAGCCTTGAAAACAAAAAAAACCCATCTAAGAAGATTCTTAAATGGGAAGTAAAGGGGGGGACAAAACTATGAAAAATCGAAATCAAACCTGTTCGGTCGTTGCTGAGAAGAAACCTCACGGATACTAATAATAGATTTACTGTCATGGTCCCATACAGCAATGGTCTGAATTTCTGGATTATACAGTGAGAAGTGAGTGTCCGAGCTTTCAAAAATTTGTCCGCTTGGAACCCGATATTTATTAATCTTTCCACTTTCCATTGAAATATACACGAGTTGGTCACTTTTCCCTGTCTTGCCGTTCAGTCCGTGGACAACTAATTCATCTCTCCGTATGTACAATCTTCGTGGAGAAAAATCCAGCTCTGCCAGGCATGCGATTTCGAAATCCTCTTTAATACACAAGATTTTATCCGTAACAGAAGAATGGATGGAAATAGCCGCTACACAAATCCCCTGCTCGGTAGAAAGCAGGTTTACAGGTGAAAACCCCTTGCCTAGCTTAATATCCGTGCTTTCATTCTTTTCATAGATTGTTAAAACGGCTTGATCGGTTTCCACCTGATAGTAGGAAATGTATAATGCATTTTCCCCTTTTTCAAGGTCGCAAAAAATGCCGTCTACTTCCCAGCTTTCCATTATTTCAGGATTCACCTTAGAGAATTGATAGACCCAGCCCTGCCATCCTTCCCCTTCACAGGCAACATAGATAGCGTCCTCGAATTCATAAAAGCTTGGTTTTCCATTAACAGTGAAGTTCTTTAAGATTCCGCTCATCTGGTCAAATACGTAGATTGTCACTTGATGTTTATCCGCTTTTTTCGTAAACCAGTAATTATTGTTAGAATCCATCAAGACTTCCGAAAAACCTTCGTTTGCAACAGACGTGTTGGGCTCGGAATTCCAGAGATTAAAACAAAGTGTATTCGCTTTTTTCTTTCTATCAATCTTCTCAATATGCTGTGGAAGAAGAGATCTTCTTTTCTTTTCTAACCGAATCATTTTGTTCCCCTCCGTTATGCTTCCTCTTTTACTAAGAATCTTCCTGATGACTGACCTACAATGTAAGGGGTGCCATTTCACTTTTCCTCTATCAATCAGGAGTGCTTCTTTTTAAGTAAGCTCCTGTAAAACAAAACCACTTTTTATAAGAGGTATATTTCTGCTCTTATCTAAAAAACAGTACTAATCTCACAAGATGAACACTACATCGATTTCAGTAGTAATCTTTTCAAAAGCGTTGAAGCTCACGCAAAAAATTTATAAATATTCATTTTTCTGTTTGGTTTGTTACTAATAGTTTAGCAGAGAATATAAGGATTAGGTATTGGGAAATAAACCTCACTTTCCGCCTATAAAAGGGAGGTTTTTTTATCAACTTTCCCAAGTTAGGAAAACCGATCAAAGGTCTTTCGCCCCAAACCCCTGAAAATAGAAATAGGAAAAACGGAGCATCATTCGTTTTTTGAAGACGCTCCGTTTTGAATAAATACTCTTATTTAACTGTTATACAATTTATCTTGGCCGATCTAACGGAAGTTCAGAGAGCGCTCTAACCAGTTCCTCGCCCATCAGTCTGGATGACTCTGGGCCCCTGCTTGTAATAATTTGATTATCTGCCCAATAACCGAGTGCTTCTTTATCTAAATCGGAATCATAATCTGCAATTTTGCTCAACTCTTCTTCAAGGCTGAAAGGCAAGTACTCTTTGATTTCTTCTGGTTCCATTTTTTCTGGATAGCCTGTCACCTGCTTGCCTGCTATAATGCTTTTTCCGTTCTGGTCTTTCGTCCAGATCAAGGCGGCTGGACCATGGCATTCTGCTGCCACGATGCCTCCTGTTTCATAAATTGTATTGATCGTTTTCTCTAACTCTTCGTTTTTCGTTAAGTCGAACATAGCCCCATGGCCGCCAACAATCAAAATCGCATCATACTCTTTTGGAAAAACTTCTTTTAGCTTTTTAGTGTCATTTGCAATGCCTTTCAAATAAAGCGCCTTAAACTCTCCGTTAGGATCTGCTTCATCCGATAGGCTAAGCTTATCGATTTCTGCTTTCCCTCCTTCTGGAGAAGCAAGAACAACTTCATGTCCGGCATTTTCGAGGATTTCCTTGGGAACGAATAATTCCTCCCCCCACCATCCAGTTTCATAGCCGTCCGTTTTATAACCATTAGATATAACTGTTAATACCTTTGCCATTGCGTTAACCTCCTTGCCTTGTTCATTTTCTAGAAGATTTCATGACATCTACATGAAAGCCTCCTAAAATACTATTACCGCCATAACCTGCAATCAAACCGAAACATACACATTGAAGAGGGTTAACAATAATCTTTCCCGCCAACGGCAAGTTTTCTTTGCGCACTTTCACCTATACCAAAAGTATCATTGTGTTTTATCAGAAGGCATATTAAATTACAAAAGCATGACCTTCCATCTATTTTTCGTTACCTTTCTAGAAACATATTGCGAATTTAAAAAATGGCATGTATTGTAAATACGATTGAAAGAATCTAAATTTTCAAATATCTAGAACTTGCCGTCTTTTTAGAACGAACTGAGATAAATTTAGGAGGAAAATGGTCATGAAGGACTCATCCTTTGTTAAAAAGCTGGATCATGTTTATGAAGAGTTAGACATTTACCGTTCCGTTATGGAATACTCCAGTGACTTAATCTCACTTCTTTCCCAGGAAGGAAAATTTGTTTATGCATCACCTGCGAGTTTTAAACTGCTGGGTTACGACCCACAAGAACTAATAGACCTTTCTTTTTATGACTTCTGCCATCCAGAGGACCTGGAAAAATTACGTATCTTTTTAACCCGGATGCAAAGAAAGGACTTTGCCACGATAACATACCGTACCCGCAGGCGTGAAGGAGACTATATCTGGCTGGAGTCAACCGCGCACAGTATCCATACGAATCAAACAGAAGAAGCAAAATATCTATGTATTTCAAGGGATATCACAGACCGGAAGCTTGCAGAAGAAGAGATTAAAGAAAGCGAAGAAAAGTATCGTTTATTAGTAGAACACTCCCATGACACAATAGGTGTACTCACCAATGAAGGTTTCTGCATTTATATCAATGAGACGGGAAAAAAGCTATTAGGGATTACCGGAAAAGGAGAAGTGATCGGAAAATCGATTACCAACTTTATTCACCCGGACGACCATCGGACCTTTAACAAGTTTATCGCCAGGAACCGCGAAGGCCGATTTCCTACATCCGAAATATTTGAACTGCAGGTGGTTCGACCCGATCTCGAATCGAAACAAGTCGAAATGAAATTGATTCCTACCCTCTACAAAGGCCGAAGAACCCAGCAAATGATTATCAGGGATATTACCGATCGGAAAAAGACAGAAGAAATGCTCCAAAAAGCAGAAAAGCTTTCTGTAGTAGGCCAATTAGCCGCCGGCATCGCTCATGAGATCCGCAACCCCCTGACAGCGATCAAAGGATTTACCCAGCTGCTAAACGGAGATAACGAAAATGATTATGTAGATGTTATTTTAAATGAACTGGATAGGGTCGAAACGATCGTCAGTGATCTATTAGTTCTGGCCAAGCCCCAAATAGTAAATCTAGAACACGTTGATCTCAGTGAACTTCTAAAAAGCGTCGCCACTCTATTAAACACACAGGCCATCCTTCATAAAGTGGAAATTGAAACCGTCATATTTAAACCGAAAAGCCTCCATATCGATGGAGAACGCGACAAACTAAAACAGGTGTTTATCAACATCGTTAAGAATGCGATCGAAGCGATGCCTGATGGGGGGAAAATCGTTATAAAGGCGATGACCGCACAGAAAGGGAAAATTTCAATCCAGATCATCGACCAGGGGACAGGCATTCCGCCGGGGCGTCTGGAAAAGCTCGGAGAACCTTTTTACAGCACTAAAGAAAAAGGAACAGGCCTCGGGCTTATGATCTGTAACAAAATCATTAAGAATCACAGAGGGTCGCTAAATATAAAAAGCAAACTTAACGAGGGAACTATCGTAGAGATTTTGCTGCCTAAAAATCTAAAAACAAAACAGATGTAAAAGAGGCAATCATCAAAAGATTGCCTTTAAACATTGTCAGGCGGAACCCATTGCTCAGGCATAGGTTCAATCAGTTCAATAATTTCCCTGTTCGGTCCATAAAGAAATGCATTCTTCCAGCCGTTTTCTAGCAAGGTAGGTCCTTCTATCACACCACCTTGCTTTATTACTTTCTTGGATAGATAGTTTTCAATGTTCTCCACCTCAAAAGCAATGTGCATGTTTGCTCCGTTTGATCGGTGGCGTTCTTCTGTTTCTACAATTTCCAGTCTCGTTCCGCATTCCAGTATGAGAAAAACTAATTCTTCTCCCTGTAAAGAAAGCTCTCTTTCCACCTTGAAACCAAGTGCTTTATAAAAACGAACAGATTCTGAGATGTTCGTTGTTTCTATGCCAGCGTGATGGAATTTCATACTTGCCACTCCCCTTATTTAACAGGAATCAGAGAATTAAGTTTATGTCCCCGAATTCATGCCATAGATACTTTCTTTCAATCGCCTCCTGATATGCGTTATGAAGATAGCCGGGGTCGATAAAGGCGGAGAGCATATCAAGGTGGCTGGCCTCCGGTTCATGAAAGCCTGTAATCAATCCATCAGCTATCTTTAGATCATACTCTGGATGGATGTAGAGGTTAGTCCATCCGCTGCTTTTTTCAAGTTGACCTGATGGGTCCACAGCGGTTTCCAACGCCCGCACTACGGTAGTACCAACCGCGATCACCCTTCCTCCTGCCGTTTTGGTTTCATTAATCATTCGTGCAGCTTCTTCAGAGATGTGATACGCTTCCTCATTTTGCTCAGGGCTTTGATGCCACTTATCATCCAGCAAATAAGTCAGCCCTGTATGAAGGTGGATGAATGCGATTTTGACTCCTTTCTTTTGCAGCTTAAACAAAATTTCCCATGTGAAAGCTCTTCCAGCTGAGGCCATCTCCACTGAACCAGGGATGTTCCCGTAGACGGTCTGGTAATAATCGAGAGGCCAGTCATTTTTAATATACTCATATCTCACCGGCTCCCCCAGTTCATATATCTGGTCAAACAACAGAGGTCCGGAAAGAGAAAAGGAAACTGTTGCAAAAGGACTGTTAGCGTTTACTTTTGAGACTGTTCCAAAAAGGGTAGTGGAAAAGGCCAGCAAGTCCCCCTCAGTTAAATCTTCTGCAACAATCAAGCATTCCCAGGTCGAGTCGTCCAACTTCCGCGCCAGCCTTACTTCTGTCTCATCAGAATTTCTGTTTCCTTCCCTGTTCAAGCTTGCGTACAGTACGGCAGGAACTGTTCTGCTTGCATTGAGGACGAGAAGGTCTCCTTTTTTTAGATAATCTTCCAAACGGTTGAAGCGGTCATGCTGTGTAACGCCGCTTTTTCTGCCAAGGATCAGCATTCTTACATGGTCTCTGCGAACCCCTCTTCTTTCAGGAGGAACAGCAGCATTTAGAATGTCCGGGACTTCAAACTTGATGGTAGGTGCAAGCATCATCCTTCCCTTCCTTCCAGAATAAATTCCTGTGCTTTTAATCGCTTCCCGTTCGTGCCTTTCGCATCTTCAGAAGCAAGGTATAAAAACACATCTGTTAAATCCTCGGGATCGGCCAGCTCATAATCGCAATCAGGCACTGCCAGATCATGCATTTCGGTATCCATCTCTCCAGGATCTACCATGTTGATCCGGACGCCGGTTCCCTCTACTTCCTCTGCCCAGATTTCCGTGAGTCCTTCAAGGGCAAATTTAGAAACACCATATGCTCCCCAGCCTTCATAGCCGATATGCCCCGCTTCTGAGGTTACGTTAATAACAGAGCCGCTATTTCGCTGCAGCATACCGGGAAGCACCCTTCTAGTTGCTAAAAATGGACCTGCAGCATTTACCCGCAGTACTTCAAGGAAGTCTTCTTCCGGGTAATCAAGCAGGTAAGGCATAGGACTCGGCCCCAACATGGAAGCGTTATTAACCAGTACATCAATCCTTCCAAAAGCAGCTTCGACCATAGCCACAAATCGTTCTACATCTCTCGGCAAGGAAGCGTCTGCTGCAACCGCAAGTACATTCGCCCCTAATGCTTCAAGCTCGTCTGCCGTTTGATGGAGCTGTTCTTTTCCTCTGGCACAAATCGCAAGGTTAGCTCCCTGTTTCGCAAAAGCCTTTGCTATCGCTTTTCCAAGCCCTTTTGACGCTCCTGTAATCATGACAACCTTTTTATCATTCATTATTAGCCTCTCCCTTTTATTCGTTTTAACTTTTGGCCTGCTGTTTGAATATGTTTCTCCCTTATAGATACAGCGAAGCAAATGTGATCAACTTCATTTCTTACCCTTATCCTACTAACAAACCGCTCTCCTTTCTTCGGCGATTGGGTGGATTTTGATATACAAAAAAAGTCTTACCTCTACAGTAAGACTTCTACGACTTTTGATGTATGCTGTTAGATCAGCCGAAAACTTGATTCGTTCAGCAGCTCAATATCATTTCTCTTTTTAATGTTTTCCATTAGGTGAAACAGTGCTTCATCCTTTCGTTTGGCTTCGATCATACAGTCGACTTGCCTCACACTTCCCTTGATCGCATGAAGAAAATCAAAGAACATGCCGGGATCAATGTAATCGGCATGGCTGCGAAACTCTTTCTCGCTTTTCGGACTGGAGATATGCATCTTTATCGGCAGCGAAGACTGGGACCAGGTTTTTACAACTCTTTCCCAATCCTCTTCCCAGTTCTGATTTTTATGATGAGCAAGGTGGTGATGATAATCAAAGACAAGAGGAATCCCTAGCTTTTCACATAAAAATAACGTATCGGAAAGATGAAAGGTCGTATCATCATTTTCAAGCATAATCGATTTCTGGATTTCATAGGGCACGAACATCCAGTTATAAATAAAACGCTCCAATGCCTTTTCCCTGTCTTGATAAGCACCGCCTATATGGATAACACATCGTTGATCCGGATCGATACCCATCTCCTTCAGCAATTTAACATGCATGCCGAGTGTGACGACCGAAGTTTTTAAAATATCTTTTTTGGGAGAATTCAATAAAACAAAGTGATCCGGGTGAAAATCGATTCTCATTTTATGTTTCGCGATATAGTCACCGATTTCATTCAATATTTCTGTAAGAGGTGCAAGATAATTCCATCCTTCCAACTCTTCATGGTTAGCAAGCGGAATCAACCTTGAACTCAATCGAAAAAATGAAATATCGTTAGCATGGTTATGTTTAAGGAGCCGCAGGCAATTGGCAAGATTTGATCGGGCAATCCTCTCAAGCTTTCGAACAGCAGCTTCTTTGTCAGGGATTTTACTGAATTGAGCGTATGTCATTGTCTGGGATGGAGAGCTGTTCTGCAATTGCATGCTCATCGCAACATACCCGAGTCGTACGATCGTCAAGTCGGTCCCCTTCTTTCTTCTTTTACATCGTTTCCTATAGATTGCCCAAAAGCTGGTTCTTCATCGAGATTTTATTAAATATGTAGTGCTTTACTGCAAAGAAAGGTAAAATGAAAACAACAGTATCACCATTTAACTGACAAGATTCTGGATCTTCTGTAGAAAGCGGTTACAATAGTCCGCTTTGCTTTCCATATCACCGAGCTAACAAAAAACCAATTTTGAAGATAAAACGCTGACAGAGCGCAAAATATAAGTACAAAGGGGTAAAGAAATGTCTATTAAAATCATTACTGACAGTAGTGTTGACCTGCCTGAAGAATTGCTTCAGCAGCACAATATTTCTGTAGTTCCGTTAAACATTCACTTTCAGGATAAAAACTATAAAGCTGGAGTCGATATTGATACACCGACATTTTATGAAAAGATGAAAACGGCAAAAGAACTTCCAAAATCTTCTGCACCCGCACCACAGGATTTTATAGAAAAGTTTAACGAGACGGATGAACAGGACGAACTTGTAGTGCTTTCTCTTTCAAAAGGCATCAGCAGTACATTTGAAAATGCAGTCCTGGCCAAGACGATGTTTCTGGAGGATCACCCGGACCGCTCGATCGAAATAATTAATACAAAATCTGCTTCCGCCGGTCTTGGACTACTCGTTCTAAAAGCTGCCGAAATGGTTGAAGCAGGAAACTCATTTCAGGAAATCGTATCTTCTATCCAGGATGATGTGGATGATCTTATGACGATGTTTGTGCTGGATACGTTAGAAAATGTTATAAAAGGCGGCCGTCTTGATAAAGTGAAAGGAAAAATTGCCTCCGCGCTCAACATCAAGCTTTTATTGAGAGCAAGCGAAGAAGGAACGATCGAAATGATCGATAAAGTAAGGGGAAACAAGCGTGCCATTCGTGAATTCATCGATCGGATCGGAAAATATGGCCATAACCTTGAAACGAAAGTTCTGGCGATCGCCCACAGTAATTGTGAAGATAAAGCCAGAGCTTTAATGGAACAAATTCAAGAGCGTTATAAAGTGAAACGAGTTATTCTCTCTTCCATGGGTCCTTTAATCGGGACCTATGCTGGAGAAGGCGCCCTTCTTGTGGCGTTTCAAAAGAACTAGCCATGAAATAACCGCAGGAGTATGGATGAAGCTTAATTCTAGTAACAGTGATTCAAGATAAACAAATATAGAATTTAGCTGGTTGCCTTTGCTGGAAGTATTTCCCCATTAACCTAACAGCATCACTCTTGCTCTAGCGGAGAAGAATACACGAAGACTCCTAAGGTAGCATGAACAACAAAACTTACAAAAAGCTCCAAAAGAAAAATCCGAACTGATTCGAATTCTGTTGAAGAATTTTGAATCATAGTTCGGATTTTCTTTCGGCCAAATACGTTTGTCACAGCCTCTTTTTTCTATTTATATTTTTCATTAAAGGAAATGAATGACCATTCAGCGAATAAGTGGAGTAGAAGTCTAAGAAAACGGAGGAGAAAAATGGAGATTACTAAGCTGTTTGAACCGCTTCAACTTGCTGACGTCACGCTACATAACCGGGTGATAATGGGTTCGATGCACCTTGGATTAGAAGGAATGGAAGAAAGCGAAGAAGCACTGATCTCATTTTATACGGAAAGATCGGGAAAAAACGGCCCTGGCCTCATTATAACTGGCGGAATCGCTGTTTCTCCTGAAGGGGAAGGCGGTTCCCACTTCATGGGCTTTTATAACAAAGACCATTGCAAAACGATGCAAAAGCTTACAGATAAGGTACACGAAGCAAACGGCAAAATCGCTGCCCAGCTTTTCCACGCTGGCAGATATGCATACTCTGCACTAACCGGAAAGGAAGCAGTGGCTCCTTCTCCGCTTAAATCATTGATCCACCCGGCTCCGCCAAGGGAACTGACCGGGACAGAGATCGAAAACCTTATTAAATCTTTCGCCGAATCTGCTCTTAAAGCAAAACAACTAGGATTTGATGCGGTGGAGATTATGGGTTCTGAAGGATATCTGCTTAACCAATTTCTATCACCTGTGACCAATATACGCTCAGACCAGTGGGGTGGAAGCTTTGAAAAACGATCCCGCTTTCCATTGGCCGTTTTGGAAGCTGTTCGACAGAAAGTAGGCTCTGAATACCCTGTTCTATTCCGCCTTTCCGGAAATGATCTAATGCCAGGAAGTACCACGGAAGAAGAAACCTGTTTGTTTGCTAAAATGACAGAAAAGGCGGGGGCAGATGCTATCAATGTTGGTATAGGCTGGCATGAATCGAGGGTACCGACAATTTCGATGATGGTTCCAAGAGCAGGCTTTATCGATATTGCTTCAAAAATAAAACAAACGGTGTCCATTCCGGTAATAGGAAGCAACCGGATCAATGACCCAATCCTTGCAGAAGAAATTTTACAAACCAATAAAGCAGATCTTATTTCAATGGCCCGGCCGTTTCTCGCTGATCCCGCTATTTTACAAAAAGCACAAGAAAAACGATTCAATTTTATTAATACATGTATCGCCTGCAATCAGGCCTGCCTGGACCATGCGTTCGAAGGAAAGCCTGTTTCCTGCCTCGTCAACCCAAGAGCAGGAAGGGAATCTAAATGGAAGCATACAAAGGCCACTGCCAGGCAAACAGTCATTGTTATCGGAGGCGGTGCTGCCGGAATGGAGGCTGCCCGCTCCCAGGCGGAACAGGGCCATACTGTTCACCTGTTTGAGAAAACGGATAAACTGGGGGGACAGCTTAACCTCGCTAAAAAGGTACCGGGTAAAGAAGAATTCTATGAAACGATTCGATATTACACACATGAACTAAACCGGCTTGGGGTCCACATCCATCTAAATAAAGCAGCAACGGATGAAGAATTAAACCATCACTCCCCTGATCGTATCATCGTCGCTACTGGTGTAACGCCCCGAATACCAGGCATCGAAGGTATAGATGGAGAAAACGTCGTAACCTATGCGCAGGTTCTTTCCAACGAAGCAGTGTTGGGAAAAAGGATAGCTGTAATAGGTGCAGGGGGAATCGGATGTGACATCGCTCATTATCTTTTAGAGCAAAAAGGCGTGGAAGAAATCACCCTTTTGCGAAGGAACGGAAAAATGGGGGAAGGACTCGGAAAAACGACAAAGTGGGCGTTATTAAGCCACTTGAGGCAAAAAGGCGTAAAGTTTGTAACCGATCTCACCTATAAACAAATTACCGAAAAGGGAATCGAAATCGTGTCTAGTAAAACGGGGGAAACCGAACTCATTCAAGCCGATACGATCATCCTTGCAGCAGGCCAGGAATCAGTAAATCCAGCGTTATCGGAAATTACGAAAGTTGATATAATCGGCGGTGCCCGCCTCGCGGGTGAGCTTGATGCAAAACGTGCTATCTATGAGGGGGCAAGACTCGCCTACGAAGAACAGGTTACCTCTTAGTAAATAGCAAAAAAAATCAATATAAAAAGCGGGAGGCAATCTTCCCGCTTTTTATTCATCCTATTTTTGCTCCTTTTTTAACATTCTGATCTGGCTGCAACAGTACTACTCCTTCATCTGAATAAATGCCCATAACAAGAATCTCTGATTTAAAAGACGCAATTTGCATAGGAGGAAAATTCACCACTGCGATAACCTGCTTGCCCATAAGACTGCTTTTATCGTATAAATCTGTAATCTGGGCGCTTGATTTTTTAATCCCCAATTCGTCTCCAAGGTCTACCCATAGCTGGTATGCTGGTTTTCTTGCTTCAGGAAAATCCTTTACATCCACGACTTCTCCTACGCGAATATCGAGCTTCATAAAATCATCAAAGGTCGCCATGAAAATTTCCTCCTTACTTCTTTATGCCCTCAAACAGTTTTTCCACTAATTCCGGCAGCCATTCTTCTGTTTTACTGAATGTAAATCCCGCTTTTTGTGCTTTATTTGTAGCCATTACCCACGATTCCGGTAATGCGTATGGAGAATAAACATCCTCTGTCGTTTCGTTAATAATGGTAGCCTTTTTATTCACCGTTTTTTCAATCAAGTTTATTAACTGCTCTAAGGAAACCTCAGAGGAACATGCATTAACTGGACCCTTTATGTCATTTTGTCCTGCCCACTTCAAAAAAGAAGCTGCTTCTTCGGAAGAAATAAAAGATAACTTTGCTTTTATATTCGGCAAAAAGATCGGCTTTTCTTTATAAACCTGTTCAATATAGTAAAATAATCTATTCGTATAATCGTCCGCTCCGAGTACAATAGGGAATCTGACAGCGACTACAGGAAAGGAAGCTTTCATTAAAATCGCCTCCGCGATTCGCTTGCCTTCCTTGTAAGAAAAATCATCCTGGTCCCCTCTTAAAATCGAATAAGCAAAAGGATTAAAATCCTCCTCTGTTAACGGTTCTTCGCTAAAGTCATAAACCGATTCTGAAGAAGTAAACACATACTTGTCCGTTCTTTCATCGAATACCATACAGGAATCGATCGCCTGATTTGGCGAATAGCAGATTTGATCATACACGATATCCCATCTATCATTTTCAACTGTTTTTTCTAATGAATCTGCATCGTTTCGATCTATGATAAAGCGCCCTACTTTATCTCCAAAGTTATCCTCTGTTACTCCCCTTGTCGCGATGCTCACATCATGCCCCTCACTGAGCAGCTGGTTTACTAAACGCCGCCCAAAAAAGCGGGTTCCTCCCAGTACAAGAATTTTCATCTATCAAACTCCTTTTGCTTTTGCAGATTTTTTAGTCCGTTTCCCTTGTTTCATACTTATTGTAACGATAAAAACAAGCCAATGATATACTTCACTACTAATTGTATGTTTTCCTTTCTTTTTCTTAACACCTGTTGCAAAAGCTCCGACAATGAGGCTAAAAGTCCCAGCAATAATATGCAGGATAAGCGAAAACTATTCTATGAACACAACCATGTGAGTCTTCCCCCTTTTGCAGCCTTAAAAACATACAGTTCTATCCAAATATAATTCTTTGTCTTTCTCTTTACTCCACGCATTAAAAGCTATATTTTCCATACAGCGAAAAAAAGCAGCTGTGGTCGCTGCTTTATCTGGAGACAGGAAGTGAAATGGTTATCGTCGTCCCTTCCCCTTCTTTGCTAGTAATAGCCATTTTTCCTTTGTGTGCTTCAATAATCATTTTGCTGATTAATAGCCCAAGGCCAGTTCCCTTTTCCTTTGTAGTATAAAAAGGTTTCCCTATTTGATGAAGGTGGGAATCTGGAATACCACAACCATTATCCTTGAATGCTATTAGGATCTCGCTATCGTTTTTTGTAACATTTATATGAACATGCCCGCCCATTACCATTGCTTCCATCGCATTTTTCAAAATATTTATAAAGACCTGTTTAAGCCGCTTCTCATCAATCTCAACATAAGGAAGATTTGATTCGATTTCTGTTGTTACCTGAACCTGGTATGTTTCACATTCTTTTCTCAGAAGATCAAGGACACCCTCAATAACATCCTCTATCTGTTCTTCTTTAAATTCGAACGTGAGTGGCCTCGCACTGCTTCCGATTACTTCAAGGATATATTCCATTCTCTCAAGCTCAGACATTATGATATTACAGTGTTCATCCTTGTTTTCAGAACCATTTTGGATCAGCTTTGTGAATCCCTTTAAGGTTGTAAGTTGATTCTTAATTTCATGTGCTGCTCCCGCCGCAATAAGGGCAGTTTCATTCTTCTCTTGTTCTGCTTTATTGTCGCGTGCAACCAGGAATACCCCTTCGACTCCAGTCTCCCCTTTTGCCGGAAACAGTTTAGCATGTAAATGGACCATATCCCCGGATTTTGTTTTGATTTTCATCTGCTGCTCTGTTGTCTCGCCGTTAAGAGCTTTTTCAAATCCCCGGGAAAATAAAAATCTCGTTTCTTTATCCACCATTTCATTAAAAGATTGGTGGGTGATCTCTCGTGCAATATATCCGGTTACTCTTTCTGCCACCTGGTTAAAGAGTTGCACCTTCTTTTGTTTGGACAGAAGGCAAACCACATCTGGATGGTTTTCGAAAAATGCCGTATGGAATGGTTGCTTGCTGCTTTCCTTGTAATTTTTATAGGACGGAAAATCCATTTTAACATTTGGCTGGTTCTGTTCCATGACATCCCCTGCTTTCAGATTTTTACGGAATCTATGTCGAAAAAGCTCATATGTTTGTAGAATTATGTAGAAATATTTTTCTTCCTTACTTCTAAGGTATCAAAAATTGGACTCTTCGTGTATTGGGAAATATACTATACTAAAATAGGGAGATACTCGGGGTAAAACTTGAACAACTTTCCTGACTTTCTTGATAGATAGAGGAGAACATAAAATGAACGAAGGAAAACTGCGTTATTACCGAAAATTAAAAGGGCTAACCCAGGAACAATTGGCCCATGGTATCTGTTCCGTATCTTATTTAAGTAAAATAGAAAACGGTTCGGCTCAATCAAGCGACAACATTATTAACCTCTTATTTGAACGGCTTGGAATCTCCGTTGAAAAAAAAGAGAAGAAAAACCACGAAGCAACAGAAGCATTATTGTATGAGTGGTATAACTATACAAAGGCAAGAAACCAGGAGAAAGCTTTAGCGTGGAAAGAAAAAGTTGAAGCAGCTAAGTTCTCACAATGGCCTCCGGAATTACTATCTAAATACAACTTATTTTTGCTTCGTTACTATTTACTAACACTTGAAATAGATAAAGCCGAGAAGATCGTAAAGAAACTCCAACAATCAAAAGAGCATTTTAGTTATGAACTTTCTTACTATTATCATGCTTTCCTTGGAATCCTTGAATTCAAGAAACAAAACTTAAACGGTTCAAAAGGGCACTATAAGAAAGCTGAACAGATAGGAAGCAACATTGGAATTAAAAGCACTGAACTGGCAGAACTTTATTATTTAACCGCCTTAACGGAAGCAGGGTTGCATAACCAAACCGTAGCGATTCCCTATGCCTCACGAGCGATCAAAATATTTGATGAGGAATACAATTTTGTGCGGAGTGCTGACAGCCATATTCTTCTAGGGATTATCTATAGAAGAATCTCCCAATACCAACTAGCTGAAGATCATTTTCAGAAAGCCCTTAAAGTAACTGACTTTTTTTCCGAAAATATATTCGATAAAAGAAGAAAAGGCCTTATCTCGCATAATCTGGGCTATCTGTATTCCTGTATGAACAAATCAAACAAAGCAATCGATTATTACTTAAAAGCACTTGATCTCTCATCTAAGGATCATGAGCAGAATGATATTATGACGATCTACTTGCTCGCAAAAGAATATTACAAGATCCAGGCTATCGAAGAGGCCAAAGAATGGGCCGAAAAGGGAATGGAGCTTGTTGAAAAATATAACGATAGAAAATACTGTTACTATTTAAAAGTCCTTGATCATCAAATAAATAAAAATAAAAATGAAGACTATGAAGAGCTGTTGCGAAATGAAGCCATTCCTTACTTTACCGAATCAAAAAACTGGTTAATAGTAGCGGAAATGGCCCAGTTTCTGGCTGATTACTATTTTGAAAAATTTCAATATAAAAGTGCAAGCGAATATTACCGCCTTGTCATCGATGCAAAAGAAAAAGTAGTGTAAAAAAGGCTCTTTTCGCATACTTTGTTGATTAATAAGCTTCACATTAGAGATGAACTGCGACGCAATTGCAGCATTGATTTCCACTCCGGGCAGTTCGCTTTCCACGGGCAACGCTTCAGCTGTTGCTTTTCCCGCAGGACAAGGAAGGCTTCGGCAGCGTTATATCTCACGAAGGAAATGTGAATACATTTTCGAGGAGTCGACTGCCCTCCTCTTCAATCAATTGACGTTTTTCAAACATCTGGAACATCAAAGCATAGCTCAGCGGAGGAAATACACGTAGACTCCTGCGGGACAGCGAAGACGTTGAGACCCCGCAAGGAGCGTTTTGTGCGAGTGAGGAGGCTCAGCGCGAGCCCGCGGAAAGCGTAGTGTATTTCCGCAGCGGTCATCCATCCGTTATGTCGCAGTTTATCGCTTTTGTGCAAAAACAACAATCCTTTAGAAAAGAGCCAAAAAAAAAGCCATCGCAATGATATTATCCCCTTTAAGTAGACATTCAAAAAAACCTTCATGATACCATGAAGGAAAGAATGATACTTGGAGGGGGTTTTTCTATGGCCAAG
>NZ_SWLG01000034.1 GCF_005747095.1 Exobacillus caeni | reverse complement strand
GAGCGAGGACTTCTACTTCGGCTACAGCACTATAAAGGGTAAAGTTACTGAGTGGATTTAAACCACTTAGACTGTGTGACTGCGGGGCACACCAAAAAAAGAAGAGCCTGAGCTGGCTCTTCTATTTTGCTTCTTTTTCATGTACGCGATCAAGTGTCATCTGATATCCATCATTGCCATAGTTCAAGCAGCGTTTCACTCTTGAAATGGTAGCTGTGCTGGCACCAGTTTCTGTTTCGATCTTATGGTACGTATATCCTTCACGAAGCATTCTTGCTACTTCAAGACGCTGTGCAAGCGACTGGATTTCATTTACTGTTGCAAGATCGTCAAAGAATCGGTAGCACTCTTCAATATCTTTTAAAGATAAAATGGCATAAAACAATTGGTCCAGTGACTTTCCTCGTAGCTTATCAATTTGCATAAATTATACACTCCTTAGATTATTCAACCGTTACGTATTTGTTTAAATCAGGCACAACATTTATCCAGGTATGGCCGGGGAGTAAATTTACCTTCTCACCGTTGGCAACCGGTATGATTCGTCCATCTTCATTTTTCCACTGGACTTCCCTTTTAACCCCGTGTTGCATCAAGTAAGCCTGGCCACCTGAGCTAAAGTCGATATCACGTCGACCATAGTCATCGATAATGTGATGGGGGGCTTCCACAACAAATAGATTATCAACCGTAATCGGGGTTTCCGTTTCTCGGTCTATCGTTTGTTCCCCATCTACAAACCTTAAATATTGCTTGTCTTCCTCATTGTATTTATACAACACATTGTTAAATGTATCGTTATAGGCTACATTAATTTGAGCAGCCGGATCGCCGTTTATATTATCTTGCTTTTTAAAAGCCAATGGCTCGATTTCATCGTTAAGCGAATATCCTCTTTTTTCTGCTCCCTTTTTAATATTCTGGAAGGAAATATAGGAATTATGTGGCGCCTTTCGGAAGGATGCACGCTTGAATAATGTTCCGTCATACACCATGCCGTTTAAGTTATCTACCGAACCGGAATTAAGGATTTCCTTCGCTTCCGGGCTCCAGCCATGTGCGATATAGAGACCTTTATACCCATTGTTCAAACGGATAAAATAATCTCGAGCGCTTCTTACAGGCCCGATCACATCAGGCTGTTCACTTTGAAACAGGGCGAGAAACCGGGTAATATCCCCTTCTACGAGAACTTCATAAACGATATCCGCCTCATGCAGGCCTGATTGGGGCCTTGCCTTCGGATGATTGTTGACCATCACACTGACCACTCGCTGATCGACATCCTCGTCTGTTGCCTTCCCTGTTAAAGGAAATATGTTTTTACCTTCTGTTTCTTCTTCTGGAACTGAATCGTTCTGTTCTTTGCCGCTATAGTTTTCTATTTTGTCTTTCGCTTTTGTCTCTTTATTTGCTGATTCCTCTTTATCATTATCAGTACAGGCGGTAAGTCCCACAGCTAACAATAGACAAAGGAACAAAGGCAGTAGTTTAAGCTTTATATCCCCCATTGTTTCACATTCCTTTTTTCCTTTTATAGTTTAACGCATAATCGAAGGAAAGAGTACTGTTTTCTTTTTAACGTCATAAATTCCCGGCTGTGTAATCCTTACGTAAGGCAGATGGGTAGAAGAGAAGAACAAAAGGCTGTAGATCGGATCTTCGAAAGGATATCCTCTTCTCTTTAACTCCCGGACAAGACTTTTCTCTTCCTCCATCAGATCTTCCATTCGGTTCCGGCTCATTCCGCCAAGTAAAGGCAGGTCGATCTCCGCTATTACTTCACCATCTTCCACGAGCGCGATCCCTCCACCCTTCTCTGTAACATGGTTGAACGCTGCAAGCATGTCGTTTTTGTTTTTCCCAATAATAAAGATGTCCCCGGTGTTCGAGTAGGTACTTGCAAATCCGCCAATATTCTTTACGAAGCCTTTTAAAAGCGTATTGATTCTCCACTTGCCGTTCCGGTCAACCATGCTGAAGAAGCATTCATCATTGTCGTTCGATAGTTGCTCAATAGACGTTTCAATACTGATATTATAAGGCCGGGTGATCACACTGTTTATCATTTCGATTCCAACAGGGCTGGAATAAACGAGATCATCGATCGTCAGGGACCAATCAAGCTCAAGCGGTTTAAAACCATGTTTCTCCCAGTTAAAGCTTACTTCGGGATAGCATTCTTGCCCTTCCTTTTTGATCCACTCTCCCTTAGCGATGACAGAGACCGGAAGAGGATTTTCTTTGTCAGATAAAATATTCAGGTGTGCAAGCCTTCCTGGTGCGATCATTCCGTGAAAATCGTCCATTCCGTAATGCCTCGCCACATTATAGGTTACCATACTATATGCATCTTCCGGGCTGATCCCCTTGCTTAGGGCGATACTGACCAGCTTATCTGATATTCCCTGCTCGTAAAATGCTGGAGTCGAACCATCTGTATTCATTAAAATCCTATCAAAGCTGTCTACTCCTAGTTCAAGCAGCTGCTCAAGAATATCTGGAAGGTCAGGACGGATCGAGGAATAACGCAAAGACGTCGTCAATCCCAGGCTCAGCCTGCGGTATGCCTCTTCTCCTGTCATCGCTTCATGGTCACAGGTAACGCCGAGAAGCTCCAGTTTTGTTAACGTAAGATCAGACGCTCCTGGCAGATGGCCTTCAATCTGTTTGCCAAGCCGCTTCGTCTCTTGCATCCAATCTAAAATTTCATCATCTCCGCCAAGCACTCCTGGCCAGCCGGTCAGCTCTCCGCCCTGAACGACCAGAGGATGGGCAAGCCATTCTCTCATCTTTTTCGTCGTAAACTTTTCAGCCGATAGCTCCGTCTGGGCATCATATCTCCCCCACCAATAATAGGATAGCGGCATTTTATCAAGCTCTTCAATAAAAGTAAGCGCTTTCTTTATTGATAATTGTAAAAAAAGCACAAGGTTATCATTGATTAATGTCGTCGTCCCTCGCTGTGATGCATACTGGCCAAGCGAAAGGGGATTATATAATTGAAACGGATGGGCATGGGGTTCTATATATCCCGGA
Organism: Exobacillus caeni; assembly: GCF_005747095.1. GTDB lineage: Bacteria > Bacillota > Bacilli > Bacillales > Guptibacillaceae > Exobacillus > Exobacillus caeni. The sequence continues at coordinate 18,513 of NZ_SWLG01000034.1, read as the reverse complement.
ACAACATAGTGGTCCTCACAGTCAATGATTTCCGTTGTTTCGTTATTCGCTGGCATTTCCTTCCCGACATACACAATCCTGTCATTGTATAGCCAGATGTTCGCATTCACCCATTTATGTAAACCAAAGTTTAAATACGTAGCATTTTTCAATACCTTTGTAGGCGCTGTTTCTCCAGATAGAACAGCCAATTGCTGCCGAAGCTGTTGCTTTGTCCACTGGTTCCCTTTTGGCATTCCTATCCCTCGTTTCATCTGTTTTGTCTATTTTAACATATTCTTCTATTTATCACAGAAAAGTTTTAACGTTTGAAAGGAGAAATTTTTATGAAGCCAAACATTGGTTTAATGAACGCGTTTTGCCGTATGACAGCAGGGTTTACAATGATGTCCTGGGCTACAGCAAAACTTGTCAATCGTCCGTATAAACAGTCCTATCTTATGGTTGCACTGTTAGGAGCGATGAAGGTCGCAGAAGGGCATACCCGTTATTGTCCGGTTACCGATTTGTTAACTCCGAACGAAAAGCTGGACGACGATCAGACCACTCTTGAAAAAGTGATCAACCCTTCTTAATACTTCTTAAAGGAAACTAGCCGATCGGCAAGCCTTTAGGAGAAGACGGAGGCGTTTTGCGCTTATCTATATCCTTAAACTTTTCAACTGCGTCGAACCTTCTCCTCTGCTAAAAAGACTTTCTTATACTGTTAAAAAGAAAAAACTTCCCTTCGAACAGGGAAGTTTTTCTTCACATATCGGCTAATGGTTGGTCAAAAATAAAAGTAAAGAAAGAGGTGATGAAAAATGGTCATGGAATATATTACAGACACATCATTTATTTATCTAACTTTAATCGGAAGTGCCGTTGCCCTTGTATACATTTATGTTAAGAGGAAGCGTGTGAAATAGCCTTATTCCCGATGTCTTTTCGGTAGAACGCTTTTTCACAGGAGATTTTCTCCAATTCGCTATAGACTTTTTGTTGCGCTCCGGCTAAATCGGATGCCGCTTCGGCTACAAGAAGCACTCTTCCCCCGGCGGTTACAAATGCTCCGTCCTTTTCTTTTGTACCTGCATGAAAAAGCAACGTTTCAGGATTCAGATGATCAAGGCCGGTTATTTCTTTGCCCTTTTCATATTTTTCCGGATATCCTCCAGAAGCAAGTACTACTCCAACAACCGCTTCGTCCGTCCATTCGATCTCTATGTCCTCTCCCTGTAAAACAGATAGGACCACATCGATAAGGTCAGATTTCATACGAGGCAATACCACCTGGGTCTCAGGGTCCCCGAACCTTGCGTTAAATTCGATAACTTTTGGCCCGGCCTTTGTTAAGATTAAGCCCGCATATAATATCCCTTTAAACGGGCGCCCTTCTTTCACCATCGCTGCAGCTGCAGGATTTAAAATCGTTTCGACCGCAATGTCCACTTGCTCCTGGCCGATTTGCGGTACGGGTGAATACGCGCCCATTCCGCCGGTATTAGGGCCCATGTCTCCGTCAAAAGCCCGCTTATGGTCCTGGGAGATAACCATCGGATATACTTTTTCGCCATTTACAAAAGCCATGAGCGAAAATTCTTCGCCTTCCAGGTACTCCTCGATAACAACCTTTTGGCCCGCTTCTCCGAACCTGCTGTTTTCCATCATTTCATAAAGGCTGTCCATCGCTTCTTCAAGATCCATAGCGACAACAACACCTTTACCTGCAGCAAGCCCATCTGCTTTAATCACGATCGGAGCGCCGATCTCCTGCAAATATGCTTTTGCTTCTTCATAATTTGTAAAGGTTTCAGATTTGGCGGTAGGAATGCTGTACTTTTTCATAAGGTCCTTTGCAAACGATTTGCTTCCCTCGATTAACGCAGCATCCTTTGCAGGTCCAAAGACAGTTAACCCAGCTTCATCGAAACGGTCGACCAGCCCATCCAGCAAGGGCTGTTCCGGCCCTACAATAGTAAGGTCAATCCCTGTTTCTTTTGCAAAATCAACCAGTGCCTCATAGTCCGTTTCTTCAATATCAACAAGCTCGCCGGCAGCTTTCATCCCATCATTGCCTGGAGCGATATAAACCGTTCCGACCTTTTCGCTCTGAGCCGCTTTCCAGGCAAGCGCATGCTCGCGCCCGCCGCGGCCGATGATTAGAACTTTCATGGTATTACCTCCGTCCTTATTAATGTTTGAAATGCCTTACGCCGGTAAATACCATCGTGATGCCATATTCGTTCGCCTTCTTGATCGAGTCTTCATCTCGAATCGATCCGCCGGGCTGGATGATTGCTGTGACACCAGCTTTACCTGCTGCTTCTACCGTATCGTCCATCGGGAAGAATGCATCAGAACCCATCACTGAACCTTTCGCTTTCTCTCCTGCTTGCTTGATCGCAATTTCAGCAGCTCCAACACGGTTCATCTGTCCAGCGCCGATTCCGATCGTGTGGTCATTTTTCGTAAGTACAATCGCATTCGACTTAACATGTTTCACTACTTTCCATGCGAGTTTCAGCGCTTCCCATTCTTCTTCTGTCGGCTCGCGGTCTGTAGGAACAGTGATATCGGCATTCTCAAAGCCATACGTGTCCTGGTCCTGAACAAGCAATCCTCCGTTAACTGACGTTAGTTGTTGTGCTCCATGTTGTTTTCCATCGAATGAGAGAGTCAACAGACGAAGATTTTTCTTTGCTTTAAGAATTTCAAGAGCCTCTTCGTTAAAGGAAGGAGCAAGGATGATTTCAAGAAAAATTTCCTTTAGTTTTAGAGCAGTCGGCTTATCTACTTCCCTGTTAAGAGCCACGATTCCGCCAAAAATGGATACAGGGTCTCCCTCATATGCTTTATCATATGCTTCTTCAATCGTATTACCTGTACCAACGCCGCAGGGATTCATATGTTTAACCGCTACGACAGCAGGCTCTTCAAATTCTTTTACAATGTTGAGTGCCGCATTGGCATCATTGATGTTATTGTAGGAAAGCTCTTTGCCGTTCAATTGTTTTGCAGCAGCGATAGACGTTTCCGTTCCAAGCGGCTTCTTGTAAAACACCGCTTTCTGGTGAGGATTTTCTCCGTATCGGAGCACCTGTTTCCGCTCAAAAGTTAACGTAAGCGTTTCAGGATTTTCTTCCTCTGCCTGTTCAGTCAAATATTCAGCGATCACTGCATCATAAGCAGCTGTATGGCGAAATACTTTTGCCGCTAGCCTGTTACGCTGTTTTCTTGTTACTTCTCCACCGTCTTTAACAGCTTCAAGTACAACATCGTAATCCACAGGGTCAACAACTACTGTTACGAAGGCATGGTTCTTCGCAGCCGCCCGAAGCATCGAAGGTCCGCCGATATCAATATTTTCGATCGCATCTTCATACGTGACATCCGGTTTTGCGATCGTTTCCTGGAAAGGGTAGAGGTTAACGACAACTAGATCGATCGGAGTAATCCCATGCTCTTCAAGCTGGCTGATATGCTCTTCATTGTCTCTTACTGCCAACAATCCGCTATGAACATTAGGATGCAGCGTCTTGACCCTCCCATCCATTATTTCAGGGAACCCGGTGACTTCTGAAATTCCGATCACCTTGATCCCCGCTTCTTCCAGCACCCGCTTCGTACCGCCTGTAGAAATAATTTCGATCCCTTTTTCTACAAGCCCTTCGGCAAATGGCACGATGCCAGTCTTATCTGAAACACTTATTAACGCTCGTTTAATCGGCATGTAAAATCCCCCTGTTCTCGTATTGGTTTCTCTCTGTCAATCAGGTTAGCAGCTTTGCCAGTGTTTTTGGATAAAGGGAATGCTCGACAGCCTGTATTTTTTTCTGAAGCTGTTCACGAGTATCTTCCCGGTCGATGGCAACCGCTTCCTGATCAATGATCGGCCCTGTATCCATTCCTTCATCAACAAAGTGAATCGTCACGCCGGTAACCTTCACACCAGCATCGAAAGCCTGGCCAATCGCATCTTTTCCGGGAAAAGCCGGCAACAAGGACGGATGGATATTGACGATTCGGCCTTCATATGCCGATAACAGCGTCTCTCCAATTAAACGCATATATCCGGCAAGAACGATAAAATCAACTTCTCTTCTTTTAAGCTCACCTAAAATCTCTTTTTCATAAGCAACTTTACTATCATAATCTTTCGGCTGGAACACAAACGCAGGAATGTTAAAGCCGGCCGCTCTTTCGATTGCTTTTGCTTTTGGCTTATCGCAAACAAGCAGTTCGATTTCTGCTTTTAAATCTCCTCGCCCGACCGCTTCTGCGATCGCTTCAAAGTTTGAGCCGCTTCCAGAAGCAAACACCGCTACTTTCTTCATTCCATCACACCGCCGCCAAAATCGATTCCGTTTCCTTCTTTTACCCGGCCGATGATATAGGCATTTTCACCGTTAGCTTCTAATTGTTTGATCGCTGGCACTGCTTCTTCTGCACTTAAGGCGAGCACCATTCCTATCCCCATGTTGAACGTTGAAAACATTTCAGCCTTTGAAAGCTTGCCTTTTTCTTCAAGCATGGTAAAAATCGGTTGAACCGGCCATGAACCGTTGTCAATCTCGGCCATCAATCCTTCAGGAAGCATTCTAGGAATATTTTCGATGAAACCTCCGCCGGTTATGTGGGCGATACCGTGGACATCAAACGACCGAACCGCTTCTAACACCGGTTTGACATAAATTCTCGTAGGCTTTAGCAGTTCCTCGCCAAGCGTTGCCTCTAATTGATCAAACGTTTGATTAATATCAAGCCCTGCATCTTTTAACAATAATTTACGCACTAATGAAAAGCCGTTGCTGTGAAGACCGTTCGACGAAAGGCCGATCAGGACATCCCCCGCCTTCACCTTTTCGCCTGTAATCAATTTAGACTTCTCAGCAGCACCTACTGTAAAACCGGCAAGATCGTACTCCTCTTCCTTGTACATGTCAGGCATTTCCGCAGTTTCCCCGCCGATCAGCGCACATCCGGCCATGGAACATCCTTCCGCAACCCCTTTTACAATCGATTCGATCCGCTCAGGGGCAAGCTTTCCCGTCGCGATATAATCAAGAAAATAGAGGGGCTCTGCTCCCTGTGCCACAATATCGTTCACACACATTGCAACGGCATCAATTCCAATTGTATCGTGTTTATCTGCTAAAAACGCAACCATAAGCTTCGTTCCTACGCCGTCCGTTCCAGAAACGAGCACCGGCTCCTTCATGTTTAACTGAGAAAGGTCAAACATCCCTCCGAAGCTGCCGATCCCTCCCATTACTTCTGGACGCATCGTTCTTTTTACATGCGGCTTGATACGGTCAACAGCCTCGTACCCGGCTTCAATATCTACGCCAGCTTTTTTATATGCCTGTGTCATGATATCCCCCTTAACGTGCTAAACTTTTTCGTACGGATGAACTGTATCCGGGTAAATTTCCGTCGGATAGCTTCTTGTAAAACAGCCAAGGCACTGTCCGCAATTCTGGTCTTTACTATTTCTTCCGATCCCTTCAAGCATCCCCTCCACACTTAGATATGCAAGGGAATCTGCTCCGATTTCTTCGCGGATCTCTTCCACACTATGGGAGGAAGCGATCAACTCTCCGGACGTTGATGTATCGATGCCGTAATAGCAAGGACTGACGATTGGAGGTGAACTGATACGGACATGTACCTCTTTAGCCCCGGCATCCCGAAGCATGTTAACGATTCTTCGGCTCGTCGTACCGCGGACAATCGAATCATCGATCACAACAACCTTCTTGCCCTCTACTACTCCCCTGACCGGAGATAGCTTCATCTTAACGCCGCGTTCCCTCATCTCCTGAGAAGGCTGGATAAACGTGCGCCCGACATAGCGGTTCTTAATCAGTCCCATTTCATAAGGAATTCCTGATGCTTCCGCATAACCGATCGCAGCAGAGGTACTGGAATCCGGCACTCCGGTTACGATATCCGCTTCTACCGGTGCTTCAAGCGCAAGCTTTTTACCAAGACTCTTTCTTGCTGTATGGACGTTGATATTTTCAATATTGCTGTCTGGCCTTGAAAAATAAATATATTCCATACTACAGATCGCTCTTGAAACGGAGGAAGAAAAACGCTCTGAGCGAAGGCCGTTTTCATCGATAACCAACAGTTCCCCCGGTTCAACATCCCGGATATATTCAGCGCCGACAATATCGAACGCACATGTTTCAGAAGCAACTACAAACGCGTCGTCCAGGCGTCCGAGTGATAACGGGCGCAGGCCGTGTGGATCAAGCGCGACCATCATCTGTTTTTCTGTCATGATCAAGAACGCATAAGCGCCTTTGATCATTGTTAAGGCGTTTTTCACTTTGTCTTCAAGGCTGAAATAACCGCTTCTTTTAATCAGGTGCGCCAAAACTTCCGAATCTGACGTCGTCTGGAAAATGCTGCCCTGCCCTTCAAGCTGGTGTTTAAGGGCGTTAGCGTTAACCAGGTTGCCGTTATGCGCAAGTGCCAGACCGCCGCCTTGCGAACGGAAAAGAAGGGGCTGGACATTCTCGTAACCACCGCCGCCTGACGTCGAATAACGAACATGCCCGATCGCACCACTTCCTATCAAGTGTTCAAGTTCCCCTTTTCCAAACACATCGTTCACAAGTCCGACCGCTTTGTGATGAGAAAGCTGTTCTCCATCAGACACTACGATGCCTGCCCCTTCCTGGCCGCGATGCTGGAGGCTGTGGAGCCCGTAATAAGTGATCTGGGCAGCATCCGGGTGACCCCAGATGCCGAATACGCCGCATTCTTCGTTTAAGCCTTTGATTTCACCAAACATGGAATCGCTCCTTTCCAGGCGGAGGTCAATTCTTCCACTGTTGCCTGGAGCACATTTTCATTTTCCTCATTCACAATAGTTAACACAGGTTCTGCCGTAACTTCCCCGATCAATGTTGCATCAACCAGTTGTTCAAACTTTTCTTTGTTCGCTCTTTTTACCGATACAAGAAAACGGGACTGGGTTTCACTGAACAATGCTGCTGTTTTGTTGCCGCTTGTTGTAAGCATCGCCCCGAGGCCGGTTCCGATCAAGGATTCCGCAGCCGCTACCGATAGCCCGCCTTCCGAAACGTCGTGAGCTGATGCGACAAGGCCGTTCTGGATAGCGCTTAGAAGCTGTTTCTGGCGCTTTGCTTCTACTTCCATATCGATCGAAGGAGCTTTTCCGGAATATGTTCCGTCAATGACTTTCTGAAGCTCGCTTCCGCCGAACTCTTCCTTCGTCTCGCCGATTACATAAACGAGATCTCCCTCTTCTTTAAAGACCTGTGTTGTGATGTGCTCTGTCTCATGAACAAGGCCGACCATGCCGACAACCGGAGTCGGATAAACAGCACCGCCGTTTGTTTCGTTATAAAGCGATACATTTCCCCCGATAACAGGTGTGCTCAAAATGCTACATGCTTCACTCATTCCATCTGTCGCCTTTTCAAGCTGCCAGAAGATCTCTGGCTTTTCCGGGCTTCCGAAGTTCAAGCAATCCGTAATCGCTAAAGGCTCTCCGCCAGAGCAAACGATGTTACGCGCCGCCTCAGCAACCGCAATTTTACCGCCTTCTAAAGGATCGAGATAAATATAGCGGGAGTTACAATCCGTTGTCATCGCAAGGGCTTTATTCGTCCCGCGTACACGTACCACAGCAGCATCGGACCCCGGTGCAACAACCGTGTTTGTCCTGACCATGTAATCATATTGGTCGAATACCCATTCTTTGCTCGCGATAGTTGGCTGTGATAACAACGTTAAAAGCATCTCTTTATAGTTCGTTACTTCCGGAACCACTGCTTCTTTTTCCTGATTCTCAAGATAGTAAGCCGGCACCTTTGACGGCTGATGGTAAACCGGTGCGTCTTCTGCTAATGCATCGACAGGAACCTCTGCTACAACCTCGCCCTTATGAAGCAAGCGCAATGTTTTATCTTCTGTTACTTTTCCGACAACCTTTGAAAGAAGGCCCCAGCGGTCAAATATTTCTTTCACTTCATCTTCTCTGCCTTTTTTCACTACCACAAGCATTCTTTCCTGAGATTCAGAAAGCATCATCTCATAAGGGGTCATGCCAGACTCACGCTGAGGAACCTCGTCCAGGTTCATTTCGATTCCCATACCGGCTTTGCTCGCCATTTCCGCTGAAGATGAAGTAAGGCCTGCCGCTCCCATATCCTGGATTCCAACAAGCGCATCGCATTTTACGAGCTCAAGGCATGCTTCAAGCAACAGCTTTTCCATGAACGGATCGCCGACCTGTACAGCCGGGCGGTCTTTTTCAGACTCATCTGTCAGTTCTTCTGAAGCGAACGTCGCACCGTGAATCCCGTCTCTTCCTGTACTTGCCCCAACATACATCACAGAGTTTCCTGCACCTGCAGCAAGGCCCTTCTGGATGTCATCATGATCGATCAATCCAACACACATCGCGTTAACAAGCGGATTCCCTTCATAGGAAGCATCGAATTGCACTTCGCCGCCAACTGTAGGGATTCCGATACAGTTTCCGTAACCGGCGATCCCGGCTACCACTTCCTCAAACAAGTACTTTACTTTTGGAGAAGCCAGCTCTCCGAAACGAAGGGAATTTAACAATGCGATCGGACGGGCACCCATCGAGAATACATCACGGATAATCCCTCCGACACCTGTTGCCGCTCCCTGGTAAGGCTCGATAGCAGACGGATGGTTATGGCTTTCGATTTTGAACACAACAGCCTGGTTATCGCCGATGTCTACGATCCCGGCTCCTTCACCTGGTCCCTGAAGCACGCGCTCTCCGCTGACAGGGAACTTTTTTAAGACAGGCTTTGAGTTTTTATAGCTGCAATGCTCTGACCACATAACCGAAAACAAGCCTGTCTCCGTATAGTTGGGAGTTCTCCCCAGAATAGATTCAACAAGCGCAAATTCCTCGTCACTTAATCCCATCTGTGTATAAAGCTTTTCTGTTTTAATTTGTTCGGAATTTGGTTCAAGCTTGAGTGACATATGCTTCCCTCCAGTTATGAAGAATCGATTTGAATAATTTCAGTCCGTCATTGCTTCCAAGCAGCCGATCGACCGCTCGTTCAGGGTGGGGCATCATTCCAAGAACATTGCCCTCTTTGTTTGTGATGCCGGCGATATCCGCTACAGATCCGTTCGGATTGCTTTGATAACGGAACGCGATTCTATTGCTCTCTTCTAACTCTTTTAACGTTTTTTCGTCACAATAGTAGTTTCCTTCACCATGTGCGATTGGAACGGTAATAACCTCGTTCTTTTCATATCCGTTCGTAAACAGCGTTTGGTTATTCTCCACGATCAGTTCTACAGGGCGGCACATGAATTTGAGCCTGTCATTTCGTTTCATCGCTCCAGGTAAAAGGCCTGCTTCGAGCAGGATCTGGAAACCGTTACATACTCCGAGGACTGGTTTTCCCGCTTCTGCAGCTTTGATAACCTCCTTCATAATCGGAGCGAACCTTGCGATCGCACCACTGCGAAGATAGTCGCCATAAGAGAATCCCCCCGGCAGCAATACTGCGTCAAACCCTTCTAAGCTTGTTTCATCGAACCGGACATAGCTCGCTTCTTCCCCGAGTTCGTCCGCGATCGCATGGTACATATCTACGTCACAGTTAGAGCCTGGAAAGACTATTACCGCAAATTTCACTGGGAAACGACCTCCTCGATTTCATAGCGATAATCTTCTATTACAGTGTTAGCAAGAAGGCGTTCACACATTTCTTCGATACGCTTTTCGACGTTTTCTGTTGAACCGCCGATTGTCAGTTCCATATATTTACCGATGCGAACCTCTTCTACTTCGTTGTATGAAAGGCTGTGAAGCGAGTTTTTCACTGCGTTCCCCTGCGGATCTAGAACACTTTCTTTTAACGTCACATAAACTTTTACTTTGTACATGCTGATCCCCCTAATCGTTTTAAAATCTCTTCATACGCTGTATTCAAATCGCCAATATCTCTTCTGAACACATCTTTATCGAACTTTTCATTCGTGTCCTTGTCCCAGAGACGGCATGTATCCGGCGAAATTTCATCAGCCAGTACAAGCTCTTTATTTTCCGTGATGCCAAACTCCAGCTTAAGATCTACTAAACGGATATTCTTATCATTAAAATAATTTAAAAGAACTTCATTAACCTTGAGCGCCTTTTGCTTCAACACTTCGATCTGTTCGGTCGTTGCAATTCTTAGTTCCAAGATGTGGTCGGTAATCAAAAGCGGGTCGCCAAGGTCATCGTTTTTATAATAAAACTCGACGATCGGCTTGTGCAGCTGCTGCCCTTCAGGCATTCCAGTGCGTTTTGAAAAGCTTCCTGCCGCAACATTTCGAACCACTACTTCAAGTGGAATAATGCTGACGCGCTTCACGAGCTGTTCCGTTTCTGAAAGGCGCTTTATAAAGTGATTTTCCACTCCGGCCTTTGTCAGCTTTTCAAACAAAAGGCTTGTGATCTCATTATTTAAGCGCCCCTTTCCGGCAATGGTTGCCTTCTTCTCCCCGTTAAAAGCCGTAGCGCTGTCTTTATATTCCACCCACACGATCTCCTGGTCATCAGTGGAATAGATTTTCTTTGCTTTTCCTTCGTACAAAAGTGCTTGTTTCTCCATCCTATTACCCTCCCGGTGAGTGGTCTCGACTTATTTACAGAAGATTGGTGAAAGGAACGCTATTCTGAAAAATCAACTTAGAGCAGGATGTACCCGCCCTTTTTCTTACAATCCAAGACGTTCAAAAATCATATCGACCGGCTTTAAATGGTATTCGTAGTTAAAGCACTCATCGATTTCCTCGTCAGAAAGCTTTGCTTTTATCTCAGGTTCTGCCTTTACAAGTTCCTTGAACTGGATGCCTTTTTCCCAAGCCTCCATCGCTTTTGGCTGGACGATATCGTAAGCTTCCTCACGTGTCATGCCTTTATCGATCAAAGTTAGAAGAACGCGCTGGGAATAGATCAATCCGTAAGTTCTTGTCATGTTGCGCTTCATGTTTTCCGGGAATACCGTTAATTTTTTCACGATATTGGAAAAGCGGTTAAGCATGTAATTTAGCGCGATCGTAGCATCCGGAAGAATGATTCTTTCAGCAGATGAATGGGAAATATCACGTTCATGCCATAGCGGCACATTCTCATAAGCGGTAAGCATATGGCCACGGATCACTCTCGCCATACCTGTCATATTTTCTGATCCGATCGGGTTGCGTTTATGAGGCATTGCAGAAGACCCTTTTTGACCTTTTGCAAAGAATTCTTCTACTTCTCGCGTTTCACTTTTTTGAAGACCGCGAATTTCTACCGCAAACTTTTCGATAGAAGAAGCGATCAAAGCCAGTGTAGACATATAATGTGCATGTCGGTCACGCTGAAGTGTCTGTGTTGAGATCGGTGATGGCTTCAGCCCGAGTTTTTCGCATACGTACTGCTCGATAAAAGGATCGATGTTCGCGTAAGTTCCAACAGCCCCGGAAAGCTTACCAGCGTTGACCGTCTCTGCCGCATGCTTAAAACGTTCTAAATTACGCTTCATTTCTTCATACCAGAGGGCCATCTTTAAGCCAAATGTCGTTGGTTCGGCATGTACGCCATGTGTTCTTCCCATCATAACGGTGTATTTATGTTCCTGCGCTTTTTCTTTCAGGACTTCGATAAAATTTTCAATGTCTTTTAGCAAGATTTCATTCGCCTGCTTCAATTGATAAGAAAGGGCTGTATCCACTACATCTGTTGAAGTTAATCCATAATGAACCCATTTGCGCTCTTCACCAAGCGTTTCGGAAACTGCTCTTGTAAAAGCGACCACATCATGGCGTGTTTCCTCTTCGATCTCATGAATGCGATTAACGTCAAAAGACGCGTTCTCACGGATTTTCATTACATCTTCCTTTGGGATAATGCCAAGCTCCGCCCATGCTTCACATGCTAAAATCTCTACCTCGAGCCATGCTTTAAAGCGATTTTCCTCTGTCCAAATCGCTCCCATTTCGGGTCTTGTATATCGTTCGATCACACTAATTCCCCCTGTTCGTTTGTCTGCCAGATCTTCAACTGATTTATTTTCTCCAACGCTTCTTCAACGGTTGGTGCTAAGACATTAATGTGTCCCATTTTCCGTTTCGGTTTTGCTTCATCTTTTCCGTATAAGTGGAGTTTGCTGCCTTCTAATGCTTGAATTTTTTCCAGTACACTCTCCAGATGCTCGCCAAGTATGTTCACCATCACAACTGGCTTCAAGAGTTCTGTGCTGCCAAGAGGCAACCCGCAAACAGCGCGAACATGCTGTTCAAACTGGGATGTTTCACAGGCCTCCATCGTATAATGGCCGGAGTTATGGGGTCTTGGAGCCAATTCATTTACATAGATGCTTCCATCTTCCGTAAGAAACATCTCCACCGCAAGCGTCCCAATCATTTCAAACGCTTTTGCTAGCTTGATCGCAATGCCTTCCGCCTGTTCGATCACCTGGCTTCCGACTCTTGCAGGTACAATCGTTTGATGAAGAATATTATCCACATGGATATTTTCCCCAACCGGGAACGTTGTTATTTCCCCTGTCGTGCTTCTTGTTACGATTACCGAGATTTCCTTTTCAAACGGCACCCACTTTTCAAGGATGCATGCTGCTTTCTCGCTGAGTTCCCTCGCTGCTTGCATGTCTTCGTCAGATTTGATGACAACCTGCCCTTTGCCGTCGTATCCTCCGCGGCGCGTTTTCAATACAGCAGGAGTCCCAAGCTCCTTCAGGCTGTTTTCAAGGTCTTCTATCGAATTCACCTCTCTGAACGGCGCAACTTCTACACCCGCTTCAAGGATCGCATTTTTTTCAAACTTGCGGTCCTGCGTCACCTGCAGCAGCTTGCTTCCCTGGGGAAGATAGGCGTTTTCCTTTAACCATTCTGCTGTTTCATGCGTAATGTTTTCAAATTCATATGTGATGACATCAGAGCGTTCTGCTAGCTCTTTTGCACCTTCTCTATCATCGTATGGAGAAATCACTTCATGATCGGAAACCTGTCCGCATGGAGAATCACTTTTCGGTTCGAGAACCGTAATTCGATAACCCATCTCCCTGGCTTTCAGTGCCATCATCCTACCCAGTTGGCCTCCTCCAAGAATACCGATCGTTTTTCCTGGCAAAATCGTTTTACTCATAGTGACTCACCACTTTCTAAAACCTTTTGCTTCACTCTTTCCCTGCGTGCTTCCAATCTTTCCGCAACATCTGAACGTTCTGTCCCAAGAATCTGCGCTGCCAACAGTCCTGCGTTCGTCGCACCCGCTCTACCGATTGCGACTGTTGCAACAGGAACTCCTCCTGGCATTTGGACGATTGAAAGCAATGAATCGAGTCCGTTTAATGTTCTAGATTGTACCGGAACTCCGATCACCGGTAAAATAGTTTTTGCCGCAACCATCCCCGGTAGATGGGCTGCTCCACCAGCTCCGGCAATAATCACCTTTACCCCTCTATCCTTCGCCTCTTCTGCATATTGAAACATCAAGTCAGGCGTTCTATGCGCAGAAACCACTTTCTTTTCATAAGGAACCTCCAGCTCATCAAGAACATCACACGCATGTTTCATCGTATCCCAATCAGAAGTACTGCCCATAATCACACCAACCAATGGATTCACAAGCGTTCCTCCTCCGTTTTATCTTTAAATAGATTCTAATTTTTATAGTTTAAAATGAGGCCACAAAGCGACCGCTTTTCTCACATAAAAAACCCAGATAGTTCCCTCCCGACCGCCGGGAAAGCTTCTACCTGGGCACACTTCATCCATAGACAATGCTCTCCTGTCACTCATAGAAGAACACGTGGCATGCACCCTCATAGTCTGACGATTCTCGGTCATCAGGTAGAAACTTCTGGGCCATATTCCCATGATTATATGAGGTCGTATATCCTTTTTCCACCTTCATAGTAACAAGTCAGCTTACTCTTTGTCAATCAAAAATCGAACAATACCAATATTGTCCGATTCAACGTTCGTGTTTTATTTTAATTTCCCTTCAAAAACAATTCGTTGTTCGTGATGCTCATACTTTTTACTTTTATCCTTTGATTCGATAAAGACAGGTTCTTCCCTTCGCCTCACCGGCAGATAGCCCTCTTCATCCATTCGTTTCAAACAGTCAGACAGCGATTCGCCTGGCTGCACCTCAAACTTTTTCTTCTTTGGCTTTTTATCCATAATTACCTCCGTATTGTTTTAACCCAGAATCCTCCCTGGAAGGTTCGCGGTTCATAGGAAATAACGAATGCTTTCGGATCTAATTCTTGAATGGCGTCATACAGGTTTCGCTCAGACTTTCTGGAAGTCAATATTTGCATCACCATGCGCTCGCCTTCTCGGCCATGTGCAAGATAGTTCGTCACACCGTACCCTTTCTCTCTGAGCTTATTAGGAATACCAGCTTCAAGCCTGGTAGTAATGGCGTTTACAGTAATATACCCCAATGCAAGTTTTTCTTCAATTTTCATACCTACAATAACACCGAGACCATAACCTACCGCATAGGCGATCAAATTTTGTATCTCATTTAAATTATCTAATACCAGCCCTAGCCCTATAACGTAAATGACAACCTCGATCATACTAATAAAAGCGGCTAAATACCTCTGGCCCTTCAATGTTAAAATCATTCTGATCGTAAAGAAAGAAACGTAAACGATGTTGATCAGTAAAATAATAGAAACCATCACAAAACCATTTTCCAACATTCTATATTGCCTCCTAGCATGTCCAAAATCAAAATGTTTCCATACGAACTTAGCACAATATTAACCTTATGCAAAGAAAAACCACTTTACTCTTGTTCATCGTTCGCTTCAGGAGAGGCCGCTTCAGAAGATTCTTCTTCTCCATCAAACAGAGAACCTAAATTTTCCGGGTCTAATTCTCCCGACATTCCTATATTTAACGTTCCGCTCAATTCTTTAACATTTAATTCCTGAATTTTATAATTTATATTCTCGATTACGATTGGCTTTATGTTTTGAATTTCACTTTTCAGCTTATCGTTTTCTTCTTCAACTTGCTTCAATCTCTTTTGCAAGTCTGCAATCATTTCATAGATAGTCTGCTTCATGAAACGAACCTCCCTTCTCATATCATTTATATGAGAGAAGACACAGTTAATATTATTACTCATATACTAAATTAGGCTTCTGACTACTTTTAGGGGGGGAAATTCATGGAACAATGGAACAAATTCCATGACTGGAAAAAAAACATGAATAAGTTCATGGGAAACGACTTCTGGAATGAATTCCAGGATATGTTCGCTGGCAATGGCCCACTCGTGAACTTGTATGAATCCGGAAATGAACTCCTTTGTCTGATCAACGTTCCCGGTCTATCAAACATCAATGACGTCGATCTTTATGTACATTATCGAACGTTGAAAATCAGAGGAAAAACACGATTCTCTTTCAAAGGGTTCCGGGTCATCCAGGAAGAAATACACCAGGGCAACTTTGAAAGAATTGTAGAGCTTCCGTTTCCTGTCCGTGACAAACCGATCGATGCCACCTATAAAAAAGGCGTGCTCATGGTCCATCTGCACAGGCTAGTCGAGTCTCAGGAAAAAGATAACAGAATACAGATTAAAAACCTTGAGGATAAAGATTAGAAGGCCAGTTATTGTTAACTGGCCTCTTTTGTTTTCTTATTGTTATATTTTTCGGTTGGCTTTTCGCTTTTTTCAAGAATCGTTTTCGGTTTCGATATGATTGTTTTTCCAACATTTAAGGAGCCGTTACATGTAATGGAGTTTATATTTATATTAACAATGGATATCTTCATTTTGTTTCTCCTTATATCGCTGCACCATTTTGAGTTCCAACGTTTCCTACCTCAGCCATATCTGTAACATCCGGATCGAACGCGTTGTTACTTGCCATCGAATTAGCAGGTGCAAAATCCCCGACTGACGTATTGGCACCTTGAAGCTTAGAGTTTGCCGTATGGTTACTGTGATAAGTGTTACCAAAGCTGATCGATCCGTTATTGGCAATACTGTTTACTTTAATGTTGAAAATATTGTTAATAACAGGCATCCAATCACCCTTTAATGTGAAATGATACAGTATCCTATGTGCAGTTGCCCAGCTATGTGCTAATGCCTAATATATTGGAAAAAAGAAAACTCGCCGACTGATCGGCAAGCTTTTAGATGAACGGAGGCGTAGTTGCGCTTGGCTATATTCTTAAATTTTTCAACGACTTCGAGCATTCTCCCTTGCTATAGTCTTTCCTATACGGAAACAAAAACCAGGGGAAATCCCTTGTTCACTGCTTTTAAAACTGTGGTACCACACCATTCGCTGGGTTCGCAAGTTGGCCCTGATCGCTAATATCCGGGTCAATATAGTTATTATTCGTAAGACCATTCGCTGGAGAAAAGTCTCCCAGAGTCGTATTGGAACCAACCGCTTTTGTGTTTGCCGTATGGCTATTGTTAAATCCGTTTCCATATATAATCGATCCGTTATTTGTTACGTTATTGATCTTTGAATTAAAGATGTTATTAAACACCGGCATATTGAACACCCTTTGTTTGTCAATGATACGTTATTTTATGAGACTAGACCTATGCCTGTTCACATTGAAAGCCAAAATGTGCTCGTGACTATCATTGTGAATCCCTATAGAAAGAAATCTTATCAACATCTGCTAGCAATTGTTTTGCATCTCCACCTTCTCTGTCAGAAATCCAGGCACTTTTATGGGAATCAGTAATGGACTTGCCTCTTAGCCAGATTATTTTTTCGATTTTAGAAAGATACTGAGGGGAATAATCGCCAACCCCTTTTGGAGGAGCTGTTATTCTCGTCTGCCTGGTGTTGTCTATTTTTATGGAATAAAGGGAAGGTAAAGGGTGCTTTGTAAAGTCATTAGACCATTCCTTTTCTCTAGCTCTGGACGTGATGAGTGTATGATTATCAATCCAGGTAAAATCAAGTTCCATATAGCTTGTCGGAGTGAGAGAACCCGAAACAGGAAACTCACGTATTTTCAGCTTTTTATCTTTAAAACCAAAAACGATTCTCCCTCCACCTGAAATGTAGGCTAGTATATCTCTTGTGGGTGCCCAGTTTGGCCCTCCGACTCCCCTGATGACTTCATCCAGTACTTCGAACCTTTTTCCATCAGATGAAAGTACGCACAGCATATTACTATCCATCGCGAGGGAAGCGGTTGGCGAGACAATAAAAGAGATCCATTTGTTACTGGGCGAAAATTTAAATCCATCGGCATAGATCGAGTTGATCTTTTTGTTACCGATTCCGACTTCTTTTGGTATTATGAAAAATGGTTCTACTCCGTTAAACATGGATTGCTCTTCTATTTTGCTGGTAAGTTTTTTCTTATATAACTTTGGGTTCGTCCAGCCATCTGGAAGCAATTCTGCTTGAGACGACAGTAAAAAACCTTTTTTATCTGGAAGCCAGCTATATGTGAATACACCAGCAGCAACGTTACTAAAACGTTTTAGGTCAGAAATGTTTAGTATGCCTCTATCCTGGAAAGCGACTATGTTTTGGTCGGGTGCCCATTTCGGTGAAAAGCCATCGTCAAAAACTTTAATATTCTTTCCTGTTCCAATTTGATAAGCCCATATTTCTGATTGCGTGTCGCCAGGCGAATAGATTGAAGGAGCTTCTTGCTGGTATAAGAACCATTCTCCATCGAACGACCATTGAGGAGAACCGATCACCTTCCCTGAAGTTGTGATTTGCTTTTCCTTACTGTTTATATACGTCCATACATTTCCGTTTCGAATAAAAGCAGCTTTAATGTCGCCAGGATTAGATGCGTTTGCAGGAAGGGTGGTTGCGAAAAACATCATTAGAGTCGACAACATAAGTAGTAAGTTCTTTTTCATAGCAGTCCTCCAGTCTTTGCTCGTATGTAATATTTACTGGAGCCCTGGAGGATATGTATTTATATGGAGCAAGTTAAAAAGAACAGTGGATGCTGTTCTTCCTTTTACCATTGAAGTCTTCGCTGAATGGATGGAAGCAAAGCCGGATTTGGGGAGATTTTATAGGAAGATGATGCCTGGTAAACTAGTAGAAGGATTTATAGGTCATATGGTTCCTTATTTTGATAAAAACAAGCTTTTTAAATTTTTATAGGTCATCTGTTCCTCTATTCACTGAAATTGGAGTGGGAACGGGGGAAATTGAGGGAAATAGCGGAACAGATGACCTCAAATAACTTCGGATCCCCTCTTTTAGATGAAATAAGGGATCAGATGACCTATAATGTTTTGCTATACAAAAAAGAACAGCTCCCTCAGCTGTTCTTCCACTCGCCCGGCGACGTCCTACTCTTACAGGGGGAGATCCCCCAATTACCATCGGCGCTCGAGCTTAACTTCCGTCTTCGGCGTCGGGCCGAGATAAGCTACGGATCTCTTCGTCAGCTTCGCTCGTTCGGTCCTCACAACGATCAGTTGCTTTGGGCCTCTCTCCCTTTGCTTCCTCGACCTCCTTGCTTCTC
>NZ_SWLG01000033.1 GCF_005747095.1 Exobacillus caeni | reverse complement strand
AAGATCAGGGAGCAAGCTCCCATCTCTTCGCTCGACTTGCATGTATTAGGCACGCCGCCAGCGTTCGTCCTGAGCCAGGATCAAACTCTCCGATAAGATAAGTTCAATCTAGCTTGCTTTAAAGCTTAATTCGCTTGGCGTTTTGTTCAGTTTTCAAAGAACTACGACGCACAGGATGTGATGACCTTCAGCCAGTAATCCTTTATGCGCGTTGTCGTTTTCAGCGACAAGATCAAGTATATCATCCTATTTCGCAGAAGTCAACAACTTTCAAAGAAATTTTTCGCCCCGCACTAACATCTCTGTTACCTCGGCATCGAAAACGATTATATAACTTCACTTCGTAGAAGTCAACTTGTCTTCGGATGATATGTTCATTATTTGCGACTCAATAAATATATCAATTGTAATGAAGCAAGTCAACATTTTTTTCTCGGGCCATTTGAAGCGGCGTTTAATAATATACCATGGTTTCTTACGAAACGCAACATATTAAAAGCAAAAAAACCTGCGCTAAGCGCAGGTCTTATCTTTCGGCATTTCTCATTTGCGGGAATAGTAATACATCTCGGATAGAAGGAGCGTTTGTTAATAGCATAACAAGGCGATCGATACCGATACCAAGCCCTCCTGTTGGAGCCATCCCGTACTCTAATGCTTCTATAAAGTCATTGTCCATCATATGAGCTTCATCGTTTCCTTCCGCTCTTTCCTGAAGCTGTGCTTCAAAACGTTGCCTTTGATCAATAGGATCATTTAACTCAGAAAAGGCATTTGCATGCTCACGTGCGACAATAAATAATTCAAAACGATCAGTGAAACGAGGATCTTCTTCATTTTTCTTAGCAAGAGGCGAAATTTCCACTGGATGCCCGTAAATAAATGTCGGTTGAATAAGAGTCTCTTCAACCTTTTGCTCAAAGAACTCATTTACAATGTGTCCATATGTCATTGTGTCTTTTATTTCAACACCATGTTCTTTGGCCAGACTGCGAGCATCGTCATCAGACATCTGTTTCCAAAAGTCTACACCCGTTTGTTCTTTAATGGCATCCACCATATGAAGTCGAGTCCATTCTGGCTTAAGATTTACTTCCTGATCACCATACATGACTGTTGTTGAACCCGTTACTTCTTCCGCGATGTGAGCGATTAAGTTTTCAGTAAGTGACATCACATCTTTATAATCAGCATATGCTTCATAAAGTTCCAGCATGGTAAACTCAGGATTATGACGAGTAGATACACCTTCGTTACGGAATACTCGGCCAATTTCATATACTTTTTCAAGCCCGCCAACAATTAAACGTTTTAAATGGAGTTCAATCGCAATTCTCATGTAAAGTTCCATATCAAGAGCGTTATGATGTGTAATAAACGGACGAGCTGAAGCCCCGCCAGGAATGGAATGCATCATAGGGGTCTCCACTTCAAGGAATCCCTGGCTATCCAGGTAGCGTCTCATCGATTGGATAATACGGCTTCTGGCAATAAAGGTTTCTTTTGATTCCGGACTCATTATAAGATCAAGATAACGCTGGCGATAGCGCTGCTCCACATCTTTCAAGCCATGGAACTTATCCGGTAGAGGACGAAGGGACTTTGATAGAAGAGTTAGATCTGTTGCTTTAACAGATAGTTCCCCCACTTTCGTTTTGAATGCAATGCCTGTCACACCTACGATATCCCCTATATCCAGTGAATCAAAAAGTTCATACTGTTCTTCTCCAACTGTATCTTTGCGTACATACATTTGAACCTGGCCTGTTAAATCCTGAATATGTGCAAAGCCGGCTTTTCCTTTCCCACGCTTTGTCATAATGCGGCCAGCTATGGTTACATGTTCATTTTTCTCAGAAAGCTCTTCTTTAGAAAATGAATCAAATTCTTCCTTCATTGTGCGTGCTGTATGAGAACGGTCAAACCGTTTACCAAAAGGGTCGATATTGTTTTCTCTGAGTTCGGATAGTTTTTCCCTTCTAACTCGGAGAAGATCATTCAATTCTTGTTCTTGACTCATCATTATCACTCCTGATTTTTCGTTCTGTTTTTAACGTTTTAACTTTATATGAAAGGGTGCCTGTTGGCAAATCGCACGAAAGGCTCTTAGGCTGTATATTTTAATCTTGATTATCTGCAGGAACTAGAAGTTTTTACTTTTTTACATTTGGGTCTATTATGTAGGTTGCAGTTTTCCTTCAGCACTATAGACCCATTCTTCAAACAATTTATTTCCTTAAAAATCATCCCAAACTTTATACATTATTCTTCTTATAAGAAATTAAAGTATCTACCGGAAAGAATCAGGAAGTTAAAGTGATGAAGAAAAACTGCCAGTATGGTTACTGGCAGTCTAAAGGCTAATCCTTAGAGGTATTATAGGTTAGCAGGGAAGCATTGTCAAACTGCCTGTTTATTAGCTTCCAGTTCTTCAACAAATGTATGTAGAAAGATTTCCGATTCTCTCTTTTGTTGTAAAATCATTCAACGGCCATAGGATAAGGCAACAAGGCCCTTTAAAGTACTATCGCCAATTTTCTACATGCTGCTCACCTTTTATCCCCTATTATTTTTTCACTTCTAACGGGACCAATTCATCAAATGTAACACTAAGCTGCTTTGCAACTGATTTCAAGAAATCAGTAGTCGGGATTCGATTGCCCCGCTCCACTTCCCCCAATACTGAAACGGAAACGCCAAGCTCCTTCGCAAGGCCTTCCTGCGTATAGCCTTTCAGCTTTCGAAAAGCCCGTATTCTCCTTCCGTACACTTCTGCTTCCATAGATGTACACCTTCTTTATCCTCTAAGTCTCTTAAATATGATCTAACTTGTTTATTTGTTGTAGGAATAATTGTTTTAGGAGTAATCTCATTCAAAGGAATCATAACAAAACCACGTTCCGTCATACGAGGGTGCGGAATTATTAAGTCTTCCAAATCTATATTTTCTTGATTATATAGCAAAATGTCAAGGTCTATTGTTCTTGGCCCCCAACGGACTTCTCTCTTCCTCCCAAGCAGTTGCTCGATTTCCTGGGTTTTTTCTAATAATTTCTGCGGTGTGAAAGACGTCTCAATTTCTGTCACCATATTTAAAAATGAATGCTGGTCAGTATAGCCTACAGGCTCTGTTTCATAGATGGAGGAAACATCCGTTATCCTTATCCCCTGCTTTTCCAATGCTTGCAGCGCATGATAAAGGTAAGCCTCCCGGTCTTCTATGTTGGAACCAAGCGATAGAAGCGCCCTATTCATCACGGCATCTCTTCATTTCAATCGCGACTGATTTGTAGTGGCCGGGAATCGGAGGATCTGGCTTCGTTACTTTTACGGTACACGCTTGTACAATCGAAAATTGATCGAGGATTTGTTGTGCGATCATCTCGGCAACCGTTTCAACTAGCTTTTTAGGCTTTCCCTCTACGATCTCTTTTGTCTTTTTATAAGCTTCTGCATAGTTAACCGTTTTGTTTAAGTCATCAGTCTGGCTTGCCGGGGAAAGATCCGTTTCCAGGACAAGATCAACAAAGAAACGCTGGCCCAGTTTATTTTCTTCGGGGAAAACCCCATGGTAACCGTAAAATCCCATTCCGTTCAAATAAATTTTATCCATTATCTTACTCCTTTCCGACCAAAAAGAGAGTTAACCTTTCAGCATTGCATCCATCATTTTTGCCATTCTGAAAATAGGCTTTACATCATGGACCCGGACGATCTGGCACCCTCGTTCGATACCAAGACAAACGGTAGCTCCTGTTCCTTCCATTCGTTCTTCAGGAGGCAGTTCAAGCGTCTTAGCGATTAATGATTTACGGGATGTTCCTAGCAGTACAGGGTACCCAAGCGCCGTAATATGGTCAAGCTTTCTCATCGCTTCAAGGTTTTGCTCGTAAGTTTTTGCAAACCCGATTCCAGGATCAAGGATAATGTTGTGGTCCTTTACACCTGCATCTTTAACAAGATCAACACTTTCTTTTAAATCACTGATCATGTCAGGGATTAGACTTGTATAATTGATTTCCTTCCTGTTATGCATCAGTATAATCGGAACTTGCTTTGATGAAGCGACCGCGGCCATCAGCGGGTCAGCCTTTGCGCCCCACACATCGTTAATAATATCGGCTCCCGCTTCTACAGCTTGCTTTGCTACTTCCGCTTTATACGTATCTATTGAAATCGGAACATCTACCGCCAGTCTTACAGCTTGAATAATAGGGATGACTCTTTCTAGTTCTTCATCGAGCGGAACCTTTTTAGCTCCCGGCCTTGTTGATTCGCCGCCTACATCGATTATATCTGCTCCTTCTTCTACCATCTGACGTGCGTGTTCCACAGCTCTCTCAATCGAGTTGAAACGGCCGCCGTCTGAAAAAGAGTCAGGAGTTACATTCAAAATTCCCATAACCCATGTTTTTGAGTTCCAATTATAAGTACGTCCGCGTAGGTTTGTTTCAAGTGGAAATTGTTTATGCTGTTCTCCTATAACGGCTGTCATTTGTCTACCTCCACTTCACTAACTTGTATATTTTTTCGGCTCCATAACCGGTTCCGCTGAATTACATAATAGGAATGCAACTTATCAGTTATTTCTCCTGCAGCTCCAGGAAGCGATTTTCCTTCCAGTTTCTTAACAGGTACTACTTCCTGAATGGAATTTGTAACGAACGCCTCGTCACAATCCAGCAAGTGTTCTTTTGTAAAATGTCCTACTTCCACTTTTATATTTAAAAAAGCCAATAATTCGATAATAAACTGCCTTGTTATGCCATTTAAAATTCCTGTTGAAAGGGAAGGGGTAAAGACTTTACCGTCTTTAACCCAGAAGACATTCGATACAATCCCTTCTGCAACATGTCCTTGATCAGTCAAGAATATCCCTTCCACAGACGGATCAGGGCCAACCTCTCTTTTGGCAAGAATATTATTTAAGTAATGGTGCGATTTTAAGCGAAGAGGCCCTTCCGGGGTGTTTCGCCTTATTTGTAATATCACTGCATTCTTTTCGACCTGTGCAGGTTGCCCGATCGGCTTCATATAGATGATCACGTTGGGGTTTTCATACTTTTCCACTGTGAGCCCTACTGCATTGTCCCCTGCAGAAACGTTTAATCTTACATACGCATCCTTAAGTTGATTTACTTTTAACAGCTCGTTGATATCATGCAGCACGGAGGCTTTATTCACGTTTAGCTTTATATTGAGTGCAGCTAAAGAGGACTGCAAGCGGTCAAAATGGTCGTCAAATAAAAACGGATGCCCGTTATAAACTCGAAAAGTTTCAAACACGCCCAATCCATACATGAAGCCATGGTCAAAAGGAGAGATTTTCGCTTCTTCTTCTTTCAGAACCCGGCCGTTTATGCAGATGTACATGGGTCTGCCTTTTTATATTGGCTAATAAAGTTCTTTAACAGCTGCTTACCACTGTTTGTCATGATAGATTCAGGGTGGAACTGCACGCCTTCTACCGGAAGGCTTTTATGCCGTACAGCCATAATCTCCCCCTCTGCAGTCCATGCAGAAACTTCAAAACAATCCGGCAGTGTTTCCTTTTTAACAATCAAGGAATGATACCTTGTGGCTGGAAACGGAGAAGGAATTCCTTCAAAGATCGTATTGCCGTCATGATGCATTTCCGATGTCTTGCCATGCATTAAGCGTTCCGCCCGAACCACTTCTCCTCCAAACACCTGGGCAATCGATTGGTGGCCAAGACACACGCCGAAAATCGGTATTTTCCCAGCAAAACGGCGGATAACCTCCATACTGATCCCCGCTTCATCAGGGCTGCACGGTCCGGGTGAAATCATGATAAAAGCCGGATTCAGTTTTTCTATATCATCAAGGGTAATTTGATCATTCCGTTTTACAACCAGTTGTTCTCCCATTTCTCCAAGGTATTGGACAAGATTATACGTAAAAGAATCATAGTTATCGATCATTAAAATCATTATTTCTTCCTCCTCATCTATTCTCCACTGTTTGCTTTATCTCTGCTTCACTCAACTCTTTTGCTTTCCATAAGGCTTTAGCCTTTTTCATCGACTCCTTGTACTCAGCTCTCGGGTTGGAATCAATGACTATTCCAGCTCCAGCTTGAACATGGGCCACCTTATCCTTAATAATCATCGTTCGAATCGCAATGTTCAGCTCCATATCCCTATTAAATCCAAGCCAGCCGATTGAACCTGTATAAAGATTTCTTCTTACCGGTTCCAGTTCTTCAATGATTTCCATCGTCCTTATCTTCGGTGCCCCGGTAATTGTGCCTCCAGGGAAGGTAGCTTTTATCGCATCAAAAGCATCCTTTCCATCCTCCTGTACACCCCTGACATTCGAAACGATATGCATGACATGTGAATACTTTTCAATCACCATAAACTCATTCACTTCTACAGAACCAAACTTGCATACCCGTCCAAGGTCATTCCGTTCAAGATCGACAAGCATAACATGCTCAGCCTGCTCTTTTTCATTTTCGATTAATGTTTTGGCTAGCGCCTTATCTTCCTCATCATTATGTCCTCTTGAACGAGTGCCTGCAATTGGGCGGGTGCTCAATTCTTTCCCCTTCTTTTTGATCAGCAGTTCTGGAGATGCGCTTACAATATCAAAATCAGGAGTGTGCAGCATCGCCATGTAAGGAGAAGGATTAAGCTCCCGAAGCTTCTCATAGATATGAAACGGCTCTGAATGAATCGGCCTTGATTCACGAAGGGAAAGGTTAACCTGAAAAACATCCCCACTCGAAATGTATTCTTTGACCTTTTTCACCGCAGTCGCAAATTCACCCTCTGTCATGGAAAAGCTGGCTGGCTTTCCTTCTGCTTCAATCCCTGTCCATGAAAAGTCTTCGGTAAAGGTACCCGACCATTCTTCCTTGTAAGAATCCAAACGTTTCATCGCTTCCGCTTTGCGGTGTTCTTCCACATTGGAAATAAACCATAATTCCTGAGAATGGTGATCGTAAACACCTACATCTTCATAGACAACAAAATACAAGTCAGGTATAGCGATGTCATCTGCAGCAAAAGAAGGAAGCTCTTCGATTTGTCTGGCAATGTCATAATTAATATAACCGATGGCACCTCCCTGAAAATCAGGAAGTTTTTTTTCTGTTTCAGAATGAAAAGGTTTCATCCATTCCTGCACAAGGTCAAGAAGCTTTCCTTCCTGCATTTCTACACCGGTATCCGTCAGGGCAGTCAACGTGCTTCCCTTACCGCTTAATACTGCATAAGGAAGGATTCCGAAAATGCTATACCTGCCGCCTCGTGCACTTTCAAGCAGGAAATGATATGGTTTATCCCGGAAAATTTGCTTATATTTTAAAAACCATTCATCGGCTGATAATGTCATTTTCGTATGATAGGCTTTTCTTAAGTTAGTCATGTGGCTTGTTCTCGGCTGCAAAGCTTTCACTCCTGTCATAAAGCCATGAAGGCTTTAAAAACTTATATCTTCTATTTTACATGAAGATGCCTTCCTAATTCACCCTTTTTTCGTCTGTAGAAATATAGAATAGGCTGCTTCTTGCCGTTCAACAAAAAAAAAACAGCCACTCGGGCTGTTTTTTTTATTCTTGTTCCTCAAACTGGTATAAAGGAGTACTTAAATATCGTTCTCCGTTACTAGGAATTACCGCAAGCACTTTTTTCCCTTTTCCAAGCTGTTTTGCCACTTTTAGCGCTGCATAAATCGCTGCACCAGATGAGATTCCGCCAAGAATACCTTCCTGGCGGGCTGCCTTACGGGCATATTCAAACGCTTCTTCATTTTTCACTGTAATGATTTCATCATATATGTCCGTTTTTAAGATGTCAGGAACAAAGCCCGCGCCTATTCCCTGAATCTTGTGGGGTCCTGGTTTTCCTCCTGATAAAACAGGAGAATCGGTTGGTTCTACTGCCACAATTTTAATATTCTCATATTTTTCGCGGAGAGCCTCGCCTGCACCAGTGATCGTTCCCCCTGTTCCGATTCCGGAAATAAACGCATCCAACTGGTCTCCCATTTCCTCTATGATTTCTTTTCCTGTCGTCTTGCGGTGAATGGCTGGATTTGCTTCATTTTTAAACTGTTGAGGCATAAAGTAACCATGCTCTTTTGCAAGCTCTTCGGCTTTACGGATCGCTCCTCCCATTCCTTCTGCTCCAGGTGTCAGAACGAGCTTTGCTCCATATGCACGAAGAAGGTTCCGTCGTTCCATGCTCATTGTATCAGGCATAACGAGGACTGCTTGATATCCTTTTGCAGCAGCTACCATAGCAAGGCCTATCCCTGTATTTCCGCTGGTCGGCTCAATGATTGTATCTCCAGCCTTTAAGTTCCCATCTTTTTCAGCGGCTTCAATCATCGCCAGTGCGATACGGTCTTTAACGCTGCTTCCCGGGTTCATAAATTCAAGTTTTAAATATACATCAGCATCTTCTGCGGAGGTCATTCGATTTAATTTTACGATCGGCGTGTTTCCAATCAAATCTGTGATGGAGTTTCCTACTTTCATTTTTCCGCCTCCCTAATTCCGAGTGATTTTGTTGGTTTTAATAAAATATAACAAGAAATGTTAAAATAGTCAAACAAATAGCTGCTTGTTACTTTTCGCCGAAGCTTTGATCATAGAGATCTTCCAGCTCTTCTTTAGAAAAGTGATATGTTTCATTACAAAAATGGCACTGGGTTTCCGCTTGTTCATCTTCCTCAATGATTTCTTTGATCTCCTCTTTTCCAAGTCCGATTATTCCAGCAGCAAAACGCTCTTTTGAACAGCCACATTCAAACTTCACCGGCATTTTATCAAGGATTTTCACATTTTCTTCGTCTAATAATTTATATAGGATTTCTTCTGGAGTATGATTCGATTCGATCAATTTGGAAATTGGCGGGACAGCCTGGATTCTCTTTTCCAGGAATTGGATCGTTTCTTCCGGAGCATTCGGAAGAAGCTGGATCATAAATCCTCCTGCCGCGAGAATAGAGTTGTCCGGATTAACAAGCACTCCCACCCCAACGGAAGATGGTACTTGTTCAGAGGATACGTAATAATACGTAAAATCATCTCCAAGTTCTCCTGATACAATCGGCACCTGTCCTGTAAAATTTTCTCTCATTCCTAGATCCTTTACAACGGAAAGGAACCCATTTTTACCTACCGCTCTTGCAACATCCAGTTTCCCCTGTTCATTCAGGTCAAAATGGACGTGAGGGTTGGTCACATATCCCCGGGTTTCCCCCTTTGCATTAGCATCAACAACAATCGCTCCGATCGGGCCGCCGCCTTCTATTTTCACCGTTACTTTTTCATTCCCTTTTAACGATGAACCCATCATGGTCGCAGCAGTCATTGCTCTTCCTAATGCTGCTGAGGCAGTCGGCCAGGTATCCTGCCTTCTCTGCGCTTCACTTACCATCTCCGTTGTTCGAAGGGCATAAGCCCGGACATTTCCGTCAAAAGCAAGGGCTTTTATTAAATAATCATTCATTATAGTTACACTCCTCTATCGAACAGTCACTTATTTTAGCTCTTCCTGTCAATCTAAACATACAGCTTGCAATAACTATGAATAACGTTAAAAACGCTATGTTTAAATAGTATCATGCATTTTTATTTCTGACTTTTAATAAGCTCACTACCTATCACTGGGTAGTGTTGTAAAAAAAACGCAAACCGCTGTTTCGATTTGCGTTTAGCCTTTTTGATTCTTTTCATAGATAAGCTGAAGGCCTTTTAACGTAAGAAAAGGAACAACGCTGTCGATTAGCTTACATTCTTCTGCTATTAAAGGCGCTAGCCCACCTGTAGCGATAACCATCGGCTTTTTAACAGACTTTTCTTTCATTCTCCTTACAATCCCTTCAACCTGTCCAACATATCCGAATAACGCTCCGCTTTGCATTGCCATCACAGTGTTTTTCCCGACTATGTCGGCGGGCTTTGCTATTTCTATCCTGGGCAGCTTTGCGGCATGGGTATACAGGGCCTCTGTTGAAATATTAATCCCCGGAGCTATCGCCCCTCCCATATACTGATTTTGCTCATCAATATAGCAGTATGTCGTAGCAGTTCCAAAATCGACAATGATAAGCGGGCCCCCATATAAGTGAATCCCGGCTACAGCGTTAACAATCCGGTCCGCTCCGACCTCTCTCGGATTCTCATATTTTATATTTAAGCCAGTTTTAATTCCAGGGCCGATTATGAGCGGCTTTTGGTTAAAATACTTTTCGCACATGCGTTCTAGCATAAACATGATCGGGGGTACAACAGAAGAAATAATAATTCCTTTAATATCAGACAACTGGATACCGACATGGGAAAACAGGCCTTTAATGACCATCGCATATTCATCTTCGGTTTTCTTTTTACTTGTACCGATTCGCCAGTGATGCTTTAGCTCTTCGCCTTCATAAACACCTAACATAATATTGGTATTCCCTACATCCAACACAAAAATCATATTTTCACCACATTTATTGTTTAATTAATTATGTTTTGTAGTTAAGAATAGCTTGCAGAGCTATTCAGCCTTCATAAGTATATCATAATGGCATTTCTTTATCGCATTTGCCATGAGACATAAAAACAGGGCGCCCTTTAGGCACCCTGCTTTGTTTCATTATATTTCTTTATCCTCTACGTCATCTTCTTCCTTGGAGTTAATATTAACTTTTACGTCCTCATCTTTTGCTTCAGATTCATTTGAAACATAAGGGCGTTCAGGAAGCTTTCCTTTGTCGTAAAGGGAACGGATCTGCGCAGCATCGAGCGTTTCTTCTGTTTTTAATGTTTCAGCGATAAGGTTAAGCTGTTCATTATTTTCAAGAAGAATTTTCTTACAGCGCTCGTAAGCTTGCTTCACGATATTTTGAACTTCTAGATCAATTTCGTGTGCAATGGCATCACTGTAGTTTTGATCATTCTGAATGTCGCGTCCAAGGAAGACGTTTCCACTTTGGCTGGAACCAAACTGCATTGGTCCAAGCTTTTCACTCATACCATATTCTGTGACCATGCTCCGGGCAATTCCCGTTGCACGCTGGAAGTCATTGCTTGCTCCAGTACTCGCTTCACCAAAGGTGATTTCCTCAGCAACACGTCCCCCAAGCAATCCGATAATTTTATCGATCAATTCAGGTTTCGTCATTAAATAGCGGTCTTCTTTAGGAAGCGTTACGGCATATCCGCCGGCCTGTCCGCGGGGAACAATCGTTACCTTGTGGACCACATCGGCATTATCGAGTACAAGCCCAATTACTGTATGGCCTGCTTCGTGATAAGCAACGATGTTTCTTTCTTTTTTAGAAATAACACGGCTCTTTTTAGCTGGACCAGCAATAACTCGGTCTGTTGCTTCATCAATATCTTCCATATCGATTTTCTTCTTATTATGCCTTGCTGCCACAAGTGCAGCTTCGTTCAGCAGGTTCTCAAGGTCTGCTCCAGAGAATCCAGGAGTACGCATCGCGATTGTTTTAAGATCGACCGTTTCACTTAACGGTTTATTGCGGGCATGAACTTTAAGAACTGCTTCACGACCTTTAACATCAGGTCTGTTAACTGTAATTTGACGGTCGAAACGACCAGGTCTCAATAATGCAGGGTCTAGAATATCAGGACGGTTTGTCGCTGCAATGATGATGATTCCTTCATTTGCACTGAATCCATCCATTTCAACGAGCAACTGGTTCAGCGTTTGTTCACGCTCATCATGGCCGCCGCCAAGACCCGCGCCACGCTGGCGTCCAACTGCATCGATCTCATCGATAAAGATGATACATGGTGAATTTTTCTTAGCATTTTCAAACAGGTCACGCACACGGGACGCACCGACACCGACAAACATCTCTACAAAGTCTGAACCGGAAATCGAGAAGAACGGAACTCCCGCTTCACCTGCAACCGCTCTTGCAAGCAACGTTTTACCTGTACCCGGAGGTCCTACAAGAAGGACACCCTTTGGAATTCGTGCTCCAAGAGCCGAGAATTTTCTCGGGTCTTTCAAAAACTCGACAACTTCAACTAACTCTTGCTTTTCTTCATCTGCACCTGCAACATCTTTAAAGCTAACTTTTTTCTTTTCCTCGTTAAAAAGTTTCGCCTTACTTTTACCAAAGTTCATCACACGGCCGCCGCCGCCCTGAGCCTGGTTTAAAAGGAAGAAAAACAAAATAAATATAATTACAAATGGAATGATGGATGTGAAAAATGTGATCCATCCGCTTTGCTCTTCGGCTTGTTTTACCGTTACGTCTGCCTGCTCGGCTGCATCAAGCACCGCATCCAGAGCACGGTCGTTATTAGGGATATTCGTTACAAAGATTTCGTTTTCTGCAGCGCCTTCCATCTTACCCTGGACTGCAAAAACGCCGCCATCCGGCTGGATAGTCAGTTCTGAAACTTCTCCACCCTGTAAAGCATCTTGAAACTCACCGTAAGTCAGTTCGTTTGTTTCGTTGTTCGTTCCGTTAAAGAAACTAACAACACCAACTACGACAAGGAATATTAATAAATAGAATATTGTATTTCGGAAGATTCGATTCATTCCTTACCTCCTCCCACGAACAGGAAACCATAGATTATATTACCACATAAAAGTGACCGTTCACAACAAATTACCCTTCGTAAATTTTGGGCTTTAAAATTCCGATAAACGGCAGATTTCGATATTTTTCAGCATAGTCAAGGCCATATCCTACAACAAACGCATCGGGAACGTTAAACCCAGCAACATCAGGTGTCAGATCCACCTTTCTGCCGGTCGGCTTATCAAGCAATGTCACAATTTTTATTGACTTTGCCTTACGATACCTGAATAGTTCCACTAGATAGCTTAGTGTTAAACCGCTATCTATGATATCTTCAACAATCAAAATATCGCGGCCTTCGACTGAAGTATCCAGGTCTTTCAGAATTTTGACTTCTCCGGATGAAACCGTGGAATTCCCATAGCTTGATACATCCATAAAATCCATTTCCAGGTGGATGTCCATTCGCTTCGTTAAATCCGCCATAAAAGGCATTGCACCTTTTAGAACTCCAATAACCAGCGGAAAGCGGTCCCGGTATTCTTCAGAAAGGCTTTTGCCAAGCTCTTTTACCTTTTCCTGTATTTCTTCTTCAGAAATCAGGGTTTCCTTAATATCGTTAATCATGAAAAAAATGCCCTCCTAAATATGATCAATGGTTTTTTCAAAAGAAAGATGAATGAACTCTTTATTTCCTCTGGCTGCATCAGCTGCAGCGGAACGCTTTAATCCAACAACCCATATGACTTTTCCGCTGGCATCTTCTACAACCGGCCAGGTGCTCCTGTCTCTGCGGTCAATTTTTTTGTCGATAAAAATATCCTTTACTTTTTTTGTGCCCTTCATCCCTTTTAATTGGATACGGTCGCCCGGTTTTCTCGTCCGAACGGTGAGGGGCACCCGTACATCAGAAAGTTTACCGACAAAATCGTTTTCCGTCACCTGCTCAGGATATGTACTGGTAATATTTGCTTTAAGCTTTCCCTGGCTGAAGTGAACCACACCTGGAACATCCAGTCTATACGTATACGTTTGATCCCCTTTATTGGTTTCAAAAGATAAAGTACAACTATTATATGAGCGAATGACCTTTAAACCCAGGGGAAAACTCAACATGCCTGATGGATGCTCGGCATCGAGCAAACGTAACAAGTCTTCAATATGTATTGAGGAAATATAAGAAGGGTTATGTATGTAAAGATAGTTTAATATTAGATGAATCAGTCTCCTTTGTAAAGGAATCGCCATTGATTGTAGCCGCTTTCTATCAAACGTCACAGATTTGTCACCCTGTTGGATGACAACCTCATTGTAATGGGAGCGAGCAATCTCTTCAAGATATGCTTCATCCTGCCGCTTCCACTCGCTTTGCTGCTGAAATCGAAGGTGCACATTAGGATTTTCTTTTTTCAAAAAAGGAATAACTTGGTGGCGGAAACGATTCCTAACATAAGTGTCCGTTTCGTTTGATGGGTCAAGCCTTGGATGAAGGCCTTGTTTGATACAATACTCTTCTATCTCTTTTTTCGTCACCGCTAAAAAGGGACGAATGATATACCCGTTCGCAAAAGGCCGCTTAACTGCCATGCCGGCTAGGCCTTTTCCGTAACCGCCGTGAACCTCCCTCATCAACATCGTTTCGATCTGATCATCCCCATGGTGTGCCAGCGCAAGAACGTCAGCATTATACTTTTCCATCACCTGCTGAAAAAAGCGGTAACGGCAATCTCTTGCAGCTACTTGAGAGGAAAGTCCATGTTTCTTTTTATATTCTGTGACATCGATCTGTATCCCTTCAAAAGGAACATCGTTTTCAGAACAATATTGCTTAACATACTCAAAATCTTCTTCAGATTCTTTTCCTCTAAACATATGGTCAACATGTGCAGCAATGACTTTAAGCTGCCACCTTTCCCGGTTGCTTAGAAGAAAATGAAGAAGAGCCATGGAATCCGGACCGCCTGAAACACCTGCTATTACCACACTGTTTTGTTCAAGAAGATGGTGCTTTTTTATAAATTGGTAAACAGATTGCATCAAGCTTTCACTCCCTGAATAAAGAAGGCGAAATTTCTTTCTACCTATCCTTTAAATATCCTATTCCGCCTGTTGTGAAACCTGCCTTTTGCAGGCGATCACCAAACTTTGCCGTTACTGTCCAAACAAGTATATGACATAAACTGCAAGAAGGAAAGTAAACAAAACAATCGTTTCCAGAATGCTGTATTTTTTGGAACGTTTTTGTTTTAAATTCTTTTTTCGTACAGTTCTCGACGTAACGGCATGCTGATTTGTTTGTACTGCTTTTTTCTTTTTATTGTCTTTATACAGGGAGCCTACTAAATCCTCTCTCATTTCCCCTGCACTTTGATAAGTTCCTTTTAAAGCATTCAACATGACATTTCGATAAGGCAGGAGAAGATCCTTTTGCTCGATCGCCTTTTTTAAATTGGCATAGGGATCAGACGACCGCTTCTCAAAACGCTGTGGATAAGCAGCATTGATCATCACCATCGCTACAGCAAACAAATCATAAGAGGCTTCAGCTTTTCGATCACCGAGCCCCCAATAGCCCCGGTCGAAAAACTCGGTATACTCTTTGATCGAACGTCCGATCAATGTTGTTCCCCCAACATCCAGAAGGCGGATTTTAGGCGGCGGCCCGGCTACGAGGACATTGTCCGGTTTTAAATCGCCAAAAACCCAGCCCGCATGATGCAAATTCTCGAGGTCTTTCAAAAGCTGGATCATCAAAATGCCGAGCCATTCTGTACCTCTTCTGGAAAGAAAGCGAAACAACGGTTCACCTTTAATATATTCCATTACATAAAACGGTACCGTTTTGATTCCATTCATCCAGTCATCCATCTCTATCAAAGAAGGCCCGAGGGCTTGTCCCTGGACCTTTGAAAAGTGTTTCAAGACATTTACTTCAGAGGTAATCGCCATACTGTCATGCCCAAACTTAACAGCGACTGGTCCTGTAAGCGAATCAGCCAGGTACACGGTTCCTAAAGCGCCATAGCCAAGCTCTTTAATAATCTGGTAATCCTTCTTGTGCCATTTTCCTGTAATCACTGTACCGGGGCGGATACTAACTGCCTGATTCTTCGAAATATGATTCATCATGGAGAAGTCTCCTCTTTGAGCGTTTCTGGTTAAACGCTTCCAGTGCTCCTTTTAGTGCCGGCCCGGTCGGCGTGATGCCGCCGGAGCTTAATTTTGGAAAGACTTTATGAATATTTTTTAAATGCGGCGTCCAATCTAACAATTCGTCAAGCGGTTTTCTTTTTCCAGGAAAAGCGTAAAGGGAAAATTCATTATTGCCGATTCGAGAATTCAAACTGATCGATAGGTCTAAAATGGCGTCCTCTACAGTCGTTAGCTTCCTTTGCATGCTTGCACTCGTATCGATCAAGATACAAACCTCAAGGTCTATCGTTTCTCCAAGTTCATCAACGACCTCCATCACCTGCCCGCGTTTCTCAGGAGGAAGGTCTTCCATCTCCTGCCCATGGCCAAGAATCGATTGGAGTTCTTTGTTTACAACCCCCTGCAGTGTCTGGGTCATCCCTTTTCTTGTAACCATTTGTACGGTATGAGCTAATTGTTTTGTATAAACAACCTGGTGGACTCCCCCACCTGACATCGCTATCTCTTCTACTTCTTTTAAGCCCTTTTCCCCCATAGCCGAATCATCCAGAATGCCGATTACATTAACAGTGATCCCCTGTTCTCTTGCTAGAGCTGCAATCGCTACAGGATCTTCCCCCTCATTAGAACAACCGTCCGTAAGTAAAAGGATCTGCCTTAACGTCCCTTTCTCCATCCTATTTCCTCCTCTTGTTTTACTGTTACCATCTTCGACCATCTTTTGAAAGTTTATACCTGAAGGAAATCAAGAGAAAAATAGGTTAGCAGCTAACAAATCCTTTTCACATCCTATATTTTTATAACGCTTTTTTTCTTTTAAAGGAAGGAGCAGAATAAATCGGAATCGTTGACCACTTCGGTATATTCCGCTTAATTTTAGCAACAACCACGGTCATGTCATCTTTAATTAACCCTTCATCAGTCCGGATGACTTCCTCCATGATCAAATCGGCTACTGCCTGTGGCTCCACCGTTTGCAGCTCTCTTATTTTCCGCTTCATCCAGAACTCGGGATTTTCTACGTTCTTCACCCCGTCAAACACGCCATCACTCATCATAATCAACAAATCCCCTGCTTTCAACTGCTCACTTACAACATCAACATCGAACTCCTGGATGATTCCCATTGGAAGATTTCCTGCTTCTACCATATGGACCTTCTCTCCCCGTTTAATAAAGCTTGGCGTTGAACCGATTTTTAAAAACTTGGCGTTTGCGTCCTGTAAATCGATCATTGCCAGGTCAAGGGTGGAAAAGATCTCGTCGGTATTTCTTAGTGATAGAACAGAATTCACCGATTTGATCGCTACCGTTTCATCGATGCCTGATTGTAGGATTTTTTGAAGAAGCTGGATGGTTTCATTGCTTTCTAAATGGGCCCTTTCTCCGTTTCCCATGCCATCGCTAATGGCTATCGCATATTTTCCCGAACCAAGCTCAATCGTTGAATGGCTGTCTCCCGAGACCCATGCCCCTCCTTTAGCCGCATTCGCCATACCCGTTTCCACGATGAAGTCTTTTGCAGAAGTGAAGTATAAACGGCAAACGCCATCAGGGTGTTCTGCACAAACTTCTTTCTTAACGGTGATCGTTTCGTTAAGGATATCTGAAAGCATCGGTGCGATGATCTTTTCTCCTTCCCCCCTTCCCTGGCAGTAAGGTAGGGCCATCTCAATATCAACGCTTCCTTCTTCAAGGCTATAGATGTCAATCCCGCTAACTTCCAACCCGATCCCTTTAATCGCGTCCATCACCTGATCTTCCTGGTGCTGCAAATTATCCCGTTCTTTTTGTATTTCCTTTGCGAAATTCCCCATTACTTGAGAAACTCCTAATAACTGTTCAGCAACGATCTTCCGGCTTTCTTTCACTTGCTTCTTTAACTTCCGGTTCGCTTGAAAATGGCTCATCTCCTGACTAATTAGTTCAATTACTTTTTTCGACTTTACACAATGCTTATCAAACTCCTTTTTTAGAATACGATTGTGAATCTCCGTTCCGTCTTCTAATTCAGTCATAATTCCTTTCATATGTTCATAGGTTGTATCAAAGTTCTGTGCCCAGCAATTCTCCTTTTTAAAGCAGGTCTGGCATGTTTTTTCGGTAATATGGCTTAAGAATATATCGACCTCCCTTTCTGCGGACTCGTCCTGGTGGTGAAAATTGTTATTAGAGAAGCTATTAGACAACGCTTGAAAAAGAGAAGAGAATTGCTCCACGCGGTTCGCCGTGACATCCCTTACCCTCCGCAGGTACTGTTGTTGTTCCTGCGAATATTCCCGTGTACCCGGTATATACCTGGCAAGTTTTGCAAAAGCAGATTTCGGTGTCAGCAAGAAAAAGCCAATTGCAAGGATTGATTCTATTAACGTAACGTAAATGGTCTCAGCCCCACCTCCGTAAAGCCCGATTAGCAATGTGCCGATTAATAGACCTGAAGCGACTCCAACTTTTCTCCCCTCTTTTAAAAGTCCTCCGAGCAGCCCGGAAAAAGCAAGCATACTCATCTGGTACAGGCTCGCAATGTTCGCAAGGCTTAAAATAATTCCGGTCACAACACCAACCGCGGAACCGATCGCAGCTCCTCCAACATAGGAAAAGATGAGCACAAGGTATCTGGATAAAATATTTTCAACTGAAAAACCATATAAAAACCAGCCGATCGTGCCTGTCATAACAGAAGCAAGTAGAATAATAAAACTAATAATCTCTTCATTTTTTAATGAATGCTTGATTTTTTTCAACGTTAAAAGGGGCATGCTTTGAATAAAAATCATTGTAAGTACAAAGCTCAACCCCGCTTCTACACCTGCAAGTATCCAATTTGTATTTTGAAGCGTCCCCTGCGATAAATACGTTAAAATCACCCTGGCAGCAATGCTTATCGCAAACACAGTAAACGGAAGCCATTTAATCGTCAACAGGTTTCGGCGATTTAATAGTTTAGCGGTAAATAAAAATAAAACCATTCCGATCAACATGAAGCCGCTGTTTAATAGTATATTTGTTAACGCTCCTGCTAAAAGGGCCAGCATCACAATCCCGGCTCGTTCTTTACGAAGACAAAAAACTGCACCGAAGAATGGCAGCGCAAAAGGAGAAAGGTCAGATAAGATGACAGCTCGTCCTAATAAAAACCCTACAATGAAAAGCAAAAGCCCTTTGTCGATGAATAAACTTTCAACTTTTGTTCTTACATTTTGGAGAAATTTCATTGCCGATTGCTGAGACTGCTGGACGATCATTTCTCCCTGCATTCCCCCACCTTCTTTCTTAAGCATTTTTTCCATGCAAATCCACCACCCAAAGTTTTTTGTGTTTATCATTTAACCACAGGCTTGTTTAAATTTTTGTCAAAACTTCAGAATAAGCGAAAAAAACTCTTCGACTTCTTCAGAAGAAGCTTGTCAGATGAATTGGCGATGAAGCATGAAAGATGTATGAAAGAAATGATGAAATTGATAAAAGGCATAACGCGTAGAATTTCATAAAAGCTGATAGCTGTTGAAATAAAGGCTAAAAAAGGGATTTTAAACGAGTCGACAACCGGAAGAAGGAGACTCTACAAAAAAGGAAAACGAATTTGTTATTTTGTCTATTTATCTCAAACGGTTTTTCTGTTTTTAATATGTAATTGGCTGTTTACGTTTTATTTTATATTGGTAATTAACGAAATTTAAGCCTTTGAAAAATTAAAAAAGCTGCACTCCTTAAAGGAATGCAGCTTTTTTGTCGATGACCCGTACGGGATTCGAACCCGTGTTACCGCCGTGAAAGGGCGGTGTCTTAACCACTTGACCAACGGGCCGTATGGAATTATGGTAGCGGCGGAGGGGATCGAACCCCCGACCTCACGGGTATGAACCGTACGCTCTAGCCAGCTGAGCTACACCGCCATTGTTTGCTTGTTTGATAAGCACAAGAAATATAATATAATACCCTCAATATAATGTCAACGGTTTTTCACAAAAAAACAAGCATCCAGTTTAGATGCTTGTTTTGATCTATCGCTTACAGTAAACAGCAAGCTTTACCCACGGCGTGCTCCGCGACCGCCTCGTTTTGATTCCGTTTGCTTTTTAATTGATGAAAGGCGATCTTCGCTATCCTTCAGGAAACGATTCAGCTTATCTTCAAACGATTCTGCAGAGACTCTACCTCCGCCTCCGCGAGGCTTCCCTTTAAAGCCGCCGCCCCTTGGAGCGCCTTTTGGTCCACTTTTTGGTCCACCTTTAAATCCACCCTGGGTTGGGCGCGAGGTTGGGCGCGCTGGCGCAGGACGATCCTTGGCTTTTTTAATCGAAAGACCGATTTTCCCATCATTCTCAACCTGGATCACTTTTACTTCGACTTCCTGGCCTACTGTCAAGAAATCATTGATGTCCTTAACATAATTGTCTGCCACTTCACTAATATGCACTAAACCAGTTTTTCCATCTGGCAGCTCCACAAACGCGCCAAAATTCGTAATACCTGTTACCTTACCTTGTAACTTGCTGCCTACTTCGATTGACATGTAAAAAAAGCTCCTCCTTGATAATATAAAAGCATATTTTTTTCTATATTATACATGGCACAAAAACAACGTGTCAATTTGATGGAAGCTTAAAGATCGTTTCTCCAGGTTTAGACATAAAATAGTCTCTCCTGGCAATCTCACCAATGTATTCCATATTGTTTAACTGTTGGATTTCTTCTTTTAGCATTTTTTCCTTTTTTTGCATCTCCTTCAACTCTGCTTGCGCCTTTTGTTTCTCATCAAGCTTTTCATTTAAAGTAGCGGCCTGGGAAGTGAAGATCGATAAAAACACACCAGACATTACCAGTGCTATGATAGCAAAAGCTGTTAACCTCCGGACAAGCCCTCGCCGTCTCCTTTGCCTTGCCTTTTCCTGAAATTGCTTCGTTTGAACATAATTGGAATTCATCTGTGTTACTTTTTCTTTATTCGCAGTAACCAAAATGACATCTCCTTTACCACTTTTTAAATTTCCGCATCCATTTTTTAAACAGGTTCTGCGCCTTCGTTAGAAATCCTGCAATTCTATAAAAAAACCGTTTGACTTGTTTCGGGACTAAATGCCATAACCCACGCCCAAGCCATTTGATTGGTGTCAAGATTAGTTTTAATAAAAAGAAAAATATCGCTGAAATGGTACTTACTACCATCATACCCAAGGCGAGTAGAAGTTTCAATATGCCCTTTATAGGATTTATAATAAGAACAATAACTATTTTTCTAAAAAACCGATAGGTGCCGACTACCCCCTGGATAATCATTTCTAAAAACGATCGGAAGATTTTTTCTATCAATGCTCTGTAAGCAGCATACCCGCATAATAATGCCAGAAAAACATATAATCTTAATTCCCCTTCATTTACGGAAAATAAAACATAAAATACTAGAAGTCCTTGAAGAAGCCAGAAAAGAATGTCGTTCAAGTAAAGGATGATATGCTTGTTTTTTGATGGATGAAAGAAACGGCCATAGGTATCAACAGCCATTCCAAGCCATAGACCCATAGCCACCATCGAAACCATTGTATAAAGTTGGATGGACAAACTCATTTGAACAACTTGCTAAAGAACCCTTTAGCTTTCTCCCCATCCTGATGCTCCAGATAGCACATATCAATAATTTTGCCTTCGATGGATACATGGCCCTGTTCTACGTTTAAATTTTTCATTTTTAGGTGCTGTCCCCTGATCGCCAGGAAGCCCATCACTGTCTCGAGAAGAAACTCTTCATTATCAAAGCTATCTACTTGTTTAACACCAGTGATTTCCACGGATTTCCTTCCACGCATAACGATATCATGGTCCGGGGCCTTCTTCCCCTGGTTCATTGTTCCGTAATCATAATATTGATCCATAGCGCACTCTCCCCTCTTCTCGTTAAATATGTATGAATCGGAGGGGCTGTTTAGAACAAGCTATGACTAATCTCCTTCAAAGCTAATCAGGCAAAGAAGTGGTTGAGTTCCGCTTCTTCAATCTTTTATAACTACCTCTAATAATAAGAGCTAGAAATATAAATTTTCTCCCTAATTAATGTGTGTAAAATTAAGAACACGAAGCGTTACTTCGTTGCTCTCCCTATAAAAAATGATTCCTGGAATCTTTTCTGTAAGAGCGCAGCGATCCGGCTTTTTGTATACTCGGCTGCGTCATGACTCGCATGTTAGAAGCCGAGCATACAATGGAGCCGGCAGGAAGATCAAAAGTGAACTATTCTCAATAAAAAAGAGCCCTTTGGTGGTTAACCCCAAAAGTTAGAGTTTTGTTATGCAGTTGATTGGATGGATTGAGTTCGGTATTCGACGGGACTCAGTCCATCCAATTTTTCT
>NZ_SWLG01000032.1 GCF_005747095.1 Exobacillus caeni | reverse complement strand
AAGATCAGGGAGCAAGCTCCCATCTCTTCGCTCGACTTGCATGTATTAGGCACGCCGCCAGCGTTCGTCCTGAGCCAGGATCAAACTCTCCGATAAGATAAGTTCAATCTAGCTTTAAAGCTTAATTCGCTTGGCGTTTTGTTCAGTTTTCAAAGAACTACAACGCACAGGATATGATAGCCTTTAGCCAATAACCCTTCATGCGTTCCGTCGTTTTCAGCGACAAGATTAAGTGTATCATCTTGTTTCGCAGAAGTCAACAACTTTTTTCGTGCTTTTTGCTGCCGCCTTTCTTAAAAAAGCGACTTTATTAATATATCATGACACAAATGATTATGCAACAGCTTTTTCGCTGTGTTTAATAATATACCACGTAGCTATTAAAAATACAACGATAATAGATTGGTAAATTTTAATAGGGGACGACTCAGAATCAGTGTCATCCCCTTCCTCATGTTTCACATTATAAATTGTTTGATACAGACCAAAGCGATAATACCCGGGATTCCAAGAAAACCAGAAACTGAAGCAGTCGCAATATTAATAGGAACATAAAGATTTATTACAGTACCAAACGTATTTAAAAAGAATAACAAAAGAGCTCCGATCAAGATACGTATTAGCCCCTGTCCTATAAAACGCATCGGCTTTAAGGGTGCTCCTATAATTAGCAGAAGTGCAATGCACCCGCCGAATAATGCGATCACCACTTTAGGATCCAACTTCACGCCTCCTTTTTTGGCAATAGCCAGTTATGTGTTTACTAATATGTATGTTTGTCCATAAAAAAAAGAACGTTAGGCTTAAGAAAAGCCTTCCGCTCTTACCCTGCGTTCTTTCGCTTCTTTTAATAAGAAAAAATATTTCGCTTCTGCTAACTTTAATTGATACAAAACAGTGTCTGGCGGCTCCATGCTTTTGGCAACGATTTCTTTCTGTCTCATCCACTGTATTTTTAAATCTTCAAGTGTGGCCATTAACCTTTCGTCTGCTTCTTTTCTTAAATAACCTTTTCGCTTAAACAGCATCGTGCTTCCTCCAAGCTATAATTCTCGACGACCTTCTAACGCTTTTGAAAGTGTAACTTCATCCGCATATTCCAGGTCTCCTCCGACCGGAAGTCCGTGGGCAATTCTTGTGATTTTGATTCCTGTCGGTTTAATTAGACGTGCAATATACATAGCAGTAGCTTCTCCTTCGATAGTAGGGTCTGTTGCGATAATAACTTCTTTTACCTCATCATCCTGGAGACGCTTTAATAGCTCGGCTACTCTAATATCTTCCGGTCCAATCCCATCTACTGGGGAAATCGCACCATGCAAGACATGATAGAGTCCGTTATAATCCTTCATTTTTTCTATCGCGATAACATCCTTTGAATCCTGGACAACACAAATAGTTGAGTGATCTCTTCCGGAGTCCTCACACACAGAACATGGATCACGATCAGTTATATGGTAACAAACAGAGCAATGACTCAACTGGCGCTTTGCATTAACCAAAGCCTTTCCAAAATCCAACACATCATCATCTTTCATTTCTAATACGAAAAAAGCCAGGCGGACCGCTGTTTTCGGTCCAATTCCCGGCAGCTTCATAAAACTGTCAATCAGTTTTGAAATCGGTTCAGGATAGTGCACTACTATTCCTCCTAAAATAATCCAGGGATATTCATTCCTTGAGTGAATTTACCCATATCTTTATTAACAAGCTCATCGACTTGTTTAAGGGCATCATTAGTTGCCGCTAAGATAAGGTCTTGAAGCATTTCGATGTCGTCAGGATCAACAACTTCTTCTTTTACAATAACTTCAATAATCTCTTTATGTCCGCTCGCTTTAACGGTAACCATGCCACCTCCGGCTGTTCCCTCAACGGTTTTATCTTTCAATTCTTCCTGCGCTTTCGCCATATCTTTCTGCATCTTCTGCATTTGTTTCATCATGCCATTCATGTTTCCCATTCCACCCATGTTTCGCTTCATCGTAATTCCTCCTTAAATGTAGTTAAAGTTAATTT
The DNA here is from genome assembly GCF_005747095.1 of Exobacillus caeni. GTDB lineage: Bacteria > Bacillota > Bacilli > Bacillales > Guptibacillaceae > Exobacillus > Exobacillus caeni. The sequence continues at coordinate 22,607 of NZ_SWLG01000032.1, read as the reverse complement.
ATTGTATTTCAATTAAATCTTCGCCGACTAGTTTCTTCGCTTCAGAGATAAGGGGATCTTCTTCATTTTCTTTCTTTTCCTCTGAAGGGGACGAATCTTCTCTGTCTTTAATAAATTCAGATCTAACTTTTTTCCAGTCTTCTTCTAGAATAGTGACCATTTGCGAACTAATTCCGAAGGTCTCTGCTAGGACCTTTTCAACACAGCCCTTTATATTATCCTTTGTTGCCATCTGGCAATGCATCTCATACTGGAAAGACAAAAGAAAAGCATCCGGAGTGGCAGCCACCGGCTCACTATCCTTTAACCAGGCGTGGGCAGAGACTTTTTCCTGGCGAACTTTTTCCATAACTTCGCCCCACCTGCTCTTTAGCTTGTGTAAGTCTTGCTTTGTTGCCTTTTTAAGCATTTCTTTTATCCGGCCGGTTGAAACAGCGGATTTCCTTGCTGGCTGTTTAAAGGTCTTTGTCGTATTTTGTGTTTGCTCTGCAGGCTGCTGTGCAACGCCATTTTCTTTTAACTGGCGAAGCGCCTGTTCAAGATTGGCAATGCGATCAAGCAGCACCTCTTGGCTGCTTGGCACTGTTTCTTCTTTACTTCCTTCTTCCTGGCAAATCTGTACGAGTGCAAGTTCAAGGAAAATCCTTGGATGATTTGTCCATTTCATCTCCTGCTGGCTTCGGTTTAAGGTTTCGATCACGTTATAAATCCACTCTCGTGAACATTGGTCTGCCAGTGATTGGAAGGATTGATCTATCTTCACTCGCTCAACAACTTCTTCTAATTGAGGAGCAGTTTGATACAGTAACATATCACGGAAATAATAAATCAAATCTTCTAAAAATCGAACCGGATCCTTACCATGTTCCATTAACTGTTGTACAGCATGAAGCGCTTTTGAGATCTCTTTTTCAAAAAATGCTTCTGCCACTTCTGTAATGAAACCCTGAGAGACACTTCCAGTGACCGCAAGCACGTCTTCAAGCGTTACTCGTTCGTCACTGTAAGATATTGCCTGGTCTAAAATACTCAACGCGTCACGCATACCGCCTTCAGCTGCTCTTGCAACAAGGAAAAGTGCGTCTTCCTCTACTTCAACTTGCTGTGCTTTGACAATAACGTCTAATCGTCCAACGATATCCTGGACAGTTATCCTTCGAAGGTCAAAACGCTGGCACCGTGAAATTATGGTAAGCGGAATCTTGTGCGGTTCAGTGGTAGCCAGGATAAAAATAACATGTTCCGGTGGTTCTTCAAGTGTTTTTAATAATGCATTAAAAGCACCAGTAGACAACATATGCACTTCATCTATAATGTATACTTTGTAAGGTACGGCACTTGGCGCGTATTTCACTTTGTCGCGTATATCGCGAATATCGTCAACCCCTGTGTTTGACGCTGCATCAATCTCGATTACATCCGAGATCGAGCCATCTGTAATACCTTTACAGGAATCGCATTCATTACACGGTTCCATAACAGGCGCTTTTTCACAGTTGATTGCTTTTGCAATAATTTTAGCCGCACTTGTTTTTCCCGTACCCCGAGGTCCTGTAAAAAGGTAGGCATGGGATATCTTTTGCTGCATCAGTGCATTTTGAATCGTTTTAGTCACATGTGTTTGGCCGACAACGTCTTGAAACGTTTGCGGACGCCAAACGCGGTAAAGCGCTTGATAACTCATCCCGCCTGCATCCTCCTAACCTCTTCATTCTTTCTTATTATACCGATTTTTTGTCCATATTTCAAAAAAGAGATAAACCTTTTTAAAACTTTATAATAAAGCCAGGCAGGTCTAATCAACTTACCATTTGAAACAAAATATCAGGAAGTTTATCCAAAAAATGGAACCGAAAACCACATAAAAAACTCACCCTGATGAGTGAGCTGTATTATTTATCATATTTATTAAAGCCGTGCACCTTCCGTCGGCAAGGCCATCACAAGCGTTACTCAAGCAGTTGGCTCGATCCAGGCACTCCTGCGGCACACGGAGGAAACCCACTTACTGCTGCTTCCTTCCGGACCTGACAGGGTTCATGGGGCTCCGTTGCGCAGGACCTGAATGTCAACACTACTTACTTAAGTCAGACCCTGCAATGGCCAGGCCTCGGGAAGGGATTCAGTCTCGCTACAGCGGATTGCGAGTACAGGGCACCGCTACCTCCCCACCTAGCACGGCAAAGTTGATATCACTATTTGGTGCACAATTAATTTGTGCAGGTACTTATTATACCGTAATTCTATCGTATTGTCAATGATAGAAACATTCTGGCGGAGGCGAGAGGATTTGAACCCCCGCGGCGCGTGAACGCCCTAACTGATTTCGAGTCAGTCCCCTTCAGCCAGACTTGGGTACGCCTCCATGTGAAAGACGAAATGTCTTAACGACAAATATAACTATAGCATGATCCGTTGAAAATTTCAATGACCAACTTCAGAATCCCTAACGTTATCAGCCAGTGAATTTCGAGCTTTTTTGGCTTTTTTTCTTTTCGCGAAGCTCACGGAAAAAATCTGACAAGAGCCTTGCACACTCCTGCTCCATGATGCCCCTGCTTACCTCAGCCTGATGATTAAACCGCTCTTCATTTAAGAGGTTCATTAACGTGCCGGCACATCCTCCCTTGGGATCGCTTGCCCCATAAACCACCCTATCTATTCGAGATAGCACAATGGCACCGCTACACATCGCACAGGGCTCCAGTGTAACATATAGTGTGCATCCCGTTAAGCGCCATGTCCCTAATGTTGCACAAGCCTTATCAATCGCTAGAAGCTCAGCGTGGGAAATGGAGCGCTGTTCACTCTCACGCATATTATAAGCACTGGCAATAACCTTTCCATCTTTTACTATGACAGCCCCTATCGGCACTTCCCCAATGCTTTTTGCTTTTTCAGCCTCGGAAAGGGCTTTTTTCATAAAAAAAACATCAATCTCTTCCTGGTTTTTCATGTATTCCATTTCGCTTGCTCCTCAAATTCGTTTTATACCTGACGCTCACGGGTACACTATTATAACATTTTTTAACGTAATCATTCAGGAGGGAGAGAATCAAACATGGGTAATGATTTTATCGAAAGAGCAGACAAAGGAACATCCGTTGCTTTGCTTATTATTGATGTTATAAATAAATTAGATTTTCCCGAAGCAGACCTGTTAAAACGATACACGCAACCGATGGCTGAAAATATCGCGTCTCTAAAAAAAAGAGCGAAAGAACACCATATCCCTGTCATCTATGTTAATGATAATTATGGCATGTGGCGTTCTGATTTAAATCAACTAATTGAAAAAACAAAAGAAAGTCCTGGCAAAGATCTTGTAGAGGCTCTTATGCCCCAAGAAGATGATTACTTCGTCGTGAAACCAAAACACTCTGGCTTTTTCTCGACACCGCTTGCCTCTCTATTAAAATACCTTGAGGTAAACACGCTGATATTAACAGGTGTGGCAGGCAATATCTGTGTATTGTTTACAGCAAACGATGCATATATGCGAGACTACAACATTTATGTCCCATCCGATTGCAGCGCTTCAAATGAACAGGAAGATAACGAATACGCGCTTCGGCTAATGGAAAATATTATGGAAGCCAATACGGAGGAAGAAAGTAAGCTAGACTTAGTTGAAATAATTAATAACGCAGTGAAAGAAAGAGTAAAAACAGCTTATGAAGGTTAAAAAAGGGGTCTGACTCACTGTCAGATCCCTCCACTATATTCTCAAGATAAACTTACCATTTTTTGCAAAACAACGGGACCCAATTCTTGTGAGTCATCCCTTTATACGGTTTGATACCTGGACGGATTTTGTGCAAAAGCGATATTCAAATAAGTGACCATCAACTTTTCATCAAAAACAGCATTTCCTTTTCGTATGCTTTTGCAAATATCACCGCGAACTTCGAGTTGATCTATGATAAAGTCGCGGTTATAGCCAAACTCACTTTTCACTTTCACTTCTATCCGCTTATCTTTAGAAATGAAATTCAAGACAGTATCATTAATTTGGAAGCGGATTTCCTCCATTAAATTCTCATGATACAAACAGGAATAACATTTGACGACTTCGTAAAAATCTTCATTCTCTTCCTGGATTTCTGTTTTATATTTCTTTAAATCTTGGTCAATATAACTCATTGTTGCCTGTACCACTTTAGTAGACGATGCATGTTTAACGGCTTTTTCTAGCTGGATTACCTTTGATTTTTCATTAGAATAGTGGCTGAACGTAATCAATAGCCATATTCCCAGCAAAAACACAGGAACAAGTACAGGAAGCACCTGGCCGCCAAATACCTCTATTGAATAGTAATTCATAATCATATACGTCATGATCGACAACAAAGCGCCTGCAATAAAAGCATGGGGGCGATAGTCTCTATAGCTTTCTTTCATCGTTTGTAAATACGTATCAATAAGTTCCAGTTCTTCTGGCTGGTATTTTTGAAGGTAGCGATTAAGCGATGCCAGGTCAAGGACAAGATCCCTTGAGCGAGCAGGGCCAACCAGCTCTTTTGTAAAACGGTCTATATATGCAGGCGATCCTAACCTTCGATAGATCGTTTGCCGAAAAGCCTTATCATATCCTTTTAGTAGCAGGACGATTAACTGTGAGGCTATAATTATAGCTAAAAGAATTAAAAATAACTTTGCCCATGGATTATCGCTTATTACATTGGAAAAAGTGTCGCTCAAAGGGGAAAATTGCGATTCTAACTTAACTTTAACTGCTTTTAAAACATTTGAAATGGTATCCTTCCAGTCTTCCAACGCTTACAATCCTCCCACAAACATGATTTCCTTTTTATCATATCACCTTTCCAGTTGTAATACGTTGATTTTTTCAACATTTTGTAGAAAAAAGGAAATTCTTCTCATCTGTATAATTTCTAAAAGAGAAGGAGGATTGCTATGAAAGCACCTGAAGAAATACTATCAGTCTGGCATCAGTTCGATGATTGCCCTATGGAGACTATTTCCAAGCATTATCATTATCGGCATACCAATATCGCAAGACAGCGTACCGTGACAGAACTGGAAGAGCATTGGAAAACATTTAACACGGTAGGAAATTGTTTTGACCTTGCCATTTGGCTTCTTGATTCCTTTGCGGATGCAGGAGTTGAAGCATATCCAATCGGCCACCATCTATTTACTCCTAAAGCTCACATTGCGGTGATTGCAAGGGATAGTTCTGGAAACGGGTCTTTATAAGGAAGAGGAGTTGCTGGAGTTGGATGCCTGGTGCGAAAGGATTTCAAGGACAACTTCTATTGATAAGTCGTTTTTAAAAGAGGTATTGCCGTTTTTTAAAAGGAAGGGGAGCTGACTCAAAAGCAAAGTGTCAGCCCAATTATTGTTCATCAATCTGCTTTTGATCGGCCAATGTTCTGGGAGATCCGGTCAAGCATGATTGCCAAAATAACGATTGCAAGTCCTGCTTCAAATCCAACACCTACTTTAATCTGGGTAACCGCCCGATATACATCAGCACCTAAACCGGGAGCACCGACAAGGGAAGCAATCACGACCATTGATAGGGCAAGCATAATGCTCTGGTTGATCCCTGCCATGATCGTCGGCATCGCAAGCGGTAGTTCGACCTTATACAGCTTTTGGCTAGTTGTTGCCCCAAAGGCGTTGGATGCTTCGATGAGGTCTTTCGGAACTTGCCTTATACCAAGGTTTGTAAGTCGGATCGTCGGAGGCATCGCGAAGATAACAGATGCAATGATGCCCGGCACAACTCCGATTCCAAAAAACAGAATCGCAGGAATCAAGTAAACGAATGCTGGCATCGTCTGCATAAAGTCGAGAACCGGTGTAATGATGTTTTTTACCGTTTCATTTTGAGATGCCCAGATGCCAAAAGGAACACCAACGATGATGGATATGATCACAGATGTTAACACTAAGGCGAGTGTATCGATCGTTTCGGGCCAATATCCTAAGTTATGAATAAGCAAAAGACCGAGGGCTGTAAATAGAGCAACCCCCCAGCGGCTTGTCCACCATGCGATAATAACAAATATACCGATCAAAACAAGTGAAGGCACCAATGAGAGTATGTTGACAATCGATTCTACAAACCATCCTATTATGGAAGAAACCCCATCGAAGAAACCTTCCAGCCGCTCTGTTAAGACACTTACAAAATTATCGACCCAATCGGCCAATGGTATTTTAGGAAATAGTCTCATTGTTTCACCTCTTTTATATTTAATTCATTTTCATTTCCTGCCAGTGCTCCGATTACCGCACCCTTAACAATAATTCCTTTCAAGCGGTTGGACTCATCAACGACCGGAAGCGGCAGGCTTGATGCAGCCATTTTTTCATACATATCATTGAGTAAAGTTTCTGGAGTGACGGTTGGTAAATCCCGAATCATGATTTCCTCTAGTGTCCGGTTGTTTTCGATCGCCTTTCCTACATCATCTGCATGAACGGCACCAAGCAGCTGCTTTTTCTTATCGACAATGTAGACACTTGAGATTCCTTCATCCTTCATAAGCTGCAATGCAACCCGCGGACCACGGTCAAGACGAACAGTTTCTGCCCGCTTCATCACATGGGATGCGGTCAGTACTTTAGACAAATCGACATCTTCAACAAACCGTTCGACATAGTCGTTAGCCGGGTTCATCATGATTTCTTCTGGTGTTCCTACTTGGACGATACTTCCATCTTTCATTAAAGCGATTCTATCGCCAATCCTTAATGCCTCATCAAGGTCATGGGTGATAAATACGATCGTTTTTTCCATCGATTCCTGCAGCTCAAGCAACTCATCCTGCATATCTTTTCGAATAAGAGGGTCCAATGCACTAAACGCTTCATCCATTAATAAAATATCCGGGTCATTGGCTAACGCCCTTGCAAGTCCTACGCGCTGTTGCATTCCTCCGCTAAGCTCTCCAGGGTAACTGTTTTCATACCCTCTTAAACCAACAAGCTCCAAAGAGGTTATCGCTTTATTCCTTCTCTCATTTTTATCTACTCCCTGGATCTCAAGGCCGTATTCCGCGTTTTCGACGACTGTTCGATGAGGGAAGAGGGCAAATTTTTGAAAGACCATGCTTAGTTTCTTTCTTCGGACCTCTCTTAACTGGTCTCCTTTCATCTTTGTAACTTCCTCTCCATCGATAAAGACCTTCCCGTCAGTAGGTTCGATCAACCGGTTTAAAAGGCGTACAAGCGTCGATTTTCCGCTTCCTGAAAGTCCCATAATCACGAATATCTCCCCCGGGAAAACTTCAAAACTCGCTTTGTTGACCCCTACTGTTAATCCTGTATCTTCAAGGATTTCCTGTTTCGACTTTCCTTTATTTAAAAGCTTTACACCCTGTCCTGGCTGCTTCCCAAATATCTTTGTAATATTTTCGACTTTGATTTTTGCTTCTGGCATTTCTTCACCCCAATTTCTATGTATCTTCGTTCTTATACAGTTAATCCTTAACCTTTAATATCTCAAATAAAAAGGAGAGCTATGCATTCAGCTCTCCTTATCATGCTCTTATTCTTTTGTCCATTCATCAACAAGGTCTTGATTGTCTTCTATCCATTTTCTTGCGCCCTCTTCTGCATCATCTGTGTCTTTTATAACAGCCATCAGGTTACCGAGAGACTGGTCATCCATTTGCCAGTTATTCATCCATTTCACGACTTCTGGATGATCCTCTTCAAACCCAGTGCGTGTCATATAATAAATGTCATCCGCTTCTCCGTATACCTTCTTTGGATCTTCTAAGTATTTTAGGTCATACTCGGCAAATGCCCAGTGAGGATTCCAGAGTGTCACGACGATTGGATCTTTGTCTTTATATGCTTTTTCTAGTTCACTCATCATTGCAGGACCTGAACTTTCAGTAAGCTCATAATTCAAATTATATTCTTCCATTGCCGTACGAGTTAGTTTCATTAAACTTGCACCAGGATCGATTCCGACAATCTTCTCAAGTCCTAACTCGTCCTTTTTTTCATTTAACTGTTCAATACTGTCAATATCCATATATTCAGGCACAACAAGTCCGAGTCCAGTTCCCTTATACCAGGTTTCCCCTAACACGAGGTCTTCTTTATACTCCTTGTATAAAGGTTCATCCGTAGTTGGCAGCCATACTTCTGCCGCAACATCAAGATCGCCCTGGGCTATGCCTGCCCATACAGGTGATTTTTCCATGGATTTAAGTTCAACGTCGTATCCTTTGTCTTCCAGGATAACTTTCCACATGTTTGATACCGCAATATTTTCCGCCCAGTTATTAAGACCAAACGTTAATGTTCCTTTTTCTTCTGTTCCTTCTGCACCATTCTCTTCGTTACCCTGTTGCTCGTTACCAGCAGCACAACCAGCAAGAACAGATAAAGCCATGGCTATTACCATGAAAATGGATAAGTATTTCTTATTCACATTTCCCACTTCCTTTTTTGTTTTTTCCCGCCGTTAACACACAGTTTTTCATTCTAAAGTATCTCTTTATTTTTGGCAAATCATACCCTGTTAAAACATTTTGAAAAACGAGAAAAAGAGCAAATAAAAAAAGGATAACAATTGCTATCCTCCTTTGTTCCATATCCCTATGCTTTTATTTTGGCTTCTAAAGAAAACCACTGGTGTTTATTTACCTAACAGGGAGAAAAGCCATCCTCGTTTTTCTTTAGGTTTTTTCACTGCTTCTTCTAATCGTTTATTAAAATCATTTTGCTGGCGCCATTCTTTTACTTGTTCTTCCCTCAATTTTTGTATTTCTGTTTGTAGCATATCGCTTTTTTGTTTTTCCTGTTCAAGTAATGCATCGTAATGGTTCTTATGTTGTTCCGTTAGTTTTTCAATTTTATATTGCGTTTTTTGCGCTGAATTCCCAATACTAGAGCTTAAGCCGTGATGATCATGCTGAAGCCGAGAAACAGTTGTTTTAAGTTTCGACATATCGCTTGTGAGTTGAGCATTCATTTCACGTGTAGCGGCCAGTTCATTTGCCAAAAGCTTTAATATTTCTTTCATTTGACTAAGATCTTGAGGCAAATTGTCGTATGTATCGGGTACCGCTATGTTTGTTCTATGGGATCCTGTTAACCTTTCTTTTTGTTGGTCCGCAAGTGCTTTTGCCGTCTCATCCAGAGGCCTGTCCGTATCGCGTAACGCTATGAGTGCATCAATATCTGATTGTACAAAAATACGCCGATCTCCATCTTTTAAAAATTCAAATCCGTTCCGTTCAAGGATTTGGCCATACTTTCGAACAGTTGGCGTTGCAATCCCAGCTTCTTCCGCAACTTCTTTCGTGGTAAAAGAACGTTCATTCGGTTGTATATCGTGTCGCATATCGGCACCCCCTTTTCTACTAATATGAAGGTTTTAAGAGAATTTGGCAAGGGCTATATCGCCTGGCGATACGATATACTCGAAAAGTCCCTTTTCTTTGCCAATATCTATTTCACACCCGCTTTTTCATATCTTGTGAACGTTTAGGTGTATCGCCCGCCGATATAAAAACACTATCGGTCAGGCATTAGTCTGGAAAAGCCAGCATATCGGATACCAACATGAAAATTTCAGGGTCTCTTCTTATCATGAGATGCCGATTTAAATAACTTCACACTAACCATTTATAACAAATCTAGAACGTCTTATATCGTTCCTCGATACATGGTAAAACTTTCTATTTTCCCGCTACAAGAATTTGTATAAACTTTCTTCAAGCAAGGAGATTATTTAATCCTTGCTGCCCTTCGTATCGGCAGCCGATACGATACACGTATCCTGCCGCTATACTCCAACCTACCTTTTGATCCAAAAGAAAAACGTCTTTTTCAGCTCCTGCCAATCCAAAAGAATGAAAAAAGACGCGATTTATATTTTATTAAATTATGAATAGCTTTGCTCAACCAACTATATGATCAAGCAACTTGAAACTATAGTAAATTATGTATGGCGGCCCCGAGAGGAATCGAACCTCCGACCTGCGGTTTAGGAAACCGTTGCTCTATCCCCTGAGCTACGGGGCCAAATTATCAATACAATGGATATTATACTGCTTTCTTGAACATTTTTCAATCATTAGAAAAGAGTCTGCCATCACAGACCCTTTCATCCGTTCAAAGACCCCCGTCTTATTTCTCTATTTCTTTATTTCCAAGGAAATATCAAATTTCGACCTTTTTATTTCTTATTATTTATATTATTCATTGTTGGTGTCGAATTTTGCTAAACCACTGATTATTTTTCTGCCATTACTTCTCTTAAAGCTTTTACAAATTCTAGATTCTCTGACTCATTTCCGATCGTTACCCTAATGCTATCCGGGTAACCAAGGACATGCCCAGAACGGACAATGATCCCTTTTCTTAATAGCTGCTCAAAGACTTCTTTGCCTGAACGCCCAAGATGAATCATAAGAAAGTTTGCTTCAGAAGGAAACGATGATAATCCGAGCTTTTCTAATTCTCCTTCTATATAATTCATGCCTTCTCTATTCCTGGCTACACATAACTGCAGAAATTCATTGTCGTTTAGAGATGCAAGAGCAGCAGCCTGGGCAATCCGATCCGTATTGAACGGATCTTTTACTTTTATTAGCTCATTGACCACTTCTTTATCCATAATGCCATACCCGATTCGTAATGCAGCTAGCCCGTATGCTTTAGAAAATGTTCTTAAAATAACTAAGTTAGGATGTTCCTTCAATAGCGGAATCGTTTGCAGGTATTCGTTAGACAATGCATATTCATAATAAGCTTCATCCATCACAATTAAAATGTCTGATGGAACCTGTTTAATAAATGTGAGAAGGTTTTCTTTTTCAACAATTGTTCCTGTTGGATTATTAGGATTGCATACAAAGATCATCCGGGTTTTTCCATTGATCTCTTTCAACATCCCATCTAAGTCATGTGTCCCCTGTTGTAATGGAACTTTTACCGGGTTCCCTCCCTGGATCAGAACGTTCGTTTCATATCTTGGAAACGTGATATCGGCCATTATTGCTGAGTCACCCGGACGAATATATGCCCTTGTTAAAAAAGCAATAATCTCGTCCGATCCGTTCCCAAACAAAAAGGAATCCTTTGAAATACCAAACTTGTCAGCAAGCTTCGCTGCAAGAGCAGGAGCCATTGTTTCCGGATAAAGATTCACCTTTTCCATTTCTTTAATCATAGCTTCTTTTGCCTTTGGAGAATATCCAAATGGATTTTCATTGGAAGCCATTTTTATAACGCTCGTTAATCCAAGCTCTTTCTGGACTTCCTCAATCGGTTTCCCAGGAGAATATACTCCTAATTGCTCCAATTCCTTCCGCGGAACAATTTTTCTTGCCAGCGCCATATACAGAAACCTCCTAAAAAAAGTAACCTAATTTTATGAATTTTACGTTAAATCATTTCTGAAAGGTTTGCAAGAATATCTAGTAAAGCCCTACCGCATTTATGTGATAAAGAAACCAACAGAAAAAAGAAGCCTGGACATAGGCTACTTCATAAGTTTTTTGGAAAGAGGATAAATCGTTAGACTCTCTATCACGAAAGAAAGAAGGATCGTACCGAACGTTAAGCTTAAAATAATTTCATTTCCTTTATTAATTGCAGCAAATCCTAACAGTAATGCCAGTGACATTGTTCCTTTTATACCTGACCAGCTCATTACCGTGATATCCTTCCAGGAAAATTCGCGTCTCCACTTTGGAATAGGTTTTATCAGAACAGCCAGTACAACGAAACGGATAACAACAGACAGTACAAAAGTTAGAAAGATTAGCGGCCAAAGGTTTGTAGCTAAATAGTTGGCGCTTTCTATACCTACCAGTAAAAAGATAATAAACAAAATGGCAGGCTCCATCACGTTCCAAAATCCATCTAAGTATTGTCTTAAATGAGGCTCTTTGTCGGTTCTTTCAAGTTCCCAGGACAGAGTTAACCCTGCTGCAACCGTTGCGAGAACACCGGAAGTGCCGAGTGTTTCAGCCAGATAAAAACTCATGTATGCTAAAACAATACTTAGCATAATTTCATATTCCTGCTCATCAATCCAATGGATCGCCTTACTAAATAAATAACTGAATAAAAAGCCTAAAAATACCGCGCCTATAGAATGATAGAAAAAGTGGAATAGAAATTCTGTCCAATGAAACGGTTCACGGTCGATAAACATGGAAACCGCTACTGAAAATACAACAATGCTTGTACCATCGTTTAGCAGGGACTCCCCTTCAACAACCTCTGCTACTTTAGGAGAGTCAGAAACTTTCTTTAGAATCGAACCGACTGAGACTGGATCGGTAGGAGTGAGAATCGCTGATATTAACAAAAATCCTAAAAATGGCAATGATACAAACTGGCTTCCAATAAGGTACATCGCCCAGGCTAGCAGCAAAACCATCAAAATGATTCCGATGGTTCCAAGAACAGTAATTAAACCAAGCTTTTGCCTGAAGTTTTTAAATGGAAATCTGTAGGAGGCTACAAACAAAAGGGCAGGAAGAAACCAATCAAATATTAATTCCCTTGTCAGTTCCACAGTGTCAAAAAATGGAATGAACGATAAGCCGATTCCAATAAAAAGCAGCACGATTGGGACAGGGAGGCTTTTTTGTTTCTTATTCACAGTATTTACGATAAAACCGATCAACAATAGAATAAATAATTTTGCTGAAGTCATTAGAAAATCCCCCAAATACGCTTTTTCAAACTTTTCCCCTTTTAAAATAGCATTAAACGACTCTCAGTTACTTAGAAAATGAAACAGTGCTATTATGTCAACGTTTTCTGTGCTACAATAAAGTTTGTCTTTCAACAGGATTAGAGTTTTTTTGACAGATAAAAATAGAAAACGACGGAGGAGGATATCGATGAGCTTTACCCCTTTTGTTGCCGTCGAAGGTCCAATCGGTGTTGGAAAAACATCGTTATCTAAGGCAATTTCAGAACGCTACCAATATAAATATTACGGTGAGATAGTGGAAGAAAACCCGTTTCTCGGAAAGTTTTATGAGAATATTGAGGAGTGGAGCTTCCAAACAGAAATGTTTTTCCTTTGCCACCGCTATAAGCAAATGGAAGAAATCGAACGTGAGTTATCTTTAAATAACCCTATAATAGCAGATTACCATATTTTTAAGAACCGGATTTTTGCAAAACAAACATTGAATCAAAAACATTTTGCTAAGTACATGGACGTTTATGACATCCTTACGGAAGGCATGCCAAAACCAAATGTTATCATCTATCTGAATGCAAGCCTTGATACATTACTTAATCGTATAACTAAAAGAGGGAGGCAAATAGAGAAAGATATTTCCCCTCGTTATTTAGAACGGTTGTCGGCAGATTATGAGGCTTTTATGGAGGAGTTTGAATACCATCACCCCGATATTCCAGTTCTTCGATTTAACGGCGATAATCTCGATTTTGTAGCCAATTCTAACGATCTTGATAAGATCATCAATACACTTGACGAAACGCTAAAAAAAGGAGATTTGGTTGTATGAGCAAAGGAAATACCTACAACATACCACAGGATGCTGTGATAACAATAGCAGGGACTGTTGGAGTTGGTAAATCTACTATTACTCAAGCACTTGCAGATACACTGGGATACCGTACTTCGTTTGAGAAAGTCGATAACAACCCCTATTTGGAAAAGTTTTATAACGACTTTACAAGATGGAGTTTTCATCTGCAAATTTACTTCCTTGCTGAGCGTTTTAAGGAACAAAAGCGTATGTTCGAGTATGGGGGTGGCTTTGTTCAGGACCGTTCCATTTATGAAGATACGGGAATCTTCGCTAAAATGCATTATGAAAAGGGAACCATGTCTCCTACTGATTATGAAACCTATACAAATTTATTTCAGGCTATGGTGATGACACCTTTTTTCCCGCATCCCGATGTGATGATTTATTTAGAAGGTTCCCTGGATGATATTCTGGCAAGAATTGAAGACAGAGGCAGACCGATGGAAAAAGAAACACCGATCGAGTACTGGCGAGAAATGTATCAGCGATATGAAGAATGGATTAACAGCTTCAATGCATGTCCAATACTGCGCTTGAACATTAACGAGTATGATCTGATCAATGATCCATCTTCCATCGATGTTGTATTGAAGCGTTTGAGCCAAAAATTCGAACAAATTCCGGCACTTAGCCGTTAACACCAAAAAGCTGTTCAACAATCGTTGGACAGCTTTTTTGGTGAAAAGTTCTGTTAGCGATCGTTGTCCCATTTTCTAAATTCTTTAAAATAGCTAAAGAAAAATAAAAAAAATCCGTTACTGGTGTAACGAATTTTTTATCAATCTCCAATTATGCGCTTGGTTTTTCTTTAAATTATGGCGGAGGAGGAGGGATTCGAACCCCCGCGAGCCGTTAAGCCCCTGTCGGTTTTCAAGACCGATCCCTTCAGCCGGACTTGGGTACTCCTCCATACATATTCCTTTAACGGACACGAATAATATCTTATCACAGGTTTCCAGTTCAGTCAATAATTTAAGCATAAAGAAAAAAAGAAAAGACAGAGAAGTTCCCTGCCTTATTTTATAACCTCTTTGCCTCCCATATAAGGACGAAGCACTTCTGGTACGACAACTGTCCCATCTTCCTGCTGATAATTTTCAAGGATCGCAGCTACTGTACGTCCAAGTGCAAGGCCTGAGCCATTTAACGTATGAACAAATTCCGGTTTTCCATTTTGCTCGCGGCGGAAACGGATACCTGCTCTTCTGGCCTGGAAGTCTTCAAAGTTACTGCAAGAAGAAATTTCACGGTACGTATTATAGCTCGGAATCCAAACTTCAATATCGTATTTCTTAGCAGCTGTAAAACCTAAATCGGCTGTACACATGCTCATAACACGGTAAGGAAGCTTTAGTAGTTGAAGCACTTTCTCTGCGTGACCTGTGAGCAATTCCAGCTGATCATAAGATTCTTCCGGTTTAACAAAGCGCACAAGTTCCACTTTATTAAATTGGTGCTGGCGTATTAATCCACGAGTATCACGGCCTGCCGATCCAGCTTCAGAACGGAAACATGCACTAAAAGCAGTATAAGCAATCGGAAGCTGGTCAGCATTTAAAATCTCATCTCTGTGGAAATTCGTTACCGGAACCTCAGCTGTTGGAATTAAAAAGTAGTCTTCCTCACGGATTTTAAACGCATCTTCTTCAAATTTCGGAAGCTGGCCTGTTCCTGTCATGCTCTCACGGTTTACTAAGTAAGGAGGAAGCATTTCTTCATAGCCGTGCTCATCCTGATGTAGGTCCATCATAAAGTTAATAAGGGCACGCTCAAGTCTTGCTCCCATTCCTTTATAAAATACAAACCTGCTTCCAGTAACTTTTGCAGCACGTTCAAAGTCTAAAATTCCAAGATTTGTTGCAATGTCCCAGTGAGCCTGTGCTTCGAAATTAAACTCGGGAACTTCTCCCCAGTTACGCGCTTCAACATTATCGTCTTCACTATTTCCGACAGGAACGCTCTCATGAGGAATGTTAGGGATTTGGAGTAGAATTTCCTCCAGCTCTGACTCAACGACACGAAGCTCCTCATCAATAACTTTGATACGGTCCCCTACATCGCGCATTTCTTTGATTAAATCATCCGCATCTTTTTTCTCTCGTTTATATTCTGCTATTTTTTTTGAAACTTCATTTCGCTGGCCTTTAAGTTCTTCGGTCGCGGCAATCAGTTCTCTTCTTCTCTGATCCAGTTCTTCAAAACGATCAAGGCCAGAAATATCTTCACCGCGCTTAGAAAGCTTTTCTTTTACCTCGTCAAAGTTTTTTCTTAAAAACTTAAGATCTAACATTTGAAACTCCTCCTTCACTACTTGCAAAAACGGAAAATAAAAAAACTCCCGTCCCTATAAAAAGGGACGAGAGATACCCGCGTTGCCACCCTGGTTGCAGGCAATCTTTGCCTGCCACTTGAAACAGATAACGGCTTCAAACCGAAAATGCCTACTGCGTTCAGCATTTTGCTCGAGGATGGATTCGCAATGGTTCAAGGTCGATTTTCACCAGACACCGACTCTCTGAGCATGAAACCAGTGTTACTATTTCCCGTCTTCGCTTTTTTATTATGTTTTAGTATGTCATAATGTACACTATTTCTCTCAAGGTTGCAAGGGCAACTATTTAAATTCTTCTACCATCTGCACAAAATATTGGTGCATCCGGTCATCATCCGTTAATTCTGGATGGAAAGCACAGGAAAGGAAACG
Source organism: Exobacillus caeni (assembly GCF_005747095.1). GTDB lineage: Bacteria > Bacillota > Bacilli > Bacillales > Guptibacillaceae > Exobacillus > Exobacillus caeni. The sequence goes on along the minus strand of NZ_SWLG01000032.1, from coordinate 6,383 downwards.
CCCCTGTCTCGCAGCTACAATATGATCGTTAAATGTCGCAAGGACTTCTACATCTTCGCCTACCTCTATAATATAAGGTGCACGGATAAACACACCAACAAAGTCATCTGCAACGCCCTTTACATTTAATGTAGCTTCGAAGCTTTCCCGCTGCCGCCCAAATGCATTGCGCTTTGCAGTCACATCCATAACGGCGAGGTGAGCGTGGTCCTGGCCTTCAATATTCTTTGCAAGTAAAATAAGGCCGGCACAGGTGCCAAACACAGGCTTCTGCTGGGCAAACTGCTTTAATGGCTCCATAAAACCGTATTTATCGATCAATCGGCGCATCGTTGTACTTTCGCCACCAGGAATAACTAATCCATCGAGGCCTTCTAACTCTTCAACGCGCTTAATCACTATTATTTCTGCATTTTTTGCTTCAAGTGCCTTAACATGTTCACGTACTGCTCCTTGAAGACCGAGTACTCCGATCTTAACCATTACGTTATTCTACTCCTTTTTCTTACCATCCACGATCTTGCATACGTTCTGACGGCTGCAAGCTTGAAATTTCGATTCCTTTCATTGCAGTTCCAAGGTTTTTGGATAGTTTGGCAATTAAATCATAATCCTGGTAATGAGTTGTTGCTTCCACAATTGCTTTTGCAGTTTTTTCAGGGCTTTCTGATTTAAAGATTCCTGAACCAACAAATACGCCATCAGATCCAAGTTCCATCATAAGCGCTGCATCTGCTGGAGTCGCAATACCGCCGGCTGCAAAGTTTACAACAGGAAGGCGTCCCATCTCTTTAATTTGAAGAAGCAATTCGAATGGAGCCTGAAGATTTTTTGCTTCTGTCATCAACTCATCTTCAGACATATTTGCTACTTTACGAATCTGCCCCTGAATTAAACGCATGTGACGAACAGCTTCTACTACGTTTCCTGTTCCAGGCTCACCTTTTGTACGAAGCATAGAAGCACCTTCACCGATACGACGAAGCGCTTCCCCTAGATTACGAGCACCACATACGAAAGGAACAGTGAATTTACGCTTATCTAAGTGGTATTCTTCATCTGCAGGTGTAAGGACTTCACTTTCATCAATATAATCAATGCCAAGTGTTTCCAAAACTCTGGCTTCTACGATATGGCCGATACGGCACTTTGCCATTACTGGAATGGAAACAGCGTTGACTACCTCTTCCACGATAGTCGGATCAGCCATACGGGCAACGCCGCCTGCAGCCCGGATATCCGAAGGGACACGCTCAAGTGCCATTACTGCTACCGCGCCAGCTTCTTCCGCAATTTTTGCTTGTTCTGCGTTAATAACGTCCATGATAACGCCGCCTTTTTGCATTTCAGCCATACCACGTTTTACACGATCAGTACCTGTTTGTTGATTCATCTATATTCCTCCCATATCTGTTATGCAAATATCCAAATTTCCTGATATTAAACGTTTCTATTGTAACATTTTTTCTTAATTTGTCCTATATTTAACGCTAAAATAAAAAAAATACTCTCCGCTCGTATCGAAGAGTATTTTTACCAGAATAAGAAGTAATTATTAAAAGTCTTTAAAACAAGCCTTTAACAGCATCTGCTACACTTGTCCAAATCCCAGAGAAGAAACCTCCGATTCCACGCATTGCAAGGGTAAACCAACCGGCTTTTTCAATACTGTTCTCTGTTACCAGGTCCACAGCAGCCTGCTGTTTCTCATATAAATAACCAAAGTCTTCTTTCCCTTTATAATCAAGTGTGACTTTCCCCACCGCTTCACCTTTTTTTACAGGTGCAACTAAAGCTCCATCTTCATTTAACTTTGATTTATCGATCTTAACTTTCGGTTTGTACAGTTCTTTTTCGCCTTTTTTAATCACCGTACTAAGCTCTTTATTAGAAGAAACCGCAACGCTTTTCTCTTTTCCTTTTACAACGGGCAAGTCAGCTTGATCTTTCTTTTGGTAACCTGCTTTTACAAGTGTCTGTTTTTCAAAATTATTAAAACCATAATTCAATAGTTTTTCCGTTTCTGCAAAACGAGCTTCATATGAGTTAGTATTCATCACAACAGAAATTAATCTCATATCTCCCTGCTTTGCTGTTCCAGTAAAACAATACCCTGCTAAGTCGGTTGAACCAGTTTTAAGTCCATCAATACCCTCAACCTTGTATTTGTTAGCATAAACTAAACCAGGAAGCATCCAGTTCCAGTTTTTCATCTGGATCATGTCGTCCGTTCCTTCTCTAAACTTCTTTTCAGGAATACTCGCAAAATCCAAAACTTCCGGATAGTCTTTTACAAGGCGAAATGCAAGCTTTGCTGTTGAGCGCGCAGAAAGCATATTTTCTTCTTCAGGTCCGCCAGCAGGATGATTTCCTCCCAAGTCGCGGTTATTTAAACCAGTAGTATTAACAAATTTGTATTCGGTCAATCCCATTTCTTTGGCTTTCTTATTCATTTGTTCAACAAATTTGGATTCTGTCCCGGAAACAGCTTCTGCAAGCGCCATCGTTGCTCCGTTCGCAGAATAAATAGCCATCGCTTCGTAAAGTTCTTTTACAGAATATTTCAAGTCAACTCGTAGAGGTACGTTTGATAGACCCCTATTTTGTGAAATTTTATGAACATGCTCACTGATCGATACTTTTGTATCCCACTCTATTTTTCCCTTATCAATTGCTTCAAGGACAAGGTATTCTGTCATCATTTTCGTCATACTTGCAGGTGCAAGTGTTAAATCTGCATTATATTCGTAAAGGATTTTACCTGTATCAGCGTCTACTAGTATTGCTCCTTCTGCTTTAACATCCGGTCCTGCTGCATAAACATTGATGCCTGTTCCGAAAAAACTTGCAATCAGCAGGATAAAAGATAACCCCAGCATCATGCCTTTTAAACCTAGGTTTTTCAACCTATACACCCCCATATGATTCTCACATAATCGCTATTTTACCACACCTTTTGACAAAAAAATAGATAGAGGAATGGTCCTCTATCTACAATTCGTTATTTTGTAATAATTTCCGTATTTTTTACTATTAACGCCTGTAACTTTAGTCCTTTTGAAAGAAGGTTATACAGAGTAATTTGGCGATTCTTTTGTAATTTGGACATCATGAGGATGGCTTTCTCGCAGTCCTGCATTTGTGATGCGTACGAATTGTGCTTCTTCTCTCAGCTTTTCAATCGTCTCTGTACCACAATAGCCCATTCCTGCTCTTAACCCGCCGATCAACTGATGAATCGTATCTCCCAACGGTCCTTTGTAAGGTACTCTTCCCTCGATGCCTTCAGGGACTAACTTTTGATTATTTTCCTGGAAATAGCGATCCTTGCTTCCTTTTTCCATCGCACCTATCGATCCCATTCCCCGATATACTTTAAACTGTCTTCCCTGGTAAATTTCCCGTTCTCCCGGACTTTCGTCAACTCCGGCAAGCAAACTTCCAAGCATGACTGCATGGCCACCTGCAGCGAGGGCTTTGACGATGTCGCCGGAATATTTAATTCCTCCATCGGCAATTACGGATACACCATGCTTTCTTGCTTCAGTTGCACAATCGTATACGGCTGTAATTTGTGGAACGCCGATACCAGCAACTACACGGGTTGTACAAATGGACCCTGGTCCAATTCCTACCTTCACAATGTCTGCTCCTGCTTCGATCAGGTCTCTCGTTCCTTCTGGAGTAGCAACATTACCGGCAATGATTGTTAAATCCGGATACTCACTGCGAATTTCTTTTACTTTAGAAAGAATTCCTTCTGAATGTCCATGGGCTGAATCAAGAACAATAACATCTACGCCAGCTTCAACAAGTTTTTTTACACGAAGCAATGCATCAGCAGTATTTCCTACTGCAGCACCTACCAGCAAACGCCCCTGTTTGTCCTTAGCTGAGTTTGGGAATTGGATAACTTTTTCAATATCTTTAATTGTGATTAAACCTTTTAGAACACCATCGTTATCGACTAATGGAAGCTTTTCTATTTTATGTTGCTGAAGAATATTCTCTGCTTCTTTTAAGGTTGTGCCAACTGGTGCAGTCACAAGGTTTTCCTTTGTCATCACTTCTTTTATCTGGATTGAATAATCATTGATAAAACGTAGATCGCGGTTCGTAATAATCCCAACAAGCTTTTTCTCCTCATTGACGATCGGAACTCCTGAAATACGATATTTCCCCATAAGATGTTCTGCATCAAACACCTGGTTATCAGGTGTTAAATAAAAAGGATCTGTGATAACTCCGCTTTCAGAACGTTTTACTCGATCTACATGTTCTGCTTGTTCTTCGATGGACAGGCTTTTATGAATAATTCCAAGCCCTCCCTGCCTCGCAATTGAAATGGCTAGCGGTGCTTCTGTTACCGTATCCATCCCCGCACTTATAATCGGGATGTTTAAATCTAAGTTCTTCGCAAGCTTCGTTTTAACACTCACTTCTTTAGGCAATACATTTGAACGTGCAGGCATTAGCAATACATCATCAAACGTTAATCCTTCTTTAGCAAATTTATTCTCCCACATACAGCGTTCCTCCTCAGAAAAGTTTTATGTCCGAAAATATTATTAGTAGCTTATCAATTGGTTAAACTAGTGTCAAGAATGCTGTTATATGTCCGAATTATCAAATAAATGGAGGGGATTCAGTGGACAGTTTTACTGAAATATGGAAGCCTGCTGTTGTTTTCCAATCTTCTCCATATGTTCAAGCATATTTGAAAAAAAATTACGAAAAAAATAAGCTATCCGAGCCTGAATCTAAAAGCTACGATAACTGTTATCCATTTATTTATTATCTTGAGCATGGCAGAAAATACTACCAGCATGCCTCTATCGCCGAAATGGAACTTAAACCGGTTCTATTGTTTTACGGAATGGTTCAGCTCCTCAAAGCATGTTTATTAACCGTTGACCCTGAATATCCGAATGAAACAACCGTGCTGGCCCATGGGGTCACTTCCAGAAAGCGAAAAAAGAGGAATTATGTATTTTTACAAGACGAAGTAAAAGGGCAGAAAAACGGGTTATTTGAGTATTTTTCTCGAAAATTGTTCCATGTGAAACAATCAGAAGGAGAAAAATATCGAATGGAAATGTTATTAAAGCGAATTCCTGAACTTAATGATTTATTTTACACTTTGTTTAGCAGGAATACTTCTTTTATTCTAGAGCCAGCTGGTAGAAATGATTACAAAGTCAGTAGTTCCATTATCGATAGCTTAAAAATGACACATGAACGTTTTATAGACTTTTTATTAAGCCAGGAAGTATCCAGCCTGTGTAAAATCGAGAACAAAACAGATTATTTTCATTTAACTTTTGAGAAACCCATAGCAAACGATTGCCCGCCTTTTTATCAGGACTTTAACGGAAATTGCTTTTTACCCGGGGAAAGGGAAGGTTATTTGGAATTGCACGAAGTGATGTCCCATTATCTTATCCTTTATAATTTAAGCATGATATGCCGTTATGAAACGGAATGGTGGGGGGATCTGTTCCACAGCTTCGCATCTTATGACCTATCGTTTATAACGAGGTTTCTTGAAGTTACTGCTTACAAAATTCCTTATTTGCTGTTAAAGTTTTTAACGGAGAATGCAGAAGATTAGGGATAGAAACGCTTAGCGGATAGGGAGTTACTGTAGAGGATTCGTTCCCTGTGTGGTGGAGTTATTTTTCTTTCGTGGCCAGTTTTTAAGAACCAGCTGCACGTTAGAAACACACTGTAAAAGCAACTTCCAGGGATAAAGAGGTCATATGGTTCCTTATTTTGATAAAAACAAGCTATTAAATTTTTTTTAGGACATCTGTTCCTTTATTTGCTGATTTTACTGTTGAAATGAGGAGAATTGGGACAAATAGCGGATCAGATGACCTCAAACCATTCCGAAACCCCTTTTTTAGACGAAATAAGGGATCAGATGACCTATAATTTTTTGCCATGCAAAAAAAGAACAGCGCTCAGCTGTTCTTTTCCTTTGCCCGGCGACGTCCTACTCTTACAGGGGGAGATCCCCCAATTACCATCGGCGCTCGAGCTTAACTTCCGTCTTCGGCGTCGGGCCGAGATAAGCTACGGATCTCTTCGTCAGCTTCGCTCGTTCGGTCCTCACAACGATCAGTTGCTCCGGGCCTCTCTCCCTTTGCTTCCTCGACCTCCTTGCTTCTCCCGGCCCTCCTATTCGAAGATGCTTTTCTAATTCCTTTAAGGCTTTTTCACGTACAAAAAAAGAACAGCTCCCTCAGCTGTTCTTTCCTTAATGCCCGGCGACGTCCTACTCTTACAGGGGGAGATCCCCCAATTACCATCGGCGCTGAAGAGCTTAACTTCCGTGTTCGGCATGGGAACGGGTGTGGCCTCTTCGCCATCATTACCGGACT
>NZ_SWLG01000031.1 GCF_005747095.1 Exobacillus caeni | reverse complement strand
CGAAGTATTCTGCCGAAGCGGTTTGCATTACTCCTACTAGCTACAAAGGAAGATAAATCTATTGAAAATTAACATTCTATACTTGTTGATTCTAAATCATTCGTTTTTTAACTTGAACATCTTATTTATGTCCCAGCCTCTTTCTTTTTTTCTAAAAGTGGATTCACCTTAGTTATTTTGTGGTAATTTATGTAATAAATCCGTTGTAGGAGGGGCAAAGAATTGGTATATGATGAAAAATATAGTCATGGAATAGAAAAATTAGCGATAGAAGCGAAAATTGAAAAGTTAGAGGAATACGTTACATTAGGAACAAATCTTTTACTGGATATCCATAAAACAAACAGAAAGCTGAAACAGCATGACCTTATAATTATCGCTTATTATAAAAAGTTTCTTGAACAGCTTGACGGATTAGTTTTGTTGATTCAGCATAGATCTAAAAGTGCTGCGACGGTAACGCTACGATCCGTTTTCGAAAGTTTTCTTGGCTTGGAATACATACTAAGCGAGGACTCGAAAATAAAACAGCGAGCATTATCGTATTACCTGGGATTCGCTAAGGAAGAAATAGATGTAGCAGAAGAGGTTCTGTCATTTTCGTCTACCTCTCCAGAGACTACAGAAAAATTTTTTGAAATTATCGAGATCCACAAGGATGATTTAAACGATCCGATTTTTACAGAAGTTATTGAGGAATGGAATACGGTTAAAGGCATTATGAATGCTGATCACGTAAATCCAGCCTGGTATTCTTTATTTTATGGACCAAAAAATCTTAAAGAATTATCAAAAGAACTTGATGTGCTATTTATCTACGAACATTTCTATTCGGCATTTTCCATTGAAGCACATGGATTTACCGCCTTAAGATCAACCCATCACACGGAAATGGATCTTGATTTTTTAAAGCTTAGGTCAGAAGAAGAACTCGAAACCCATATCCACTTTGGAACTCGTTTTTTCAAAATACTAACCTTAAAAATAACAGAATATTTTTCTCCAGAAGATCTGAAGCTTTATTCAAGGCAAGTTAGTGAATAAATAATATTCCGGAGCTTTGTATCCCCAGTTAGCCCGGAAATAGGGGGGAACCTTGCCATAATGAGAACATTTCTTATTTTCACTTTGGCATGGTTTCCCTCGTTTATTATCCGGGACCTATTTATTTTTTTATCTTTTAACCTCTCTTTAGAATGTATACGTTCCCCGCATCATACTTACCGAAACCAGACCTTATCAACATAGCAAATCCTCCTATGAAACGCTCCATTTCCTGATCAATTAATAACTCCATCAAATGCACCCCTTCCATTAAGAGGAAAGTTATAAATCAATTCATCTATTTCACGTCACTATAATATGATAGCAATATAGAAAAGAGGGGGGATGGGTTATTTTTTGCCTAAAAAAGAAGGTGAAAACGAAGTCTGCATCTCTTGCTCTCCTTAAATTGAAAGATGACTTGAAAAAAAGGAGCAATGGGAAGGCATTTGTTAAAAAAGATCATTTATCAAGTGAAGAAAGTAAGCTTTTAAACCAAATAAGAATACAGACTAATATTAAAAATGAAAACAATATAACGAGAACAAAAGCATATTTTGATATTTATAGTTTTCATCCTGAAATCCACTGGTCGTTTCTCGGTCATATGGTATCAAGGAACGGCGGTTGGAACATGACTGATCTAAAGGGTGAGTTCTTTTCTAAACTGTTAAATAAACAAGAGCAAATAGATTTTTTTGGGTTTCTGGAACGGGGAAACTGGCTCATTTTTCAGGATGTTTATCCACAATTTCTACTATATAAAGAAAGTTTAAAACGAAATCGAAATTTATTTTACCTGCTTTCATTTTTAAATGTTTCAGAATTTATGGAAGCAGTATGGAATAATTTTTGGAAGTATCGTGACAGTTATGTACTAGCAATCGCCCTTATTATTAATGAACAAAGTTATTTGGAAAAAAGGGTGATTCAAAATGAGATTTTTCATAAAAACGTTTTTGAAAAAATAGAGTTTAAATTACAAGATATTCTAAGTTTAAATCATATCCTTTTCCCTTTTTATAACGCCAATCTATCACATCCATTAATCGGCCAAACGCTACATAGATTTGATTCTCTCCATGAAAGAATATTATTAGGGAAACGCTTGTATGCAGTTTTGTTTCATCCAGAAAATTTAAAAAATATATTTAAATGGTCAAAAATCAATCCGCATACCGGCTCTCGAAAAGACTATTGGCCACATTTGTTTAATGATATAAATGAAGATAATCCGTCTCGGATCCCTAAGCTAAAGATTAAAAATTGCCGATTGAGAAAAGATGCAACCCGGATTTATAGTCCGTCACTTCAATATGCTTGGCCAAATGCATCTCATAAAAAGGCAGAAACTGGTGATTGGTTTCATGATTGGAAGATTATTAGGTATTTTGATGATATTGGAAAGGTAAGTGGGGAGGTTGAAGATGACTACTGTGAAACCCTCAAAAAAATTGAACTTGCGGCATTCGCTAAAGAAACCTTTTTTTAATAGTAGATTGAACTTATCCCCTCTTGTTGCCGGGATGATCGCTGCATCTTTGATTGGAACATATTTAGACTTGTTTTTTGTAGGTAATGGAATATACTTTTTTCCAAATCGGCCGTTTCCGACTATTTTTAATATTAACGTCGCTTTTACACTATTGGGATTGCCGGTTATAACATTAGTTACTCTGTATTTTTTGAGCAGTATGAGCAAAATGGAACGAAGGACCTTCATTGTTTTTTTGTCTTTGATATTCTGTTTTGCAGAAAACATATCTGAAAATTTCGGATGGTTTAAGCACAGTGAAAGTTGGGAGCATTTCTATTCTTTTATTGGATATATTATCTTCTTTTCCGTAATCTGGAGAATTTATAATATGTTTAAAAGTGGCCAATGAAGTAGTGGGGCAGGGATGGCGATTAAATCTCTCTATAGGAAGAGTTATACTGTGAGCGTTGGGAACTCTAACTGTCCCATCTACCAGACTTATCGTGGATTACGCTTCTTTAATATCTCTGGTTGACCTCTTTTTCATTGGGGGTTCATTAAAACAGGCTTCATCTTAATTCTCTATTTCCAAAAGAACCGTTTGCAAAATTTAAATTGAGTAGACCTTCTATGGAAGTTTGGTCTGAATCTGTCTTCAAACATATAACTGATGTTGGAATAAATACGGCTAAAAATTCAAAATTTTTTAACTTTTTAGCCTGTTAGTTTATTGACATTAGGAAAAAGGTTATGATAAAATTTAAATTTTATATTTCGTGATAAATGTGTTATAATGGAAATGAAGTAAACTATTCGGGGGTGTTCTTTTGTTTGAAGTAGGAGAGAAAATTGTTTATCCAATGCATGGTGCGAGTATTGTTAAAGGTATTGAAGATAAAGAGATACTCGGTGAGACAGTTAAATACTACGTGATCAGCACCCTTGTCAATAACATACAAGTTATGATACCTGTTGAAAAAGCACTGGATCTTGGAATCCGTGGCCCAATCGATGCTGATTCTTTGGAAGAACTTCTAAGCACGTTAAAAGATGAAGATTTTGATCCTTCAGAAAATCCGAAACATCGATACCGGGACAACTTAAATAAGCTAAAAACCGGCGATATTCATCAAGGTGTAGAAGTAATTCGGACGTTAACCGTTTTAAGCAAGACAAAAAAGCTGGGAACCCAGGATAAAAAAATGCTTGATAACGCCCAACAGCTTTTTATCAGCGAACTCATGCTTGTGAAGGATATTGCTTATGATGAAGCAACATCCTTACTTAAAGAAGCCATAGAAGTATAGTTACTAAAACCACTTCAGCTACATGAAGTGGTTTTTTAATTAATTTCTATATGAGCCAAACGTTGTTGATTTTTTATTTGAATGCAAAATGTATTTTCGGGAACGCATGCGGACATCCTTGGAAGAAAATAGAGACATCACTTCGTTGTCCCGATAGTAAAAATCAGAAACAATTCATTATGGATAAACATAGTTTAATTTATAATACGATTGGTTATTTCATCTATTACAAAAAACTTTTATAATAAAGTCAGAACACAAGAACAGTTAGGAGAATACATATGGCAAACAAAGAAAAAATCGCCTGGGTTACAGACAGCACTTGTTCATTAGACAGGGAGTTTATTAAGGAAAACAACATTTTTGTTATACCTCTATATATCTTGTTCGGACAAAAATCATACAAAGAGGAAATAGATTTAACTGCTGAGGAATTTTACATAAAGCTTACTGAAAGCAAAGACCTTCCGACAACCTCACAGCCAGCTTTAGGAGAATTTGTTGAGCTTTATAATAATATAAAAGAAAACTATTCCAAGGTTATCGCTATTCATGCAAGCTCTGCACTGACCGGAACTTATCAGGGATCTGTTACAGCAGCTGATATGTCTGATATAGAAGTGAAAGTTATCGACTCAAAAGTGGGATCTTATCCGCTGGGAAGAATGGTAAGAGAAGGAATCAGACTCCAGCAAGAAGGTAGAAGCTATGACGAGATCACAGCATATCTTGATTCTCTTCCCGATAAGGCCCAACTTTATCTGGTACCAGGAAGCCTTCAGCAGTTGAATAAAGGCGGCAGGGTATCAGGTTCACAAGCTCTTATCGCTAACTTGATCAAACTTAAGGTGATCATCAAGTTTGAAAATGGAAAAGCTATCATGTCAGAAAAGATTCGTACAGCTAAAAAACTTAAAAAGCGGTTGTTTGATATTTTTGAAGAAGCTTCAAACGGGGTAACGGAAGCAAGTGTTCTTCATGCCAATGATGAAGAGAGAGCGGAAAGATGGAAGCAAGAATTAGAAAGCCTTTATCCAGACATTCGTTTTGTAACAACCATGTTAAGCCCGATTGCAGGTGCACATACTGGGCAGGGAACGATGGGATTAAGCTGGATTAAAAGTTAAGCAAATATAGAGGCCTTTGTAACTTAAGGTCTCTTTTTCCTATTTTCTTCTCAAACATCCCATAATAACTTTCTCCTAGAGCATACTAACCATAATGCAGAGGAGGGATTAGTAAGCGTGTATCGATTGTATTCACATAATGACTTAGACGGTGTTGGGTGTGGTATCATCGCGAAAATCGCATTTGGACCAGAGGTTTTAGTTCGATATAACTCTATTGGAGGGTTAAACTATCAGATCGAACGTTTTTTTGAAAGAAATCATAAGGATGACTACTTGTTTATTTCCGATTTATCCGTAAATGAAGAAAATGAAAAGCGGATCGAAGACTTTGTGAAAAGCGGAGGCGAAGCAAAGCTTATCGACCACCACAAAACTGCACTTCACTTTAATAAGTACGAATGGGGCGAAGTGACCGTGGAATATGAGGATGGCAGGTTGGCATGTGCAACTTCGCTTTTGTATGGATATTTAAAGGAGAATAATAAAATCGAGCCAACCAGAACTCTGGACGAATTTGTAGAATTAGTCCGGCAGTATGACACGTGGGAATGGGAAATGAATGATAACAATGAGGCCAAACGATTAAATGATCTCTTTTTCATGATTTCGATCGAGGAATTTGAAGAGCGAATGGTCGAGCGAATACTGAGCCGGGAAAGCTTTACGCTGGATGACTTTGAGGAAAAAATTCTCGATATGGAAGAAAACAAAATCGAACGTTACCTTAGAAAGAAGAAACGCGAAATGGTACAAACATTTATTGATGGCCACTGTGTAGGAATAGTACATGCAGAATCTTATCATTCTGAACTGGGGAATGAACTGGGTAAAACATGCCCCCATTTAGATTACATAGCTATCATCAATGTAGGAGGAAAAAAAATAAGCCTTCGCACCATCCATAATAATATAGATGTATCCGAAGTTGCGAACCAATTTGGAGGTGGAGGCCATGCCAAAGCTTCAGGCTGTCCTTTGACAGAAGATGCGTACCATTTATTTCTAGCTGACGTTTTTCACCTTGAACCAATGAGACCGGATGCTTTTAAAAACATATATAACTTGAAAGAGTCCAATCGTGGAGTGTTGTATGAAAACAGGGAAGAAGAAAAGTTTTTTATTTTCCCAATCACAGATGAAGAATGGATTATAGAATGGGACGGCTTGCATATTAATGAATCTTTTTCATATTTTGTAGATGCTGAACGATATGTGAAGAGAAATCATTCCGCTTGGCTTGTAAGGGATGAGGGATATGTTGAATTTTTAATGGAGAATGTTATGACAATGAAAAAAAAGATGTATTCCTGGGAAGAAACCGCAGAAATGAACGACAAAACATTTGCCTATCCTTCCAAAGACGACCATGAGGATGGAAAAACTTTATACCGGTGATGATAAAGTGGCCTTTAAAATGGGTCACTTTATTTTATTTTGCCATAAGGGAATGACTAGATCTCTCATGCTTGTAACACGCTTAATTCTTTAAGCCTTTTGATTTTTAACAAAAGGCTCTTTTTTTATTAGTCGAATGCTCCTTCTGTTGTTTATTGAATATATTCAAGGGGAACTTCTTTAAAAGAAACTAAACGAAAAAGAGGCTTATATAATGATGTTAAAACCACATTTTTATACAAAGCGATTTACTAATATTAAGGATGAATGGTTATATGACAATAATATAACTCTTATATTGGCGGATATAGATAATACCCTGGTACCATATCACCAGCAGGGAAGCCAGGATTTAAAAGGATGGCTTGACCATGTACAAAACACTGGAACAAAAGTTGTCGGCACATCTAATAGCAGTTCAGAAAGAGTTGAAAAATTTCAGGATCAATTCGGAATTCGAGCGTTAAGTAAATGCAAAAAACCGAGAGTTAAAGTGATCAAAAGGTTCCTGAAAGAAGAAAAAGCGAATAGAGAAAATGTGATTATAATTGGCGACCAGCTTTTTACGGATATTCTTTGCGGTCGTCGTTTAGGAATAAAAACATTACTTCAATTGGATCCAGTGGAAAGAAATGCTCCTGCTTTCAAGAAAGGAATATGGGCACTTCAAGACAGATTGCTGAAACACTGGGGGATAAAGTAGATATTATCAGTTCCAATCATTGATACGATGTGTTCTAGTTTGAAATATTTAAAGGAGTACACGAAAGGGGTCTGGTATTGGTGCATGTATTTGTTGTAGGAGCAAATGGGCAAATCGGCCGCTATCTTGTAAAACTGTTAATTGACAGTAACGACCATTCAGTAAAAGCAATGGTTCGTAAAGAAGAGCAGGCAAGCGAATTCAAAGAGATGGGTGCCGACACTGCTGTAGTTGACCTTGAAGGAGACGCAGGAGAAATTGCAGAATCTGCAAAGGGATGCGATGCGATTGTGTTCACAGCAGGTTCAGGAGGAAAAACAGGATACGATAAAACGCTTTTAATTGACCTTGATGGTGCGGTAAAAACAATGGAGGCAGCTGAAAAAGCAGGTGTCAAACGGTTTGTAATGGTTAGTGCTCTTCAGGCAAATAACCGTAAAAATTGGAATGAAGCAATCAAGCCTTATTACGTTGCAAAACACTATGCCGATATTTTCCTGGAGTCAACTGACTTAAATTATACGATCGTACGTCCAGGAGGACTGTTAAATGAAACAGGTACAGGAAAAGTTTCTGTGGGAGATAAGTTAGGTAGAGGCTCCGTTCCAAGAGAAGACGTTGCTAAAGTAGTCGTAGCATCTCTTGATGAGGAGAACACATATAAGCGTGCTTTTGATCTCGTTTCAGGGGAGACGCCAATAAATAAGGCTTTAAAAAACATCTAAATGCAAAATTATGAGAAAGCCAATTCAAAACGAAATTGTTTTGCGGTTGGCTTTCAGTGTTTTCCTTCCGTAACACTGTTATAACTCTCTGACTTTAGGGTAGAGGATTAATAGTAGATATGTCACGGGAGGGTTTGCTATTGCTTATACTTATTGCTATTCTCATACTTGTTTCCGGATTTTTATCGGGAAGTGAAACAGCTTTAACTGCAGTCAATAAAATGAAGGTAAAATCAAAAGCAGAAAAAGGTGATAAAAGATCGGAAAAACTGCTTGATATGATTTCAGAACCAGATCGAATGATAACGAGTATTTTGATCGGAAACAACATTTCAAACGTTCTTTTACCAACTTTAGTTACGATGGTAGCACTTCAATATGACTTCAGCGTTGGGATTGCAACCGGAATTTTAACGGTTATACTTATTATCTTTGCAGAAGTGACCCCAAAATCGATAGCAGCTACCTTCGCCAATAAAATTGCCTACATTGTTGCACCTATCATCGGGGGACTGATCTGGCTGCTAACGCCGCTCACATGGTTATTATCCAAATTCACAGATCTAATCATTAATCTTATTTCTAAAGGAGACAAGGAAAAAGCTTCTTTTTCCAGAGAAGAATTAAAAACAATGATTGAAATAGCATCGATGGAAGGTACATTTGAAAGAGAAGAGTCAAACCGGCTTAAAGGGGTTATAAATTTCTATAACCGTAATGTATTGGACGCCATGAAAGCTCCGCGTCTTGATATTACAGGAATTCCAGCGGATGCAACTTATGAGGAAACGAGAAAAATCATTTTAGAGAGCAGTCATAATCGTTTTCCTGTTTTTGAAGGCAGCCTTGATAACATAACAGGGATTTTCCATTCAAAAGCACTTTCAAAGTGGTCGGCTAACCCGGAAGCAAAGCTTGAAGAATATATTGAACGAGCATTATTCGTAGTAGAATCTGCCTCCATTGAAAAGGTGTTCAAGCAAATGTTGCAAGAGAAAAAACGGATGGCAATTGTAATAGATGAATATGGAGGTACACACGGCTTGATTACTAGCGAAGATATTATCGAAGTGATGATCAGCCAGGAACTTGAGGATCCGGAAGATGAAGTGTTGATCGATGAAGTAACCGATGATCGAATCGTATGCCATGGCAATTTGCCATTAAGACGATTAAACGAGGTATTTAAAACAAGGATACCGGAAAACGAAGATATTGTTTCAGGATTTGTATATAGAGAGCTTGGTTATATACCAGAGCAGGGAGACGAATTTGATTATCATCATCTTCATGTAGAAGTAAGAAAGGTAGAAAATAAAAGGATCAGACAGGTCAGCTTTACGAAGCAAACGATCGAGGATGGTGAAGAATAACGATAAAAGAAGCAGGTAATGTTTAAATGCCTGCTTCTTTTAAGTGCTTAACCGCCGTCTTGAATCATATCATTTTTCAACATAAATTCGCTAAAACCCACATCAAATGCATCTGGATCATTCTCCATAAGCCATGTTCCATAAGATTCATCATCTGGTATCCTTCCCCCGTTCGAGGCTTTTTCATGATGGGGAACACCCTGTTCATTCAAGTGCCTCTCATATCTTTCCTTTATAAGATTATTCTCCATTCTAATACCTCCCTTTCACAAGTTATTTCTTTTTATACCTTTTCCCTAATCAGGAAGGAATAATCTTATTGTAAGTTTGCCCTTAGATTTCTGGCTGTTTAGTAAAAGGGAATTAGGGGTAAAAATTTATACATTGCTGGATTAGAAGCTAAAAAGGATGAGTCAATGAAAAAACAAAAACTATTCTTTAAGATTAAAAACAGTTTTTGGTTTATTCCAGTTGTTTATAGCCTTTGCACGATCCTGTTTGTTTCTGTAGGTGCATGGTTTGATTTTTCCATGATTGAATGGAAGCGTTACATACCAGAACTATTACTTGCGTCCAATGCCATTGCCAAACAACTTTACGGACCGCTGATCACTGCAATCCTGACCATGACTACAATCAGTTTCTCAACTATTATGGTTGTCTTGACAACCTATTCTTCTCAGTTTTCTCCTCGTGCGTTACAGAATTTTATTTCTGATAAATTCACACAGCATGTACTGGGTGTATTTGTATCCGGTTTTTTATTCGCTCTTTTAAATATGTTTCTTTTATCGGGTGAAAATAACACCGTTTTAATCACTCCACTTATTACACTCATTGTCGCTATTTGCTGTCTGATCTTTTTCATTTTGTTCATCAACCACTCAGCAAGATGGATACAGGTAAATAACTTGATTTCAGAAATAATGAAAAAGTCAGTAGATAAAATTAATGATGATGAAGGTCTTAACTCAGTTAAGCATAAAGCAGAAATAGAAGATGAAAAAGAGGCAGAATTACTTAAGAAAAATAAGTTGTTAATTTATTCTGATAAGAATGGATATGTGGAGTATGTAAAATTCTCACAACTTGTAAAAGAAGCTTCAAATTCTAGTATTGTTATTAAGCTTAATGCAAAGGTAGGCCAATATGTTCGAAAAGGAACTTTACTGGCTACTTGCTGGACTGATGAATATAGTGATGTTGATTTCGAAAATATTTTGCCTACTATCGTCATCGGAAGCAATCAATCATCTATTCAGGATGCTGAATTTTCTATACAGAAGCTTGTTGAAATTGCATTAAGAGCTGTTTCACCGGCTATCAACGATCCGCATACTGCCATTAACTGTACAAACAGAATCGGTACTGTACTTGCGGTAACAGCAAAAAAACAACCTCCGGCAAGATATTTATTTGATGAGGAAAATAATCTTAGAGTGATAATCAATACAAAAACATTCCAGGAATATTTATACAAAGCCTTTTATCAAATTAGAATTTATGGGAGAAATGATGTCTCTGTAATGAATGGAGTTCTAGAATCATTAACAATCATCGCGGAGAACCAGAAAAGGGAAATCAAAAATGAAGTATGGAAATTCCATGATTATATCCTAACGGCGATCAATACAAAACATTTACATGAACTGGATAAACAACTGGTGAATGAAACCTTAAGCAAATTGGCGATAACTTGTGAAAAAGAAAATCGATTTTGGAATGAAGATCGATTGTGATAAGAAACGAAAAGACTGCTGAACTAAGCAGCAGTCTTTCTTTGTTTTTATACAGGTTACTAATTAACACTTTATCAAGAGAGATAGAACAGATTTATTGTGTGGATTAGATTGATCATACTCACGCTATTCTCATGAATGGAGCGTTATAACTATTAACTATTAACCTGGTTTCTCAGAAGTTTTGCATCGAATATAAACGGCCCAAAAGGAAGAACAGAAGAGAGTGCTGCTAAAAAGGATTTTAGGAAAGACCAGCGATGGGCAAATTTCATATAAACAATTGCTATTATATAAAGTACAAACAGTCCCCCATGAAGAGCTCCAACAATCATAACAGCCAGCGGCATATTCAGCATATACTTTAAAGGCATCGCTATTCCAAGAAGAACAAGAAAGGAAATCCCTTCTGCAAAACCGATCATACGAAAAGTTTCTACCGGATTTTTAAACAAATAATCACTTCCTACTATCAAGTTTTTTCATACACAAAGATAATTATAACAAGGATCTCTCATAAGCAATATTGAAAATATAAAAATTATTTGACACTTGCCCTATTAACACTATAACCTACCAACATAAGCCTGACATGATGCAACGCTAAATAGAAAAAGACTAATAGTTGTTTAGACCTATCTCCCCTTAGGGAAGAGGGAAAGAGGAGCAACAAAGTATATTTACCTGCAATAATTTATTATGAATTAAGAACTTAAATTTTTACATACTGTATGAGATATTAAGAAATTAATTGAAGAGGTAAAAACGGACTAATATGAGTCTTATATACGAACTATTTTAGATAGACTTCATTACAAGGGGACGATTATATATGGAAAAAGGATATGCTTTTCCTGCAGTCTTTTATTTTGAATCTTCATCGAAAAAAGAAAACGATTTCCAAATACATATAACCTATCCTGATTTGCTGCATCACAACATCCCTGCAAGTGCAGTTCATTCTGATAGGGGAAACATTATGTTTGAAGCGAAGGAGTTGCTAAAAAACTCTATTCTATTCGCGTATGAAAAAGGCATTGAATTTCCGGAAGCAACCGCTTCGCTTGAAAAGGTCTCGATCGATCGTAACGATTTGACTAGTGATGGTGTGCCTTATCGTATTGAAATTTCCGTAATATTTATTTCTGTTGATGAATTAGAACAAGAACAGGAAGAAGATAGCATTATATCATGGAGGCTGCATGATGACCGCTGCATCATTAGCAGTATTGCTGGAAGGAAAATTCGTGAAGGTGCTTACAGTGCTGAGAAGTTACGCCGGCTTGCCCAGGCCATCAGCAAGAGCGGACAACCCTTTGCTTTAAACATAGATGGTCGAAGAATAGAGGTTAACGGAAAACAGTCGATAAAAATGAAAGAAGAACTTGAATGGATTACTGAAGAATTAGAGAAGTCCGAAAAAAGCCAGTGAATTTTTAAAAAAGGAATAGCATAGTTCACATTGTTATATAAGTATAGTTTTAGGGCATGTACAAACATGAACATCATAGATAAACAATGAATGAGAGGTACTAACCTGGATGCTGCATTACAGAGTCTACGCTAGCGATCCTTCAAGAGAATGGGTAACTTTTATCCATGGAGCTGGAGGGAGTTCTAGCATTTGGTACAAACAAATAAAGCAATATAAAAAACATTACAACGTGGTGTGTATTGATTTGCGCGGGCACGGTAACTCACAAAAAGCAAAATGGAAAAAAGGAGATACGTTTCTTCAAATTTCTGAGGATGTACTCGAAGTTTTGGATCACTTAACAATTCGTTTTTCCCATTTTATTGGTATTTCATTGGGCACGATCGTTGTCCAGACGCTCAGCCGTAACCATCCCGAACGTGTTAGCTCTATGATTTTAGGCGGAGCTGTAATACAGCTTGACGGACGAACCAAGTTTTTACTCACAATAGGCCATACCTTCAAATATATCTTGCCGTTTATGTGGCTTTATAAGTTATTTGCATGGATCATTATGCCTCGTGCAACACATTCAGAATCACGCTATGCTTTTGTCAAACAAGCAAAAAAGATGTGCCAAAAAGAGTTTATCCGCTGGTTTACCCTTACCAAGTCTTTAAATCCTTATTTAAGGCATTTACAAGTGGATACTAAAGGAATTCCAACATTATTTGTTATGGGAGAAGAAGACCATCTATTTTTAGCACCTGTTAAAGAACTCGTAAGGAAACAAAAAGAGCTCGGGTTAACCTGCCTTAAAGACAGCGGACATGTATGCAATATAGACCAGCCAGAAAGCTTTAATGAAGTAACATTAGATTTCATTAAAAGAGTAGGAGAAAGGACTTCTAAAACAGCTCCAAAAAACTTTCAGGCTAGCAACAACTGTTAAGTTCTTCACAAAACGAAAATACAGAGAAGGCTTTTATATTAGCCTTCCTTTTTGTTTTGATAAAAAATTGCCACGGCCTTTTTAGTAGAAGTAACTTGCAAAAGTAATTAATATATTTAGGATGGTATAGAGCGTCACTGATTCTAAAAACATTGAAAAGAAGGTGCTTTTATGAAGGTGATACTCAGCAGAAAAGGCTTCGATTCATCAACTGGAGGCTATCCAAGCCCGATTCTTCCTGATAATACCCTGGCATCGTTGCCTATTCCAGATAGTGCCTCAAATCTCTTCTACAATGATTTAAAAATAGACACTACAAACTTGTTTGATGTGATGCGCTCTTTAAAACCATCTATAAAAGCTTCAGGAGAATGGGAGGAACTAACTAAGAAAACAGAATGCCATTTAGACCCTGATATAGACAATCGATTGATAAAAAGAGAATCAGGGTGGAGAGGATTATTTGGACAGGGAGGAGCCGCCCAAAAGCATCTCGAAAACCAGGGTGTAACTGCAGATGATCTTTTCCTTTTCTTTGGGTGGTTTCGAAAAACAAAACGCAAGAAAGGAAAGTTGGTATTTGACCCCCAAGATAAACAGGGCAGACACATTATCTATGGCTATTTACAAGTGGCAGATATACTTAATGTACCAGCTGCTGCAGACGATTTTCCTTCCTGGATGAGAACCCATCCACATCTGATCGAGAGAAGAAGGAAAATTCCGACCAACACAATATATATAGCAAGAGAAGAGGCTTCCTGGGATACATCGCTCCCCGGATACGGTCCGTTAGATTTTGATGAGAAGTTAGTGTTATCAAAGGAAGGCTATAAGAAATCTTGCTGGGACCTCCCCGATTTCTTTAGAAATGTGAAGATCAGCTACCATAAAGCCTCCCGCTGGAAAGAAGATTATTTTCTCTCTGTTGCCAGGGGGCAGGAATTTGTGGTTGAATCCAATAAAGAAGTTGTACAATGGGCAAAAGAAGTGATCAATGCCGGGAAGATCACCTAGAAAAAGATGATAGTAAAAAAGATTGTAAAAGTGTTATATTATTGTAATTAGATTTACATACTCCTGTGATGATTGTCCTGTAAGATTGCTATCAGTTGAGGAAAACACCTCATAAATTACCAGTAGGGGGAATAACTTCTTGTTCAAAAAAGTTATTGCAACGATTACTTTAACAGCCACAGTATTCTTAGCCCCGATCTCAGGAGAAGCAGCGTTCGATGATCAAACTAGTAACAGGAAACAGGATTTGACTGATAATTACAGTAGCAATAATTACAATTTATTTCATTATAAAAACCAACCAACTGTTTTTATAGATACAAAGGTAGATTTTAAACGTTCATCAGAAATCAAGCGAAACGGCATCGTTCGCCCTGATACGTTTGCTGCAATTTCAAAAAAAGACAAAGCATTTTCTAAAAAGCTGATTGAAACGGCTAAAAAATATAAAGGAGTTCCTTATCTATGGGGAGGAACGACGCCAGAAGGTTTCGACTGCAGTGGTTTTATTCAACAAGTTTTTGAAGAAAACGGAGTAAAGGTGCCACGTACAGCAGAATCGATATGGGAATCCGGAAAAACAATTAAAGCGCCAAACGTGGGAGACCTTGTTTTTTTTGAAACGTATAAACCCGGTCCTTCACATCTCGGAATTTACGCAGGAAACAATCAGTTCATCCATGCTGGCTCTTCACACGGTGTGGAAGTAAGCAGTATGGACAATCCATACTGGGCACCAAGATATATTGGAGCTAAAACGATATAATGAAGGAAGAGTGGGGATCAGGTGATTACCCACTCTTTACTTTGAAATGTTTTTTGAAATTTGTATGTTACTCAACATCATAAGAATCAACATTTTGGCCTAATTCGATTTCTTCAGGAAGCTTTTTAGAAGCACCAGGAATCTTCCTTGATTCAAAATTTACAACATCAGAAGAGTAGATCGAAATGCTAACCTGACCACCATAGACCCTTGACCGAATTAAAAGAGGCTGATTGTATGTATTTTTAAACGAAAAGTCAGGTCCATACCAGCTGACAGTAGCATCTCTTCCCTCGGGAACATAGGGAACCCTTTTGCTGTGAGAATACCTTTGTAAAATTTTTGCTCCTGCATTATCTACTGAATTGAACAGTGTAGAAGAAACCTGGCATATACCCCCTCCAATGCCTTCAGTAACTTCACCCCTTACAATAACCGGGGCTGGAAGATAACCTTTTTCTTTTGTTCTTTTGCCAACCACTTTATTAAATGAAAACGTCTCGTTCGGAAAAACAACATGACTGTCGATCGATTCAGCAGCAAGGCGAATATTATGGGTTCGTTCTTTGTTGTTTGAATTAAAGTACGTAACATAATGCCCTATCTGTTGAGTACGAATATTTGCGAGTAATTCACTGTCTACTTTCGGATGAATCGGAAGACGTGGTGCTTCAAGAAAAGCTGGCCCGCTTCCAAATAAGTAAATATACAATTGTTCGGTAAACTTTCTTACATCAACTTTATAGCCTATCTGCTCCGGTAAAATCTCTTCTGACTTGCCTATTTTAGCGTTAACCGGCTCCTGGTTTACTTCTTTTTTCAATCGTTGAAGAAGGCTGTTTATTTTTGTATGGTCTATAACCGGTTTCCCTACTAAATCGTTCATGAAATCGTTACGGTGAATTTTAAGAATTTCAGCACCTTCATGTGTTATCGTTAGATCTTCGGATTGGACAAAAGGTTGTACTAAAAATAAGCAAATAGATAAAAGTGCAAATTTCATTTCTGTATACCTCCCAAATTTAGTATGAGTAGAAGATATAAGTTTCATGTAGATTATTTTCTCTATACTACTCTCTTTTCCTTAGCTTTTTTTGAATAGATGCAGGATAACCGACTGAATTGCCGAATGGTTATTGGATACCCAAATGAACAGAGGCTTTAAGGAGGAAAATATGAGGCTTAAACTTATTCATTCAAATGACATACATAGCAATTTCGATAACTTTTCGAAAGCAGTAACATTAATCAAAGAGCACAAAGATGAAAACACTATTGTGATGGATGCGGGTGACTTTGCTGATTTTAAAAGTATTGAATTACAGGGAACAAAAGGAATTGCAGCTGTTGAACTGCTGGAAACTGCAGGTTATGATGTGTTAACGATTGGAAATAATGAAACGTTTAATGGGATCGATACACTTGAACATATGGCTACTAACTCCAGAGTTCCTTTTATTAGCAATAACATATTAACGAGCGACCAAAGAAATATTCATGGAGTCAATAAAAGCATTATATTAATAAAAAGCGGAATCCGAATACTTATCACTGGAGCCTCTCCTGACCTCGGCGAGTTCAATGATTTGATGGGATACAGCATCCATGATTATAAAACAGCAATTCTTGAGGAAATAGCTTCACATGAAGGAGAGTATGATATTTGCATAGTTTTAAACCATGTCGGTACCTTTGCCGATGAACCATTTGCAGAAGAAACGGATAAAATCGATGTTATTATCAGTTCCCATGATCATAAGTTATATACCGAAGCAAAAGTTATAAATGGAACGATTATAAACAGCGCTGGAATGTACGGACAGCATATTGGAATTATTGAGGTAGAGTTAAAAGATGGATCAGTTGAATTAATTAAGTCTTCTACACACTCTACAGCCGAAGCAAAGCCTGACTATGAGATTATGGAAATCTTACAGAAAAACAAGGAAAAAGCGATTGAAAACCTTAGCAAACCGCTTTATCAGATTGAACGACCTCTCTGGCATGATGTAATGGAAGAGAATCCACTCAGTAATCTTATTGCGGACGGATTAAAAGATATGTTTCCGTGTGATATCGGAATAATAAATAGCGGAATAACCAATGGGGGAATAGTTAATTTTCTCTCAGATAAAAAGCTGATTGAAATTTGTCCTTCGCCTCTTAATCCAACATACATGGAGATACAAGGAAAACATTTAAAAACGGCGATTGAAAGATCGCTTGATGCCCAGGTGTGCCTTGAAGATGGCAAAGGACCTGGATTCAGAGGAAAATATGTGGGAAGGCTGCATGTATCAGGCGTAGATATCATCCATGATGGCAGAAGAGTGAAAGAAATTCTAATCGGCGGACAAGCACTCGATGACGAGAGGTGGTACTCCGTCTCTACGTCGGATTATTTGCAACGGGGTACCGGCTATCCGTCGCTTGCAAACAACCAGAATATCAAATACAGACCAGAAGAAATCAAGGATGTTATCAGACAATACGCAAACCAGCAATCGTTCTTAGAAAGAGCATTTGTTAACCGTTGGGTGGAATCGGTAAAAGTTTGACAGTATTTAAAGCCTGACCGCTCCAATACATTTTGCCAGGAAAAGATTTGACCAAAAATATTTACTCATTTTTATTAAATGGTAAAATGGTCTTTGAGAGAATTTCTATAAATCACTAACGGATAAGGAGCATTGAAATTGGAAAAAACTTTTATCTTCGGACATAAGAATCCAGACACTGATACGATTTGTAGTGCGGTCGCGTATGCTGAACTGAAAAAGAAATTAGGTTGGAACGTTGAACCTGTACGGTTAGGGGAAGTAAACGGCGAAACCCAATATGCGTTAGATCAGTTCAATGTGAAAGCGCCGCGCTTAGTAGAAGAAGTTGCAAGCGAGGTAGAAACTGTTATACTTGTTGACCACAACGAACGCCAACAGAGTGCAACTGACATCGAGAAAGTTCGGGTATTAGAAGTTATCGATCACCATCGCATTTCTAATTTCGAAACAAGCGACCCTTTATATTATCGAGCTGAGCCAGTAGGCTGTACTGCTACGATCTTAAACAAACTTTATAAAGAAAATGGGATAGAGATACAAAAAGAAACAGCAGGCTTGATGCTATCAGCAATCATTTCTGATTCCTTGTTGTTCAAATCACCAACCTGCACTGAAGAAGATGTTGCTGCTGCTAAAGAACTAGCGGAGATCGCAGGTGTTGATGCCGAAGAATATGGACTTGAAATGCTTAAAGCAGGTGCTGACATCAGTGATAAAACAGTTGCACAGCTAATTTCCCTCGACGCAAAAGAGTTTACAATGGGAAGTTCTAAAGTAGAGGTGGCGCAGGTAAACACCGTTGATACGGAGGAAGTTCTTGCACGCCAGGCAGAATTAGAAGCTTTCATTTCAGATACAATTGTGGAAAAAGACTTAGACTTATTCCTGTTTGTTGTGACAGATATTTTAAACAACGACTCAGTAGTGCTTGCTCTGGGGAATGAACAGGCAGCGGTAGAAAAAGCATTCGACGTTACATTAACAGACAATAAAGCGGTTCTTGAAGGCATTGTATCTCGTAAAAAACAAATCGTACCTCCAGTAACAGATGTTTTATCTTAAATTGTGTAATAAGAAAAAGACGTGAATCCATTTTATTTTGGGCCACGTCTTTTTTTATTTAAACGATCTTTTTTGAATATCGGTAAAGAATAGAACTCGAGATCACCATTAATAAAAGCAAGATGAGAAAAGCAAGCTTAAATGAAGAAACAGTAAAAGAGGCATCGCCGATCTCAAGAAGAATACCTGCCAGAACGGATCCAGAAGCACTTCCGATATAATGCATCTGCTGCTTCATCCCGATCCCTGCACTTACAAGATTCCGGGGCAGAAAGCGGGAAACCTCATTGGTAGAGCTTGAGGAGAGGCTTGAGAACCCAAAGCTGACAAACATATAGCCCAACATAATCATATATTCATTAACAGGGGCCAAAAAGTAAAAAATAAGCGCAGCGGTTATCAGCAGTAGGTGAGCCAGAATCATCACTTTTAAATTCCCGTATGTGTCGATCAGCCGCCCAACAAAGACGGCAGCCACAGCAGAGAGCATGGCCCCCGGAAATATGATCAAGCCGACAACAGCAGGATTCTTTCCATAAACATGCTGCAGCATCAACGGCATTAAGAAAAGAAGAGCAAAATGCATGCAAAAAACAATATAAGTTACATATAGGATTTTCCGATAGTTCCCATTTTTTATAAGTTCAGGTTGGATAAAAGGCAGGTCAGTCCGGTTGATACGCTGCCAGAGAAGAAAAATGAACAATCCACCTGCAATTAAGTAATACCAGTTGAAGGTAGAAGTAAATAGCAAAAAGGATGTTACACCGAGTCCTGTTAAAATACCTCCGATAATATCAAAAGCACCTCTTCTAACTTGTTCATCAGGCATCATTTTAAACAACATAGGAATAACAAGAACCACAAAGACCGTCACGATAAACAAGTAGTTCCATTCAAGTCGATCGGTTATCGCTCCTCCCACAACTGGCCCCAATCCAAATCCGAGAGCTGAAGCAGATGCGACCATCGCCATTGCGCGCCCCCTTCGTTCCATCGGAATAAATCTTCCGGCAAAAACCATCGAGAGGCCTGGAATAGCTGCTGCACCGACAGCCTGACAGAGTCTCGCGATCAAAAGCAACACGAAATTTTCCGCGAAAAATCCCAGGATCGATGAAAGTCCAAAGATCAAGATACCTAAAGAGAGTAACCGACGGATCGGAAAATAGTCGGCAAGACGAGTATACGTAATCGTAAAAATTGCGAGGACAATCGAATATCCTGAAACGATCCATGCACCTTGAGATGGCGATAGGGAAAACTCACTAAGTACACTCGGCAATGCTACATTAAACATCGTAGTATTCATAACAACAAGCCAGACAGCTATGCTTAAGATGATAATCGTCTTAAAATAGTTGCCCCCGGCCTGTTCTGAAGATGAAAATTTCATAAAATGCCTCCAACATTTTTCCATTTAAGAACGAATTCTAAAAAACTATACCACAGCTATGTATGATGTTACATCACTTTGCCCTATAAAGGCTATGACTGGTATGGCTAATAAAGCCTTAAAAGCGGTTAATAAACCACAAAAAGTGTCGGGCAAATTCCATTTATCGTGTAGTAAACAGTCCGACTTGCTGAAAAAACCTTCAATTTTCAATCATAATAACAGTGCTATCAAAGCGACATATAACAAAAACAAGGGATTTTTCCACACATTGCAGTATAATTAAACCTGATAAAGAAAAGCAAAGAGATTTCCCTTCGTTGTCCTTTTTTAAGAAATATAGAAAAACAACATTATCCCATACGTTAACTTTATAAAAGAGAGGAGTGATCATTAATGAAAATTCTGTCCTTTAAGCGCGAATTTTCAGTCGGAGAAGAAGGGATCAGCGAAACAAAAACAATAATAATTGGAGGAATACCTCAAACGATTTTAATCCAAACTGCGAATCGACATAATCCAGTATTATTGTTTCTCCACGGAGGCCCCAGCATGCCTTTACCTGGTGTATGCTGCCGTTCGCAGGAATATACTGGGGTATTGACGACGAAAGAGCTTGTCAAACACTTTACAGTAGTTTTCTGGGATCAAAGAGGAACAGGAAAATCTTATCGTTCCGACACACCGGCGTCATCCTTTCATGTCCGCCAGTTTATCGAAGACACAAATGAACTTATCGATTACCTTCGAAATACATTTCAACAGGAAAAAATCGTTCTGGCTGCTCATTCCTGGGGAACAGTACTCGGGCTGCACCTGGCATATGAAAAACCGGAAAAGCTTTATGCATACATAGGAGTCTCACAAATCATTAATTGGGCAGAAAATGACCGACTTTGCAGGGAATGGGCGTTGAAAGAAGCCTATAGAAGGAATAATAAGAAGGCCATTCAAGAATTGGAGGGCGTTGGTGAACCGCCATATTTGGAGAGCTTTGAGCAATGGGGAACGTTAAGAAGATGGCTTTTACGATTTAACTCAATGATCTATACCGATACTACTGTCAAACACCCCGGTATGGCCGGAATGGCAAAGATCATGCTGCGATCTCCGGATTATTCCCTGGGGGATATTGTAAACTCATTGTACCGTGGTTTTAAACTCTCCTATACCCAGAGAATGATCGAGGATCTATCGGGAATAAACTTTTTTAAAGAAGATGCCAAATTAGAGATTCCCGTCTATTTTATACACGGTAAAAAGGACGTACATGTCAACGGAAAGTTAGTCGAGGAATATCTTAATAAAGTAGAAGCACCTAATGGAATGCAGTTACACTGGGTCGAAAAATCATCCCATCTTTTTCATCCGGATGATGCCCGAATTATCGAACAACTGATTATTCAGAAAGCGGAAATATTTAAAGACCAGGCAATCCCAGATGCTGAAAAAACGCCCGTTTAGATCAGCAAAAATAAATTTTTGATTCCCCGTATCTTTTTCACCTCCAAAATCGTTTAAGGAGTAGAAAGGCGCCAAAGGAGTGAATAGATTGAACTCAAAGCTTAGTGAACAGAGGGATAATGTGGATTCTTCAACAATTATAGAGTACGACACAACCTTTATGTCAACACTTCAAAAATATTGCAGATTTCTATGCCAGGATAAATGGGATGGAGAGGACCTTGCACAGGAAGCGGTTTTAAAAGCGTTAAAAAATTATCGTTCCGACGGCGAAATCACACCTGCTTTAATTAAAAAAATTGCCTACCATGGATGGATCGATATTATCAGGAAACGATCAAGGGAGGTAATCGGTGAAGTTCCAGAAATGCATTTTGAAGAGACCGGTTCAGAGTTTGAATCCGCCCTGGAAGTCAGTGATTTGTTAAGCAAAAGGTTAACAGCAAAACAGGCTATCACTTTAACTTTAAAAGAAGGATTTCAATTTCAAACAAAAGAAATAGCAGAAATACTTACGACAAATGAAACTGCTGTCAAATCCATTCTTCATCGAGCTAAAAAACGGTTGGAAAAAGGCGGTGAATCTGGATTGGTCTCGGAAACGGCAGAACAAGTAAAGCTTAGTGAAATACTTTATCAAACGTTAAAAGCCCAAAATCCTGCTATTTTGATTGACAGCTTACCAGTGTTCCTTTCAGTAAAAAGTAACAAACTTGTTCCTAAGCTCAACGTTCATTCTAAACATTCTCCTGGAAGCACTCTTTATATGGCTGCTTAGGCCAATAAACGATATTTTAGGAGGAAACAATATGACAACGATTCCATATGTTATTGAACAATCAAACAATGGCGAGCGTTCCTACGATATTTATTCAAGACTTTTGAAAGACCGAATTATCATGATCGGAGATGAGATTAACGATCACATTGCTAACAGTGTGGTTGCACAATTGTTATTCCTGGCAGCAGATGATCCAGATAAAGACATCTCGTTATATATCAACAGTCCCGGGGGATCCACATCAGCTGGCTTTGCAATCTTTGATACGATGCAATACATCAAACCGGATGTGAGTACAATTTGTACAGGGATGGCAGCTTCGTTTGGTGCGATGCTTCTTCTAGCAGGAGCAAAAGGGAAGCGTTATTCACTTCCTAACAGTGAGATCATGATCCATCAGCCGCTTGGCGGTGCGAGAGGGCAGGCAACTGATATCGAGATATCAGCACATAGAATCTTAAAGCTGAGAGAGCACATCAATAACATTATCTCGGAAAAAACAGGACAGTCATTAGAAAAAGTAACAAAAGATACGGACCGAGATTATTTCATGAGCGCTGAGGAAGCAAAGGAATATGGGATCATCGATGAAATCGTATATGCCAAATAGAAAAAAGAGGAGAATTTTTCTCCTCTTTTTCTATGCCAGTTAACAACTCTTAATATAGGATGATTAAACAGAGAGCTCTCCGTTCTCTTCTGTGTGTAAAGTACCGCGAAAACTTGTTTGACATCGTTCACAAATTCGAATGGTAGAACCCACGCCGTTATTCTCTCGATCATTAATCTTCATCTGGCCTAAAGCCGATCATTGTCGTATGTTTTTCAGCGCTCATTGTTGTTTCGTTTGGGCAGCTGATAATTGAATCAATGTACTCCCATCTTATCAACATATGGGAGATCGTTTTTTCTTCTTGTTGCTCTTCAGAAGGAATAGGAGTCCCATCTTCTTTTCGCACGGTTTTTTTGCGATAGTGTGGATTTTCAACCCAGATTCCGGAACTGTCTGATTGGATAATTTTGGCGAGCAGCCAATCATCAGGCTTATAAATTCCTGTTACCTTACCGGTCAAATGTTCCGGAAAGTTACGCAGCTTGATCTGAAGTTTTTGTCCATTTAACTCTTTTACGTACATGCAATCCCTCCAAAAATTCTCCATATTTCTTTAAATTTTTTTCATCCTTTATTGTTATTTACCTAAAAAATCCCCCGCCTAAACACTGGCTGAGGGACCTTCTGATTTCACATTTTTTTATTTTTAATTAATACAGCCTTAATCATTGTATAACCAATGTCATCGGACAAGCGTTCCTTTATTGGCCTGAGCTTTTTTTCATCCAGCTGTTCATATTCCGCTAACACCATCTCTTCGATCTCAGGAGTGAAAAATTGGTTCCAATCAAGGGGGTGCCCTTCCTGGTAAGCTTTAAACAAGTGACCTTCAATCGTCTGGGAAGAGAGTTCCCTTTCCAATGCAATTTCCTTAATTTGTTTTCCGTTCTGATAAGCCTCATAAGAAACTAGATAACTCGGACTATCATCTTTTGGATCTTTTTTTGAAATTTTAGATCCTGATGGTTGTTGCTCGACTTTCGCAGGCTTGATAGAGCCATTTGTTTCTAGAAAAGACGCAATTTCTTTTAAAAATGTTTCACCATATTGCTCATATTTTTTCTCCCCGACCCCTTTTATTTCGAGCATACTTTGTTTCGTCTCAGGAATGTACCGGGCCATGTCCTTTAAACTTGCATCAGAGAAGACAACATACGGGGGGAGGCTCATATCTTCTGCAATGGATTTTCTGAGTGTACGAAGCGCTTCAAATAACTCTTGATGATAGTCTGTTTCTTTTGGTGAATCTTTCGGTTGTGCTTGAACATAAACTTTTGTCGTTCCTTTTAAGACATCAGAAGATAACTCGGTAAGCTGCAATGTTGGAAATTTGGCATCCCGAGCGTAAAGGTACCCATCTGCAACAAGGTAGTTGATAAGATTCATAATTTCTTTTTCAGTATAATGAGACAACAGGCCATAAGTTGAAAGTTTGTCGAATTTAAAATCCAAAACCCGTTTATCCCGTGACCCTTTTAACACCTTGGCAACAAGAGATGCACCAAACCGCTCATCCATCCTCTTTACACAGGAGAGAATCATCTGGGTTTCTTTCGTCATATCTGCTCTCTCGCCTTCATCAAGGCAATTACTGCAATGTCCGCACTTTTCCGGGCCATTAGAATCGCCGAAGTAATCGAGGATGTAACGCTGGAGACACCGATTGGTATGGCTGTAACTAGTCATATCCTGCAGCTTCTTATATTCCTGACGCTTATTTTCTTCATTCATGAAAGACTTTTCGATCAAGTACTTTTGAAGCTGAACATCCTTCGCAGCAAACAAAAGGATGCAATCGCTCGGTTCGCCGTCCCGACCGGCACGTCCCGCTTCCTGATAATAAGATTCTATGTTCATGGGGAGAGCATAATGGATCACATATCTTACGTTCGATTTGTCTATGCCCATTCCGAATGCATTCGTCGCAACCATTACGGGTGTTTCATCATTTATAAATGCTGCCTGAGCATCCTTACGAGCGGCTTCTGGCATTCCGGCATGATACCGTGCAGTCTTGTAACCCTTTTCTTTTAAAAGTTTATAAACTTGATCAGTAACTTTTCTTGTAGGTGCGTAGATTATGCCAGACTCTTCAGAACGGGATGTCGCAAAGTCGAGTATAAACTGTTTTTTGTCAATTCCTTTTGCGATTTTAAAATTTAAATTTTCTCTGGCAAAACCTGTGTTTACCTGATGTTCCGAATGAATTCCAAGAAGAGACTGAATATCCTCTATGACGTGATCCGTGGCAGTAGCTGTTAATGCCATTAAGACCGGCAAGTTGGAGAGCTGTTTAAGATTTGGAATGATGGACCGATAGCTTGGCCGGAAATCATGTCCCCACTGAGAAATACAATGTGCCTCATCAAAAGCGATAAGAGAGAGGCGGGTAAATTCAAGCGCATGGATAAAATCAGCTGATTCAAACCGCTCTGGCGCCACATAAACAAACTGAAAATGTCCTGCTGCAAGCTTGTCGATTCTCTCGCGTTGTTCCGAATTGCTCAAAGAACTATTGATATAGGCTGCATTAATTCCAATACTGTTTAACGAGTCGACCTGGTCTTTCATCAATGAAATAAGAGGAGAAATAATAACAGCTGTCCCATCAAGTACAAGTCCGGGAATTTGATAACACAGTGATTTACCGCCTCCAGTAGGCATCACCGCGAGCGTGTTGTGATTCGCTAACACATTTTCAATGGCCTTTTCCTGGCCGGGGCGAAAAGAAGTATATCCAAAATACTCTTCCAGTATTTGCTTTGCTTTATCTAACATAAAAACCATCCTCATCATATTGCTCCCTTCATTCTACCAGAGAAAATTAAACGCAGCATTCCTCAACAATGTATTAATTAAAGAAACTAAAAGAAGTTATAGTTATCCACATTTTCAATGGGGTCAGACCCCATGTTTAAGCCGGTCTCCACGGGGGAAATAATACTTTATAGATTATTTACAGGAGGCGAAATGTAATGGCGAAGATTGCAGTGGAAAGACCATTTACAGATGTAAAACTACTTTTAAAAAGCAAAGGCTATGAAGCAGAGATGCTTGATAACAAGGCTGACGCATCAAGTTATGACTGTTGTGTAGTCCGGGATCTGGAGGATATGACAGACTACCAGATGAACGTACCTTTAGTAGCAGCCAGGGGAAGAACGGTGAGTGAGATAATAAATGAAGTGGAAGAACGTCTGGAAAGGATCGGAGAAATAAGAGGATTAGATCAAGGAGATTCAAAGAAAATTTCCGGTAAGAGCATTGCGGCAGGTGTTGCGGCAGGTACCGTAGTGGGTGCAGCAGCAGGATTTTTACTAGCGCCGAAAAGTGGGAAAGAACTCCGGGAAGATGTAAGTGACAAAACAAAAACAGCGAAAGAAAAAGCCTCCAGCATTTCCGATACCGTTAAAGAAAAAACGTCAACAGCTAAAGATAAAATTAGTGAACAATCGAACAAAATAAAGGATAAAGTAAATGAAATGAAGAACAAGGCTGAAAGTAAGAAAGATTCAAACCAGGAGGAGGGCAGTGAACCGATTCAAAGTGAAACAACCGTTGCGATGGAAAATAACGGGGAAAGCGCCACCCTGGTGAAAAAAGAAGGGAGCAACACATCTAAATAAGCAAGAGTAATAAGCACCTGCTACTGGGTGCTTTTTTTATGCAACTTTTCTAAAGCCAGTATTTGTTATAACGCTTGTGACTTAAAAGAAAAAAACACTCTTGCTTCCATATCTTTTATAGCAATTGACTCTTTACTTAAACATTGCCTGCAAAAATGTTTTTTAGTATCCAGACAGCAAAATACTACTTCCCCTACTTTAAAGTCCTGTAAGCAACTCGTACAGAAAAAACTGGTTGCTTTTTTCATTCTGATTCCCCCTAATGTCTTTTCCGTATTTTATCACAAAATTGGCCTGCACAGCGAGATTACGACAAAGGTTACAGGCAATCAGCAAACATCGACATTTTATAACATATGCAGACAAAACAAGCGGTTTTAATGTGAAAAGCCAACTAAAAAGTAAAAGTATTATTGCTTTCTGGCTTGTTTTGTCGAAGATATTGCAACTGATTAAATCAATTGTAATAATCGTTTTATCACAACACGAGTGGAGGATTACGTTGAAAAACAGAGGTCTTATTGTAGAAGAACAACATGGTATTCGAACATTGATCGGAGAGCAATTACAAGCAGAAGGATTTGTGACTTACAATGCGGAAAATGCTTATGAAGCCATTTCTCTTACACTCAGAGAAGAGATAGATTTTATTGTGTTAAGTTTAGCAAAGCCTTTTTCAAGAAGCTTCGGTTTACTTAAAAGGTTAAAAAGTGTAAAACCAGATACGAAAGTAATGGTTATTGCAGATTCGGAAAAACCCGAAATGATGGAAGAAGCTTTTGAGCTAGGTGCTTCCGCATATTTTGTAAAGCCATTTGATATTTATCATTTATCATGCATGGTAAAAAGGGAAATTGCGATGAAGGAAACGAAAGATAAAGTAAGCATCGTTTAAGAAAGATTTTTGTTAGCATAATATACAATAAAATCATGACATTTTTTGCATGGTGGTGACATTTTATGGGAACGATCTTTGTTTTGCTCATTGGAAAACTAAATCTGTTTTATCCTTTATTAATTTCTTCAGGAATATTATTTTTGTTTGCTATTGCAAAAAAAAGCTGGGTATCAATGTTGATCAGTGGATGTTTACTGCTTCCGATCTCCTGGTATTTAAGCCTGGATGCAACAACCTCCTGGGCAAAACTGATACCGATGTTGCCCGTAATGCTAACCGTTCATTTCTTTTATAAAAAAGAGATCAAGTCATTTGAAATCAACTTGTAGTTATTTAACGATTCAAATTAATAAACTTATCGGGCTTAAAAACTTGTGGTCAGGTTGTCCCTTCCTTTAACATGAGTACAACACTCTACAAGAGGAAGGGACGTTCTATGAAATTAAGCATTCTTGATTTATCCCCGATTTCAACAGGCAAAACTTCTAGAGAAGCCTTGCAAGAATCGATGGAGCTTGCCCGTATCGGTGAAAACCTTGGTTACACTCGTTACTGGGTAACTGAACACCATGATCTTGAAGGGCTCGCCAGTTCTGCCCCTGAAATACTGCTTGCCTATATCGGAGCAAACACTAATAGGATTCGCATAGGTTCTGGTGCTGTACTATTGCCACACTACAAACCATATAAGATAGCTGAAACATTTAACATGCTGGCCACTTTATTTCCAGGGCGAATAGACCTCGGCGTTGGAAGAGCACCGGGGGGATCGGCAGAAGTTACGATGGCTCTATCTGATAACTTTTTGGAACAGGTAAGAAAAATGCCGGAATCTCTTAGTGATTTGCTTAACTTTTTATATCAAACATTTCCTGAAGACAATAAGTTCTCAAAAGTCTCTGCTGCTCCGGTTCCTGATGTGATGCCCGTCCCCTGGCTGCTGGGAACGAGCATAAAAAGCGCTAGACTTGCTGCTGAATATGGCATACCATATGCATTCGGACAGTTTATGAGCGACAAAGAAGGTGCTTCTATCATTAAAGAATATAAAGATGCTTTTATGGGAGGGAAGCAACGTTTAAATCCAGAAACCATCATAACGGTTTCCGTGATCTGCGCAAAGACAACGGAGGAAGCTGAAGAGCTTGCATTAAGCTCTGACTTGTGGAGCGTCCTTCGAGCTAAAGGCGAGGCTGCAAAAGGCATTCCTTCGATAAAGGAAGCAAAAGAGTATGTCTTTAGCGAAGAGGAACAGGAAAAGGTTAAAAAGGGAAGAGAAAAAGTAATCATTGGAAATCCAACTGAAGTTAAAGAGAAGCTTCAAAAGATCCAGGAACATAGCCAGGCAGATGAAATAATGATTACAACAGTTACTCACAGGTTTGAGGATCGAGCAGCATCGTATGATTTGATTGCAAAGTCATTTTTAAAGTAATCCCTATATATATATCATGGTACCGGACTCCCAGTGAGTTCGGTTTTTTTATACCCTCCTATAGGATTTACCCTTCTCATAGCGAAAATGTAAAGTGGCATTTAAAAAAAGAAAAGAAGGGAATGGTGGTTACAATGCCTGCTACAAAACAAATAGGAAGTTCATTAAAAGTTTTACTCGTATCAGACCTCGAAAAATCCCAAGAATATTATAGAGAAATCCTTGGCTGTGAAGTGACAGAATGGTGGGTTATAAGGGACGGATTTACAGGATTAGCCTTAAAGCTTTTACAGGCAATGTCACAAGAGGACGTACGGCCCAATCCTCCTGCAAAAGGAGTTAAACGAAGTATTGATGTATATTGTTATATTGAAGATTGGAAAGCCCTTGATGATCTGTATGAAGAATTCACTTCTAATGGTGCTTCGATTGTCATTGAACCATGGATCGATGAAGATAACGGCCCATGGAAGGAGTTTGCTGTGAAAGACCCTGACGGATATTGTCTTGCTTTCGGAGGAACAGACGGGCCTAAGTTCTAAAAACTAATTAGAAGCATGCTTCTCTTCGGTAATTGTTATTTCCCACTCGCCGGGTTTCCACTTGGATGATAATGGAACGGAACAAAACAGCGAATGTAAGAAATAATAACAATGATAAACCGGAAAGGAAGGATGCAAATGTCTTTAGAATGGTTTGACAGAGTGAGCGGAGAACTTCAGGACCATCTTGAATCGATTTGCGATAAGTATGATCAAGTTGGCCATATGTCCATCGATAGAGGTGCAAAACATCCAAGGATCGAATTTTATGTTGAAACAGATGATGATGGAAGAGAGTATTTCTGTTCCCTTTTTTATGATCCGCATAATGAAGAATTTTACACGGAATCGTATGATCTTGATCTAGAACATACTTCTAGAACTATTCTTACTGATATCGACGATCTGATTGATGCGGTACATGAGAGCTTCCATGATTATATGAACGAGGAAGATATTTATGTAGAAAACGAAGAACTTTATATGGATGATGAATATATTGACGAAGGATACGAGCTGGATAATGAATTTGAAGAAGGCTACTATGAAGAAGATTATTCAGAAGCCATCGAGAATGAAATTGAAGTAGAATGGATAACGCCAGAGGTTACAGCTTATTCACATGAGGACGAGGTTAACGTGACTTATCAATTCGGGGTTGTTCAAGAGACCGGGGATGGAATCCTCAGAAGGTTTAATCGAGTGATAACAACGGAAGATTCCTTGATTGAAGATGAATCCAACTTTATTTTCAGTAAGGATGAAGCAGGCACAATTATTTCAATGATCGCTTCAAATATGGATTCGCTGAGTGATTTTGACTTTGAATAAATGATGAAGCTGGGACATAAATAAGACGTTCAAGTTAAAAAACGAATGATTCAGAATCAACAAGTAAAGAATGTTAATTTTCAATAGATTTATCTTCCTTTATAGCTAGTAGGAGTGATGCAAACCGCTTCGGCAGAATACTTCGCTTTCCACGGGCACGGCCTCAGCCTCCTCGCGGAAAAACTATCGCTGCGGGGTCTTCGGACTCGTGCTGTTCCCGCAGGATAAGGAAGGCTACGGCAGCAAGACATCGCACGAAGAAAATGTGCAGTTCATTTTCGAGGAGTCT
>NZ_SWLG01000030.1 GCF_005747095.1 Exobacillus caeni | reverse complement strand
TGACATTGTAACATATGGGTAAGCCGTATGCCTTAATAGGGCACGTACGGTTTGATAAGGGGGAAGCCTTGAAAGAGGTTTCCCTACTTTATTAAAAAAGGCTATTTTGTAAACCCTGTGACAACTTCAGGAGAAAGCATTTGGTCTCCGAGCCATGTAGATTCCCTTTCCGTGATCCGGTTGTTAGCCTCCTCTGCGTAAAGCATCACGAAGATGACTCTCTACTTTATTTGAGGTCATCAGATCCGTTATTTGTGACAAATGGCCATTTTTAAAAAATTATAGGTCACTGGTTCCGTTATTTATCGGAAAAACGCCTAAGCAAGTCTGATTTTCTGCAAATAGCGGAACATATGACCTCATTTTTTTCAAAAGCAGTGTTTGTTCACAAATAGAGGATTCAATGACCTATAATTCCAATCCTGGATTCCTCCAGGCGTTCAATAGTTGCCATGATCTTCAATCATGCTACTGAGTCTATCGATATTCTCAGATTATCACACATTCCACTTACTTTAACCTCTTTCTAAGAAGTTAGAAAAGAGATTTTAAAATAACAATTGCAAGAGACCCTGGATTCGATTATTTTGGATGTAGATCAGTTTGGAAAGGCGGAGGTTCATGGAAAAGTTAGCCCCAGTAATACTCAGCGGAAAACGCGTAAAGATTGTGCCGATGGAAAAGAAACATGTTGAGGGTTTATTCGATGCCGGAAAGAATGAGGAAATCTGGACTTATATGCCGATGAAAGTAAATAAGCTCGAAGACATGGAAAGGCTAGTAGCCGAGGCTTTACAGACGAGAAAACAGGGAGTTGCACTTCCTTTTGTCATCATTGATCAGGATCAGCAAAAAATCGTTGGCAGCACACGCTTTCTTGATATTTCAATCCCTAACCGAAATCTGGAGATCGGCTGGACATGGTTGTCTCCGTCTGTATGGCAGACTATGGTCAACACAGAATGTAAGTATCTCCTGCTTCGTTATTGTTTTGAAGAATTAAATCTTGTCCGTGTCCAATTGAAAGCAGATGCTAGAAATACTCGTTCCTGCCACGCAATGGAACGAATCGGAGCAACAAAGGAAGGCGTTTTGCGTAAAAACCGCCTTACATATACCGGTTATATGCGTGACTCCGTCTATTACAGTATACTGGACACCGAATGGCCTTCTGTAAAAGAAAAACTGGAAGGCATGCTGCTGCCCCCTTCTTATTCATTCACATCTTAAAATAAAAAAGGCGGCTCAGAACCAACCTGCCTGCCTCTCTCCCCCTATTGATTGTAAGGATAGGAAAGGAACCAGGAAGTTCTTTGAGCCACCTTTTTTTATACATCAGCTAATTATTAAAAAAACAACAATCCAAGTGAAATAATGATTCCGCTTACAAAAAGAACGATTAAACAAAACCCCATGATGTCCTTCGCTTTAAGCCCGGCTATCGCCAGGGCAGGAAGCGCCCAGAACGGCTGGATTAGATTCGTCCACGCATCCCCCCACGCTACTGCCATTGCAGTTTTCGGAATAGAAACGCCAAGCTGTTGTGCGGCGTCAAGCATGATCGGCGCCTGTACAGCCCACTGCCCTCCACCAGAAGGAACAAAGAAATTTACAATTCCGGCACTGAGGAACGCAAAGAAAGGAAAGGTAAAGTCGGATGAAATAGAAACGAACCCTTCAGACATCATTGCTGCAAGCCCTGAAGCGACCATCATCCCCATAATACCTGCATAAAACGGAAACTGAATAATGATTCCGCTTGCACCTTTTACCGCTTCCGTTACTGCTCCAAGAAACCTTTTCGGAGTGCCGTGAAATAGAATACCAAGGAACAAGAAAGTAAAGTTTACGATATTAAGATTCAGCTCAAAACCTGAGTTTATTAAATAATAAACTAGAAAGGCAATACCAAGCAGACCAGTAATAAGGGACAAGATTTTGCTGTTTTCCATTTTCTCTGCGGGTGTCACAGCTTCGGCTTCTATAGCCGCTGCCTCTAACGGAGTTTCCTCCTGCAATAAAGATTTGTCTATACTGACTGTCTCATCCTTTGACGGAGACATCATGCGATTTAAAATCGGAAGCACGATAAAAAGTGCAAGGACGATCGCGATATTAAAAGTTGCAAAAATTGTTTCATTCGTTGAAATGATACCGATAACATCTTCTGAAAAATGACCTGGTGTCGCGATCGTTAGCGGAATCGATCCTGCAAGACCACCATGCCATACAATGAAGCCCGCATAAGCACTTGCGATCAACAGTCGATAATCTACATTTTCAACTTGCTTTGCTAATTCACGGGCGAACAGCGCTCCGATAACAAGGCCGAATCCCCAGTTAATCCAACTTGCCAATAACGACACAAGCGTCACATACACAATCGCCTGGCCCGAGTTTTTAGCCATCGATGCCAGCTTTCCAAGCCCTTTCTTAAATATAGGGCTGCTTGCAAGCACATAACCTGTAACAAGCACTAATACCATCTGCATCGAGAACGCCAGCAGGTTCCAGAAACCCTCTCCCCAAAATTGAACCATCTGAACAGGTGAGCTTCCTGTAAAAACCAGTCCTAGAATGAACACGACAAACGTTAATAAAATAACGAATAAGAACGGATCTGGCAAATAGCGCTGCATTATTCTGTTTGAAACATTGATTGCGCTTTTTAACATTTTCTTCCTCCTTCTAGGTGTATTGCGGAAGCGTTTACATTTAAAAAATTAAAAATTTCCGCAATTAAGTGTATTCTATATTCGACAAATTATTCCTTCTTTTTCATAAAAATTTAGGAATTAAAAACCAGACCCTCGAGTGAAGAGTCCGGTTAATAATTTTTATTCTTTCTCATATCCTGCACAAAGTAAACCGAAGTACGTAGGTGCTTCATACGATAAAAATGTTACTTTTCTTTCCTCATAAGGTATGGCACCCGCCAATATTAAGGTCTGCCATATTCCGTCCGGTTTAGCGTCTTCTATTAGTTTACTATCAAAATCAGCCATTTCTTCAAGCTGATTGGATTTT
The DNA here is from genome assembly GCF_005747095.1 of Exobacillus caeni. Lineage (GTDB taxonomy): Bacteria > Bacillota > Bacilli > Bacillales > Guptibacillaceae > Exobacillus > Exobacillus caeni. The sequence goes on along the minus strand of NZ_SWLG01000030.1, from coordinate 29,826 downwards.
ACTAACCCAATTACCTTTTCGTCTAACTCTTTTGCCGCATGATGAAAACCATAAGGACCATCTGGATTATGAGTATGTGACCAGTCACAGCTTGCGATCAATCCAATTCTTTTGTTGGACTCCCTAGCGACTCGCCTTAAAATTTTTCCCAGTTCAAGGTTTTTGTCCAGCGAAACTTCCCGTGATGGTGTAATGATCACGACTGGCACCGCTGGCATGAATCTTAACGGTACGATCGCTCCCCAATCAAGGGGAAGGGAGGATAAAGGCCCAGAGGCAGTTCCAAAATTCAATCCCCCGACAGGCAGACCCGTTTCCTTTGCACTAGCAACAATACTGCCAGCAATTTCTCGATCAATTTTCCGTTCCATATGATAGGTTAAGTTATTCTCTTGCCAGAAGCCAGAAACTGTCTCACATTCTGTAACAGAAAACTGGCCGTTAATTCTCGTTCCGTGCGGGGTGATGACAATGATCGCGTCAGGATAAGCTGCTTTCATCCTATCTCCCAGCACTTCCATACTTTTTCTTGTTTCCTGCATTCGTTCCGGATTATCACCGGCAAGCTCCGGAACAATTTCTCCTCCGTGAGGCGTGATACACGCATATGCAAATGGATACATTATCTAACTCCTTCTGCTAATTTAGAGATACAGCTTTCCTTCACCTATCTCAACACAGCTCCCGCCAATTTTTACTTCTGATACTTCTTCTTTTTCTACTTTCACTTTGATATCGATGAAGCTTGGACGGCCCATCTGGATGCCCTGCTCGCTTCTTAATTTATATTCGCCATCTTGATCCTGTCCGGCAATGCCGTACTTAACTAAATATGCCCCAAGAGGCCCTGTTGCAGCACCGCTTGCCGGGTCTTCTGATATACCCATCGCAGGGGCAAACATACGGCTGTTCACGGTTGACCCCTCATTCATGACTTCTGGGCATAAGACAAAAATATGCTTCGTATCTTCATTTCCGCTAAAATGATCTTGCCAGATATCGAGTCGGAACTTAATCCGCTCCATTGCTTCAAGATTTTTGACAGGTATATAGATAAAAGGAACCCCGGCTGAAACGGTCTGGATCGGATACCTGTTATCAAGATCATCGACAGATAGGGAAAGCAATTCCGCCGCCAGTTCTTCATTATCAAATACAGCTCCAAATTCAGGCACCGGCTGGGTCATCTCCACTTTAACTATCCTGTTGTTTTCTTTAAAAATATCAACTGTAATCTTGCCGACATTTTCTTCAAAGATGACAGTGTTTTTCCCTTCCTCCGTCTTGATCAATCCTTCGCTTGCAAGCACATAAGCTGTCCCAACTGTTGGATGGCCTGCCATCGGAAGCTCCATCTGTGGAGTGAAAATCTTAACTTTTCGATGTGCTTCCGAGTCATCCGGTTCAAAAACAAATGTGGTCTCCGAAAGATTTAATTCTCTGGCGATCTTCTGCATCGTTTCATTGGAAAGGCTGCTCACACTTTTAAACACAGCCAGCTGGTTTCCGCCAAATTTTGTAGTAGTAAATACATCTAACAAAGAATATTCAAGTGTCTCCATCTTTTGTCCCCTTTTCATTGCATGATTGGCAATTTGATTTTTACGGTAGTTCCTTTTCCGATTTCACTTTCATACGAAATCGTTCCCTTATGATTCTGGATAATCTTGTTGCTGACCATCAGGCCAAGCCCCGTTCCTTTTTCTTTTGTCGTATAGAATGGCTCCCCGATCTTTTTCAGCCTATCTTCAGGAATTCCGGGTCCCTGGTCTGTCACATCAATACAAATATAGCGTTCTTCACATTGTGTAACAGCAATAGTGATTTCACCGCCTGCATTCATCGCCTCCATCGCATTTTTCAATATATTGATAAATACCTGTTTAATCTGGTTTGGTTCACAGCTAATGGTCGGTAGATTACCCTGTATTTCTGTCAACAGCCTTATATTTTTAAGAATAGCCTGAGTATCCAAAATAGCGAGCACTTCTTTTAGTAACAACACGACATTTTTATTCTGTACGTGCAGCTCCTGGGGTTTAGAGAGAACCATAAATTCGCTGACGATAAAGTTGATTCTGTTTAGTTCAGCCAGCATTATCTCGATATATTCTTTATCTTTGTAACGTGCTTCGTTATTTTCGGTATCTGCTTTCATCAGCTGTAAAAACCCTTTTAGGGATGTTAGCGGATTTCTTATTTCATGGGCAACCCCGGCTGCGAGCTGCCCTACTACGGAAAGCTTTTCAGACCGGCGGATCATTTCTTCGTTTTGCTTTTGATACGTAATATCCTGGCCAATAACATAGATGCCAACACAGGTTCCTTTAACAATGATCGGAACACATTTTATGTTGAGATGAATGAATTGCCCGTTTTTATTGATAATTTTTATCTCATCCATTAACGCCTCGCCGTTGATTGCCCGCAAGAAATTTTCTTTTATAGTTGTTCTATGTTCATCATCTATCAATTCTTCATAAGACTGGTTTACAAGTTCGGCTTGCGAATAGCCGGTTAAATGCTCTGCCATTTCATTAGCATCTAAAATGATACCTTCTGTACTGATAGACAGAATCGCGTCAGGATTTTGATCAACAAGAGATTTATAACGTTGTTCGCTTTCAGCAAGTATCTGTTCTGTTTTTTTCCGTTCGGTAATATCCCGTCCAATGATGACCAGCCCGCGTTTTGAACCGTCTGGATAAAACAACGGAATTTTATAAACATCAAATATTCGCGGACTTTTATCAGGCGATTGAAAGACTTCTTCCGAGCGGCTTGGCTCCATTTTATCCCAGGCTGCTCTGTCGCTCGTTTCACATTGTTTGAGAAGGTCCAATTCGTCGTTCACCTGAAAGATTTCTTTATCTATCAGCCCTTTATAAGCTTCTTTTTGTAGTCCAAAGATTTCCTCGCAAGTATCATTAGCCTCAAGCCATCTCCCTTTATTGTCTTTCAAAATAATTACATCAGGGGTATTGTTGATCAAGGTTAACAGCCTTGTTTCTGTATCCTCAAGCGCTGTTCTAAACTTCTCTTTCTCTGTACGGTTTAACACAACGACTTGAACTGCTGGACTGCCGTTATAAATTATCCTGGAACGCATCGTTTTAACTTTCACGCTGTTATTTTGATCATCAACTGAATGAAACTCTTCAGAAGTTATCTTCCCATTTTCTAGTTCATTGACATCCATTCTGCGTTTTGCCTTTTGGATATCATCTTGATGGGAATAACTCAACACTTCTCTGCCGATCACTTCACTTTTATCCGACGCATTCAGCAGATTGAGTGCAGCATTATTCACATAGACAAACTTACCATCTTGATGGATCATAACCGGATCTCTTACAGACTCTGCCAATTGCTGATAAGCCTGTTCCCAATTTTCGGCTTCTTCTGCTGCATACTGCTTTACCATTTTGGAGGAAATCCTCTCAGCATTTAAATAAAGGGATGTTTCGAGCAGATCTGAACATTCCATCCGATCGCTGCTCAATAATCCTATGACACCAAACGGATTACAATCTTCATCCAAAAGAGGTGTCCCTATATAATACTCCATTCTATTTGAGAAAAAATTTGAGTACCATGGAAATCGTTCCGCTAGATCCTCTACTGAAACAACTCTCTTTTCAGTTAAAACCATTTCACAGGGGGATTCTATTGAAGAATAGGTAATATGCAATGCTTCACTGCTAGTAGCTTTTACAATTTTCAGCTTATGGTCAGCAGTTCGTTTCGCAATGTACACTATTTCTGCACCAGCAATATCCCCCAGGCACTCCAATAAATTATTTTCGTTCGTGTTATGTAAAAAAATATCTTTTATTTTTGTAAGCCGGGCTTGCAACTCTTCCTTTCTATCTTCTAACGCAGAGACTTCTTTCCTGAGTTGTTCTGTTATATCCTGCACGATTGCCCCCCCTTAACTTAAGCAAAAAAGGTCTTAAGTTAAGGTTCTACAATATTCTTGGAATTCCTCTCAAGATTTGTCTATGAAACGATAGTTGATTAGAGTATCTTGCTGGCGGGTATTCTATAAAAATAGAATATTATGTAGAGAGGTGAAAATAATGAGAGAAGTTACCTTTGCAGTAGGAGGAATGAAAGGGGAAAATTGTATTCAAAGAATTGAGCAAGCCCTTTCCCAAATGAAGGGTGTCGACCGGGCACTTGCGGATTTGAACAATGAAATGGTAAAGGTAGAATACGAAGAAGGCCAGGTTAACATTCCAGCAATCCACAAAACGATTGAAGAAGTTGGTTATCAAGTTAACGAATAAAACAAATTTAAGGGCTGGCTCATAAGTGTCTGGCGCTCTCCGTTTCGGAGGTACCTGGCACTTTGCTTTTGAGTCTGCCCCGTTTTTGAGTATTATTTATTTAACGTCATAAGTCGACTTGGTCCTTCCTCTGGTCAATAAACACTTTCCCCTGAACATCGATCTGGGCAATCGTAACCTCCCTAACATCATCGATTCCGTTTGTTTTTAGAGTAGTTTCTACCCATTCCATATCTTTTCCAGCGGCGAGAAGACTATTTTCTAAAACTTGTCCGTCAATGATAAATGTTTGCGCCAACCCTCTAGAAGGTGAATCAATTTTCATATCTTTATGAGTAACCGTCATGTTCTCTGGTTTCTTGAGAACAGAAACCGTCCCATCCGTTTCCAAAAACGCTATTTCTACTTCATCTAAATAAAAAATGTTCTTCTTTCTTAACTGCATAAGCAGTTGATCCAGATTCAATCTAGCTCGTCCCATTCCTTGACCGAGAAACTTACCATCTTTTATCACTATAGTGGGCTCATCATTTAAAATTTTTCTGCCTCTAAAGGCTTTTAATGCAATAACATCAAGGACAATTGCAAGTAACGTAAATAATGCCAGGGCATATAACCCTTTGACAGCCATCAAGCCCTTCGTTGTGATAATCGCTCCGGTAAGTGTTCCGATAGTGATTCCAGCGACAAAGTCAAAGAACGTCATCTGTGATATTAACTTCTTGCCAAGGATTCTCGCCAGGATATACAGAGTAACAAATCCGGCAATCGTACGGATCGTGATTTCAAGTATTGTCATTCGCTTCACCTACACGTTTGTTGTTACTTTTATCATCCTCATTTTCTTATAATCTATTCAGCAGTCCGCCATTAGCTTAAAAAACATAAAGAAAACTAGTTGGGTCAAGACGCAGGAGCCGGGATTGTTTTCTATATGCAAAAACCGGCAAATCTATTTGCCGGTCCATTCTTAACTATTAAGGTTTATCATATGTAACATAGGTTCCCGCTATAAAATCATGGATTGACCGCTTGTCTTTTCGGATACCGACCATAAAAGCACTGACTATCGCTCCAATGCCAAGTGTAAGGGCATAAATCAGCATTTGTCCGACTAGAACGCGAAGAAGCATCGTTCCCAATCCAACCTCTTCCCCGTTCGCTTTAAGGATGCGTATTCCTACGATTTTCTTTCCAATTACATATCCATGCCAGACCACTGGCAGTAAAATAGAATAAACTAATCCTAAAACCGTTGTAGGCCATGGTTCACTGTTTTCGTCTCCAAAAAATTCTCCTGTGATCAAATAACTGATAAAACCGAACGGAATCGCAGTTATAATCCCATCCAGCAATGAGGCCCCAAGCCTAATCCAGAAACCAGCTGGCTGTTTTATCTCCATTTCTTTTGTCCCCCTTTTCTACCCAATACAACCATATTATCGAAGCTGGATTATTCTTGCAATCACAAAAGGATTAGTGGAATATCATTCAGGAAGTCAATATGAAACATGGATACACTCCTGAAATTTCTAAATACTGCAATGAACTTCTTATAATCTTCTCTAAATATCTTATAAACAAGCCCGGCTATGAGGATAGCCGGGCTTGTTCGTTCAAGAACGTTCCTTCGTGTCTTTTCTTGCAACGCCATCTGCTTTGGCTGCTTTTATTACCGCTTCTCTTACATGGTCAACAACTTGTTTGTTGAAAACACTTGGGATAATATAATCTTTGTTAAGCTCGTCTTCTTTAACTGCTGAGGCTATGGCAACGCTGGCAGCAAGCTTCATATTTTCCGTGATATGTGTTGCCCTGCAATCCAGCGCTCCTCTAAATATTCCTGGAAAGCAAAGTACGTTATTGATCTGGTTCGGATAGTCGGAACGACCTGTTGCCATCACCCTTACGTGGGGCCATGCTTTTTCCGGCGCAATTTCCGGATCGGGATTCGCCATTGCAAACACGATCGGATCCTCAGCCATTTTTTTCAGGTCTTCTACTGAAAGAATATTTGGCGCAGAAACTCCGATGAAGACATCCGCATCTTTTATGACCTCAGAGAGCTCCCCAGTTTCCTCGTTTGGGTTAGTGTTTTCCGCATACCAGTTCCACATTGGATTGTCGTATTCTTTTCCTTTAACAAGCGCTCCTTCTCTGTCGACTCCGATAATATTTTGGATACCTGCGTTGAGGAGCATTTTTGTACTCGCGATACCTGCTGCACCGATTCCAACCACAACTGCTTTAATGTCTTTTTCTTTTTTTCCTACTAGCTTCAAAGCATTCAATAACCCTGCAAGCATGACAACTGCTGTCCCATGCTGGTCGTCATGAAAAACAGGGATATCCAGTTCTTCTTTTAAACGGTCCTCGATCTCAAAGCATCTTGGAGAACTGATGTCTTCCAGGTTAATCCCCCCGTATGTGGGAGCGATCGCTTTCGCTATTTTAATAATATCCTCTGTGTCCTGGTTATCCAGGCAAACTGGAAATGCATCGATTCCTGCCAGCTGTTTGAACAGCATCGCCTTACCTTCCATCACAGGCATGGCAGCCGCAGCCCCTATGTTTCCAAGCCCGAGAACAGCTGAACCGTCCGATAATACAGCCACTGTGTTACGTTTGATCGTTAGGGAATGGGCTCTTGAAGGATCTTTTTCAATCGCCTTGCACACCCTTGCAACTTCAGGGGTGTATACTCTGGACAGATCATCACGGTTCTTGATAGGCATTTTAGGTTTCGTTTCGATTTTACCGCCCAGATGGACAAGAAATGTTCTGTCTGATACATTTACAACCTTCACGCCCTTAAGTTCTTCGGTTCTTTCCGCAATATCCTCACTATGTTCCTGGCTGCTGACTTTTACTGTTATATCGCGGGTCGTTTTATCGCTGCTCTCCTTTATGACATCGATCGCGACTATGTCCCCGCCCTTGTCACTTATAGCTGTTGCGACTTCTCCAAACGTCGTATATCCTTTTTCGATTTCAAGCCGCAGGATAATACTCATCGTGGTACTTTTACCAACTGCCACTCCATATACCTCCTTGCTTTTCTCCTTTTATTCCTATTACCCATCTACCACATTTTAGTGTTATTCAATCATAGGCCAACCGGCAGTTAAATAGACTTTATTCTATCACTTCCTTCAAATAGATGAATTATCTTTTCTTCATCAGCATAATGATGTAAAAAACCCCACAGAAAACATCCATTATCTTACATATTAATTGGGATAAAAACCCACTTTTCGTCACTCTTTTAGTTATTTAAACGGTATACTAATAACTGGATATGCTTTCTGTGGAAAAAGGAGGGATTCTTATAACGAAGGAAGTAGGAACGCTTCAAGTATGGAAGGAAAACGAGAGGACCAGGAATAATACTTCAGGTGAAAATCGCCTTTTTAGTAAAAACATCGTTAAACTGGAAAACGCGGTCTCCAAAAACTGTTTTTCTTTCAACGGACACATTTCAGCAGACCTTGCACATGAGATAAAAAACCCTTTGACGATCATACGAGGGTTTATTCAATTGATCAAACCTGATCTTGAACAGTTGAACAAAAAGGAAATAGGAGAACTGTTATTAAACGAAATAGACAGGGCAAAATCATTGATCGAAGGATGTTTGCAAACCTCCTTTACTGTTAATCAAAAAACCGAAGAAGTAGATTTAAATGAATTTTTAAATGAGATCATCCTGTTGTTCCAGGTGGAGGCGTCAAAAAGAAATATTAGTCTCACACAAACCCTGACCGATAAACCTTCTTGTCCATCCACTTACATCAATCGAAATGAACTAAAACAAGTGTTAATTAATCTAATTAAAAATGCAATGGAAGCCATAGAGGAAACGAAAAGGGAAACAGAAGGAAGAATCAGCATTACAGCAAGTAACAAAAATGATGGGTCGGTTACAATACAGGTTTCAGATAACGGGAAGGGAATGGATGAGAGAACTGCGGCAAACCTTTTCGAACCCTTCTTCACAACAAAACAAGACGGCACAGGCCTTGGCCTTTGTATCAGCAGGCGAATAATCAATCAATATAACGGAAAACTTTCTGTAAAAAGTTCATATGGCGAAGGGACGACATTCCAGATCAACCTGCCCGGGTCATTTTAAAATAAACCAGTAATATAAAAAAGCTGGCTATAGCAAGTATCCCAAAATGCTCTAAAGGCATCCGGACTCGCATAGCCAGCTTGATCTCAGGTATTGTGTTGTACACCACTCTGATTAGGATGGGTCTCTGCATAGTTATGCCTTCTTTTATGGTAAACGGCGTTAACTTCCCCGCCTATTACAAGTGTCAGGCCTGTCAGGAAAAACCATAGCATCAACACAATAATTCCTCCAAGGCTCCCATATGTTGCAGAATAGTTTCCAAAATTGCTAACGTAGAAGGAAAATCCAAGCGAGATTAATTGCCATACAATTGTTGCCACCACTGCACCGGGCACTACCTCTTTGAATGGATAATGCTTATTCGGTGCAAATTTGTATAATAGTGATAAAACAAGTGCAATCACCGCAATCGCAAGCAACCATCTTAAGATTTGAAAGATGATCTGTGTTTGTTCTGGCAGGTTTATAACAGAATTCACAAGATCGATTATAAGGCTTCCGAAAACCGGTAGGACCAGTGTTACAATCAACGCAATAATCAGTCCAAACGTCAGGCCGATCGCAATCAACCTCATTTTAATAAATGACCTTGTTTCGTCAACATCAAAAGCCGCATTCATCGCTCTTATAAAGGCCACCATCCCGTTTGAAGCAGACCAGATCGTACCGATAATACCGAATGTCAGCAATCCTCCTCGCTTTTCACTGACAATGTTTACAACCTGTTCCCTGAAAAGTTCTCCCGTCTGTCCAGGTATGACATTTTGGATAAACTGCGTCGCTCTCTGCGGATCAATTTGCAGGTATGGAAGAATAGATAGCGCAAGAATCAATAGTGGAAATATTGCAAGCATAAAATAGTAAGCTTGCTCTGCCGCTAACCCGGTAGCCCTGTCCTCTTTCATCTCCTTCCCGACCCTTTTTCCGTAACCCAGTATTTTTTTAAACATCGCATCCACTCCAGTACATTTCTTTTTTAACACCAAATCTTTAACTAACCATTTCCCAGAATTAAGGAATATTAATCCTTTCAATATTTTCCCGATCTTTTATTACGAAAAAAACACCCGGTTAAGATTCACCGGATGCTTCATCAATTTCTAGATGTTTTTTTAGTTCGCTTTTAATTTTTTCAAGAGATTCATCATCTAATTTATAGTAATATCTATCGGCCCAATAATCCGACCCTTTTAATTGGAGAGTTTCGATGTCATCTAAGGAGTTTATAAACGGATACAACCCTACTGCTTCTTTCAACGTTAAGCTCATCGTCAGGTTTTCGCCGATCCTGTCCAATACATCTCCGTACTTTGGAACGGAAGAAAATGATTTTAATTTATTGATAGAAGCTTTGATAATCTCCATTTGGCGCTGGCCCCGTTTTAGGTCTGAATCAGCTTTTCTTGTTCTGGCGTATGCAAGGGCAGCCTCTCCATCCAGTTCTTGTTCTCCGACTTTAAGATCGACTTGCCCGTGGGTCTCCTTTCGGATCTGGTCTGCAACATACTTATCTTCAATCGTAACGTTAATCCCGCCAAGCTCATTAATGACCGTTTTAAATGCGGCGAAGTTCACTCTTACGACCTCATCGACCGGAATATCAAATAACTTCTCTACTGTCTCTATTGTTAAATCGATGCCTCCGAATGCGTGGGCATGTGTTATTTTATCTTTGCCGTGTCCGGGAATTTCTACGTATGAATCTCGTGGTATACTAACTAATTTCACGCTGTTTTTATCCCTGTTAAAAGTCGCAAGAATCATGGCATCACTTCGCCCCGTGCTGGTTTTCTGGTTGCGGTCGTCAACCCCAAGAAACAGCACTGAAAAATGATCTTTGCCTGTGTCGAACTCTTTTTTGCGCAGCTCTGATTTTTCCCCTCGAGCAGGTTCAACATACGAATCTTTTGTGACATTTGAAACTTTGTTATACAAATATCCGCCATAACCCACTACGGCTGCGAATAGTACTAAAAAAACAATAAATATATTTCTAACCCACTTTTTCTTTTTCTTTTTTTGTTTTAATCTGCTTTTTCTGGTTTCTTCTCCACCCATTTGAAACACCCTTTGCATATTTGTTCCACTCTGTTACGACGTACAAGATTGCTTCCAAGTTTCAAAATTTAATACTTGGAATGGTAAAAATTCCACTTATCTGACAGAAAACCATCCCGTGAACAGATAGTACTTTTTTCGCTACTTTTTATATTCCCCGCAATTACTGCCCGCTACACCTCATAATAGCTTTTCGACAATGATACCTGTTAAAAGGATGCATGAGTGTCATTGTTATAAAATGGTTACAATCACTTTTAGCGGGATCTTAAAAAAGAAAGTAGTTAATTTTGTTTGCTTAGCCTCAGGATGCTCGCTTCCCATGGCGTGCGGAGTGAGCATCCTCATCGCAAAAGAGAAGGGAGCTGACCGAAGTGCCAGCTCCTTTTATCATTGTTTTTTTTCTAAAAGTTGTGTTTTTCCGTAAATAGAGGATCAAATGACCTATAATTCCGAATTCCAGGATCCACAGTCATTCATGTACTGCCTGAGTTGCCTTGTTCTTCAAGTTTATTGATCATAGATATGGGACAACTAACGGAATCTTCCACCAACCATCTGTTACGGTGAAGAGACCTTCACGATATCCTTTATTATCTGTTGCAGGACTTTTTCCATTTCTTCTACATTTCTTTCTTCCTGCTGTTTTACGGCCTGCTTTTCATTTGAAGCAAAATAGGATAACAGAATTTCTTCTACATTTGTTCTCTCCCAGTCCAGCATGTCCATTACGAGCCCTCTTGAAAAAAGGAGTTGAAAATTCATTTCTTCCTGTCCTGGAAGCTTATGGTAGATGAAGATAGGAACATTTTTTGTTAAACATTCACTTACCGTCACTCCGCCGGGCTTCGATATGACCGCATCCAAATCATCGTACAACCTGCTCATTTCCTCCCTGGATTGAATATACCCAACAGGAAACAGCAGCGGATTGTCTTTGTTCTTCACAAAATCGAACAATTCCTGATTTTTCCCGCAAAAAACTTTATAATGAATTGCTCCTGAAGGGTTTAACTTTTTAATGAAGTTTATAATTCCGCCAGCACCCATGCTGCCTCCCATAATGCCAACAATAAGGTTAGATCTTCTGTTTTTTTTCTCCTGCGTCCACTTCATAACAGGATGGACCGGAATTCCGGTAACGTGGATCCTGTGTTCGTCTATTCCCATCTCTAACAGGTGTTCCTTTAACTTTTGATCGCCTACTAGATGGTGGTCAATGCTTTTTGTTCCCCATAATTGGTTAATAAAGTAATCAGTATAAACATTTACAATCGGAATACTATGTTGACCGGCGTGTTTTAATCTGCTGGCCAATAACGAAGGAAACGCATGCGTGCAAACGATAAGATCGGGTTTCTTCTCCTCGATCAAACGACGCATCTTAGGAATAAACAGCATTAAATAAATAAGAAACCGTTTTTCATTCTTATCCTTACCGGACCTGCAGGCAAGTTTTTTATATAAAAAGCTATAAACGGCTGGAAAAGAATGAATCCATTTTAAATAGACAAGCGATACGAGGCGCTCTGCTTTTCCATATGAATGAGATAAGATATCAACTTTTTCAAATACAGCTTCCGGTTGAGCTTCTTCCATCCAGGCTTTTATTGCATCTGCTACCTGATGGTGTCCGGAAGAAATTTGCAGAAACGGCATAAGCATGATCTTTTTCATCAGTTACTCCCCTTCTTAAACTTCTTTTTAGTATAAGAAGGAAGAATCGCTTTCATACAGCTCTCATCCTGCATTTACCATTATAAACAGGTTAGAGGAAGCCAAAATAATAATGCAGCCGAGTTAGGGGGTGCCAAGAATGAGAATGAGACTGTATTTAATTTCTATTTGGACAATTCTCGATCCCTTTTATTATGCTTTAACACGTTTGACGTATCTGGATACTGAAAACCCGCTCAAAAAAAGTGTTCTTCGGGTTCGTTTGACGAAATATAAAGGGAGAAAAGTTACCCTTTCAGATGGAACGACCTTAAATAAAAACGATACCATGGTAAAGATCCACATCCATAACGTTCGCGTGCTAAGAGAAATATCTTTCATTAAAAGCGATATAAAACGGGCTCTTTACTTATATAAACTTGTTAAAGAAGCAATGCCGTGCCTGGCAGCATACATTGACAAACATGAACTTCAGAACGAGATCAAAGGCATCATAGGTATCACATTGATCAATAAAGGATATGAACGGCTTGGATTTGAATCAGTAATTATAAAAAGCAGGATCTACAGATGGTTTAAATTGCTCTCTATGTACCCGATTGCTTTCCTTTCATCCACTCCAGAAATATCAGTTCGAAAAAAGAAACACCGGATGCCTCCGAACTATTTATTCATGTCAAAGCAGGCTCTGCTAAAGGCTTACGGTACAAATACATCACCCCAGTAAAGCCCTTCCCTATAATTACCACTATCATCCCTTCACCAGATTTATTACAATAGATCAGGAGGAGGGATATTTTATGAACACCTTTCTTTTTTTTGGCCTTTTCGTTTTATTAAGTATTATTTTTTACCGCGCTTATCAAAACACACATGATATGACGGTTAATGTTATAAAACCAGCAAAAGTTAACTTGCAAGACGAACGTGAGATTTCCGTTCTCCAAATCTCTGACATGCATCTTGAAAACATTTCCATAACCCCGGAAACCTTGTATAAGACATTAAAACATGAACAAATTGATCTTATTGCCCTCACCGGTGACTTTCTTGACCGAAAACGAAGCATACCTAAACTGATACCATATTTAAAGTTATTCCAAAAGTTAAATCCAACCTACGGAACTTTTGCAGTCTTCGGAAACCATGATTATGTTTTAAAAGGAGAAAACTTCAATTTATTAAAACGCACGCTCATTTCTTACGGCTGTAAAGTGATGCAAAATGAAAAGGATTATATATCTGTGAACGGAACCAAAGTAGCAATCGTTGGGATAGATGATTTTAGCACGGATAAGAGCGATCTTGCCAGATCATTCGAGGGACTTCAGGAAGGATACCGCCTTGTGTTGACCCATGATCCTAATATTGTTTTAACGATGAAGGACTATAAATATGATTACTTGCTTTCTGGACACTTTCATGGCGGGCAAATCCACTGGCCAAAACCATTTCACTTGATAAAAATGGGAAAACTGGTCAGCATGAATATGGTGAAAGGCCTTCATGAATACGATGGCCGTCCGTTCTACATCAGTGAGGGATTGGGACAAACTGGTCTAAACATCCGTCTTGGAAGCAGGCCTGAAATAACGATTCACAAATTAGGTATCCCAGCGAAAGAAAAACAGAAATCAGTTGCAATTTAAAAGGGCAATCCATGAGCGGGTTACCCTTTTTTATTTGCTATATTGTAAGCTTGCTTTATTATCCTTTTCCAGTGAAGTTTTAAGCGTATGATAAAATTACTGTGGATCATCAACCATCATCTAAAGCTATTAAAGCTGTTTTTTTCTTAGCCAGTTATGAACTTTTTGAAAATTTTACCTTTTAGGCTTCCGCAAAATACTTGCTGTTCAAAATAAGATCATCTTTCTTTTCCTCGAAATTTTCATCGGTAAAGGTGTTTATCGCTTCCTTAAGCTCTGCACCTTCAAGCGATTCATAATCATCGATTTCCTGTTTCAAGTATTGGAAAATCACATCACTCTTCATCTGCTGTTTCTTCAAGTAGTCCCAGTATTCCTCTCCTTTCAAGTTATACTGGTCCATCCAAAAATTATGGGATTCTACAGCTTCTTTATCTCCAACCTCGTATTTTTCCTTTTGTTCTTTAATATATTTTTCGCCTTCCGAAATGTCTGGTTCGATGCCTTCAGCAACTGCTTCTCTATAAATCAATTCCTGTTTCAATGCGATAAGAACGGAACTATCTTCCTGGTAATTCACATCACGCCCAAGATCATCTTTTGTAATCGCAGTATTGTTTGACTTTGCGACAACATTTTCCTCCAGAGCTTTTGTCTGCACATCTTTGACCGCAGCCTTATCTTGTTGCTGTGGTGTTTCATCAGTACATCCAGCTAGTAAAAACATTAGAACGATAAACAAAATCCCCTGTTTCATAGTGTCCTCCTTATTTGTGTTTTCGTTTCCGACATCATTTTTTGCATGTTAGTATTGCAAAAATCCGTCGGAGAGTTTCTTCTTCTAGGTCCATTATTTTCATATTACCTGACTGGCTTATAAACTTTAAACAATTCGTTGTCATCCCGGGTTTCAATGTGCGGGAGCCCGGAATACTCCCAACAAAAATACTCCAACCGGAATACTTCCCCTAAAAATTTCTGTCGGTAAAAAGTTTATCATTTGCGGAAACCTTCTGCCATTTTAGTTTATTGCGAGATTATGCTAAAATACTTTTCGTGCCTCTACATGCTGCCAGGAACGATACATAAGGAGGAAGTAACGTGTTGAATATAAAAAGGAATGAACTATGCCCGTGCGGCAGTGGAAAAAAATATAAAAAGTGCTGTTTAAAAAACGAAAACAAGAAAGCCGTACTTGAAAATCATTTGTTAGTGAAAGAGCTTTCGGTCATCCAGGCGCAAATGATTGAGTATGCCATGGAACGGCATCAAGAACTCATCGTCCAGTTAACGAACAGTGTTTTCAACCAATATAAAATTAAACCGGATGATGAGCAGGTTTATATGGAAGCGTTGATTCCCTGGGCGATCTTCACTGTACCGGTGAACCAGTGGCAAAAAACGATCGCAAAAGAATTCATCCAGGCCTGGGCTGCAACTTCTCCCGACCAGGAGGTGTTGGATGCGGTTAACAACTGGAAAAACGCTTTACCATCCGTATATGAAGTACAAAATCATATAGGGGACGAAACGGTTTCACTTAAAGATATCTGGTCGAACGAACAATATAATGTGGTGCTTAACGGGAAGGAAGCTCTTCCAGCATCAAGAGACCTTGTACTTGGCATCTTACTTGACGCAGGCAGCCAATCCATCTTTTATGTGGATTGCATGAAGCTTCAGGTCTCTGACAAAAACAAGCTTGTGTCAGAGATCAGCGAATTTGCGAACCATAAAGAAGAGAAAACAGTCAGGGAAGCTATCAGGACAGATTTTCCATCGATTCTTTTTAGAATTTTAGCTTTTGACGTAAACATGGTGAACCCCATCGAAAAGCCTCTTTCTAAACCAGCACAGGACCCATACCGGAAAGTCGCAGACCTTTTCATCTCTGAAATAAAGGAAGACTATTCCTCTGAGGCGGTAGAAAAAGGACTTAGAGTCTGGGAGGCCTATACAAACAAAAAGAAACCGGCGATACGCAAGGAGTCGATTTTTGCAGCGGCGCTTGAATACATGGTAGCAAAGCACATAGAAGGCAATACTGTTAGCCAGAGTGAGTTAGCAAAGAAATATGCCACATCGGCAAGCAGCATCTCCAGCCGCTATAAAGAAATGAAACAGTTAATGGAGGACGCAGAGCTACAATCAAACGAATATGCCACAGCATAAAGAACTCACTGTCTTCTCAAATGAGAGCAGACATTTTCCAATACGGTAAAAAGCACCCACAGGGTGCTTTTTTAATTGTTATTATCATGTCACCTTACGATAATATCTTCGCCGTTCCACCTGTATGTTCCATCCTGAAGATGAACTCCTCCGAGCCACCAATTAAAAGGGAGGCAGTCGAAACGGTCTTTCTCTGCCCTTAAAACTTCTTCCCCCTCTTCTGTTAATTCAAGAAACGGATTCATTTCAGGCAAGCTAAAATCAGGAAGAATGCCATGAACCTTTATAAGTGGAGATTTCGTCTTTGAAAGCTGCTTCAGAATCGCAGAAAAGTGAAGATCACTCAACCCATCACTTCTCCTTTTAGATGCGATCGATTCAAACAGTTTCAAGAACTTTGTTTTACCATCTGCCAAAATCTTTAATGTTTCTTCTTCGATAGATGTCAGGCCGTTTCTCTCTGAAGGAAAGTAATCAAAGTGTGACAATATTGCCTGTTTAAGAAATGGCAGTTTTATAGCCTTATGATGGATAAAGTTCAACAAGTCTTTCGGATTAGAGCTCGAAAAAGCTTCCCATCCTTCCTCTGCCTGTTGAAATTGTTCTATGGATACCTTTTTTCGTTCCTGGAACAAGTTTTCAAGCTCTTGCTCTGTAAGCTGGCTTAAGGAAAAAAATCTTTCACTTGTGACGTACTTCTCCGGAAGTACCATCGATACATTCGTTTTATGTAGCGTTCCAAGGCGGTTTAACAAATACAACAGCATCAATTGGTCATAACGGTCATGCTCAAACCATAAAACGATCTCCTCTTCCGGTTCAATTGCAATCAGGCGTTCTTCCTGCCTTTCCGTGTTAGCTAAGTACAGATCGAGAGGAAGGGTGATCGTTTGTTCAAAATACGCTGCTCGTTTGCTTAGTTCTTTCTCTCCCATCACTTTAAAAACCGGGCCAAAATCATACATTTCACGCCAGGGAAGCCTTTCGTGTTCTAGAAATGATAGTTTTTCCGCAAGTATATCGCCGTTTGTTATGTGTAACATCAATAAAAACATCCTCTCATGCATAAATCTTAACTTATTTTGCAAGCTATTACTTAACTATACCATTTAAAGAGGTGAATCCAGTGAAACGATTTTCCTTAATTCTTTTTACGCTTTGCATCGCTTTCCTCGCAGCTGGGATCCTAATAAACAATAACCAGGATGCACTGGCTGACGATGGCAGGGTAATCTTCTCCGGCGTGGACCTTTCCTGTGACGGCTGCCAGTCTCAGATGGAAACATCACTTGATAAGATCATAGGAATTCAAAATTATGAGATTGATGCAGAATCAAAAAGTGTTACAGTCTGGTTCGATAATGAGGTCATGAAACCGGAATGGATCAACAAATCACTTGAAGCGGCAGGATTTTACCCGAAGAGCATGAAATAACAGGAATCGATGGCATTCAAAAAAGCTACCCGAGAAGAGTAGCTTTTTTACATAGTATCAATATCTTCTACGTTGTTAACCCGGACTGATATCACATTGCTTACGTTGACAAGTTCATCGTCAAACTCCAGCCATCCGCTCTTTTCCGCTTTAATATCTTCCACAAGCTTTTCATAGGATTCTGCTTTAATATTAAAATGCTTGGATACGTTTCCTACCGTTTCGATATAAATACTAAACTCTTTCACGTTTTCTCTCCTTTCGAAAATTTTTTCTGGAGAGTACCAGATACTATTCTTAGGCTAAACAATTACCGAAAAAAGATTCACCTTCATCTAGATATATTACCGCGCTTGTTTCTCTTTAAAACATTCCTCTTTTTCTTTTTTTTCGTTATGATGAAAGAAGCAAACAATCGGGAGGATTCATATGTATGCACTTTTTCTCTTTCTGCTAGCCGGCATTGCAGAGATCGGCGGAGGGTATCTGGTATGGTTATGGCTACGAGAGTCAAAGCCGTTATCGTATGGTGTTGCAGGAGGAATCATTTTAATTTTGTACGGCATTATACCAGCCTTGCAGCACTTTCCCTCTTTCGGACGGGTCTATGCAGCTTATGGCGGCATTTTTATTGTTCTTGCCCTTTTTTGGGGATGGTTGGTTGATAAAAAAACGCCTGATGCTTTTGATTGGGTAGGAGCAATGTTTTGTTTAATCGGTGTTTCAATTATTTTATGGGGACCCCGGCAGTAACCTTTTTTGGGAAGAAGGAGAAACAATGCCCGGCAAAGAATGGATTGGATGGACAAATAATGTCGGAGGTGTATGTGTTGGAATATGTCAGAGAGTTGGAAAGCTTTTTTTATAGCCATAGGAACGACGATGATGCAGAACCTATGAAAAAGTATATGAGAGATCAATTTGAGTTTCTTGGCATCAAAACACCTGAAAGAAAAAAACTGCTAAAGACGTTTATTAAAGAACACGGCATGCCGCAGGAAAATAACTTTAACCAAACGATCGAAGAACTCTGGCAACTGCCAGAACGGGAATATCAGTACATAGCGATCAGCCTGCTCGACAAAGCGCTTAAAAAGCTTCCTGTTGATATCATTCTTCTGCTGGAACATTTAATTGTAACAAAATCCTGGTGGGATACGATCGATTCTATCGCGTCTGGGCTCGTGGGAGAGTTTTTTAGACTGCATCCCCATTTAAAGGATATAACTACACGCAGATGGATGGACTCCGGGAACATGTGGCTGCAACGAACGGCAATCCTTTTTCAATTATCCTACAAAACAGAAACAGACAGCGTGATGTTATTTAAATATATCAAGGAATCCTCCGACTCGGACGAATTTTTCATTCAAAAAGCGATTGGATGGGCCTTACGCGAATACTCCAAGACAGAACCCGCTATGGTAGAAAAATTTATTGAAGAAGAATCTCTCGCTCCTCTCAGCAGGAGAGAAGGACTCAAAGTTATCAAGAAAAGAAAGAAAGAAAAATCAAGTTGAAATGATGCTGGGCGGCCGATTGGAAACAGCAACAACTTATACTATAGAATAGGGACTGGCTCATGTGCCAGTCCCTTTCAATTCTTTATTTTATTCTGGACGGTTCCTTCTAAACTTTGCAAAAAACTCATAAACGACAGGTACGATTACCAGAGTAAGGATGGTAGAACTGGTCAATCCACCGATTACAGTAATTCCAAGCCCTTTTGAGATCAAAGCTCCGCCTTCCAGTCCGATGGCCAGCGGTGCAAGGGCCCCGACTGTTGCAAGTGCTGTCATCAATATTGGACGCAGCCTCGTTGCACCTGCTTCAAGAAGTGCTTCTCGTGTAGATAACCCATCTTTCTCTTTATGGATCACCCGGTCGATAAGCACAATAGCATTTGTTACGACGATCCCGATGAGCATCAGCATGCCGATCAAAGCAGAAACACTGATCGTCTCTCCGCCGATAAACAGTCCAAGCAGTCCCCCGATAACGGTAAAAGGCAATGAGAAGAGAATCGCAAACGGTGCGAGTGCTCCACCGAAGGTAATCACAAGGATAAGATAGACGATCGCGATCGCAGCGAGCATCGCAAGCCCTAACTGTGTAAACGACTCGTTAATTTGTTCCGTTACTCCTCCAAAATCAACTGAAGCAGACTCAGGGAGATCAAGTTTATCTATCTCCTTTTTAAGGTTCTGGGAAGCCTCTCCGACATTATCTGTTGTGATGTCAGCAGTGACCTTTGCATAAACCTTTCCGTTCCTCCGGGTGATCGTATCTGGTGATTCACCTTCTTCTACATTCATTACATCTTCAAGCTGCACTTCTATCCCAAGCGGCGATTGGACAGTAGTATTTTTTAAATCTTCCAGGTCTTCATAATTCTTTTCCTCAACCTGCATATACACATTTACTTCATTTCCGTCTTTTTGGATCGTTGTCAAAACCGGGCGCTGTCCCACTTTGGACAGTTCCATTCCGATCTGGCCTGCTGTAAGCCCGAGTTTACTTAGTTCTTCCTGGTTTGCGACCAGGGTATACTGATCATAAGCTTCAGAAATACTGGAATCAACGTTTGTAAAAGTATCGTCGTTTTCCACCATATCTGTTATTTCGCTAACGATCGGTTCAAGCTGATCCATATCTTTGCCATATGCAAACAGTGTGATGGAGTTGCTTCCACCAGAAGCAGACATGTCCTGATAGCCCCATTCTCCTTTATCAGCAAGCCCCTTAAGATCTTCCAGGACATTTTCTTTGACGCTGTCAAAGTTTTCGGTGTCCTCGTTATATTCCACAAAAAACAACGCCTGATTTGTTTGCCCGGGGTTCATCGGGTTTCCTCCGCCGACGGAGAACTGGATGGTTTCAACCTTTTCTTTGTCACTAAAATAACCCTCTGCTTGTAAAGCAATATTCTCTACTTCGTCTTCCGTTTGCCCCGGTTCAGGATTATAAGTGGCGATGATCATTTTCTGCTGGTCAGATGGCAGGAAGCTCACCCCTACGATCGGAACAAGGAACAAACTGCCAACAAGTAGGATGACAGCAAGGCCGAACGTGATGATCTTATGGTTCAATGACCAATTTAAAACGCGTTTGTATCCGCCAGCCAGTCTCCCCGGCTTTTCTTCATGGTCTTCTGTATTCTTCAATCCTTTTTTAAATAGCGAATGAGCCATCATAGGCACAATTGTAATCGCTACTAGCAATGAAGCTAATAACGCAAACACGATCGTTAACGCAAAAGGCAGGAACATTTCCCCGACCGGTCCCTTTACGAGCCCGAGCGGTAGGAATACTGCGATCGTCACGATTGTGGACGACATGATCGGGATAAACATTTCAGCTGTCGCTTCTCGAACCAATGCTTTACCTGTCAACTTTTCTGTGGAGAGCGACATCCGCCTATAAATGTTCTCGATTACGACAATCGAATCATCGACAACACGCCCGATTGCAACAGTCATCGCTCCGAGTGTCATAATGTTTAACGTTATATCCATTTGCTTCAACAGCAAGACAGCGATTAATAGTGATAAGGGAATCGAAATTACGGAGATTAATGTCGATTTAATATTTCGCAGGAACAACAGGATGATCAATACCGCGAATATTGCCCCAACGACCGCTTTATTAAGCATTGTGCTCACCGATTCTTCAATCGGCTCGCCCTGGTCATAGATGTTTACGATTTCAAGTCCTTCGTGTTCTGATTCCATTTTATCCATTTTATCTTTTACAGCATTTACGACATCTACCGTATTAGCGTCTGCTGATTTTACGATCGAAATGCCGATCGATTCGTTTCCGTTTGTTCTGGATATCGATTCTGCTTTTCCAACAAGCTCGATATCAGCTATTTCTGACAGTTGAACTGTCGGAATTTCCGGAGCAGCCTCAGATTGCTGGCTTGTTTGGGCAGTCGGTGATCCGGCTGGTTGGTTCGGTTGTGCAGCTGGCTTGTTACCCTGCTGCTGTGCTCCTCCGGCCTGGTTCCCCTGTCCTGAAGGAATAACAGGAATCTCAAGATTTTTCAGGTCATCCAAAGAGGTAATATTCCCATCCACGACCACCGCTTTTTGGCTGTCTTCAAAGTTAAATAAACCTAACGGATACTCAACAGCTGACCCTTTAATAATATTTTTAACAGTGTCCTCGCTTAATCCAAGCTGCTGCATTTTATCCTCTTTAAATTGTAGCTGAACCTCTTCCACCTGCTGCCCTGAAATCGTTACAGAAGATATCCCTTCCAGTCCTTCGATCGCAGGTACAACATCCCCTTCGACGGTCTCCGTTAATTGATCTAGTGTTTGGCCGCTGCTCGATACGCTTAGCGACATGATCGGAAAAGCGTTGAAACTAAGTCTGGAAACGGAAGGGTCCTGTGCTCCATCGGGAAGATCGAGTTTGTTGATCACTTCCTGGACTTCATCCTCTGCTTTTTCCATGTCTTTATCAAAGTTATATTCGATTTGTATATTCGACGCGTTTTCAAAAGAAGAAGAGCTGACAACATCGACACCCGGCAAAGATTGGACTCTTTTTTCTATCGGTATCGAAATTTCGTCAGCAACCTCCTCCGGTGCAGCCCCTGGATACACTGTCGTCACAGACACGATAGGAGAATTAATATCCGGTATCGTTTCAAGCTTCATATTCATTCCAGCATATAAACCTGCTGCTGTGACAATAATGGTCAGGAGCCAAACGGCAAATTTATTATTCAATGCAAAGTTTATGATTTTTTTCATCTCTCTTTTTTACTCCTCTCTCCTATTGACTGACTGGTCATCACACCGTACACTATAACGGAATGAATAGTTTTTTGCAATACATCAAAGTGTGAATTATTTTCAAACAAACGGAACTTTCTTCAGCATGACTGATTGGTCAAATCGCTAATTTTTATAAAATCTTAATGATAGGAATAGGGCAAAACATGATAGAATATAAAAGACAGTGTATGTAGAAGGTGTGATGTCATGAATGAAAAGAAACTGCTTATAATCGAAACGGCTATGAAGCTTTTTGCCAAGAAAGGCTTTCACTCCACTTCCATTCAAGAAATAGCTGATAAGAGCGGCATTTCTAAAGGAGCCGTTTATCTTTACTTTAAATCCAAAGACGAATTGATCTTTTCAATATTCCATCACTATTACGAAAAGATGCGTTCAAAAGTTTCACAGGCGGCCAAAAAAGAACTTTCTCCAAAAGATTCTTTTCAAAACCAACTGATTACCCAATTTAAAGAAATTTTAGAACACAAAGAGTTTATCATCATGCAATTAAGGGAACAGGCTTTAACATTAAACAAAGAAACCGATTCCATTATTTTTAGAATCCGCCGGGAAAACCATGAATGGCTCGAATCTAACTTACTACACATCTATGGAGAACCGATTACCAGACATGTGGTTGACGCAGCAATTTTACTTGATGGGATAATCAGTTCTTACTTTCATGTGCTAATCATAGATAACAATAAACTAAACTTAGAAAATCTAGCTGAATATATTGTTCAAAGAATCGACGACATGGTAAAAGGAATTCTAAGAGACGATAACGAACCACTTTTAAGAAGAGAAGTATTCAGTCCTTTTATGCAAGATAAAAAGGTTTCGGAAGAACAGATCCAAAATCAAATGGAAGAACGACTTCGCAGTATGCAAGAAATTATCACCGAGCAGGACATATCTCCGGCCAAAAAAGAAGAGCTGCATGAAACAATCGATTTTTTAATGGCAGAAAGCAAAAAGGAGCAACCGCGCAGATTTTTATTTCAGGGGATGCTAGCGAATTTCAAAGAAATCGAAGCGTTAACCGAACATAGGGAAGAGATCGCCAACATGCTACAAATCGACCTGGTATAGGAGGGAAAAACGATGGAGGAGACGACTCTTACAAAAGAAGAGCTGAGAAAAATTGTAGAAGGCTTGCAGCTAAAAGGCATCAACGCCAAAATTTGCATACGAAAAAGTGAACTGCCTGTAAACTAACCGAAAAGCTTGCCAGAGGCTGACTCATTCGAGTCAGCTTTTTTTCGTACAGTGAATCCTCCAATACAGCCATACATCACATTCCACCCATCGATAGTTATCCACAGATTTGAGAGGGGTCAGACCCCCGAAAATCTGTGGATAAATTCATTCAGGCTATTATACATATGCTCGTGTGCTTGTTTTTTTCTGCTGGTTTAGGCTTAGGTCACCGCGGAATAAAGGAACAGGCGCTTGTTCGAAGGGATTTTAAAGTGGAACAATATCCACTATCTTTTGAAGAAATAGCCAGAAAGTACGAACCGTTGATTAAAAGCCAGTTGAAAAAGTTACATGTCTTTAAGGACTTTGAATTGTATTATCAGGCAGGACTGATCGGTCTCTGGGAAGCTTACTTGCAGTTTGAGGAATCAAAAGGCACTTTTTCAAGCTTTGCTTATTCTAAGATACGATGGAAGATTACAGATGAGATAAAAAAGGATATCCGAATCCAGGAAAAGCAAACAACGGTGTCAGACGATGTTCTCTCAGGCGTCATCGATCCATCATCCGTTTATCTTTTGGAAACAGAAATCCTTCAATCCTATTTAACAGGATTAACAGATAATCAGTGTAAATGGGTCGTTCACAGTGTGCTCGAACAAAAGCAAACGAAACAAATAGCCGCAGAAGAAGGTGTAAGTATCGAAGCGGTCAAATCATGGCGCAAAGCAGCGATAAAAAAGATAATCCAGAATGCCAGAGAAATGAGAACGGAATAAAAAGTCCTTTTTATGAATGAATCCCGCCTCCCCGAAGCAAGCTAAAGGAAGAGGATAAGGAGGGTGTGAAATGAAAGAACGATTAATCTTACGAGGCCTGCTTTTATTCGGATTAACAGCGACCGCTTTCCTGATTCGCAGACCTCCAACGAAAGACTGGGTACTCGTCTTCTTTCTAAAGGGCGTCATTTCAAGTTTTATCGGGATGTATGTGGTTTCAAAGAAATGGTTGAAATATCCTGTCCGTTTAGCGCCTAAATCATTTCACAGCAGTCTTCTGTTCGATTATCTTTTATTTCCACTGGCATGTGTGGCTTATAATCAGACATCGTATAGATCAAAATTTCCAGGCATGATTTTTCAGGCTGTATTGTACACCACGCCAATGACATTGTTCGAAGTATGGCTTGAAAAAAACACGCAGTTAATAAAATACATTAAATGGAGCTGGTTCCACACGTTCACTTCTCTTTTTGTCACGTTTGTTTCTGTTAGAGCTTTTATGGAGTGGATTCGGGATATTACATCCAGACAAGCTAAAGAGAAAAAAGAAATGATGTAAAACTTTAAAATGGCTGCCTTTTCAGATTCCTGTACCTGGTAAAGGCAGCCACCTTTTTATTTCCAGTTTATTTTCAGCACCTCTGCTATATTTCTTGCTGTGTGATACGTGTAGCTTGAAGCGTTCTCTAGTGCCTCTTCAAGAGGTATCACTCCAGGAATAATAGAGAACACGGCATCGAAACCGTTCTTCCTTAACACATCGTTATTGCCGTTGACCTGCCCTGCAACCGCTATGACCGGCAGATGATACTTCTTCGCCAATGCCGCAACACCGGCAGGAGCCTTTCCAAAAGCAGTCTGGCCATCCACTTTCCCCTCACCTGTCACAACCAGAGAAGCATCCCTTAAGTGTTCTTCTAACCCTATCGTTTTTAACACCATCTCTACACCTGGCATGAGTTGTGCCGACAAAAAGGCTATCAATCCTCCTGCGAGCCCTCCGGCTGCCCCTGTTCCAGGAACGTATTTAATGTCCTTGCCAAGCTCCTTTTTTATTAAATCCGCAAAATAAGAAAGGTTTTTATCCAGCATTCTGACCATATCCGTATTTGCGCCTTTCTGAGGCCCGAATACTGCCGATGCTCCCCTCTCCCCGACCATGGGGTTGTTAACATCGCATGCCGCTTCGATTGTGATCCCTGCCAGCCGTTTATCGATATTAGTGCAGTCGATCTCTACTGCATCACCTAAACTGGCTCCCCCTTCTTTTATTTCATTTCCGAACCTGTCGATCAGCTTTACGCCAACCGCCTGCGCCATCCCTGCCCCGGCGTCATTGGTAGCACTGCCACCAAGGCCAAGAATGATACGACTGACTCCTTGATCGAGAGCTTTGAGGATTAACTCTCCTGTCCCTCTTGTGGAAGTATAAAGCGGATTGCGGCTCTTCTCTGGCACAAGATGCAATCCTGAAGCAGCTGCCATCTCAATAAAAGCAGTGCTACCATCCCCTGACAGGCCGTAAAAGGCTTGAACCGGTTTACCTAACGGCCCGCTAACGGCCGCTTTTATCATCCTGCCTCCAGTAGCATCCACTAATGCGGTTACAGTCCCTTCCCCGCCGTCCGCTATCGGAACCCTGATTATTTCTGCTTCAGGAAAAACATCACTAAATCCTTTTGCAATCGCATCAGCCGCTTCCATTGCCGTCATGCTTTCTTTAAAAGAATCTGGCGCAATCACTATTTTCATCGCTACACCCCTATCATTCACGAAGTTGTATAAAACTAGATTTTATCGAGATACTATTTTTAGTGTACCTTAAAATTTTCTTTTTGTTGAAAGAACCCATTTACATGTTTGAATTTTCCCATTATAATAAAAACAAAGATTGAAAGGGGGTATGTGTTATGAGCAATGTAATGACTAAATTCAAACGTAACAGAATAATGCTCATAACACAGCCCTAACGGTAAAAGAAGAATACCTTTATGTGGACGGTAAATCCATGGGCTGTGTTCAGGTCCATGGTTTCTTCATGTCAAAATTTGTTTAAGAAGGGAGACCTGGCGTACGGGTCTCTTTTTTATTTTATAATCCACAGGAGGTTTTCTGATTGAATTTAAAACAATTAGGATGGAACGATTTCTTTGCAGCCGCAGCTGCTGAATATAATACAGATCAACCATTTACTGTCGGGCGTGTATCTTTAGAGCACAAACGGTTGTATCGAATTTTAACAGAGCATGGCGAGTTGCTGGGAGAAGTGTCAGGCAAGTTCCGCCATACCGCTTCGGAACGGGAGGATTTCCCTGCTGTCGGTGACTGGGTTATCCTCACAGCAAGGCCGGAAGAAGGAAAAGCAACGATTCATGCTGTGCTGCCCCGCCAGAGTAAGTTCTCTAGAAAGGCCGCCGGCGATACAACGGAAGAACAGATCATCGCAACGAATATCAACACGGTGTTTCTTGTAAACGCTCTGAATAAAGATTTTAACGTCCGCAGAATTGAACGTTACTTGTTGATGGCATGGGAAAGCGGTGCAAACCCAGTCATTATTCTAAGCAAATCGGACTTATGTGATGATCTCGACCAAAAAATAGAGGAAGTCGAAAATGTTGCGCTTGGTGTTCCGATTCATGCCGTCAGTGCGACTGATGACGTTGGGATCGATCAATTAGAGCCTTATCTTACAGAAGGCCACACAGTTGCTCTTCTCGGCTCTTCCGGCGCAGGAAAATCAACATTGACCAACAGGCTTTTTGGCTCTGAAAAATTACTGGTAAAAGAAATCCGTGAAGGCGACGACAAGGGCCGTCATACGACCACTCACAGAGAGCTGGTCATGATTCCTGGAGGCGGGCTGCTGATCGATACGCCCGGTATGAGGGAGCTTCAGTTATGGGAAGCAGACAGCAGTGTCAGCCAGAGTTTCTCTGATATTGAGGAGATTGCCGAACAATGCCGTTTCAGGGACTGTTCCCATGATGGTGAACCAGGATGTGCCGTTAAAGAGGCGATCGATGCCGGAGATCTTATTGAAAAACGGTTCGAAAACTATATAAAACTTCAAAGAGAACTTGCATACCTTGAACGAAAGGCCGACAAACGGGCCCAGCTTGCAGAAAGGGAAAAGTGGAAGAAGCTTGCTGGGGACCGGACGAGGTTTCATCGAAGATAGTAAGGGGCGGTCCATAAGTGCCTGACTCCTCCGTTTAGCACAAATTTTAGAGAAACGTTGTACCAGTTTTTCTAAATGATGTGTTGGAGGTGTCAGGCACTTAGCTTTTGAGCCGCCCCTTCATTTATGCTGTCACGTCCCTTTTTGTAAATGCCAGCCAGGATAATGACACAAAAATAACAAAGTATCCGATCAAAACACTAATAGAAAATGTCATCGTCATCCCTTCCATAAAAGGAATCCCATCGATATACTGTCGAAGGTTTGTGTTGGCAAATAAAATGTATTTAGACCACTCATAATTCCTTAAAAGATTCGAAATTTGCGGACCGATGAACATTAAAAAGATCGAAAGCCCTATCGCTAAGGAGGAGCTTCGGAAAACGGATGACATCATGAATGCAAATGTTGATAAGATAACAAGATCCACACTATTTAATCCGTAAATACCTATCATGTTTTGCAGCATCCCGACCTCTTTAACCGCTCCATCTGTATAGGTTAAGTGGGGTTGTGAAACAGAATCGAAGCCAAACAACAACCCGCCAGTTAATGCGGAAGATAAAAACAACACGGCCAGAAGCGAAAAGGCAAACAAGAGAGTGGAAAGATATTTTGAAAGCAAGATTTTAGACCTGCTGACAGGACGTATCAGCAACAGCTTTATCGTACCCCAGCTGAATTCGCTCGCTACCATACCCGCAGCTATTACAATCGTAAATAACGTTACAAACGACGTTAAGTTCGATGACTCGTTGATAAATCCCCAAAAAGAATCCGCTGGCAATGGCGGGATGTTATTCGCAAGCCTGTACTCCTTTATTTCGATCTGCCTGTCATAGGACTTTAAAACTTCTTCATTCATAAATTTAAAGCTCTCAGTCTTTTCTTTTTGTGCTTGCAGCCGTTTGATATCGGTCTGGACAGCCACCTGCCAGTTGTCGTTCTCGTCACTCGTTGTCTTGACAAATATCCCCATTCCTATTACAGCAATAAGCAACAGAATGACCATCACCCATGTGCCTATTCGGTAATAAATTTTCATATTTTCGTTTTGGATTAACTTTAACAGGCTAGACAATTTGATTCCCTCCCGTCACTTCAAGAAATTTTTCTTCCAGTGTCATTGCGTTTGCCTGAACGCTGTAAATCCTAATATCATTTTTTACAAGCAACGAAACAACGGCTGGAACGTCTTCTTTTTCTATATCTAACGCAATGATATCTTCTTTCACTTCAATCTTTTTATCCTGATAAGCCGTCTCGAGGATCGTTTTCGCTTTATCGACCGGGACAACCGTAAACCTTCCTTTCACCTGCAGATCTCTCCCGACAAAGTCATCTACTGTTTGCACATCGATCAGTTTACCGTTCTGGATAATCGCAATTCTGTCGCACATCATTTCCATCTCTGACAACAGGTGACTTGATACAAGAACCGACACTCCATCTTCATGGGCTATTTTCCTGAGGTAATTCCTGATCTCATGTATTCCTGAAGGATCAAGCCCATTCGTTGGTTCATCCAGGATCAAGAGTGAAGGAGAATGAAGTAATGCCTGGGCAAGCCCCAACCGCTGGCGCATACCGAGCGAGTAATTTTTCACTTTTTCATGTATTCGGTTTTCAAGTCCTACAAGCTGCACAACCTGGTCGATCCTTTCTTTACTGACTCCCTTAACCATCCTGCTATAGTGGACAAGATTTTTATAGCCTGATAAAAACTTGTACATCTCCGGGTTTTCAACGATTCCGCCTACTTCTGCGATTGCATTTTTAAAATCTTTTTGGATACTCTGGCCCTTGATGAACACCTGGCCTTTAGTAGCTTCCATCAACCCTACCATCATTCTGATCGTGGTAGTCTTGCCCGCACCGTTCGGACCAAGAAATCCGTATACCTCTCCTGGAAATAGCTCAAACGATAAATCATCTATGATCGTTTTGTTGTTGATCTTCTTGGATAAGTTTTTAATTTGAACGATCGGTTCATTTTTTCGCATCATAATCACCCCTGCTTTTCATCTGTAAAAATAAATAATTCATCAATCGTTCCACCTAGAGCCTTTGCGATATCATGGGCAAGCTTTAATGACGGATTATATTTTCCTTTTTCGAGGTGGCTGATCGTTTCCCGGCGAATTCCTACAATTGCGGCGAGTTCTTCCTGAGTCATGTCCTTTCTTGCCCGATATTCTTTAATCTTCGTTACCAGTGCCATCAGAATTCTCCTCGCTTTTCATAAAAATTAAACGAGAGCACAAATATGAGGATAACGATAACGAAATCCAACGCAAAAAAAATTGCTGTCAGCATAAGCGATTTCGTTATGTTAATGGCAAAGAATGATAAGGAAAAACTGATCAATAAAGTAGGGAAACCTCTTTCAAGGCTTCCCCCTTATCAAACCGTACGTGCCCTATTAAGGCATACGGCTTACCCATATGTTACAATGTCA
>NZ_SWLG01000003.1 GCF_005747095.1 Exobacillus caeni | reverse complement strand
TGACAAGTTTTATTTTAAATTCCTCACTATATTTGGCCATAAAAACACCCCCGAAAGTTAGATTTATTACTCTAACTTTCGGGGGTCGGTACCAAAAGACTCTTTAAAGCATTTTAGGATTTATGAAATTTTTAATCTCTTTTACCAAAACATTATATTCATTAAAAATAATGCTGTAATGGTTCGCACCTTCTATTTCTACAAAGCGGCTTTCCGGCCACTTTTCAGCAAGTGCTTTTCCTTTTTCTCTTGAAAGCATAAAGGTTTTTCCATTCTTGAATGAATCCTGCGCCCATAGAAGCAGCGTTGGGGTTTGAATCGATTTATGATGGCTGTTAATATCGGTTTTCTCAAGAGAATCAAGCTCTGCCTTAATCGCTCCTTGACTCACTTTAGACCGAACGGAACCATCCGGAAAGTGATCAACATCGGAATAAAAGTACTGTTCAATATATTCGTTCCACTTATCTAAAAATGGATTCTTTTTCATTTCTAAAATATATGATTGATAACTAGAATACGTTATGCCAAGCCGTTCAACCGCCGGCCTGATCATTTCAAATACTTGTCCGTCTAGATTAGCTGCTCCATCCACCAGAATCAGTTTTGAGAGATATTGTGGATAAGTCGCAGCGAAACAAACGCCTATAAGAGCCCCTAAAGAATGACCCATGTAAATTACTTTTTCTAAACCAAGAACATCGATCAACGCCTTTATATCTTCTGTATGCTGTGAGATTGAATAACCTGAATCAGGCTTTTGGCTGTCCCCTCTTCCTTTTAAATCAATCGCCAGTACACGAAAGTGACTTGTTAAACGCTCAGCTACGGAATCCCAGCACCTCGCATTCGCCGTTAAGCCATGGACGCAAAGAACAACCTCTCCTTCTCCACCATAATCGACTAGATGAACTGCCTGGTCATGAAGTGTTATCTTTGAATCTTTCACTTTATCCCCTCTTTTATATTTTAGTTAACTCTTATCCACATAGGTATACCATCTCCCAGTTACATTCTGGATACAAACTCTCCATCATCTTATTTAACAATACCTGTCCATCACGATCGTTATCTCATAAATATAGTAAACATGCCTGTTCCGTTCTATTAAATGCTGCATAAACTAGTAAATATGAAAGAAATAAGGAGGGGCAGTCATGGACATCAGTGTTTATGGAGTTGCCTTGTTGCCAGTGATTATTGGACTAGTTCAACTTGCAAGAATTTTTGGGATGTCTTCCCGCCTATCGCCGGTCTTATCAATAGTAGTCGGGATCGTACTGAGTTTGATTTATGTAGCACCGGGAGATTTTAAGAAATCTTTCCTGGTCGGCCTCTGGCTCGGTCTATGTGCAACCGGTTTACATTCTGGATTCAAAAACACGATGAACGGAACTTTTAAGAAAAAGGACTCAAATAAAGGGTGCGACGAAGAAGATACCTGATTGATCAAAACTATTAACATATACACATCTCTATCCACAGTTTATATATTTGTTTTTAAGCTCATAGTAACTTTATCCACATTATCCACAGGTTTGTTTTCCACAATGTTGATAACTAAAAAACCGCTGACCAGCAACCTATAAGGAGAAGACGGCTTACTCTATCGATGTCGAGTCTTCTCTTTTGCTTATACTTCCCTATACGTAAAAAGAAGAGGATCAATCATCATCGTCCTCTTCCTCCTCTTCATCACCCAGGTCTATCTCATCTAACGGAAGCCAGGAAAGAGTCTCCTGGACAATCTTATTGATCTTGTCATCCACATGCTTTGCTCCATATACCTTTTTAGCCTTTTCAATACTTTCCACTACGTTTGGTTTAAAGGCGATTAACGGAACATCCTCTTCTGAATCGTTATAAATTTCTACGAGCGAATCAAGGCCATCAGTTAACTGATCGATGATATCGCTTAGTTTCTTGTTTTCATTTTTGGAGATTTTCAATGGCTCTGCCCCCGTTTTTTTAGTTAGTATGACCTTGATCGGGGGTGAAATACACTTCTAAAACCTTTTTATTCCCTATGCCTGAATAACATGACAAACATTTACGTATATTTTTAGCGTCAAATATAAGAAATACGATAGTTACTTGATGATAAAGAGATCTCAGAGTAGTTTCGCAGAAGTAAGTATTGCGCAGAGTAGAAAAATATGATATATTAATCTCTGTCACTGATTAAAATACTTTTATGCGCCCGTAGCTCAGTCGGATAGAGCGGTGGTTTCCGGTACCACGTCTGTCGGGGGTTCGAATCCCTCCGGGCGCGCCATACATATACTTAGTCCCATCCATCTACCAATGGATGGTTTTTTGTTTTTTAGAGAAAAACCTGCCGTTCTCCCCTCCCGCTAAAATCGTTTCATCTCCATGGTTATTGACTCCAGCATTCGGGCATAGTATGTTATATACAAACGTACGTTCGATGACGCGGGTGAGGAGGATAACAATGAATGAACTTCAACAGGAAGAATTACAACATATCGTACGCTTTATTATTCTCCCCTATGTAAAGAAAGTTATAGAGCTGGACTTAAGCAATATTAAAAAAATATCTTTTAAACTGCCCGGTCCTTACATAAGGTTATTGGAATTAACGATGGCCCGTGTCTCCTATGATTTAAAAGAGAGCAAGTTTTTCTTGAGGAGAGCTTCCATAAAGGTGATGGAGGGTAAACAATCGAGGGGATATATTGAATATACGATTTATCATAGAGGATATGAAAAAAGGTTTAACTATTCAGTGGATCGAATCCGTAATAAGGTGGAAAATTTGCTTTATTCATACCTTTCAAATCCTCACCCCGGAAATGTTTTAGCAAATCAGCAAAATCAACGGTTTAAATCAAAATAAAAAGGGGAAAATGGTTGAGGAGCATAAAACCAGCGGCAGGTTACTATTAATAAAATAACTGATTTCAATTTCTTCAGGATTTTTCAACGCGTAACATTTGACCTATCCTGACCTTTTTTGTATGATTGGATTACAGAAACGTACATAAGACCTGTTATGATCAGTTAATTAAAAGGAGGATTTTCAATGAGTATTTTAGTCCCTACAGTAATCGAACAAACGAACCGTGGCGAAAGAGCTTATGACATTTATTCCCGCCTATTAAAAGACCGAATCATCATGCTTGGAAGCGCAATCGATGACAACGTTGCAAACACAGTAGTTGCACAGCTTTTATTCCTTGCTGCTGAAGATCCCGATAAAGATATTTCGTTATATATTAACAGTCCAGGAGGATCGATCACAGCTGGTATGGCTATTTATGATACGATGAACTTCATTAAGCCTGATGTATCAACAATCTGTATCGGTATGGCAGCATCAATGGGAGCATTCCTGTTAACTGCTGGTGAGATGGGTAAACGCTATGCCCTTCCGAACAGTGAAGTTATGATTCACCAACCGCTTGGCGGCACGCAGGGACAGGCAACGGATATCGAAATCCATGCGAAGCGTATCATCGCAATGCGTGAAAAGATCAATAAAATTCTTGCTGAACGTTCCGGGCAGGATATTGAAACGATCGAGCGCGATACTGACCGTGACCGCTTCATGGAAGCAGCAGAAGCTAAAGAATACGGTTTGATCGATGAAGTGCTTGAAAAGAAATAAAAGATGATCAAAAATCCCTCTTAACCAAAAGAGGGATTTTTTTATATGGATGGCTTTAAAGCAAAGAAGATTTTCTTTTCCATTAAGCCTTCCTGTTGCGAGCTACTCACCTTTGACAAACTCAGTCAGCGCTTCCATTGCATCAACTTCATCGTTACCGTCTGTTGTAATGATTACTTTAGAACCTGTGCTTACTGCAAGGCTCATGATTCCCATAATGCTTTTTGCATTGACTTTCTTTCCGTCTTTTTCTAAAAAAATTTCTGACTGGAAGCGATTTGCCTCCTGGACAAAAAGTGCAGCCGGCCTTGCTTGCAAACCAGTTTCAAGCTTTACGACGAGTTCCTTTTCTACCAACCTGTATTCCTCCCTCTATTCATTCAAGTTTCCTTTACCAGATCTATTTCTATATTTAATACTTCCTTCTATCCAAAAGTCCTGCCATCATTCCATCTATGTAAACATTCATTTATCCAGCAGGTTTTTTGTTGCCTTCTTCTCGAACAGGAGAACAACCTGGTTACGCTTACATAGTTTTTGAAAAAAAGCGGAAAATCAAGTAACCGGTTTTCCCGCCCGTATTTTTTCTGCAATTGCATCTATCTTTCTTAAACGATGGTTGATCCCTGACTTGCTTATGGTTCCACCTGATAGCATTTCACCGAGTTCCTTCAGTGTAACATCCTGGTGCTTCACCCGAAGTTCCGCTATTTCCCTGAGCTTGTCCGGCAATATATCGAGCCCTACTTCCTGCTCGATAAAACGGATATTCTCTACCTGTCTCATAGCTGCATCGACCGTTTTGTTTAAGTTCGCTGTTTCACAATTCACGAGTCGATTGACGGAATTTCTCATATCTTTCATAATTCTAACGTCTTCAAAATACAGCAGTGCCCGATGGGCTCCTACAATGTTCAGGAATTCTGTGATTTTTTCTCCCTCTTTAATGTAGACGATATATCCCTTTTTACGCTCGAGCATCTTCGCCTTCAGCTCAAATACATCATTCATCATTTCGCAGAGAGACTGGGTATGTTCTTCATAGCTCGAGAAGATTTCAAGATGGTAAGATGTTTCAGGATGATTGATCGAACCACCGGCGAGAAACGCTCCTCGTAAGTATGAACGTTTGCAACAGGTTTTCTTTGTAACCGTTTTAGATATTTCTCTTGTAAAGCTAAATAGTTCATTGATGATTCCCAGATCCTCCAAAAGCTCCTTCGCATTATTGGAGAGCCTGACGATATAAACGTTATTCTTTTTAAGGCGCATTTTTTTCCGGACAAGAAGCTCCACGTCATAATTGTATACTCTTTTGATCAGCGTATAGATTCGACGTGCAATCGCTGCATGTTCAGTGGGGATGTTCAGGACGAGCTGCCGGTTCCCAAAAGAGATGGAACCGTTCATCCGGATCAGCGCAGCCAATTCAGCCCGCGCACAGCACGATTTTATTTCTAGTTGTGTTAATTCTTTTTTTGTATCGGCAGCAAAAGACAAATTTAGCCTCCCCCTTTCTAAGGGGTCCCACTGACCCTTCATATGGTTTTATTGTTCTACTTTATCTTTTAGCAAACTTAACAAAAGACGAGACATTTTAACAGCATCATGTCTAATATATTCTTTGTCGTATTGAATTATTTTATCACTTACTACTCGAAAACCAAAGCTCTTCAATCGATTTTCGTCATAGTGCACAACTTCTGCTCTTTCTTCGGCATAACGTTCAGCATGCCCGATCGGAATTTGGGCATTGTTCACAAGAATCGTATCCATTAACCGATGGCCAACATGGTCTGTAATCGCTTTGACATGATCGCTTGCTGTATAGCCTTCCGTTTCCCCCTGCTGGGTCATAACATTGCAGACATACACTTTCTTCGCTTTTGATCGCCTGATTTCTTCGGCGATGCCCGGAACAAGCAGGTTAGGCAAAATACTCGTATAAAGGCTGCCCGGACCGAGAATGATAATATCTGCCTGTCGTATGGCCTTTATAGATTCAGGAAGGGCTTTAATATCATCAGGGGATAAAAAGACACGCTTTATTTTTTTATTAGTCTTTGGAATTTTAGATTCCCCTTTTACAATCGTACCGTCCGTCATTTCCGCATGGAGGACGATGCTATGGTTTGCTGCCGGCAGAACCTTTCCGCGAACGTTTAAAACGCGGCTCAGCTCCCCGATCGCACGCACGAAGTCTCCTGTAATATCGGTCATGGCCGCCAGCATCAGGTTCCCCATAGAATGGCCGGAAAGGCCGTTACCGTTTCTAAAGCGGTGTTCCATCAAGCTTTCAAGCAATGGCTCTACTTCGGCAAGTGCCGTCAGTACATTGCGCACATCACCTGGAGGAGGAATATCAAGTTCATCCCGCAAACGCCCTGAGCTTCCTCCATCATCTGCTACAGTCACGATTGCAGTTATATCAACAGGGAAAGTTTTAAGTCCCCTCAATAGCACCGAAAGCCCTGTTCCTCCTCCGATCACAACGGCTTTTGGCTTCTGATTTTCTGTCATGTAACCTTAACCCTTCCCTTTTCAATATCACGGTGCGTAATATTTGTTTTGTAGTCTTTCATAAAGTATTTTCCAATATATTCTGCCAGGGCCACAGAACGGTGTTTTCCCCCGGTGCAGCCGATTCCGATGACAAGCTGGCTCTTGCCTTCCCTTTGATATTGCGGCAGCATATACGCCAGCAGATCGATCAGCTTTTCAAGAAACTTATGGGTTTCTGTCCATTTAAATACATAGTTCGATACTTCTTCATCGATTCCTGTTTTGGGACGCAAGTGATCGACATAATGGGGGTTAGGAAGGAAGCGAATATCAAAGACAAGATCCGCATCGATCGGAATGCCGTATTTAAAGCCGAAAGACATTACATTTACCATAAAGGAATGCTGGGTCTTATCGGAAAACCGCTCGATGATCCGTGCGCGGAGCTGCACAGGCTTAATATCACTCGAATCGATAATTTGCTGCGCCATGCCTTTCAGCTCTGAAAGCATTTCCCTTTCGCGCTTGATTCCCTCAAGCGGAAGACCTTCTGGAGCAAGCGGGTGAGAACGCCTCGTTTCTTTATACCGTCTTACAAGAACCGGATCTTTGGCATCCAGGAAAAGGATCTGTGTATCGATCCTGTCGTTTAAACGAAGCTCGTTCACTGATTCGACCAGATGGCCGAAAAAGTCCCCTCCCCTTAAGTCCATAACAAGGGCAACCTTGTTGAGTTTGCCGCCTGAATCATTTACCATTTCTACAAACTTGGGCAGCAATGTCGGCGGCAGGTTATCGATACAGAAATAACCAAGGTCTTCAAAGCTCTGCATCGCAACTGTTTTACCTGCTCCACTCATCCCTGTAATTATGACCATTTTAATTTTTTCTTGTACTTCGGCCATGTTTCTCCACTCCGTTTCTAAATCTCAAACTTTATTAATGCTTCTAAAGCCAGGAAGCTTTCCCGTTTTTAGGATGGATCGAGTCGATAGGACAGCAATTTGAAATCCGGGGTATACGTAAATGTTCCAAAGATCATGCCGCTTCCCTTCAGCACATATTCCAGGAGATGATGGTCTCCCGGAGCCATAGGCAAATCAAGCATCTCATCGGCAGGAATCCATGAAAGCTTTCCCTCTTCGCATTCATCAACCGATTCGCCGTCAAACTCTGTTGCAAGGAACGTGAACATCATCCATTCCGAAACGATGGTGTCATTCTCTTTGATTATGAAAGTGAAGATTCCTTTCAATGTTGGGTTCTTTAAATAGATCCCGGTTTCTTCGCGAAATTCCCGAACAACAGAATCTTTTATCGATTCTTCCGGCTCCATCTTTCCTCCTGGTGCAACCCACCAGCCTCTGCGAGGTTTCTGAAGCATTAGAACTTGATCATCTTTTTTCAGGATGCAGTTTGTAACTCTTTGCATAATGTCACCTCAGTTTTCTACTATCATCAAAAGGAAACCTGCAGGCAAATGATGATTAATTAGTCGATATCTATTATAAAAATTCGTTCGTATCCTTATTCTGTTCCCTCTATAAGTATACTATGATTTACAATGCCTAACAATGAAACGGGATTGTATTAGAGGGTGCCAGGCACCAATTATGGACATTTGTCCATTTTTGGTGCCTGGCACTCTTAAAAGAGGGCAAAAAAAAGAGCACGGAGGTTAACCGTGCCAAAAAAATATATTAAAGGGGGTCAAATCTATTTATAGTGTACCCCATCTATATTTCAGCGTTGTTACAAGAGAATTAAAATGAGATTTCGTTTATATAGATAACGTGAATTTAGACAGTCACTTTCTCTTTTTCTTCCAGTGTTTCGATGTAATGCTGGACAGATTGAGCAGCGATACTGCCGTCACCTGTTGCTGTAACGATCTGGCGAAGTGTCTTATCGCGGATATCCCCAGCCGCAAAAATGCCGGGCACCTTTGTAGCCATGTTTTCATCAGTGAGGATATAGCCTTCCTCATTCGTGATATCCAGATTTTTCACCGCTTCGTTAAGTGGCAGCATGCCGATATAGATAAATACGCCATCTGTATTAAATTCTTTCTCTTCTCCTGTTTCTGTGTTACTTAGAAGCACCTTGCTTACCTTGCCGTTTTCGCCAAGAATCTCTTTGACCGAATGGTTCCAGATGAAATCGATCTTTTCATTATCAAAAGCACGGTTTTGCAGGATTTTTTGGGCACGAAGCTGGTCTCTGCGATGGACAATCGTTACTTTTGATGCGAATCTTGTAAGGTAAACACCCTCCTCGACAGCAGAGTCTCCACCGCCGACAACGACAAGCTCCTTATTCTTGAAAAAGGCGCCGTCACAAACTGCACAATATGAAACTCCGCGTCCGCTGTATTCCTTTTCTCCGGGAACACCAAGCTTTTTATATTCTGCACCGCTCCCGATGATCACAGCTTTGGCTTTCAACTCGCCATTTCCGGTTACAACGGTTTTGTAAGTACCGTCATCACGGACTTCCTTTACATCGCCATACTGGTACTGTGCACCGAATTGTTTCGCATGTTCAAACATTTTAGTAGAAAGATCCGGTCCAAGAATATGGTCAAATCCCGGATAGTTTTCCACATCTTCTGTATTAGCCATCTGCCCACCAGGAATTCCGCGTTCGATCATCAGCGTATCCAGATTTGCACGTGACGTATAAACAGCAGCCGTCATTCCAGCGGGACCTGCTCCAATAATAATCACATCATAAATTTTTTCTTCCGTCATCTTTATCCCTTCCTTCACAACCAGTCGAATATCTTTCTGTGACTTTTGTTTGATCTAAACTTAATTAGTTTATTTGACTATTATCCTATATCAGGTCGCTCCGGGAAGTCTATGAAATTGCTCACACTTAAGGCCGGTTAAGAATGGCATGGATTCGTTTTACATATTTTGCGATCGAAGCAGTTGAAACCCCAAACTGTTCAGCAAGCTCCCGCTGTGTAACAGGCTGCTTTTTTACCTTTTTCCAGGCGTATATGATAGCAGCCGTCCAGGCATCACGGTTTTTAAATGATAGCGGAGCAGTCTGCGACTGAATATATAAAGGTGTACATATACTGGACAATATGTCATTCAATTCCGCTGTTGAAAAATTTGCTTTATAGAGCTTTTCAACGATTCCCACACTATGAAGGACATTTTCAGGAAAATCGCTTTCGTTCGTAAATGTCCGTGGCACATCCCTGTCTAAAATAACAGCGGGCTCATCAGGACAGTGCTTCAGTAAAACATAAGCTGCCATTTCTTTTAAATAATAAGGCTCTTCTTTTCTGCCGATATAAGAGCGAAGGATCTCTTCCCCTTCAGAGCTCGCATGCTGCCTTAATAGCATCAAATGGACGAGCTTTGCTTTTTCAGCTCCTGACACACTGCCGATCAAGTTTAAAAAAGGATCATCATCAAGCCCTTTCCCCTCGGGAATGCGATATTGGAAAATCGCCTCTTTCAAATTGATCTTGCCTGATTCAAGCATGTACAGGAAGTAAGGAGCCACTTCTCCTTCAGGATCAAGGTCCTCGGTCTTTTTCCAGTACTTATATGCTTTGTTTTTATTCCCCATATGAAGGGAAGATACAGCGAGCCAGTGGTAGATCTGATGATCCATGCCGTACCTTGTGTTTTGAAGCGAATGAAGCCATCTGTATGCAAGTTCGTATTCCCCAAGTATTCCGAACGTACTGCCAAGCTTATGGCGATGGTCCGGATGGATCGGATAAACGTTTCTTAAGCGCTCTAAAAAGGCCTCGCTCTTTTTGGAATGGCCAAGAAAATGATAAAACAGGGCAAGGTTGCAAACAGCGTTTAAGTTTCCCTGATTTTTGGACAAAATGTTGTTCAATACCTCGATCGCTTCATCGTATTGATTGGAATAAAAATAAGCCAGTGCGAGATTGTTGTAAGCCGGCCAGAAAGTTGGATATTCTTCTGTCATGCTGTCAAGCAGAAGAATAGCGCGTTCAAAATCCCCGCTTTCGATCGCTGATCGGGCACTTTCGTGTTTCTGGATCAGCATTTCCTCTTCCCCGAGCGCTTCTTCAAAATGATCGTCTGTTTCATATTCGATTAATTCGATTAACTCTTCTACATCTAAACGAAAATCGCCGTGCGGTTCTTTTTCTAAATATTGTTTCGCTTTTTCCTCCGCTTCCTGGAACATTCCGATGTGGGCATAGTTATTTGCCATAAAGAAATAGCATTCATGAAGCTCTGAGTCCAATTCAGACAATATGTAGTCTAACCATTCATTCGAGGCCTGGTATTCTCCCATTTCTGCTAGCACAGCAGCCAGCTGGCAGATAATTTCAGTATCCTCTGAATCAAATTTCACTGCACGCTCAAGGTACTTTCTTGCTTTATGCAGATTGCGTTGATGATAAGCGCGCATTCCTTTTTGAAAAAAGTGCTCCCCATTCAGAATGAAAGGAATTAACCGACCGCTTTTCTTTGCAGCATTAATTTCCTTCGACATAATTTCCCCCATTATTAAGTAGTAATCTATTTTTTATTTTCTATCTTCTATTTTCATTCTATCTATATCTATCGATAACCGATGAAAAGTATAACACACTTTCCCCCATTTCAGTTAGGGAAATTAAGCAAAGATGCATATTATTTACCATTTTATTGGATGAAAAAGGACTTTTTAACTGTCCACAAAAGCTCGGGGGTCAGACCCCCGAGCTTTTGTGGATAACTAACTTTTTTTGTCTATTCAGGCTTTGGTGTGTGGCGTTCTTTCAGGACGTTTAGGATTTCATCGAGCGGGCACTCCTGCTCCCTTAGCAGGACCAGGACGTGATAGAAGAGATCTGCTACTTCCCATTTCAGCTCTTCCTGATCGCGGTTTTTGGCGGCGATGATCACCTCTGCCGCTTCTTCACCGACTTTCTTCAATATTTTATCCACGCCTTCTTCAAAGAGGTACGTTGTGTAAGCACCTTCCGGACGCTCAGCTTCACGCTTAGCGATTGTTGCTTCAAGCTGGTTAAAAATCTGGAACCGTTCTTCAGATGTCCGAACCTCTTTTCCTAAAAGCGAATCATCAAAACAGGAATACGATCCTCTGTGGCATGCAGGACCACTTGGTTCTACCAGAACGAGCAATGCATCCTGGTCGCAATCATAGCGAATGTCTATGATTTTCTGAGTGTTTCCGCTAGTTGCCCCTTTATGCCACAGCTCCTGGCGGGACCTGCTGTAAAACCATGTTTCCCTGGACTCCAGAGATTTTCCAAGAGATTCTTCGTTCATGTAAGCGAGCGTTAGCACTTCTTTGCTGCTCGCGTCCTGTACGATCGCCGGTACAAGGCCTTTGTCATCAAACTTAACTTTAGATATATTCATCGAATCGTCACCCCGCGTTTCTTCAAAAAATCCTTCACTTCTGATACAGATGTTTCTTTATAATGGAAGATCGATGCAGCAAGTGCGGCATCTGCTTTTCCGTCCTTGAATACTTCATCAAAGTGATCAGCATTCCCTGCTCCTCCTGAAGCAATAACCGGAATGTTCACCGCTTCGCTAACTGCTTTGGTCAGTTTAATATCAAACCCGGATTTCTCCCCGTCGGCGTTCATGCTCGTTAAGAGGATTTCTCCCGCCCCGTTTTCCTCAACCGTTTTCGCCCATTCGATCACTTCCCAGTCGGTGGCTTTTCTTCCCCCATGCGTGTAAACTCTCCAGGAATCGATCGAAGGGTCGTATTTTGCATCGATCGCAACTACGATGCACTGAGTCCCAAAGTAATCAGCGCCTTCTTTTACAAGCTCAGGGTTCAGGACAGCTGCAGTATTCATCGATACTTTATCAGCACCTGCCCTAAGCACACGCTTCATGTCCTCTAGCTTATTGATTCCACCGCCAACTGTAAACGGAATCGCCAGTTCAGCAGCCACATGCCGTACCACATCGATCATCGTATCCCTGCCTTCGTGGGAGGCAGAAATATCAAGAAAGACAAGTTCATCTGCGCCTTCTTTATCATAAAAAGCGGCAAGCTCAACTGGATCTCCTGCATCTTTCAAATCGACAAACTGCACGCCTTTTACAACGCGTCCGTCTTTTACATCAAGACAAGGAATAATTCGTTTTGTCAGCATACGTTACACCTCAAGCGCTTCTGTAAGCGTAAATTTCTTCGTATAAAGCGCTTTTCCTACAATCGCGCCCCCGATGTTGCTTCCTCTAGCTTTTAATTCTTCCAGGTCATCAAGTGAACTGATACCACCGGATGCGATCACTTCTTTTCCAGTTTCCCGGCCAAGCTCTGCGATTGCGTTTGTGTTCGGGCCTGACAGCATGCCGTCCTTTGAAATATCGGTGAAGATAAACACTTCGGCTCCATGTTCAGCAAGCTCCTTGCCGAGGTCCACCGCTTTCACCTTTGAAGTCTTCAACCAGCCTTCCACCGCTACATACCCGTCTCTCGCATCAATGCCGACAGCAATCTTTTCACCGTACTTTGCAAGCATTTTTTTCACAAAGTCAGGGTTCGAGATCGCACTGCTCCCAAGAATAATCCGGTCAACACCCTGTTTAAGATAAAACTCCGCGTCCTCTTCGGTTCGGATGCCGCCTCCGATTTGCACTTTTACAGGAAGCTCTTTTGCAACACGGAGCACTTCCGTATCGTTCACACGCTTCCCTTCTTTCGCCCCGTCCAGATCAACCATATGGATCCACTCGGCACCCTGCTCATAGAATGCTTTTGCCATATCAAAAGGAGAATCGCCATAAACCGTTTCCTGATTATAATCTCCCTGCAAAAGCCTCACGCACTTGCCGCCCCTCATATCGATTGCCGGATATATGTTAAAACTCATAGAAGATCATTTCCTTTCTATCAATTCCGCATAGTTGCTTAAAATTCCAAGCCCCTCTGCACTGCTTTTTTCCGGATGAAACTGTGTACCAAAAACATTGCCTTTTCCGACGACTGCCGGCACCTCACCATAATAATCAGCCGATGCAATCACAACATCTGGACTAGAAGTATGGACAACATAAGAGTGCACGAAATAGACGTGCTCTTCTTCAAGATCTGTCAGAAGCGGCGACTCCGGATGGTGGAACCGAAGTTTATTCCAGCCCATATGAGGAACCTTATACTTTGTTCCGTCTTCAGTCACTCCCTCAAATCGAAGAACTCTTCCCGGCAACAGGCCAAGCCCTTTTGATACACCGTTTTCTTCACTTTCTTCAAATAAAAGCTGCATGCCAAGGCAAATACCGAGCAATGGTGTTCCCTTTTCAACTTCTGATAAAATAAAATCCTTTAGGCCTGTTTTTTCTAAAATCGAAGCCGCATCCCGGAACGAGCCAACACCGGGAAGGATCAGCCCGCTCGCTTTCTTTAGTTCTTCCGGATCCTCTGATAAAAAATAGTCAAAACCCAATCGTTCAAGGGCTTTACTGACGCTGTACAGGTTCCCCATCCCATAATCAATAATGCCGATCATCGCTTACAGCATCCCCTTTGTCGACGGAATGCCTTTTACGCGGGGATCGATGCTTGTTGCTTCATCGAGCGCCCTTGCCATCGCTTTAAAAACAGCTTCAATAATATGGTGGGTATTATGGCCGTAATGCACGATCACATGAAGATTCATCCTTGCTTCGATCGCTAATTTCCATAAAAACTCATGGACTAGCTCTGTATCAAATGTTCCTACTCTTGACGCCGGAATTTCTCCGCGAAGCTCCAGGTGCGGACGGTTGCTCAGATCCACTACTACTTGAGCAAGCGCATCATCCATCGGTACGAACGCATTGCCGTAACGGCGGATCCCTTTCTTGTCGCCAAGCGCTTCTTTCAATGCCTGTCCAAGCACGATCCCGATGTCTTCTGTTGTATGGTGGTCATCGACTTCCGTATCTCCGTTCGCGGTGATGGAAAGATCGAACTTTCCATGCTTTGTGAATAAATCCAGCATGTGTGTCAGAAAAGGAACCCCTGTTTCAAGACTTGCATTCCCTTCGCCATCTACTGCAAAAGAAAGGCTGATCTGGGTCTCTGATGTATTACGTTCAATAGTTGCTTCTCTTCTTTCAATCATTTTCTTTGTCCTCCAATCGTGCTTCGACTGCTCTGGCATGAGCCTCTAACCCTTCTAACCTTGCAAGCGCAGCAATCTTTCGGCCGTTTTGTTCAATCGCCGTTTTACTGTAAGAAATGACGCTTGATTTCTTTATAAAATCATCTACCGATAACGGGCTTGAAAACCTTGCTGTTCCATTTGTCGGCAGCACATGGTTCGGTCCTGCGAAATAATCGCCAACAGGCTCTGAGCTGTTCGGCCCCAGGAAGATAGCTCCGGCGTGCTTAATTTTTCCAAGCAAAGCCATCGGGTCTTCGACCATGATTTCAAGGTGTTCAGGTGCCAGCTGGTTCACTGCCTGTACTGCCTCTTCCATTGAGCCAGCTACATACACGGCACCGAAATTTTCGATCGAGGCACCAGCAATGTCCTTTCTCGG
This sequence comes from Exobacillus caeni, assembly GCF_005747095.1. Taxonomy (GTDB): domain Bacteria; phylum Bacillota; class Bacilli; order Bacillales; family Guptibacillaceae; genus Exobacillus; species Exobacillus caeni. Next base: position 252,441 of record NZ_SWLG01000003.1, on the reverse strand, counting down.
CAATTGCTCTAACTGCCTGTCCACTTCTTCGCTAACCTTTTCTGCTAGTGCCTGTGAAGTCGTGACAAGAACTGCACTTGCCAGTTCATCGTGCTCCGCCTGGGACAGCAAATCTGCTGCAATATAAGCAGGATTTGCATTTCCATCCGCAAGCACCACGATTTCACTCGGACCGGCAATCATATCGATATCTACAAGGCCGAATACTTCTCTCTTGGCAAGTGCCACATAGATATTTCCCGGACCTACAATTTTATCAACAGCCTGAATGCTCTCGGTGCCGTAAGCAAGGGCACCGACTGCCTGCGCACCGCCAACTTTATATATTTCATCAACGCCCACTTCATTAGCTGCCACAAGTACGCCAGGAGGCAGAGTCCCATCCTTGCTCGGAGGAGAAACCATCACGATCCTTTCCACGCCTGCAACCTTAGCCGGAAGCACGTTCATCAAGACAGAGGAAGGATAGGCTGCCTTTCCGCCGGGCACATATACACCTACTGAATCAAGAGGGGTAACTTTTTGCCCGAGCATCGTTCCATCATCTGAAGTAGAAAACCAAGACTGTCGTGTCTGGCGCTCGTGGAAAGCTTTTATATTAACAGCTGCTTCCTTTATATAGCTGATGATTTCTTCATCAAGCTGTTTGTAGGCATGTTCAATTTCTTCTTTAGTTACCTTTAAGGATGCAAGCTTCACTCGGTCAAACTTTTCGGTCAAACTCACCAGTGCATCGTCGCCTTCTTTTTTTACCTGAGAAAGGATGTCGAGTACACTATTCAGCTGCTGCTCATTTCCTTCTTCAATGTTTCGCCGCAAAGACACCCTGTCATTCAGCTGAATTATTTTCATCGTTACTTTCTCCTTCCACAACCTCCGAGAGCCGCTCGACCATATCATCGATCACCTTATCTTTCAGGCGATAGCTTGCCGGATTTACGATAAAACGAGACGTGATCCCTATTATATGCTCAAGCTCAACAAGGCCGTTTTCTTTTAACGTGCGTCCAGTCGAAACGATATCGACGATTCGGTCGGCCAACCCGATCAATGGAGCAAGCTCAATGGAACCGTTCAGTTTTATAATCTCCACCTGTTCTCCCTGCTCACGGAAATATTTTGAGGCAACATTTGGATATTTCGTAGCCACTTTCGGGGCGACATCCTGTATCGTTTGTTCCGGCAGGCCAGCTACAGCGAGATAACAGCCGCTTATTTTAAGATCAAGGACCTCATACACGTCCCGCTCTTCTTCAAGCATAACATCCTTTCCCGCGATTCCCACATCAGCGACGCCGTGTTCCACGTATGTCGGCACGTCCATCGGTTTCGCAAGTATAAAGCGGAGCCGTTCGTTTTCTATATTTAAAATCAGCTTTCTAGAATCATCAAACTCTGGCGGCAAATCGTAGCCGGCTTTTCGAAGCAGGTCGACTGCTTCATGAAAAATTCTTCCTTTTGGCATCGCAACGGTTAACCATTCCTTCATGATTTGCCTCCTCTGCCGTTTTTACCGATACAATAAATGACGTCTGCAAACTGCTCGGACATCGCATCAACATCCTGGACGCCGTTAAGATCCTGAAGCACGACCATTTTGCCTTCTTCCCTTTTTTCACGGGCAAGCTCGATCGCTTCCTGCCTGCGTTCAGGGCTGAAAATGATTCCAGTTATAGCAGCTGAAGGCTCTTCCCTCTGATCTATCGCTTCCACCAGGCGGTCCAGGCGAATTCCAAACCCTGTGGCCTGTGCCGGCCGGTCAAACTTTGCCAGAAGCTCGTCATACCGCCCGCCGTTGCTGATCGGCACTCCAAGATTTTCGGCATAACTTTCAAATACGATTCCTGTGTAATAATTCATATGGCTAACGAGCGTTAAGTCGATTTTCAATGTGTCGGCTGCCCCGTAGCTTTCTAAAATCGCATAGAGGTTGGAAAGTTCATTTATGAAGCGCTCCCCTTCCGTACCAGGCAACAACTCGTAAGCCCGTTCGATGCTTTCTTTTCCGCCTCTCAACTTTAAAAGCTCCAGCAAACGGTGCTTATCAATAGAAGAAAGGGAGAGTTCTTTCACATGCTGGCGATAACCGACATAGTTTTTTTCGTATAAAAAGCGTCTCAGTTTGTTCGCCCGCTCTTCGTTTCCAAGAATCGAGACAAACACGGAATGAATAAAGCCGATATGCCCGATCGCAACCTGAAATTGCCCTACTCCCGCTTTTTTCAGCATTTCGATCATAAGCGCGATCACTTCTCCATCCGCGCTCGTCGTTCCGTCACCGATCAGTTCGATCCCGACCTGTTCAAACTCTGCCGGCCTTCCGCCTTCATGCTGCTGAGCTCTGAAAACATTCGCATCATAAGCAAGACGGAGCGGATACGGCTCCTGTTTCAAGCTTGATCCTGCCACTCTGGCAATCGGGGAAGTCATGTCTGGCCTTAGTACAAGCGTCTTGCCCTGCTGGTCCATCAACTTGAACAGCTGCTGATCAAGCGTCGCAGAAGCAGAGCCGACAGTATCATAATACTCAAGAGTTGGAGTAGCAATGAACTGGTATCCCCAGCTCTGTACGACCGCTTCCATTTTTCTCCGAATTTTTTTCTTCGTTTCATATAATAAAGGGAGCGTATCCCGCATACCCAATGGTTTTTCAAACACGAAAGGTCTGGTCATTTTTATCCGCCTCCAATACTTTAGTTCGCTAATGTGATAGCAAAATAAAGAACTTATTATGTAGTTTACACGTCTTTTAAAATACCGTCAACGACTAACTATTATCCTTTGCAATTCTCTGTCTTTATACTATTTTCCTTGAGTTTCATATGTTAATCAAACGTTTGTTTAAAAATAAAGTTTTCCCGCTAAAAAATGGCTTTTTTATACTGATTTGGAAACCTATAATAAGGGTAGTGTATCTTAAAAAAGCAGGCAATGTACTCAGGAAAGGTTGTGGAACATGACGAACAAAATCTTTTTTCTAATGGTTATCGCAGGGGTGCCGCTGTCTGTAATCGGCAGCTTGATGCACTGGTCACAAACACTAATGTTTATCATCTATTGCTTAACGATCGTATCGCTTGCCGCATACATGGGAAGGGCTACGGAAAGCCTTGCTGTAATTGCCGGGCCGAGAATCGGGGGACTGTTGAATGCTACATTCGGAAACGCCGTCGAGCTGATCATCTCTATTTTCGCACTAAAAGAAGGACTTATCGGAATTGTTCTCGCATCTCTTACAGGTTCTGTACTAGGAAACCTTCTGCTCGTTGCTGGACTATCCTTTTTTATAGGCGGAATAAAATACAAAAGGCAGCACTTTAATGTTCATGATGCCCGCCATAACTCGGGGCTGTTAATGTTTGCAGTGATAGTTGCGTTTGTTATTCCAGAAGTATTTTCAATGGAGATGACTGAGACAAAGTCATTCAACCTGAGTGTTGGAATTTCCATTATTTTGATAATACTCTACCTTGCTGCTTTGTTCTTTAAACTCGTCACTCACCGAGGGGTATACCAGCGTGGGGAAGAATCAACAGAAGAACATGAAGAGCCGGAATGGAGTAAAGGAAAATCTATTGGTATACTTGCTCTGGCAACAGTTGCAGTTGCGTATGTATCCGAGAGCCTTGTACATACGTTCGAAACCGTGGGTGAAACATTTGGCTGGAGTGAATTGTTTATCGGGATCATTATCGTAGCGATTGTTGGGAATGCCGCGGAGCATGCTTCTGCGGTTATTATGGCGTTTAAAGACAAAATGGACGTTGCGGTTGAAATCGCAGTTGGTTCTACCCTTCAAATCGCATTGTTCGTCGCACCATTGCTCGTTTTAATTTCGATTTTCTTTCCGGTTAACATGTCACTCATCTTCACACTACCAGAACTAATCGCAATGGGCTCAGCTGTTCTCCTTACAGTCGTCATTGCAAACGACGGCGAAACGAACTGGTTTGAAGGAATGACCCTCCTAGCTGCGTATGTGATCATGGGAATCGGATTTTATATGTTGTAAAAAAACATACACTAAACTGCCTGGCCTCCCAGGCAGTTTTTCATTTATATCTGCAATCTGGTAAAATGATTTTTGGATAAAAAAACTGTAAGCAATTTTTGGGAGTTATTTTAAGCCTTTTAAAAATTAAGACCACAGAGCGAAGCGACCAGACTCATTGGGGAATAGCTGCGTCATGCTCGCATGTAAGAAGCTATGTCCCCAATGAGGCGCCCCCGGAGAGCAATAATGTGCCTATTCCCACATCAACATAGTCGCTTTCCACCGCTCAATAACGTAGACTAATAAACGAGGTGAGTCTAATTGATCAATCGAAAAACAAAACGTGAAATCGAACTAATGAATGAAGCGGGGACAATTCTCGCTAACTGCCATAAAGAAATCGCTAAAATGATAAAGCCAGGTATCACGACGATAGAAATCAACGAATTCGTTGAAGCATACCTCAAAAAACATGACGCAACCCCCGAGCAAAAAGGATTCCATGGCTATGAATATGCAACATGCGCTTCCATTAACGACGAAATTTGCCACGGCTTCCCGAGAAACACCCCTCTTAAAGAAGGGGATATTGTTACGGTCGACATGGTCGTGAACTACCGCGGAGGACTTGCGGATTCTGCATGGTCATACCGTGTCGGAAATGTATCTGAAGAAGCAGACAGACTTTTAAAACTAACCAAAGAAGCGCTTTATATCGGCATCGAGCAATGCGTAGAAGGAAACAGGATAGGCGATATCGGCCACGCGATTCAAACCTTTGCTGAAGGCCACGGCCTTTCTGTAGTTAGAGACTTCTCAGGACATGGCATCGGCCCAACACTGCATGAACAGCCGATGATCCCTCACTATGGAACATCCGGAACTGGTCCACGGTTAAAAGAAGGTATGGTTATTACGGTAGAACCGATGCTGAACCTCGGCCTCTATCACAGCATCATGGGTGATAACGGCTGGACAGCCAGGACAGTAGACGGAGAGCTTTCTGCCCAGTATGAGCATACGATCGCTATCACGAGTGAAGGTCCGCTGATTTTGACAGAGCAGGATGAATAACTGGCCGGATATGTGATACAAAAAAGAAACGGAAACAATTCTCGAACAACGGACATTTGTCTGTTGTTCTTTTTTGTGTTCAATGCTTTTCCCATTTTCAAATTATCCCCCCGTGAACATTATGAACAAAATACCCAGAATGGAATAAATAGAGCTTATTTACGTTTTCTTAAAATTCGCTAAATTGTCATTTATAGTGGAGATATCGTTTGAAAGCGATTACAAAAAGTAGGAGGAGATCTAACATTGTTCAACAAAAGAAGTTTACTGTTTTCATTAGTTCTGGTCATTGCTCTGGTTCTAAGCGCGTGTGGAAGCAATCAATCTTCAGGTAACAGCGGAAACAACGGCAACGATGGTCAGGCAACAGATGACTGGAAGCCTGAAAAGCCAATTGAAGTGATCGCCCCAGCAGGAGCGGGCGGCGGTTGGGATACGACAGCACGTACAGTTTCTAAGGTTATGGAACAAACAAATATTATTGATAAGCGACTGGCGGTAGTTAACAAGCCAGGTGGCGGTGGAGCAGTAGGCTGGGCTTACGTTGATAAAAAAGGCGGAAACCATACCCTTTTCGTAACATCGCCGCCAATCCTTTTCGTTCCGTTAAATGGACAGTCTGATTTAGGGCACAATGATTTCACCCCGATTGCAGGTGTTATCGCTGACTATGCAGCATTCGTAGTTTCTGCTGATTCGCCTTACAACAATATGAACGATCTTATTGAAGCATTGAAAGAAGACCCGCAATCTATTTCGGTTGTTGGTGACTCTGCACCCGGAAGCATGGACCATATGCAGTTTGTAAAAGCCGTTAAAGCCGGGGGCGTCGATGTAAAACGATTAAAATACGTTTCTGCACAGGATGGAAGCGGCATGAGTATGCTTCTAGGCGGAAAAGTTGATGTCTATTCTACAGGTCTTGCAGAAGCAACTGAACAAGCAAGAGCTGGAAAAGTTAAAGTACTGGCGATCACCGCTCCAGAACCGCTCGAAGGCGAAACAGTATCTGAGTTTAAAACCTTAAAAGAACAGGGAATCGATGATCAATTTGTTGTCTGGCGCGGTTTCATGGGACCAAAAGACATGGACCCGGAAGCGGTTGCTTACTATGAAAACGCGATCAAAGAGATGATGGAGACAGATGAATGGAAAGAACAACGAGATAATTTTGGCTGGAATGATAACTATATGTCCAGTGAGGAATTCAAGAAGTTTTTAGATGAAGAATATAAAACAATGGAAGAATTGATGAATGAAGTTGGTTTAAAAAAATAAGCAAGTCAATAACGGAAGGTTGGCTTCAGGCTGGCCTTCCCCTCTTTTAAAGGCAGGTGTTACCAAATGTTAAAAAGTATTGATCGGAAAGTATCGATTGTACTGTTTGTTTTTGCCATCATCTATTTAATTGCCAGCTACCGATTGCCTGCTTTTTCATATTCAATCGTTGATGCTGATGCACTTCCGAAAGGGCTTGGTGTTTTATTAGCGATATTATCGGTCCTGTTGTTTTTTCAAAGTCCTCATGAAAAACCGGCTTTTAAACTAAAAAAAGAAGAAGTGGCCATTCTGCTTTCTGTTTTCGGATTAATCCTGGGCTATATTTTATTGTTTGAATTTCTAGGGTTCTTACTAACAACGATTATTTTTTTAATCGTCACTTCTCGCATTCTCGGTTATACAAACTGGAAATCGATTATTTCCGTCTCATTAGGATTTACAGTAGTACTTTATTTTTCTTTTAACTACTTACTTCAAATCTATCTTCCACAGGAATACTGCCATTCTAGAAAGGAGGGCTTAGCTTGGAAACACTAAATAACATGCTCTATGGGTTTCAAGTCGTGTTAACATTCCAAAACATATTATTCGTATTTATCGGCGTCCTTGCCGGAACACTTATCGGAATGCTCCCGGGATTGGGACCAATCTCCGCAATTGCCATCATGATTCCACTCAGCTACGGTATGGACCCTGCTTCGGCTCTAATTTTGATGGCAGGCGTTTATTACGGTGCAGTTTTTGGAGGATCGACTTCTTCTATACTGTTAAATGCCCCCGGGATATCAGGGACTGTTGCGACTTCCTTCGATGGATATCCATTAGCTAAACAGGGTAAAGCCGGCAAAGCACTTGCAATCGCAGCGATTTGTTCCTTTGCAGGCGGAACGATTAGTGTTGTTGCTTTAATGCTTGTGGCTCCAATTATGGCTGACTTTGCCGTCTCATTTGGCCCGACCGAGTATTTTGCTCTCATGCTTCTTGGATTAACGGCCATTGCAAGTTTATCGGAAGGCTCCACTACGAAAGCCCTTATTTCAGCAACGTTCGGATTAATTATAGCGACAATCGGAATCGATCAGCAGACTGGTACACAACGGTTCACATTCGGAAATCCAAACTTGCTGGAAGGAATCGATTTCTTGATTATCGCACTCGGTCTTTTTGCATTAGCTGAAGTCTGCTCACTTATTTTAACTCGTAAAAAGAAAATGTTCGAAGGAGATCAGAGCGTCGGAAGCCTTAAGATTACCAGAAGTGAAGCAAAAGAAATCTCTGGTCCGATTGCACGGCATTCTGTACTCGGTTTTATTCTTGGCGTTTTACCTGGTGCAGGTGCAACGATCGCTTCCTTTATGTCTTACTTGTCCGAAAAGAAAATCTCGAAAGATCCTTCTTCATTTGGAAAGGGAAACATCAAAGGGCTTGCAGCACCGGAAACTTCTAATAACGCTGCAACAAGCGGTGCTTTTGTTCCGTTGTTGACGTTGGGAATACCAGGATCCGGTACAACAGCAGTATTGTTAGGAGCTCTGCTTGTCGTAGGTGTTCAACCAGGACCATTGATGCTGACAGATCACCCCGATGTTTTCTGGGGAGTCATCGCAAGTATGTACCTTGGTAACGTCTTTCTATTAATTTTAAATTTGCCTTTGATCCCGTTTATCGCCAAGATTCTTTATATTCCAAAGGCATTGCTAATTTCTCTTGTTATCGTTTTCTGTATGATAGGCGTATACGGTGTTAGTTTCAGTACGTTTGACCTCTATCTATTGCTTGGCTTTGGCGTACTTGGATATTTAATGAGAATGTTTTCTTTCCCAGCCGCTCCGCTTATTTTAGCGTTTATTTTAGGCGGTATGATGGAGCAATCATTCAGGCAGGCTTTAACTATTTCTAACGGAAACTATGGAGTATTTTCTGAAAGTCCTGTAACCGTATCATTGCTTGTTATTTCTCTATTTTCACTCACCTTTCCAATATTAAAAGGGAAGCTTTCGAAAAAAGGCAATCTGAACAACAATAATGATTTATCTGCATAGAGAAAAATTGTCATTAAACAGGCCGGCGTTACTTTTCTATTAAACTGAAAAGTAACGCCGTTCAGGTCTTCCTACGGTTCCGTAAGAAAGGTCAGCTTTAGCCTTGTTAGATGAAACTAGATATTCCAGATATCTTCTTGCAGTCGTTCTGCTAGCCCCTATCTTTATTCCAAGTTCTTCAGCAGTGACACCCCTGTTATAATGCTTCCCCATAAAATCAGTAATTTTTGACAATGTCAATGGATCGATCCTTTTGGCACGTTCTGTTCGAAGGATAGATGCTCTTTATCTCTTTTTCTTAAAAACAACTGATCAACCTCTTCCTGTTCAAGGGTTTTCTGGCTTTCTAACTTCATTCGGTGTTTTTTAAAGTTTTCAATCGTTTTCTGAAAGCGAGCAAATATTACCGGCTTAATAATATAATCGATCGCTCCGCCTCTTAGAGCTTCCTGAATCGAGTCTACCTCTTTAGCAGCAGTTATCATAATGACATCGGTTGATTTATTTCGCTGTCGAATATGCCATAGCAATTCGATCCCTTCCCCGTCCGGAAAATAAACGTCGAGCAAAACAAGGTCCGGATTTAAAATTTCCAACAGTTCTTTACCTTCTTCAATACTTGTAGCAACACCGGTCACCGTACAGCCTGCTATTTTCTCTGTAAATCTGCGGTTGATCTCGGCTATTCGCACATCGTCCTCAATGATTAATACTTCGATTACTTTCATTACTCACCCTCCCCTTTTTAGGAATAACGACTGTAAACGCAGCACCGCCAAACCTGCTTTCAGAAACAGTAACATATCCCCCTAAATCTTCTACAGAGCGTTGAACAAGATGAAGGCCGATCCCTCTATCATGACCTTTCTTCCTGCTAAACCCTCTTTCGAAAATCCTGCTTACATCCTGATCCTGGATACCTGTTCCTGAATCTTCCACCTCAAATATTAAGTCATTACCGATATCTGTCATAAAAAGATGAACTTGCTTCTCATCGCTATTCAGTACTGCTTCCATAGCATTATCTAATAAATTTCCAAGGATTATCACGAGTTTTTCCCTATTGATTTGTTCAGGGAAATCCTTCAAACTACTTTCTTCATCTATGGTTAACTCAATATGAAGCTCGTGTGCCCGATTGAATTTTCCCAATAGTAAAGCTGATACTCTAGAGTCGGGTACAACATCAACAAGAAGCTGAATAATCTCTTGATACCCAATCGCTTCTTTTTGTATCAAATCGATCGCTTCTTGATAGTTGCCAAGTTGTATTAAACCTAGAATCGTATATAACTTGTTCGAATACTCATGTGTTTGAGACCGAAGTACATTCGCATAACTCTGAACCTGGGACAGTTCCCGGGAAAGCTTTTCGATATCTGTCTTTTTTCTAAAACTGGATACAACACCGGTAACTGTTTCATTTTGAATAAGCGGAATACGGTTGACAATAACATCATCATTATTTATTTGCATTTCACGATCATGTTGGGATTCACCGTTTTGCAGCACCTCCAGCATCTTTGTGTTTGGTAATACTGATAAAATCGTTTTGCCTATTAAGCTTTCATTTGTATTAAAATCAAGCATCTTATATGCCTCCTGATTGACCATCGTAATATTACCCTTGTGGTTAATAGCAATTATTCCTTCCCGAATAGATTCAAGAATGGCATTTTTCTCAAGGAACAAACTGCCGATTTCAGCGGGTTCAAGACCAAAGATAGATTTTTTAAACCCTCTCGCAATTAAAGTGGCGCCCAACAACCCAACCATCAAAGTCAGTAATATCAGTGTTAAAACCTTAAACTCATATTGATCAATCGTATGTTCAATATCATCTATTAAAAAACCAACTGAAACAATACCTATCACATTTCCATCTTCATCAAAAATCGGTGTTTTCCCTCTTAACGATGGACCAAGTGAACCAACCGCTTTTGAAACATATGACTCACCCTCCTCGAGCGCTCTGATGCTGTCTCCCCCAACCATAGCTCTTCCAATGCGTTCTGGAATCGGATGTGAATAGCGGATCCCTTCATTATTACCGACGACGATGAATTCCGCGTCTGTTTTCTGACGAATTTCCTCAACCAGGGGCTGGATGATCTTTGAAGGATCTTCTGTTTCAAAGGCTCTCTTTATTGCAGGCATTTTCGCAACTGTTTGTGATAGCGTTAATGCACGGTTCCCTATCTGGTCCTCCAGCGTTGTTTCTACCATTCTACTGAATAGCATCCCAAGCAGGATTAAGATCGCCAATAATAATCCAACTATCAACATTGACATTTTCGTTTGAAGCTTTCTATTTTTGAACCAGTTCATGTTAAAAGCACACTCTCCAATTAATGTTAAGTTTATTTTAACTTCCAAGTGAATGCGTTTTCAACTTGAATTATTTTACTAAACCAGTTTGATGCAATAATAATGCCAGGTCCTTTAACAGTTTAAAGAACCTGGCATTATGTTTATATACTCATAATTGTTTCCCTTGATGGAGCCTCTTCAGACTATTAATCTAGTACCTTGATTAGAGTTTCAACCGCTTCTTGTAAAGTATCTAAAGGCCATGACGGCAATTTGGGATTAGTAATCGCAAGTTCAAACGAAGCCGGAATATGGATAAAGCCAGAAGGTATACTTTTCCCACTCTTATTTATTTCATGCAACATAGAGTACATCACATTGTTACATAAGTAAGTCCCGGCTGTGTTTGAAATTTCTGCAGGTATCCCCTTTTCAAGAAGGGTATCGATCATTTTTCTAATTGGAAGTTTTGTAAAATATGCGTCGTTTCCGTCAGATATAATCGGTTGGTCTACCGGAGTGTTTCCGGTATTATCGCGTATTCCGTCATTTACATTGATTGCAATCCGTTCAGGAGTAATCTTATTTCTCCCTGCAGCAAGTCCAAGTGATATTACCGCATCCGGCTTTAACTCTTCGTAATAACTTAGCAGTTTTTCAGCAGATTGTTCATAAGCCACCGGAAGAACCTTTCCATGGATACGGTAGTTGCCGATTTCTTTGCCATCTAGTAGGTTTACAATATGTTCAGTCGGATTTAGTTTATGATCCAAAAAAGGCTCAAAACCTGTCAGCAATAATGTTTTCATTGTTGTCCCCTTTCCAGATAATCCTCGAACCAGCCTGCGATCTGGTTCAATCGTTCCACTCTTAGTGTCGGTGCACCAGTCCGAGAAAGATTATGATCGGATTCAGGGAATCGGACGAATCGGGTCACTTTGTTTTGGTGTTTAAGTGCAATAAACAATTGTTCTGCCTGTTCTACCGGGCATCTGTAGTCCTTTTCTCCGTGTAAGATTAAGAGCGGTGTTTCAATTTGATCGACGTACTTAAGCGGAGAGTGTTCCCAGAGCTTTTCAGGATCATCGGTTAAATGACTGCCGATTTCCCAGTTTGCAAAGAAATAACCGATATCGCTCACTCCGTAAAAACTTTGCCAGTTAGAAATCGATCTCTGGGTAACAGCTGCTTTAAACCTATTTGTTTTCCCGACAATCCAGTTTGTCATAAAACCACCGTAACTCCCGCCTGTAACAAATAACTTTTCCTCGTCAATGATGCCATAGTTCGCTAAAACAAAGTCCACACCTGCCATTAAGTCCTCGTAGTCTCCCCCGCCGTAGTCTCCACGGCAGGCATCGACAAACTGTTGCCCGTACCCAAGGCTGCCTCGCGGATTGGTATAAAGCACGACAAATCCTTTGGAAGCCAACAGTTGAAACTCGTGAACAAATGAGTTTCCATACATCATGTGCGGTCCGCCATGGATTTCCAACACGAGCGGGTATCTTTTTGCCGGATCAAACCCGGCAGGCTTCATTAACCAGCCCTGAATCTCATAGCCATCATTTGTTATATAGTGAAACTCTTCTGGACTCGATGTTTCTGTTTCTTGTAAAAATACCTGGTTGCTGTGTGTTAATCGCTGCTCTTCAGATGTTTTGAAGGAAACAGAGTACAAGTCTCCAATGTTGGTAGGATCACTTATACCGATTATCGCTTCGTCTAGTAAGGGTAGATAATTAAAGGCATACACATGCCTTTTTCCTCCGACTGTTTTCGAAACTCCGCCGGCAAGGCTGGCATAGTAAATATTTGTGTTCCCGTTCTCGCTTCCCTGAAAATAAACCCCGAGTCCATCCTTTTTCCATACTGCCCCAGGAGAAGGATTTGCCCAGTGCATATCTGAAATCAGAACATCTGTACATTCAAGGTCAACATCAGCTGTTAAACATCTGGTTTCCTTTGAATCAAGAGCAGTAACCCAGACTCTGTTTAACGTTGCTCCATCGTATTCAAGTAAGTGTCCGATATACGAAAGAGCATCTCCATCAGGTGACCAATTGGGTTTTGAGAAAACTCCTTCTTCATCGTTTACTCGGTATGCTTCTTCTCCAATTGGTTTTATGAATAGATCGGATAAAAAGTAACTTCCAGGTTCATCTTCTCGATCTCTGGCATAAGCAACCGCAGAACCATCCGGTGACCATGTAGGGTCTGAATGGTTATATGGACCTGATGTAAGCTGTTCCATTTGCTTTGTCTTTAAATCTATAAGAATAAGCTGATTTTTCTTGTTATCTAGAAAGCCTCTTCCGTCTGCTTTATATTGCAACTTATCAACGATCAACGGTTGAAGCTCAGCCTTCTTGTCATGTTCTTCTGTTGTTTCAAGTGTTTCCCCTTCCTCAAGCGGACTCACAAACAAAAGAGCTTTATTATCTGGACGCCACACAGGATTGCTTGCTCCGTTTTTCAGATTTGTTAACTGTGTAGCTTCACCACCGCCCGCAGAAATAATCCAGATCTGGTTCTTTCCACTTCGGTTAGAGACAAAAGCAAGTTTCTCACCAGTTGCAGCCCATCTTGGTGACTGATTCCTCGAGGCACCAAATGTCCACTGGTTGGACTCACCTGTCTTACGGTCATATACAAACAAATGAGACTCGTAATCCTTTTCATCATTAATGGTAGTTTTTATATAAGCAACCTTTTGGCCACATGGTGAAAGTTGAGGGTCGCCAACAAACTTCAAGTCATAAAGCGTTTCTGAATCAATTTTATTTTTCTGCTTCCAAATCTCAGATGTAACTGTCATGTACAAATCCCTTCCTTAATATTAGTTAAATTTTATAAAAAGAATGTTCCTGTTATGGAGAAGAGTGCCATGCCAGAACCTATACCTAAAAATACTAATTTTGCATTGGCGAAAACCGTTTGTTTCCATTTCTTTAAAGAAACGTCCTCTTTCATTTTGCGGTCGGTCCTTTCAAGCGAGCGGGATTTAGGAACAATCACCGAAGTGATTTGCCTAAAACCGTCAAAAAATAGATTAAGAAAACCGGTTTGCAGAATATAAAAGCAAGCACCGATCGTTAAACTGATTAAACCCCAGAAGAACGCATTATTAATCATGGTTAGTAGTTCTGTATTTAATACCTTTTGTCCCACTAACAAAAGCATGGATACAAACAAAGTGATAAACAAAAAGTTCCGCATGTTCACTCTTCCTTTCTTATGTAGAAGAAAGACCTATTCTATCGAATAGATCTTTCTCATTAACTATTAATTCGATACTTTCTTAGCCCAGCGCAAGTTAGGATAGCGGTTTACCGGATAAACAACTCCCTCATAATCGGTAGATGTTAAGTAGTTGTTAGTATAATAGTAAACTGGCATGAACGGAAGATCTTCCATCAATACATCTTCAGCTTCATGAAGAACCTTCATTCGTTCCGCTTCATCCTGGATGCCTTTTGATTTAGCCATCAGAGAATCGTATTTTTCGTTAACCCAGTTCGTACGGTTGTTCGGACTGTCTCCAAGATAGTAATCCAGGATTGGTGTCGGATCGACATAAATACCGATCCAGCCCATACGTGCCATTTGGAAGTTACCCTGGTCAGTTGTATCAAGGTATGTTTTCCATTCCTGGTTGTTAAGCGTCACTTCTACACCCAGGTTCTGCTTTAACATTTCTTGAACACCTTCAGCAATTTTCTTATGGTTCTCAGATGTGTTGTAGATCAGTTCTACTGCCGGAAGCTCGTCCCATCCTTCTTCTTGTTTGGCTTCTTCTAGTAGTTTCTTAGCCTCTTCTACATTCTCTTCAAAGTAAGCTTCCTTCTGTTCCCTAAAATCACCTTCAGGAGTTTCTACGCCGTAAGGAACAAACGCTTTTGCAGGCTTTTCACCAGATTGTGAAATATTTTCCGTAATAGACGCACGATCGATAGCCAGGTTAAACGCTCTTCTTACTTTAGGATTCGTGAAAGGCTCTTTGTCTACGTTAAACATATACATGTATGTGCCGAAATAAGGTGTGATTTTAAAATCTTCATTACCTTCTTCTTGAGGGATAACATCTACAGGCAGTGAAGTAATAAGATCAAGTTCACCGGACTTATACATTTGATAATACGTCGTTGCATCGTTTACCATTTTCCATGTGATCTTTTCCATCGAGATGTTTTCCTTATCCCAATAATTATCGTTTTTCTCTGCTACTAACTGGTTATCATGCTCCCAGCTGCTCAGCTTGTAGGCACCGTTACTTACTAGTGTATCTGCCTCAGCAACCCAGTTTTTATTTCCTTCAACTACGGATTTGTTTACAGGGTAATAGGACCAGAATGCAAGAAGCTTTTCAAAAAATCCAGTAGGTGAATTCAGTTCTACTTTAAGCGTCTTGTCATCCACTGCTGTAACACCTACATCATCTACAGAACCCTTACCTTTGTTATATTCCTCTGCTCCTTTTAAGTAATAAAGGTAAAAAGCAAACGAACTTCCTGTTTCTGGGTTCAAGATACGCTTCCAGGAATACTCAAAATCCTCTGCAGTGACCGGATCGCCATTTGACCATTTAGCATCACGTAGTGTGATTGTATAAACCTTCTTGTCATCTGAAAGTTCCATTTTCTCTGCAAGCCCAGGCACAACTTCTCCGTCTTTATTTTTTGTATAAAGGCCTTCAAAAACATGTTCAATGACCCAACCGGAAGTAGTATCTGTTGCTAAAGCCGGGTCAAGGGAAGGGGGTTCACTTGATGCATTAACAGTAATTTCCTGCGCTACCTCCCCATCTCCCGATGCATCTTCATCTCCGCTACAAGCAGATAGAAAAGGCACAATGACTAACACCATCATCAAACTCATCAATAAGCTTTTCTTCATGATCTTCCTCCTTAAAATTTTTATGAATTATATAAGTGACACGCAACCCAATGATTGTCCCTTGCTTCCCGCCATTCAGGAGTAACTTCGGCACATATTTCCATTGCATGCGGACATCGCGTACGGAAACGGCAGCCTGACGGCGGGGTAATTGGGCTTGGCGGATCTCCCTGTAAGACGATTCTTTCCCTTTTGCCTATCTCTTTTGGATTCGGAACTGGAATTGCCGATAAAAGAGCCTGTGTGTATGGATGGAGCGGTTCATCGAATAACGCATCGCTTTCAGCCATTTCCATCATGTTCCCAAGATACATCACACCGATACGGTCACTGATGTGCTTGACCATTCCCAGGTCATGGGCGATAAAGAGATATGTTAGCCCCTCATCTTTCTTAAGATCTTCCATTAGATTGACGATTTGTGCCTGAACAGAAACATCCAGAGCCGAAATCGGTTCATCCGCTACAATAAATTCGGGTTCAACAGCCAGTGCCCTGGCGATACCGATTCTTTGCCGCTGCCCTCCGCTGAATTCGTGAGGATAACGTTTCGCATGTTCCGGACGAAGTCCAACTTTTTCCAATAGCTGAAATACTCTTTCTTTTCTTTCCTTTCCTTTTAACAGACCGTGCGCATCGATTCCTTCAGCAATAATATCCATGACACGCATTCTAGGATTAAGAGATGCATGCGGATCCTGGAAGATCATTTGCATCGTCCTGTTAAATTCCCGGGCTTCTTTTCCCTTTAGCTTACCGGTGTCTTTTCCGTTAAAAACGATACTTCCGTCTGTAGCATTGTGCAGCCCTACAACCGTTCTTCCGAGTGTTGACTTCCCGCTTCCACTTTCTCCTACCAGGCCAAAGGTCTCCCCTTTGTTTATTGCAAAAGAAATATCATCGACAGCCTTCAGGTAGTCGTTTCCTCCAACATTAAAGTACTTTTTGACTTTTTTTACTTCTAAAAGCGAATTCGACACTACTCATTCCTCCCTGCTGCAACCAGTCCTTCGACGATCGGAGCCCTCGGATCATTGAGCCAGCATTTTGCATGATGGCTTTCTGATATCTGTTTGGCATCCGGCATTTCCCCGATGCAGATTTCCATCGCGTATTCACAACGGGGCGCGAACGGACAGCCAGCAGGCGGCGCAAACAGGTCAGGAGGTGATCCCTCGATCGGTACCAGCCGTTCCTTTTCACCATTTGTGTATTTAGGGATTGAATTCAATAATCCCCATGTATATGGATGTTTTGGGTTATCAAAAATCTCCTCGACCGTTCCGCTTTCTATTACCTTTCCGGCATACATAACTGATACTCTTTGTGCAATCTCTGCTACAACACCTAAGTCGTGGGTAATGATCAGAATAGAAGTATTGAGACGTTGCTGTAAATCCTTTAATAAATCCAAAATTTGGGCTTGTATTGTTACATCTAAAGCGGTTGTAGGCTCATCCGCAATGATAAGCTGCGGTTCACATGAAAGAGCCATCGCTATTAAAACACGCTGTCTCATACCCCCACTCAATTCATGGGGATATTGACTGTACCTCTTCTCTGGATTTGGAATGCCAACAAGGCCCAGAAGTTCAATAGTTCTATTCTTTATTTGATATTTTGGTAAATCTGTATGTTTTTTGATTGTTTCAGCAATCTGGCTTCCGATTTTCATTGTCGGATTTAAAGAGGTCATCGGATCCTGTGAAATCAATCCGATCTTTGAGCCTTTAATTTTCTGCATTTTCTTTTTAGGCAAGCCCAGAATTTCTTCTCCTTGAAACGTTACGTTTCCGCCTTTTATCATGCTGACTTTCTTCGGGAGAAGTCCCATTATCGTCTGGGCTGTAACACTTTTGCCGCATCCGCTTTCCCCTACGATCGCCAGCACTTCGCCCTGATTAATGTGGAAATCCACGCCTCGAACAGCTTTTACTTCGCCGCCGTATGTTTTAAATGAGACTTCTAAATCTTTCACGTCTAGTAGACTAGTCATTTTATCCCTCCTTAGTCCCGTGACTGTGGATCAAGCGCATCCTGTAATCCGTCGCCAAATACGTTAAAGGCAAACATCGTTAGTGAGATAAGAAAGCCCGGGAAAAACAATCTCCACCATTGTCCTGTCAAAATTACGCCAAGTGCATCGTTAGCCATCGTACCCCAACTTGCAATCGGTGCCTGTACACCAAGACCGATGAAGCTCAAGAACGATTCAGCGAAAATTGCCTGTGGAATGGTAAAGGTCAGGTTTACAATGATAATTCCGATCATGTTTGGAAACAGATGCCGCCAGATTATCTTCCTGTGTGGAGTTCCAAGCTTTTGTGCTGCCGCCACATATTCCTGTTCTTTCAGTTGTAAAATCTGTCCCCTTACAATCCGGGCCATTCCTACCCATCCCGTGATGGAAAGTGCGAGGATGATCGTCCATAATCCGGGCTTCATAACAACAAGAAGCAAAATCACAACAAGAAGGTATGGAATTCCATATAAAATTTCGACAATTCTCATTAAGATGCTATCAACTCGGTCACCGAGCTTTCCTCTTCCTGCCATGTAACCTGAAACTCCTCCTACAAGAAGCCCCATGATCAGGTCAATCAGCGCTGCCGCGATTCCAATGGTTAAGGAAATCCTTGCCCCATACCATGTTCTTGCCCACATATCCCTTCCAAGAGAATCCGTTCCAAACCAATGTTCACTGCTCGGAGCAAGGTTCTTAGACGATAAACTCTGATCTGAATAGCTGTACGGGACCATATGGGGTCCGATAATAGCAAGTAATGTAATGACCACTAAGAGAATCAATCCCAAAATAGCTAACTTGTTTTTTAAAATCTTTATTACTGTCTCTTTCCACTGGCTTAAACTCGGACGAACTATTTCCTCCTGATTAAACCTGCTTCGATCAACGGGGCGAAATAAGACATCGTCACTTCTTGGTTGTTCAATCATTCCTAATCCCCCTTGCTCGATAGTTTAATTCTTGGATCGACAATACGATAAGAGATGTCGACCAGAAACAATGTAATGATTAAAATAGCACTGAAAAAGATCGTTGTTCCTAAAATAACCGGATAATCACGGTTGAAGATACTATCTACAAAATACTTCCCGATGCCTGGGATCGCGAATATCTTTTCAATAACAAAGGTACCTGTTAAGAGAAAAGCTGCAAGCGGACCGATAAAAGAGATGACCGGGATCAAAGCATTTCTGATTCCGTGCTTGATGACGATCCCAGTTGTACTAAGCCCCTTCGCATCTGCCGTTTTAATATAATTTTGATTCATGACTTCCAGCATGCTTGATCGCATAAAACGAGCGACAATTGCGAGTGGCGCGGTCGCAAGGGCGACTGATGGCAAAACAGTATGGAGCCATGTTCCCCATGAAGCAACCGGCAAGAGCCCCCAATCCACTGCAAAATATTTAATAAGCAATGGAGCGAGTATAAAACTCGGGATCGAAATACCGATGATGGCAAATGCCATCGCTGCATAATCAATAATCCCATTGCGGTTTAAAGCCGCGATGATCCCTAAAATAAGACCAAAAACGAGCGCAATAACAAGTGACTGAATCCCCAGTAAAGCAGAAGCGGGAAATCCATCGGCTATCAATGTGTTAACATCTCTCGTTTTTGATTGGATAGATGGTCCAAGATCAAGTGTAGCCAGGTTCTTAAGATACAGGGCATACTGCACAGGCATCGGCTCATCCAGATTAAATTTTGCCCTCATGTTCTCAAGAACTTCTTCAGGGAGAACATCTGCATCAGAAGCGAACGGGTCACCCGGGATCGAATGCATAATGATGAATGTCAATGTTGTGATGACCCATATAGTGACCAACATGGTGAACAGGCGTTTAATGATATACAATTTCTTCTCCCTCCTCAATAAAAGGATTAAGCATTCGCGTGACCAAGAACTCCGTTGGTTGCAGCCATTCCAATGATTACGACTCCCCACATATGCTTATAAGCTGTTACAACGTCATCACATGTAAAACGAATCGTTTTTGGCCCGATCATCTCTACAGATGGAATAGTGGTAGTCATCAACGCCTGCTGAGAGCCTTTAAACTCGATTTCAAAAGTGATCGGCCCATCTACCTTATAAGGGGTAAACTCTTTAATTCTTCTTACAGCTGCCTCTGCTTTTTCTACAATTTCCTTTCGTGCTTGTTTTGGAGAAATCAATTCTGCTGCAAAGCGATCGACACCATATTTTACAACTGCCGCTTCTACATCCGGTAATGTTTCTTTTACTTCATCAACATAAGCATCATCGCCAGAGATGAAAATTGCAGGAACATCAAACCCCCCGGCTACGATCGTATTCATTTCTGTTTCTCCGACTACTTTTCCGTTAATTTTCATTTCTCCAACCGCAATACCAGCAAGTGTGTGGCTTATCGTCGTTCTTTCAGAGCCTGCTTCTCTTCCGTGATGACCAACAAACATAATGGCATCGAACGTTTCATCCAGGCCCTGAAGCTGGCACATCACCCGGTTATTTCCTGAAACAAGACGGGCTCTTTCATCTAAGTCCTCGATAAAGATGTTTGACATATTTCCATGGCCATCTGCTACCACTACTTCTGTAGCTCCACCGTTGAAGGCTCCTTCGATCACCGCGTTTACTTCCTGCGTCATCAGCTTACGGAAACGCTGATATTCATCATTTTTCTTAAGCTGAACATTAGTAGCAACACCTGAAATCCCTTCGATATCCGCTGAAATAAAGATTTTCATAAAATGTTCTCTCCCTTAAAATATAAATTCACTTTCTTCATTAAAACTTTTCACAAAAGATACAAGCAGCTTTTTAACAGCTTCAAGATCGTTTAAATCAATAACTTCTACTGGTGAATGTGCATTTCTTGATGGAATAGACAACACCCCCGTTGGCGCTCCTTTATTTGCGAGCGTAACAGCTCCTGCATCTGTTCCAATGCCTGTGAAAATTTCGAATTGATAAGCTATGTCTTCTTTTTTTGCCAGCTCAACCAGCTTGTCCTTAATTGCCGGGTGAGCGATCAAGCTTGCATCCAAAATCTTAATACCTGCACCGCCTCCGATTTTCAAGCTGTTATCCATCACGTCTTCCGGTGTATCGCTAACTGCAGTGGTATCTAAAGCAACTGCAATATCAAACTCCAGATTAGCAAGCGCAACCTTCGCCCCTCGAAGACCTACCTCCTCTTGAACTGCAAAAAGTGCAATGATTTCCCCTGCAAAATTCTTACTCTGCAGTTCTTCTAACAGTCTTAGCAAGACAGCACAACCCGCTCGATCATCGAAACCTTTTCCAACGATTTTTCCGGTCTGTTCAGAGCCAAGATGCTCTACTGTAGTAGCCCATGTAACAGGATCACCGATTTCTATGCCCAGGTCAGCCACTTCTTCTGGACTGCCCGCTCCAACATCAATATAAAGCTGGCGATAATCTCTTATTTTGTCAGCAGTATCAAACTTTTTATAATGTGCCGAAATTGTTCCAATCACACCAAGTCGTTCGCCACTTTTACTTCGAACCGTCACTTTCTGCGCCAGCAATATTCGATCATCATGTCCGCCAAGCTTTTCGAATCGCAGCAACCCATTAGACTCAACTTTTTTTACAATAAAACCGACTTCATCCATGTGAGCCGTTAACAGAAGCTTTGGACCCGGTCGATTGCCTTTAAGAGATGCAACAACATTTCCGATCGCATCTACTGTAATTTCATCAGCAACTGAATCTGCTCTTTTTTTTATGTAAGACGTAACTGGTTGTTCATAACCAGATGGACCTGCCAATTGTGTTAATTCTTTAATCGTCTTAAACATCGGTTCCCTCCTCTTGTCGGAATCTTCAGATAATACTGCGTATAAAAAAGCCCGAAAGCTTTTTTATAAATACTGAAACGTGTTTTTAAAAACATCCATTTGAATAAGAACATTGGTAGACGTAATATGAGGAATTCGATGGATTGTTTTGACTGTTTCATTCAATTCATCATAATCCCTCACATTCACTTGAGCTAACAACTGGTAATCACCAGAGGTTGTCGTAATATATCGAACAACTGGTACTTGCTGTAACTGCTCTACTATTTGTTCGATTTCTTGCGGTACAACTTTTAATTGAATAATTGCCCCTACTTTTATTCCGAGGGTAATTGGGTTTACAACTCCTACAACCTCAATAATATTGTTTTCAATCATATTGTTATAGCGTGTTCGAACCGTTTTTTCAGTCACCTCTAAATGTGAAGCGATTTCTGCAAAGGACATTCGCCCATTTTTGGATAAAAACTTTATGATCTTCTTATCCAGTTCATCAATTACTTCTTTTGACACTGTTATAGACAAATAAAATTACTCCTTTCAGTACCTATATAAAAATTAAATACCTTATATAGACCTATTTTTTGATATTATATCCTATTTACATTATTATTTTTATGTTTTACTATTGAAAAAAGTAATTGTTAACATTATAAATATTCAGTTATTTTTTTTCAAGGGTTTTTTGTTAAAAAAATCAGAAAACATCGAAAGGAGTCAGAAAATTGTTACTTATTGAAAACGCAACCATCGTTGTAGGAACAGGAAAAATGATTCAGGAAGGGAAAGTTTTAATCGATGAAGGAAAAATAAAAAAGGTTGGACATTTTTCAGTAGAGAGAGAAGATTTAGAAGTGATCGATGCCTTCGGAAAGTTTGTCAGCCCTGGCTTGATCGACGTACATACCCACTTAGGTGTGCATGAAGAAGGGATTGGCAATGAAGGACACGACTTTAATGAAACGAGTGATCCGATTACTCCGGAAGTAAGAGCGTTAGATGGAATTAATCCTGAAGAAAAAGGATTCGAGGATGCTAGAAGAGCAGGTGTTACAACCGTACAGGTATTGCCTGGGAGTGCGAATGTCATCGGTGGTGAAATGGTAACATTAAAGACTTTCGGAAATATCGTCGATCGGATGGTCATTCGCCAGCCATCCGGCATGAAGGCAGCATTCGGTGAAAACCCAAAACGAATCCATGGTACTAAAGGAAGAGCCCCGATTACCAGGATGGGAGTTGCTGCATTATTCAGAAAAGAAATGCGAAAAGCACAGCAATATTTGGATAAAAAACAGCGGGGAATTACGGTTGAAGATGAGCTTGGACTTGAAAACTTGTGTAAAGTGCTCCGAAAAGAGATCCCAATCCGTGCCCATGCACACCGAGCTGATGATATCGTCACATTGCTCAGGCTTGCCGAAGAATTCGACATTGACATAACGATCGAGCATTGTACCGAAGGACATCGAATTCCCGAGTATATTGCAGAAAAGGGCTTCCATGCTTCAGTAGGACCGACAATGTCTACTAGAGCCAAAGTTGAGCTGTCCGATAAAGGATGGAATACTCCAAGAATACTTGCTGAAGCAGGTGTTCCAATATCGATTACAACAGATCACCCGGTTATCGGAATCGAAAACCTGCTTTCAAGTGCTGCAATGGCAGTCAAGCATGGACTGGATGAAAAAGAAGCCTGGAAATCAGTTACCCTTACAGCTGCACAACACCTTGGAGTGGAAGATCGAGTTGGTTCAATCGAAGAAGGAAAAGATGCCGATATCGTGATCTGGAGCGGTGATCCTTTCGATTTAAGGAACACTGTTGAAACGACGATAATCAACGGGCAGATAGTATACAATAAGAATGGAACATGTTAAACCGCCTTGACATACATAAAGCCGAACTCTCCTAGAGTTCGGCTCCTTCTGTCTTCTCTCGTTCTTCTTTTGTATAAATAACCTGCATCGGATTGCCTCCGACAAATGCCCCGGCAGGCACATCTTTATGGACAAGTGTTCCAGCCGAAACGATAGCCCCGTCCCCAATCGTAACACCAGGAAGAATCGTGCTGTTCGCACCGACCATCACTCCATCGCCGATCACAACATCCCCAAGCCGATATTCGTCGATCAGGTATTCATGCGCTAAAATCGTTGTATTATAACCGACGATGGAATTGCGTCCAACTTTGATCCGTTCCGGGAACATAATATCCATCATCACCATCAGGGCAAACGCCGTCTGCTCTCCTACCTCCATGCCGAGGAAAGTCCGGTACAGCCAGTTTTTCATTTTTAAATATGGAGTATAGCGTGCGATCTGAATAACGATAAAATTCTTAACCACTTTCCAGAAGGGGACGGTCTTGTAAATTTGCCAGAGAGCGTTGCTTCCTTTTACCGGGTATCGCTCCGTGTTTCTCATCCGCTACTTCACTCCCAAAATATCCAGTAAATCAGCCATATTCTCTAAGAGGTAATCAGGATTTTGTTTTTCAATAAAGTCTCTTCCCTTGATCGACCAGCTGACAGCAGCTGTTTTAACGCCAGCATTTTTTCCCGCCTGGATATCAAACTGGCTGTCTCCGACCATCATCGCCTGTTCCGGGCTGGAACCAAGCTGCTCCATCGCCTTGTTAAGCTGCTCGGGATTAGGCTTTGGATTTTCTACGTCGTCAACTGTCACAACAACATCGAAGAATTGGTCAAGGTTCGTCAGCTTTAACCCCATCTCTACCGTGTTACGCATTTTAGAAGTTACAATGGCAAGTTTAAATCCATTTTCTTGGAGCGTTTTTATCGTTTCGAACACACCTTCATACTCAGTGACGAGCAGGTCGTGATTTTCAACGTTATGTTTGCGGTAAACTTCAACCATTTCTTCCGCGCGCTCTTCATCCACACTCGCAAAGCTTTCAACAAGCGGCTCTCCGATAAAGCCGATAATATCTTCCCTGGAATATTTCTCTGGATAGTATTGTCCAAGCGTATGTGTAAATGATGCGATGATCAAATCATTGGTGTTAATAAGTGTTCCGTCTAAGTCAAACAGGAGTGTGTTAATTTTCATATGTTGCTTCCTTTCTGTGTGCGTTGCTCAATTCTTTCCGGTTCCATATAAAGGCGACAGCCATCGTCAAAAGAATAGCTGTAACAAGCCGGATGACCAGCAGCCAGATAATCGGTATTCCAAGCGGAGCAAAGATTAAGGTATCCTCCACTACCGCATGGCAGGCTACAAGAAAAATAAAGGCAAGATGCAGATCTTTCTTGCCAACACCATCTTCTTTCGCAGCTTGAATCATTACGCCCGCTCCATACGCAAGGCCAAATAAGAGTCCTGCAGCAAGTGTCGTCGACGTGTTTCCCTTCATTCCTAGCATTCTTGTGAAAGGCGCGACCCACCGAGAAAATGTATCGAGCCACTTTAAATCCTTTAACACCTGGATAAAAATCATGAGCGGGATAACAATGAGTGCAAGCTGCAAAATACCGAGTGATCCCTTTTCAATTCCTTCAAGCAGGATAGCTCCCCAACTGTCTACAGCTTCCTGAGAGTTGGAAATCAGCCCCATTTGGGCGAGTTCCCCGCCACCATGCCAGACCAGGTTAATGATAAATCCGGATATAATCGCTAAGCCCACACGTACTGCGATCATGATCCAGAGCTTTACGCCAACTCTTGCTGCAACACTTGATTCGATTAAAAGGTTATGAGAAAACGAAAGCATAACTGCAAGAATAAAGACCTCTTTCACCGTTAGGTCAAGCGTTAGAATGGCACCGATCGCTGCATATAAATTCAAGAAATTCCCGATAACGAGCGGAATTGCCGCTTCCCCTGACAGGCCGAGCCACTTCATTAAAGGAGTCATGATCGTAATGATCCAATCCAGAATCGGAGTATATCGTAAAATGGTGACGATAAGCGTGATCGGAAAGATAATCTTTCCGAGTATCCATGTTGTTTGAAGGCCGGCAAGCGTGCCTTTTTTCAATGTATTCATATGTCTCTCCCTCCCGAAGAGATATCAAGCTTCATAATACCTTTTTGTATCTGGTTTCATCCTTCTGTAAATAATCAGTGCAACGCTGACGAGAATCAGCGCAATCGAAATAACCTGTGCGATGCGTAGCGTTTCAGTCAGCATCAAGCTGTCTGTTCTTAATCCCTCAATAAAATACCTGCCGATCGAATACCAGATCACATAGCTGAGGAAAACTTCGCCTCTTTTTAAGTTTGCCCTCTGCAATAAAAATAGAATAACAAATCCAACGATATTCCATAACGATTCATATAAAAACGTAGGATGATAATACGTTCCATCGATATACATCTGATTAATAATAAAGTCCGGTAGATGAAGGTTTTCTAGAAACGCCCTTGAGACCGGTCCGCCGTGCGCTTCCTGGTTCATAAAGTTTCCCCAGCGGCCGATCGCCTGGCCTAAAATAATGCTCGGCGCAGCAATATCCGCAAGCTTCCAGAAAGAAAGCCCCCTGTTCTTCGTAAATACAATCGCCGTAATAACAGAACCGATCAAAGCACCATGAATGGCGATTCCGCCTTCCCAGATTGCGATAATTTGGCCTGGATGGTCCTGGTAATAGTCCCATTCGAAAATAACATAATATATTCTTGCAGAAAGAATCGCAATCGGAACCGCCCATAGAATCAGATCTACAAAAGTATCTTTTTCAAGTCCCTGCCGCTTGCTTTCCCGAATCGCCAAAACCAATCCTAACACTGCCCCAAAAGCAATGATGATTCCATACCAGTAAACAGAAATAGGCCCTAGCTCAAATGCTGTACGATCCAAAGGCTGGATGTTTGCTAACATTGTTCTTCCTCTCTTTCTTCCCCTTAATATTCAGTATCCTCGTAGTCACCTGTCTGGATTTCTCTTGTCAAACGCTCTGAAAACTGCCTGGCTGCATTCATGCCCATATTCTTTAATCGGAAGTTCATTGCAGCGACTTCGATAATAACGGCAAGGTTTCTACCAGGACGAACCGGAATCGTCATCCTTGGAATTTTCGTATCGATTATCTGCATCATATCTTCTTCCAGGCCAAGCCGGTCATAAACCTTCTTCTGGTCCCAGAGTTCAAGCGTGATCACAAGCGATATTTTTTTATAATTGCGAATCGCGCCTGCACCGAAAAGCGTCATCACATTGATAATGCCAAGCCCGCGGATCTCTAATAAATGCTGAATAAGTTCAGGTGCATTTCCAATCAGTGTGTTTTCTGATTCCTGCTTGATTTCAACAGAATCATCGGCTACAAGGCGATGGCCTCTCTTTACTAATTCCAGCGCAGTTTCACTTTTACCAACACCACTCTGTCCTGTTATCAAGACACCCACACCATAGATGTCGACAAGAACGCCATGTATCGCGGTTGAAGGTGCAAGCTGTCCCTCTAAAAAGTTTGTCAACCGGCTGCTTAATCGGGTAGTCGTTACATTGGAACGGAGAATCGGAACTTCTGTCCGTTCTGACGCCTCTATTAATTCCTCTGGCACATCCATACTACGAGAAATAATTATTCCAGGCGTTTCATCTGTACACAGACGATCCATGCGCTCCTTCCGCTTAAGCGGATCTTCTAATCCATAAAAAAAAGATAACTCTGTTTTACCAAGCAGCTGAAGCCTTTCTGCCGGATAATAAGTGAAGAATCCAGCCATTTCAAGGCCCGGACGCGAAATATCACTCGTTTGAATCGGTCGGTGAATACCTTCCTCTCCACTGATCAGTTCAAGGTTGAATTTATCAATCAAGTCCTTCATTCGTACTTTTACCATGATTACCTCCCGGATAGTGAGCATCAGTAATAATCTTTTCTTATTCTAGCACGTTTCAAGCTATTAAAACCAATTCACAATCTCTATTTTATCATGTTGGGAAAATCAGGACATTCTTATTCAATTTTTAAAGGAGAAGAAAGTTCGTTGGTGGGTATCAGGTTAGGATGGATTCTTTACAATCAGTGGCAGTTAACCTTTAACTTACTTTATCTGTGGCTCTAATAAGATTGTATTTGATAGAGTCCTGAGATTCAGATCCTCATTAATTTTTAGCTCAAAAAAGCCAGCACCCTATTGATTGGATGCTGGTTTTCCTTCTTTTTATTTCTTTTTCAACGGAACGACTGCATCGTGCAGCTCTTTTTCGAGAACATCCCGATGAAAATCCTTTTGTTTGTCTGTCCAATTGAAGCGTTTTGCCATATATGCAATGACTGGTTCTTTCCATTTACGCACCCAATCGATATCAAAGTAAAGAGCGCTTGTACGGCGGTTGAAATAATCGATCGGAGTGGCGACCATTTCTTCTTCGATGCCGTAGACGAGCGAGACAAACACTTCAAGGCTCAGGTTGTGAAACTTCGCCTCTTCACCCATTGTCTGTGCGATTTCATAGATTCGAGAAACGTTTGAGCCATAGCGGTCTGCCAGTTTTCCCGCTTCTTCAGCAGTAAACCCGATTTTTATGCCCTGCTGTACCTTGTTTTCTAGATAAGTTTCAAACCCTTTGCCCCCGCCGACATCACCGCCGGAAAGAGTAATATGCTCTGTCTCGGTACCCGGGAAGGTTCGATAGCCCTCTTCTTTAAACTGCTCTGCTGCAATATCTACAACACGCTCAGCCATTTTACGATAACCGGTCAGCTTCCCTCCAGCGATAGTGATTAAGCCAGAGTCGGAAATAAACACTTCGTCTTTTCTGGAAATTTCAGAAGGGTCTTTTCCTTCCTCATGAATAAGCGGCCGAACACCTGCCCAGCTGGACTCTACGTACTCAGGTTTGAGCTTGAGCCCTGGAAACATATAATTAGTAGAATCGATAATATAATCCCGGTCCTCTTCTGTCATACGCGGATCTATTGGATCTTTTGCATACTGTGTATCTGTTGTTCCGACATACGTTTTGCCGTCTCTTGGAATGGCAAACATCATTCGGTTGTCTTCAAAAGGGGTATCAAAATAAACAGCCTGCTGAAGTGGAAAACGTGACTGGTCGAATACCAGGTGAACGCCTTTGGTTAAGAATAGGTGCATCCCCTTTTTGGAGTGGTCCATTTCACGTACCTCATCGACCCAGGGACCTGCTGCATTTACAATCTTCTTTGCCTTTATGTTTTTTCGCTCACCACTCAATAAGTCCTTCACCCTGACACCTTTCACTCTTCCTTCTTCGTAGAGCAGCTCTTCCGCCATCATATAGTTCACAGCTTTGCCGCCACGGTATACTGCTTCTTTTATTACTTCAAGCGTGAGGCGGGCATCGTCTGTTTTGTACTCCACATAATAGCCCCCTCCTTTTAATCCCCTTTGCCTGATAAGCGGTTCCTTTCTTATCGTTTCCGCCCGGTTAAGCATTCTTCTTCGTTCTTTCCGCTTCACGTCTGCCAGGCGGTCATACAGAGCTAATCCCGCACTCGTAGAAAGCTTTCCAAATGTACCTCCCTTAAAAATCGGAAGGAGCATCCATTCAGGTGTTGTCACATGAGGAGCATTCTCATAGACAATCGCCCGTTCTTTTCCTACCTCCGCCACTATCTTCATTTCAAACTGTTTTAAGTATCGAAGGCCGCCGTGCACGAGTTTTGTAGAGCGGCTTGATGTACCGCCTGCAAAGTCCTGCATTTCGATTAATCCCGCGTTCATGCCTCTTACCGTAGCATCTAACAGAATGCCGGCACCTGTTATCCCCCCGCCTATTACAAGGACGTCTAGCTCTTCATCTATCATTTGATCAGCAATGACATTTCGTTGTAATCCTGAAAAAGGCTTCGCCATCCTATCCACTCCTTTATATAAAAAATACTTGTAGTGAAAAATTTGGTTTAGAAAAAAACACAACACTCAAGATAAGCTATTGTTGAGTGTTGGCTAACGTTATTTTGCGGCTTCTAAGTTACTTAAAAGCCATCGCCGCATGAACGGCTTTTTTCCAGCCGTCGTAAAGCTTCTCTCTTTTTTCTTTATCCATCTCTACTTTAAATGCTTTATCCATTTTCCACTTTTGGGCAATTTCATTTCTGTCCTTCCAGAACCCTACCGAAAGCCCTGCAAGATATGCAGCACCGAGGGCAGTTGTTTCATTGATAACCGGGCGCTCGACCGGAACACCAAGCAGATCGCTTTGAAACTGCATTAAAAAGCTATTTTTAACCGCTCCGCCATCGACCCTCAGTGTTTTAAGCTCGATACCGGAGTCAGCGATCATCGCATCGAGCACGTCTCTCGTCTGATAAGCGAGGGATTCGACAGTCGCCCGGATAAAATGTTCTTTAGAAGTGCCGCGTGTCAGGCCAAACACAGCGCCACGAACCTCGCTGTCCCAGTACGGAGTGCCAAGACCAACAAATGCAGGAACCATGTAGACTCCATTCGTTGATTCCACTCTTTCAGAATATTTTTCACTATCCTGATAGTTATCAAACATTCTCAATCCGTCGCGAAGCCACTGGATTGCTGAACCGGCTACAAAGATACTGCCTTCGAGGGCATATTCGACATTTCCGTCAACTCCCCAGGCGATAGTCGTTAAAAGGCCGTTATCAGATTTAACCGCTTTTTCCCCGGTGTTCATCAACATAAAGCAGCCGGTTCCGTATGTATTTTTCGCCATGCCTTTTTCATAACAAGCCTGCCCGAACAATGCCGCCTGCTGGTCTCCGGCCACCCCAGCGATCGGAATATTATGCCCGAAAAAATGGTAATCTACTGTCTCAGCATATACTTCAGAAGAAGGACGAACCTCTGGAAGCATCTTTTTTGGAACATTTAACATCTCCAGAAGCTCATCGTCCCACTTGAGCTCATGAATGTTATACATAAGCGTTCGCGAAGCATTGGTATAATCGGTCACATGCGCTTTTCCGCCTGAAAGCTTCCAGATCAACCAGGTGTCGATCGTGCCAAATAATAACTCTCCGCTTTCCGCCCTTTCTCTTGTTCCCTCAACATGATCAAGAATCCACTTTACTTTTGTTCCAGAAAAGTATGCGTCCAATAAAAGCCCGGTCTTTTCCCTTACCATATCTCCATATCCCTGTTGCTTGAGTTCTTCCACAATGTCCGCCGTTTGCCTTGATTGCCATACGATCGCATTATAAACCGGCTTCCCGGTGTTTTTATCCCAGACCACGGTCGTTTCCCGCTGATTCGTTATACCGATAGCTGCTATATTTCCGGCATCGATATCTCCGGCAGACGAAAGAACCTGTGCGATGACTGACAGCATACTGCTCCAAATTTCCTGGGGATCATGCTCGACCCAGCCCGGATTTGGAAAGTGTTGTTTAAACTCTTTTTGTGCCAGGTTTACAATCTCGCCTTTTTGATTAAAAAGAATCGCCCTTGAGCTTGTCGTCCCCTGGTCTAACGCAAGAATAAGCTTCTCTTCCAACTTAAATCCCCCTATTCCTGGAATAGATATGTATGTAACGTAAGAAATTAACCTCTACCTAACTGTTTCTGCTTCTTTCTTATGTTATCCTGCAAAATTTATAGTTCATTCTATGACTTTTCCCCTGGGAACCGTCTTGATAAACATTAAAAAATCATAAAGCGAAAAAGGCGTACGAATTTGATCGCCAAATCGCACGCCTTCTCCTGTATAAAGAAAATTACTTCTTTTCCTTCAGCGGATCCACAACCGCTTTTTGAATCATTAAGTTTAGTATACCGATAAAAATCGAGGCCAGAATCGCCATGCCGAATCCATCGATCGAAAATGCCTCCCCCATAATTCCTGCTGTCAGCATCAGCGTTATCGCATTGATCACGATAAGAAACAATCCAAGTGTCAGAATCGTCACCGGAAGTGTTAACACGATCAAAATCGGCTTCACGATGACATTCATGATTGCTAAAATAATACTGGCTACAATCGCCGCGCCGAATCCACTCAAATAGAACGAATCGAAAAATCCGGCAACGACGACCAGCACGATGCTGTTAACCAGTAAGCTTATGATCCAACTGCGAAACAAAGGCTACACCTCGCTCTCGTTCGGCATCACAAACGCTGCTATAATATATGCGATTCCAAACGGAAAAAAACCAGTTGCAAATAACAGAATAACGAAGATAACACGGATGATCGTTGAATCGATATTCAAGGAATCAGAAATTCCGCCAAGTACTCCTGCTACCTTCCGATCGTCCTGTGAACGTGCCAGCTGCTTCATGCCACATCCCTCCTTCAATCTTACAAATTTTAATACGGTTTATTCATGCGAAACAGTGATTCCGCCTGCTTTTGAGTTTGCCTCGACCATGTAGGATGGGCTTGTTTCATCACTGGTAACAAACCTGAGCGCACGCTGAGCCATTTCTTTCTTTTCCCTGACTACTTTCATATCTTCCAGGTCGCATGTTACTGAACCGATGGATGACTTCAGGTCACCCTTTACAGCCATACCCTTTGGCAATATAACGTTGATACTGCCGTTTAGCGTTTTGAATTCGCCTTTTCCAGACAGAGGTTCCGTTACTGTTGCCCGGATAGCACCATTTAGAGACTGGGCGTCGATCTCGTTGAACTTTCCTTTGATCGTAATTGCCCCGTTGCCTGTTTCAAGCTCGCATATCTCGCCTTCTCCATCTTCAATCAGAATAGCGCCGTTTGCCGCTTCGATTTCGATGTCTCTCGCTTCAAGCTTCTTAAAGGTAATTCGGCCGTTTGCAGCTTTTGTTTTAAACAAGTTTGCTTGAATAGTTTCTCCAGTAATATCTCCGTTAAACGTTTTGAGCCTAACATCATCATAATCGCTTTCCGGAAGGTAAACCGTTGTTGTTGCCTTTATGTCAGCTCTATCGATTTTAAAAGAAAAGCGGTCGTCATAGACTCGGAAGCTTGCTTCGTTCAGGAATTTTTCTTTTGCTTCCTCCTCGGAAGAAACACGATAAACGTTTGCTTCACACTCTACTTTCACTTCATTCTGATCCCATGGCTTAAGAACGATTTCTCCGTTTCTTAAACTTATATCAAGCTTTTTCAAAGAAACATCCGATTGATGGAAAGTATGGTGTACAACTTCATAAGAACCGAAGTTAAAATCAAGATCCAGATCTTTGATCTTCTGGATTAAGCTTTCAACAAAATTAGAAACTCTGGTGGTAGACGATTTCGCGGCTTTGCTCCACTGGTCGCTCCAATCAGCCGTTTTCGTCTCCTGCTCAAAACTTTCTGCATGGCTCTTCTGTTCTGATTTTACATCTTCTTTTGTACCGAGCGCCTCCAAAAGCTTCGCACCCTCATCTGCCGTGATCTTTCCATCTTCAATCATCTTCAAAATCATCTTACGCTCTTCATTCATCCTAACCGACTCCTTTTTAATAGAATCATATAATAGAATCCTTAAACTGAATGTAAAACTCTATGATTGTGAAACAAAAACCCACTGAGAGATAGCAATAAGACCATTAAGACCAACAGAAAATCCCTTTCTAATCGCCTTCTAAAATTATTCTGTTTTTAAAAGGGACCACGAAGCGACACATCATTGCTCTCCAAAAAAATAGATTAGCAAATCTATTTTATAAGAGCGAAGCGATGCGGCTCGTTGTGTTATAAGCTTCGTCATGCTCGCATGTAAGAAGCTTTTAACACATAAGAGTCGCCAGGAGAGCAAGTTGGGGTTTTAGCCCTCACAATCCTGTACCCGAAAATCCTCTATCTTACCACCTCAATACCTGTATTCCCTTAACAATATTCCATATAAAAATAACAAAATTAAGAACCCCAAACAGGATAAACGCCCCAATAATCCACCCAACATGCTGCCCAAATAAGAAAAACACAACAAGAAGGATACTTATAAACGGCACAAGGTGAGAAACAAACGCCTTCCTGGCATGGTAACTTACCTCTTTATCTCCCGCCACAAAATAAACGATCAACGGCAGCAAAAACGGCGCGAACAACACACTAAAATAACAAAGTGCCGCCAGTATTTTTTCACCATTATTCATCATTCCATACCCCTTTCCATCTCTATTACTTTTTACGGAAAGAACCGTATAGAAGTTTCACTTTCTAATAAAAATTCGAGAAATCTTCTAGCAAACCCTGTTTATTTCAAATAAAGAATTGTGGATAATTTGTGTTTTTTGTCCATACTGAAGGTCTTTTGAATTTCTGTTTTTGTAAAATCATAGATGGGGAGCTATTGGTCTCCACTCCAGGTTGCTCGCTTTCCGCGGGCGGCGAGCCTCCTCGGCCTTCGCCTGCGGGGTCTTACCTGTCCCTTTCCTCCCGCTGGATTCTCGCACCTTCCGTTCCAATCAACTTCACTAGAGCATCTTCCTTTAACAAAAATATAAATCAACAATTTTCTATGAGTGAGTTATAAAAACAACAAACGCCCGGGAGTTATCCCGGACGTTTTGAAACAGTCGATTATCGAACAGATTCGCTCTGCTTTATTTTCTTTTTCATTCGGTTTCGATCTCTCTCCAGGACAGGGCCGAGATAACGGCCAGTATACGATTCATCGACTTTAGCGATCTCTTCCGGCGTTCCTGTCGCTACAATTTGTCCGCCTCTGTCTCCGCCTTCAGGTCCGAGATCAATCAAATGGTCGGCTGTCTTAATAACATCAAGATTATGCTCAATAATCAAAACGGTGTCTCCATTTTCTGTTAGACGCTGCAGAACCTTTAACAGACGTGCGATATCATCGACATGAAGCCCGGTTGTTGGCTCATCTAAAATATATAGCGTCTTTCCGGTTGAGCGCTTGTATAGCTGCGAAGCAAGCTTAACACGCTGTGCTTCTCCTCCGGATACGGTAGTGGCCGGCTGCCCTAATTTTATATAACTTAGACCGACGTCATAAAGTGTTTGCAGCTTCCGCTTAATCTTAGGGATGTTTCTAAAGAATTCCAGCGCTTCTTCTACGGTCATCTCCAGGACATCAGAAATATTTTTACCCTTATAAGTGATTTCGAGCGTTTCCCTGTTATACCGCTTACCGTGGCAAACTTCGCATGGAACATACACATCTGGAAGGAAGTGCATCTCGATCTTAATAATACCGTCTCCGCGGCATGCTTCACAGCGCCCGCCTTTTACGTTAAAGCTAAAGCGGCCTTTTTTGTAACCGCGAACCTTCGCTTCATTCGTTTGTGCAAACACGTCACGGATATCATCGAACACACCGGTATATGTTGCGGGATTCGACCTTGGTGTCCGGCCGATTGGAGACTGGTCGATATCGATTACTTTATCAAGATATTCTAGCCCTTTGATCTCCTTGTATTCGCCCGGTTTATCTTTTGCACGGTTCAGTTTTTGGGCAAGTGCTTTATACAATATTTCGTTGATCAAGGTACTTTTTCCTGATCCGGATACACCTGTTACACATGTAAACAGACCGATCGGAATCTTCGCGTTAATGTTCTTTAAGTTATTCTCTTTTGCACCTTTAATTTCAACGAATCGGCCGTCAGCTTCTCTTCGTTCATTCGGAACAGGAATAAACTGTTTACCTGACAAATACTGCCCTGTTAGGGAATCAGGATCGTCCATGATTTCCGCAGGTGTGCCCGCAGCGGTAATTTCACCGCCATGGGCCCCGGCACCAGGCCCGATATCAATAATATAATCGGCAGCAAGCATCGTATCTTCATCATGCTCAACGACAATAAGTGTGTTGCCAAGATCGCGCATGCTTTCTAATGTGCGGATCAACCGGTCGTTGTCTCTTTGGTGAAGGCCGATCGAAGGTTCATCCAGTATATAAAGGACGCCCATCAACCTCGATCCCACCTGTGTAGCAAGCCTGATCCGCTGTGCTTCACCGCCTGATAGCGTACCCGCAGAACGGCTGAGTGTTAAATAATCAAGTCCAACATTCACAAGGAAGCCAAGCCGATCATTGATCTCGCGAAGGATCATGTTCCCAATCGCACGTTCTTTTTCAGTTAATTCAAGCTCCTCAAAGAATGTGAGTGCTTCCTTAATAGAGTTTTGAGTCGTTTCACCGATATGCTTTCCGTTGATTAACACGGCACGTGCTTCTTTTTTCAACCTGTGTCCTTTACATGTCGGACATGGCTTCTGTGCCATATATCCTTCCATTTGCTCCCGAACATAGTCAGAACTCGTCTCCCGGTATCGGCGTTCGATGTTTACAACAACGCCTTCGAACGGAATCTTGTTTTCCCTCACCTGGCCAAAGTCGTTTTGATATCGGAAGTAGATTTTCTCTCCGTTACTTCCATAAAGGACTTTGTCCATTTGATGGCGCGGCAGTTTACTTACCGGAACATCCATATCGATACCATAATGGTTACAGACGCTTTCCAATAATTGCGGATAATAATTGGAGCTGATCGGAACCCAGGGTGCGATCGCCCCGTCACGGAGTGTCCGATCCCAGTCCGGAACAACAAGGTCAAGGTCAACTTCCAGTTTTGATCCGAGCCCATCACATGAAGGACAGGCACCGAACGGGCTGTTGAACGAGAACAATCTTGGTTCGAGTTCCCCGATCGTAAAGCCGCAATACGGACACGCATGATGCTGGTTAAACAACAGCTCTTCCTCGCCGATCACATCGACGATAACCTGTCCTCCAGCTAAGTTAAGAGCAGTCTCTAAAGAGTCCGCAAGCCTGGATTGCACGCCATCCTTTACGACGATTCGGTCGATAACAACCTCGATCGAATGTTTTTTATTCTTTTCAAGCTTTATTTCATCAGCAACTTCCCTCATTTCCCCGTCTACTCTTACACGAACATAACCCTGTTTTTTTATATCCTCTAGAATCTTTACATGTTCGCCTTTTCTTCCAGACACGATCGGTGACAGGATTTGCAGCTTTGTCCGTTCAGGATATTCCAGGATACGGTCTACCATCTGTTCGATTGTCTGCGAGGAAATCTCAACTCCATGGCGCGGACAAACGGGTCTACCTATTCGTGCAAAAAGAAGCCTCAGGTAATCATAAATTTCCGTAACTGTTCCTACTGTAGATCTCGGGTTCCGGCTCGTTGTTTTCTGGTCGATCGAGATTGCCGGTGAAAGTCCTTCGATCGAATCAACATCCGGTTTATCCATCTGGCCGAGAAACTGCCTTGCATATGCAGACAATGATTCCACATAGCGACGCTGTCCCTCTGCATATATCGTATCGAATGCAAGAGAGGACTTCCCTGAACCGGACAAGCCTGTTAAAACAACAAGCTTGTCTCTTGGAATTGTGATGTCTATATTTTTTAAATTGTGGGCTCTGGCGCCCTTGACGACGATTTCTTCAATAGCCATCTTTTCGTCATCCTTCCGCTTTAAGCTCTAATAATAAGTCTCTTAATTCCGCAGCACGTTCGAAATTCAACTCGCGGGCCGCTTCTTTCATTTCCTTCTCGACATTTTCTATTACTTTCGCTCGTTCCTGCTTTGTCATCTTGCCGATCTTAGGTGCTTCTTTAAACTCCTCATCGGTCTCAGCAGTAACTGTCGCTCGAATTACATCGCGTACTTCTTTCTGGATCGTCTGAGGTGTGATGCCATGTTTCTCGTTAAACTCCTGCTGGATTGTTCGGCGGCGTCCAGTTTCCTCAATAGCCGTATTCATTGAATCTGTTATTTTATCAGCGTACATAATAACATGTCCGTTGGAATTTCGGGCAGCACGTCCGATCGTCTGGATCAACGAACGCTGTGAACGGAGGAAGCCTTCCTTATCTGCATCAAGAATCGCAACCAGCGAAACCTCTGGAATATCCAGACCCTCCCTCAACAGGTTGATCCCAACAAGAACATCGAATACTCCCAGGCGAAGGTCACGGATGATCTCGATCCGTTCCAGTGTTTTTATTTCAGAATGTAGGTACCTTACCTTTATACCCATTTCCTGCAGGTAATCAGTCAGATCTTCAGACATTTTTTTCGTTAGTGTTGTTACAAGTACGCGTTCATTTTTCTCTACCCGGGTATTAATTTCGTCTAACAAGTCATCGATCTGCCCTTCGATCGGACGAACATCGATCGTCGGATCAAGTAATCCCGTCGGGCGGATGATTTGTTCGATCATTTTTGGAGAATGCTCATTCTCATAAGGCCCAGGTGTCGCAGAAACATATACGCATTGATGAGCTTTTTCTTCAAACTCCTCGAACTTCAACGGCCTGTTATCTTTAGCTGAAGGTAATCGGAAACCATGTTCCACGAGTACCTGCTTACGTGCCTGGTCCCCGTTATACATTCCACGGATTTGCGGAAGAGTTACATGGGATTCATCGATAATGCATAGAAAATCATCCGGGAAGAAGTCCATCAGCGTGTAAGGCGTCGATCCTGGGCCTCTTAATGTTAAGTGGCGCGAATAGTTCTCGATCCCTGAACAAAATCCCATCTCCTGCATCATTTCGATATCGTAGCGTGTACGCTGTTCCAACCGTTGTGCTTCGAGCAGCTTTCCTTCTTCATGCAAATGCTTGAGCTGTTCTTCAAGCTCTTTCTCGATCCGTTCTATCGCAAGCTTCATCTTCGCCTCACGGGTTACGAAGTGGGAAGCCGGGAAGATCGCTACATGTTCCCTTTCACCTAATATCTCACCTGTTAACGCATCTACTTCTGTGATCCGATCGATTTCATCGCCGAAAAATTCAACACGGATACAATGTTCATCCCTGGATGCAGGAAAGATTTCAACAATATCGCCGCGTACTCGGAATGTCCCGCGGGTAAAGTTGATATCGTTACGCGCGTACTGGATGTCTACAAGCTCCCTTAATAAGGCGTCCCTCTCCCATTCCATTCCCGTACGCAAGGAAAGCACGAGTTCTCGGTATTCTTCCGGAGAACCTAAACCATATATACATGAAACACTCGCGATGATAATAACATCGTTCCGCTCGAATAAGGAAGACGTTGCGGAGTGTCGCAGTTTATCTATTTCATCGTTTATGCTTGCATCTTTTTCAATAAACGTATCACTTTGTGGTATATAAGCTTCTGGTTGATAGTAATCATAATAACTGACAAAGTACTCAACCGCATTGTTTGGAAAGAATTCTTTGAATTCACTGTAGAGTTGTCCTGCTAGTGTTTTGTTGTGGGCTATGATCAACGTTGGTTTGTTTACTTCTTTAATGACGTTCGACATCGTAAAGGTTTTACCGGTACCGGTCGCACCTAGCAAGGTTTGATGCCTTTTATTTTGGTTTACCTCCGCGACCAGTTCTTTGATCGCTTTGGGCTGGTCGCCCTCAGGCTGATATTTAGAAACCAATTCAAATTTATTATTTTGCACGTTAGCAGCCCTCCGTATATCAGATATCATGCCATTTATTATATCACAGGTTGGAGTATATTCCGCAAATAAATCGAACTGATATTCGCGTTTTTGATGAGCGGGTTGGCATTTTTGCTCTCCCGACTGTCGCTTCGCTCTATCAAAAGAGATTCTACATCTCTTTTTAGGGGAGAGCAAAGAAGTATCGCTTCGTTGTCCCTATTAAAGATGCCAAGATCTTTGTATCGCCGTAAAACGCCTTTCTTTTTCTTTTCCTTTGTTTAAGGTATTCTAAAACTATCAGACTTGGATATGAGAGGATTTTTGGTGATGGTTTTTTTGTGGGCGCTTCCGCTCGGGATTTCAATTGGAATTTTATCAGGATTTTTTGGTGTTGGGGGAGGTTTTATCTTAACACCGGTTTTGTTGCTGTTAGGTTTTCCTCCTATAAATGCAGTAGCTACAAGCTTGCTTTATTCGATGAGCACCTCGGTTTCCGGCATGGTTCGCCACTATAAATACGGCAATATCAGTTTCAAGCCGGCCGTAATCCTTGGGTTAAGCGGAATGGCAGCAACCCAGGTGGCACTTCCGTTCGTATTAAAAATAGAAGAATTAGGATATGACGACATTGTTATCCCAATTCTCTACTTAATTTTATTGGGATATTTCGCTCTGTCGATGTTGAAAAGCAGCCGCTCGGAATCAATCAAACAAACGATGTCTGATTCGATTCCAAAGATTGCATTAATAGGATTTGTTGCCGGACTTGCTTCATCAATCCTGGGGGTTGGCGGCGGTTTTATCATGGTGCCGTTAATGATCAAGTTCCTTGGATTTCCGCCTCGGATGGCTGTTGGCACTTCTCTTGTCAGCATCTTTTTTATCGTAACTGCAGGATTCATCTCTTACGTATTTTCTGCAACCATCAATATTACACTGGGAGTAGCACTAGTTCTCGGCGCTCTCGTCGGTGCCCAGGTCGGCGCTAGTTTAACAACACTTTATGCTAACCGAAGAATCCAATTTTTCTTAAGCATCCTGTATCTCGCAACGTTTCTTAGTGTTTTGTCGAAGCTTTTGGGTGTTCCTGTTATCGGCTTGGTCATTCTTGCAGTCTATGCACTGGCTTTATTTACTTTATTTACTTTTAATAGTCTACGAGCAAAGAGATCATAAAGAAAACACGTCGAGCATTCTCCTTTGCTAAAAAGTTATCCTTTTTCTATACGGTAAAAATGGCGTCTATTTCATAGAAATAGGCGCCTATTTTTTAATTCTGTTCTTCTGTTTTTGTTCGATCTTGTGAGAATAGACAAAGCCGATTATTGCTGAGACTACGGTGATGGCCTGTAAATAAAGAGGCTGCTCCAGCCCATCAAAAAGCGCCCACATGAGTATAAGCGACAGCACAAAACTTACATATTTATTATAAGTGACCCTTGTAAATAAAATAACCACGATTGCTGGCAACAGCGCCGCAATGAGTAATTCTAACATGAAAAACGTTTCCCCTCTCTATTGCCCCGATGCCCGTTTATGTTTCCTTGCATGAACGAACAACAATCCAAGTTCATGATGCTCGTTATGATAAAGGGCTCGTTGTTCAAAGCGCACTTCCCCATTATAATCGAGTACCTCTAATTTGCAAAATGCAGCGTTTCGTTGTAACCCCTGATAAAAATCAGATTCTTCATGTAGAAGCTGGCCATTAACCTTCTGCACGACTTCACCAACTTTTAAATTCATCTTAGAAGCCGGGGATCCCGGAATGATTCCAAGAATAACCAACCCTTCATTTTGCTCTTTGAAATAAGCTGGTTTATTCATTCCTCTATGGTAGATAAGAATAGCTAAACGGCCAACAATTGCAACTATCGCAGCTGTAACGGCCAGCCATTGCATTCCTGTAAGATGACCTGCCAGAGAGGTTCCGAAAACAATAACACCAAGAACAACAAGATGCAAACCATTCAAGCGCATCGCTTCAGCTGGAAGGGTATGATGCACCAGCTTTTGAAATCCAATCCCAAAGGGAACAGCGATGAAAGCAAACGTTTCATTGCCAAAGCTTAAAAGCGGCCACCAGTCAGTTGCAGTCAGGTTCCCGACAGGCAATAGAAGAAAGAACGGTAAAAGCCAGACTCGCCTTACTTCGTGTGCTCCGACAACCTTTCCCCGTTTACTGTGAATGAGTTTAGGAGATGTTTTTACTTTCCCGTTAGTCCAAACCAGGAAGCCTTCTGCAATGATTAAAAATCCTAAAAGGATAATCAAGCCTGATATAGATGTTTCCGGGAGATCTGCAACCCATTTATCCAAAAGTTCGATCCCAGTATTAAATGGTTGTAAAAAGATAGCTGCCACAATCGGCAAAATAAATATAAATGCCGGTGATAAAAAACGTATCTGTTGTATGGCCAGCAAGAGAATTGTACATAGAGAGAGTAACACGATTGTACCAAAGGGAAGGGTGATACCCAGTGCTACCGAGAACGCGGAGAGAACCAGTCCGATTCCTAATCCTGCTGTCATAGTAATAAATACATCATCTAAAACACCGTAAACTCGAGTATGAAAGTCCAGCCTTTCTCTTTTCACCCGTTGAATTCCAAGCCAAAAAGCAGCGATGATTATCAGGTAAAAAAGCGGGTTTATAAGGAACGATACGATTCCTTTTAGCAAGGATGTTAACAAAAGTTCTGCCATTATGCTCTCCTCCAAAAATAACTCTATCTATGTTTTCGCAAGCCACGATTTACTCACGTTCTGTTATGTATAGATATATTTTAACAGATAACAGTGTGAATGAAAGCAATCACTTTTTACTGAGAGAAAAAGAAAATCCGCAGGTTGCCCCACGGACTTATTTTTATTTTTCAGTTGCAAGCTGGATTGCCGTTTTCAATTGAAGATCGTTTTTCTTATCTTTAATTGTTTCAATGATGTTTTCTTGCAGACTTGCAGCTGTCTTTTCGTCGATTTTCCCTGTAACTGAAAGACCCTGTGTTTTTTGGAACGCCTTTACAGCTGTTACGGTTTCTTCATTAAAATAACCATCTGAACGTCCTGGCTCATATCCGAGGCCCTTTAGCATTTTTTGAGCACTTTCAACCTGTTTACTGTTCATATCGAACGTTAATGGTTTTTCTATTGTCAATGGATTTACATAGAAGTAATCCGGTTGTTTTGCTTCGACAGTTGGTTTTATACCTTTTTTATGAATCCAGTTTCCATCTGGAGTTAACCATTTGAACATCGTCAATTTAATGTTACTGCCATCTCCCATGTCAACCGTTTGTTGTACGGTCCCTTTTCCAAATGACTTTTCACCGACTAGATCATAGCCTCCTGCTTCTTTTAATGCGGCAGCGAGAATTTCTGAAGCTGAAGCACTTCCTCTGTCGATAAGACCCACGATTGGATAGTCCTTCTTCTCTTCTAAAGAAGAAACAGAGCGTTGTTTTTCCCCATCTCGGTCTTCGATTTGGACATATGGCTTATTATTGGGAATGATCATTTGGGAAATCGATGCAACTGCATCAAGATAACCGCCCGGGTTTCCACGCACATCTATAACTAATCCATCGATGCCATCTTTCTCAAGCTTTTCTAATTCTTTTGCAAACTCTTCCGCAGTATCCTCAGAGAATGATGTGATTTCAATAATGCCGACCGTTTTCCCGTTCTTTTCCTGTTTGTCAGCATATACTGTTTGAAGTGGAATCTCATCCCTTGTCACTTCAATGCTCATCGTTTCAGACACACCAGGTCTTTGTACTCCGAGCTTTACAGTTGTTCCCTTTTTCCCTCGGATTTTTAATACCGCATC
The DNA here is from genome assembly GCF_005747095.1 of Exobacillus caeni. Classification (GTDB taxonomy): domain Bacteria; phylum Bacillota; class Bacilli; order Bacillales; family Guptibacillaceae; genus Exobacillus; species Exobacillus caeni. The sequence goes on along the minus strand of NZ_SWLG01000003.1, from coordinate 209,912 downwards.
ATAAAGATCAAGTCCTTCAATGCTTTTGCCATTGATCGTTAATATTTTATCATTTGGTTTTAAGCCAGCTTTCTCAGCCGGAGAATCTTTGAATGGAGCAACGATCGTTACTTTGCCACCCTCCATGCTGACTTCCGCTCCGATACCTTCAAACGAAGATCCAAGTGACTGGGTAAACTGTTTTGCAGTTTCCGGGTCCATGTATACAGAATAGGGATCATCTAATGTTTCAACCATCCCTTTGATTGCACCTTCAAGCAATTTATCGTCATCCATGTCCTTAACATACTTGTCTTCTATTAGTTCGTATGCCTTTTGAATCTTTCTAAAATCTTCAGGAGAGGCTTCTGAGCTTTTCTCTCCTCCAGCTTCACCTGAAAAGGTTAGTTTGTTTCCAGCCAGCTCTTCTTGTCCAAAATAAGAGAGCCCTACATATGTGCCCCCCGCTCCGATAAATAGGGCCAGAACAACAAGAAGGGCGACAATTTTCCCCTGTATCTTCATTCCACTCACCTCATTTGTTTAAAGAAAAAGCATCACACCATCAGGATGCGATGCCTTTACTCTTTATTCTACTATATGAAGAGCTTGTTTTCATTATGTTTGGTTTTCCATTATTCCGGGAAATCCATTTTTAGTAAAGAATGCTTACGGCAAATAGTTTAAAGGATTAACTGCATTCGTTTTATTAGCGTTCCATGAACCTTTGTGCAGTTCAAAGTGCAAATGCTGACCAAACGAGTGGCCTGTGTTCCCCATTGTACCGAGGTACGTTCCCGCAGAAACAGTTTGGCCTTGTGATACAGCACGGTTTCTCATATGTGCATATACAGTCGTATAGGTTTGTCCATTTATATAATGCGTGATGAATACAACATTACCATAGCTTCCTGATAGATAAGAGCGGAAAACAGTTCCAGCAGCTGCAGCACGAACAGGTACGCTACCTGATTTTGCAATATCGATTCCCGCATGGAATTTGTTCCATCTAGAACCAATCTGGGATGTTACTCGACCTGAAGTAGGCCATGAAAAGCCAGAGTTGCCGACATGCGATGAAACTGGTGCAGGTGCAGGCTCATTCCCTCCTCCACCGGAGTTTGAGTTACTGCTACTTGCTTTTTTCGCCGCGGCAGCTTCCCTCGCTGCTTTTTCTGCGGCCGCTTTTCTTGCAGCTGCTTCAGCCGCTGCTTTTTGGCGTGCAATTTCTTTCTTAACTGCAGCTTCTTGTGCACTTAACGTTTCAGCATTTTCTTTCAGGTCTTCCACATAACTGTGAAGTTCACCCTCTTGCTTTTCAAGTTTCTTCATAAGGGCATCTTTTTCAGCTTTTTTAGCATTGAGATCAGCTTTTAATTTTTCTAACTCTCCCAGCTTTTGCTCGAGGTCATTTAATTGTGCTTCCACTTCCGCTTTTTTCTCTTCTAGAGCAAGCTTGTCTGCTTTATGCTCTTCAAGAATATTTTTATCCTGTTCTGCAATTGTGTTAAGCGCCATTACACGTTCAAGGAAATCACCGAAGCTTTTAGCCCCCATTAACACATCAAGATAATCTACAGTACCGCCATTTTGATACATCGCCTTCACTCGGTCTTTTAAAAGCTTGTCCCTTTCGGCAATGCGTTTTTCCAGGACTTTAATTTCCTCTTGAAGTTTTGCGATATTCTCTTTCGTTTGGTCAATTTCCTGTTGTTTTGCTTCAATTTTATTTTCGGCATCCGAAACAGCAGTGTCCAATCGTTTAATTTCTGCTGCTACCTTATCTTGTTCTTCTTGAACACCCTGTATTTCTGATTCTTTTTGTTGGCGTTCTTGTAAGTTCTGACTCTTTTTCTCTTGAATTTCCTTTAGTTTTTCCTGATTAGAATTTGCTTCTGCAATTTGTGGTGAAAATGCAGCTGTTAGTCCAGACATTCCCAAGCTTACTGTTAGAGCGGCAGCTAAAACTTTACGCTTCAATGTTTTTCCTCCCCCGATTTTCCCTTGAATTTATTGTTCTCTTAATCTATCTCTAGTTATTTACACTCTTAAAAACTTACGCATGGATGTAAAGCTTCCCCAGACTCCGATGATCATGCCGATCAACACGAGCAGCCCTGCCAGTTGAAGTACGAATGGATAAACCGGCAACAGATCAATAAACAGTGTCGGATAACGAGTAGTGATCTCTGTATAAATATAGTCATACCCGAACACTAAAAGTGAAATTGGAATTACGGCTCCAAGAACGCCGATCAATACTCCTTCAATTAAGAAAGGCCAGCGAATAAACCAGTTTGTAGCACCAACGAGCTTCATAATTTCAATTTCTCTTTTTCTAGCAACAATAGTAATCTTTATCGTGTTTGCGATTAGAAACATAGCTGTAAATAACAAACCAATAATTAGGCCCAGGCCTACATTCCTTGAAACATTCATCACTTTAAATAAACGTTCCACAGTGTCTTTGGCATATTCGACCTTTTCAACACTTTTAAAGTTCTTTACTTCTTTCGCAACCTCGATTGTATCCTGTGGGTTAGCCGTTTTAACGATAAATACATCGTTTAGCGGATTCTCTTTTTCAAGTGAAGAAAACGCCTTTCCTTCATCTCCAAGGCTTTTTATAAGCTGCTTTAATCCTTCTTCTTTTGACTGGAAGGTTACAGAAGATACTTTTGGAACACCTTGAATTTTTTGTTTAAGCGCTTCTTGTTGTTGTTCTTTAGCTGTTAGGTCTATAAACACCCGGACCTCAACATCATCCTCAATTTGAGAGCCAACTTCATTTAAATTTAATAACAGTGCTACGAAGACACCAACAAGTAACAGTGTAACAGTCACTGCTGAAACAGAGGCGAATGACATCCACCCATTTCGGGCAAGGTTTTTAATACCTTCTTTCCAATGGCGGCCAAATGTTCTAAGCTTCATAGCCGTATTCACCTCTTATTTCGTCCCGAGCAATCATTCCGCTTTCAATCGCTATAACCCGTTTTTTAATAGTGTTTACAATTTCTTTGTTGTGGGTAGCCATAAGTACTGTTGTACCCTTGTTGTTGATTTCTTCAAGCAAGTCCATGATTCCCCAGGCTGTTTCCGGGTCAAGGTTACCTGTTGGCTCATCGGTTATCAGGACGTCCGGATTGTTAACAATCGCCCTTGCTATCGAAACACGTTGTTGTTCGCCTCCGGATAGTTCATCTGGCAAAAAGCGGGCTTTATTTTTAAGACTGACTAAGTCAAGAGCTTCCATAACTCTCTTACGTATATTTGGCTTACTTTCTTCAATAACTTCTAGAGCAAAAGCTATGTTTTCGTAGACTGATAGTTTTGGCAACAACTTAAAATCTTGAAATACAATGCCGATATGCCTTCTAAGCCTTGGTACCTGACGTTCCTTTAACTTACTTAAATCAGTACCATTTACGACGATCTGTCCTTTTGTCGGTCTTTCTTCGCGGTATATCATCTTAATGAACGTAGATTTTCCTGCACCACTCGGTCCGACAATATAAACAAATTCTCCTTTATCGATTTTAATATCTATGCCATTCACAGCTTTTACCCCGTTTGGATATGTTTTCCAAACATCTTTCATTTCAATCAAGCTTAATCACACCTTACCGCATTCTCGTTGTTTTTATCGTGATGTCTAGCTCTAATAAAAGTATATTGATTGCTTTGTTTACCTAAAAGATATTATAACAAAGAAATTCGCTATTTTAAGACAAATTTTTATTACATTTATGTTTCAATATCTACGAAATATGACACAAAAACGTTATTTTTCCATATTTCTTTTTGTAACAAAAAAGAAACGTTGAAAAACGCTTCTTTTTAGGGGGTTATTCTTTTTTATCCGCTAACCACGCTGCAAGGTTATCTGCCTCATCACCTTCGACAAGGCCAGCAGGCATCTGCCCTTTGCCGTTTTGAATAATAGATACTATTTCATCCTTACTATATTTGCTTCCTATTGCAGATAGTTTTGGTCCGATGTTTCCCTGCAGGTTGTCGCCATGGCAGCTTGAACACTTGGTGTTGTAAAGTGCCTGGGCAGCTTCTGCATCATATCCAGCAGCCTTATTTTCCCCTTCATCTGCAGGTTCTTGCGCTTCATCGGGTGCCTGTTCTTCCTGGTCTGGTTCTTCGTTGCCACCTTGATCTCCGCCTCCACATGCTACAAGGGAAAAAGCAAGAAAGGTTCCCATCAAAATCGACAAAAGTTTCTTTGCCATGCCTACTCACTCCTATACTCAAGCATTTCTTTGATAGGTTAACCAGATCTTCCACTTTTATTCTCTTTTAAACCCCTCACCAAGCACCTCGGTTGCACTTGCCACGATTACAAATGCTGATGGATCAACCGCTTTTACAACCTGCTTTAATTTAGTAACCTCATTTTGATTCACAACACACATTAAGATAGGGCGCTCGTCATTAGTAAAACCGCCTTTTCCAGAAATCTGCGTTACTCCCCTGTTGACTACTTCGAAGATTCCCTTTCTCATTTCGTCTTCTTTTTCAGAAATGATAAGAGCCATCTTAGAATAACTGAAGCCTAACTGGACGATATCAATCGTTTTCCCTGTCAAGTACATACCGATCAAAGCATATAAAGCCTGTTCAAAACTGAAAACAAACGCAGAAGTTGCGACAATCAGTCCATCGATCATGAAAACACAGGCACCAAGTGAAAATCCAGTATATTTATGGATAATTTGAGCTGCCAGATCCGTTCCGCCTGTTGATGCTTTTCCGCGGAACACAATACCCAGACCGATCCCAACACCGATTCCGCCAAACAGCGCTCCCAAAAGCGGATCGAGGGTAACTGCAGGGAAATCTTCCGATAAATAAACGACAAACGGGAGAAAAAGTGTACCAACAAGGGTTTTGGCTCCGAACTGCCGTCCAAGTAAAATAACGCCGCTAATAAACAAAGGAATGTTAAATGCCCACTGAACGTAGGAAGGTTTCCATTGAAACACTCCATATAGAATTGTACTTATTCCACTTACTCCGCCCGATGCGATTTGATTGGGCAGCAAAAAAAGGTTAAAAGCCAGAGCGACAAACGCTGAACCGATCAATACATAAATATATTCCAGGGTTACATGTAATTTAGGATCCATTGTAGTATATTTCTTTTTCATCGCCATCATCATTTTTATCACCGCTTAATTGTCCGTATTCTTAGGTGCTTGTCCTGTTCTGTTTAAGCAAACCTTATTGAGTATATCACCGGCTTTTTTTAGTGTAAACAGCGTCAAATCAACGTGGTAAAGAGGTGAAAATTGATTGATTTTTTCGTCTTTTTATCATCTGTTCTTCCTATTATCTTTTGTAAAGCCAAAAAAAATAACCTCTATAAACTAGAGGCTACTTTGCTTCATTATTTAATTTTGAACGAAGGTAAGCATCGATAAACGGATCGAGCTCACCATCCATTACCGCCTGTGTGTTTCCGATTTCTGTATTTGTACGATGGTCTTTAACAAGGCTGTATGGGTGGAAAACGTAAGAACGGATCTGGCTTCCCCAGCCTATTTCTTTTTGTTCACCACGAATTTCCGCCAACTGGGCTTCCTGTTCTTCTATTCGCTTCTGATATAGTTTTGCTTTCAGCATCTTCATTGCCCGTTCCCGGTTTTTAATCTGAGAGCGTTCTGTTTGGCAGCTCACTACTACATTTGTAGGCAGATGAGTGATTCGCACGGCAGAGTCAGTAGTGTTTACGTGCTGGCCGCCTGCACCACTGGCACGATACGTGTCGATTTTAAGATCTTCTGTTTTGATATCAATTTCAATTTCATCATTAAATTCCGGCATTACTTCACACGATACGAAGGAAGTATGCCTTCTTCCACTTGAATCAAAAGGAGAAATTCTAACGAGACGATGAACTCCCTTTTCCGCTTTAAGATAACCATATGCGTTATGTCCCTTGATCAACAGGGTTACACTTTTAACACCGGCTTCATCTCCAGGCAAGTAATCCATCGTTTCTACTTTAAAGCCTTTTCTCTCCGCCCATCTTGTATACATTCTGAGGAGCATGGAAGCCCAATCCTGAGACTCTGTTCCTCCTGCCCCCGGGTGCAGCTCGAGAATCGCGTTGTTTTTATCATAGGGCTCACTTAATAGTAGAGTTAGCTCATAATCGTTTAATTCTTTTTTTAGAGTCGTGATTTCTTCTTCAAGCTCTGAACGCAAATCCTGATCTTCTTCTTCTTTTACAAGCTCGTATGAAACATCAAGATTCTCATATTTTTCATGAAGCTCTTCAAATTGATTGACCATCTCTTTGATCGCGTTAGATTCATTGATAACAGACTGTGCAGCGTTCTGGTCATCCCAGAAGTCGGGAGATGTCATTTGTTCATCTAGTTCAGCGATTTTTTCCTTTTTAGTCGAGAGGTCAAAGAGACCCCCTGAAGTCATTTAATCGTTTCTCGATGGTTTGAAGTTCACTTTTAATTTCAGCTAATTCCATATTGAACACCTCATCTAATCATTGTCATTAGTACTTTATTATAGCTTTTTAACATTATTCTAAAACCTGCATTAACTAGATAAGCTTTTTCGCTCTTCCTGAAAGTGAAGCCACTCACGAAATCGACCACTTTCTAATCGAAAGAACAGGTAGATGCTGATGCACCTACCCTACGTTCTTACGCATTTGCTCCGTGGCAGTTTTTGTATTTTTTGCCGCTTCCGCACGGGCATGGGTCATTTCGTTTGATGTCCTGTTTTTTGCGGACAGGCTTTTTCTTTGTGCTTCCTTCTTCCTTAGGATTCACTGCTTTTCCTTCGGCAACCTTTTCACGCTGAAGGTTGCTTTCGATCTGTGCCTTCATAACATAAGTTGCAACTTCCTCCTCGATCTCGGCGACCATATCTTCGAACATTTGGAATCCTTCAAATTGATATTCTCTTAGCGGATCGTTCTGGCCGTATGCACGAAGGTGGATTCCCTGACGCAATTGATCCATCGCATCGATATGATCCATCCATTTGCGGTCAACACTTCGAAGTACGATAACTTTCTCAAATTCGCGCAGGCGTTCTGGCTCAATTTGCTGTTCTTTTTCATCATAGATTTCTTTTACTTTTTCCATATAAAGCTCGATCATTTCTTCCGGATCAAGCTTTTTCAGTTGATCAACCGTAACCATTCCTTCATACATAAACGTACCGTTAGCATGATCCACGATCGCCTGCAAATTCCAATCTTCTTCAATTTCTTGCTCTGGTGTATGAATCCGTACAAGGCGCTCTACAACAGAGTGGATCATTTCTTCAACTATTTCACGTAAGTTGTCTGATTCAAGCACTTCTGCTCTTTGCTTATAGATAACCTCGCGTTGCTGGCGCATCACATCGTCATATTGAAGCAACTGCTTACGGGCATCGAAATTGTTACCTTCTACACGTTTTTGTGCAGATTCAACTGCTCTTGAGACAAGTTTGCTTTCAATCGGCTGATCTTCTTCCATGCCCAGGCGATCCATCATGTTCATCATATTTTCAGAACCGAAACGGCGCATTAACTCGTCTTCCATCGAAATGTAGAAGCGTGATGCACCCGGATCTCCCTGACGACCGGAACGACCTCGAAGCTGGTTATCGATACGACGGCTTTCATGGCGCTCTGTTCCAAGAATGAATAATCCGCCAAGCTCTCTTACGCCTTCACCAAGTTTAATATCCGTACCACGGCCGGCCATGTTTGTTGCGATCGTAACCACGCCTCTTTGCCCGGCGTTCTCTATGATCTCAGCCTCACGCCCGTGATTTTTCGCATTTAACACATTATGAGGTATTTTATTCTTCTTCAAGACATCTGAGATTAACTCTGAAGTTTCTACTGCAACTGTACCCACAAGGACCGGCTGCCCTTTTTTATGGCGCTCAGCTATTTCCTCCGCCACTGCCTTAAATTTTCCTATAGTAGACTTATAAACGAGGTCAGGGTTGTCTTCACGAATAATCGGTCTATTCGTCGGGATCACAATAACGTTCATATTGTAGATGTTACGGAATTCCTCTTCCTCAGTTTTTGCCGTACCGGTCATACCGGCAAGCTTTTCATACATACGGAAATAGTTCTGAAATGTGATCGTAGCAAGCGTCATACTTTCACGCTGGATTTCCAGGCCTTCTTTTGCTTCAATCGCCTGGTGAAGTCCATCGCTGTATCGGCGTCCTGCCATTAAACGACCTGTAAACTGGTCAACGATCACAACCTCGCCTTCCTGCACAACATAGTCGGTATCGCGAAGCATAATAACATTGGCTTTAAGCGCCTGGTTAATATGATGGTTTAAAGCAACATGCTTGTAATCATATAGGTTGTCGATGTTAAAGAATCGTTCAGCCTTTGTGATACCTTCTTCAGTAAGCTGGACGTTCTTTGTCTTTATATCGATCGTATAATCTTCTTCTTCTTTCAAAGTTCTGACAAACGTATTGGCCTGTGTGTAAAGGACAGTAGACTTTTCAGCAGAACCGGAAATGATTAAAGGGGTCCTCGCTTCATCGATCAATACGGAGTCAACCTCGTCAATGATTGCATAATGAAGAGGGCGTTGCACCATCTCTTCCTTATAAAGGACCATATTATCCCTTAAATAATCAAATCCAAACTCGTTGTTTGTTCCGTAAGTGATATCCGCATCGTATGCTTCTTTTTTCTCTTCCTTAGACAATCCGCTGATGTTCAAACCAACAGACAGTCCAAGGAAATTATATAATTCGCCCATTTCTTCTGCATCACGGCTTGCGAGATATTCATTGACCGTAATGACATGGACGCCCTTACCTGTTAAAGCATTTAAGTAAACAGGCATCGTAGCTGTCAGTGTTTTACCTTCACCGGTTTTCATTTCAGAGATGTTGCCTTCATGAAGGGAGACAGCACCCATGATCTGTACCGGATACGGCCGCATCTTCAAAACACGCTCAGCGGCTTCTCTAACAACAGCAAACGCTTCAGGAAGAATCTTGTCCAATTTTTCTCCCTTTTCAATACGCGATTTAAATTCTTCCGTTTTATTCTTAAGCTCTTCATCCGATTTCTTCTTCATCTCATCGGAAAAAGCTTCAACTTGATCTGCAATCTTTTGTAAACGACCTAACTGACGTTCATTGCTGTTTGGCAATATTTTCTTCAATATACCTATCATAACTAACGCGCTCCTCTTTCTGTAAGGAATGGATGAAAGATCTATATTGCTTAAAATTAATCCCATTACTATTAATACATGTACTCATTTTAACAATTCCCTCCACTCCATACAAGGAAATTAACAATGCCCGCCCTATATTTTAACATTATTATCCAATTAAGCTTGTTTTGAATTATTAACCTGGCTCTTTTCTAAAAGATTGTTGTTTTTGCACAAAAGCGATAAACTGCGACGCAATTACAGCATTGATTTCTGCTCCGGCAGTTCGCTTTCCGCGGGCAACGCTTCAGCTTCCTCAGCAAAAACCGCTTCCTGTGGGATCTTCAGCTGTTGCTTTTCCCGCAGGAGTCGGCTGCCCCCTGCACCAATCAATTGACGTTTTTCAATGATGTGGAAGTCAAAGCACCGATCGGCGAAGGAAGTACACGTAGACTCCTCGAAAATGAACATCACATTTTCTTCGTGTGGTGGGTGAGCCAAAACCAGAAAGGCGTTTCGTGCGAACGAGGAGGCTCAGCGCGACGTATCAGTCAGCAGTAACTGGCGTCGCAGTTCCTCTCTATTGTGAATCTTATTAACAACAAACCATGCGAATAGATCCATTTATTTTAGTGTTCAACAGCAAAAGAGCACAACCCTATGGGTTGCGCTCTAGTACTTCTATTCGTCTTTTTCAATCAAACCATATTTTCCATCTCTGCGTTTATATACAACATTTGTATCTCCACTAACAGCATTAGAGAAAACGTAGAAATTATGGCCCAGCATATCCATTTGTAAAATCGCTTCCTCTACATCCATCGGTTTGAGGGTAAAACGCTTTTTCTTTACAACTTCTAAATCCTCGTCTTCCTCAACCGGAATGCTCGTATCATTACGGAACATATATTTTACGCTGCCTTCCTGGCGAAACTTGCGATTAACTTTCGTTTTATGTTTACGGATTTGTCTTTCAAGCTTTTCAACAACAAGATCGATTGCTGCATACATATCAGCGTGTTCTTCCTCTGCTCGAAGCAAAAGGTTCGGCATCGGAATTGTTACCTCGATCATCTGTTGTTCGTTATATACTTTCATATTGACGTTCACATCTGAATTCGGTGCAGTATCAAAGTAACGTTCTAGCTTACCTACTTTCTTTTCAGTATAATCTCTTAAAGCTGGTGTCACCTTAATATTTTCTCCGCGAATGTTAAAATTCATCATGTAGAACTCCTCCTTCCGTATACTTATATTTTTCGATATTCCCTACCCCAATACCTTCACAAACTTGTAATTATTTTTGACATTCTTTTCACTTTTTCTTTACCAGTTCGACATGTTTTTCACAAAAAAGGTGAGATGTGTCATAGAAATTAGTTACTTTCTTATTGGCTCTGTCAGAGAGGGTTGTTAACTTTTATTCAGCTTTGCAGTCCTCGCGCTTGTTATGTGTTCTCGAATGCTTACATACAAGCTTTTCCACCTCCGACAATAATAAGAATCTGGTCATTGGAAGAGCATAGAGGTATCGCTTCGTTGTCTCATTTTCTAAGATATTAAAAACCAGAAAAACAATATTATTCATTATTATAGCTTTCTTGTTAATTCACAAAAAAGCTATCTGTATCTTTTGAAAAAGTGTTAAATGAATTATCAATCCTTTAAATAAAAGTTTTATTTCGTGTAAAAATTCTTACATGTAACAGGAAAGGTTAACAAAAATAAAACCCCTGAACTAATTAGTCCAGGGGTATCGTTTGAATATTAGAAAGGTCTATTAAATGCGTTCCACATTTGCAGCTTGAGGGCCGCGAGCTCCTTCTACGATTTCAAACTGTACTTCTTGTCCTTCTTCAAGGGATTTAAAGCCGTCCATGTTGATCGCGGAGAAATGTACGAAAACGTCATCTCCGTCTTCACGCTCGATAAATCCAAAACCTTTTTCTGCATTAAACCATTTTACTTTTCCTTGCATCAATTCACATTCCCTTCAAAAATCTTTGCGGCCTTGCCACACTTCAACTATAAGCCTTGCTATCTCGTTCGTCAAAGGGGTGATTTTGTAGATTATGGGCGAATCTTAGCGTACCGGACAAATACTTTTCGACAAAGCCGTTCATCCCCTTGCAACAGTAAGAGAGTATGCTTTGTTGGCCCCCTTATTCAACAATTCTTTAGCTGCGTTTCTTATCGTAACGCCAGTAGTATAGATATCATCTACCAAAAGGACGTTTTTTTCTTCTAAATCAACATTATCTATGCACTTAAAGAGCGATTGGTTTATTACAGCAAGCCTTTCCCTTCTGTTCTTTTTACTCTGTTTTCCTTCATGGGAATCTCTGATCAAAATCTCTTTTAATTGGACATCAAGCAATTCCGCTAAAACCTTCGCCTGATTGAACCCTCGTTCATACAATCGTTCACTGCTTAAAGGAATAGGGACAACAATAACATCATTCGGGAATTCTAATTTGAAGAGAGTTTTTAGAGGGGACATAAATGGAGAAACCATCACAGCATCACCTCGAAATTTAATGCGAGACAAAATGCCTTTTAGAAAATCATTATATTGGTAAACAGATCTATTTTTAACAAGCACTCCAGCCCATCCCGGCTCATCTTCCCACCTGATGCAATCAAGGCAAAGCTCTCCTTTTCTGAATTCCTTCGACAAATTGTTGAGCATCCTACCACAAATACGACATATTTCCCCGGAAATAGATAGCAATGACTCCCTGCATTCAGAGCAAATACCATCGTTAGTCGACATTCCTAAAAGATAACGCCAGTTAAAGTCATTGAAATATCTACCCTCGCACCATAAACAATAATGATCACCTGTTAAGATATCCATCCTTTTCTTTTCGCCTCCTCGTTCATCGATTGGATATGGTTCTCTGCTCCTATCATTGAAGAAGTTTTACCATAATGAAAGAAAACAACATCTCCGGTCGGATAATCCGCACTTCTGCCAGCCCTTCCAGAGATTTGAACGAGGGCGCTTTCTGTAAAAATGTTATCCTCCGCTCCTAATACTCCTACACTGACATTAGAGACCGTTATGCCTCTTTCCAAAATAGTAGTTGTAATCAATACGCAAGTTTTTCCTTCACGAAATCTTTTTACCTTTTCATGCCTGCCAGGATCCTCAGCGTGCACAGTCTCCACATTCTGAAGCTTAAGTTTCACACTATCAAACACGCTTTCAAGCAAGTTAACTGAGGGTACAAACAAAAACACCTGGCTATTCTTTGCAATCTGCTCAGTTAGCCAATTGTTAACTTGCTCCGGTATCGCTCCTCTTTTCAGATGTTTTCGCCAATTTCCACACCATCTAAACGCAGGTACAGGCAATGGAAGTCCGTGATATCTCGCTGGAATGCGGACCGATGTTATCTCTCCCACATCTGCCTTATTCCTCAAGTCCTTATCGGGAGTTGCACTTAGATAAGCTACAGTTGCATCATTTTTACCCGCTTTTAAAACAGCAAATTTTAATGAATCGTCAATAGAGTACGGAAACGCATCCACTTCATCTACAATCATTAAGTCAAAATGATTGTTAAATCTTAACAGCTGATGGGTTGTAGAAATTACAATTTGGCCTCTTTCTTGTAGTTCTTCGCTCCCTCCATGTAAAGAAACTACTTCCACCATTGGAAAAGCCTTTTTAATTCTTGGTGCTAATTCTATCACTACGTCTGTTCTCGGAGCTGCCAGGCAAATGCTTTGTCCCTTACTGAGTGCTTCCGAAATCCCTTCAAATAATACTTCTGTTTTTCCAGCCCCGCAAACAGCCCATATCAGTAATTTTTCACGGCTTCCAATACACTTTACAAATAAGTCAGCGGCAGTCTTTTGTCCTTTAGAAAGTTTTCCGTTCCACTCCATTTTATAATCTTCATTCCCAAACAACATTTCTGGTCCTACCCATTCTACCAATGGAGTACACTGGCTGATCCGCTTCATCATGATGCAATTCCGGCAATACATACATTCCCTATCACACCTGGCACATAGGAAAGAAGCGAACAAATTGGCCTTATCATTCCCGCACCTTGTGCAGTAAAAACGTTCATTTAGTTGATTGATAGGTTTTACAAACGTTATGTATCCATTCAAGTAATGCTCATAGATTGTATTTATTGAGAAAGGGAGCTCTTCCAAAAGCAACTGTTTGCCGCTAAGATATCGTTGTATTTGCTTTGAGTAAGTGAAAGAAGGAGTTACAGGAGGGGTATCCCAATAAGGGATTTGGCTGATTGAAGCTACAGGGGAATCTACTATTACTTCTTTACTGGAAAGCTTTTCAGGAACCAGTAACGTTTGGCCTTCATATAAAAAGGAGGCGAACTTCATGATGTTGCCTCCAATGATATGTAAATTAATTTATACATGATACCAGCCCAATCCTAGTGCCCCTTCACCAAGGTGCGTGGCAATAACAGGACCAAAGTAACTGACCGATACGTCAACATTTGGATACTTAGAGGTAATTTCCTCTTTTAGCTTCTCGGCTTCTTCCGGTTGATTCGCATGGATAACGGTTGCTTTGATCTTTTTTCCCTTTACAGCATCTTGATCGAACAACTGAAGAATTCGGTTAAATGCCTTTTTCCTTGTGCGGATCTTTTCAAAGGGAACGATCACTTTATCTTTAAAAGTAAGAACAGGTTTTATTTGGAGAAGATTGCCAACTACTAGCTGTGCTGCGTTTAATCGTCCTCCACGATGAAGATGGCTCAAATCATCTACCATAAAATACGCTTCCGGTTCACTACTTTTTATTTCTTCCAGGCGGTTCATGATGGAATTTGCATCTTTACCTTCAAGAGCCATTCTCGCAGCTTCAATAACATAGAAGCCCTGCACCATGCAGCTGATCTCCGAATCAAAGACATAAACTTCTGCCCCTTCCACCATCTGGCCAGCAGAAATAGCCGATTGATAGGTTCCGCTTATCCCGCTTGAAAGTGTAATCGTTATAATCGCATCATGGTTTTTTGAAAGTTTCTCATATGTATCAACAAAATATCCGATCGAAGGTTGCGACGTTTTTGGAAGTTCATTATCACGTTTGACCTTCTCATAAAAGTCACTTGCTGTAATTTCTGCCTCTTCCTCATAAGATTCGTTTCCAAAAATAACGTTAAGAGGCACCATTGTAATTTCCAGATCTTTTCTTATCTCTTCTGGTATATAGGCAGTGCTATCCGTTACAATAGCAACCTTTTTCATAAAAATCCCTCACTTTTCTCCGTGCTGGCTATTCCAACCTAATACTATGTTAATTGTACATGAATTGTAGACTCATTTCACCGTAATTTTTCTTCTCTTTGATTCCATTAGAAAAACTAGTTTAATGACATTTCTATTTTTTACTTTTAAGAGATAAAATAGCATCCATTCTACCATCGTTAGTAAAGAGGCATCACATTTTAAATAAGTTTTAAGAGAAACAGATGGATATGGAAGATTTTTGTAGTAAGAAGGAAGCTATATTTGTCAATACACTGTAATCTCATAAATACACCCCTGTCACAGTAAGCGTGTAAGATAGCAATCAGATAAAACAAGTTTAAAAATTTAACCAGGGGGAATTATTTTATGTTTAAGAAAGTTATTGTAACTTCGGCTTTAGCGGGGACATTATTTTTAGCGCCAAATGCAGGAGAAGCAGCAATGGGAGACTTTACATTAAATAAAGGTATTAGCCACAGTGACGTTACAGAATTGCAAAATGTTCTGAGCGAAAAAGGATATTTTGATTACCATACTTCGACAGGTTATTTTGGAACTATTACTGAATCTGGAGTGAAAGAATTTCAGAGAGATGCTGGAATCACAGTTGACGGTATCGTCGGGCCGCAAACAGTCGCAGCGCTAAAAGGAGCTTCTGTTCAAACAACAACTAGTTCAAATGATTCTTATAGCGGAACTTTAAGACAGGGGTCACGTGGACAAGCAGTATCAAGCCTGCAATCCAAATTGAGCAAAAAAGGATATTACAATTATGCGGTTGACGGAGTATATGGACCGGTTACTGCAAGTGCTGTACGTAGCTTGCAGAGCGATGCAGGGATCGCTGTTGACGGTATTGCCGGACCACAAACTTTCGGAGCGTTAAACGGTTCAACAACTGCATCTGTCGCACAATCAGCTCCAGAAGCATCTGTTAAAGCGGCATCAACTTCTATGTCAAGCGTGATAGAGACAGCGAAACGCTACCAGGGAGTCCCTTATGTATGGGGAGGAACTTCTCCATCTGGATTTGATTGCAGTGGGTTCTTGCAATATGCATTCAAGCAAAACGGAATCAGCCTTCCAAGAACGGTCGCTTCCATGTGGGGTGCAACAAGCAGAGTTTCAAGCCCGTCAGTCGGAGACCTGGTATTCTTTGAAACTTACAAACCGGGTCCATCACACGCTGGAATCTATCTTGGAAACGGAAAATTCATCCACGCTGGTTCATCTCGCGGAGTGCAAATTAGCAGCCTGGATAACCCTTACTGGGCACCGCGTTACCTTGGAGCAAAAAGAGTATAAATCCTATCTAAAAAGAGTATCCGGAATGTTGGATACTCTTTTTTATTACCTGACTTTAACCCAGCCTTTTTTAATGGCTTCTACAACAGCCTGCGTACGGTCGTTCACATTCATTTTTTGCAAAATATTGCTAACGTGGTTTTTAACTGTCTTTTCACTTATATACAATTCTTCACCGATCGAGCGATTACTCTTTCCATCAGTAAGAAGCTGTAACACTTCGCACTCTCTTCTTGTAAGGATATGCAGTGGTTTACGGTACTCCACTTCTTTGTATCCGATCTGCCCTGAATTTTTTCGTCCCTGTGTTGCAAGACGGCGATATTCATTCACAAGATTATGAGTGACTTTAGGATGGATGTATGCACCGCCTGAAGCTACAACCTTCACTGCATCTATCAACGAATCGGCATCCATTTCTTTTAATAGATATCCTGCAGCACCAGTTTTTACCGCGTGAGTAACATAGGTCTCATCATCATGAATCGAAAGAATGATCACCTTTGTATCAGGAGATTGCTCAATAAGATTTCGAGTTGCTTCCACTCCGTTTACATTCGGCATATTAATGTCCATCAATACAACATCAGGATTATGTTTTTGAACAAGGTCTAACGCTTCTTCTCCATCATCACCTTCTGCAACAACCTCAAGCCCATCTTCCATATCTAGGATCCGTTTTACACCTTCGCGAAACAGACGGTGATCATCTATGATTACAATTTTCGTGGACGTTTTAACTGCGTTTGTCATGTCGTGCCCTCCTGTTCATGGATCGGAATATCGATCAAAATATATGTACCCTTATTAGGGGTAGATTGAATCTCTATTTTTCCATTTAATAGTTCTACTCTTTCTTTCATACCTATGATACCAAAAGAATTCTCTTTTCGTTCATTCGTGTTAAAACCAATTCCATTATCCTTTACCTTTAAATGAATATTTTGCTTTTCTATTTCTAAATCGACTTCTATCTCTGTAGCATCAGCATGCTTCAAGGAATTTTGGACAGCTTCCTGGACAAGGCGAAAGATTGCAATTTCCAACCGGACCGGCAAACGCTGTTGACCATCGCCGTGATCAAAATAAATCTCAGTCCTGGACTCATTGTTTATTCTGTTCAAGTATTTTTTTAGCGTCGGTATTAAACCAAGGTCATCGAGTGCCATCGGCCGGAGATCGTAGATTAGCCTTCTAACCTCCTGCAAAGCCTCTTCGATGAGAACCCTCATCTCCTTTATTTCTTTAAAGGCCGCCTCTTTTCCTTTTTTTTCAAAAATTCTTTCAATTAACTGAGACCTTACCAGAACATTCGCAAGCATTTGAGCTGGACCATCGTGAATCTCACGAGACACTCTTCTCCGCTCTTCTTCCTGTGCTTCAATAATCTGCAGCCCAAACTCCTGTCGACGCTGAGCATCTTGTATTGCAGCGCCTACCTGCCTCAGCTCCCCATTTAGATAGCTAAGAACGGTAGATATCTGGCCAATAAAAGAACCAGCCTTTTGGTTGGTAACACGAAAATATTCAAGTCTTCTTTCAATATCATTCTTTTTGTCCTGAAGCTGTACTAGCCTTTGTTGTTCAACCGAAAGTTTAACTTGTATGTGTGAAGCTTTTTCGTAAGCATCCCTTATTTCTTGTTCGCCATATTCATGAAAATGTTTACTTACTTTAACAAGCTTAGCCCTGGCAAAACGGTCTTCTTTTTTTAATCTTTCCAGACTCTTAATTACATTCTGCAACTCTTCTTTTATCAATAAAAGTTCTTTTGAAAGCTCCTGGAACTCATGTTGAGAATGCTCTCCAATATCAAAAATTTTATTTTTACTTTGATTGACCGTTTCAATTGTTTTATTCAAAATAGCATCTAAAACAGCCGGGTCTATTTTATTAGAAGCCATACTATTTCCTCCAATTTCTTTTAAAGCAACCGGAGGACTATAAGTATAGTAATTCAATACTATAAGAGTTCGTCTCCGGTCTGTTGTTTATGACTTATCCCAGTAACATTTGCTGGATTTTTTTGATGGAATTATAATAAAAAGTAAATATAATACCGAAAACACAAAAATATTGGACTTTATTCGAAGTATATATTAGCAAACGTTGTTTCCTTATTATACCATTCCCAGCATAACAATACTGCTCCAAATATTATAGGAGGTCTTCATATTGCTTTCATCTTATTATACAGTAAAAGGTTTTGGAGAAAACGAAATTACTATACAAAAATCAAGATTTATCGCACAGGTAAACCGAGCAACAACTGAACAAGAAGCACAGGACTTCATACAGGACATTAAAAAAACCCATTATAATGCTACACATAACTGCTCAGCATACATGATCGGGGAAAATGATCAGATTCAAAAGGCGAATGATGATGGGGAACCAAGCGGCACTGCCGGAATACCAATTTTAGAAGTTTTAAAAAAACGAAATATTAAAGACACTGTAGTAGTTATTACCCGCTATTTTGGTGGAATTAAACTAGGAGCCGGGGGATTAATCCGTGCATATGGCCAGGCCACTACAGAAGGGCTTAGCCATACCGGTATCGTTGAACGGCGCTTAATGAGAGTTATGCATACAACGATAGATTACACATTGCTCGGCAAAGTAGAAAATGAGATCCGAACGTCTGAATATCTTCTGAAAGAAATTCACTATCTTGAAAACGTTGAAATTGAAATATTTGTTGAAAGCAGTCACGAAGAGTCTTTCAAGGAATGGATCACTAATCTAACAAACGGACAGGCGGTTGTTGAGAACGGTGAATTGGAAAATTTGGAAAGGGATATTAACAACAAATAACCCGTAAAATGTTTACTAATCTTCCTGTTCCGATATATAATTGTATAGTTAATTTATGAATCCCTATAAAAAGGTCTGGAATTTTTATGAAATGAGGGAATGAAATTTGTCTAACTCTCGAATGAAAACTCGAAGAAAAAGGAAAAGGATTAGACGCTGGTTAAAGGTAAGTATATTATTTGTGATTTTAATAATGTTTAGTGTAGTCGGCTATGGCGGATATTTGGCCTTTACCATAAATAAAACAGCTAGCGGAAGTTACGAAGAACTTGATCGCGGTGAGAAATCAGAACTGCGTTATGAAGATGTCACTCTTGGAAAAGACCCTGTAACTATTCTTCTTACAGGTGTTGAGGATTATTCCGGAGGCCAGGGAAGGTCGGATGTTTTAATCTTAGTCGCTATTAACCCTGAAACGAAAGAAAAAACAGTCCTCAGTATTCCACGGGATACGAGAACATATATTGAAAAAATTGATAGAAAAGATAAAATTACCCATTCTTATTCTTATGGCGGAATGGATGCCACCATTCAGGCAGTGCAGGATTTGCTAGATGTTCCAGTGGATTATTATATCGAAACAAACTTTGATGGCTTTGAAGAAGCGGTCGATGCTCTTGGCGGAATCACTTTAGATGTCCCTTTCGATTTTAAAACTTATGATCGCGATGGAAGATGGGTAGTTTTTGAAGAAGGCCCGATGGAGATGGACGGCCGTGAAGCACTTGCCTATGTGCGAATGCGTAAGCAGGACCCTCGCGGTGACTTTGGCAGAAACGAAAGACAACAGCAAGCAATTAAAGCCATGCTTGAAGAGGCAGTTTCTGTCGGATCTATTACAAAAGTCGATAATATGATCGAATCGGTTGGCAGAAATGTAAAAACAAATATCTCTATGAAAGAGTTATTTGGAATGAGGAATTTTTATAAAGAGCTTCAGAACAAAAGCATGGACACAATTGACCTAAAAGGCGAAGATGCATATATTGATAATGTATATTACTTTGTTCCTTTTGAAGATTCAATTGAAGAAGCAAGCCAGGAGCTTAAAAGTGTATTAGAGATAGAAGACAACGATGTCGTACAAAGTTCTGATGAAGAATCAGATGGATACTCAAACGAATAGAAAAAAGCCCAAAAGGTTATTCCTTTTGGGCTTTTTCTTCATCTCTGAATATTTCAGGTAACGCTAAAAGTATAATGTTTATCATGATACCGATCAACAGCCCGAGGATAGCTCTCTGTACTGGGTCATTTGATGTTTGTGACACTTCAACAGGTTGCTTGATGAGAGTGGGTCTCATCTCTGACATACTTTCATATATATTAGAAATTTGCTTACTTTTATCTACTTTCTCATATTCAGTCTCTATATCTTTTATAGCTTTCACTTCTTCTTTGTAGATATCATATTTTCTATCAAGTGCACTTCTACTGTATTCCATAAATTCGTCGACAAACGAAGTTAGAGATTCTTCTATTTGATCCCTGTTACTTCCTGGTAGAGACAATATTATCGTTTTATGGCTTCTATCGGTACTGACACGAAGTTTGGAAGCAAACTGTTCAGCATTATATGCCCCATACTCTCCTTTATATAATATTTTATCTTCCTGAAATACTGTGGGACTGTTTAACGCTTCCTCCAAAAAACCAATGTTGGTCGCGGTCGTATCATCGAAGTTCCCCAACATAATTTCCGATTCAGCCGTATATGTAACCGGTACTCTTGCAGCCATAATATATGCTACTGAAGCAGTTAACAGCGGAATAATGATTAAAACAATCCAAAACCTTTTCATTCTTTGCAAAGTTCTCTGGACAATATTGTTATTTAGCATTTCCGTAGTTTACCTCCTGGCCGTTATAAGGCGCTTCTTCCACTAAAAAATTCTTCTTTTTATCGGTTAATCGTTTATAGTTTATAAAGCCTAATGCAAAGGCGATTAAAAGCCAATTATAATTTAAAGCTAAAAAAGAATTTGGACTAATGCTTGCCAGCAAAAAGGCAATCAAAGAAGAGACTAAAGCTTCACTAATCATCCTATCAGTACCAGAACTTGTTCTGTTGGCTTTATATAAGTTCCATATTAAAAAAATATATAACAACACATAACCGCTAAAAATTAAAATTCCATGATGCACAAGAATCTCCATCCACCAGTTATGCATATTGTATTCTCCAAACGTGTCATAAGCGGAGAGGTTCTTCATATAAAACTCCACGTTTCCTGATCCAATTCCTAAGCCAAATGTGTCTCTTAAGAAGTCAAATGCGTTTCTTATAAGATTGATTCTTATATTGACAGAATCACTTCCGATATCCGAAGATGCTAACAAAGTTCCGAGCTGGTCATCAAACTTTCCGACTATAGCTCTAAATCTACCGGATAACATCCCCAGGCCAAAACCAATAACAGCAAGAAAAGTTACTTTTATCTTTGCCCTTCTTTTGATTAAAAATAAGAACCAGAAGGCTAGCCCAAGCATCACTGAAATATAGTTAGCCCTTGAATCTGTGAGCATGATGACATACATAATTAGTGCGAGGAGCACAAATCCTGCACCTCTCTTAATCATTGTTTTAGCATGATTAACAAAGGCCAGTACAAAAAAGAAGCTTATCGCCAGAAAGCTGGCATAGTCGTTTTCATTAACAAAAACCGCTGTAGGAATACCTTGTTGGTAACTAGAAACATGATTAATACGGGAGACAGGCAAATGCTGATGTGTAAAGTGATTCCATAAACCAATCCCTACCAGAACAGCTGTCATCACAATCCATATATAAAAGAAATTATAATAGTTATTTTGATTATGAAAATAAAAAGTCACAAGGAATACAATTACAATTCCAAACGAAAGAAAGATGAAGTCCTGTAATCCCCCTGTTAGGGACCTTACCCATAAAAGCGAAAGAAGAGCATACAGCAGCCAAAAAATTAAAAAGAAAATAGGTTTTTTCACTTTTACCTTAGACCACATTCTCATGTATTCTTTTTCCTTTACAAAAACAGAAAAAAACAAAACACACATTACTAATAGTAGGATTCGATAAGGAAATAAACTAAGCGGGCCAAGATCTAATGTGAAAAATCCAGCTCCAATAAAGGAAGAAATAATTAATAAATAAAGAAAAGTAATGGATAACGGGTCATTTTTAATTAAATACCACATGTAAGTTTTTTTTATCAGCGATAAAGAAACAGCAAATATAGCAGCTATAGTTAGCACTTTTAATAGCGGGATAACATCACCGTTTATGAGCTTATAAATAGCAAAAAGGGAGAGTATTACTATAAAAAAAATCTGTACTTTAAGTTTAGAAGCCAAAGAAGCATAATTCATATTTAAATACCCTCTCTTTGGAATAATAATGTCATCATTTTCTGGAAGTCCACACCATGTTAAAACTGGAAATTAACTTTCTGTTCTTTAACGAAAGGGCTGTTGAAGTTTTCCAACAGCCCTTCAATTAAGTTAGTTAACCCTGGTTCTTCAACAATTGATCTTCAGGTACGTTACGCAGCTTTTTGGCCGGTGCTCCTACAACAAGTTCTTCCTTCTTCACATCTTTCGTTACAACACTCGCTGCAGCAACCGTTCCATCTTCCTCAATCGTTTTACCGGGTAAGATCGTTGAGTTTGCTCCAACCCGTCCGCCATCTTTGATCGTCACACCTTTAAATTTATCATAGCGTTCCTTTGAACGTGCCATATAGTTGTCATTTGTAGTAACAACGCATGGAGCTATAAACACATAGTCTCCGAGCTCTGAATAGGCAGTTATATATGAATTGGTTTCAAGCTTGCACTTGATACCGACTTTACAATCGTTCTCAACCGCAACACCTCTGCCAACGATTGTCTTTTCTCCAATTGTCACTCTTTCTCTTATCGTGGCAAGATCTGCAACAAACACATCCTCTGCCAACTCTGCATTTGCGTAAATAATCGAAGAAGTACCGATTGTCGATCCTGATCCGATAACAGTCGGCGGTAGCTTTTTGGACTCTGGGAGGATGGAATTTTTAGCACGTGCAGGCTGTTTTCCTATCACAACATTATCCTGAATCATCACATTGCTTCCAATTTTTGAACCTTCATATATAATGACATTGTTTCCTATAGAAACATTTTCTCCGAATTCGACGGATTCACCAATTACAACATTTTGACCAATAGAAACTGGTTCCATACAATCATTCCTTTCAAAAGGATTACTATTGTTCTTTATAAAATTTCTCAATCATCTCAACTACGTATTCCTGCTGTTCTTTCTTCAATTCCGGGAACATTGGCAGGGAGATTACTTCCGCACATGCCTTTTCTGTTTCTGGCAGATCTCCCTCTTTGTAGCCCAGTTCTGCAAATACTGGCTGTAAGTGTAATGGCTTTGGATAGTAAATCATCGTTGCTACGCCATTTTCCTTTAAGAAAGCCTGCAGCTCATCCCTTTTATCCACCCGAATAGTGTATTGATGGAAAATATGATAGTTATGCTCTTCAACATAAGGTGTTGTAACCTTGTCACCAAGCTTCTCATGTAACAATTTTGTATAATAGGCAGCATTTTCTCTGCGCTTTTTATTCCACTCATTTAGATGCGGAAATTTAACATTTAACACAGCTGCCTGAAGCTCGTCCAATCGGCTGTTATAACCAAGCACATGGTGATAATACTTTGGTTTACTGCCGTGCACTCGGATTACCCGCATCTTTTCACCGACTTCTTCATCATCCGTAATAATCATTCCTGCATCCCCATAAGCACCTAAGTTCTTTGTAGGGAAGAAGCTGTAAGTTGCAGTTGTGCCAAGTTCTCCTACTTTCTTTCCTTTATACTCAGCACCAATTGCCTGTGCAGCATCTTCAACAATGGCAAGATTATGCTTCTTTGCAATTTCAGCAATTGGCTCCATATCTGCCATTTGCCCATATAAGTGAACAGGAATAATTGCTTTTGTTTTTTCAGTAACTGCCTCTTCGATTTTTGCTGGATCAATATTAAAAGTCTTAGGATCAATATCAACAAAAACAGGTACTGCACCTATCCGGGCAATAGCACCAGCTGTCGCAAAAAATGTGAAAGCAGGAGCGATCACTTCATCCCCAGGTTCCACCCCGCACCCTAACAAAGAAATATGTAGAGCGTCACTTCCATTAGCAACACCGATACCGTGGTTTGCATTGCTGTATTCTGCAACATCTTTTTCAAGTTTTTTCACGTTATCTCCAAGAATAAAACGCGCACCAGACATTACCTCTTCAAGAGAACTGTTTATTTCTCCTTTTAATGATTGATATTGTTCTGTTAAATCTAGCATTGGCACTTTCATTTTAATACCCTCTTTCAATCGTATTTTCAAGCTGGCATACAGATAAAAATCTTTCAGCCAGTTTCTTAATGTCATGGTTATCTTCCACGTACGCCTGAGCCGATTGTCTTATTTTAATTCGCTCTTCATCCGTAAGCTTGAGCAGTTCATTCAATCCCTCAGCGAAAGCTTTCGGATCTTCGGGAGGTACTGTTTTTCCAGCTCCTGAATCTCCTACAATATCATTATAAACTTCGCCGGCAAACAGAATTGGTTTTCCGACCAGTAAATAATCATTCAACTTGTTTAAACTAATGCCATATTTGTATAATGGCGTATCAAGCATAGATACCATTAACACATCACCCAAGGCTAATGTTGAAAGCACTTCATCTTTCGGTATACCTTCAAAAAAGTACACATTTTCATAATCATTTGCCATCTTTTTAAGATTTTCTTTCTCCGGTCCATCACCAACAAAGACATATGCTACTTGGTTTTCAGGCAAGTATTCTGCACTTTTCACTACTGTTTCAAGTGAATTAGCCATCCCGTGGGATCCGACATACATTGCCACCTGACCATGCTTCTCTTTTATTTTTTTAATCTCCACCTCTAATGAAGGCGTGTTTTCTAATAGTTCTATTCTATTCAAATCAATCCCATTAGGAATGTGATAAATTTTATCGCTATCGATTCCCAGGCTGCTAATATAATTTGCGGCCCCAGGTAAGGTAACGATTATTCGATCTGCTTTTTTATAAACAAATTTTTCAATTATACCAAACATAACAGCAACCGGATGCCTTTCACTCATTGCACCAAAATCAATTAAGGTCCTTGGCCAAAGGTCTCTAATCTCTACAACATATGTAGACTTTTTCCACTTGCTCAAATAATAAGCTGCAAGGCATGCAAACAAATGAACAGATGAACCTACGATAACATCTGGCTTTTCCTCTTTTTTAACCCCTCTGATTAGAGAAGTAAATAAATAACTGATCATGTTAAGTATACGTAGTACACCATTTCCTTTATAGGGAAGCGTCCATACCCATTCAAAGATGACATCATTGACATTTTCTGTATAGTTTTTTCTTTTTGGATCTCGCCATTTAAATAAGTAAGCTAAAAAGCTACTAGCGAATATTGTTACCTTATGCCCTTTTTCTACAAGCTCTTTTGAAATATCATAATGCCTGGTTATCCCAATATCAGAAGGCTTGAGTGCGACATGGTTTAATATCCAAATCTTCAAGAATCATTCACCACCTCAAAAAAGCCCATCAATCCAAATTATTATAAAGATTTATTAGTGTTTCACTTTCTTTTTCCCAATTGTACTTTTCTTCAATCGCTTTTCGTCCGTTCCGTCCCATTTCTCCCGCAGCCTCTGGATTATTGATCAACCACTTTATCGCATCAGCTATTTCCTCTAAGTTTAAAGGATCTACACAAATTCCGCACTCATCACCTTCAACGATTTCTTTCCATAACGGGAAGTTAGAAGCGATCACTGGAATTCCTGCAGACATGTATTCAAACATTTTAATCGGCAAAGAAACGACATACCTTGGCTCAGGATGGATCAAGACTAACCCAATATCTGACTCGGAAAGCGAGCTCTTTACTTGATCTCTGTTCAAATAACCAAGATGATTTACATAATTCCATCCGGTAGTGGTTTCCAACTCAGTTTTTAACTGCTCCGGAGCAAATTTGCCTGCTAACGCTAACTCTGCTTCTGTAGAACTGTTTACTTTTTCCATAGCAGCAACCATTTCTTTTATTCCTCGCAGCTCTGTTATACCACCGATATAAATTACTTTGTTTCCCTGTTTTTCCACATTGCTGTTCTCTGAAGCTTGTCCAATAAGCTCATTTAAAATAGGATAATTATGAACGGTGACAGTATTGGAGTTGTAGGTCTTAAAACGCTTACTGATGGTAGGTGTTGCAGTTACTACCGCGCTAAACCTTTTTGAAGCATATCTTTCCACTTTCTCAACTGTCGTAGAAATAAGCTTTCTAAGCGGCTTTGGTATCCACTGCTTTGACAAAACCTGTTCCGGCACATCTTCATGAACATCATAAATGACATGTTTTCCTTTTTTAGAAAGCTTTAGCCCGACCGGAATCAATTCCGGGTCATGAAAATGATAGACATCAGCATCAATTTTTAAAGCAGTTTCAAAGACTCTTTTGGGTGATTTAAATATTCGCTGGATAGGATTATTAACGATGGACTCAACACCGACAACATTTACACCGTACAGGCTTCTACTGTCTGTATTTGCCACTACCAGTGAGACATCATGCCCTGCTTTTGCTAATGTCTGGCATTCTTTTATAAGAATGCGTATATCTTCAGCTGGATGAACGGATGTTAGATGACATACTTTCATGAATCACACTACCTTTTCTTCCTCATGTTTAAAGAGGCTGACCTATCGGGTCCAGACTCTCCGATTAACACCTTCAGTGGATTCCATTGCCCTGTATAAGATATGGTGTTGGAGATCCTGACCCTGAACTATAAAGTCAACCTCTCTTATTTACTTAAAGTCTGTAATATTTTTTTACATTTGCAAGCGATTCCTTCATTGCGTTCCTTGTATCAAAAATAACCTCGCTATGCTCTGCTATCATGTTATAATCAAACGCCGAATGGTCAGTCGTCACCATTACTAAATCTGCGTTTTTCAAAACATCTTCCGTTAATTCAATCGGTTTGATAACTTCTTCTCCTAATTTAAATGATTCAACATGTGGATCAACAACTTTCCAATCCGCTCCTGCTTTATTCATTTCTTCAAGTATTGGCAGTACAGGGGACTCCCTTACATCCTCAATGTCTTTCTTATAAGAAACACCAAGCAATACAACTCTAGCGCCATTCAACGCCTTTTTCTCTTTATTTAAAATTTGCATACAACGGTCAATTACAAAATCAGGCATGCTATTATTGATTTCTCCTGCAGTTTCGATTAAACGAGTATGATAGTTGTACTCTCTTGCTTTCCAAGTTAAGTAAAACGGATCGATCGGTATACAATGCCCTCCAAGCCCAGGTCCAGGATAGAACGGCATGAAACCATATGGCTTTGTGGCAGCTGCATCAATAACTTCCCAAACGTCGATATTCATCTTATTACAAAGAATCGCCATCTCGTTAGCAAGGGCAATATTAATGTTTCGAAAAGTATTCTCTAGAATTTTTTCCATTTCGGCAACAGCTGGACCAGATACCTCATGCACATCTCCTTCAAGCACATTACGGTAAAGGGCAGCAGCGATCTTTGTACATGAAGGGGAAATGCCTCCAACTACTTTTGGCGTATTTTTAGTATTAAACGTCTTGTTACCCGGGTCAACCCGTTCAGGAGAATACGCAATAAACAGGTCTTCTCCAGTGATGAGGCCGGTGTTTTCTAGGATCGGTTTTAAAATCTCTTCTGTTGTTCCTGGATATGTAGTACTTTCCAATACCACAAGCATTCCTTTATGAACGAATTTTGCAATTTCTTTAGCTGAACTTTCCACATAAGAGGTATCTGGCTGTTTATATATATCCAGGGGGGTAGGTACGCAAATCGCTACAGCATCTACTTCCTTAATCTTTGAGTAATCCGTTGTAGCAGTGATTTTTTTATTGGATGTTAATTCGGCAAGCTCTTCATCAACCACATCACCAATATAATTGATCCCTTTATTAACCATATCAGTACGCTTTTCTTGTACATCGAATCCAATAACATTATAACCGGCCTTTGCCTTTTCAACTGCAAGCGGTAAACCAACATAACCTAATCCCACAACACCAATCGTAGCGCTTTTGTCTTCAATCTTATTTAACAACTCAGAAGCAATCTGATTTAATTGTACTTCTTCTTTAACTTCCATCTTCTTCAGCCTCGCTTTTTAATTAATTTTAACCGGAGTGTTAGTTTCTGCAGACTCGTAAAGAGCCAGAACAAGGGACAGGGCTTTTCTTCCATCCTCCCCGGATACAACTGGTTCTCTGTCTTCTACTATTGCTTTTGCCATGTCTTCAATTATCCATTGGTGGCCCGGTTTTCCAAATGGGTCAGCTTTAACGCCTTCAATGATATCATTACTACTTTCATCGTTAATATCCTCGATATTAAGATGTTCAATAAAATTAGCGGTTCTTCCACCAATCTTTATCGACCCTGTTTCACCGAAGACGCTCAATGTTTCTTCTAAATTCTTAGGATAAATGGTTGTTGCTGCTTCAATTACACCTAATGCCCCGTTTTTAAATCTCACAACACCTGTTGAAACGTCCTCCGCCTCTATATCCCTTAGCCGAGTTGCACTCATGCTAAACACTTCTTCTGCATCTCCCATAACCCACAAAAGGAGATCCAAATTGTGAATCGCCTGGTTCATTAATACTCCGCCATCTAAAGCCTTAGTGCCTCTCCATGGTGCCTGGTCATAGTATTCTTGATTTCTGTTCCAGCGAACCGTAGCATTGGCATGGCTTAGCTTTCCGAGCTTATCATCATCCATTATTTTTTTTAATTCCATCATTACCGGCCTGAAACGGTTCGGATGAACGACGGATAGCTTAACATTATTCTCTTTACATGCCGAAATGATAGTATCTGCGTCTTCAAGCGTAAGTGCGATTGGCTTTTCAACTACTATATGTTTTTTTGCATTTGCAGCTTGAACAGCAATCCCTGTGTGATGGCCACTCGGTGTACAAATGTTTATAACATCCAAATCTTCCCTTGTTAACAATTCTTTCAAGTCTGTGTATGGTTCAACATTATACTTTTCTACAAAAGGTTCCATCTTTTCAGGGATGGTATCACATACCGCAATTAAATTTGCTCCTTCAGCATTTGATATTGCTTCAGCATGCTTATTAGCAATGTGACCGCAACCAACAATCGCAAAGTTAATCATTTATAACGACTCCTTTTATTGTTTTGATTATTGTTTTGACGCTTTATAATTTTATTGAATTTATTTTTTCGAGCAATATAACATTCGCTAAAAATGTAGCCGCTTAGTCGGCTTTAACTCTTTACAATTTTATACTTTACTTGATTATATAGCCTTTTGTAAAATGCAAAATCGCTTTTTTGGATAAAAAGAAAGTTTGCATAATCTTCACCAGTTACCTTCTTAAAAATAGCAATCTTTATGATAAAACTGATAATATATGTCACACTTGTCGCTATCGCTGCACCTGACACACCGATTTGAGGAATCAGAATAACGTTTAATACAACGTTAAAAGGAACATTAAAAAATGAGACATACATGTTTAATTCCGGTTTTCCTCTCGCAGCAATATCGTTTGATAAAATTTTCTCTACAGATAAAACTGCAATCCCTGGAAGCAAGAGTTTAAGTAACGGTGAGCTCTCCTCATACCTGGGATCGAATAAAAGGTCAATAACGAAATCCGACAAAAAGAAGACTGATAAAGAACCTATTAAAATAAAAGCTAAAACGTTCCGGCTAATTATAGAAGTTAACTGGTTCCTCTCCAGATCATCTTTCAAAGAAGAAATCTTAGGGAGAAGTACACTTGAAATAGATTGGGCAAATATAGAAAGCCTCTCACCTATATTTACAGCTACTACATATATACCAACTGCAGCAGGTCCTATAAAGAAACCGAGCAAAATAATGTCTGCACGATAATTTAAAAAAGTCATGACGTTACTAACATGCGCCTTAAGTCCGTATGTTAATGATTGTTTCATGTACTGTTTGGATAATATACTTTTTCTTAATTTCAATCCCTCTTTATTGAACAGCAAATATAAAATAAAAGCGGTAGTTCCAATATGGCCGAGGATGAAGGCTACAATTGAACCTGCCAATCCAAAATCAAACACAATTATGAATAGCGCAATAAAAGCCAAAGTCGACATTTGCGTCACAATCAATATAGTATTAAAGAACTTGAAATTCTGTAACCCCTGAAATATGGTTTGAAAAAATATATTTAATATCATAAACGGCAAACCAATTAAGCTAATAAAAAGGAGGTAGGATGGTGTGCCGGAGAATAACCGGTCTGAGAAAAACAATATAACTAAGAGCCCGATCAACAGACCGATCAAACTCAATACTCCGCCTATTATTAAATTATTTTTAAAAACAGAATGCAGGTCAATCTCGCCTTTACTTACATAATAAATAGTAGAAGTGTTTACACCCATGTTTAAAAAAGTCATCAGCATTTGAGGAAGTAAAATGATCAAAGCGTATTTACCCTGTCCATCCGGTCCCAAAAAACGGGCCAAAACCACTAACAACAGGACCCCGATGAAAATGCTTGTTACCTGTCTGGTCAACGTTATAAAACTGTCTCTGGCAAAACTGTTACCTTTCATATCTTTCTCCCATAGCTTTTAGTTCTTTTGCAAAGGTTGCATAGTTCTTGCTGGCACTATACATTTCTTTCCACGTCTGATAGGCGTTTTCACCCTTTGCTTCTTTTACCTCTTTTGAAAGCAATCCAAACTCTGTGATTTTTTGAGCAAGATTTTCAGGCGATATATTTTTTTCTAATAATATTCCGTTATTGTTGTTCACCAGTTCAGCGGTGCCCCCAACATTGGTAGCCATTACTGGGATTCCAAAACTGAATGCTTCCATTATTGTCACTGGTATCCCTTCACTTGAACTTACATTAATAAATAAATCAGTCTTCTCAGTCTTATAATTTTCAAGGACCTTCTCATTTGGCAATCCACCAAGAAAATTGTATTTTACGTTTTCTGGGAGAGACTCAGCTTCTTGCTGGATTTGTTCCTTTAGATCACCATCACCTATATGTCTCCACTCAATGTTGATTTTACATTGTTGTAACGCTTTAACAAGCAGGTCAATTCTTTTAACTGGATTAATGTAAGAACATGAAATTATTCTGAGCGTACTGTCCTGTGATTTTGAAGCTAAATTATCCACTTTATTCGTACCTAACCTGCTAACATCTAACTTCTCGGCTGCACCTTTGTATTTTGATGCTAAATACTTTTGGCCATCGCTCGATATCAGGTAAACTTTATCCAGTTTTTGTATAACCGTTTGTTGTAATGGCAGATATTGTGGAGTTTGTCTATATTCATATAAATCACCGCCATGAGCACGGGTAACTGCTGCTACATTATATCGGTCCCTTAGCATCGCCAGTGCTATTGCTCCAGGATTCATCCAATATGAGTAAAATACCAGGTTCTCCTTTTTTTTCTTTAAAAAAGTATTCTCAAGGTATTTCTCGACTCTCAATGCTGCACTTATCCAATTCATAAGAACTAGAAGTCCACGTGGTCCAGCCGCTTTTGCACGTTTAAAATCTTTCCTGAACCATTTGTAAGCTTTGGGATCAGAAAGGAAATTGGAAACACGTTTCCCATAGGAATTTAAAGGAAAAAATGAATGAACTGTAACATTTTCCGGCAAGGGTCTTTGTACTTTCATTTTAATATCCTTATTATTAATCGGAATAATATGGACAGTTTCGAATTCCTGGCACAAATATTCTAACTCGTTAGCTAAAAATTCTTCACCAGGAGGGTATGGGAAACGATGAGTGACTAAAATTAACGTTTCCGGTTTGTTTTGAACCATTTTTAAAACTCCAATCAACAATTGATATGTATAACGAGATATTTTTTGGGGAAGGATTAAGATTCATAGTGAGTTTTTCTCATGTCGTATTTAAAGACCGTTTGTGCATAGTATACACAAACGGCCTTTAAAACTTTTGTTTATTGACGTCCAAAGACTTTTTGGTAAATTTTCATAAATGGCCTGTATTTTTCATTAACCAGCCCGCTCATCTCAGCGATTATTTCAATAACAACAAGCAACCCGAACATTATGATCATAGAGCCCCATAATGTAGTTGAAGAAAATACAAGGGCACTTACACTAAAGAGTACCGCAAGCCCATAAATAACTAATACAGTTTTCCGATGAGAAAAGCCAAGTGCCAGTAACCTGTGATGCAAATGGGATTTATCAGGTGCGGAAATAGGCTGCTTGTTAACTAATCTCCGAATAATTGCAAAGGTCGTATCAAAGATCGGTACACCAAGAATAATGATCGGCACAACAAAACTAAATAATGTAACACTTTTGTATAATCCTAAAAGAGAAAGAATCGCGATTGAATATCCTAAAAACAGGGCTCCTGTATCCCCCATAAAGATTTTAGCGGGATGAAAATTATAAAACAGGAATCCAATTGTTCCACCGAGAACAATAAGTGCAAACGTTAGGATAAGCACTTTCCCCCAAATAAAAGCCATAACAGCGATTGTTAAAATTCCAATTGAGGATACTCCTGCAGCTAATCCATCCAGCCCATCGATCAAATTAATCGCGTTCGTGATTGCGACAATCCAAAATACGGTGATCGGATAAGCCCATATCCCAAGGTCGATTCGATCGACCACAAATGGAATTGAGATAAAATCTATTGTCAAGCCCGTTGATACAATTATTCCTGCAGCAACAATTTGCCCGATAAGCTTAAACTTTGCAGATAGCTCATAAATATCATCGAAGACACCAAGCAGTATGATCAAAACAGCCCCAAGAATTATTCCATTCATTTGTTGTTCATAAAGCCCGGCAGTAAAGTACCCGGCAATGACTCCTATAAATATTGCAAGGCCTCCCAGGCGAGGCATAACTTTTGCATGCACTTTGCGGTGGTTCGGTTTATCTGTAGCTCCAATTTTTATAGCAAACTTTATAATAAACGGAGTAATAATCAGGACAGTAATAAGAGCAGCGAAAAATGCTAAAACAATCCGGATGTCCATCTTTAAATCTCCTTTAATAACGATATTTTCACCCAATTATCGTATCATACCTCAGGTTAAAATCAATTAGTTTTTTTGTGAACTTTTTTCCCTAATCTTAAGTTTCGAATTGATATCTTTCTTGTTGTGGGTTTACCCGATTTTAAATTTAAGGAAACTCTTGCTTAGTTTTAGAAGTAAGCATTAGGTTGATTCGCTTTTTCAACGACTTCCTATAACTTACAAATAAATAGTAATAAATATATGTTTTTTACGTGTTTAAATAAAAAATCCCCTGTATGGGGATTTTAATAATAGTAAGAAGTATACATATTCCGGGAAAGAGTATTAAATTGTGACGGAACGGAATGATAACCGTTAGCGTAGATGCCTTCCTCTGGAATAAAATATTTATATTCATCAATCGATCGATTAATATAATCATGATCTGATTGATCGCTAATTTCTTCATGTTGCTTTTCTATATCTAACTTTTTACCCGAAAAACGATCTGTATACATGGAAACAAAATAAATTGTTTTATACGGATTTATTCGTCCCCGCAATTCAAGCTCTTCAAGCGCCCGTCCTAACAAAGCATGCGGAGGATGAGCATCATCTTTAGACATTGTCCTAAAATCTGCGTTCGGAAATTTATTAATATAAACATTCATTTTTTCAATTACATTATCTTTTGAAAGGGAAGTATTAGGTATAGTATCTACAAACAAATGGTCTGAAGCAACTCCCATTGCTTTAGATGCTCTTAAGAAATCATCAACCCTTAAATCTCCAAACTCTTCTTTTGAGAGATGGCCATGAAGATACCCTTCCTTAACGGGGTCATGATAAGTGCTATGGAACCAGCAATAAACAGGTTTCCCTGCAAGTTCAGAATTTATTGATTGTTCGTCATAACTGCCATTTTGAATATCACGCGCCCCAGAATCTTCCCCTTTAGATAGCAAAACAAGATATATTGGACGATTACTTTTCATGGCATTTCTAATATCCACAGCATAGGTTAATACTTCATCATCCGCATGTGGAACGAAATAAACAACTGGGTCATCAGTCGGACGATGAAACATAATGTAAGATGCTACACTATCCGATATGGATGCATTACCGCCTAAAAAGGAAAATTTTTCAATATCTTCTTCCATTATTATTTGTTCTGTTTGAGAAGATAATCGGTTTGGTGACGTTAACAAAAGTGCTGCATTATCTTTTGCTGCCATTACTGAACCTGTCAAAGCATCTGCAAAGGAAAGACCGGTGGAGATATATGCTTTATCAACCGACAAGTTAAGCGTACTTATTACGTTAGCGGATACTTCAAAACGATCTTTGCCATCAATGCGAATCTTATTAGAGAATTGATTAGCGATAGAGTCGCTAACACTGCCTCTCCCACCTACTATAATAACTTTTCCTTTTCCCGTAATATCTTTTTTTGTTACGGCTGGCAAATCATTTTCTCTTGTTAAAAGTATTGGATATCCCTTTCTTGCAGCATAGGGCGCAATTGCGAGTGCATCAGGAAACTTTAATCCGTTTGCCAGGGTGACCGTTGATGTTTGCCCCAACTTTTTCGCTATATTATGAGCAACCTCAAATCGGTCTTCTCCTGTTATTCGTTCTGTTGATACACCTAAATCTTTCAGTTCTTTTTCTACAGTTCCGCTAACACTTCCAGGTCCTCCTATTATGCTTACTTTAGAAGGAGATAACCTTTTAATTTCATCTTTCGTTGCCCCGGTTAATTTGTTAGGATGCGTTAATAAAATTGGAGCATTAAGTTTATAGGCTAATGGAGATGCTGCAAGAGCATCAGCAAAAGCAAGATAGTTAACTATGATTACATTTTCCGCTTTTGGCCAGCCACGTTTGGATACATTTACAGCCACTTCAAAACGGTCTTTGCCATCAAAACGAATCGGCATTTCACTATCAGCATACTTCACATCTGCAAAAGTCAATAAAAATAACAATATTACTAAAACACTAATACATGCCTTACGCATTATTAAATTTCCTCTCCCTTTAAATTAAATAAACATAAACTTCGAGAGACGGGCATGCTTTTCTGGCAAAAATATTGAGGGAGCTGCATCATAGCAACACCCTCACATCAATTTATTTCACCAAAAAATCTTTGATCGTATTTGCTAGAATCTTTGCTCGTTCATGTTGTATGTTTTGGTTTGCTAAAAGGTTTACTTCATATGGATTTGACATGAACCCTAACTCTACTAAAACTGATGGCATTGTTGTCCATCTTGTAACATATAGATTATGGTCTTTTGTATAACCACCCTGTGAAAATTCTTCTGTACGAAGAGCATTATACAAAAGCGGAACTAACTGTTTACTTTTTACGGCTGCCGGGCTTGGAGTTGGGTCGTAAGCTACGACGTTTCCAAAATAACTCACAGTCTTGATTTCTCCATTATCTTTATAGAAAAATCTTTTCCCTTCCGTATCTTCTTTTACATATTCGTAATTTTTCCCATCCATCCTTATATAAACATCGTCTGTCTCTATCGCCGGCCTATATGAGCTCCAATGAACGCTTACTCCTCTTGTAGCCTCTGAATAAGAGGAATCATGGTGAATACTAACAAATAAATCTGCATTCTGGGAATTTGAAAATTTAGAACGATCTTCCAGGGATATATAAACATCATTTCCAGGTTTTCTAGTTAGAATGACATTTGCTCCTAAATCTTTCAAATAACCAGCAGCTTTTTCAGTAAATTGGATATTTAAATCCTTCTCCTTGTATTTACCATCCGAACTGCTTGCACCGTTATCAAATCCTCCATGGCCAGCATCAAGGACTACAGTTTTTCCGAATAACGGCAGTTTATTTGAAAGCTCTAATCCGACGGAAGTTTTTACTGAGCCAGTTCCACCCAAAATTGTAAATTCTTTAATTTGTTTTTCTTGAATAATATCTTTAGTTGCTTCAGGCAAAGAATCAGGACGTGTTAATAAAAGGGATGCCTGTTGATTTGCAGCCAGTACAGATCCAGTTAAAGCATCAGCAAAAGATAAACCGGTCGCAACAAAGGATTTAGTTGGTGCCAAATTTAAATCTCTTATAATGTTTGCCGCTACTTGATAACGGTCCTTACCACCTATTCTTTGATGACCTGGCAACTGATCATAAACCGCTTTTCCGACACTACCCTCTCCTCCAACAACAATTGTTTTTGAAACAAGGGCTTGTTTTGTTTTATCAGGCAGTTTTTTTTCATAAGTCAATAGAATAGGATATCCTTTTTGAGCTGCGTACGGTGCAATAGCTAAAGCATCAGGGAAATTCAACCCATTTGCAACTACTGTTGCAGCCGGCGTTCCCATTCGCTTTGAGATGTTATAGGCAACTTCAAAGCGGTCACTTCCCCCAATTCTTTCTACACTGCCAGAAAGGGCTTTTGCTTGAGATAAAACAGCATCACTAATACTTCCCTTTCCGCCAACTAGGATTACCTTTTTAGCGTTGAGCCTTTTAATCTCCTGGCTTGTAATGTCGCTTAGCTTCTCAGGGTGGGTTAAAAGAATTGGCGCATTATGTTTGTATGCAAGCGGAGCAGCCGCTAACGCATCTGCAAACGCTAAATAGTTTGCTAGAATAACAACATCAGAATTTTGCGGCCATCCTTCTTTCGAAACATTGACAGCAACTTCAAAGCGATCTTGTCCCGCTATTCTTGAAACCTGGTTTTCTTCAGCGAAACTAGTAGTTCCGAACAAGAGTAACAAAGGAATAACTAGTAAAATACTCCAAACCTTTCGCACCACAAAACCTCCTTAATTATTGTAAAAATTCACTACGCCACGATAGATCGCTTCAGCAGCTTTTTGGCGATAAACAGGATCAGCAAGTTTCTTTGCATCTTCTTCACCAGTTACAAAGCCAAGCTCTACAAGAACACTAGGGATTTTAGTATATTTAATAACATAATAATCAGCTTGTTTAACCCCGCGATTTCTGTGATCCATTGCTAAATAAAGCTCTTTTTGGATAGAAGTAGCAAGCGCTTCACTTTCAGCTGCTTTATATTGATCCTGCCAGTACGTTTCGCTTCCGTTAGCATAAATAGTTCCTGCTGTATTCGAATGGATACTGATAAAGGAATCAGCGTTTGAGTTATTAGCGATATATACGCGCTCTGATAATTCTAAGAATGTATCATCATCTCGTGTCATTACCACCTCGGCGCCGTTTTTCTGAAGTACATCTCTTAATCTTAACGCAACGTCTAAATTGATGTTCTTTTCTTTCAGCCCAAACCCGCTTGCACCATTATCGTGGTCTCCGTGCCCTGCATCAACTACAAGTTTCTTTCCGGCTAAAACACCAAACCCATTTGTAAGTGATGTTGCCACACTGCCTCCAACAGAAGCAGATCCGCCTAAAATAGTAAAGTCTTTGATTCCTTTTTCAGTAATAACGTTTACTGTTGCTTCCGGCAAAGTATCAGTTTTAGTTAGAAGCAATGAACCATTTTGTTTGGCAGCTAGGACAGACCCAGTAAGAGCATCTGCAAATGAAAAACCGGTAGCAATGAATCCTCTTGCCGGTGTTAAGTTCAAGTCTCTTATGATATTGGCAGCTACTTCATAACGATCACTTCCGCCAATTCTATTTCTGCCTGGCAGTTGATTATAAACCTCAGCGCCTACACTACCTTCTCCTCCAACAACAATTGTTTTTGATTTTGAAGCAAGAACATTCTTAGTAGCATCTGGCAATCGATTTTGATATGTAAGTAAAATCGGATAACCGTTCTGTGCTGCGTATGGAGCTATTGCAAGAGCATCTGGGAAAGTAAGGCCATTAGCAACAACAGCTGTAGAAGCTCCAGATAACTGCTTTGCAATTTTCCCTGCTACTTC
The DNA here is from genome assembly GCF_005747095.1 of Exobacillus caeni. Lineage (GTDB taxonomy): Bacteria > Bacillota > Bacilli > Bacillales > Guptibacillaceae > Exobacillus > Exobacillus caeni. The sequence continues at coordinate 172,364 of NZ_SWLG01000003.1, read as the reverse complement.
GAAACGGTTTTTACCATCTATTCTTTCAACTGTTGGAATAAAAGATTTCAGTTCTTTTTCAACACTTCCAGAAACACTTGCCGTACCACCTACAATGACTACTTTTCTTGCGTTTAACCGTTGAATTTCACTCTTAGTAACAGATGTCAATCGGTCAGGGTGCGTTAATAAAATAGGGGCATTCATACTGTATGCATAAGGGGCAGCAGATAATGCATCAGCAAATGCCAGGTAGTTAGAAATAACAACTGTATTGGAAGATGCCCATCCTTCCTTAGATACATTTACAGCAACTTCAAAACGATCTTTTCCATCTAAACGTTCAATTGAACTAGCGTCAGCATAACTTGCATTTCCTAGTAGAATTAACAACGGCAGCAATAGCAGAATAAAACCCTTTCTCAATTCTTGTTTCCTCCTGAAATTTTTATGTTTATGTTTTTTTCTTTTCGGGTATATAAAAAAATGGGTATATAAATATTAGAGTAAATAACATTGTTAAACCTGCCAATTCTGGCAGGTTTAACATACTGATCCAGAAATTATAAGTTAATTTAGATCTGTTCCTGGATAGTAATGACTAAGGATTTCCTGATATTTCTTTCCTGATTCAGCCATTTCCTGGGCGCCATGCTGGCTCATGCCAATCCCATGCCCATAGCCACGGCCAATAATCTTATAGCTGTCAATAGTCGAATCATAAGTGAAACTGTCTATTAAACTGCTTTTTATATTGCCAGCTCCAAACGCCGATCTCATTATAGTCGTATTGGAGATTGTTTTAGAGAGTTTCTTTAATTGCTTTTGCTCATTCATTACAAACTCTCCTGTGTCTGGATTTCGGACAAAAAATTCAACTACTATATTGGTTGATTTAGCTCTTGTTCCTGTACCAAGAGTAAACTCTGAAAAACCAACTATCTTGATATCCTGATCAGCGTATCCGTTACGTTTAATCCACGATTTGATACTATATGACACAGAGCTGTCTTTCTCGGATACAGACCACCACCAATGGCCGGGATTTTGCAGCGCATCATGCTCTGGATGCAGCTTTTGTAATTCATTTAAATCGATTTGGGTTTTATTAACTGTTAAGTCAAATTGGATCTTTGGATCGTATGGATCTTTTTGTTGCGGAAGATAAGGAAGAGGAGTCCCTCCCCATACATTTGCATTAGACTCAGTTAATCCACCGTTACTTGATGAGTAAAAAGCTCCGATCAGTTTTCCGTTATAGCGCAAAACTTTTCCGGTTGTTTCATTAACTGCTTGATTCGTTTTAGAATGCCAGCTGCCAAAACCACTATAGACCTGGTAACTCTGGTCATCTTTTACAACTTTTCCTATATCATCAAAGGAATAGGTTCTCGCTGCTACGGTTTGGGCTTTTAATGCTTCTAAACTCCAGGAAGCAGGCATTTCATTAGGAACAACTCCCTTTAAATAATCCTCAAAAGGAATATCCCTGTTAATTGGACGGACATACCCATTCTCTAGAGTGAATTCCATATCACCGATATAAGTACGGCTATTATTTAACATCATTCTAGAATTTGAAGTATATCGGTCCGGCTTTACAGTGAAAGATGCCCCTAAAGCTTTAACTCGTTCGCCACCCTTGTACAGAACAAGGTTTTGATCCGCGCTCTTAACATAATAAACTTTGTTTTGTTCAATTGGAATTCCACTTGGCAATGTAGACATTACCTCTGAACTAATAGAAGCGGTTCCTCCCAAAACAGAGAAGTTAGGAATAGATTTGTCAGTAATTAGACCAAGAGTTGCTTGCGGCAGGCGTTCTGGGCGGGATAAGAGCAATGGCGCTTCTTGTTTTGCAGCAAGTACTGAACCAGTTAAAGCATCTGCGAAAGTTAATCCTGTAGCTAAGAAAGCTTTTTCCGCAGGCAGGTTTAATTCTCTTACGATGTTCGTAGCTACTTCATATCGGTCAGCTCCCCCGATACGCTTTCTACCTGGCAACTGGTCATAAACGCTCTGACCGACACTTCCCTCACCACCGATAACTAAAGTTTCATTCTTTCCAGATAAAGCACTTTTAGTAGCTGTTGGCAACCTATTGTCAAGCGTTAATAGAATTGGATAACCTTCTTTGGCCGCATAAGGAGCAATCGCAAGGGCATCCGGAAACTTAAGGCCGTTAGCAATAACTGCTTTCGAAGAAGTTCCTAAATCCTTTGAAATGTTATATGCAACTTCAAAACGGTCTCCTCCACCTATTCTATCTACGTTACCTACTAATTGCTTAACTTGATTTCCAACATTAGTTGAGATACTAGCAGTACCACCTATTAGAATAACTCTTTCTGGATTGAGTCTTTTAATTTCTTCACGTGTAGCGTCTGTTAAGTTATTAGGGTGCGTTAGCAAAATAGGTGCATTTTCTTTATAAGCAAGTGGTGCTGCGGCAAGAGCGTCAGCAAAAGCTAAATAGTTAGCAATAATCACTGTTCCGGCCGTGCTTGTCCACCCCTCTTTTGAAACATTGACTGCCACATCAAACCTGTCTGATCCATCTAATCTTTCATTTGCACTTCCATCTGGTATCACAAAATCCCCGACAGTGTAAAAAGGAATCGAAGTTTTATTACCTATGTAGTTCACAAGTTTAACAGAAATCGTTGGATCAGCTGCTTTAGCAGCCTGGTAAGGAAAAACAGAAACAACTAACGTTAAAACGACAAATAAAGACAAAGCTTTCCTTCCAAACAACCTTTTATTTCCCCCTTATAAAATTCATTTTGTTTTTTAAAAAAACTTCCCTCTTTTATCCCCTCCTGTAAACTTTTGCTAAATAAAGTATAGCAAAATTCAAAATGAAAACATCACAAATCTCGAATTTTGCTAGAAATAGTAGTTTAGTTGTAGAATTATGTATATATGCTCGAATTATGTAAACAATTGCTAAAAACCTATAAAAAAGTCAGCAATGTAGTTACCCCACAATTCGTTTCCTTCTGCATTTGGTTTATTATTTTCATCTAAATATCTTTTTACCTCGTTGCTATCTGAGTCTGGCCATACCTCCCAATAATCCAAATAGGTAAAATTATTTTCTAAAGCATATTTTTTTAGTTCATTTGTGTTTCCTTGATAGTATCCCCCTTCATATATGGGATTGGAAGGCTGAATTACAATTTCTAAATCTTCTTTTTTATCCAATAGATAGTTTAGTAAGAAAGTAAGGTTTTGGTGACTGCTTTTAATTGGTATTAATTTATTATCATTCAAAACAAACGGTTCAATAATTAATATATCGGCATCAGAATAAGGAATATTTATATATAAGTTTTCTCTCACTATCTTATCTGACGTAGCGTTTCCAAAGCTAACTCTTTTAATTTTAAAAATATCTGGTCCGTAAGCAGCATTAAGTCGCTGTTGGAAGACTGAAGACCAGTTTGAGCTTTCATCAGAAAGTGCAGAAGAGCCTACAACAACTATATTGACTTCATTTTTGGCTTCGACTGCCTCCATAATTTTTCCACTTAAAGATGCAGGCAAATGTTCAGAAAGTTGTTCAATAGCTTTTTTATTTTCTTTATTAGATTGAGAAGTTTCTTTGCCCATGGTTGGATTTGATAGAATGGCATGAGCTGCCTTTCCTTTTTCATCGAGTTTATTATTGTAATGCTTTTCACCTAAAAAAAGGATCAGTATACTTATACAACAAAGGAATACGATAAACAGATTTTTCATAGTAGCTCCTTACTAAATATTTATTTTCTTTGATATAATCATAGCTTTTTATTACCAAAAATTACAAGAGGAGTATCGACAATAAAACACAAAAAACGCCGACTTCATTAGTCAGCGATTTTCCTGGATAACGTATTATGAAAGAAAAACAAACGATAGAACCACTGTATAAAAACTTTTGAAATTCAAATTTCGTGCCAGCCTGATTATTTTCTAAAAATAAAAAGCTTACTAGCGACATAGTTAAAAACAACCACTAAAATATTGGCAATAACTTTTGAAACAAAATCGTTCACTAACAAAAAATCAACAAGTAAAATCATTGTCACAATATCAAGGACATACGAGATCGCGCGAAAAGAAAAAAAGGAAAATATTTCTCTGCCTAACTTTAAGAGAGATGATTGCCTGCTGTTAAAAACATATCTTTTGTTTGTAAAATAGGCAAACAAAACGGAAACAATCCATGCGATGGTGGTCGATATTTTATAATCTAAATTAAAAATATACGCAGAAGCAGCATAAGAAGCCAGATTTACTAATGTTGTTAGTCCACCAAATAATAAATACAAAAGTATTTCTTTATTCCTTTTTATTCTTTGGATCAATTTATCTAACCTTCTTATCATTGTATTCATCTACAAAATATAATGGCCTCTGCTTGGTTTCGTTAAAAATTCTACCCAGGTATTCTCCAATGACTCCCAGAGACAACAGTTGGATACCACCCAAAAACAAAATAACAGTCATTAACGAAGGATAACCAGAGACGGGATCGCCAAATAAAAGGGTCTTGGAAATAATCCATATTATATATAAGAAAGCAAAAAATGATATTATCATTCCAAATAAAGAAGACATTTTAAGTGGAAACGTTGTGAAAGATGTGATACCCTCAATCGCAAGATCCATTAATTTAGCATAATTCCATTTCGTTTCCCCTGCTGCCCTTGGATCACGATCAAATAATATTTCTTTTTTATTGTAGCCTATCCAACTAAACATTCCTTTTGTATATCGCTGTGCTTCCCTCATTTGTTTTAGAGCTTCTACACAACGTCTATCTAAAAGTCGAAAATCACCGGTATCTTCCTGGATCGGCACTTTAGTAGTTCGTTGCAGAAAAGAATAAAACTTAGATGATGTCCACTTTTTAAACCAGGATTCCCCGGCTCTTGTGCGTCTTTTTGCAAACACATCATCATAGCCTTCTTCCCAATACTTAATCATATCCGGGATTAATTCTGGCGGATCTTGCAAATCAGCATCAATAATAATGACCGCATCACCTTTTGCATAGTCTAATCCAGCAATCATGGCTATTTCTTTTCCAAAGTTCCTCGATAAGTCAACGTATGAAACACTGGAATCCTCTTCCCTTAGCTGTTTTAAAATGTTTATTGTATCATCCTGACTACCATCATTTATTAATAGGATTTCAAATTTATAATTTGGAACTTCAGATATAACAGCCTGGAGCCTGGCATATAGATTATAGAGAACATCTTCTTCATTATAAGCCGGAACCATAATAGTAACTGTTTTCACAAAAATACTCCTTTCTACTGTTATCATTATCAATAGCTAATCATTATAACATATATAAAACTTCATCTTTTTTTCGCTTCCATAAATCTTTTAGTAATATATCACCTTTAAATATACTTAAAACCTCCTCTTAAATACAATTTCATAACCTTTAAAAGCATATTGGGAAAATAGGATTAAAAATACTCCGCTTATCTCACTAAAATTACGCGCTATTTCCCAACCTCTTAACTATTTTATTTACTTTGAAAATTAAGTAAACTATAATAAAATCGTAATAGGAGAAAGGATGCAATTTAAATGGTAGGGGCAAAAATACGTTATTTTAGACAGATGAAGGGGATTACACAGGAACAGCTTGCTGCCGGACTTTGTTCAATCCCTTATTTAAGTAAGATTGAACATGGGCTTGCACAGCCTAGTGCCGATCTACTGGAACATCTTTGTAAAGAACTAGGCGTTACGTTAGACCAAGTAGATAACGAGGAAAGAATTGAAGCCCTATCTCACAAACTTTTAGAATGGTATAGTGAGATGCGAATTCGTGATGTTGAGCAAGCCAAGAATAAAATGGAAACACTTGAAAAAGAATTTAAGTCTGTTGAGAACCCAGAGTTGTTAACTACATATTTACTTTTTAAATTTCGTTATTTTATCCTTATTCAAGAACTGGATAAAGCTAATACTTTGTTAGAAAGAATTTATGTAGTGCAGGAGAGCTTAACACCAAGTTTAGAATACTACTATCATTACTTTTTAGGACTATATTATTATCAGTTAAAAAAATATAATGAAGCGCTAGATTCTTATTTAAAAGCTGAAAAACTTAGCAAAGAAATGAATCAAGATAATGCTGAAAAAGCAGAATTTTATTATCAAAAGGCGCTTGTTCATGGAAGATTGCATCAAGTTACCTCCTCAAACAGTTATGCATTTAAAGCACTATCGATTTTTAATAAGGAATATAATTTTAAACGAAGTGCTGAAACTGAAGTCCTACTCGGAATAAATTTCTTTAGAATACTAAATTATGATGATGCCATAGTTCATTTTAAACACGCTTTAAAATATGCTGAATCTTTTAACGACAGACGACTAAAAAGCACGATATTCCATAATTTGGGGTTTGTTAATTCATCACAAAATAAGCCAGATGAAGCATTAAAACATTTTAAATTAAGTCTTCAAAATATAACTGATACGGAGGTAGAAGAGTATTCCCAAACGATATATATGATTGCAAAAGAGTATGGACAACAAGATGCCTATGAAAAAGCTCAAAAGTGGTTAAAAGAAGGACTTAGATTCGCTACAGAAAAAGAAGTCTTAGACTACATTTTTCATTTAAAAATATATAAACATCAACTAGAAAATAATATTAACGACGAATTTGAAGAATTGTTAAAAACCGAGGCAATACCTTACTTTTCTCAGAAGCAAATGTGGAGTTTTGTTACAAATTATGGTGAAGTTCTAGCAGATTATTATAATGATTTATCAAAACACAAAAATGCCAGTTATTATTATCGATTAGCAAATGATGCAAGGAAGAAACTTTTAAACTAGGAGGAATTTTTATGAATAAACTATTAAAAAAATTATTGGTCAGTCTTACTGTGACTTCATTTATTCTAACAGTAGGTTTACTTGTTAATGATCATGAGAGATTTCCTGATTCCCATGAGAGATTTCCCGATTCCTCTCCAACCAATTATTTAGCAAATGACCATGAAAGATTTCCTGACTCCAGCATAAGTAATACGTAAATTTCCAACACTAATAAAAACTAACCATCCTATAAAGGCAGGTTAGTTTTTATTTTTTTTACATTTTCATCTTTATATATAAATCAAACGCTTGATTAATTACTTTGTTCTTTCAATCTCAGTTGATCGTTTATGTTTTAGGGGTTCCTTCTCTTTTTAAAACTCAGGTATTAAGCTCAATCATTTCGTCTTTATCGTTCAATCACTACTTTTTCGATATAATAACAGCACTCCAAGTCTGATTGCTTAGCTACTTCATTGTTCCAACGCCATGGATGCATTTCTTTGATTTTCTTTCCCTTTAAAAGCTATACTTTTTATACAAAGCAGATAAAAAGGAGCGTATTAATGGCATTTTACATATTCGACGTTGATGGGGTTTTGACAGATGAACATGCAAGGCCCAATAAGGATGTACTTCATACTATTGAAAAACTGCACCAGCAGGATCACCAGCTTGCATTTATAACGGGACGTTCCCGACAATGGCTGGCAGAAAATATTTTTTCAGTTCTTGACTCTCAGGACTGGTCCTCCTTGTATTGTGTCGCTGAACATGGCGCGATCAAAGGAAAAGGTCCGGATATCAAAACCTGGGAGCTGGATCGGGACTTCGTAGTATCGGATGAGGTAAAAGAGAAGCTTTTAAAAATCAGCAAGCAATCAAGGTTTGAAGGATTAATCGAGTGGGATGATACGAAAGAATCGATGGGGACAGTGGAATCTATACACGGCAATCCTGGGGATCAGCAACATCTTGAAAAAACGAGACAGGCATTAAAGGACTATGCCGAAGAAGCAAAAGAAATCGCCGATGAATATGGCAAAAAGGTTGTCGTTTCTACTTATGGAGTGGATGTTATACCACCTAATCTATCTAAGAAAATTGGAACAGAGTGGGTGTTTAAGCAACCTTCTGTAAGTAACGGTCCTGTCTATGTATTTGGGGACGGGAAGGGTGACCTTGTGATGGCCGAAACCGCAAAGGAATACGAATTTAAAGACGTAACATTTTTCTGGGTTGGCGATGGAGAAACGCCTGAAAGTGAAAACAATAAGGTGAAATCAAAAAAGTCTTCAGAAAAATATGCTGCCGGTACCATTGAATTTTTGAACGAACTGGTTGAATAGCAAAAAGATGCGGTGAATTTCCGCATCTTTTTTATATTTAAAATTTTATTTTAAATATTAACCCATGTATACTCTCTTCCCCAGCTCTCTTTAGCAAGCTTCTCAATCTCTTCAACGATTTCATCTTCAACTGCAAACGCATCCCCTTGCTCATAAGGGTTATAATGAAACGCATACAGTCTGGAGACAAACTCATGGAATGGAAGCGATGATTCGCCTTCCAGTTCCCCGTTTCCTGAAACAGTAGGCTCGATATCCTGGCCCCAGTTTTGTGAACTGTCGTTATTCGGATTGTAGAAGTAAATTCGATAGTCGCCTGATGGAACCTGTGCGATTCTTAAAATCGAAACAGCATGGTAACCCAGCAATTTTCCATGAACGTTGGTAATGAAAATGCCGACAGGGTTTGGATAAATCAATTCATAGTCATCATTGTATTCCGGATGGTGTGTCGCATAGAATAACCGGACATAACCAGGATAATCTGTTACCGTTCCTGTAATCGGTTCGATCACATTACTGAATCCAGTCTGTACCCAGTTGCCATAAAAGGCAGGGTTAACCCATCTGTGCCCGTCTTCTCCGCGAAGCGCCACTCTTGTCATCATTTCGTTATAAATACGATCAAGATGTGGAACGAGAACCAGCGATACTGGATCTAGCTCCTTATGAAGCTCTGGCGCAAGTCCGCCTTTCAAATCCTTGGAATGGATCGGGGTGCCTTCAAATTTTAGGTCAATATCCCCATCCCTCGCCGCCCTTGGGATAAGCTCAAGCAAGTAACCTGGCGCATGCTGAGCCCACAAACTGATCCCCCTTGCAGATTGGCATGTCGGGTTCAATCCCTGGCCAACTCCCAGCGGTTGTCCAAGTACGCTTATAACACCAGAAAGCAGAATCGTGTTAGCCGTTAGCCCCTGCCTGTTTTGATAGGCGTTTAACAGGTCTTTTCTTACCTCGGGCTTAATGTCGAGCTCGATCAACCGGCGAAGGCCCGGTATAACCGGTGAATAGGAAAACACACCTCGGTCAAGCATCCTTGCAAGCCCATAAACAGCCTGCCCTGTCGCCGGGTAAATCCCTACTTTTATAAGCTGTTTAACAAGGTCAAAATGCTCCTCAAGATTCGCTTTTCCTTTATCAGAAAGCGAAAGGGCATCTGAGAGCATCTCGGGTTTGTTTCGGCTCAAAAATCTTACTAGAACCGCATGCTGAGGGGCCACTAATCCTGTGTCCTGCATAGAATTTGACAGCACTTCCGCTTCTTGCTTCAATTCTTCTTCTGACAGATCCTTTAGCTTTTTCCGATAATCGTTTAGATTTGAAGTATTCTCGCCCAAAGGAGAAGGACCTTCAATCGCTTTAATATACTTCTCCAACGCCGGGTGTTCTGTCTCTCCTGCCTCCGAATTATTAAGCAGTTTCTTTGCCATTTGAATCATCGAAATGACACGTTTGACCATGATTGGACGCTGGGCCATCAACCGTTCGATTTCTTCCCTTAGCGTTCCGGTCAAAGCATCGGAAGAAATCCTTGTAAAGAGAAATTGAAAGAAGCGTTGTGAACGGTCAAGCTGTTCAGCATTTTCTTCCTGCTCAATCCTTGCCTCTTCAGAATCGCCCGGGAAAAGAAGATCGAGATTTAACGCAAGCACTTCATTCAAAAATTCTGCCGCTTCCTCGCTGCCCATAGATGGATGGTCATAGTTTCCTTTTGCGATCGACAGCATCCTTAAATCACTGAGAATCTCAATAATCGATGCCAGTCCTTTTGTCTTTAAGGAACCGGCAACAAGTGGAGGCTGCAGCTTGGATGCATCTTCCCAGGGGCCATTGGCAAACACGCCAGCTTCTTCAAAACGATTGGCAAAATGGAAAAGCGTTTCCATCCCTTCCATCGTTTCCATCAAACGGCTTGCCTCCTGATACACATCTGTCTGATACATCGATTTGGCAAAAGCTGCTGCTTTATCCAGTTCATTCAGAGCATGGGTAAACCGGTCAACTTTTTTGTCGGTAAGTTCAGAAGACATTTTCCAGCTCCTTTACGATTAAGTTATTTTAAAATATGCCGATTTCTTATTTATAGAAATCATATTTTTCGTATTTTTCAAGCAGTTCTCGCATCGTCTCACTGTCTTCACCATACAAAAAGATCGTGCCGTAATGGTTTCCAAAACCGATCCGTTCCGCTACTTTTCCCTGTGAAGGCTCAAACATATCATGTTTTTCAAAATAAGGATGGTTTTCGAGCTCCTCGGGCACCTCGAGCTCCTGAATGTAATTCACATGCGGATGAACCATCAAACAACCTGCATAGCCATCTGCCTGTCCATTGTCTTCCGGGAAAAAGTTGCGAAGCTCTTCTTCTGTTGTATTCGGGTCACTGCATAAAATCTGGGCCTGGTAAGCACTAAAGCCATAGGCACGTTCGATAAGATCAAAAATATGGCCTCCCGGGACCCTTGCAGCAACTTCACCAAAATGCAGTGTGCCGTCCGGTGTTATAAAATACTCTGGATGAATCACACCGTATTCAATTTCAAAAGCATCAACCAGCTGCTGAATCGCATTGCGTATCAATGGGCGCTTATCCTCAAGTCCTGGAGATGCCGGAACGAAATTGGAATAGCCCAATTTCACATACTCGGTAATATTTAGAAATTGAATTTTACCTTTATGGATAAATGCTTCACAGGAGAATTCCTGTCCATCAAGATGGCTCTCCATTAAAAGAGGGAAATCAGCGTCTGTTAACGCTTCGATTTCTTCAGGGTTTTCAATCGCCCTGTGTCCGACAGATCCTGCTTTATCAAGCGGCTTCACATGAATTGGATCATTCTTGTCTCCCTCCACTTTTAAAAGAGCTTCATTTACACGTTTTAAGAAACGGCGCACATCTTCTTTACTATGCGCCTCTTCAAACACGCCTACTTTAATTCCAGCGATCTGGGCTTTACGCTTCATCATCCCTTTGTCGCGAAGCAACAGGGAACGGTTAAATACACGCGGCTCGTTACGGAATCGGGAATTGAGCGCACCTGCCCATTCTACGCATTCTTCATATAAAGGAACTGCTACCTCAGCACCTAACGCTTTGAGTTTTTTAAAAAGCTGGTCAGATCCTTCATTTAATTGGTCAAAATTCCAGCCTATGAACTTGATATCATTCTTTTCTGCAAACCCTTCGAACTCAGGTGGCCCAACTACAACAAAAGGCTTGTCCAGTTTGTCGCATGCTTCGATCGCTGGCAGGCTCCATCCGATCAGAGCCGTCAAATACGGCTTTGTTTCTTCATTCAAATTTTGCTGTGTTTGATTTTCAAGATCCAGGTGATCCAATCCCATTAAACATCTCTCCTTCACTTTTTAGTTTCCGGAAAAACTTCGGTTCTACCGTCTCTATCTGTAAAAAAACCCCTCTACTTCCATTATATCTAAATGTCTGAATATTTTAAAATAAAAGCCATTCAGAGAGTGGATTTTATTGTGAAATCATTCACAATATCGACACAGTATTTTCCAGCGATCGGTGCTATACTATAGATGTAAGGAAGAGATAAACAAAAATCTCACCCTCTCCTTACATCAGTTAACATCGCAGGAGACTCAACCATCCTGGTAAGTTCCGTTTTAACAAGATGGAAATAAAACACCAGGAAGTATTCCTGAACTGGAAAAGAAGAAAGCAGGTGGTCCCACCAACACACTTTCTGATTTGCCCAGATGAAAAAAGAACGAGTATATCAGCAAAGTTCAGTTAAAGCGATTGGAAAATCATTAAGCCTTTTAGGTTCCGCAAGACAGACGGAAAGTAACTACCGCCGATGAAGATTTCAATCAATAACAGCAGCAAAAGCAATTGATCGAACAGCTAGCTTGAAACTTAATGGATAATGAAGCAAGCTGGAAAATCAAAGGCCTTTGATCAAGCTAACGATTGTTGCTGTCGACGTGGTTACTAAAAAGCCTTCTATCCAGCTTTACCCTAAAACGCGAGATGAGAATCCAGGAACTTTAAACAACAGAAAAACTTAAAGAATTGGTAGCTCACAAAACTTTAAAAAGATCAGGACTAAACAAAGGGAAGTTTGAGTCTAAGCAGTAAAATTCAACTCACGCAGGAGAGAATAAAAAGCCTGCCAGCGGAACGAACACACATCCTTCACTAAAAGGGTGAACGCTTCCCCAGGCAGCCGAAATGGCTGCAAACATGATGATGAATCAGAAGCGAAATATTCACCTCCTCTTGAAAAGGGAGCAAAATGTTACCTGATTAAACAGGTTGAACATTCCCAATAGGATGTGGCATGGTTGAGTCCCCCGTGGTGTTAGCGAAAAAGGAGCCCAGCTGATCATCGATCAGCTGGGCTCCTTTTTAAATATTTGGTGCCAGGCACCAAATATGGACAGTTGTCCATTTATGGTGCCTGGCACTGTTTAGTAACCACCGTTTGATGTTTATCGTTTTACAGGCACACCCTTTTCTAAGGATTGGTAGCACATTTCAATAGCCTGAAGGTTTTTAACTGTCAATTCTCCTGAATAACTCGGAACTTTATTTTCCAGGACGCAGTCTGCAAAGTGTTCGACCATTATCGTATACTGAGGTCCGTCTACTTTTTCTTCTCGTGTTCCACCCTGGGCATTTGTAACTTTCACAACACTTTCAACCCCCGGACGGTCGGGACGGTATGCGTAAGGTACTTGAATGCTTCCTTTCGTTCCAACTACTTCATACTTATCGATCATCGGAAGCTCGAAGCTACTGTCAAAGCTCGCAACTACACCGTTTCCCATTTTCATAATTGCATTAGCGGACACGTCGACTCCAACGTCCTGAGGAACATCTCCTGTTACGTAAACTTTAACAGGCTCACTGCCGAGAATCATTCGTGAGCTGTGAATGCAGTAACAGCCAACATCGTACATGCTGCCTCCTCCAAGCTCTTTATTCAAGCGGATATTTCCGGTTCTGCCAGATAGATCGAATGAAAAAGTAGATCGCATCAGTTTAACTTCCCCGATCTCTCCAGAAGCAATGATATCTCTTGCCTTCTGATGCTGAGGATGGAATTGGTACATAAATGCTTCCATGAATACCACGTTATTGTCTTCGCAAGCCCTGACCATTTCTACAGCGTCCTCCGCTGTTACTGCAGCAGGCTTTTCACAAAGCACATGTTTGCCTTTTTTGGCAGCTTTAATCGTCCATTCTTTATGTAGTGTATTAGGCAGCGGAATATAAACCGCATCAATACTTTCATCCTCAAGCAATTCCTCATAGCTTTCAAATGAGTGCGGAATTTCAAGCTCTTTTGCAAACTCCTTCGCTTTTCCGCTGCCGCTCGCTACCGCAACAACTTCTGCATTTTCCGCATCTTTGATCGCTGGAATAACTGCCTTTTTTGCAATATTGGCCGTTCCAAGGATTCCAAATTTAATGGTCGTCACTTAAATCCCTCCATTTTTTTTATGATTTTATTGTAGCATGGCGAAATTTTGTTTGATAATGATATACCTACTGAGATGGTCATTATGACAAGCAAAAAAAAGACAGGCATTTATATTCGGAACTGTAAAAAACAAAATTATTCATATATTGGATATTAGCTCCTTTTGGGTAACTAAAAAATCCCCGGATTAATCCGGAGATTGCCCTTCTTCTTTATAAACAAAACGCTTAATCACTTCCATAAGTTCTGGACGGATTTGCCGCTCCAAATCTTTCACCTGGGCATCATAGCGAAGCCTTTTTTCCCGAAGATGCTGATTGGAACTATTTTTTAAAAACCAGTTTAACCATTCATTATCCTTTGTTTCAGCAAGCGTCTTTCGGTCCGCCTCTTTGGAATGCAGCTCGATCAGAAGCTCACTAAGACACAACTCAGGATTTTTCCTCCAATAGGATTTTAATGCATCAAGCATTATATCAATTCTTCGAGTGTCCTCAGTCATCTATACCACATCCTTACATACCATTACCCGTCTTTGAGAACTTCTATTCACTTAGTGTAACAAATCGCCTCTAGCATTTGTTTTCATATTTATATTACCAATTCCTTCTTCTGCTATTTTTCTACGTAAAAGTTCGAGGATATAATACTTCACCATTTCAGCATATTGTTCATCGGAAAGCTGCTGTGTGGTTTTTTCCAGATCAGTTCGTTCGTGCTCGTCCAACGCTCCCATAACCACCTCGTAAAGGTCCTCTTCATCTCCCGTTAGATGGTTTCGATACATAGCATAAAGTTCCTCAACCAGTTTCATCTGATCACCTCTAATTGGTAGTAATGCCCAATTAGGATGAAGAATATTAAAAGGGCTGACACATAAGTGTCGGGCTCTCTCCGTTTGGCACGATATCTAATTGAACATTACTGCAAATTCAACTAGATATTGTGTTGGAGGTGCCTGACACTTTGCTTTTGAGCCAGCCCTTTACTTTAATGCTTTTACAGTTAATTCTTAAATTAAACAATCACCATTAATAGTTAAACAGTGAAGAAGAAACAGAGCCTGTACCGCCTAATACAGAAATATTATTAATTGATTTCTCTGCAATAATCTTCTGAGTAGGTTCTGGCAAAACAGTGGAACGCGTTAGAATTAATGGAGCTTTCTCACGAGCAGCTATAACAGAACCCGTTAAAGCATCCCCGAATGTTGATCCAGTTGCGATATAAGCACGATTTGTTGGTAGTTTGAGCTGACGAATAATGTTTGCAGCTACTTCATACCTGTCTTTGCCGCCTATTCTTGTTACGGTGGGCAACACATCAGCAACAGACTGACTAACACTTCCCTCCCCGCCAACCACAATTGTTTTTTGTATCTTCTTTTCTATTAGACTGGCAGCAGTTTTTGGTGGCAACTCATCAGTCTTTGTCAAAAGAATAGGATTGCCGTTATACGCAGCATATGGAGCAATCGCTAGTGCGTCTGGAAATTTCAAACCGTTCGCTATCATCGCCGTGTCTGTTTCACCCATTTGCTTTGCTATGTTATATGAAACTTCAAAACGGTCATTTCCGCCTAATCTTTGCACCTCGTTAATTCCTAAGTTTTTCAACTCGGTTTCAATACCAGCAGAAATACTTCCTGTTCCACCAACTAGCACTACTTTTCCAGGCGACAATCTTTCTATTTCACGTAAAGTAGCATCCGTGATGTGGTCAGAATGTGTGAGCAAAATTGGAGCATTCAACTTATAAGCCATTGGACCCGAAGTTAAGGCATCGGCAAAAGCTAAATAGTTTGCAAGAATCACAGTATCTGCTCTATTTGCCCATCCTCTTTTTGAAATATTAACTGCTACTTCGAAACGATCCTTCCCGGCAATACGCTTTGGTAGAACAGCTCTATTGCTGTTAGAAACAGCTTGTACAAGCCCATATCCATATTGGGAATCCTTTCCTTTACTCCCGAGATCAATTGCCCTTCTCTGTACTAATTCTCTTATTTCCTGATTCGTTGCTAGAGGATATGCTTGTTTATAAAGGGCAAGGTTTGCTGAAACATAGGGAGCAGCCATAGAAGTTCCTGTATAGGTTGCATAACTATTATTTAAAAAAGTACTTTCTACATTTACACCAGGAGCAGATACTTCAAGTTCCGGCCCTGTTCCAGACAAACTAAGTCGTTTGTTTTCAACATCTGTTGCAGCAACCGCTATAACAGAACTATACTTTGCTGGGAACTCTACTTTATCTTTGTCATAACCATTCAAATTTCCGTGGTTACCTGCTGCACCAACTAACAAAATTCCTCTATTAAACGCTTCCTTTACATAATACTCTAAAACCGGAGAACCTACTTCAAATGTGAAACTCATATTAACAATGTCCATTTTGTTACGAATAGACCAATCGATTCCTTCAAGTACCTGGGATAAATATCCAGTTCCGTCTTTTCCCATAACTTTGACAGAGTAGATAGATGATCCGTAAGCTGCACCGGTTCCTCCAATCGTGTTCCTCTTTGCTCCAATAATCCCGGCAACATGAGTACCGTGCCCATTTTCGTCCTGGTTAAAGCCGGTTCCTTCTATAAAAGAAGCACCGCCTGCGGTCACTAGATCTTCATGTTTTTCGATCCCTGTATCGAGGACTGCCACTTTTATTCCTTTTCCATTAAAATTACTCTGCCAGGCTTCTTGAGCTTTAGTAGTTGTAATTCCCCAGTCTAAAAATTGCCCGCTGATTTCTACTTGTTTATCTCTTTCAATTGATAGGATACGAGAATCCCTTTTTAAATCATCGACCTTATTTACTGGTATCGAAACTTTTAATATTGGACTTTCACTATATTCCTGAACAATATCCCCGTCTAAAGACTGAATTACATCTTTATCTGTTTTTTCCTTAAACAAAACTAGAAAGTCTTCTTTGTCTGAAGCAATCGCTGAAGAACCTAACGTACTAAATGAAAGTGAGAAAACCATGACAAACGCTATAAGAATGGACCCAAACCTTTTTATTACAACCACCCTGCTTTTCTACAATTTCCTTCCATTATATTACTATAAATCCATTCTCTCAATAGTAGTTATTGAGGATATATGTAAATATAATAAATCGACTTTCCATCTTCTTAATAATCCTTTCCACCCATTACTAAAGTCATATTTTGTCTAGTTTTATCGAATCTATTTACTTTTTACTGAATTTTGCCATAATTTAACTATAATTACAATTTGGAGGTAAAAGCCCTAGTGTACACCAATCGAATGGAAGACTTAATCCTACTAGTAAAAGAAATTGAAAGCAAACGTCAGGAAATGACGAATTTTGTCCTCAGAAATGGCCTACATTGTTCTACAACTGTTAAGTGCAGCCAGGAACTCGATGTACTTCTGAATCAGTATGAACAACTTCAACAAGGAAAAAGCAGATAATCCTCACAAGACTTATACATAAAACCTTTTCATCCTCTCACTCCTTAGGTTAATCCTCGAATGAAGTCTAAAAATCAAAAGTAAAAAAACCTACTTCTTAGTATTCTCCATAACATTTACTCATTTTATTTCCCATGGTTCATATCCATCTTAGTTCTACTCACAAAGATTTATATACACAAAATTTCAGGGGTCTGACCCTCGCAAATTTGTGAATAACTTTTCAACCTATGATCACTCGTTAGTTTCGTGCAAAAAAGCTTGCGAGATAAATCGCAAGCTTTTAGCCGTGAGTGTTATTTGATTACTATTGTTGATGTGTTATAGCTTTTGTTATTGCTATCAGGATTATAACGATTCTCTACATTTCCTGCAGCATCCATCGAGAACCAGTTAATTGTTGTGGTTTTATCGACTAATAGAGTGCCTGCGCCTTCACGAACGTCTTTGATCTGGATCTTTGAAGATTCGAATGTTGGCCTTGAGCCGTCCAGGGTATAATAAATTGTTGCAGGTTCGCTGCTTTCAAATGCCATCTCGATCGGTTGCTTGTACTGGCCTTTGTCAGGAGTTAACTTTGATTTTGGCGGCTTTTTGTCTTTAGCATACTGATGTGCTACATCCAGCATACCGATTAGCCCGTTTGAAAATTCCAGTGCTTCTTGATGGCCTTCCTTAAATTCCGGCTGAAACCCAACCGATTCCCATTCTCCTGTTTCGGCATTCCAGATATCTGCTCCGACTTCAAAGTCCCAGGCATAGATGCCGTAGTTATACCATAACTCGTCCGCAGAGTTGCCGGCTGCTGAATACAATACATCAGGTACCGGACCAGTTCGGCTCGGAAGGATCACCGTTCCCCGGTGCTCTTTGATTTTATCCAGAATCACATCTGAAGCCTGCCAGAAGTATGCTTCTTCACCTGCAGTTGGGCGAGGGAGCGTTTCACGGGTTTCTGGTTTGTATGCTCCGGGAGGCCACATGAAATATCCTCCATAGCTATGGATATTCATCGCAAACTTAATGTTCGGATTGTTGTCAGCCAGCCAGACGATGTTTTTGGCTTCTGGTTCTGACGTTTCTTCTGGACCTGCAAATCCGAAGCTCGTACAGTTTAAAGAAGCACCTGTGTATCCATCAAAAACTGATCCAACGGAGTGGTTTCGGTTAAGGTCTACACCCCATAAATTTCGAAAATCCGGACTGGAATACACAGTATCCGCACAATAATTCGTCATGTTCTTACGCTGCCAATTATAATCATACATGCTGTAGTTATTTCCATCAGGGTTAACCGTTGGAATGATGAAAATATCCAGATTATCGACCAGCTTTTTAGTTTCGCTGTCATGGGCATAGTTTCTAAGAAGGCGTTCAGCTGTTTCGATACCAACCAGTGGAGTGACCCACTCTCTGGCATGTTCCTGGGAATAAGCCAGAACGCCCAGTCGAGAACCATCACGGTGCTTTCCAATTCGGATCGCTTTAACTGTAAAAGGGTCCCTTGAAATGCTATCGGGCGCGCTTAGAAAATCCGTTAGCTGTGCTAAGCCTACCGGTGATACAACGGCAGTTCCAGCGTTCCCTCTGTAGGTTGTTGCTTTTACTAGATCGCGAGCTTCTTTATTTAATGCATTCACTACTTGTGCCGCAGTACTTGTCACATTTCCCTCTTGGTCTGTTGCTAATTGGACCGTTATGTTATTTTCAGAAACTTTAACAGCCAGATCTCCATTAGCCTGTTCAGGCGCTGTTAATTTAATTGCTATCTCGTTGCCTCCTTCCGATCCATAGGCATTAGAAGTGATCACAACTCTAGAGGCTTCTTCATCTCCCAGAATAGTCTGGGCATGCCTTCTATATCCGTTTGTTTTGTTCGGCATCTCTACGATTTCTGCCAGTTCAGGAAATTCGTTCGCAAGAGATTCAATTCGTTCTGTAATTTCAGCGGCATCCATGTAATGATCGACAAAATCACTTACATAGTGTGGGCTCTGCTTGTCCGGCTTGCCATCTCCTACCCACTCCGTAACTTGAGCTATTTGAGATCCGCCCAGATTACTTTCTATTTTTAGTTGACGCGGGACCTTTTCAATTGGAATTAATAGACTGTGGTAAAGGTATTGGCCCATGTCATCCTGGCGCTGCAATGTCGCTTCTCCACCTGCACCAAGTTCTGTCCCTTTTCCACTGTCCCATTTAGCAGTTAAAGCCACATTAGCAGTGAGTCCGGCACTGGTTTTCGCTTCAACATACAAGAAGGTTCCAGAATAGTTCGTAAAGTAGTTAGCTCTTAAAATACTTACTTCATCCTGTTCAGCAGTGACTTTCGCAACTGCTTCAGCTTTGGTGCGGCTTTCGTTCATTCGCCTTTCAAGATCTTTTTTTGTATAAATTGTTTTAACGTCTAGCCCTTTTAATCTTAATCCCGCAAGCTCTGAAGGAGTAACAATAGCATGGACTTCATAACCTCCATCATGCTCCTGAACATGTTCTGCAAGGTCAATACCAGTTGCTACAAGCCTATCTAATTCTGTACGATCGGGCACAAAAAGCTTGACTAACTCTGTCTTTTCTTCTGATGCTATGTATTTATTCTCAGATGTAGCTCTTGCAGTCGTGGAGTCAAAGAAAGGCGTTGCTACCAATAATGCGGATAAGCCAATCAAAACGGATGACGCAAACGGCTTTTTCAATTTCATCCTTTTACCGACACCTCCTGATAAAATTCCCCTGATACATTCAGAACTCTACCTCCCCTCACTTTTTTTCGGGGCTCGAAATAAGCTTAAAATAAAGCTACTAAAAATGTTGTCTACTGATAGCGAGGCAGAATTCTCAATTTCGACACAGTTCAGGAAAAAAGAATCAGGAGAATGGTCAGGATATGAAGAGTTTTAATATAACGAAGCAGTATTACACTAACGAAAAATGTCAACGATTGCCGGGATGCATCGCAACTTTGTGAGATAAGTAGGGTAGCACTTGCTGTGAATTATCCACATTTTCATAGGGGTCAGACCCCTCCACGAACTGTTGATAATTTTCTGTTGAGGGGTCTGGGAAAAAGGAAAGAATGTGATCAGTGCGGACGAAATAGTTGGGGAAGCTTTTTCGGTAGGCCCAGAAGCTGCTCCAGGGGTAATCCTCAGGCTTATGGACAATCTGGGCTTCAATCGGATTTCTATGAATATACCTACTGACATCGATCTCATATTTTACATCATTAAGGAGTTCTGCCCCGTATCGCCCCTGGAAAACATGTCCCATAGAGCCATGTTTTTTGTTAAAGTACGTCGCATACCTGGAATTCACTGTTTTCATCGTCTTGCTCAAACTAATATCAATCGTTTCAATCTGGAGATGAACATGGTTTGTCATTAAGCAATAACTGTGTAAATAAAAAGGTTCTTTATCCTGCGTGTCCATCAGGATAGCGAGGTACTTGCGAAAATCTACATCATCAAGAAAAAGTGGCATCTGTCTGTTCCCGCGGGAATAAACGTGGTATTTTGCACCCGGAAACCAGGTACGAGGTTTTCTTGCCATAAAAGGCTCCTTTCGGGGTCTGACCCCATAAAATTTATGGATAACTAAAAAGAGGAGCAATAAAAGAGAAGTCGACAAAATTGATAGAAAGATCGTTGGTAAAATGGGCTTAAAACAGAATAGGATTAAGTGTGTTAATGAGCAGGAAGGTGTCAGCAATAAAGCGGAATGGTTGTACGGTAATTCGAAGTATTCGGTGAAAATCAAAGTGCTTGTTAGAAGTAAAAAATTGAAGCTAATTTAAATTTACCATAAAATCCCACAAAGGCAATAGCCTGCAGAAAATTTCTGCAGGCTATTTTGCCTTGGGGTCTGACCCCGCATATTTTGTGGATAACCTTTTCATGGCTTCAGGGAAGTGGTCGTTGGTTTGCTTTAGTGTTTCTGTGGCTTCTTCGATGGAGATCTGGAAGGTGATCATCAGGATGGCTGCCCGGGCATCGCCCTTTGCTTTGTCGCTGTATTCCCTGGCTGTTTCCTGACTGACACCGGTTACTTCCTGGATGATCCTCACGACACGGTCGCGGAGTTTTTCATTTGTTGCCTGGACGTTTACCATCAGGTTTCCGTAAACTTTTCCTAGTTTGATCATCACCGTTGTCGAAATCATGTTGAGGACCATTTTTTGGGCTGTTCCCGCCTTCAAACGAGTTGAGCCTGTGACGACTTCAGGGCCAACCATCACTTCGATCGGATATTGGACGATCTCGCTTAGCCGTGCACCAGGGTTGCAGGATACGCCTACAGTAAGAGCGCCAAGCTGGTTCGCTTTTTGAATCGCGCCAAGAACATACGGAGTCCTCCCGCTCGAAGCAATACCTACGACAGCATCCTTCTCTGTTACAACTGCCTCCACATCTTTATTGCCACCTTCTTCGCTGTCTTCTGCATTTTCGATCGCGGTTTTGATCGCCTTTTCGCCGCCAGCGATAATTCCATTAACGAGACCGGGATCAACGCCGAATGTTGGCGGGCATTCAGAAGCATCGAGGATGCCTAGCCGTCCGCTCGTTCCAGCTCCAATATAATATAGCTTACCTCCGTTTCTCATCACTTCGACGATCCGTTCCGTCGCAGCCTCGATTTGCGGGAGGCTTCTTTCAACAGAGTAGGCAACTGTTTTATCTTCTTTATTCATTATTTCAATGATTTCTCTTACCGAAAACGTATCCAGTTTCTCAGACTCTTTGTTGCGTTGTTCTGTCACCATGCTTTGATTTTGTTTCATAACTGTCCTCCCTGGTC
This sequence comes from Exobacillus caeni, assembly GCF_005747095.1. Classification (GTDB taxonomy): domain Bacteria; phylum Bacillota; class Bacilli; order Bacillales; family Guptibacillaceae; genus Exobacillus; species Exobacillus caeni. The sequence goes on along the minus strand of NZ_SWLG01000003.1, from coordinate 150,509 downwards.
ACGTACTTTCCTATCCAAGAGCTCATGTTCTTTCCATGTATTGATAATCTGCTCTTTTTGTTCTTTTTCTATTGTTATCCCATCCTGATTCATGGCCAAAACATATGCCCCGACGACAGGAGGTACCTCTGGTATGGTCGCCTCTATTTTTCGAAGCTTTTTCCTTAACCTTTTTAAAAAGGTTTCTCGGAAAAACTCGGATGAAAACATACCACCGCTCAGCACAATCGGAAGACTTTTATCATCGGTTGTTTTTGATGCCAGAACTTCAGCCATTTCCACTAGATCTTCTACTGCTTCTTCTAAAATCTGGATCGCTATTGTATCCTTATCCTCAACCGCTTTCAGTACTATTTTAGAAAGCCCCGCAACAACCTTACGCATTTCGTTACTTTCATAAATCGCTGTCACGAGCTGCGGGGCATCTTTCAGTGCCAATGCAGTTAAGATTTTTTCAGTCAAAACTGTTTCGGGCCCACGGCCATCGTAAGCTCTCAAAACTGCAGTCAACGCTTTCCTTCCGATATCAAACCCGCTTCCTTCATCTCCCATTACATAGCCCCAACCGCCAACGCGAAGCTTTTTTCCAGTGGATGGAGCCAAACAATAAGCGATCGATCCTGTGCCGGAAATCAAAACACTTCCTGCTTCCCCCCATGTTCCAGCTGCCAGGGCTGAGAAAGCATCGTTTTGGACAACAACCTGTGCATTTTTTCTCACTTTATCCTTAAAAGAAGCGATGATCCTTGATTTATCCTCAGGACGGTCTCCGCCTGCAAGTGAAAAATATAAACAGTACACTTCTTCATACTTTTTATGGGAAGCATGTAAAACTCGCTCTATAAGCTCATGAAGCACAAGCTTTACTTCCTCCCAGGATTTTGATTTCATGTTGCTAGATTTCCCGACAGCGTAGGCTAAAATCTTCCCCGTACCATCGCCAAGCACACAGGTAGTTTTCGTACCGCCGCCATCGAGTCCGATGTATAAACCGTTATTTAACTGCACCTGCCGTCAACCCTTCCATAAACTGTTTCGATGCAATGAAGAACAGGACGATCATCGGAAGAGAAGACAGGGTCAAGCCCGCAAAAAGCGCACCCCAGTCAGCGGAATACTCGCCGAACAATGAGAGCATACCGACCGGAATCGTCTTTTTCACTTCTTCTGTTATAAAGATGAGCGGGAAGAAGAAATCGTTCCATGATTGGATGAAGTTGATGATCATCACCGTTCCTAATGCCGGGCGCATGATCGGCAGCAGCACATGCCAGAAAATTCGAATGTCAGTCGCACCATCGATTCTAGCAGCCTCCTCAAGCTCTTTGGGCATCGTTCGGAAAAACCCCGTCAAGATCAGGACAGACAACGGAATCCCTGTGGCCGTGTAGATGAATACAAGCGACCAGAGCGAATTGATCAAGCCGAGGTCCTTCATCAGCATGAACAACGGCACGATTCCTAGCTTGATCGGAATCATCATACCCAGCAAAAAGAAGAAAAATAACAGGTTGTTCCACCAGAACGTGTACCTTGCAATATAAAAGGAAGCAAGCGAACCGAACAACAGGATGAAAATGACCGAGATTACGCTGACGAACACACTGTTCCAGAAAAAAGTGAAGAAGGGAATCTGATCGAGCAGCTTCTGATATGTTTCAAGACTGAAAGACGTTGGAAACGACAACGGATTTTTAAAGATTTCTGCATTCGTTTTAAAAGATGAAAAAATCATCAACACGATCGGGTATAAACTGATAGAAGCGAACGCAAACGCAATGACATAATAAAACGACCTTGCTGCAGGATTTTGTTTCATTTTTCTCTTCTCCTCCTTCCTACATCTCAACTTCGCGCTTACGCAGCACGAGTAGGAATAGTGCTGATATCGATGCGATGATAAAGAACAGGACAACTGCAAGCGCAGATCCTAAGCCGATCGCAACCGAGTCTGCCCCGCCTGAACCGCCGAACGCCAATCGGTAAAAGTAAACAGCGAGCGTGTCGGTCGAATAATAAGGTTCACCCATTGATCCTTCCATCGCATAAACGAGTTCAAACGCTTCGAACGCATGGATAAAGGTCAAAACAGTCATGATCGTAATCGATGGAACCATCAACGGCAGAATAATTTTCCGAATCAGTTTTGGACCGGTTGCGCCGTCAAGCCTTGCCGCTTCGATCAAATCACCAGGAATCCCCTGCAGTCCAGCTAAGAAAATCAAGACAGCAAAACCGAGGCCAAACCAGGAGTTAACAAGAATGATCGAGATTAAAGCAGTATCAGGATCACCCAACCATGGTTTCGCCCAGCTTTCCAGGCCAATCTTATTTAAGAAGACATTCAACGCCCCGAAGTTAGGGTTTAAAATCAGCTTCCATAAAAAACCTACAATGATTACGGACAATAAACGCGGCAAAAAATAAGCGACTTTAAAGAACTCTGCAAAGCGAATCTTTTTGTAAATAACATAAGCCAGCATAAACGCGATTCCGTTTTGCACGACCATCTCGAGAAGAAAGTACCAGATGTTGTTTTGGAACGCATTCCAGAACATGCTATTGAAAGGTTCGGTCGTAAAAAGAGAAATAAAGTTCTCGATGCCGATAAAAGCTCCCCGTTTGATTCCTTGCCAGTCATAAAGGCTGTATGAAAATGCTGCAAACAATGGATAGATGATAAAAAGTATGTAAATAGCGAGGGCAGGGATCGGAAAAAGATGGATGACCCACTTTTTCCAATCCTTTTTTTGCTTTGATTTTGTCTGAATATTAACCTTTGATTCCAGCTCCATTTTACCTCGCCACCTTTAAGGATTAGTTATTTTTGAAACGGCTCATAATACGTTTCCGCATTTTCCTGAAGCTTTTTCGCAACTTCTTCAGGTTTGACTTTACCTAGATACATACCCTGAAGCTCCGTTTCAAGCGTTGCTTTTGTTGTCGGATTTCCTTCGTTGAAGTGAACAAGCATCAAGTAAGGGGTTGAATATTGGTTAGAAGCTTCTGCCATCGCTGTCACCAGCTCGTCACCTGTTTCGACTCCAGGAACCGCAGGGATACGGCTGAGTTCACTTGCGAATAATTTCGCGAATTTTTCAGTAGTCATAAATTCAAGGAATTTCTTTGCTTCTTCTTTATGCTCTGAGTTCACGTTCAATCCGTAAGATCCGTCTACCCACGTTGTCATTGTCGGCTCTTTTCCTACTGCAGAAGGCATCGGGAAGAAACCAAAGTCAAGATCTGGATTCATTTCACGAAGCACTTCGATTTCCCAGCTTCCTAACGGGAACATCGCTGCCTGCTCTGTAAAGAACAAGGTACGGATATCTTCCATTCCAAGGCCTTCATAGTTATCAGGGAAGTACTTTTTCAATTCATCCATCGCTTTAATAGAAGAAACGAATTCGTCACTCGTAAAATTCTTTTCACCCGCTGTGATCTGGTCAACAAATTCGTTCGCTCCGTAATGTGCCGGACCAACGATAGAGTGGCCAAGAGACAACAGCCAGCCTTCTTTTGTTCCAAGCGCAATCGGTGTCACACCTTCTTTTTTAAGCTTCTCATTGATCTCAATGAACTCATCCCATGTTTTAGGTTCTTTCAAGCCATGCTCTTCAAATATTTTTTTGTTGTAGAACATTTGCGCGGAGTTTAAAGAAAGCGGCACTCCGTAAATTTTGTCTTCTGACTTAGCTGCTGCAATAACATCATCTGCAAAAACGTCGATGCCGTTCAAATCGTCAAGAGGCTCTAAGTAACCTGCTTTTGCAAGCTCCATTCCTGGAGCATAAGGACGAAGCTGAATGATATCAGGGCCTTCTCCGCTTTGAAGCGCTGTGTTAAGAATGGTGTTGTACTCTGTGTTTTTGGACGGTTTGAATTCAACGTTAATGTCCGGGTATTCTTCGTTAAAAGCTTTGATAATCTTTTCATACGCTGCTTTGTCTTCTGTTCTCCAGCTCCCCATCGTCAGTGTAACTTTGTCTCCACCGCTGTCACTTCCGTTGTCACCTTCATTGCCGGAAGCATTCGAATTCGTTTCCGAGCTGCTACATCCAGCAAGAACAAGAGATAAAACCATCACTACCCCAAGAAACAAACCTAGCATTCGTTTCATGTTTAGAACCCCTCCTAATAATTAAAAATTATATAGTTACTCCCCGAAAAGTGAGGAATAAATACCAGTATGCAATTGTCTCCGCAAATCTTTGATCGGCGTGTTTCTACCGTAATGAACTGCGTTGGTTAAAAAGATAACACTCAAATCTTTTTCAGGATCGATCCACATGCTTGTTCCGGTAAAACCTGTGTGGCCGAAGCTGCCCGAAGACCATTTTTCTCCGCAGCTCGGCGGTTCGCCATTGCCGCTCCAGACCTCAAAGCCGTATCCCCGGTTGTCCTGGTGATGTGTGCGGCTTTCCACCATTAAGTCTTTAGGAAGGATCGATTGTTTTTCCGGGTAAAGCCACCAGTTGGCGTACTTGGTTAAATCATCTGCTGTTGAAAACAAGCCCGCGCTTCCTGCCGCCCCGCCTAAATGGTAGGTTTTTTCGTCATGAACACTGCCGTGGACAAACTTTCCGTCCACCTTTTCGGTTGGTGTGATACGCGCCTTTAATTTTTCCGACGGATTGAACATGGTATCTTCCATCTTCAAAGGCTTGAAAATATTCTGGCTGGCAAAAGACGATAGTGATTCACCATAGACAACTTCAATCAGTTTTCCAAGCAAGATCATTCCGAGGTCACTGTAGACAGTTACTTTTCCCGTTTGATCGGTGAGCGGCTGCTGATAGATTTCCTGCAGCACATCTCGTGTTTCATTCCGTTTCTTATATGGCAGCTTTGCCGCGAGCCCTGAATTATGTAATAGCAAGTTTTTGATGGTGATGTTTCGATGGTGAAAAGCTGGCAGGTAAGCTGCTATTGGATCGGTGAGATTAATCTGTTTACCAGCTACCAGTAATAACACAGATGGCAAAGTCGAAACTACCTTTGTGAGTGAAGCAACATCAAATATGGTAGAAGTTTCGATAGATCGGTAGGATCCCTCATTATCGGTATAGCCTCCGAAAGCTTTTTGAAGGACTATTTTTTTGCCGACCGAGATGTTGATTACCGCCCCTGGAATCTTCTTTTCATCCACCCACTGCTGTATCATGTGCTCAACCATCTTGCTTCGAGATCCTTACTGCTTTTCTAGTACGTTCTAACGCATCGACCGCTTCGTCATAATGCTTGCTGGTCATGCCGATGTAAAGGATATCGATAACGTTAAGCTGTGAAATCCTGGAGCTCATCGCCCCGCTTCGGATGCTTTTTTCAAGCGAGCTTGTAAAAAGGTTGATGTCTGCAAGTTTCGAAACAGGATTCGCGCCAAACTTTGTGAGCGAGATAATCTTTGCTCCCCGTTCTTTAGCGATTTCCAGTGAATGGATCACATCCTTCGTCTGTCCGGAGTACGAGATGCCGAATGCCACATCATCTTCAGTAAGGTTGGCACTGATGGTTCCCTGTGTGTCAAAGTCGAAGGCAGCCTCACACCAGCGGTTTGTCCTTTGCATTTTCTGTTTGAAATCCTGGGCGATGACAGCAGATGCCCCGATGCCATAGACGGCAATCTTTCTTGCATCGCTTAACACTTCAACTGCTTTTTCAACCTCTTCAGCAGATAAAACACTGAGCGTGTCGTTGATCGATTGGATGTTATTATGGGAAACCGATGCAATCATCGAAGAAATGGAACCGTTCGTCTTGATTTCCTGATATGTATTGCTGTTATTAGTAACCTGTGCAAGGTCACCTGCAATCCGCAGCTTAAGATCTTGAAAGCCTTTACAATTTAAAGATCGAGAAAGCCGAATCACCGTTGCTTCGCTGACCTTTGTTTGCTTTGCAAGCTTCTGGATCGACAGGTTCACCACTTCTTCCGGATGCACAAGAATATATTCCGCTACCTTCCGTTCCGAAGGCTTCAAAGATGGCATCGATTCCTGGATACTAATTAATCCGCCTTTTAACATAGACAAATCTCCTAACCTGATTTTCCGCCAAATTATTTTCGAAACTTTCTAACTTCTTTATACATAGCTTATAAAATATTATTACAAAAGTAAACAGGTTTTTAGGAAATTTTATTACTAACAAAACTTGAGGGGTCTGACCCCTCAAGTTTTGTGGATAACTTTTTCTTCAGATTTTTTTCTTCTACAGTCCTTTAAGCACTGTGATCTGATCGCGCAGTTTAGTAGATTAAATACTGTTCACGAACGTCCATGAATTGATCAAGATCATCCTGCCATTGGGCTTTGATTTCTTCGACTGATTTTCCTTCTTCGATTGCATCGCGAATCCAGCCATTACCTACCAGCAAATCAAAGAATGATACTCCTGCACTGTTTTCAGCGCGGAATTCGAAGTCTTCCGGGTACATATCATGGATTGTTTTTACAATGTATAGCCCTGTTTCAACTGCATTGTAATCTTCTTTATCCGTAACATGGATTTGAATTCCATGCGTTAATTTACCTGCATGCTTGGAGAACGTCGGTGTGAACGAAGCTGCTCTAAATTTAACGCCAGGCAAGTCCAGTGAATTTAATTCCGCTGCAAGATCAGTGCTGTTAATAAACGGCGCACCGATAAATTCAAACGGTCTTGTCGTTCCTCTTCCTTCCGATACATTTGTTCCTTCAATCAATGCAGCCCCAGGGTATACTAATGCTGTATCTTCTGTAGGCATGTTAGGGGAAGGAGGAACAAATTCCAATCCTGTGTCCTCATAGAACATATCGCGCTTCCAGTGTTTCATTTCCACAACAGTCAGGTCTGCGCCAATATTAAACTCGTTGTTGAACAGCTTTGCAAGTTCCCCAACTGTCATTCCATGGCGAAGCGGGATCGGGTACATTCCAACAAATGAAGAATAATCTGGATCGAGAACCGGGCCTTCTACATCTACACCACTGATCGGGTTCGGACGGTCAAGTACGATGAAAGGAATATCATTTTCAGCTGCTGCTTCCATCGCATATGCCATCGTATAAATGTACGTATAGAAGCGGGTACCAACATCCTGGATATCAAACAGTAGAACATCTACGTTCTCAAGCATTTCAGGAGTCGGCTTTTTCGTAGAACCGTATAAACTGTATACCGGAAGACCGGTTTCTTCATCGATATAAGATTCAACATATCCGCCTGCCTGAGCACTTCCACGGACGCCATGTTCCGGTCCATAAAGAGCCGTTAGCTCCACATCAGGATCGTTGTAAAGCAAATCTACAATACTATTAAGATCCTGGTCGACGCCAGTTGGGTTTGTAATTAAACCAACTCTTTTTCCTTCGATAAGTTCTTTCTGGTCATTTAGCAAAACTTCGACACCAAGCTCAAGCTTCTTCGCCTGCTTCTTATGGCCAAGATGCCTTCCATTATCAGCAAGCGCAACCGTTAACGAGGACAACACAAGGACAGCAGTTAGTATCGTGACAAGCCACTTCTTCACAAAATCCCTCCTGATTTATATTGTTGTTTTTTAACACCGAGGATTGCTTGGACAGTATATACGGCATTTCGAATCAATAAAATAACAGGGCCTTTTTTATAAAAAAACCGGCAGGAACTATAGCTTTATCTATTGCATAAGGGGGGGACGATAGACAAACCCTTTCCTGCCGGGCAAAAACCATATCAGTAAGTTAAACCAAATCCATAATCGTACAGAACACCGTTATCAAGATTCGGAATAGTAACAGGAAGTTTACCGGTCGGTGCATTTTCACCAAAGATCGTAGCAGCGGTTGCTTCGAAGCTCGCTGTTCTAAATCCGTATTGCGCAATGTAAGCATCAACATTCGGATAAGCCATGATGTCGTAAGGGTTGCGAATTCCAACTCCGATTACTGGCGCATCAGTTGCTTCGATGATCTTGTTGACCATCTGCATTTGCGGATGTTCAGGAGAGCGTGTCCAAACACTGTAACTGTATGTTCCTATAATCACTTTGTCCGCATCCTTAATTAGTTGGAGCTGGTCATCGGTTAAGTTATAGTCATCGGAATCAATGACAGTCGTGTTGACATGATGTGCTTTTACAGCATCACCAAGGCTTGAAATGTAAGAGTTACCTACAACCACCACACTATCCTCTTCATTAACATTCAAAGGCAACGCACTTTCATTCTTTAATAGCGTGATCGACTTGTTCGCTGCTTCTTGCTCGACTTGCTTATGCTCTTCAGATCCAACGACCTTTACTGCATTCGCGATTTTTTCATCGATCGGCTGAGGATTTTCTGCTTTGATAATTCCACGTTTTACTTTTAATGTTAGAATCCGTTCAACGGAAGCATTCAAGCGCTCGTCGGTGATTTCTCCACTTTCGACTGCGTCATAAATGCCGTTTGCAACTTTTTCAAGCCCTACAGGCATTAACGCGATATCGGTACCTGCTTTTACAGCACGAATCGCCGCATCGACTGGCCCAAAGTGTTCAGCAATTGCATTCATGTTTAATGCATCTGTGATAATAACGCCGTCGAAGCCCATTTCTTCACGCATCAATCCGGTTAATACTTTGTGAGAAAGAGTCGCCGGAATTGCAATCTCTGTTCCATCTTTTTTCGAAATAGCTTTAGAATCATCGATTTTCGGGAAGGTTACGTGCGCTGTCATCACAGCATCGATTCCAGCTTCCATCGCTTTTTGGAAAGGATATAGTTCAACTGCTTTTAAGCGTTCTTTGTCATGTGGTACTTCAGGCAATCCCAGGTGGGAGTCTACTGCAGTATCACCGTGGCCCGGAAAGTGCTTTGCTGTCGCCGCTACACCAGTACTTTGCAATCCTTTTGTATAAGCTACGCCCATTTCAGCTACAAGCTCCGGATTACTTCCAAATGAACGAACACCGATCACCGGGTTATCAGGATTGATGTTTACGTCCAGTACTGGTGCAAGGTTCATGTTGATTCCAAGCGCTGAAAGCTCTTCCCCAATTACTCGCCCAACGTTTTGGGAAATCTCTTCAGAACGGGTCGCACCGAGCGCCATGTTTCCTGGCATGTCTGTTCCTGACTGGAGACGTGTTACGATTCCGCCTTCCTGGTCGATCGTTAGCAACAATCCATATTTTTCAGCCGCTGCTTGATAGTCAGAAACAAGCTTAGCAGTCTGCTCAGTCGTTACCACATTTTCACGGAACAGGATAACCCCGCCAAGATGATACTCTTTAACAAGCTGTTCAATTTCAGGAAGCATCTTTGTTACATCTTTACCGTTCCATTTACGGAAGTCCGGCATTAGCATCTGTCCGACTTTTTCTTCCATCGTCATGTGGGAGATCGCGTTTTCGATAATGTCATAGCGATCACCTTCTTCTTTGACGAGCGAAGCTACGAATTCAGGCTTTCCTTTTTTGCCTTTTTCGTTAGATCCCGGTTTGTAGTCAAAAGCCATTTTGTCTTTAAACTCCCCATCGGTTACAGTGATGAATGTTCTGCCGGGATGTCCCAGAAATGTTACTGTTCCGTCCTCATCGACAGAGGCAACATTTTTGTTTGAAGACTTCCATTCGAGATTTTCCTCAGTCAGCAAAAACTGTCCTTCATTGTAAATGTGAAGTGCATCAAGCTGTACCTGTTCACCTTTCACTTTGGTGTTAACCTCAGGAACATTTTGAAGGATGACAAGATCACTGACTTCTTCATTCCCTGCTGCCTTTGCCTGTTTTGCTGGAGTGCCTGCGAGCATCTGCGCAAGAATTAACGTAAATGCAAGCATCGAAAGAAGTAACGTCTTTTGAAGCTTTTTCATTTCAAGTCCCTCCATTTTTTGTAATGTCATCTAATCTTGAATTTTTTATTCAAAGGCAGAGTCGATAAAAGGATTCTACTCCGCCTCTGTAAGCTTAATAATCTCTTAATGTCCAACCGTTACCTGCAAGCTCTGGCTCAATCTCTTTTCCATCAGAAGAAGTGATTTTCACGTTATCGACATACCAGCCCCTGCCGTTCGTGTAGCTGTCAGTATGGTACCTGAAGCGAACAAATTTTGTTTCAGCCGGGACAACCACTTCTACATCCTTCCAATCGACACTGCTTCCAGTGAATACTTTTGCTTTTGTCCATTTCTCTCCATCTGCAGAAACCTCTACAAATCCATGGTCGTAATCAGCTTCTGTTCGATACCATGTATCAAATGAGAGTGTTGCAGGGCTGTCAAGATCCACTTCCGCTGTTAATGACCGCTGCAGGTTGTCTCCATATCCAGAGAACCATGCTTCTCCTTTATCAGGAATTGCTACCGGAATCGCATCTGCTACCTTGCGAGCAAGCCCTCTTCTGGCCGGGTTGGTGGAAACTGTGTTCCGTGTAGGATGCACACGGTTTGTAAGCAAGATCGTGATCGTATCATTATTACGATTTACTACGATCGACGTGCCAGTGTACCCTGTGTGGCCAAGTGTCGATCCTTCGGAAAGAGCATCCATGAACCACCCTTGAGCAAGCTCCCATCCAAGGCCATGATCGTCACCAGGGAACTGCGGAATCTGGTTTTCCACCAACAGCTTTACGGTTTCCGGCTGTAAAATTTGCTTGCTGCCATAACGTCCGTCGTTAATATACATGTGGGCGAACTTCGCCAGGTCGCTCGCTGTTGAGAATACGCCTGCATGCCCGGCGACTCCATCCAATGACCAGGCATTTTCATCATGTACCTGCCCCCAGACAAGCCCCCGGTCTGTCCACGGCTGATATTCCGTTGCCGCAATCCGTTCTTTTAATGAAGCAGGAGGATTGTACATCGTGTCTTCCATTCCGAGTGGTTCAGTAATGTTTTCTTTTACAAACTCATCCAGACGCTGGCCCGACAATCGTTCAACAAGGGCACCGAGCGTGATCATGTTTAGATCGCTGTATGTATAGGTGCTGCCCGGTTCATTCTTCAAAGGATGTTCAAATACGATTTGAAGCCTGTCTTCACGAGTTTCCCCCTGTGTGTAAAGAGGGATCCATGCCGTAAAACCGGAAGTGTGCGTCATCAATTGCCTGATCGTCACATTCTCTTTTCCGTTGGCTGCAAATTCCGGAATGTATTTTGCTACCGGATCATCAAGTTCAAACTCACCCTGTTCATATAGCTTCATCGCAGCAGTCGTAGTGAAAATTTTACTGATCGAAGCAAGATCAAAAATCGTATCTTTTTGCATTTTCACAGGTTCATTCATTTCAGTGAAATTATCGTCGGTGTAACGGGCCGCATAACCATAAGCTTCATGTTTTACAATATGCCCACGCCTTGCAACAAAAGCGACGGCACCTGGCATAACCTGGTCTTCAATCATCTGGTTCATCAACCCATCGATTTCATTCAGAGGCTGCTGAACCATTCCGGCTCCCCTTGCTGATCCGTTGTGCAAAACTGGAGACGTTGGTCCCGGCTGATCCCAGGTAAACACAGGATGTGGCCTCTGGTGAGAAACTTTTGCATCGCCTTTCTCGATAGTCGGCTTAACACTGTCAGGTCCTTCGGCATGAATCATGGTTCCTGCAGGTAAAACGGTCGAGGCACTAAGAAACGCAGCTAATGCAACAGACAGAAATTTTTTCTTCATACTTCCTCCTTGTTTGAGCTTTTCACTCAATTTTTTTGGCGTAATAAAAATGAAGTTTGTTATGCTTTGTCTCTTCCAAGATAAAAATGGAAGGGCTTACAATATCTACTTGTAGCGTATCGAAGCCTGCTTATAGTTGTCTATACCGCTTAAGACCCAGCCCATAAAAAACAGGCCTTTTTTCAAGACGTTCGGCCTGGGACATTCTATTCATTTTTGTAATATTGTGACATTTATTACTTTTTAGTTTGTAAATAATGTTTCATCCACCTAAAAAACGACATAAAGAAAGGAAGGCCATAAGCCTCCCTTTTTCATCCTACTTAATATTTATAATGCCTTTTGCCCCCTGCTTTACGTCCCCGGTTTGCTTAATTTGAACTTTTTCTTTTTCATCCAGGTTAGTAAAGACAATCGGTGTGACAGTTGATTTTGCTTTGTTCCCAATCGTTTCAAGATCAATTTCGAGAAGCTTCTGGCCCTGCTTCACTTCGTCCCCGGCTTTTACATATGTCTGGAATCCTTCGCCCTGAAGGTTTACGGTATCAAGTCCAACGTGGATCAAGATCTCATAGCCCTGTTTGGATAGAATGCCGATCGCATGCTTTGTCGGGAACACATTCAATACCTCTCCATCAACAGGAGAAAATACTGTTCTGCCAGTTGGTTCGATCGCGAATCCGTCACCCATCATTTTTTCCGCAAAGGTAGGATCATCAACTTCTGTGATCGGAATGATTTTTCCTTCGATCGGTGCAACAAAGTCACTGTCTCCTATGGGAGATTTGTCTCCATCAGACTCCTCTACTGGTTCTGCAGGCTGGTTTGTCGTCGGAGCTTTCTTTCCCATCTGTCTTTGCATCGCAGTTGCGACGAATTCCACGTTTGTTCCAACAATAACTTGAAGGTTCGTGCGGTCAACTTTCATGACGCCCTTCGCACCGTGCTTTTTAAGCTGTGTTTCATTTATCTTAGACATATCATCCACTTTCATCCGAAGACGAGTCGCACAGTTATCAATCGCTTTAATGTTTTCCTGGCCGCCAAGCGCAGCAATATAATAGTACGCCATTTCATCGTACTTGCTGCCGGCAGGCTTGTCTCTGTCAAGTGCATCATAATCCTGAAGCGCCTCCTCAGATACCTCTTCATCGTCATCTTCACGACCAGGAGTCTTAAGATTAAGCGCTTTAATCAAGAAGTAGAAAATCACAAAATATATAACCCCGTATACGATTCCTATACCAAAGAGCAGCCATGGTTTTTCTGCTAGCCCGAGGTTCAAGAAAAAGTCGATCGCCCCGGCTGAGAATCCAAATCCATGCCGGATATCAAGAACATAAGCCACGATCATCGCACTCGCTGTTAAAAGCGCATGCACAACATATAAAAGTGGTGATAAGAACATGAATGAGAACTCGATCGGTTCTGTGATACCAGTTAAGAAAGAAGTGAACGCGATACCGACTAACATCCCTGTTACGGCTTTACGCTTTTCTTTTTTCGCAGTGGCAATCATCGCAAAACATGCTGCCGGAAGACCGAACATCATGATCGGGAAGAAACCTGCCATGAAGATTCCCGCATTAGGGTCTCCTGCGAAGAAACGGTTCAAGTCTCCAGTCGCCCCTTCAAATTCACCGAATACGAACCATACCAAACTGTTCAGTACATGGTGCAATCCAACCGGGATCAAGAGACGGTTTAAGAAACCGTACAATCCTACTCCTGCAGCACCCGCTCCGATGATCCATTCACCGATAGAGTTGATGAACTCCTGAATCGGCGGCCAAATAAACCCGAAGAGACCTGCTAATATTACCATCGTGGCAGCGGTTACAATCGGGACAAAACGCCTTCCCCCAAAGAATCCTAACCAATCCGGCAATTCAATGTCACTGTAACGGTTGTAAAGAAGCCCGGCAACAATACCAGACAAAATACCGCCAAGAATCGCCATGTTGATGTTTTCGTTAATCGCCTGTGTTCCCTGTGTTAAAACAAAGAAACCAACGGCACCGGCTAGACCGGCTGCACCATTGCCGTCTTTTGACAATCCGATCGCTACCCCGATAGCAAACAGGATCGCAAGGTTATCAAAGATCGCAGCACCAGCAGCGGCAACAAAAGGAATATCCAATAAGTCCGGTTGTCCTAAACGGAGCAATAAAGCTGCTGCAGGCATGACGGCGATTGGAAGCATTAACGCTTTACCAATACGTTGTAAAAATCCTAACATCTTTTTCATCCCCTTTTCTTATGTATTTTTAAATTTTCTGAAAACATCTTAACATAGTTATGATAGAATTTATATAACAATTGTCACAATCCTTCAGTAGTATTGACTAAATCACGAAACAATAATACAAAAGTTCTATCGTACCAATGTTAAAATGAATCCAGAGTTATGGTTGTCTATACCAACCTCTTACTTATGATTTTAGACATAGTTCACCATGCTGTAAAGCGAAATCTATGAAATACTGCCTATGAAAATATCTGGAAACTATCGTTGGTTTACTAATCTAAGGGGGAGTTCGATGTTAACATCTGAAGTAAAAAAACTGCTGGTCCAAATAGTCGGCCAGGAAAATTATAAAGATTCCAATGAGATGAGGTTAGTCTACTCTTATGATGCTACCCCTACGTTCCAATCGCTGCCGGACGCTGTTATATCTCCGAGAAACAAGGAAGAGATCCAAAAGATCCTCCAACTATGCAATGAACAACAAATCCCAATTGTTCCTCGTGGTTCCGGGACAAATCTTTGCGCCGGAACGTGTCCGACCCAGGGTGGCATCGTTTTGCTTTTTACCCATATGGATAAGATTCTTGAAATAGATGAAGAAAACCTCACCGCTACCGTTCAGCCCGGCGTCATTACTCTCGACTTGATCAATGCTGTAGAAGAACGGGGACTTTTTTATCCGCCAGATCCAAGCTCCATGAAGATCTCAACGATCGGCGGTAACATCAATGAAAATTCCGGCGGGTTGCGTGGGCTTAAATACGGGGTGACACGTGATTATGTGTTGGGGTTAGAAGCAGTGTTGCCAAACGGGAATATCATCCGGACAGGCGGTAAGCTTGCTAAGGATGTGGCAGGCTATGACTTAACCCGGCTTTTTGTCGGTTCTGAAGGTACCCTCGGCGTGGTTACGGAAGTGTTATTAAAGCTGGTTCCGATGCCGGAAACGAAAAGTACGATGCTTGTATTATATGAAGATATCGATGCGGCGGCACGTTCTGTATCGAAAATCATCTCCAACCGGATCATCCCAACAACCCTTGAGTTCTTAGACAAACCTACTCTTGAGGTTGTCGAGGATTTTGCAAAAATCGGACTCCCTACACATGCTAATGCTGTCCTTTTAATAGAACAGGATGGGCCACCAGAAATCGTCTCGCGCGACATGGAAAAAATAGCCATGGTATGTCGAGAAGAACAGGCATTGTCAGTTGAGATGGCTGCTACTGAAGAAGAAGCAGATGCGTTGAGGACAGCAAGGCGCTCTGCCCTGTCAGCACTCGCACGCATGAAACCGACAACCATCTTAGAAGATGCGACTGTGCCCCGTTCGAAAATTAGCGAAATGGTGAGAGCGATCAACGAAATCGCTGCAAAATATGATCTTAACATTTGTACGTTTGGGCATGCCGGCGATGGCAACCTTCACCCTACCTGCCTGACAGATGCTAGAAATGAAGAAGAAATGGAACGGGTCGAACATGCCTTTGCAGAAATTTTTGATAAAGCGATCGCCCTTGGCGGAACGATAACAGGCGAACATGGCGTGGGAGAAATGAAGTCCCCTTACCTGGAATGGAAGCTTGGAAAAGAAGGCGTCGAAGCGATGAAAGCGATCAAGCAGGCATTCGATCCGAACAATATTATGAATCCCGGCAAAATGTTTGCGAAAGACAGCAGAAAAAGGGTGTTAGTCTAATGAGAAACATTGAAAACTACGCTTCAGAAGTGCAACAGGAGTTAAAAGAACGGCTCGATTATGATGAATTGATGAACTGTATGCGTTGCGGATTCTGCCTCCCCTCCTGCCCTACCTATACACAGACAAACAAGAACGAAGCAGCTTCACCCAGGGGCAGGATCGCGTTGATGAAGGGTGTTGTAGACGGGGTCATCGAACCGGATGAAGACTTTGAAGAGCAGCTTAACCTATGTCTCGGATGCCGTGCCTGTGAACCTGTTTGCCCTTCAGGTGTTAAGTATGGGCATTTATTAGAAGAAGCGCGGGATGTGTTGGAGCAGAAGAAAAAACATAAATGGCCGGTTAAAGTGATGCGACATCTTGTGTTTGAAGAATTTTTCCCGAAGAAGGATCGGATTCGCAGGTTAAATAACCTGCTGTGGCTTTATCAGAAAAGCGGGGTCCAAAAAGTCGTGCAAAAAAGTAAGGTGCTAAATGTTCTACCCGGTAATCTTGCAAACATGGAAAGCATCCTACCAGAGATTCCGGCACCTAAGGAAATGAAAAATAGGCCTGAGCATTTAGATCCGTTTAATGTTGAAGCCCCAAAGAAGCGTGTGGCATTTTTTGCTGGCTGCTTGATGGATACGATGTTTATGCCGACGAACGATGCGACAGTTAAGTTGCTGCAGCTTGCTGGGTGTGAAGTGTTTATCCCACCTGCACAGGGATGCTGCGGTGCCCTGCATGCCCATAGCGGTGAGAAGAATGGCGCGAAAGAGCTGGCAAAGCAGAACATTCGTGCTTTCGAAGAGCTTGATGTTGATTATATTATTTCTAATGCCGGCGGTTGTGGGGCGTTTTTAATAGATTACGATCACCTGTTGAAGGATGACCCAGAATGGTATGAACGAGCAAAAGCATTTGTTTTAAAAACCAAAGATATATCTGAAGTGCTTGTCGAGCTGGATTTCCATGAAAAACCGTTGGCGGTCCAGCCACAGGTTGTGACCTATCAAGATTCCTGTCACCTCAGAAATGTGATGCGAACCTCTTCAGCACCAAGAAAACTATTGAAAAGCATCGAAGGCGTGACGTTTAAAGAGATGAAAGACCCGGATCAATGCTGTGGTTCCGCAGGTGTCTATAACATCGTGCAGCAAGACATGTCGATGCAAATTCTCGATAGCAAAATGGAAAAAGCAAAAGCAACACAGGCGCAAACGATCGTAACAGCGAACCCCGGATGCCTGTTGCAAATGAAGCTGGGCATTAAGCGTGAGAAAATGGAAAGCAATGCTAAAGCTGTTCATATCGTCGACTTGCTGCTTGAGGCTTATGAAGGTGCCGCGAGCGGAGAAGATAACATACGAGAAGTTGCTGTAACAGACAGTTAGATGCAAACTTGTAGATTAAATAAAATATCCACAAAGATGGAGGGGTCTGACCCCTCCATCTTTGTGGATAAAACTTAACCCAAACTGTTAGATCCCTGCAAAAAATAACACCAGGAAGATGATTGCCAAAAAGACTAATATCCCGATTGCTATTTTCCTCAACGCAGGAGGAAATCTATCACTTACTGTTGCTTTTGCCAGGACAAGTATTAAAACTAGTGAAAGGCTGAAGAGTAAGAGGTATCCCATTTATACACCACCGGTTTATTTATGAGTTCCTTGTGACCTTATTCCCTTTTCCCGGCATTTTTAACAAAAATAAAAGCATCTCCTTAAGATTCCTATTGGTTCCCTATCTCACTTTCAGCAAGAAGGCAATGTACTGAATGCAACCAGGGTACTTTATTCATATGTATATATTAGAAAACTAAACAATCTTACATTTTTTAGATTCTACTAAAAAGGGCATGTCATAGACTCCTTCTCCCTTTTGTAGCTCGCAATAGCCATTATCATATATCCATATAACGGTGTGAATTCCCCCCTATAGCACACCCTATCACCAATCTTCATAAAATGCCCCCTTGTACCCTTTAAAAAGAAAATGAAAGTAGAGGTATTACTGTTCTTTATATTGAACAGTTAATTTCATTATAACAAAAGAACTAGTATTAATAAAAATATTTTTAAAAACAACTTAATTCAAATGTATAAGAGATTACTTCATAATCAAAAAGAGCTATCCCTTAAAAGAAATAGCTCTTTTCACTATATTTTTTAAAAATCCCCTCTAGTCGTTGGATCAGAGATTCTAAACGCAGCTTCGGGAATATTGTCATAAATAGCCGGATCGACATTATGGATCGAACCATCTGCCAATTTCTTTGCCACTTCATAAATCGGCACTGAAACTGTAGATTTGAGCATACCGATCTGCTTCTGGCCAAGCGTCTGGCTTTGCCCTTTGATTTCAATCAGCATGATCGAAGCATCGTTTAACGCGAACGCGCCGAGTGCTGTACCCGGCAAATCTACTTTTGGATACTTCTGGATGGCACCGAAAGATGAAAAGCCACGTTGCAGTGATTCATGGGCAACAGCGTTGACTTGTTTTCCTAGCTTTAACACGTCTTTATCAACTGAATATTTTTTTCCAGAGAATGGATCCGTATAATCTCCTGCTACGTCAGCTGCCACCTGAATGGAGACCTGACGATTATCTTCTTCCGATAACTTGTTAAACCCGCGATGGTGAACATCGATATAAACATCAGGTTCAAACTGTTTAAACACCTCGGTTACAATTCTTGATTCTGCAGTAACGTAAAAGCCGCCATAATCACTGCTGTTTTTCCCGTTATGTGCTTCATACCAGTTTCCGTTTTCATCCTGTTTCCATACATCTTGATCATTTAATGCATCAGCAATTTCACTGGCAGAATAATCGCTGACCCTGAAGTCCAGGTTAGGGTTGTAATCACGGTTTTCATCATATCCGGGAACTCCGTAAACAACACGGCCATCATTATTTTGCGCTCTTTCACTTCCATCAGAATTATAATACCATGGAGCTAACGTTTCCGCTGGTAAGCCAAGCGCCTCAGGAGCCCAGGTTTGATGTGTATATCTAGCAGGGTACCATTCACCATCATACTGATTCATCGCACCTTCTGGATTAATTCTTGGCAAGAACCAGATAGAGACTTTTTCTAAGATTTCATCTACTTCTTTTCCTCCAGCTGCTAATTTTTGCATTAAATCTATGGCTCCCTCTGTTGAGACCAGTTCGTTACCATGTATTTGGGTTGTTATTAGAATCTTCTTTTTATCAGGGTCATTATCCCCGAATTTTGCCAAATAAATCGGATCACCTTTTTCTTCTTCAGTCCAGTAGTTATCTGGTTCAAAGACATTCGAGTATCCGGCTATTTCAAGTTCCATTTTCCCGTGGGAACTTCTTTCGATCTTTTCTAATGCACTATAAAGTTCTTCGTTAGTCATAAAGCTTGAGAAAGATAGATTTTGTTCATCCTCTACCCACGGCCCGTTTGGTTTTGACTGTGGATTAGCCATCGCGGTCGAAGTAAAAGCAAGCGACATAGCTAAAGTGGTCGGTCCAACATACCTCAAAAGCTTTTTCATAAAAATTAATAACCTCCTGTTATATTTTATTTCCCGTATAAAAATTACGGGTTGCTAAATAAAAGAAAAAAATAAAACAGCAAACCCAATTGCCATTTCTCAATAATGTGTTGTCCACAAATATGAGGGGGTCAGACCCCTTACTTAATGTGGAAAACTCTTAAAAAGTACATAATAAATTTATTGAATATTCATAATAAAAACTCTATTAAAGATTTATGTTTTAATCAATCGACCAACCGGACCACTTTTGGATATAAATGGAACAGGCCTTATGTATCAATCTGCTAAATTTATAAGTATAAAGAACCAGTCAGTTTGCATTGTTCAGCTTTTTTATAGTTCTAAAAATAGTGTCATGGTCGATTTTTGTCATATAATTTCGCTGTGTATTCTTTGTTTCTAGTGATAAGATTCAACTATATATAGGTAATTAGTATGGGTGGAGTGAAGTGTATGTGGAAAAATAGACCAATATGGGCATGGGTGGTTGTGGGTTTTGCGATTTTATTTTTACTGGTGGGCCGTGGGCCGATGATATTCTTCTATCCTCTTCTAATATTAGGTTTAGGGGAGCGTCCTTTCAATCCAGGATTTTTCAACATTTTTTTCTTCGTGACAGGTTATGGAATATTAGCTGTTTTCATTTATTACGTTATCAAGGCAGTGAAGATTTTAGTAAAAAAAAGCGAAGACCTTCAGGAGAATACTATTTCAAAGGCTAGTGAAGCCAATGAACAAGATAACCTTAACAAACCATTCAAAAAGAAACAGCCAGTTTGGGCATGGACTGTCGTAATTATTGTGGGTTTGCTTGTTGTAGGAACGGGTCCAGGAGTTATATTAGTTCCTGTTATGCCACTAATGCTTGCTGCCTTTTCAACTGATAGCGGCAACTACCCGGCATTTCTGCCAATTACTATTGTATTAGTTGGTTATGGTCTTTTAATTGGAATCACCTGGCTTACAATTTTGGCTATCAGAACTATAAGGAAGACTGCTAAAATGAATAAAACAATTGATTAACAATGAAAGAAGGCTACTTGTTGTTAGCCTTCTTTCATTCTATTACTCTATAGAATTGTTAATATTGGTAAACTTCGCTGTAATACATCTTTCAGGGTTTTCTTTAGGGCAAAACGAAATAACAAAAAATATATAATCGCATAGAAAAAATGACTCGGAGAAAATTAAATATCCTAAAATAGAGGTTAAGATTCCACTAAGTTTGTTGAATGCATAGATGATAGGCAACTTGCATCTAAAAAAGAGCATCTGTTCAGATGCTCTTTCATTGTATTAATTAGATTAAAATACTTTCTTCGCTCCAAGGTAACGCGGTCCCCAATAATAAGGGCTATCAACGTCAGAAACAGTTACCCCTTTTGAGGTACTTGCATGGATCATTTGGCCGTTACCCAAATAGATTCCTGCATGGGAAACACCGCTCCCGCTCGTGTTAAAGAATACCAGGTCTCCTACTTTAGGATTTGAAACCGTGCTTCCGGAACTCCACATACTAGTTGTCGTCCTTGGCAGTCCAATACCATGTTTAGCATATACATACTGGATAAATCCACTGCAGTCAAATCCTGAAGGTGTTGTTCCTCCCCAGACATAAGGGGTTCCCATGTACTTTTTAGCAGTTGCCACAATTGCATCAGCTTTAACTGTTGAATCGGCTACTTTTGGTTCTGGTTCTGGGGCTGGTAATGGAGTGAAGATATCTTCTCTAACAGATCCAGTGCCACCCAATATAGTCACATCATTTATTCCTTTTTCATTAACAACCTTTTCAGTAGATGCCGGCAATGTGTCTGGGCGAGTTAATAGTAAAGGGGAATTATTTTTCGCCGCTAGAACTGAACCAGTTAAAGCATCTGCAAAGGTGAGCCCATTTGAAAGATAAGCTTTTTCAGCAGGCATATTCAAAACTCTTATAACATTTGCTGCTACTTCATATCGATCTTTCCCGGCGATACGATTCGGAGATGCAAGCTGGTCCTCAACAGACTTGCTAACACTTCCTTCTCCACCAACAATAAGAGTTTCCGAAGCTCCCTGTAATGCTTCCTTCGTTTCAGCAGGAATTCTATTATCAGTAGTTAATAGAATTGGCATTCCGTTTTTAGCAGCATATGGGGCAATTGCCAGTGCATCAGGAAATTTCAAGCCGTTAACTACTACCGCTTTTGAAGATGAGCCTAACTTATCAGCAATGTTATGAGCTACTTCAAAGCGATCCTTTCCTCCGATACGATCTACAGCTATATTTGCACTTACTTGTTTTACCTCGGAGATTACTTGGTCTGATACACTTCCAGGTCCACCTATAATAATCACTTGGTCAGGTGATAGACGTTTAATTTCATCTTTCGTTTGTCCTGTTAACTTATTTGGTGCGGTTAATAAAATTGGCGCATCGTATTTATAAGCCAAAGGTGCAGCTGCAAGTGCATCAGCAAATGTATTGTAGTTTGCAAGTATAACAGTTTTAGAACTAGTAGACCATCCACTGTTTGAGATATTAGTTGCTACTTCAAAGCGGTCTTTTCCGGATATCCGATCTGTTTGTATGTCAGCTGCAGAAGCAGTATCTGTATGTCCAATAATTCCCGCTGATGTTAAAAGCAGCGCACACGTTAATCCTACTTTCTTAAACATTATGTATTTCCCCCTAAAAATAACTTTTAAACCTATTTTCTACTCTGATTGCTATATTACACCATAAATGTAACAATTATATTACAATGGAATTACAAATTAGGATATTTTCTGACATCTTTTTCAGGTTTTTAGGATTTTTATATAAAAAAGCCTTCAAAAGGCCTTTGCCTTCGAAGGTTGTAAAAGACTTTCTACATATTGTTCAAGAAAAAACCATATCTATTATTGCCGCCAATTGAAAAAAGCACCCTTAACTGGTGCTTTTATATTCTACTTCATCATCTTTTTCATCTTCTTTAAACATTTTCCTATAAAGTTTTATTATTAGAATCGCTGTAAACTTTATCAAAAGAAAGATAGAGAAAAACGCCAGGAAGCCTTTCAACCCAATAATAGCATCATCGAACTCCATATTCCCTCTTCCAGTAATCTTTTGTTGAATCTCTATGGCAAACACTATTACAAGCAAAACCGTAAACGTATAAATGAATGAAATAGCTGTAATGCTCCACTTTGAAAGTATCCTAAACAATAATTGTACAAAGAAGAAACCAACAATTCCTATGATCCCAATGATCCAAAAATGAAGCTCTTTATCATTGAGACTATAGCCTAATGTTTCGAAAACTTCTATTAAAACATCATGCACATCGTTCACGACCGCTGTTATTAATTTTATAAATTCACCCATATATAATCTCCTAACAAAAAACCCAATTATTAACTCTATTGTATTGATGTGCAGTAAAATTAGCAACTAGATTTATAGTGCCTGACCCCAAAAATTCTGTGGACAACTCCCTTAATATCTTGATTGGTATTTATTAAAAAAATTTAGAGCATATTACCTGCTGTAAACAAACGCTTCTTTAAGGTAAGATTATTAATTGAAACTGTATTAACAAATTTCGACAAATGTATTAAACAATTCTTTGAAGTTGTCGATACTATAACTAAATCGCATGAGAAGGGCAAAACCGTTGAAAAGCGGCGACGCAAAGCTAGAGGGGCTTTTTGAAAAATCAAAGTGCCAGCCAGCTGCCAATGTGGGACCTCCGGCGATTCGCAAGAAATATAAAGGAGGTATTAAGTTTTATGAAAGAAAAATGGCTAACACCAGAAGAGATAAAAAGGAGAAAAGAAATAAAGAAAAAACTCTTTTATCTGTCCATTCCATTAATTGCAGCAGCAATCGGAGCAGCAACTTCCATTCTCTCTAACATGGCAATGCAATAAATAACATAACTATGAGAGCTGGGGACATCCTCTTCAAAAGAATTACAAACTAGTACCCAGGAATCTAATTTTAGCTATACTCATAAAAATTGGCATCCAAACCAATAGGTTCGGAATGCTAATTTTTATTTTTAATTCTAATAGGATATCCAGGGGTTATAAGTCGTGTCGTTAAAATAAGACTTAAATCATGACTTTTTACTAAATATCTCCAAAATTAGTCAAAATATTTAAATTAACCCTTTAAACTTTTATAACACTTTGATAATATAGTTTCAGTAAATTATTCCTATAAAGGAAAAGGGAGAAAAAGATGGTTTTTGATGGTATTTTACTCTCTGTTGTAATCGGTTTCTTGAGAAAAGGGAGTTTAAAAGGATTTGCTGCTCTTCAATTTAAATGGGGAGTGGTTTTCCCTATTTTACTTTTACTGGAGATTTTCATTTTTTACTTCCAGACAAAATTCAACTGGCTTGGCAACAGTAGCGGTATCATTTTTATAGGTATATACATCGTCGGTTTGTTTTTTTTATGGGTAAATAGAAAAGTAAGTCCTGGTATCTGGCTATTATTTATTGGAGTACTTTTAAACTTTATTGTTATGGCTGCAAATGGCGGTAGAATGCCAGTTTCCCTTGAAGCTGCGAATGTTTTAGATCCTTCCTATGCAGAAGCAATTAAAACCAGCCTTTATGGTAAGCACACTGTTCTGACAAACACAACCTACTTTGGTTTTTTAGGAGATGTAATACCAATTACAGACCCCTATCCAAAAGACCAGGTTATCAGTATAGGTGACATTTTTATGAATATTGGAGTTTTTATATTTATCCAACAAGTAATGGTGCCTAAGAAAAAACAGACTAACCAATTAAAGACAGCTTAAATTAATGGGGGAGGTGAAAAAATGAAAGAAGAGAAAAAGCATGGAATCAAATTAACTGGCGCTTTAGTAAACCTTGCAATCATTGCTACTGCAGTAATAGCATTAACATCTGGATTTAGATTGGTTTAATTGTAGGAAGGAGAAGCAAAGTTGCTTCTCCTAATTTATTAAATGAGAGTTGATGAATATGCAAAGCAATCTAGTGAATAAACCTATAAACTTATACCTTGGGTTAATTTCTTTAACTGGAATTTTACTTTTTATATCATTTTATAAAGCAGTAGTGTTTTCACCTGGTGATTGGCTTATAGTTATTTCATTGATAATCGCCACTTCATTGTTAATCCATTTTACTATTTTGTTGCCGCCTAGCGGAAACTCTCTATCTATGGATTCCTCCATTTATTTAGCTAGCTTATTTATACTGGGATTAACCACAACTTTGACTGTTCATCTAATTGCTTCGCTGATACATGGATTGTACCAGCGGAAAATTGTTTGGTGGAAACATGTATTCAACTTTTCTATATATACAATAATGATTTTAGGTACATACTTTACTTATCAACTAACCGGGGGAAAAGTAGGAACTATCGAAGTAATGAATCTTCATCTATATTTCATTTCCATGGGTGCTTATTTCCTTCTGAACGTTTTATTAATAGGTATATTCTTTTTAATCTCCGCTTCTGATAGTCTTTACGAAATTTTTAAAGGAATTTTTAAAGAAACAATGTCCAGTTATTTAATCACACTGGTTCTTTCGATAATCCTGGCTATATTAATGTTGCGACAACCAATCCTTGGCATAGTGCTCTTTACGGCGGTTGCTCTCTTGCTATCCTTAGCATTTAAACAATATTTCGAGCTCTACCAGGAGGTTTCTGAGAAAGCTAATCTCGATCATCTTACAGGTCTGAATAATCACGGCTATTTTAAAGAATTGTTAGAGAAAGAAATACAAGCAGCTAGAACTACCGGTTCCCCTTTATCTATAGGGATACTGGATCTTGATGACTTTAAAAAATACAATGACTTTTATGGACATCTGCAAGGAGATGAACTTTTAAAAAGGTTCGGTACACAGTTAAAAGAAAGTGTAAAAAAAGATTATATTACAGCGAGGTATGGTGGTGAAGAATTTATTGTTCTATTTCCTGGAACGAATGAACAGGAAGCTTTTAAATTCTTTAACCATCTTCGTAAACAGGTTAATGATACCCATTATAACGGTGTGGAAATTTTTCCTCATGGCTGTTTATCATTTTCTGCCGGAGTTATAGAATTTGACCGTGAAATTTATGATTCAGCAGATTTACTGGAAAAAGCTGACAAGGCGATGTATTATGCCAAGAATAAGGGCAAGAATAACGTTTGCCTTTTTGATGAAAACGTTACCCACGAAGATTTGTTGAACATTGATCATGAAATGGAACTGATTGAGCAACAGTTAAGAATCTTTTTATATAAAGACGTTTACACATATCGTCACAGTAGACGGGTGTACGAATATGCAATTGAGTTTAGTAATAAGCTCCTTTTAAGTGAAGCAGAAAAGAAAACTTTGATTATGGGGGCTTTAATACATGACATAGGGAAATTAGAAATTCCTAGAGATATCCTTAATAAAAAAGGAAAACTTGATGATCATGAGTGGGAAATGGTTCAAAAACATGTTACTTTCGGAAAAGATATCGTCTCGACTAACAGAGAGCTACATGATTTGCTTCCGTTAGTAGAACTGCATCATGAACGCTTTGACGGCAAAGGCTATCCTTATGGTTTAAAAGGCAATGCCATTCCAAAGTTAGTTAGGATTTTGACAGTCATCGATTCCTTTGACGCAATGACAACAGAACGGCCATACCAAAAAACCAAAACCTTTAAAGAAGCTCTGGAGGAACTAAAAGCCTGTGCCGGCACCCAATTCGATCCAATACTAGTAGAATTGTTCACAGAAATGGTGGGGTCTGACCCCACAAAAAATGTGGATAACGTACTAATCACTGCTAATTAAAGGCTGCTTTGCAACAGGAAAGCAGCCTTTTCCATTTATGTATTTAATTTTACACTTGGTTTCTATGAAGTTCTTTAAATTCTTACTCAGTACGTACATTATCCCTATAGTGCGCCCTTTAAAAATGAACTCCTATTGCCATTCACATTTTATCCAGACTTTCTTAAAGTGAATCTACATTTAGGATAGTTACTACAACCAACAAAGCAGCCGTGCTTCCCTTTTCTTTCTATCAGATCCCCCTGGCATTTTGGGCAGGTTTGCTCATTTATTTGTTGTTCCTTTGTATTCATATTCTGCTTAATAACACGAATATGCTTCTCTTTTAAAGGCTTAAATTCTTTTTTAACTCTTTGTTGATGCTTAGTTAGCTTCTGATATAACTCACTTACTTCTGTTTCGGATAACCGAAAACGAGTAAAGCTTTTTATTGTTTTTATTAATTTTGGAGTTTGAATAACAGGAGTAGCAGTATTCATTTTTTTAATTGTTGACTTAGAAGTAAAACAAACAATCGATGTATACACCGCAGGGGATATCTCTTTTCCCATAAACTGTTTTAAAGCTGAAATATGGGCATTATTTTGCTTAATAGGACTATAAAACTTTTCTTTCTTTTTATAAATTACTTGTGTCCAGTATTTACTGGTTTCGTCTCCAAATATCCAGCCTTTAAAGTTTTTTGTTTCGATTACAAAAATTCCATATTTGGAAATCACTACATGATCAATTTGGACAGTCTTCCCTACTTCATTTGTCGGCAGCATAACGTCATGCAAGGATATATATTCTTTTCCCAATTGATTAAGCAACACAGTAACAGCTTTCTCACCAATGTAGCCTTTGACCGATGGATTTTGCAGAAAAGCCAGGGTAATAATTAATACAAAGATTAGAAATAATGCCATGTTCAATTTTCCTTCCTTAATATAATTAGTTTTAAAATTAGGGAAAGTCCATATAGTTGAGACTTTTATAAAACCATCATTTGCATAAAATCAATTTATGACTAATTTCCCCTATTATATTTTCGGATAAAAGGCCTGAGATTTTTAGAGGGAAATCTACTTATGAAACGAAACAAAAAAGTGCAGCTTTTTTAACTGCACTTTCTTACCATCACCTATCCACGGAATCCATTTGGATTATTCGACTGCCATCTCCAGGAATCTTCTGACATTTCTTCGACTCCTTTTTTAGCTTCCCATCCAAGTTCTGCTTTAGCCTTGCTTGCATCAGCATAGCTTTCCGCTACATCACCCGGTCTTCTTTCAACAAAAACATATGGAATCTTTTTACCACATGCTTTTTCAAAAGCTGTTACCATTTCAAGGACACTATTCCCTTTTCCAGTTCCAAGGTTATAAGAATTAACTCCATTAGATTCCATTACTTTTTCCAGGGCTTTTATATGGCCCATAGCAAGATCTACGACATGGATATAATCCCTTACGCCTGTTCCATCAGGAGTATCATAATCATTTCCAAAAACTTTGAGTGTATCAAGTTTTCCAACCGCCACCTGTGACACATAAGGCATCAGATTATTTGGAATACCATTAGGATCTTCCCCGATTTTACCACTCTTATGTGCACCAAATGGGTTGAAATATCGAAGTAAAGCTACACTCCATTCGTTATCAGATACGAACAGATCATTTAAAATCTGCTCAATCATTAACTTAGTTCTGCCGTATGGATTTATAGGATTAAGCGGCTGATCTTCAGTCAAAGGAACCTGTTCAGACATTCCATAAACCGTTGCAGAGGAACTGAACACTATGTTCTTCACATCATATTTTTGCATGACTTCACAAAGAATAAGAGTCCCTGTGACATTGTTTTGATAATAATAAAGTGGTTTTTCAACTGATTCTCCCACTGCTTTTAATCCTGCAAAGTGAATAACTGCGTCAATAGAATTTTCAGAAAAAACCTTTTCCATTCCTTCTCTGTCAAGTAAGTTCACGTTATAAAACTTAAAATCAGAACCAGTTATTTCTTTAATCCTTTCTATTGAAACTTCACTACTGTTTGATAAGTTATCCGCAATTATGATTTCATGTCCTGCATTAATCAATTCAACACAGGTATGGCTTCCAATATATCCCGCACCGCCTGTTACAAGTACTGCCATTGTCGATTACCTCCACCATCTCCAATTTACTTTGAAGCACGTTATGTATGATCTTTTATAAAGAGTTTCATATTATGAACCATTTTAAAAATACCATAGTTAAAGCAAAAACAGAACAGTTTGTGTAAATCTTCCAATTAAAGTTCAAGCCTCAGATATATATTACTCCATAATTTTAGGCTTAAATGGTTATTCAGATAAATTTCGTGGAAACAAACTATTAACAATTAATTTACAATTAATTTACATAAATTCCTTTTATGGTAAAATTAGGAACTGAATAGTCGTCAGGAGGTATTTTCCTTTGAAGTTTTCAAAAAAAGTATTTAGTTTTCCATTTATAATTTTCACTATCTCTATCTTTTTGAAAATTTATTTACTCTACTTTTTTATTTTTGATACTATAACTCTGCAATCTGGTATCTTGTATGAGTCAGCATATTTCCTCTTTCTTTTTGCTTTTATAGAAATTTACTTTAAAAAGGGAAAATGGGTTTTTTATTACTCGATTGACTTATTGTTTTCAATATTTAGTTTCGTTTTTGTCCTTTATGTCGATTACTTTGGCACATTGCCAAGTT
Source organism: Exobacillus caeni (assembly GCF_005747095.1). Lineage (GTDB taxonomy): Bacteria > Bacillota > Bacilli > Bacillales > Guptibacillaceae > Exobacillus > Exobacillus caeni. The sequence goes on along the minus strand of NZ_SWLG01000003.1, from coordinate 121,900 downwards.
ATTATGATCTTCAGCAATCAAATCAGGTCGGCTCTATTTCTGAAAGTGTCCTGCTATTGATAAGCCCCACTTATTTTGTATTTTTTATCGACTTTGTTATCATACCTATCTTATATTTTGTATTCAGAAAGCAACATAGTATGTGGATAACAAACCGCAAAGCTATTCTACCAGTTTTTTTATTGGCACTTTCTTTAATTATAGGTAACTTTATTGTCAGTAAAGATAACCGCTTGCTGGACCCAATCGGTTTTGCCCAGTCCAACGGGATTATAACTTTTGAATCCATGCAAGTGTATAAGGATAAAGCTAAGCCGGCAATGGCTACATCGAATCAGGGCATTTCTAATAGAAAAATCTATGATCTTAAAGGAATTGAAATGGTACCTAAAAACCAGCGTGAAAAATTCGGCATCGCTGAAGATAAAAACCTTATAATTGTCCAGCTCGAATCGCTCCAGGATTTTGTTATCAATTTAAAAGTAGATGGAAAAGAAGTTACGCCTAATTTAAACAAACTGGTTAATGAAAGTTACTATTTCACCGATATTTATCAACAAATTGGAGCCGGAAACACTTCTGATGCAGAGTTTTTAATTAACACATCGATTTATCCAGCAGGAAATGTGCCTTCCTCAAGAGTATATGTTGATAAAAGAATTCCAAGCCTGCCCAGACTTTTAAGCGAAAGAAGTTATAGTACGGCTACCTTTCATGCAGATGATGTAAGTTACTGGAATAGGATTAAGCTCTATCCAGCCCTTGGTTTTCAGGATTACTATGATAGCGAATATTACGGAAAAGAAGACTTAATTGGCATGGGATCCTCCGATGAAATATTTTACGAAAAAACACTGGAAGCTTTAACAAATATAAGCAAAGAACAAAAGAATTTCTATGCTCATGTGCTATCTTTGTCAAGTCATACTCCTTTCGAGTTACCTGAAGATAAAATCAAAATTAATCTTCCCGAAAAATTTGACAATACCCTGGTTGGCAATTACCTCACCTCTGCGAACTATGCAGATTTTGCTCTAGGTAAGTTTATCGAAGGGCTTAAAAATGAAGGATTATTAGAAAACTCCATATTAGCAGTATATGGAGATCATTCTGGTCTTCACATGAAAGCAGGAACTGACAAAGACAAAAAGCTAATTAATGAATTGCTTGGGCATCAGTATGATTTGGTAGATCGTTTTAACATTCCACTTCTTATTAGAGTTCCTGGAGAAAATGAAAAGATTATTGACCAAGTAGGAGGTCAGATAGATATTATGCCAACTCTTACCAACTTAATGGGGATTTCCCTTGAAGATTATCTTCATTTTGGCCAGGACCTTTTAAATCACAATCAAAATTTACTAGGAATGCGATATTACCTGCCTACCGGATCGTACATTAGTGATGATTATCTTTATGTGAATGATACAGCAGCAACTAAAAAACCCCTTTATAACCTAGATACAAAGGAGCAAGTCCCTTCTGGGGAATATCCAGAGAAAAGATTAGAAGAAAACAAAGAAAATATAATAGAAATAATAGATTTAGCAGATTCTTACATGCAGCAACTTCCTTCTAGACAGTAAAAGTACTTAAGGATACCTTTCCGAAGGGTATCCTTTTCTTTTTTAGAAAACATCACAAAAAATGTAAAGGTTATTCTGTTTTGAAGGGGCTCTTACTAAAAACAAAAGTAATTATCCAATAGCAGCATCATTATTTCAAAATATATCTCAAAACGATATTTGTTTAATCTCATTTTGAGATATATAATGGTTTACAACAAAGAGAAAGCGGTTACAACACATATAAACACACTGAGAAATATTTGGAGGGGAAAGAATAATGAGCCAAATCGTACGAAGCAAAATGGTCGAACGTTTGTGCAAAAGCTCCACTTTGAAAAGAGAAGATGTAATGAGAATGTCTGATGACGAAGTTGAATATTATCATTGGTTCTATGTAGAAGACACTATACATGATCTTATGTAACAAAAATAATTGAGGGACTGGCTGAAGGAATATTTCCTTTATAGCCAGTCCCTTTTTGGTCGAATTTTTAATCAAGCATACGGCTTATCGATTGCTGGTTCTGCACTCTTTTAATGGCTTCCCCTAGCATAGGAGCAATGGAAAGTACAGTCATCTTCTCTGTCTTCATTTCCTCTAAGAGTGGAATAGTGTTGGTTACTACTACTTCTTTTATGATCGATTCTGTTATCCGGTTGACCGCCCCATCCGATAGAACGGCATGGGTAAAGCATGCATATATATCCTTTGCCCCATGAGCTTTCAAAACATCAGCAGTCAACACTACATTGATTGCCGTATCGACCATATCATCGATGATAACCGCAGTCTTTCCTTCTACATTTCCAATGATACTAAGTTTCTCTGGGTCATGAATCTCATAGCTGCGCCTGTCGATGAAGGCTATCGGCATGTTGAGACGGTTTGCTAACTTCCTTGCCCTGAGCACGCTGCTGTTATCCGGCGCGACTACAACAACATCATCAAGGGCTTTTTCTGCGATATAATCTGCCAGAATCGGAATTCCTGTCAACTGGTCCACCGGTATGTTAAAGAAGCCTTCGATCTGGGCAGCATGAAGGTCGACCGTAATCACTCTCGTTGCGCCAGCTTCCTCAAGCAAATTCGCAATAAGTTTAGCAGTAATAGGCTGTCTCGCTCCCTTTTTCCGATCCTGACGAGCATACCCATAATACGGAAGCACAACATTTATTGTTTTTGCCGAAGCCCTGATCATCGCATCGATCATGATTAGGAGCTCCATTATGTATTCATTGCCGTTACGGCCCAGAGACTGAACCAAATACGTATCATATCCTCGAACGCTTTCCTCAATATTCAAATGAACTTCCCCATCGCTGAACCGCTTGACCGAACTGTCCCCCATCTCTAATCCCAGATAAGATACGATCTCTTCTGTCAATTCTGGATTGGAGTTCAGTGTAAAAACCCTTACTTTAGAATCGAAGTTTCCCATCTCTTCCTCCCCTTAAAAATATTCAAGAATTTTTTTTGTTTTCTATCCTCTTCCAGAACACTTCCTCTACTAACATTATACTGCCTGAAAAAGAATTTTAACAGCAAACAATATATGGACAACTGTCCTTACTGCTCGTTTTCACAAGTAATCATAAGGTTGGTTTTTGAAGATCGCCAAGTTTACCAGCTTAAACAAACGTTTGTTTAACTTAAAGGACCTAAAAACACCTAAGCCTTAAGGCCTAATCAAAACAAGACCTCAGCTCGGTTTCAAACTTCCTAAATCCGATTATACTCTACATAGGTTCGGTGCCAGGCACCGCAAAAAGACAACTGTCCATTTATGGTGCCTGGCACCACATGATGGCACCAACATCAATTATAAGGAGTCGAAGAGCAATTATGAATTCATGGGTTAAGTTTTCGCTGAAGAACGCTGGGGTTATTATCATTGGTATGATTATGGTGATTGTTGGCGGGATTTATTCCGCTTCAAGCATGAAGATGGAGGAAATGCCGAATGTTGATATCCCTTATATGTATGTGGAGGTCGCCTATCCCGGGGCAACACCTGAGCAATCGCTTGAAGATGTTGGCAAGCCACTAGAACAGGGTTTGTCCTCTCTTGATCAACTGAACAACTTATACATCGAAGCACATAACAACTACGCGTTTGCGATCATGGAATTTGATATGAAAAAGTCGATGGAAGAAGCAGAAAAGGATGTAAACAGCAAACTCGCTGCCATCGACCTTCCAGAAGGTGCCGAAAAGCCGGAGGTGTTTAAAGACGGTCCTTCTGCTGCACCGATCTACTCTTTCGCCGTTTCCGGAGATGAGCAGCAGTCAAACCTACAACAGTATGTCAATGAAGAAATCAAACCGTTATTTTCATCTATCGAAGGAATCGCTTCGGTCGATGTACGTGGCTCTTCAGAGAAAAAGCTATTCATTAAGCTAGATCCAGAGAAACTTCAAGAAAAGAACCTCACCATGGATACCATCAAACAGACACTGATGGCTAACAACATTTCCATTCCTGCCGGCGAGATAACACTCAACGAAAAAACGATGAATATTGAAGCGAGCCACCAAATCCAATCTGTCGAACAATTAAAGGATACTAACATTAGTGCAATGTCCTCCCAGGGGAAATTGCAAACCGTTAAATTAAGTGAAATAGCTGATATTTCGTATGAGGTTGGTAACGAAAAAGTCCTTACTCGCTATAACGATAAACCAGCTGTACTTGTGGAAGTAAAAGCCCAGCCAGGTTCCAACGCTGTCAACATCGTAAAAGAAATCAAATCAGAACTGGATAACTTTCCGTTAAATTCAGATTATGAGCTTTCAAATCTTTACGACAGCTCAGTTCAGGTTAAAAAATCAGTAGACAGCATGCTACGTGAAGTATTGCTTGGAACTCTTTTCGCAGTCATCGTTACTTTTGCGTTTTTAAGAAATATCCGCTCGACACTCGTAGCTGTTCTATCGATACCGTTATCGATCTTCGCCTCGTTGATGACGATGCAATGGCTCGGCTATAGTTTGAACATGATGACTCTGGCAGGCATCGCTGTAGCAGTAGGACGTGTGATCGATGACTCGATCGTAGTTATAGAAAATGTGTACCGCCGAACTCTAACAAGCAAAATTCGAAACAGCAATTTAATTTTAGAAGCGACAAAAGAGGTCGGAAATGCGATTACCTCATCCACCTTAACAACAATGGCCGTCTTCCTTCCACTGTCCTTTGTACCCGGGATCGTCGGAAAGTTCTTTGCCCCGTTCGGCATAACCGTTGTTATCGCACTTGCCTTTTCACTAATTGTTGCTGTTACGGTGGTTCCGTTATTGGCAAAGCTGTTCTTCCCTGGCATCAAGCATCATGAAGCGAAGGAAAATTTTCTGCAAAGAAGCTATCGCACTCTCCTTTCCTGGTCATTGAATCACAAAATTGTCATTATGCTGCTCGCACTGTTAGTTTTCGGAGGCTCTCTTGCCCTTATCCCGGCGATACCAAAGAATTTCCTTCCGTCAGAAAAAGCGGTCTCCTATCAGCTTAGCACATCGATGCCAGTTGGAACTTCAGTCGAAAAAGCGAATAACACCGCTAAAAAAATTGAATCCATTTTAAAAGATGAAAATGAAGTGAAAGACTACCGTACAATCGTTACCGGTGAAAACGTCAGCTTCCAGATAACGCTGGATGAAGAGGCTACTAAAGAAGCAGTAAAAGATTTTGAGAAAAGTATCGAAGACCAAACTACAGAACTAGGAAAAGGAATCGAATCAGCTCTTACTCCGATCGGTGTTACCGGGACAGGCGGATTCATGGTCGTTGTTAATGGTGGAAAAGGCGAATTAGAAAAAGGCGCGAACCAAATTGTAAAAGAAGTGGAAAAGGTGGATGGATTAACAAATATCCAAACAAACCTCACTGCGGTTAAGCCACAACTTTCCCTTGATATCGATGATCAAAAAGCAGCAGAAAAAGGGTTGACCCCTGCCATGGTAGCGGCTCAAGTCAGGGAACTAATCGCCGGAAACAGCATCATGGAAGTTGCGATCGATGATAGAACAACCGAGGTGAACCTTGGACTTAAAGTAGATGATCTCGATTCGATCAGTGAGATTGAAAAACAGGAAATCGCTACACCGACTGGTGAAAAAATTAAGCTTTCAGATGTAGCAACCTTAACAGAAGAACCTGGCCCAACTGCCATCAATCGTCTTAACCAGAAGGAATACGTCCAGATCACTGCAAGGATGACTTCCGATAACCAATCCGGCATCCAGGCAGATGTTGAAAAAAGGCTAAGCAAGCTAGATCTTCCTGAAGGGGTAACCTACAGCTTTGAAGGTTCGGCAAAAGCGATGAACGAAGGATTTCGCAACATGTTGATCGCGATGGCTGTTGCCGTTGCACTTGTCTTCATCGTTATGATGATCGCGTTCGGTGAACTGATCGCACCACTAGCCATCCTGTTCTCATTGCCGTTCATTTTCACAGGAGGATTGCTTGGACTTTATATAACAAACGGCACACTTGGCATGCCTGCACTGGTAGGATTCCTGATGCTGATCGGTATCGTTGTAACTAACGCGATCGTCCTCGTTGACCGTATTTTGCAAAACCAAAAAGAAGGTATGAGAATCAGTGAGGCAATAATCGAAGCAGGTTCAACAAGAATTCGACCGATCCTCATGACCGCGCTCGCTACGATCGGTGCATTAACGCCATTAGCCCTTTCCAGTGACGGAGGAATTATTTCTAAAGCACTTGCAATCGTCGTAATTTCAGGCTTGTTGACTTCAACATTGTTGACGCTGGTTATCGTCCCTGTTGCTTATAAAATTCTCTACGCAATGAGAGAGTTCTCTAGAAGGAAAGGCAAAAAAAGGGAAGAAAAGCTTCAAATAGAAAAATCGGCATAAAATAATGAAGAAACAGCTGCCCTGCTTTAAATTTTGGGGCAGCTGTTTTTAATAGAGTGTCTGTTTTAAGTATTCTACACGGCTGATGCGATGTGTTTCGCAAATAGCTCTAACTTTTCCGGGCTGTTTATATCCTCTTCAAAAAGTGGTACTTCATACAAATTTTGCTCAGAAAATGTTTTTCGCAAAACCTCCAAATAATGCTGTTCAATTTCTCGCCTTTTCGCTAAGAAACTTCCATCCGCATCATCTGGCAAAACTTTGTTTATGATTAGATCCTTTACGTAAATATCATTCTTTTTAAGAAATTCAATCGCTTTTTCGGTCTCAAGGATCGGCAGCCTCTCAGGATTCAGCACAAAAAGGAAACCTGTGTTTTCCTGGTCTAATATTATTTTTCGAACGGCTGCGAATCTCTGCCTTCTTTCCTGGAGAACGTTGAATATTGGGTCTTCAACCGGTTCTCCGTCGTTTAAAAGCTGAGTATAATTTTCGTTTGTTTTCTTCCGGCGTTCCAGCATGCCATCGATCCACACACCCATCAATTCCGGAAGTGTCAGCAGTCTGACAGTATGGCCAGTTGGTGCAGTATCAAACACGATAAGATCGAACCTTTCGCCTTCTTCAAGAATCAGAGAAACCATTTTATCAAACAGCGCAGCTTCCTCTGCTCCGGGGGATGCGGAAGCTGTATCGATTTGTTTATAGACCTCTTCTGCCATCTGCGGCTTTACAAGCCCTTTAAGGTTCTCTTTAATCGACTGAATGTAGGTGTTCACTTCCAATTCGGGATCTATTTCAAGCGCCCATAATGCCCCGTTGAGCTTCGTGATGACCCCTCCTACTTTTTCATGAAAAATATCACCAAGGTTATGAGCAGGATCTGTGGAAACAAGCAAGGTTTTCTTGCCTGACTCTGCCGCAGCAAACGCCATCGCAGCAGCGGAAGTAGACTTTCCAACCCCGCCTTTCCCCCCTACAAATAAGATATCTTTTTCAAACAATTTCTTCAAAGAAAATCCACCCTTTCGTTAACAACAGCGGATTCCATCGATCGGCGACTTTTCCATACCCATTCTCAGATGCCAATCGTGGAACTTTTCAATCATATAGGGATAAAGCTCAAGTGTGTAATAGTAAACAGGATTAGGAATACCAAGCATTTCAGAGAACAAGAGGAGCAAGAAGAGATCATCTTCATCTCGAAGCTCTCTCGCAATCTCATTCTTGTGCTGCAGGCTGATCACCTGATCATACCACTCCACCAGCTTTTTAAAAGACAGCTTTTTAGGATCCATCGTGAACCACTCCCTCCATGACCGCATTAAAGACTTCTTCAATGTTACTATCGGTACAATTGCTAATGAATCTGCCGTTTAAGAAAACAGCTCCCCGATTGTTCTTAAAGACCAGATTAGAAAGGGCTTTCGAAACTGAAATCTGACCATTTTTCACATAATGAACAAAGTAAAGGACGATAGCGAAAAAATTACGGGGATCAAGTAATGTGACCTCTATCTCCCCATTGCTCTCTGCTTTTAGGCTGCGATATAACCGGCCGATTTCTTCTCGTTCCTGCCGATTCTCCTTAAACACATCCTTTGCACTGATGAACCCGTCATCAGAAAGTCCTCCGCATCAACCGTTACCGATATCTGGAAGAGCTCTTAAAATCATTACTTCCCGCTTCATCTTCTCCTCCTCCTTTACTTTATCGATAAATGGGCCAACCAAAACTCATCTCAAACGCAGGCTAAGCGGAATGGTCCTGATCAAAATCGAAATCGTTCGGACGTTTACTAAACATTAAGATAGCCTCGAGTAATATCCAAAAAGCAAAAACAAGTATAATCGCCCCGAAGGTGAACAGTAACAGATTTCCATCCGTTCCTGCAAAGACGTTCCATTCAAAGACAACCTGATTGATCATTGCCCACAGTGTCATAAAGAGCAAAAACACCATCGGGATTAGGGTAACAAAGTAGTTTCGGCCTTTTCCTTTCAACCAGATTGTGATCAGCATCAACGTAATTCCTGCCAGGAGTTGGTTTGAAGTTCCAAACAATGGCCAGAGAAGGTAACCGCCTGAACCAAACCCTTTTGGCCCCTGTGGCAGCAATACGAGTGCAGCACTTGATATAACAGCGATCGAAGTAGCTACATGTTTTTTTGCAAGAACAGGCATTTTATATTCCATTCCAAGCTCTGCAATGATATAACGCATAAGGCGAACGGATGTATCGAGCGTTGTGGCTGCAAAGCTGACAACGATAACTGAAACGATGGTCGCCGCGATATCCGCCGGAATAAATAATCCGGTTGCAAGCTGGCTCGCTCCTTTAATAAAGGCACCAAGCCCATTGTTAGATGCATCAACAAAGCTTGAATAAACAGCGGTAAATTCAGAGGTCGTACCAAAAAACGTTACAACAGCAATTATTGCAACAAGTGCAAGGGCACCCTCACCGACTGCTCCAAGATAGCCAACGAATCGGGCATCAGTCTCGTTGTTAAGCTGTTTGGAAGAAGTCCCGGAAGATACTAATCCATGGAAACCAGAAATTGCTCCACAGGCAATGGTGATGAATAACAATGGGAACCAGGAAACATCAGCTGAAGTATTCGTTGCTGGCGCAGTAACTTCCGGGCTTAAGAAAATCAAGCCAAGATATAGAATCGCAAGACCAACAACAAGCTGATGGGAGTTAATATAGTCACGAGGCTGTAATAGTTTCCATACCGGTAACGTCGAGGCAATATAAACATATGCCATCAAAACGACGATCCAGACAAAGAATGCCATCGAAACTCCGTTTAACCCGAATGCTACTTCATTTTCCGCACCGCCAAAGTACCTGACAAGATCGATCTGCAAGGCAGGAACCCGGCTCGCAACGACAGCGCTAAGGTACATTACCGCAAGTGCGATAAGAGATGGGATCAACATGTTTCCTTTTCTTTTATAAACGGAATAACCGATCCAAACTGCCAGAGGAATTTGGATGAATACGGAAAGTACACTGGCAGGAAAATCGATGAAAAGCTTAGAAATTACCCATGCAAACACCGCATTAACCATCAGAACTAAAATTAAAATGATGAATAAAAACAGGATCTTCGCTCGTTTTCCAATCAGTTTGTTCGCAAGTGTTCCTATCGATTGTCCCCTGTTCCTTACTGACAGAACAAGTGAACCAAAGTCATGGACACCCGCAGCGAAAACAGTACCTAACACAACCCACAAAAACGCCGGAAGCCATCCCCAGTACACTGCGATCGCAGGACCGACAATCGGAGCTGCACCTGCCACCGACGTGAAGTGGTGCCCCCACAATATGAACTTATTCGTCGGAACATAATCGACCCCATCCTGATACTTATGTGCCGGTGTTTCATAATCAGGATCTAACCGGTAAATCTTTTGTGCAACAAACTTTGAATAATAACGATAACCAAGTGTAAAGATTAAAATCCCCACTACAGCAAGCCAAATACCACTCATTGTAATCCTCCCTTTTTATTCTATTTCCTTTATCGTATTGAATCATGAAAACGATGTCAAATAATTCAGAATAGAGTCTAAAATTATTGTAGAAGGTACCTTTAGGGTGCCAGGCACCATCCGTGGACACTTGTCCATTTATGGTGCCTGGCACCAATCTTTCGTTGATAGCCTCCATAAATTCCTCTATTATAAAAGGAACATATTAATCAGAACACAAAAGGGGCGGTTTAATGCACAACTACCAGAATGAATCCGATGGTATATTCCCTTCCGTCTGCTCTCTCGATTGTCCAGACCAATGCGGACTGCTTGTACATAAACAAGAAGGAAAAATCATAAAAGTCGAAGGGGACCCAAATCATCCTGTTACAAAAGGGGCTATTTGCAACAAAGTACGGAATATGACTCATCGAATCTATGAATCCAGAAGACTAAAGTATCCCTTAAAAAGAGTCGGGCCTAAAGGAGAAGGGAAATTCAAACGTATCAGCTGGGAAGAAGCAATCAAAACAATCACCACTCGGTGGGAAGACCTTATTGCCACATCAGGACCTGAGAGTATTCTTCCTTATAGCTTCTACGGCAATATGGGAAGAATCAACTCTGAAGGAATGGACCGTCGATTTTTTAACCGTCTTGGCGCCAGCAGGCTCGAGCGGACGATTTGCTCGTCTGCAGGTAGTGAAGGAATCCGCTATACGATGGGTGGCGGGTTTGGAACAGATCCAGAGGACACGATTCATTCAAAACTCATCATCTTCTGGGGCATTAACGCGGTTAGCACGAACATGCATCAGGTAGCCCTCGCCCAAAAAGCTCGAAAAGAAAACGGTGCAAAGATCGTTGTGATCGATGTTCATAAAAATCAGACCGGACGTTTAGCAGATTGGTTTATTCCTATTAAACCAGGGACCGATGCTGCGCTCGCCCTTGCGATCATGAATATTTTGTTTCAAGAAAATTTGATCGACCAGGAATTCTTGAATCAATACACTGTAGGATATAAAGATCTCAGGAAACACGTTGAGCAATATGACCCAGTCTCTGTTGCGGCTATCACAGGAGTGCCAGCTGAAGATATATACCAGTTAGCTAGAATGTATGGCACTACTTCTCCTTCTTTTATAAGAATCGGAAACGGAATCCAACATCATGATAATGGAGGAATGTGCATTAGAACGATCTCTTGCCTCCCTGCTTTGACAGGACAATGGCAGGTAAGAGGCGGCGGAGCGATTAAAGGAAATTCCGGATACCTTTCATTTAACAAAGCGGCGCTTCAAAGACCTGATCTACTAAAGGGCACACCACGTTCCGTAAACATGAACCTTTTAGGCCGAGCTTTATTAGGTGAAGAACCACCGATCAATTCTCTCTATGTATACAACAGCAATCCGGCCATCGTTGCACCTGATTCAAATAAAGTCCGAGAAGGATTAGCTCGAGAAGACCTGTTTACTGTAGTTCATGATCTTTTCTTAACAGAAACTGCTGCCTATGCGGACATTGTTCTTCCAGCAACATCGTCTTTTGAAAACAAAGATTTTTACACATCTTACTGGCACCATTACGTTCAAATCCAGGTGCCTGTTATTGAAAACTACTATGAAAGCAAATCTAATACAGAAGTATTTCGTTTATTGGCCACTGGATTAGGTTTTGATGATGCGGCCTTTCAGGATACTGAAGAAGAGATGATTAATCAGGCTCTGGACTTTCAATCAAACGTTTGTTTAACCGATATAACCTATGAATCTCTCAAAGATAACCAGTACATGAAAGCGAATCGGAGAACAGTATTGGATCATCTCACTACACCTAGCGGAAAGATTGAGCTTTATTCCGAGCAAATGAAAAAAGACGGCTATCCGCCTCTACCAACTTATATCCCTTGTAAAGATGATGAAGAGTTTCCGTTTTTATTTGTACCGGGACCGAATCACAATTTCTTGAATTCTACTTTTTCACATCAGGAAAAACATCAGAAGTTGGAAAAGGATTTTAGGCTTTATATGAATGAAGAGGACGCGCTAGAAAAGGGAATAAAAGACGGAGATAAAGTACGAATCTGGAATAACCTGGGTGATTGTGAATTAACCGTCTCGGTTGGGGAAAAGGTTCTTCCGGGAGTGCTTGTAACTCAAGGCCTGTGGGCAGATGATACTTCCGATAAAAAGTGGCTGATCAATACACTTACGCCTGATCGGATTGCAGATATGGGAGGCGGCGCGACATTCTTTTCTGGGAAAATAGATGTTACAAAAATATAAACAACCCTTTACTAACAAAAAACATCTTTCGTCTTAAACTTAAAACTACAATCAGTAGACAAAAAGAGAAAGGAGTGTTGATCAAACGTTTGATCAACACTCTTTTTTAAGATGGTTCAGTACCATGTCTCGGGAAAAACATAGACTAGTAACACCTTTTTTCGATGTATCTGTGCAAGAGCAAAGCAACAATCAGTGTATGGAATTCCGACTTTAGTTTTCTTCGCTCCACTGTATGTTGCCCTTAATTCGATTTAAGTTTCTACTAACTCTCGAAACTAGTAAATGCAGTTCTTCGTTCTTTGGAGCAGAGAAATCATCTCCCTTTCCTTTGTTGACGGTTATACTATGGTTAATAATCTTTAAGCAGGTATTAATTAATGCAAGGTCTGTTTTAATTCCTTCCTTATTAAAGATATCTATTTCCTCATTCTCATCCAATATAATTCCCCCACTGTATAGTTTGGGTAACCCCGTAGCCTCCTCTCAACCTTTATCGCTGCTTCCATATCAAATAACTTAAGCTTATGTACCAACACAAATGCTTTCTGTTTTTCTATAGTTTCTGCCACAAATTCGATGTTAGAAAGCATTTTCAAATCAGATATGTATAATTCCATTGTCTGTAAAGCCAGTTCCTCATTTTTATTCTCTTCATCATAAAATAACATCATTAAAACTTCGACCGCACTTTTGACCCGGCTCTTCTTCATTTACTACCTCCCAAATTTGTAATTTTCTATCACTTCTATTTTAATTTACTAATAAATGGTAATCAATAGTGATGAAGAAGTTGCCAATAATCTTTTAACACACAGGTTACTTTTTGATCCAAATCTGTACACTCTGACTCTAGTAAGTTTAGATTTTATAGCAAGTTTTTGTATGTTTTGTAAATCACTAAGGGAATTATTATTCTTGTAACTTTCACATATAAGAACACATGGCTTAAACAAACGTTTATTTAAGCCATGTGTTCTTATATTTCAAACTATTTTTTAGTATCTTATTTTAACTATATACCCTCTCAGTGTGTTCAAAGCGTTGAGCGATATATTCTGGATAACCGTCTCCTTTTGTATAACTGTTAGTATCCAACGGTATAAGCCCGGCAGCTAACGAATCTCCTATTGCTACATACTTTACTTCCTCTTTTTTTCAGACAGATTTCTACGGACAGAGCTGCAATCCTTCAAGCGACACCTATGAAGCATTATGAAATTAAATAACCAGTCTTTACTTAATCAAACGTTTGTTTAACTCTAAATATAACGAAACTTCTCAGGTTTACTTCCCTATTCCTCTACCAATACTATTACTAGAGGTGATGGATGTGCATTTGTTCGATACCGTTCATATTGGAATAGATAAATTGATGCATTTTTCGCTGTTTACGATTGTTTCTTTTACTTTAGGTATGTTCGCGCTTGTAGTACCACCATCCGAAAATGGATTGCTACGTTTGGTTACAATTGGCTTTACGTTATCTTTCATAGGGATTGTGGAAGAATACCGGCAATGGTTTTCACCAGACAGAAGTACAGAGTTTTATGATGCGATAGCTAACATAATCGGAATTTCGGCCGGACTAATTACTCCCTTATTGATTTACATATGCATTAAATTGTTCAGCAATAAGAAGAAAAAGAGGGATTTAAAGAACGATAGATATGCAGTATCTCTACTCCTGGCTACTGCTCTTATCATTGCCCCTATCCTTTTAGGACTGAATTTTATTACCGAATATTCACCATCGGCCAAAGGTGGGGAGACTGAGAAAAGTAATGAACAACTGACCATTCCTGATCACTAATAATAATGAAGTCTAGATGCTCCATACTTCAAAAAGGAAAAACCAAGAAGGCTTCCCCTTTCTTTTATTATCGCATTTAAAATAAGCAATAACTGTTGTTGAAACATCCTATCCTTTATGGTTATCCAGAGGAATTTTTAAGCAACTTTTGTCTACCTGTTGTTCAAATCTTAATCGGAAAAGTCCCTCTCGCATATTTTTGGACTTTTTAGAGGCAAAAAATATGTGGAAGCATCACCATTATTAAAACTGAGCTGCTGGAACAGCTCAGTTTTAATAAATGTTTTGAATATGATTGAAAAGATACTAACTTTCTCTCTAAGAAAATTCTTTTTCCCGTTTTGTTGAAGCTGTTTCCGAAGCTTTTTCCCTTCTTTTCTTCAGAGCAACAAGAGTAATCATTTCAAATGCGACTGCAGAAGCTAAAGCAGCCGTAATTTCTCCATGATCATATGCCGGTAGCACTTCTACTAAATCAAAGCCGACCATGTTGAGCCCATCTAATCCACGAACATATTCGAGCGCTTCATAACTCGTTGGTCCGGCTACCTCTGGAGTTCCTGTACCAGGAGCATATGCGGGATCTACAAAGTCTATATCAAACGTAACGAATACCGGACGATCACCTGAAACACGGCCATGAATACGGCGGAGGACTTCTTCCTGGCCGATTTTACGTACTTCTTTCATAGGGATAACTTCAAACCCTAAATCACGTGCATCCTCAATATCTTCCGGGCCATATAACGGTCCTCGCATGCCAACTTGAATAGAATGCTCGACATCGATTAATCCTTCTTCTACTGCTCTTCTAAAAGGGGTTCCATGCATATACTTCTCGCCATAGTAGTTATCCCATGTGTCTCCATGAGAATCAAAATGTACAAGAGAGATAGGACCGTACTTTTTATAAAATGCACGAAGGTTTCCGAGTGAGATGGAATGATCCCCTCCCATAATAATCGGTGTAACATCTTTTTCTAAAATAGGATTTAATCCTTCGACCATATTGTCATAGGTCCTATGGATATTACCAGGCACAACGTCTATATCACCATAGTCAACACCTGAACAATAATCAAAAATGTTAATCTCCTGGTCCGGATTGTAAGGACGGAGCAGGACAGAGAATTCCCGGATATGCTGCGGACCGTAACGTGTTCCGACGCGATTCGAAGCTGCAGTGTCAAACGGAACTCCTACCACTACAAAATCCACATTATCAGTCGTACGAATGTTTTCCAGTCTCATAAACGTTCTTACACCAGTGAATCGAGGTGATTTTGATGAATCTTTCGGTTGATACATTTTATCACTCCTAAATTTGTTTGGGCAAAAAGGGTTTTTATAGACTGATAGAATTGCCCTCAAGCTATGATCTAACAATATTTGTTTGTGTTTATATATTCGCCTTCAATATCCCTGCTTTTTATTCGGCCACTTCAGCGACCACTTCTTCAATAACTTTCAGGGCATAATCTAGTTGTTCGTCCGTGATGGTGGAACAAAAAAGATTGAAAAAGACGCAAAGGATGTCCTTCACGCCAATGGAAGTTAAAAGAAAAACAGGTGCGCCATCACTACGATAATTGGTAATGTTATGATCGTACGTTGTAAGAAGATAATTGCCAGCTCTAAAAAGTTTAATGGAATCTTGGACTTCAAGAGCAGGATGCCTACTTCAGACATGTATATCAATTGTGTCAATGAGATACCAGCAATTACAAACCGTGTCAGTTCACTTTCGATCGATTTCCCGACAACAGCTGGCAAGAACATATCGGCAAAGCCGACAAGCATCGCTGGTGCAGCCGCTTTTGCTTCTGGAAGCTGAAGCAGCTCAAGAATCGGAACGAGTGGATATGCTAGATAGTCAAACACAGGCGTGAACTCTGCGAGCACGAGCGCAAAGGTTCCAAGTGCCATAACAAGGGGAATCAATCCAAACCAGATATCAAGTACATTTTGAAGTCCGCTCAAAACAACTTTTTTAGCACTTTTCACTTTACTCGCTGTTCCAACAGCTAATTCAAAAGCCCATTGGGAACGGGAAACTCCTTCTGGAACGTCTTCAGAAATCTGCTTTCCTACTGGTTCATAATAGGTTTCTTTTTTCCTGGATAACGGAGGGATGCGCGGGCAAATTATCGCCGCGATAAGCCCAGACACAACTACAGTTAAGTAAAATGGTACAAACAAATGATCAAGGCCGATGAAGCTAATCACAACGAGGCTAAACGCGATTGACGCTACGGAAAAGTTTGTCGCAATAACTGCTGCTTCCCGCTTTGAATAAAACCCTTCTTCATATTGCTTTGTTGTGATTAATACACCGACTGTTCCGCTACCCATCCAGGAAGCAATAGCATCGATGGAAGAACGTCCTGGAAGCTTAAACAATGGACGCATAATTTTCCGGACAACTGTTCCTATGTACTCCATCAAACCGAAATTTAACAGCAACGGCATTAACAAGCCCGCAAAAAGGAACCATGTTGTCAGCACAGGAACAAGCGAGAACAAGACTGTTCCACCCGTTATTTCAGACCAAATAAACTCAGGCCCCAACTTGTTCAACGTCATAATCGCAAAAATCGATCCAAGCACCCTCATCGTGATCCAGAATCCGCTTACATTAAATAATTCATTAAAAAATTTTGAACGTACGACCCAATCAGGTTTAACAATACTCCCGACCAATGAAAGAACTACAGATAAAACTAATATTGCAGTCATAAACTGTGGTAAATACGGATCAAAGACTGCCTGCAAACTTTCAGCGAGAATTCCGACCCCTATCGTCCATTTTCCACCGTAAGGAATAGGCACCAGGAATAAAAATAGTCCTAACAACGATGGGATAATGAATTTTAACTTGTCACCAAGTGAATACGGATTGGACTGTACTGAGGACTCTTGTTCAACCATCACATTTCTTTCAGCACTCAATAACCATTCATCCTTTCTTTGTGATCGTGGATAAACACGAATAAATTTCTTTCACAAATTTTAAATGCAAGTCCTATGCCAAGTTTTATTTTATTCCGTATTCTTTAAATTTTCTGACTACTGAAGGTTGGCTGATGCCTAAGTGTTTGGCAACCTCTGTTGTGGTTTTATAAGTTTGTTTCGCATCATTGAGAACTCGTTTTTCTACTTGCTTCAAGATTGCTTTCAGGGGTTGCTGACCAGACTGAAACGAGGCGAGTTCATTTTTCCCCTTAACATAACCATCGGGCAAGTCCTCGATTGAAATGATGGGAGAAGAAGATGTTACAATAAGGCGTTCCATAAGATTCATTAACTCACGGACATTTCCCTTCCATTCGTTATTTAACAATTGCTGCATCACCGCTTCATCTAATTCTCGCTCACGATTATGTTTTTTCGAAAAAACATCAAGAAAATGTTTAATTAAAAGCACGATATCCGCTGATCGCTTACGAAGCGGAGGTATTGTAATCGGAATAACATTCAAACGATAGAAAAGGTCTTCTCGGAATCTTTTCTCTTCCACCAGCTTTTCAAGCGGTTGATTTGTTGCTGATATTAGACGAAAATCAACTTTTTTTACCTTCGTTCCTCCTACACGGTAGAAAGATTTTTCCTGGATAAACTTTAATACTTTTACCTGGTGTTCCAGTGGTAGTTCCCCAATCTCGTCAAGAAATAATGTACCTCCTTCTGCTAGTTCAACGAGTCCTATTTTCCCTTGGGATTTTGCACCAGAGAAGGATCCGCTTTCATATCCGAAGAATTCCGCTTCGAACAATGATTGAGGAATCGCTCCGCAGTTCACTTCGATAAACGGCTCGTTCTTTCGTGGACTGTTATTATGTATATACTTGGCCAACTGCGTTTTTCCCACCCCTGACTCTCCTAGCAAAAGAACGTTCACATCTACTTCAGCTACCTGGTTTGCAACCATGAGGCTTTTCTTCATCTCTCTATCCTTTGCGATAATTCCTTCATTATTAAAGTTCTGATCACGTAATAGCTTTAATTCATTTTTAACCCTATCCATCTCATCCTGCATCTCTAAAAAGTAACTTTTCATCTTCATCAATTCCGTAATATCGTGAGAATAGCTTACTACTCGCCAAAGCTTTCCATCCTTATCAAGCACAGGCACACCTGTAACTAGAAGTTTTTTACCTTCACGAGTAGATTGGACAATCGTCTGCTTCTTTTTTTCCTTTAAAACAAGTGGCGTGATGATTGGTGTAAATACTCCTTCCTGTTCCAGATCATAAACGGATCGTCCAATAAGGTCATCCGGATGAACTCCATAAATGCTGCTAGTTGTATCAGTAACCTTTAAAATAGTACCATCTAAATTTGTGACAAGAATATCATCTTTAAGGGAATGCAAAACAGCTTCATTTTCATCAAAATTTTTTTGTGTTTTTTTCATTTAAGAAATAATCTCCTTTCTATTTTTTCTTTCACTATTCATTTTTGAATAAAATTTAAAACTTTTATCAACATTTGTCGTTCACAGCAGTGCAAGCTGTCGACTATTCATTTCTGAATATTATTTATTTTTAAATATACATAAAATAGTCTCATTGAACAAAGGTAAAATTATACAAAAAGGTGCCAGGCACCGCTCGTGGACAGTTGTCCATTTGCGGTGCCTGGCACCTTTTTGTGTTAAGTATTTTGATAAACCACAGAGTCTGAAGCCCGATTTAATAAAACGCCTGAAAAGGAGGCTAAGATTTGTTGAAACAACATCCCAACAATCACCGGAACCGCCACTTGAGCAGGGAAATAAGTAACTGCAATCACTGCTCCTACGCTGATGTTCCTCATTCCGCTGTTATAGGTTAAAGAAATGATTGTTTCCCAGTTTTCTTTCAGCAATTTACCTGTAGCAAAGCCGATTATATAGGAAAGAACTGCAAGAGAAAGCACGATTCCAGTAATTAACAATAGTTTCGTGTCAATAGCTTTAAAGTAAGGAGCTATAGCTGAGCTGTTAATTCCAACCACAAGACCTACGCCAATCTTCGAAAACGGTGATAATATCGGCTCAATTGTTTCCACTACTTTTCCCTTTGTCACCTGGTTCATAGCCATTCCCAACAACGATGGGAACACGATCATCCATAACAGGCCTTCCGTAATATCCCACAGATTCATTTCTATTGCCTGTCCGACAAAAATTTTAAGAATGTACGGTACAATGAAAGGCGCTATAAGCGTATCGATAAGAATAATAGAAAGAGTCAGTGCAACATTACCTCTATAAATGGAAACCCATATCAAAGAAGTAATACCCGTTGGAATTAAAAAAGAAAGAACCAGGCCAGTCGTCGTATAGAAATCCCCTGGAAACACAAGGTGGCCTACTCCCAGGGCTATCGTCGGCATAATGAGATGAAGAACAAGCAAACATGCAATCAATGGCAAAGGATAAGTAATCACGTTTTTCAAGCACTTAAAATTAGAACCAAGGCTTCCCGAAAATGTCATGAATGCAAATATCCATGGAACTAGAAAAACATACGAGTTTAGCCATTCAGAAAACAATATCCCCAGTACAACAGACATCGGGGTCATAAACGGCATAAACTTTTGCAAACTCTTATTTATCTTGTAAAGCATGAATTCTAGCTCCCCAGTTATATAAAATAAAAAACTCAAATCTCCTCAAATACGCCTGCTTCATCTAAAGATCGATAAATTTTATCATGGACTTTGCCAAGTTTTTGATAGTAGCTGTGCACTTTTTCGTCTGGCTGATATGCTTTCTTTCCCGCACTGTTAGTCATTATTTCACAAGCATCCGGAACAGTACGATATACTCCAATTGAGACTGCAGCCAGTATAGCAGCGCCGAGTGCAGTAGCTTCTTCTGCTTTTCCCGGAACCACTTTTCTCCCAAAAATGTTTGCTTGGATCTCATTAAAGAGATCAGCCTTAACCAATCCGCCGCTGACGAAAACTTCATTAACGCCTTCTGAAGTTTGAAAAGCACTTTCTCTTAAAACATCGTTAATAACTTTTATGTTTTTGTTTATTTCGAACGCAATGCCTTCCAGGAAAGCCCTGATAATATCTGCACGTTTATGTCCAAGTGTTAGATTAAAAACAATTCCTCGCGATTTCGGATTCCAGTATGGGCTTGCACTTCCAGCAAAATGGGGAACCATTAAGATGCCGTTTGCTCCTGCTTGTGAAGCGCTTGCTTCGCGATTTAAATCCTCAAAAGTGACTGTGGAATCAATGCCTTTATGAGATATTAGTTCATCTTTAAGCCATCTATAAATCGATCCTGTAGTAAAAATACCTGCCTCCATTACCCATTGCCCTTTTATAGAAGAGGGACTGCATAAGACTCTTTTGCCTTTATCCCTGATTGACTGGCCAACAGGAGCTACTACGAAGGAACCTGTTCCAGTTGTTACTTTAGCTGTACCAATTCTGGTTACTCCAAGACCAACTGCAGCACATTGTTGGTCTCCCCCAGCCATAACAACCGGAATGCCATCTCTTAAACCAAGCTGCTTTGCAACCTGTTCTTTTAGATTGCCGGCTACTGTTCCAGGAGGATATGCATCTGGCATCATCGAAGAACTAATATTAAACTGATTCATCAAATCTCTATCCCACTGAAACGAGTTAATATTAAAAAGCATTGTTCGAGAAGCCTGTGTCCAATCTGTCTTAAATTCACCTGTTAAATAATGAATAATAAAGTCATGGACAGTTAATAGATAAGCTGTTTCATTTATGAGATTACCTTGTTTTTTCAGCCAGAGAATCTTAGGCAAAGAAAAATATGGGTCGATACGCAGGCCAGTCTTATTATAAATAGCTTCCTCATCTATTGTCTCCCGTATTTCTTCACATTCTGCTAACGTTCTTTTATCCTGCCAATGAATAGCATCAGCCAGAGGTTCTCCGTTTGAATCTACTGGAATAATCGTGGCTCGTTGGCTTGTTACACTAACTGCGGATACAGCGTCTGGAGAAAGGCCATTCATTACCTCTGGAACAACAAAGGTGATAGCTTGTATCCACGTATTCGGATCATGGTCGACTATAGAAGGCTGAATGTATTTACTGCTGTACTCTTTATGAGCCACTCTAACAATATTACCTTCTAAATTAAACAATACTGCTTTGGTAGCGGTTGTCCCTACATCGATCGTTAAGATAAGCTTTTCTTCGTTTCGTTTCATAAAAATCCCCTTTGTTATCTTTGAAACATTAAGAAGGATTATTTACTGTGGAATTTAAACTGTGCAACCATTCCTTTACCTTTGGTTCATCCAATACCTCGGGATTTTTCACCATTTTGGACCCCTCGCCATCTAGTACTTTACGAATCTCATCTACTAAAAGATATGGCGATCTTGATAAAGCTTCACTTGTAGTACCTGCAATATGGGTTGTCAATGTTATGTTATCCAAGTCAAGTAAAGGACTGTCTTCAGGTATCGGCTCAATATCAAACACATCGAGCGCCGCACCGGCAATTTTCTTTTCCTTTAAAGCCGCTGCAAGAGCATCCGTGTTAACTAATCCCGATCTTGCTGTATTAATAAAATAAGATGTTGGCTTCATTCTTCCTAGTTCCTCATAATCTACCAAATGGTGGCTTTCTTCCGTCAGGCGGGCATGTACAGTAGTGAAGTCTGCATGTGAGAATAGCGTTTCTTTATCAACCAATTCAACGCCTGCTTCCTTTGCATCTTTTTCACCTATCCATGGATCAAACCCGATAAGTTTAACTCCAAAACCCGATAGCTTTTTCGCAACAAGCCTTCCGATATACCCTAAACCAATAATACCGATTGTCTTTCCTTTTAATTCTGGTACATGGGCAGAATTTGTAAACTCTTTCCTCCAGTTCCCGCTCTTAATCGCATGATGGGCACGGGCAATGTTGCGAGATTCACTTAACATCATCCCTACTGCGTAATCTGATACGGCTTCTGCATTACGCCCCATCACATTCACTACAAGGATTCCTCTTTCTGTTGCTGCAGGAATATTAACGTTTTCTGTTCCTGCTCTAGCAACACCTATCAATTTAAGATTTTCAAAAGAGTCCATTGCCTGTTCGGAGAAAGGGCTAAAGAGACCGAGCAACATATCAGCGTCTTTGTTATTTAAAAAAGCTTCAGGTACATCTTCAACTTCCGGTCCCTGTTGCTCAACAACCAATCTTCTACTTTGCAGCTGTTCCCAATCAGAAATCCAATTAGAACTAACGATGTTATGGTCTCCCAGCTCTGTAGCAGCCTTGTGGAAATTTTCTCCGGGTATCATAGCATCGCCTATACAAACTATTTTCATTCGTTCTCCTCCTTTAGATGAAAAGCGCTCAGGAAAGCATACTAATTCAGCAATTCATCATTTACAATTGTTTCAGGGCTATCTCCCTTTAGAACGTTAAGTATGTTTCTCGTAACAAGCTCCATCATTTTATAACGGGTCTCAATTGTTGCACTCCCTATATGCGGCAGGGCAAGGACATTTTTGAAAGCAAGGAGTGGATGGTCAGCAGAAATCGGTTCGTCCTTAAAAACATCCAGGCCAGCTCCAGCGATCTCCTTATTCTTAAGGGCACTGAACAGCGCTTCTTCATTCACCACGCCCCCTCTAGCTGCGTTAATGAAAATGGCGGAGGATTTCATTAATTGAAATGCCCTGTTATCAAACATATTTTCTGTCTCGCTCGTAAGTGGCGCCATACACACAATAAAATCTGATGTGCTTAACAATTCATCAAATGAAGTAAAGCTTGCCCCAATCCCTTCTTCAACTTCTATATTTCTTCTACGATTATGATAGAGAATATCCATTTCAAATCCAGTTGCCCTGAGAGCGACCTTTTCGCCGATCCTTCCCATGCCAACAATTCCGATTGTTTTGTGGTGAATATCATGTCCAACCATTAATAAGGGACTCCAGTGTTTCCACTTCCCCTGTTTTATGTACTCAGCGCCTTCTGTTACTCTTCTGGCCGTTGCCATAAGTAAAGCAAACACAAGATCTGCCGTTGTGTCACTAAGTACATCAGGCGTATTACATACATAAACGCCTTTTTTTGTTGCATAGTCGATATCGATGTTGTCGTAGCCCACTGCTAAATTTGCAACCACCTTTAAATTTTCAGCCAGGTCAAACAGTTCCTTATCAATGTCCTCCGTTAACATCGTATATAAGGCAGTTGCCCGGCTTGCTTCCTTTTTTAAAATATCTCGAGGAACTGGATCCTCCTCCTTTTCCCACATTCCTACATCTGCTATTTCAAACAACGGTGCGATTACCTCTTCTGGCAATTTCCGTGTTATGTAAATATATGGTTTGCTCATTCTATCCCTCACTCTTAAGAATTACCGATCACTACTCTAATTACGTTTGGATGGGAAGGAAACATCCTGGTTCCTGCTCCATAGCCAATCGATTCAACGGTAAATGATGGCAAGCCTCCGAATTCCTCAGCAAGCACTGCTATAATAGCAGCACCTGTTGGTGTAACCAGCTCGGCTCGCACATCACTTTTTTCTAACGGTACCCCTTTTAATATCTCCAGTGTAGCAGGAGCCGGAACAGGATAAATGCCATGGTCAATCGATATCTTGCCAGCTCCTAAGGGAACAGGTGACGCAGCAACTTTATCGATTCTCAGAGATTCCATCAATATCGCGGTGCCGACAATATCAATGATAGAATCCACGGCACCAACCTCATGAAAATGCACTTCTTCTATCGGCATCCCATGGATTTTCCCTTCAGCTTCTGCAATCTTTTTAAAAATTGCTATAGAAAGGGATTTAACCTTTTCCTCTAGAGTAGAGTCACTAATCATTTTTTTAATCGACATATAAGTGCGATGATGATGGGCATGGTTGTGATCGTGATGATGCTCGTGATCTTGGGTGTGATCTTGATGATGGTCCTCATGATCGTGAAGATGCCCATGGTCATGACTGTGATGATGTGAATGTCCATCTTCATGATGATGGTGTGAACTTTCCTTTTCACTTAACAAAACATCAAACTTCGTAGATGTGATGCCATTCTTATTTACTTTTTTCCACGCAAGGTCATATTCTGACTCGATGCCGAGCTTTTTTAGCTCTTCTTTTAGATAAGCAGGATCAGCACCTGCATCAATAAGTGCACCTATGACCATGTCACCGCTAGCTCCTGATACGCAATCAAAATAAAGGGTTTTCACTGCTGTTCACCTCTCTTTTCATTCGCCATCCGATGGATAAGGGCTGCATTATAGCCACCGCCAAACCCGTTGTCGATATTTACTACACTAATTCCGGACGCACAGGAATTAATCATCGAAAGGAGTGCAGAAAGCCCTCCGAAATTTGCTCCATACCCTACACTTGTCGGTACTGCAATAACAGGATGGGAGACAAGCCCTCCAACCGCGCTGGGGAGGGCTCCCTCCATTCCTGCTACTACTACTGAAACCGTTGCGTTACGAATTATTTCAAGATTATCCAACAGCCTATGAATTCCTGCCACGCCGACATCGCAAATACGTACGGCTTCACACCCCATCGCCTCTACAGTTACAGCAGCTTCTTCTGCTACCCTTAAATCTGATGTTCCTGCTGAAACAACCGCAACATAGCCCTGATATAGAATTGTTTGTTCTTCAGCATTTTTCCAGAAAAGGGTTCTGGCTGTTTCGTTATATACAAGATTCTCTACTTCTTTCTGAATTGCAGCCGCTTTTTCCGGAGAAATACGGGTCGCTAAGATTCGTCGATGGCGCGCTTTAAGAACCTTGATGATCTCGATGATCTGATAGACCGTTTTTCCTTCTCCAAAGACCACTTCCGGATATCCCTGTCTCTCTTCCCGGTGGAAATCCAGCTTTGCAAAGCCAAGGTCCTTGTATGTTTTCAATCTTTCTTTTGCATCATCTATATCCAGGGTGCCTTCCCGGACCTGCTCAAGAATAGAATCTAAAATGAAGTTATTTTGGTTGTCCATTTACTTCACCCTTTGATAAAACCTCATTCATACTGCCAGTACGGTATCCTTCCAGGTCTAATGCTACATACGTAAATCCGATTTCTTTAAAACGTTTATTGATCGATTGCCGATATGCAATTACTTTTTCAATCTCAGCAGGCTCTACTTCAATCCGGGCAACTTTGTCATGATAGCGCACCCTCACCTGATGGAATCCTAAATCCCTTAACAGGTAATTTTCGGCCAGGTCTAGTTTGTTTATTGCTTCTCCGGTAATTCTTGTACCATAAGGAATTCTGGAGGAAAGACAGGCAAAAGAAGGCTTATCCCACGTTCTTAACCCCATTTCCTTTGATAACTGACGAATCTCGTCTTTTGTGAGACCAGCTTCCTTCAATGGACTTCTAACGCCCTTTTCACGCGTTGCTTTCATTCCAGGGCGGTAATCTCCTGCATCACTTGCATTTGTCCCATCAAGGATGTAAGGATATCCTTTTTCTTCCGCAAGCTTTACAAGTCTGTCAAACAAACCGAACCGGCAAAAGTAACACCTATTTTTATCATTTTTCACAAAATCTTCGTTCTCAAATTCTTTTATTTCTATTGTAAAATGGTTCGCATTTAAATCTTCTGCAAGTAATACCGCCTCATCAAACTCCCTGTCAGGGAACGTTTCTGATGCAGCTGTGACCGCCAGTACATCGGAACCCAGTACTTCCTGGGCCCTGGCAAGAAGAAATGCACTGTCCACCCCACCAGAAAAAGCAATTAAAACGTTACCCATTTCTGATAAAACTTGGCCGAGCTTTTCATTTTTTTGTTGTAGTTCGCTTGATGACATCTTGCTTCCCTCCAATTAAGGTAGTTTTAATTAATGCGCTTGCGAGGGGATAATTCTACTGCCTGTCTATACGCTTCTTT
Source organism: Exobacillus caeni (assembly GCF_005747095.1). GTDB lineage: Bacteria > Bacillota > Bacilli > Bacillales > Guptibacillaceae > Exobacillus > Exobacillus caeni. Next base: position 95,982 of record NZ_SWLG01000003.1, on the reverse strand, counting down.
CAAGCTAGCTTCATCGGCTATGCCGGTACCAGCGATGTCAAAAGCAGTTCCATGGTCTACACTTGTCCGGATAATCGGAAGGCCAACCGTAATATTCACGCCTGACTCAAGGCCCAGTACTTTTATCGGGCCGTGTCCCTGATCATGATACATTGCCACAACAATATCAAAATCACCTCTTCCGGCTCTGAAGAACAGTGTATCTGCCGGATATGGACCCGTAACGTTAATCCCTTCTTTTTCAGCCTTTTCAATTGCAGGAATAATTTTCTCTTCTTCTTCCCCATATCCGAACAGTCCATTTTCACCCGCATGCGGATTAATACCGCATACTGCTATTCTGGGGTTTTCGATTCCTGCTCTTTTGAGTGTTTCATCTGCAAGATGAATAACTTTATGGACACGTTCTGGCTCAATTTTATTTATAGCATCTATCAGTCCCATATGCGTAGTCACATGGATCACTCTTAGATTAGGGGCAGTCAGCATCATCGCGAAGTCTTCTGTACCGGTAAGATCAGCAAGAATCTCGGTATGGCCAGGATAGATATGGCCCCCTTTATGCAGCGCTTCTTTATTTAACGGAGCCGTACAAATCGCATCGATTTTCTTATTGTTGGCAAGGTCTATCGCTTTTTCAAGGTATTTAAATGCAGCATGTCCTGCTTCAGGAGAAACCTTGCCAATTTCTAAGCTTTCCGGGATTAGATCTAAGTCTATACAATCAATTGTGCCATAAGAGAAACCCGCCTCTTCAACAGAAGAAATCGCATTTACTTTTAATTCTCCCTTAACAATTTTGTTAGCTCGTTCTAACACTTTTGCATCACCGATCACGAGCGGGTTACTATTCTGATAAAGCTCCGAATCGGCTAGTGCTTTAACAATTATTTCAGGACCAACTCCCGCTGCATCTCCCATTGTAATACAAATGATAGGCTTATTATCAGACATTTAATTCCCTCCTGGTTAGTATGCTTTATTCAACAATTCTATTAAGCTATCTTTCGTTGGCACTCGGGGATTATTTCGAATCAGCCTTTCAATAGGAAGAGCTTGTTCCGCAATTTCTGCAAGGTCATTCTTATCTATATTAATTTCAGATAGTCTTGTTGGTAACCCGATGTTCGATAACAGTTCCAGAATTGCTTCAACAGCTTTTCTTCCTGCTTCCACCGAACTTAAGCCATCCGTACTTACATTAAATGCCCGTGCGATGCCTGCCATTTTTTCTGGAACAACATTATTATTATAATCCATGACGTATGGAAGAAGAAGTCCGGTAACAAGCCCGTGTGGTGCTTTCGATCTTGCACCGATCGGATAAGCAAGTGCATGGGCAGCGGCTGTACCGGCATTAGAGAAAGCCATACCCGCCAGCAAACTTCCCATAAGCATATTTGCTCTTGCCTCAAGGTTACTTCCTTGCTGAACTGCTAGTGTAAGGTTTTGGGAAATTAATTCAATCGCTTTGTAGGCGAGGCCGTCACTGATCGGGTTAGCTCCCTGGAAGAGCAATTCCCCTTCAGCCTGGATATACTTGAAGTCTTTTGCCGTAAAAGCTTCCACCGCATGTGAAAGCGCGTCGATGCCCGAGCATGCAGTTACAAAAGAAGGAAGATTCACTGTTAGTTCTGGATCTAGAAGTGCAACAGCCGGCCGTAAATAGTTATCAGAAATTCCAACTTTTAGATTGTTCTCCGTATCCGTAAGAACAGCTACAGAAGTTACTTCTGAGCCTGTCCCAGCAGTAGTTGGAATAGCTATTAGAGGTGCAATAGGCCCAGGAACAAGATTCTCGCCGCCAAAATAATCACGTGGGTGGCCGCCATATTCCATTAATAATGCAACTATTTTTGCAAGATCAATGCTGCTTCCCCCGCCAAGACCAATAATAACATCAGTCTTTTGCTCGTTCTTAGCAAACTCATAACACTCCATCGCCGTCTCGACCGGCGGTTCTGGAACAGCTTTGTCAAAGATTACGACATTATAGTCCTTCGCCTCTATTAAACTTGAAACCTTAGTCAATAAGCCAGCGTTTTTTATCCCTTCATCAGTGATGATGAGAACATTCTTTGCATTAAAACGCTGTAGGATTTTGTCTAGCTTTTGAATGGAACCATTCCCGAACACGACGTTTTTAGTTGAAAAAAACTCGAAATTATCTCTCATTAAGAACATCTCCTATATTTATTAAAGGTCAATAACGACGATTCTTTCATCCGTCATTTCTTCAATTGCATATTTCGGCCCTTCTTTTCCTACACCACTGTTTTTGATACCGCCATACGGCATGATATCCGCCCGATAAGTAGAAACGTTGTTGATGATTACTCCGCCAAATTCCAGTGTTTGGGCCGCCTTCATTGCAAGGTTTAAGTCTGAGGTAAAAACTCCTGCCTGCAGTCCAAACTCCGAATCATTCGCCTGTTCAAATGCCTCATCAATTGTTTCATAAGGAATGATGCTGATGACAGGGGCAAATACTTCTTCACAAACTAGTTTCATAGATGGTTTAACGTTTGTCACGATAGTAGGATCAAGTACGGCACCGTTACGTTTCCCTCCAAAAGCGATTTCAGCTCCCTGCTCTTCAGCTTCCTTAATCCATTCTTCCGCACGAGCTGCTGCCTTTTCAGAAATCATAGGTCCGATATCTGTATCTTCCAATTCAGGATTCCCAACATTGATTGTTTTGGCTACGGCAATCGCTTTCTCAACGAATTGATCATAAATTTCCTTCTGGACATAAATTCGTTGAACAGATATGCACGCCTGTCCCGAATTGACATATCCTCTTGTTACACATAGTTCCGCTGCCCGATCTAGATCTGCGACATCGTTATGCACAATATTTGGAGAGTTATTACCAAGTTCAAGCGTTACTTTTCGGATTCCTGTTGTACTCTTGATATGGCGGCCTACTCCTGGACTTCCTGTAAATGTAAACATAGCGATTCTTTCATCTTCCAACAAATACTGTCCAGTGTCTTTCCCCAGTCCGTTTACAACATTTAAGTATCCATCAGGAAGACCTGCTTCTCGCAGGATTTCTGCCATTTTGTTTGCAATAATCGGCGTGAGCTCTGCTGGCTTCAGTACTACTGTGTTCCCGGCTGCAATTGCTGGAGCAATTTTATGAGCTGTTAAATTAAAAGGAAAGTTAAACGGCGTAATCGCTCCGATAACACCGACTGGAACTCGAAGTGTAAAGGACATTTTATTTTCATTACCGGGCTGCCCGGCTAACGGAATGCCTTCTCCTGTAATCCGTTTTGCTTCCTCTGCGGAAGCAATAAAAGTCTGAATTCCCCGGTCGATTTCCCCTCTGGCATCCTTCAGTACTTTACCAGCTTCTCTAACGATCGTCAGTGCTAATTCTTCTTTTCTTTCCGCAAATATTTCTGCTGCTTTCATAAGAATTTCATAGCGTTTATGAACAGACAGCTTGTTATTTTTAAACGTTTCCAGTGCATTTCCAACTGCACTTTCGACATCTTTTCTGGAGGCATTTGTTATGTAGCCAATAGTCTCGCCAGTATATTTGTTCTTGACTGGCAATTTTTCTTCCCCTTTTATCCATTGCCCGCCAATTAAGCTGCCGTACACATTTGATGTAGCTTGTACCATACTAAAAACTCCCCTCTGCTCTTTTAAAGTCTCCGTTTTCATCAAATTCCATTTCCTTCGGCTCTCCTACAATCTCAACATGTTCCAATTTTGAGACTTCAGGAATAAGACTTTCAGAAATGTAAAGGTGGTGAACATCCATTGTATTTGGAATACGAATAAAACGAGTGTATTCATCTTCTACTCCCCAGTTTGCTCTTTGCGCCGCTTTAATTGCTGCACTGTCACTGGAAAGAACGATCGGTATCTTTGCCCGATCTAAAAAGGTGCTTGTGATGACATTTTCATTCATCGCTTGATGGTTAATTTTCCGGAATAGGCGCTCCGTCGTTAAGTCTGCTAAGCCAATTCCCAGCGCATTTCCGTGTGAAGGCTCACTAACATCGCCCGCAATAATATATTTAATCCTCGGCTCGGATGGTTCCTCCACTCCGAGGATACGGATTCTTCCGATGATATTTGTATCCATCCCGGTACCGCTGTAGTTTTTCCCAATTTCATCCACAAACAGGATATCAATATCCTTGACCGGCAGGGACGGCATCAAGCTTTTAGAATGACTGAGAAGCTCTTGTTCCCGGTCAATGATTTTCTCTGTTGGGATAGCCTCAATAACTGCTGTTTCTTCATAAGCATTTTCAACAATACCGATTCCAAAAACAACTTTTCCAGAGCCGAGGACAACTTTTCCTACTTCTGGCATTTTGTCCCTTATGCCATGGACACCGTAAGTATGGATCGCCTGGGCCTGGGCGTGTTTTCCAAGACCGATCGAGGACATTTTTAAAAGTCCGCTTTCAATGGGCGCCTTAAAATCAGTATGCGCTTTAATTCTTCCCATCACGATAACGCCATCTGCATTCCAGGCATGCTTATCCATATATACAGGGAGGCCTTCTTCTGTTTTTCCAATCTCCTCAACTTCCATAGAAGACAAAATAGGCACTCCACAGTAATCCTCTGTAACTCCCAGGCTTTCTAATACTTCTTTTTGGCCTTCAGCAGTCGCACCGCCATGGCTTCCCATAGCTGGAACTACAAAAGGTTTTGCGCCTAATTTTTTCAGCTCCTCAGAAGTAGAACGGATGATTTCCGCAATATTGGATATCCCTCTGCTTCCTGCTGTTATGGCGATTCGCATTTCAGGTTTAACAGTGGATCTTATTTCTGCTTTTGATAATTGTTCTTCAACAGTTAAAGCTATGTTATCAATCTTGTCATCAGGAAAATGCTGATGGATTTTCACAACTCTGGGAAACTTCATTCAGGACCCTCCAATCTTTATTTATCCATTAAAGATGGCAGCCACATTGATAACTGCGGCAAGTAACTAATTATTAGAATATCTACAATAACCACGAACAGGAACGGCAGTATCGCTTTTGTTATTCTCTCCAGGGTGGTATTTGCTATTTGGACAGATACAAACAAATTAACACCCAGAGGTGGAGTAACCATACCCATAGCAAGGTTAACTACCATAATAATCCCAAAGTGGACCGGATCTACACCAACCATCACTGCGATCGGAGTGAGAATCGGTGCCAGAATAATAATGGATGATGCAGTTTCAAAAAACATCCCTACTATCCATAACAACACATTGATTAATAGTAGGAATACTATAGGGCTATCCGTAAATTGCATGAATGATTCTGCAATTTTTTGCGGTATTCTTTCCCTTGTTAGAATCCATCCGAATAATCCTGCTGTCGAAATAATGATCATAATGATAGAGGTAGTGATTGCCGATCTTGCAAAAACGTCGATCAGGTTTTTAAATTTAAGCTCTCTATAAACGAAGAACCCAACGATAAATGCGTATACTACTGCTACACCTGCCGCTTCTGTAGGAGTGAATATCCCTCCATAAATACCCCCAAGAATAATTCCAGGCATAAGCAAAGCTAGAATAGCGTCCTTAAAAGCTTTAATCCGATCAGCATTCGTTATGTTTGGCGTGCCCTGATATCCTTTCTTTTTAGAAAGTACAAATACAGTGAGCAGTAATGAACCAGCTATAAATAATCCCGGGATAACACCCGCGATAAAAAGTGTACCGATCGATACTTCTGCTGTAACACCATAAAGAATCAACGGGATACTTGGAGGGATGATAACTCCCAACTCGCCCGAAACGGATTGGACAGCTCCTGCAAAGTTGCGGTCATATCCTTTTGCGATCATGGCCGGAATTAAGATTGAACCTATTGCTGCTACCGTTGCAGGTCCTGATCCCGAAATCGCCGCAAAGAACATGGAGGTTACGACAGCTACTGCCGCGAGTCCTCCGCTTAATCCTCCAACAAGGGAGTTAGCAAAGTTAACAAGCCTCTTTGATATCCCGCCTGCTTCCATCAGGTTTCCCGCCAAAATGAAAAATGGGATAGCCATTAAAGGAAATAAATCAATTGCCCCAAACATCCTTTGAATAACTACTAATAAGGGCATACCTGTATAGGATACGGCGATAGTTGAGGTGATCCCAAGGGAAATAGCAATAGGCACGCTAAGGGCGAACAATACAAGTAAGCTAATTATGACTACTGGTATCACTACTCCCCACCCCCTTTATAAAATTCTATTAATACTGCTATGGAGTTAATGATCATCAGGAAAGATCCTACTGGAATAGCTGCATATGCCCATGCCATAGAAATATGCATAGCAGGTGAGCTTTGCGTTTGAACATGGCCCAGCATTTCCACTCCTTTTATCAATAAAAAGACGAAAAAAGCAATGTTTAAAGCATGTACGATTGTTTTAAGAAACCTTCTTGCTTTAAAGGATAAACGTTCAGAAATGGCTTCTACACCAATAAGAGCCTTCATCCGTAACGCAAGGCTTGAAGCAAGAAAAACCAGCCAAATCATGAGATAACGCGCAAGCTCCTCTGACCATGTTATAGAATTACCGAGGATGAAACGAGAAAAGACCTGTACGGCGATTACAATCGACATAATTATTAGTAAAACAGCAACTACTATTCTTAACACTTTATTTATAGCATCAATACCTTTTAGCAGCAGAAGCATCTACTAGCCCCCTCCAAAACAAACATTAATAAAACTTATACGGATAGGAAGAGCTCCTATCCGTATTTCCTTATTTTGTGTTTTTAATATTTTCAATTAAATCTTTGCCAAATTGCTCGCTGTATTTGTCATATACAGGCTGAACAGCTTTTTCAAATGGTTCAAGATCAACATCAGTAATAACATTCATGCCTTTTTCCTCTAACTGTGATAAATATTTATCTTCCATATCTTGAACTACCTGACGCTCATAATCTCCAGCTTCTTTAGATGACTCTAACAATAGGTTCTGTACTTCCTCTGAATAACCATCAAATTTACTTTTGGAAATCAGCATAATAGATGGGTTGTAAACATGTCTTGTCATAGTTAAGTAGTCCTGAACTTCATAGAAACGGGAACTCCAGATAACTGGAACCGGGTTCTCTTCCCCATCAACTACTCCCTGTTGAAGGGCTGTAAATAATTCCGGGAATGCCATCGGTGTTGGGTCTGCACCCATCTCTTCAAATGCCGCCATGTGAATTTCATTTTCCATTGTTCTTAACTTAAGCCCTTTAAGATCTTCCGGCTTTTCAACAGGGCGAACATTGTTTGTTACGTTTCTAAATCCGTTCTCCCACCATGAAAGGCCTTTCATCCCTTCAGATTCTAATTTCTTAAGAAGGTCTTGTCCTATTTCTCCATCCAATACTTTATGTGCATGATCTGCATCTCTAAATAGGAATGGAAGGTCTACAACAGTTACTTCTGGAGCAAATCCACTCATTGGACCTGTGGAAGATAGAACCATGTCTACTGTTCCGATGTCTAATCCTTCAATCATCTCACGCTCTCCGCCAAGAGATCCGTTAGGGAAGATTTCAACAGTAATCTGGCCATCTGATTTCTCTTCAACCAATTCTTTAAACTTCTTTAATCCTTCCTGGTAATGAGATGTGTCTGAAAGAGTGTGTCCTACCTTCAATGTCATCTTTTCAATTCCGCCGCTATCTGAACCAGAATCCGAACCAGATGAGGAAGCGCTTTCATTTTCCCCACAAGCAGCTAGCGCAAAGACCATGATTAACGACATGAGAATACCTGCAATTTTTTTCATTCTTTTCCTCCTATTATTTAATAGCTTTTTTATGATCCATCTCTTTTCCACTTAACCTTTTAATAGAATTTAATAAGGAATAGTCATTTCCGAAAGCACCGGCTTTTGTTACAACCGGCAGACCCCTGAATTTTCCACCGTTTATTATACTTAAAGGAATGCCTTCTTCAATTTCTTCTACAATTTGCAATGCCTCTATTTCCAACCAGGAACACGTGCTGTGCGCGATGTCCCCTCCTGTTAACACGAGGCCAGCCACCTTACTGCTGTGAACTAATTTGGAAGCAAGCTCCCCTAAATTCCTTGCGATCAATTCCCCAACTTTTCTCGGGTTTACATTGTTCTTTTTTGTCCATTCCTCCAACCGAACGGCGGAGTCTTCATCTTGAATTGTTGTAATAACAAGATTTCCTTTTTTCTCTAAGTGTTTTTTGACACTAGAGAGAATGTCTGAAGTAATTCCTTCTTCTAGTAAAATGGAAGGATCTAGCTCACATACTTTTAATCCTTCATTCCGTAAAACAGCAATTTGTTGCCTTGTCACTTTGCTTACGCTTCCGGCTACAATTAAAATAGGATCCTCATGATTAGACAGAACAGTCATATCATCAGATGTATAAGGTGTTCCTTCAATCAAGCCTTCTGAAAGTGCGTGGGTTAAACCAGCCGAACCAACCCAGAGGATTTTCTTGTCCATCGAATTAACCGCTGTTGTAATCGCTTGCATATCAGTGTAATTAAAACAGTCAAAAATAAGTAATTCTTTCCCTTTTTCCAATGAGCTCTCTATTTCCGAAACAAGACTATTTGATCTGATTTTTCGCAAATCAATTAACTCGACTTCCCTCTTAGATTGTTTTTTTATTATTTCCGGTATAAAAGATTGTTTTACTGGATATGTAGGATCATTTGATATATCAGAGTCTTCCAGTAATAGGCCGTTAATAAGATGGTATCCTCCAATAGTTTTGCGACCATTCCCTGGATAGGCAGGAACAATAACCGCTGCATCCAGGTTGAAGCTATCCATCATCGCATCAATCTCTATGCCTATGTTTCCTCTAAGCGTTGAATCAATTTTTTTATAAATGATCTCGTATTCATGCTTATTTACTGCATTTGAAAAATCAAACACATATTGATAAGCCTCATCAAAACTAGCAGCCCTTGAATCAGTGTTGAGAACGCAAATATTCGAATCAGGGATATCTGAATCATCTTCTGGTTTGTGAAGGAGCACTGTTGTTGAATAACCTTCTTTTGCAAATTGCAACCCTGTATCGTTTGCTCCTGTAAGATCATCTGCAACTATAATTACCCGGTTTATTTCGCCCCCCTCCTTTCTTAGATGTTAGTAATTCAAATAACTTGTTAACAAAATTCTAACAAAGGGGTGTTTACATTTACAATACTGTTAAATGAAAAATATGTTACATTTTTAAACATTTTCTGAAAATTTTAATTTTCTCCATAACGTTGTGCGATTGATTCCTAATCTAGCAGCTACCTTTGTTTGATTATGATTCTCTTCCTCCATAATTTTGTGGATAATGTCAGCTTCAATTTCTTCTAATGTCTTACTTAAGTCAAAAGAAGAGTAGGAGTTTGCAGCTTGCTGCTCTTTTAGGTTAGCCATAACTTCCAAAGCGGTTGCCTCCTCAATGAAAGGACCACCACTAAGAAAACACATTTCTTGCACTGCGGTATGTAGCTCCGCAATATTTCCAGGCCAGTCATATTCCATAAAATGTTTAAGCGTAGCCGGTGTAACCCCAACAATTTGTTTGCCTAAATTAGCGTTAATCGAGGCAATGAACCATCGTATAAGATCTTCGATATCATCCTTTCTTTCTCTCAATGGTGGTAACTTTATAGAAAAACCACTTAAGAACCGGTATAAACTACTGCGGTTCTTGTCACGGAACTCAGGTTGTTTTTCTAATATGGATATAACTCTTACATCGAAATGTATCTCCCCGTTCAGGGTTTCAATCTTTTTAGAATGCAAAATGGATAGTAGCTTTGCTGCAATATACGAAGGTAAAAAGTCAATTCCTTTCAAGCAAACCGTACCTCCGTTCGCCCTTTCAAACAGGCTTCCTTTCCCCTCGTGTCCAAATAGTTCTGTGTATACTTTATCAACGGACAATTCGTTTATGTCCAGTAACACAAATGGAAAGGGGCTTCTATCGCTCTCATTGTGAATCGCCTGCGCTAGACTTGTTTTACCCGTGCCAGATTCCCCATAGATAATAGTCGGCATATTAGAATTAGTGATGTTCCTGGCACTCTCCATGGTCTTTTTTATCCCATCAGAATTAGCAACTAATTGATTAAAGTGAACCGATGGTCTTCCTGTCGATTTAGGCTTGTCTTCTTTTGAAGAATATAAGAACGCTACTGCTCCTACCACTTTTCCATTTTCCTCTAAAGGTACCTTTGAAATATCAAACTGCTGTACGCCAAAGTCAATTTCTTTAAAGCTTTCTGATTTTCTGCTTTGAAGGACATTTTTTAAATTTAAAAAAGGAACCCTTTCACTTACCCGATGGTTTAGAAGGTTACTCTGATCTGTTTGTAGAAAATAAGCCGCTTTTTCATTAACATTCTTACAGTATCCGTTCTCATCAGTAACGATAATTCCATGATTCGCATGCTGGATGGCAAGTTCATTCAATCGGCTCGTTTCCTTTGTTTTGTTACAGTAATAAGCGATTTGCTCTGCACGTTCTATCGCTTCAATGACTGCCTCTCTTCCAGAAGTTATAAGAATTCCATGCATTCCATACCTTTGGGCTACAGAGGTTGAAATAACATCTCCGATCATAACCTCTATATCATTCTCTTTTGCTTTTTTTATAGCGCTTTCAATTTCTTCTTCATTATGGATAAGAAAAGAAGTCAGGTCTATTCCAAGCAAAGCTCCAATTGAATCCGCTCCTTGAACAACATTTAAATAGCTCATGATTCCTATTTTTCCTGAATAGCCTTTCAATAGCGTTAAGGAACGAAGGATGTCATAACCAGAAATATCCAAGTCCACAACAGGTATCGATACTTCCTCCCCGATTATTCTGGCAGTAGCCCCCCTGCTGATAATGACATCAAACCCTTTGTGTTCATTGGCCTTTGCGATTTCTAATCCTTTATATAAATTCCCAACCTGTATCTCCATATCTTTGTTCAATTCTTTATTAACTTGATAAAATAAATCATGCAATCCCTGATATGGTGCAATTACCAACAATTTTGCCATAACCTGTAAACGCCTCCATTTATTCTTGTTGCATTTTACAACTCTATTTTATTGATAATCATTGATAATTGCAATTGTACTTTATACTTACAAACAAAAAAGACATAGAATGAACTTCATTCTATGCCGATCGCAATTCATATTAACATTTAAAACCAATAGTCAAATAATCCTTCTGTAAACCCAAGATTAAACATATAATAAAGCCCAAACAATATACTTATGACACCTGTTGCTCCTATCAAGTTTGGATGAAGTCTTTTACGTTTAGCCAGGAGAAAAGGCATACTCAAAAAGGTAGAGAACATTAGCATTCCAGCCACTGTCCCTAATCCAAAAATTAAAATATACCATAATCCCTGTAGCATACTTTCTACTGTAGATAATGTTAAAAGAACCATGGCGGCGCTGCCGGCAAGACCATGAACAAATCCGATCGCCATAGACTTTTTTTGTACAGTTCCATAGGAATAATCAATCTGCTTATTTTTGGAATAAAGTGTGGTAGTACCGAGATAAACTAACATTATCCCAACTACAAACTCCAGTGATAGAACCAGCGATTCTGTCATTTGAGTTTTGAAAAAAATAAGCAGCATTCCAACAACCAGAAGTGTAGCAGTATGTCCTATCCCCCAAAAAACGCCTGCAACAGACGATTTCCACATACTCTTTGAGCGACCAGCTATCGTAGATACTGCAACAATATGATCTGGTTCAATCGCATGCTTTATACCAAGTACAAAACCCACCCCTAAAATCGAATAAATACTTCCCAAATATAATCTTCCTTCCCTTTTAATACCTCTCAGTTGTTTGATTATTAATCCAATTATATACCAGTTTCAAAGGGATATTGTTTTGTTCTGCGACCTTTTTACAATCTTCAAATTCAGGAGAAATTTGAGTGATTTTCCCGTTTTGCCGCCCGATTTTTATTTTCACTTCTCCCCAGGGTGTACTGATGCTATCTATTTCTCGGGCTAACCGGTGTACAGTTGTAGCCAATCTTCTGATTCCCAGTGTTGTAGTTTCCCTAAAGATGATAGTCTCTATTGCTTTTACGCTTTCTCTTCCACATAGAACCGTAAGCATTGTGGCACTTCTGCCTTTTTTCATAATAATCGGTTGGGAAAAAACATCATTCGCTCCGGCTGCAAATAACTGCTCTGTTACATACGCAAGAATTTCAGGATTCAAATCGTCGATGTTAACCTGAAGCAGCTGCATGTCAGAATCAATATGTTGGATCGTATGACTTGTTTTTTTTGCCTGGTTATCTGGTACATCTAGCAACGTCACTTTGCCTACTAGTTCGCCATTTCGAATCAGAGAGAATTGTTCCTTTATTGAAAAGCTATATGATTCTTCCATTGGATGTTTCAAATAGGTAAGAACGTCCATTTTCTTTAAAAACTGTAAAAAGCTTAATGTTGGAAGCACATTGTGTCTAGCTGCATCAAGCTTTATGTTTAACCCACTCAGGCTTACATCCTGCTTCAATATAGTGGGATTGATTTCATGAGGAAATGATACTATTTCATAGATCTTTTTCTGTTGGAGCCAAACCAGAAAAGCGAGCCCTGCAAGAAATTCTTCATCGTCAAAACTATCCATAAACGCTTTTGCATAACACCCTGTTAAAGTAGAGTGTTGTTCCATTTTATTATAAGAATAAGTAGTAATTCGAGATTCTAAGAAATAACCTGACTTTAAAAGAACATCCACAGATTTTAACTGTTCACTGAACTTTTTTAACTCATTCGAGTCGGTTGATGAAATAATCGTCCGGAAAATCTCCTGCAATAACACATTTTCTATACCGCTTACTAATAGTTTCAAATTCTTTCTCCCCTAAAAGCAGACCTAATTATAATAAACTAAATTTTATCATAATAATAACCTTTTTAATAAACCAAATTATCGCCTGTGAATGGAAGAAAGACCTTAATCAAAGTGGCGATTAAGACCTGGTGTTTAAAACATGCTACTCTTCCACATATGGAATGGTCAAGGGGCCAAGCGGTAAAACGGCTATCGACATTTTTTCTCCATATTTTTGCTTAAGTTCTCTTACTGTTTCCTCTATATCATTTGTCGGTTCGAGCATTGCTCCCCGGACCTGTTCCTCTGTAAGAGACGAATAAACATAGACATCCGCCCACACCTGGGTAACCGCCTGTTTTTGTACTTGCCACTGGTCAAACATTTTAAATTCAGGATCGTTGATTAAATCCAACAACTCCTGTGGACTATTCGCAAATTCAAAGATCTTTGAGTAATTACCGTGGCTTGGCAGTCCATCTGAACACTCGGACGCTATGATGATCGCCCCGCCTTTTTTAACGATTTTGTGGGCAGCACTCATTCCTTTTACTGCCTGGTAAAGGTTTTGATCAAGCGGATAGCCTGAATTAGAAGTAATGACAACATCAAAGCGTTCCTCACACTGTATCATCGCATGCTCTTTGGCAAAATCGCAGCCTTTATCATGTGCTTGATAGAGTTCCCCGGCAAAAACTGCTGTTATTTCCTTTTCTCTATTCAGGGTGACATTGAGCATAAAATGCGGCTTGCACATCCGATTGATTTCTCTCGTCATTTCCTGTACTGGATTATCAGTCATGTTTCCCCATGTGGAACGAGGATCACCGATCATACGTGCATTATGAAAGGTCATGATCGTCTCGATTCCTGCAATACCTGGCATGATTCCTTTAGGGCCACCAGAAAAGCCTGCAAAGAAGTGAGGTTCGATAAACCCTGTTACAATCCGGAAATCAGCCTCCACATAATCTTTGTTTAAATACACATCACACCCGAACTTGCTTTGTCCGAGATTTACCAATGAATCCTTATCATGGCAATGATTGTTTACGATTCGGATATTATCGACAACCCATTCACCAAGCATTTGGATAAACTCCTCCCGTGTTTGATCACGGTGTGTTCCGGTTCCGTTGATGATCACAAAGTTCTCTAGAGGAACATGATTAAGTTCTTCGATCAACATAGGAACTAAAATGTGGTTCGGTGTGGGCCTTGTTATATCACTGATCACAATAGCTACAGTGTCAGTCGAGTTCACCATGTTTTTCAACGGTTCTGTTCCGATCGGATTTTCAAGCGTCTTTTTTATTTCAGCCTTTTCATCCGGTACACCCGGAAGGTTATTTGGTTCAACGACAAACGTATCATCTGGCAAGTTTAATGAAAGACCGTTTTTTCCATATAGTAAAGTTGTTTCCATGTTTATCCCTCTCTTTATTTATTTACAGCATTAGAGCATATGTTAGTAGATTTATTACTAGTTAACCATATATTGAAAGAAAATATAACAGGACTGACTCAAAACTTCGATTGTATCCCCCCATAACAGAAGAGGAAATCGATAGAGTCAGCCCCGCTCGCCGTTCTTAATTCACGGCTGAATGAACATTTTCATTTGCAGTTGTCTGTTTTCCTTGCTCGCCACGTTCAATACGTCCATCGATCCCTTTGCTCTTTTGATAGCGGTCAACCAGGATGACGGCGATTGGGCACAGGATCGCGGTAGTTAACGTCGCGATTGAAATCTGGGCTGTTGCAACAGCTGCAATACTTTCGAAAGCACCTGCTTCAGCTGCTGTCATCATACCTGACCCTGCTGCTACCGATGCTGCAGCTGCAATAGCTGCTGGCGTCGCTGCTGCGTTCCCGGCTGTTGAAGCTTCAGAAACCGGAGCAATATAACTTTTTTCCTTGAATAATTTAAAGACAAGAATTCCAGTTGTACCAGTTAATAGTGTTGTTAGCAATCCGATCGTTAATCCTGCAGCAACCACGGATGGATTAAAGAAGTTCGCAAGGTTCATACCTGCCCCTAAAGCAAAAGCGAAAAACGGTACTGGTAAAATTTCTCCTGGTTTAAGGAAGTCTCTGATCTCAGGATCCAGATTTCCAAGAATCATACCAATGGCAATCGGCAGTAAAACTGCTACAAATGCTATAGTCGGGAAGCTAGACCCTAATAACCCTAAAGACATAAGCGTAAAGAAAGGTCCGTCGTTAAGTGAAAGAATCGCTACAGCTCCTACATCAGAGCGGTTTCCATATTGGCTTGTTAAAGCAGCATACATTCCACCGTTTCCGTTGGTCATTCCGGCTATTATTGCCATCGTAGATAATCCGAACAAACCATGCATCGGATCAAAGATATAACCAAACAGAATACCTACAGCCAAACCAGTTAAGTATTTTGAAGAGGTCAAAAGCACACCTTTTTTCAACGCAGTTCCACCGATTTTAAGGTTCATCTGGCTTCCAGCAGAAAATAGGAATAAAGCGATTAAGACTAGAGCACCATTTTTAAACAAAGCTTCTGAGAATCCACCGATTCTTAGGAATTCATAATACCCATCAGCAGTCTCGGCTACCCCGAGGGATTTTAACATGTCCATCACAAAGGGAATATGCATTTGGTCAATGGTGTTAAGCAATGCTCCGAACATCAATGGAACTACCATTAACCCTCCAGGAACTTTTTCAATCGTTTGTTTAATTCTCATACTGCAGAACCTCCTGTTTTTTTATTATTTGACTATGAAAATAGGTTCGAACAACTTGCTCTGTGCTTCTTTCTAAAAGCAGGGACGCATTTTCGATAGCATCACTTAATTTCATCGGCTGGTTAATAATACTGTTAACGCTTACAATCCCAAACTGGTACAACACTTCAATACCGGTTCCAACTGAGCCTGCCATGATAATTGTTGGAATTTCCAAGCTTTTTGCAGCCTGTGCAACCCCCATCGGCGTCTTTCCAGATGCTGTTTGAAAATCGACCTGTCCTTCTCCAGAAATAACAAGATCTGTGTTTGGAAGCAATTTGAAAAGTCCTGTATACTGAATGACAACATCGATGCCCCGTTTCATTTCAGAAGGAAAAAAAGCTTGAAATGCCCCGCCGATCCCTCCGGCTGCTCCTGCACCAGGCCTATCATGCAGATGGATGCTGGTAACTTCCTCAACTTTATCAGCCCAATGGGAAAGGCATTTATCGAGGAGCGTAACATCCTCGGGCGTTGCACCTTTTTGTGGTCCAAAAACACTGGATGCCCCATCCGGTCCTATAAGAGGATTTTGAACATCGGAAGCTATTAAGAATTTACTTTGTTTAACTCTCTGGTCAAACCCACTGATATCAATTTTTCTTACTCTGGCAAGTTCTCCTCCCCCAAAGGAAAGCTCTTGATTTTGCTGGTCAAGGATTTTTAATCCCAGGGCTTGCAACATGCCGGCTCCACCATCATTCGTGGCTGATCCGCCAACGGCGAGAATGAAAGATCTATATCCATCATCCAGTGCATGTTTAATGAGTTCCCCTGTCCCGAAGGTTGTTGTAATTAAAGGATTAAGTTCTTTTTGCGAAACTAAAGCCAAACCCGAAGCACTTGCCATCTCAATGACACAGGTTTCATTATCGCCGAGTATCCCATATTCTGCCGCTGCCTTATTTCCAAGAGGTCCAGTAACAGTAACGCTCTTTCTAATCCCTCCAGTCGCAGCAACGAGTGTTTCAAGGGTTCCTTCACCGCCATCTGCTACAGGAAGAAGCACTGTTTCAGCATCAGGAACCGCTCTCTTAACGCCCCTGTTCATCGCTTCAGCCGCTTCGATTGCGCTTAAACTTCCTTTGAATGAATCTGGTGCTATTACAATTTTCAATAAACCACCCCACAGAAAACGCTTTCAATTTGTTGTTTCTCATTATACTAATCTTGACTATCATATTCTTTATGTATAATGTATAAAAAAAAGTGGTTATTTTTAGAATTTTTTGTTTGTTCAAACTAAAACGGAGGGAAAAACTGAAATGCTCACCAGGCAGATTGCTAACGTCATAGTTAAAGAAACCTCTATTCGCTTAAACCGGAATGTGAACATAATGAATGATAAAGGTGTTATCATAGCATCCCGCGATGCCTCGAGAATTGATCATATTCATGAAGGGGCAGTGGAGGTGTTGAGGACAGGCGAGACCCTTAAAATTTCTCCGACAGACGATGGTAAGTGGAGAGGATCCCAGCCGGGGCTGAATTTGCCTATTTCCTTCCAGAACCGAATTGTAGGTGTTATTGGTATAACAGGGAATCCTGATGAAATGGAGGACCTTGGCGGCCTGGTTAGAATGACTACGGAGCTAATGATAAAACAAGAATATATCGCCTCCCAAATGGAGTGGAAGCAGCGGACAAAGGAAATGATCATAGAAGAGCTATTAAAGCCCAGTCCTTCCTATGAAGCTATTAACCGGGGCTTAAGCTTAATTGAACTAACGTTAAATCCACCGTTTCTCACCCTTATCATCCAGATGAAGGAACGTGCCATACCTAACCATACCTTGATTCAAAAAATAGAACAAATAATAGGTCAGGGAAATGGAATTGTCGGCTTTATTAACATTAACCGATTGTTTGTAATGTTGAACGGATTAACTGAATCCCAAACGATAAAACGAGTCGAGAGAATATACTATGAACTTAAAAAAATAAAGCTCACTTTTCAACTATCTTTCAGTACTCCCTTCGACTCTATAGAAGAATGCAACCAGTCTTATAAAGATTGTGACCTTGCGTTTGAAATTAGCAATAGCAGTCAGGAAATTATCTCGTTTGCAGATATTGAAGCAAAAGCGTTAATCTATCAAATAAGTCATCCGGGGGCAAAAAGGTTTTCACAGAGGATCATGAATGATTCTTTATCAAGCTACGTTGACACCCTTGAAGCTTTTTTTGAAAACAATCTTAACATTCAGCAAACCTCAGATGCATTATTTATTCACAGAAACACTTTGATCTATCGCTTGAATAAGGTAAAGGAGGAAACGGGTTATGACCCCCGGTATTTTAAAGACGCCCTTACCCTCAGGATTGCTATATGGATCTCAAAGAAAAAAGCGGGGAAGACAAACTATTACGGTTAAAGAAAACGTTTATTCTCTCTTCATGGAGCAGGAACTGATAGGGGCTGTTCAATCAGTCCCTATCAATTCTGCTTGTTTTAGTATTCGCCTTAACTCTTTTTTCTTTTCCTCACTTAACGATCTGCCCGGAGGTAACACTGCAGTATTTTTGATTTCCACTCCACAAATTCTAAAAAGACGTGCCAGGCACCGCTCGTGGACATTTGTCCATTTGCAGTGCCTGGCACCCTCTCAATTTCTACAACGGCTCTGACATCGGCCTCATCGTAACTTCTATGATTCTCGCATCTTCCGGCTGTTTCAGAGTATGAATAATGACGTCTGCAACTTGCTCAGGTTTAAGGAAATTCTCAAGCGCTGGATCTCCTTTTTCCCTGCCTGATCCGATTGCGAAGTCTGTGTTGATTCCTCCAGGTGAGATACAGCTCACCTTAACTCCATAAGGACGGGCTTCATAGTCTAGCGACTGGGCAAATCCGCGCTGTGCATGCTTTGTTGCACAATAGACCGCTTCATTTGGCAATCCTCTCAATCCTGCTACAGATGCAACATTCAAAATGTGCCCCTGCTCTTGCTTTTTCATCTCCGGCAAAACAAATTTTGAACATAAGAATGTGCTTTTCATATTCGTATTCATCATCGCATCATAATCGTCAACTGAGATTTCATCAATCGTTCCATACTTTCCTATACCGGCATTATTGATCAGGATATCGATTTTGCCGAATTGTTCGAGTGTCTCACTTACAAGTTTTTTAACATCTTCCTCTTTAGAAACATCTGTAACCACTGGCAAAGCAGTAACACCGTAGGAAGAAGCTTTGTCAGCAATCTGGTTAAGCTCAGACTCAGTACGTGCTGCAAGGACCACATGGCAGCCTTCTTCTGCCAATTTAATAGCAGTCTCTCTTCCAACCCCACGGCTGGCGCCAGTAATAATCGCAACAGATCCTTTCAAACTTGCCATTCTACCACTCCTTTTTACTATTTATAAATCTATTAAACAAACGTTTGTTTAAAGAGTTATCCACAATAAAATTGGGGTCAGACCTCGAATTTTATTGTGGATAACATCTCTATAACCAGGTCTCTTCTTGCGCTCGCTTTATCCTTTTACAGATCCTGCCAGTAATCCTCTTACGAAGAATTTTCCGAGGAAGATGTAGACGAGCAGTGTAGGCAGGGCTGCTAATAGAGCACCTGCCATCTGGACGTTCCACTGGACGATCTGGCTTCCTGACAGGTTCTGCAATGCAACCATAACAGGCTGTTGGTCAGATGTTGTAATCGTTACAGCAAACAGGAACTCGTTCCAGATATTCGTGAATTGCCAGATTCCTACTACAACAAACCCAGTTATCGATAAAGGAATCATAATATGGCGGAAAATTCCCAGGAAGCCCGCTCCATCAATTTTTGCCGATTCTAACATCGAAACAGGGATACTTGCATAAAAGTTTCGGAACATTAACGTCGTGATAGGAAGACCGTATACAACATGGACGAAAACCAATCCTGCAATCGTGTTATACAAACCGATTTCTCTTAAGAACTGGATAAGAGGAATCAAAATACTTTGATAAGGAATAAACATTCCAAACAAAATCGCTGTAAAAAGTGCATTCGATCCTTTAAACTGCCATTTCGAAAGAACATAACCGTTTAACGAGCCAAGCAGCGCCGACAGAATTGTCGCCGGTATTACCAGGTAAAAACTATTCATTAAGTTCGGTGCAAGCTTTGAAAAGGCCACAGAATAACTGCTGAAATCTATCGAAGTCGGTATCTTCCACATTTCAGCGAGCGTAATCTCATCAAGCGGTTTTAAGCTTGTAACAAGCATGACGTACACAGGCATTAAGTAAAAGAGGCTGATCGCAATTAAAAGAATATATAAAAGGGGGCGCGTAATTGAGCGTAAAGCCATTAAGATTCACCCTTTCTACTTGAAATAAGATACGGAACGATAAAGATTGCAACAGATAGAAGCATGATAATCGCAATTGCCGCACCATTCGCATAATAGTTTCCTCTAAAGGTTGTTTCATACATATATACGCCCGGAACATCCGTAACGTAGTTTGCTCCCGGTCCAGTCATTGCATAAATCAGGTCAAAGATTTTCAATGAAATGTGAGCCATAATAATTACAACACTTACCGTGATCGGGCGAAGCAAAGGCAGAATAACTTTCCAATACACCTGGAATTCTGATGCACCGTCCATTCTAGCCGCTTCTCTTACTTCTTCCGGAATACCTCGTAAACCTGCCAGGTACATCGCGACCGAGAAACCGGTCATTTGCCATACAGCTGCGATTACAACCGCAATCAATGCAACCGGAATACCGAATTCGATTTTTCCCCATTCCACGCCAGGTATAATTGTTGTATCGGTATACCATTTGGAATCCAAACCTATTTTACTCAGGAAAAGGTTCACACCTGTAGATGGATTTAATAGCCACTGCCATACAACCCCTGTTACAACAAAAGACAATGCCATCGGGAAAAAGAAAATATTTCTGAAAAGGGATTCCTGCCTGATTTTCTGATCCAGCATGATAGCCAAAAGGATACCAACAACAATGACCGCCAGGATGAACATGATCGTAAAGAACAGAGTGTTCCTTAAGTCTGCCTGGAAACGAAAATCCTGAAAGAGGTAAACATAGTTTTCAAAACCTGCAAAAGAAAAATCAGGCACAAGACTGTTCCAGTTACTTACAGATACATAACCGGTCCATCCGATAAAACCATATACAAAGACAGCTATCAAAATCAGGGATGGAGTTAAAAAGCCTATTGCCAGCATATGATCTTTTGTTAATACTCGCTTTTTTTTACTTGTTTTCATTTTTATTTCAGATGGTGTTTCTTTCACTGAAGACCGTACCGGATCCATGACTGAACCTCCTTCTATCTATCTTTCGTTCAATAGAAAAAGGGAGAAGAGAATAACCTCCTTCCCCCTTCCACATTGCTTCTTACTTCAATTCTGCTGAAGCTTGATCAAGAGAATCAATAAACTGATCAACGTTCTGCTGTGTAACAAAAATGTTTACTGCCTGGTTTACTTTAGTTAAGAAACCTTCTGCAGCTGCTGATCCGTGAGCAAGGCTTGGTGCTAGAGAAGCATCTTTGAAGTCTTCCATTGTTTCCTGGCCGTACGCGTCATATTTAGACTTATCTGCATCAACACGTGCAGGAATTGATCCTTTTAATGGATTAAATACATCCTGTCCTTCAACTGAACCAAGTACAGTCAAGAACTTTTTCACGTCATCAGGGTTTGAAACGCCTTTTGGAAGTCCAAATGTATCGGTGATAATCATGAACATTCCATCTGTACCAGGAGTTTCTGTCCATCCGAAGTCTTCTTTTACTTTAAGATCCAGGTCATTAACAAAATAACCTTTCGCCCAGTCACCCATAATGTTCATTGCAGCTTCACCGTTTGCAACTAACTGGGAAGCATCCTGCCAGTTACGGGAACTGTGGTCTTCATTGATATAAGAAAGCATTTTCTTGAATATTTCTGCAGATTCTTTCACTTTTGGATCTGTAAAAGAAAGCTCACCGTTGAATAACTTCTTGTAGTCATCCGGACCAAGCTGGCCTAACAAAACGTTTTCAAAAATCTGTGTAGCTGTCCATGGCTCTTTGTCTCCAAGAGCAAGTGGCGTAACGCCAGCTGCTTTTAGCTTGTCAGCTGCAGCAAAGAATTCATCAAAAGTCGTAGGAACTTCTACACCGTTTTCTTCAAATACTTTTGTGTTGTACCATAGTACATTTCCGCGATGGATGTCTACCGGAACGGAATAAATGTCGCCATCCTTACTTACCATGTCGATTAAATCTTCCGGAAACTTGTCATTCCAGCCGTTTTCTTCATACAGATCATTTAGTGGCTCCATTTTCCCAGCTGCAACCCAGCCTTCGTTAAGCTCTGCACCACCATGCACCTGGAAAGTTGCCGGAGGATCGTCACCCTGCATGCGGCTCGCAAGCACCGCTTTTGCGTTCGTACCTGCTCCACCAGCTACAGCAGCATTTTCCACATCAACATCAGGATGCTTTTCTTTGAAAAGATCGATCAATGCATTCAATCCGTCTTCTTCACCAGCACCTGTCCACCAGCTAAAGATATCAAGCTTGCCTTCGCCGCCGTCATTGCTGCCACCACTATCTCCGCCTTCGCCTGAACTGGAATTGGAGTTACTGCAAGCGGCTAACACTAATGCCAGCACAAGGAATAATGACAAAAACTTAAATTTTTTCATCGTATTTTTTGCTCCCCCTTATTAATTTTGTATGAAAACGCTAACAATTAAACTATATCATCCTGGCAAGCAGGTATGAGCTAAGAATCCCTTCACTATTTTGTCATCACCTTCACTATTTTGTGGAAGGGCTTTCATTTAATTAAAATTAGTAGAGAAAATCCGCCGATCGGTTAAAGGGAAGGCCGGCGGCGTAGTTGTACTTGACGATATTCCTAATTTTTTAACGAAGTTGAGCATTCAACTTTCTCTACGGCAAAAAGGAACCCCAGAATCTCACATTCCAGGGTCCCTCATAACTTATCCTATTCAGCGGTAAATTTTGCGTCTGCCCAATCGGCATGATCTTCAGAGTTATTGTCACCAGAGTCAGTAACAACCAATTTCAACTCTTTTTTGCCTTCCAGATTAATATTTACCTGTTTCGAAGGGGTATCGATTTTCATTAAGCCGCTATCATAAACTTTTTCCCCATCAAGGTAAACCTCGAAAACAATGCTTGCCAGCGTTCTGCCTTTCATTTCCTGGTCTACGCCTACTCTTGCTTCAAAATTTTTATATCCTTTACCGGATATATCATAAATGATTTCCGAATTGGCGTGGGTTCCAATCCCTTTTTCAAAAATCTTTTCCCCATCCTCTGTCTTTAAGGTGATCGGGTTTCCGTCAACCGATTTATCCTTATTCACTGAACCCCATCCAGCACGTGCACTCACCCAATCGGTATCACTCAAGTACAAATATGGGACAATATTAAAATCGATTGTATACGTTTTTTCCAGAATTCCATCTTTTGATCTGGCAGTAACCGTTGTGGTTCCCGGAAGGCCATCAGCTTCGTCAATCACCACTTCTACATCATCATTTACCGGGGTGACATCTACAGTCGGAACTTCAGAAATTGTTCCATTTAAATAATCCAGGTTATAATCCGTAATTTCTGCATTAAAGTTCTCTAACGGATTTCCATTCACCTTAATCTCTTTTACCAGCTCGTCAGTAATGACCCGTTTACTTAAATCCATCGGAGAATCTTGTTTTGAGATAGGGTTTAGACGATAACTATAAGAATAAGGTTTGTTAGCGTATAACGTAAACTCCGGATGCGGCCTTGCTCCCCAGCTGTTGTCACCGCCAACACCCATCTGCCTGTAATCCAGGCTAACAATAATATTGTCCTTTCGTTCAAGCTTATATGGATGACTCGCATTTTCAAGGTCTTCCTCTGTATAATGCAAGGCACCTACTTCAAGTAAAGGCTGTCCTGTAGCCATTAAACCGACGCCTTCTTTATTTGTAAAAGTAACCCAACGAACGTCCGTTTTGTTTCCTGTTTCCTGAGGCTCCAGGTAAGGAATGAACTGGTCATCCACCGTACTTTCATAAAGGCCAACATCGGCTGCTTTTTTCCGGTCCCAATAGTTTTCAAAAGGTCCTCTCCCATACCAGGTCATCGCTTCGAATTCTTCAGGCAACGTCAATTCTGTTCCTAAAGCCGGGATTTCCGGCAGGCTGTTTCCAGGAATCAAGGTGTTTTTCACCGTAACTTCACCCGTTCCATAGATAATGTAGGAAACATTGTAGTCAGATTGGTTTTTTGTCGGCAGAACAGCGCTCACATCTATTCTTACAGCTTTTGAACCAAGTTTTGTTACAGCTACATCTTTAACTTCTCGGTCTTCACCTGCATCGCGCCATGTTTCTGTTCTTGAAGGCATACCGTTCCCTTTGTCGTTATCGTTTGGAGCTCTCCAGAAATTCGGTTCAGGACCGGTTTTCAGTAGTTCCGTATCTTTAAAATTAAAGCTGGACAGTGTTCCTTTTTCCTTATCAACTGTAATTTCAAAATCTGAACCTTTAACTTCTACAGTTTGGTCGCTGTCATTCACTGATACATCAGACATATCCTTAAGCTTTACTGCTTCAGGCACCGGTACACTAAATGGCACTTTAAACTGTTCGGTTGCAACTTCATGCCCTTTTTGAGCCCACATCGTATCCTCTGGCAAGCTAAATTTGATATTCAACCAGTATTCAACGCCTTCTTCAAGTTCAGGCTTTTCAAACGGTACGTTAATTGTCTTTGTTTCTTCAGGCTTTATATCAATATCAGAAAGTGTTCCATTTTGAATGACTTTGTCATCAGCTTTTAATTCCCATTCTGCATTAAAAGCATTGATGTTTGTAAACAAATGCTCATTCTTTATCTTGATTTTTCCTTCCACTAAGTCTGCTGCTTCCATTTCAATATTTTGGTAGATTTTCTTTACTTCCCACAGTTCTGGTTGGATTTCTCGGTCCGGGAACACAAGACCATTATCAAGAAAGTTACCGTCATTCGGATTGTCTCCCCAGTCTCCACCGTATGCAAAATATTCTTTTTGCTCATACTGTTCTTCCGTAACATTGTCAAAGTCCATCCAGAGAACGGTATCATCAGAAGGAGCTCTATTATCGTCTTTCAGTTCTTCATGCGTTAGCGCACTGTTGTAAATTCGAACCTGATCAATGACAGCATTCGAAGTCCTTCCTTTTTCAGCGTTTCTCCCGATATTGACCGGATAAGAACTGCTGGAAATCTCACCCGAGAATTCCTTTTCGCCTTTTAACTCGTTATCTACATATAACTTTAGGGATGTTCCATCGTAAACACCTGCAACCTGATGCCAGTTTCCATTCCAATCAGCAGGAATTGGCGCTTCAACGGTCACCCATGAATTCGATTGATCATACACGAAAAACTCAAGCTTATCCCCATTTTGTTTAATAGCATACTGAGTGTCACCTTTGGCTATAAAAGGACTATGCCCGCTTGTTGGCTCTGGCTTCACCCATGCTTCAAGCGTCAGCGCTTTTCCTGTAATGTCTAAAGAATCTGCATCCGGTAAAGTCACATAGCCATCAATCGCCTGTCCATTAATACCTTCCACAGTGTCTCCAAACAATTCTCCAGCTAAATCATTACTGCTCTCATTTGAGACCACTTTTTTAATAGGGGTTGGCCATCTTAAACCTTGATCGACCCAGTCCCAGATAAAACCGCCCTGAAGGCTGTCATACTCATCGATGACATCCCAGTATTGATAAAGGTTACCAACACTATTTCCCATCGCGTGGGCATATTCACACATGATATATGGTCGTTCAGGATGATTTTCACCCCAGTTTTCCACACTTTCTACGCTGGGATACATGTGGCTTTCAACATCTGTCCAGCGATTGTCTCCTTCATAGTGCACCAATCTTGTCGGATCATTTTCATGGATCCACTCTGCCATTTCCTTGAATGTGTTTCCACCCCCGGCTTCATTACCGAGTGACCATAGCAATACAGAAGGATGGTTTTTATCCCGCTCAACCATACTTTTCACTCTGTCCATGGAGGCAGGCAGCCATTGCGGATCACTTGCCGGAAGCTGATTTCTTGCACCATGGGATTCAAGGTTCGTTTCATCTATAAGGTAAAGTCCGTATTCATCCGCCAATTCATACCATCTAGGTTGATTTGGATAGTGGGAAGTACGAACAGCGTTAATATTAAACTTTTTCATCAGCTTAATATCCTCGATCATTCGTTCCTCTGTTATTGCTCTTCCTCTATCCGGATCTGTTTCATGGCGGTTTACCCCTTTAAACACAATCGATTTTCCGTTAATATGCATTTGCCCGTCTTTCAACTCGAATTCACGGAATCCGACTTTCGTGCTCACTGTTTCCACAATTTTCCCCTTAGAATTTTTAAGGGCAAGAACTAAAGTGTATAAGTTAGGATCTTCAGCAGACCACTTTAACGGTTTTTCAAAAAGTTGTTCCTGGTTGATCGTTACATCTGATTTTCCGTTAAAATCGACTTTCATTTCGATGGGATCTTTATTGACCTTTTTTTGATCTGCATCGTATAGAGTTCCTTCGACTGCATACTTACCCTTTGTTTTGCTTCCATTGTTAGTTACCTTAACTTCTGTTGCCAATGTAGCATCTTCATAAGATTCGTCTAGATCTGTTGTCACCGAAAAATCTTCCATATGAACCTGCGGTGTCGAATACAGGTAAACGTCACGGAAGATACCGCTTAACCGGGCGAAATCCTGATCCTCAAGCCAGCTTCCGTCTGACCAGCGGTAAACTTCTACAGCGAGCGTATTTTTCCCTTTTTTAAGATAATCTGTGATATCAAATTCAGCAGGCGTATAGCTGTCCTCACTGTAACCTACCTTCTTGCCATTTACCCATACATAAAAAGCAGACTCCACACCCTGGAATGAAATATAGACTTTTTCCCCTTTCCAATTTCCTGGAACAGTAAAGCTTCGCTTATAGGATCCAACCGGATTGTAAACAGTCGGCGCTTTCGGTGGAGCTGGTTTTTCGTATCCAGTCCATGGATACGTTATATTCGTATAGATCGGATAATCGTATCCTTTAAGCTGCCAGTTGCTTGGGACTTCAATCTTGTCCCAATCCGTCACGGCATAATCTTCTTTGTAAAAATCTGCAGGACGTTCCTCCGGGTTGTCCGACAAATGAAAACGCCATTTTCCATTTAACGTTTTATAATGGGTTGACTTTGTCCTCTCTCCCTTTAGTGCTGCGTTAACATTCTTGTACGGCATTAACGTTGCATGCGCGGGCTCCCTGTTCACTTCAAAAACCTCAGGATTATTATTCCATTCCGGATAATCTTCATTTCCTTCTGCCAACGCGTCCATATTTATTCCACTAATCACAATCAAAGACGCCAATATCAAAGATGAAACCTTCTTAAACCTTTTCAATATCATGCCCTCCTTTAAGTATGTTACCTTCGTTTCTTTTCTCCCTCCCAACTTTATTAATTTAATTAACTAAGTAGGTAGATTGTTGCTGTATTTTTAACTTCGATATCATGTAAGCGTTTCCTACCTCTACCCTCCTCTTTGCAAAAAACAGGAAAATCAATCCATGTAAAAAGATGGATATTATCTATCTTTTCCTGAACTTTATAGTCATAAAGTCTCGTTTATCCACAAAAGAGGTGGGGTCAGACCCCACCTCTTTTGTGGATATTGAATTATGGTTGCAATACCGTCCTGAATTGCTTTGGGCTTTTGCCCACCTTTTTCTTGAACACACGGCTAAAGTAATTCGGGTCTTTGTAGCCTACCTTGAAACAAATCTCTTTTAAGCTTACCTCCGGATCGAGCATAAAGTCCTTCGCTTTTTCGATTCGTATTTCGGTCAAATAATCAATAAAAGTAATTCCTTTTTTCTCCTTAAACAGTTTGCTTAAATAGTAAGGGCTTAAATCTACATAATTTGCTACTGTCTCTAGTGTAAGCGACTTTTCGTAGTTATCTCTAATATATTCACTTGCATTTTCAAGCTTGCCCTTTGCCTGAACCAGGCGCCATGTTTGAATCTTTTCAACTATTTGCCTTAACAGTTGCACACTCTTATTCTCCAGTTCCTGCTTTGAAACATCACTTTCAAACGGCGTAAAACGGTCGATCGGAATGCCTAAGTCATTGATCATTCTTGTTGCGATAATAAAAAATTCATTCAACGAAAAAGCAAATTTCTCTAGATCTACTGAAGCATCTTCCGAAAGATCGTTAAGATAAAACTCAAATTTTTGCATCGCACTCGACAGATCCCCGTTTTTTATCGTTTCAAGCATGTTTTTTTCTTTCTGAAACGACAGCATCGAGGCGTTCTGTTTGGCACTTTCTTCCGTTGAAAACAAATACGTTACCTGTTCATCTGGATCCATTCTTTCGAGAGCATGCAATGCTTCATAATACGATTTGCTGATCTGGTGAACAGAGTCATAAGGCATGCCGATACCGATATGCGGCCTAAATCGAAAGTCTTGTTCACAATGGTAGATCAGATTTCGGATAAAAGGTAATATATGAGCTTTAAAATCATTTTTATCGTTTCCATCGATTTTGTCTGTTAAAAAAAAGACAGGAAGCTTTTCATCATGGTTAGGGCTGAGCAACGAAGCATCTGGAGAATGTTCATCAACAAATCCTTTCAGCCATTGCAAAAATGCCTCTTTGTCAGTATCTTCCTTTAATTCAACAACAAACGCATAACCGCATTTTATCTCAATCTCAAGGAGCTCTCCCCATTCGTTCAAATCCAGTTCTTGAACATGATCGACAAGCAAAGAAATGCTCCATTCTGATTGCATAAAATGTAGCGCTTTGTTAAAACGCTGTTCAAGCTTTTGTTTATCATTATACTCTCTTCGCTCTTCTATGATCTCTTTCTTAACACGAAGGATCGCATCAACAACCTCTTGCTTTTTACTCGGCTTTAATAAATATTCCTTTACACCCTGTTGCATCACTTCTTTTGCATACTCAAACGTATTGAATGCCGAAATCATGATAAACCGGGATCTCGGCTGGCGTTTTTTTATTTCTTTAACAGCTTCTACCCCATCAATGCCAGGCATTTTAATATCCATCAAAATTAAATCCGGTTTTCTTTCATTTGCTATATCTATCGCCTGGCGACCGTTCCCGGCTTCACCAACAATTTCTGCGTCATCTATCTCCCTTTTAATAATCATCTTCAAAGCTTCTCTCTCTATCCGCTCATCATCGACTACCATAATTCGAAGCATACTGTTCTCCCCTTCTTTCGACAGTATATGGCAATTTAATTCTGACGATTGTTCCCTCGTTCACTTCAGAACTAATTTCAATTTCGCACTGATTTTTATAAAAGATATCCAATCGTTTAATGACGTTTTTCATTCCAAGTCCTGTTGAATGCCCGTGTGACTTTAGATGTTTCTCTTTCTTGTCATCTCTACTCAACAAACGAGCCCTTTCATCTCCATCCATTCCAACTCCGTTATCCCAGACCTCAAGTATTACTTGCCCGCTTTTCGAATAAACATTCAGTCCGATTTTGGCGTCGTGTTCATAGGATTCGATACCGTGAATAAAAGCATTTTCTACAATGGGTTGGAGTGTCAGGATAGGAATTGAAACATCGAGACAGCTATCATCTATCGCCGATTCAAAGGACACCCTGTCTCCAAACCTTGTTTGTTGGATGAAAAAGTATTCCTTTACGATTCTTACTTCATCTCTTAAGACTGTTGGCTTTTCCAGATTCCCAAGGTTGTACCGTAGCAAGGCAGAAACCGATCCGATCAGGTCACTTGTTTTATCTGCGCCTTCAAGGTAAGCCAATCTTGAAACAGTATTTAATGTGTTAAAAAGAAAATGAGGGTTGATTTGGCTTTGTAAGCTTTTTAACTCCATTTCTTTCAGCAGACGGTCGAGTTCAGATTGATCTTTGATTTCTTTAATAAGCTCTCGAATATTCCTTCTCATATTATTAAACGTTCCAGCAAGCAGCTGCATTTCATCATTTGTGTTTACTTGTACATCTTTACCAGAAAAATCCCCTTTTGATATTCTCCTGGCTGAAGAAGAAAGATGACTGATTGGCCTGGTAAGTCCTTTAGAAAACCAGAGTGCTGTTAATAGGCTTAGTAGAATAGTAGAAATAAATAAGGAAATTCCCATTGCTTGAAGATAAACATTTTTCTTTTCCATCGCATGGTAAAAAATTTGATAACCTGTTAACTCACTATTTAAAAGGCTTAACGTAGTATCCTGGATAAAACGGGACACTTTGGACGCTTCATTTATGTGAAAGGAATATTGATTCAAATTTTGTTCTTCAAGCGCTTTAACCGTAATCTCACATTCTTCTAAAAAACTGTCGATCATATTGTAATAGTTTGTAACTGTAAGATAGTTATCAGCATTTTCCACCCTGTCGATCAACTTCTCTTTTTCTGATAGCAATCTTTTTCGTTCCGTTCGATAATCACTTAGATATCCAGGGGTCTTTTCGATTACATACGCATTTAGCGCTTCATAAACAAGGCTCGTCTGTTGTGAAATCTGATTTAAAATAATAAACCGCTGAAAGCTGTCATGATACTCATCGATCGTTTGCTGGCTGCTATGATAAAGATAATAGGTTACACCATTAACCAAAAGGACAAGAACAGTAACGAAAATCATAATCTTTGTACGAATACGAATCATCTGCCAGCGCCCTCGATCATCTCATGTTCCTGTAACGGCAGGTCCTTATTATGAATCACCTTTGTTTCGGTATGGTTTACTGCGCTTACTTTTTTACCTTCCAGAATTTTAACCATCGTTTCGACTGCCTGATAACCCATTTCATAAGGCTTTTGAACAACAGTCGCTTCAATCTTTCTATTTCTAAGAAGATTGACAGTCTCAGGCAAGACATCGAATCCAATGATATACATATCGTTATTCTTACCCATACTTTCTACAACCTGTGATATACCGATCGCATCCAGTGCACTGGTCCCATAAAAACCATTGACATCAGGGTGCTCTTTTAAAATTTTATACGTTTTTTCTGCGGCCTGGATTCTAGTGATCTGAGAGGCCTCTATCGCGACTATTTTAACTCGCTCTTGTTCCTTGACCGCATCTTTAAACCCCTGTACTCTCAGTTTCTGATGGGTTGCATCAAATCTACCGGTAACAATCGCTACTTTCATTTCCCCATCTGTATCAGCCAGAAGGGCCTTGCCAGCCAATAAACCAGCATAATAATTATCTGTACCGATATAAGAAATCCTATTACTATTTGGAGCATCAGTATCTACTGTAATGATTGGAGTTCCTTTTTTAATAACGCTATCTATTAATGGAGTAAATTGCTCCTCACTTAAACCCTGAGTCATAATGCCATCTACCTTTGCAGCTGCGGCCATTTCAATGGTATTAATATGCTCTTCAAGGTTCGCTTGCTTCGGTCCAGCATATTCTAACGTAACCCCAAGCTCTTCCGCCGCCGTGCGTGCACCTTTTTCAACCAGCCTCCAATAATCGTTATTAATTTCTTCCGGAACAAGGACAAGATGATATTTCGGTTTTGAATACGATTCCTTTGCCTGGGTCGCTTCCAAATTAAAGGCTTTAACAGAAAAATAAACAAAAAATGAGAAAGCGATTACAAATAACGTGATACAAGCTCCAACGATCATTCTACCCATCTCTTCATTCCACCTCTAAGTTGTTGATACCAGTTTATCACAATTTTTACCATTATAATGATATTGAGAATTCTTCAGGTAAATCCGTTCCTTTTCACTTACTTTGTAAATTGCTCTCACTTCTTTCTTCGATTCCTTCCTGGCCCATTCCTGTCTAACTAAACAAAGAGGACTGACCAAAACGTTTATTGTTTTGAATCAGTCCTTTAATATTTAGTCTAGGGTATTATTATTGTATAGCTTTCCAATCTGCTCAGCAGTCAAAGCTTCTTTATAAATCTTCACTTCATCCACTAGACCTTTGACTTGAAGGCCTGATGGCCCCCACGGTGCACCGCCAATAATCAATGGCATGTCATTGGGTTTAATGGTCGTTGAACTAGCTGATGAGTTAGCTACTTCTTTGCCGTTTACGTAACCTTTTATTCTTCCATTCTTACTCCAGGTCATCGCAAGGTGAGCCCATTCATTTGATGGAACTTCCCCCTGGTTAAAGGAATAGCGGCCGTTTTCAGACCAGACTTCGGGATAAAGACCTTTGTTGACACCTAGCACATAGCCGTTCCCGATGCTGGTTTTCCCGATCAACTTTTGGTCATTAGTTGCATTTTCAAGATTTACCCAGGCAGAAATAGTAAAGTCATCCCCGCCGTTTAAAAGCTCTGAAGACGGAACTTCCACCCATCCTCCATCTAATTTAACAGCATTTCCGAACTTGCCGGCTACAAGGGTTGCATTTTCAAACAGTTTGCCGTCATGTCCATATGGAGAGTGATCTGTGACCGTATCACCTTTCTCTTCATCGAAGGTGAGTGATAATACAGGTTTTCCGATATACAACGCCTTTAATGTTCCAGTTAATTCGTTAATTTTTACTTGATGGATCCCTAGCTCTACAGCTTTTACGGAAAATGATACGGTTTCTTTATCACCCGCTTCTAATGTTATCGTTTTAGATTCAACCAGTTCACCATCAAAATAAAAGTCGATTTGTTTTTCCCCATTTAAAAATCCAATGTTTGATACTTCAGCGGACACTGATGCATTTTCTCCAGGGTTGACCTGTTCCGTTTTAAGATTGGAAATCTCAAACACAGGCACCTGCTGGACATCACCGTCATATTCCTGTTGTTTATTTTTTTCAGTATAACTAATCCTTGCAATACACTCCATTAACGCGTGGATATCTGCATCAAGTTGTTCTTTCACTTCTGAAGAAACTGAGCCAGGATTGTTATCGCTTAATTGTTTTAAAAACTTTTCCGAATGCTTAATAGCCTGTTCGAAATGTTCCTTATCCAATTGGTCACCGATTTGCCGTAAGCTTTGATCAAGCTTCTTTTTCAATGCTCCTTTTACTTTTCCTTCCTCAGCAAAGGTGTTATAGATTTTTTCAAATTCATCAAACTTATCACCGACATCAGAATAGCCAAGGAATTCTATTTCCGCTAAGGATGTTGAAGCATTTCCTCCGTTATCCTTAACGATCAATCTGTAATAAGAGTATTTTCCAGGGTTTTGTATTTTAAATGGTTTTGTAAAATGGTTCCACTTAAATTCTTCCCTTTCCCGTTCGTCAAGAATAGTCCAGTTTTTTCCATCCTTCGAACCGATTAACACCCATTCTTTCGGAGCCTGTGTCTCATCATCACCTGCTGTGACAGTGTACATGAGGGCAAGCTCAGGGCTCTCCGGGAAGTAATATTGAATCCACGGATTCTTATTAGCAAAAGAGATCTCTGTATTAGAAGAATTATCAAAAAGGGACTTTGCAACACCTTTGTCGCTATGATGGGAAACCCCTTCCGTTTTATCTGTCAAATCATGCAATGGATCAGGTACTAAGGATGAACCGTTGGTAGAAGTACTCGTGATCGATTTCGGAAGTGCATCTTTTCCAGTTCCCCAGTCTGATGGTTTTTCTCCCATCTTAAAGTCCAGTGTTCCACCCTGTGCAATTAACTCATGAGAAATCGTTAGCTTATTAAAAAGTTTTCCATTGACTTTAAGGCTTTGTATATATTGGTTTTTATCACTTACATCTGGTGCGTTGATCACTAGATCTTTTCCATTCTGTAGATGAATCGTCATCTTTTTAAAATAAGGCGCGCCGATCGCATACTCAGGTAGGCCCATTTGCAACGGATAAAACCCTGCCGCACTAAACAGATACCAGGCAGACATTTCACCGTTATCCTCATCTCCAGGATACCCCTGTCCGATTTCACTTCCAATATAAAGACGTGATAAAACCTCGCGAACCTTTTCCTGTGTTTTCCACGGTTGGCCTGCATAATTGTACATATATGGGATATGATGAGATGGCTGGTTGCTGTGTCCATACATTCCCATCCTTACGTCTCTTGCTTCACGCATTTCATGGATGACACCGCCATAATGGCCTGGCTGCAAAGCTGTTTCAGGCGTCGAGAAAAATTGATCGAGCTTTTCTGCTAACTCCTCTCTGCCGCCGTAAAGATTTGCAAGTCCCTGTCCATCCTGCGGAACGTGAAACGCCATGTTCCAGGCGTTCGTTTCGGTATAATCTCCGCCCCATTCTTCTGGATTATAACTGTCTGGATCTGATCTCCATTCACCAGAGGGCTCTCTCCCCATAAAAAATTCAACATTAGAATTAAACATATTCACGTAATTCTTGGCGCGATTTATATAGTAATGATAATCTGCTTGATATTGTTCATTTTCTTTATTCTTTTTTGAAAGTACTTTTGCCATATTGGCAATAGCAAAATCATTGATATAGCCATCCATTGCCCACGACATTCCTTCACCTGTAGCCGTGCTAGTATAGCCATCAAATATGGAAGTGGCCAGTCCTTTACGACCTACACTTGCGTTTTCACTTGCAACTGCCGCATTCTTGATTGCTGAATCATAAAAAGCCGGTACATCAAAATTTCGTACTCCTTTTAAATAGGCATCTGCAAACGCAACATCCGAACTCGTTCCAACCATCAAGTTGGCATAACCAGGTGAAGACCATCTGGAGATCCACCCTCCATCTTTGTATTGCTGGACAAACCCGTCGATCATTTCACCAGCTTCTGTTGGCGTTAACAGCGTATAGGCTGGCCAGGAGGTTCGATAAGTATCCCAGAATCCATTGTTAACGTAGGGTTTCCCTTTTACAATCTTTGCACCCGTTTTTGTGGCTGTGTTCTCGCCAGTGGGACCTGAGAAAGGACTTGCATACTGGTAAACTGGCTTTTCTTCTGTACCAGTATTCTCAAATCCTATATTAGGGTATAAGAAAAGCCGGTACATATTGGAATAGAGTGTTACAAGTTCCTCTTTACTTGCTCCTTCAACTTCAATGATGCTAAGTTTATCATTCCAGAGCTCTTTCGCTCTTTCTTTAACATCTTCAAAGCTATCATCTTCCTTAATGTCCTGAGACAAATTCTTTTTGGCCTGCTCAACACTGAGTAGTGAAGTAGCAATTTTCATCGTAACAGTTTTATCACTACTAGAGGTATCAAAACGGAAAAAGCCAGAAACATTATCACGGTCCTCCCCTGTTAATCTACCGCTCTCTGTTACAGGTTTATCGAACTCAGCATAGATGAACATCCGTGTAGCACCTGCAGAAAGGCCACTTCTGACATCTGTATAACCAGAAAGGCTGTTGCTGTCCGGATTAAGCGTAAGACCTCCGTTGTTATTCACATTGTCAAAAATAAGATTGGAGGTATTTCCGGTAAATGAAAACTTGAACATTGCTGCTCTATTCGTCGGCGCTAGTTCTGTTTGGATTCCATTTTCAAACTTTACGTTATAATAGTATGGTTTGGCAATTTCATTCTCATGCTTAAAAGCAAGGGCCCTCTCTTTTCGATCAGCTGTTGGTCTCATCTCTGTTGAAGCGGAAGGCATGACTTGAAAGGTCTGCCGGTCACCCATCCATGGGCTCGGTTCATGGCTAAGTGAGAATGCCTGAAGTTCTGGAAGGTTATTGCTGTTATTCGATTGCTGGTAGCTGTACAGCCAGCTTGTTGTTCCCGCATTTGTAGCCGGTGTCCAGAAGTTAAACCCATGAGGAATTGCTACGGCTGGAAAGTTGTTCCCCCTTGAAAAAGTAGAGTTAGAGTTTGTGCCACGCAAAATATCCACATAATCGGCTGGGCTTGAAACTACTTCTTTAATAGTATTCTTTCCGATTTTAATGTCATCGATGCTTCCTTTAAAGACACCCGGTCCTTCAGGTTTATCGTAAGCTATTAGAATTCGATCAATCGTTTTACCGCTTGCAACTTCACCAATGACAGACTTTTTATAGTTCCACTGATTTGGATAAAGTGTTTTCGATTTTCCCTGTTCCTGGGGAGCCAACTTTACACCATGCTGATCAACAGCATCCAATTCGCTCAAGTAAGAACCATCCGTAAAAGCCAGATCAATAGAAACGTAAGTGCTGGAATAGTCCAATTGATCTTGATCCATAAACTGCGGATGAATCATATAAGAAAGAGCTGTCTCTGGCTCTACCTTAATGTTTACATCGAGTACCTTATTATAGGAATAGGCACGGCCATCTAGAGTGTGTTCACCTTCATACGTTAAAGCTTTTTTCCCTGACCATCCAACATTCGTCTTTCCGGTATAACTGCTTGTTGGACCATCACTCAGTTGTGTTTTCATATCAGACGGAACTGGCGGAGGGGCATCAATACCGTTTGATAAGGCGACTTCAGCCAGTTGCGTCAACCCATCACCTGAGTTCTCCGTAATATCAAACTTATAATAGGTATAGCTTTTATCATTATTAAACTCATAGATTTTTCTCTGGAAACGTTTTTCAAAGCTTTCGTCTGATCTGCTGTCAATCTCTGTCCAGCTCTCGCCGTCGTTCGAACCATAAAGCTTCCAGCTCTTAGGGTCTCTTCCAGGTGCGTCATTGGCTGAAGTAAAAGCATACTTTACGATTTTTTGAGGTTCCGCAAACTGAAACTGAAGCCATGCTGTAGGTTCAAATGCCAACCATTTTGTTTGTGCGCTTCGATCAATTAAGTTAGCCTCGATTTCATTCGGAGCATTACTGGCGCTTGCTGTCACTTTTTTTACTTGATCTGTAACATCCCCCTGAATTGTTTCGTATGGTACATTTCCAATTACCCCTGATGATTTTTTATTTCCTGAAGCATCTGTTTCAACAGTGCTTTCCCAGTCTGGCTGTGGATCTCCTTCTTCAAATGAGGTAAAGAAGTCAGTGGATGCATTATCCTCGGCTTTAGCAAGCTGATCATGAGATACAGGTAACATAGGAGCTAATAAACTTAAGCATAAAGCGGCTACGAAAAATCTCGACCGGTACCGTTTTTTCATTTTTTACCCTCCTGGATTGATAGTTTTAAACTTTTCAAGATCCCTCCCTCTTTTTGAGAATAGCTATGTATGTTTAAACTTAGTTGTTTAATTTAATTAATAAAGTGTTTACATAAATTTTATAATATGTAATTCTCCTTAATCAACACTAACATACTGAATTTTCTGATATCGTACTTTAGTCACAGCTTTTTCTGCTCTAACCAATGTAATAATTTCCTTTCATCCCTCCTATAAACACCTTATCACTCGGATTTTCTCACTACATTTAACACATTGTTATAGGTGGAGTTTAATTAAATCTAAAAATTTCACCAGTTTTATTACATGTTACCAGGAATAAAGTTCCATTTATTCTTTATTTTTCTTTTGATTCTTCTATAGTTCGACATTTTTTATTAGGTTTTATGATAGGAAAGTTTGACTTTCTCCCGAAAAAACAAAAGGTATGGAGAATTTTCAGTTTTACTCGATACTTATAAAGTAGGATAATTCGGGGATGTTAACTCGATTGACCTGTGGGCTGAAGTCACACTCGATGAAAAACAGTCAAAACCAATACAGCTACAGTAACGATTTCCAAGTAATGACCTGAACTATTGCAAAACCGCAGCTACCATTAGTGATAGCTGCGGTTTTTCTATATACTAGTCATTTGAGTCGATTATATTAATCTGATATCGTTTGAATAAATTCTTCCATAAACCGGCCAAACGCCTGCTGCCCTTCTTCGTTCCTTTTAAACACACCGGCATGGCTTAACACAATAGCAAAAACGCGTCCAACTTCTTCTCTCAATATAGGCAGTACATTTTCCTGATTGATCTCAGGATGCTGCTTTACCACATCCTCTGCCCATGCTGCATGTTTTGCAATCTCCTCATTTGCTATTACCTTTTCAATCCCGTTATTCTCAACAAGGCAGTCACCTAACGTTTTCAGTTCATCTTTTAATCTTCCCGGCAGGACCGCAAGACCCATTACTTCAATCAAACCGATATTTTCCTTCTTAATATGATGGACCTC
The DNA here is from genome assembly GCF_005747095.1 of Exobacillus caeni. Lineage (GTDB taxonomy): Bacteria > Bacillota > Bacilli > Bacillales > Guptibacillaceae > Exobacillus > Exobacillus caeni. The sequence goes on along the minus strand of NZ_SWLG01000003.1, from coordinate 58,292 downwards.
TTCATGTGGATGAAAAATACCCAGAGGATGATCTTCATTCGTACGATTATTACGAAGTACCAGGTCTAACTCATACAGACCGTCTCTTCTTCTCGCAATCGGTGTGATCGTGTTATGTGGAGAATCATCAGAATAAGCAAAAATATCTACCGATTTGTCACTATAAGATTTCCAGAAATCCAGCAGACGGACCGCTATATCTGCCAATTCACCACGATCTTTGCTCTGTATCCTAACAACAGACATAGGCCATTTAACGATTCCCATTTTCACACCTGGATATGTAGATAGCTTGAATTCCCTTTCCACTTCTGCTTTTGCCATCGGAAACTCGTGTTTTCCACCCTGATAATGATCATGCGTGAGGATAGAACCGCCAACGATCGGGAGGTCAGCGTTAGAGCCTATAAAATAATGCGGCATTTTTTCAACAAATTCAAGCAATCTATTAAACGTCCCTCTGGTAATTTTCATTGGCTCATGAGCACCCGAAAATATAATCGCATGCTCTTCGTAATAAACATAAGGGGAAAATTGCATAAACCATTGTTTATCATCAAGTTCGACTGGTATAACCCTTAAATTCTGTCTCGCAGGATGATTGAATCTACCCTCATATCCAACGTTTTCTTTACAAAGCAAGCAGTCCGGGTAAAAACTTTGCTGCATTTTTCTGGCTGAGGCAATTTCTTTTGGATCTTTTTCTGGCTTTGATAGATTGATTGTAATTTCAAGATCACCATAATCAGTCGATGTATCCCATTGTTCATTTTTGGCAATTCGATCCGTGCGAATATAATGAACGGCCTTTGAAAACTGGTAAAAGTCCTTTGTGGCTTTTTCAGCACCATCTGATGAATATATCTCATTGAATCCCCGGATAACTTCAGATGGTCTTGCAGTGAGACATCCCATTATTTTCGTATCCAATAGGTCACGGTATGTAACATTGTTTTCTATCAGTCTATTATTTGCTGCAGACCAGTCGAGAATTTGCTGCAAAATATCTACCGGAAAATCAAGGTTTTCCCTATCAGCATCCGTGGGTCTTGCTTCTGGCAGTTCAAGAACTTCAAGTATCCGGTTTCGGGTATAGTCCATATCCCAGACCGTAATTAAGCCTTTCTCCAGGCCATATCGCAACAGCCGTTCAATTTGATAATAAATGTCGATTTCCATTTCTTTCCCCTCCTTTTTCTATAAAGTATATTAAACGTTCGATGTGGAAATTTCCCGAGCTCCATCGCCGACTTTTACCACATAAAAATCAGCGTTTAAACCTGTTACTTTATAATACTTTTCACCTACATTTGCTATCATAGAATCAATCTGTTCATTTTTCACAATGCTGATCGTGCAACCGCCAAATCCGGCACCGGTCATACGTGAACCGATCACACCATCTTCTTCCCATGCTGCTTCAACAAGGGCATCGAGTTCTTTTCCTGTTACTTCATAATCATCTCTTAGTGAGCGGTGCGATTCATTCATTAGTATCCCGAAGCCATCCAGGTCGCCTGCTTTTAGGTTTTTGGCCGCTTCTATCGTTCGGATATTTTCATAAACGGCATGCCTTGCGCGCTTACGGTCTGTTGGATTTGTTATATAGTTCTTATACTGTTCAAACGTTTCGGCTGATAATTCACCCAATGATTGTATGCTGAGATGCTTTTGCAGTTGGTTCAATGCCCGCTCGCATTCCGTTCGGCGCTCATTGTATTTTGAATCTGCGAGTCCTCTGCGTTTGTTTGTGTTTGCGATGACAAGGGATGATTGATCAAGCTCAAGCGGGCTGTAGCTATAGTTAAGAGTATTGCAGTCTAGCAACACGGCTGCATTCTCTTTCCCCATACCGATTGCAAACTGATCCATGATGCCGCAGTTTACCCCGATAAACTGATTCTCTGCCTTTTGGCTCAACTTCACCATATCTATCATATCTATATGGAGCTTAAACATTTCATTTAAGAAAACTGCTGTTGCCATTTCAATGGAAGCCGAAGAGGAAAGGCCAGATCCGTTTGGAATATTTCCATAGAATAACACTTCAAAGCCTTGATTTATGGTATGACCGGCATTATTAAATGCCCATAGAACCCCTTTAGGATAATTAGCCCAGTCATGTGATTCATCATAATTAATATCTTTCAAGTCAAACTGAATTACACCATGAGACTCGAAGTTTTTTGAAAAAGCACGAATCGTTGTGTCATTCCTTTTACGAACAATTGCATACGTTCCAATATCTAACGAACATGGGAATACGTGTCCGCCGTTATAATCGGTATGCTCCCCAATTAAATTGACCCGTCCCGGTGCAAAAAAGCTTCTTGTTTCCTCCTGCCCTCCAAAAACTCTGGCAAAATCAGCCTTCAATTGCTTAATCACATTAGTCTCCCCTTTTGATAAAAATTATTTGATATGACTTCAATCACCATAAAGTCTATCTTTGAAGTATATCCGGCCGTTTCATTACTTTTCCGTCCACTTCTACTTCCTGGTAAACCCACTCATTTGTGTGGGTCATAAAGTCGATCCCCTCATCTGTTACCAGGATCGTATCCTCAGACTTCACACCTGGTAGAGAAGGGTTCCATGCATACGCCTGGTTCTCCTTAATCACATAGGGTGTTTCTGCGTTTGCAAGAAACTCTCTGGAGGCAAAGCCGGTCAATCCCCCCTGATGAAGAAGTTTCCAATCATCAGGAAAACCTGCTGTTTCGTATTGTTTAATCCCAGCTTTTATAACTTCTCCAGCAGTCTTTCCTGGTTTGGTACTACAATTCATCACCGCATCAATTTTAGCTGCCTTTTTCTTGTTTCCGATAAGTTCCGGGGACATTTCACCAAAATGGACGAGCCTTGTTACATTAGCCACCAGGCCCCCTTTTTCTGCACATAATACGATCATTGCCTGTTTATCAAGCTTCTTAGAAGTGGAAATAGGATGCCGGTATTTGTAAATTCGTTCATCCGTTGCAACAAGGAGAACTTGAATATTTAAGCCCTGTGAAAGTACCTTAGAAGCTAGCAAAGCCTCTATTTCATGCTCTGTCTGCCCCACTGTTATTTCACGGCATGTCTGTTCTACAGCTTTTGCAGCACTTTGACATAACTCTCGATACTTTTTAATTTCTCTTTCATTCAAAACAGATCGTATTAAACCGAGATCCTGATCTACATTTTCCCAATCCCGGTAAGGCGAGTCTGTCGCCATTTTCTTCCCATTTGCCACATCATCTATAAGCGTCTCTGTTCCCACAAACCAGTCATTGGACACTACTTCCACTTCAAATGGAAGATCCTTGAGTTCTTCTTCCACGATTCTTCTTTCTTCCATTTTAGAAGTGATCAAATAAGCTGTATCCTTGAATATCATAAAATCAGCTACGCCTTCTTCTACAGTCTGAACAATATGATTATCGCTTCCATCTGTTAGCCATGAAAAATTATTTCTCTTGCGCAGCAGGATACCATCAAAGTTACTATTGACTAAAAAATCCCTTACTTTCTCTATCCCCATGTTACTCACCTACCCTTTTGTCTTCATAACCGACCGGATGAGTACTATGCCATTCCCAGGCATGACTAACGATATTTTCTAAATCAAGATACATCGGTTCCCAATCTAACTCTTCTTTTGCTTTCTTAGATGACGCTATCAAAATTGCTGGATCTCCCTCACGGCGCGGTCCAACTTTAGAAGAAAGTTCTTTCCCAGTTACTTTCCTGCATGTTTCAATCACCTCTTTAACGGAAAAACCTTTGCCGTTCCCCAAATTATAGATGCCGCTTTCTTTTTTACTTTTTAACCTTTTTAGTGCAAGGTAGTGTGCCTGGGCCAGATCTAAGACATGGATATAGTCTCTTATACAGGTACCATCATCTGTTGGATAATCATTTCCAAAGATAGAAACTGTTTGTCTATGTCCAAGCGCCACCTGAAGAACAATTGGAATCAGATGGGTCTCGGGTTCATGGTCTTCCCCAATCCGTCCACTGGGATCTGCACCGGCTGCATTGAAGTATCGAAGACAGATTGATTTCAATCCGTAAGCATCATCACACCATCTAAGCATTTTTTCAATTGCAAGTTTTGTTTCCCCATATGGATTTGTTGGGTTTGTGGGATTGCTCTCTAAAATCGGTAACTGTTCTGGATTTCCATAAGTAGCTGCTGTGGAAGAAAAAACGATATTTTTTATTCCATATTCCACCATTTTGCTAATGAGATGATATGTACCTACTACATTATTTCGATAATAAAGAAGTGGGTTTTCCACACTTTCGCCTACTAATGAACTGGCAGCAAAGTGTATAACAGAATCGATTTCATTTTCTTGAAAAATCCGATCCAATAATGTGTTGTCATGAAGCGATCCCTTATAGAATGTAACATTTTGGATAGCATCCTGGTGTCCGGTTTTCAAGTTGTCGAGCACGACAACGTTCTCGCCTTTTTCCTGCAGGTACAAAACGGTATGACTTCCAATATAACCCGCTCCACCTGTAACTAAAATAGCCATCGTCATTATTCCCACTTTCCATTTAGAATTTGATAAAAAGGTTAAAGATTAAGTCGAACAATCTCTTATTTCCCGGAAAATAATAAAATTTCGTCAAAATCTTCCTCTTTTAGTAGCATTAACAAGTTTGTTAATTAATTTAATTAACTCATTATTTTTTATGGTATTATAGTAATATTAATTATTCAATCCCTTTTTCCCTTCTATTACAAAATTTCAAAAGATATATATACTAAAAAAATAAAAAGTGTGGAGGTATGTACTTTGGTAGTTAGAGGAAGTTTCCAGTTGATGAAGTCGCTCAACAGATCAATCATATTAAATAAAATTCGTACAGACGGACCGATTTCCAGGGCTGATATCGCAAAGGCAACCACGTTAACTCCCCCAACGGTAAGCAGTATCGTCAAAGAACTTATCGATAGTGGGCTTATAGCAGAAAGCTCCCAGGGAGAATCCAGTGGCGGACGAAAGCCTACTAACCTTATCATTAATGGAAGAAATTCATATGTAATCGGGTTAGATGTTGGTCCTAAACACGTTAACGCGATTTTAACCGATTTAAACGGAGAAATTCTGGAAGAAAATCAGATTTTAATCAATCCTGCTACTTCTAACGATGAATTATTAAATCTTTTACAGCAAACAATCAAAAGGCTTATAAAGCCATATAAAGGACAGGAAGATAAAATTATTGGTATCGGTGTTGGTATGCATGGAGTTGTTGACGTAAAGAAAGGGTTGTCTTTATTTGCCCCAATCTTACAATTAAGAAATATTCCGATCAAAGAATACCTGGAAAAGGAGTTCGGTATTTTAGTAAAGGTAGAAAATGATGCAAGGGCCCTTGCACTAGGTGAGTCATGGTTTGGAAACGGGGATGGTGTTGAGAATTCGGTTACGATAAATGTTGGCAGTGGTATAGGCGCAGGCATAGTAATTAACGGTAAACTTTTTCATGGGGAAAACGATATCGGTGGAGAAATTGGCCACATGTCCATCGACATTAACGGACCAGAATGCAGCTGTGGAAATAACGGGTGCCTTCAAACCCTGGCAGCAGGACCAGCCCTGGCAGAAAAGGCAAGAAGAGAAATTTCAAAAGGAAAGAAAAGTATTCTTAAAGAGATGGTTAAAGATAACTTAGAAGAAATTGATGGAAAACTAATATATGAAGCTGCGTTAAAAGGAGACCAGCTAAGTATCGATATCTTCAAGGAAGCAGGCGAGTACTTGGGTATCGGACTGACAAACCTTATTCATACGATTAATCCTCAGAAAATCATTATCGGAGGAGGAGTCTCAAAAGCCGGAGATTTGTTATTAGATAGCGTCAAAGAGACTGTCAAAAAACGCGGGATCACGGAGTCAGCTAAACAAACAGAAATCGTTTTATCACACCTTGGTGATAACGGGACAGCGATAGGAGCAGTCACTCTAATTTTAGTTGAGTTATTTTCGCACAACTCTTTAGGTTAGTAGCAAAAAGAGAACACCTGACTTAAACAAACGTTTGATTGATTTTTTTCTGATTTACATGGAAAGGGGCTGACTCAAAAGAAAAGTGTCCGCCCCTTTAATATCCGTTTTTTTATTTTTAAGTATGCGAAACAACAAGGTGCGCTTTTCCTTCTAATGAAAATCCACTAATAGTAGAAGGAAGAATGAAAAGATCTCCTTTTTTTATGTTATAGGACTGATCACCAGTGATAAGCTCTGCTTCCCCTTCAAGAACACTCGCTAACAGATACTTTTCCTCCGATTCCATTGAAACCTTCCCGTCCAATTCCCATTTATAAACGGTAAAGTATTCTTGAGTGATCAGTTTTTCACTTGTTAACCCTTGCTTTTCTTCCCGTGTAGGATCAAAATGAGGATCAACATGCGGTATGATAGATACTTCGATAGAGGCTTCAATATGGAGCTCTCTCGTATTCCCTTCAGCATCCCTTCGATTATAATCATAAACACGATAGGTTATATCGGAGCTTTGCTGGGTTTCCAGTATCATGGTTCCAGCACCGATAGCATGAATCGTCCCGCTTGGAACATAGTAAAACTCACCAGGAGAGATCGGAATGCGGCGCAGCAATTTGTCCCATTCCCCTTCCTCAACCATCTTCTCAAATTCATCTCTGGTCTGTGCATGGTGTCCGAAAATCAGCTCTGCGCCTTCTTCACAGTCGATGATGTACCAGCATTCCGTCTTACCGTATGGCTCTCCTTCAACTTCCCTTGCATACTTATCATCAGGATGCACCTGCACAGATAGGTCTTTTTTTGCATCAAGAATTTTTATAAGGAGAGGAAATTCATCGCCAGGCTCATTTGCAAACAGCTCTCTATGATTTCCCCATGCAAATTCTAGTGTTTTCCCCTCTAAAGGTCCGTTCTTTATTTTCGATGGCCCGTTCGGATGAGCTGATATTCCCCAGCATTCTCCCGTAGTGTCACTCGGAATATCATAACCAAACTCTTCACGCAGCTTCGTTCCTCCCCATATTCGTTCCTTGAAAACAGGCTCCAGGAAAATTGGTTCCTTCTCATACATAGTCTCTCACACTCCATTATTATGTAATTCCAATAGTTGTCTCTAAACTTATAAGTTATCCACAGTTTTAGAGGGGTCAGACCCCAGCAATGAAGCCCCTATTAAACCTGCTTTTGTTCCTAATTTTGCCGGTTGTAGGTTAATAGTTTCTTGAAGTCCGGGATACAGAAAGTCTTTTACCTTTGTCCTAAGAGGATTCAGGATTTGACCTTTTGCTTGCATGACTCCCCCGCCCAGTACAAAAATAGACGGATTGACGATGTGGGCAATGTTGGCTATCCCCATTGCTAGATAAGTTACCGTTTCGTCTATGATTATTTGAGCAACAGGATTTCCTCCGGCTGCCATTTCAAAAACTTCCTCTGCACCACCTTGAATGCCAAGACGCTCTTTTCCTTCACGGCCTATAGCTGTACCCGATGCCAACGCTTCGAAAGAGCCAGCGTTTAGATTAGACCAGCTCGGACCTCCCGGCTGCAAAATCATATTACCGATTTCACCGGCATAACCCTGTGCTCCCTGGACAATCTTGTTATCTAAAACATAACCACCGCCTATTCCAGTACTCACTGTTATAAAGAAAACAGATGAAAACTTGTTCCCCGAACCAAAACTTGCCTCTGCCAGTGCAGCGGCATTGGCATCATTATCTAAATATACAGGTATATCAAAAGCCTGTTTAAGCTTTTCAGTTAGCGGCACACTTACCCATCCTGGTAGATTAGGCGGGCTTAGCACTAGCCCTTTATATGGATCAAGAGGGCCTGGAGAACCGATACCGATCGATGTAACCTCATGATTTTCTTTTACCTTCTTAATCAAAGCAATCATATTCCTAATGACATGATCCGGTCCTTTTTCGGCTTCCGTAGAAATACTTTCCTCACAAATAATCGTTCCTGTTTCATCCACGATGCCTGCACGCAAATTTGTTCCACCTAAATCAACACCTATTCTTTTCGTTTTCATCATTATCCTTTACATCCCTTTCAGCTATCACAAACCTGTTCTACATTCTTATAGTACCATTATTATAGAAACTATTGGAAATCTCCTCCCAGAATAAACTTATTCATCTAGGTAGAAACCATTGCTTTCATAAAACGCCGCATATGTTTGCAGGAAAAAAAGAGAAGGAATAAAATAAACTCATCAACCAAATATATTGGGGGGAAGATCGTGGACAAGCTCAAAATACATCATATCGCCATCATATGTTCAAGTTATGAAAGATCTAAACACTTCTATACTACTATTCTAGGGTTTCAGATGATCAATGAAACTTACCGTGAAGAAAGACGTTCTTATAAACTAGATTTATCTATGGGCAATCACACCCGAATTGAACTCTTCTCTTTTCCAGAACCTCCTAGGAGACAGAGCTATCCTGAAGCAACTGGTTTACGCCACCTTGCTTTTCAAGTAAACAACATCGAGGAATGGGTTACATATCTAGAATCTAAAAACATTAAAGTTGAGGAAATCAGGATAGATCCTCTTACGGAAAAAAGATTCACCTTTTTTTCAGATCCCGATGATTTACCAATCGAGCTTTACGAAGCATAATAACAGTTATCTTTTTGAAGCTATCATCTCTGCTGTTAAATTTGCTAAACAAACGTTTGATCGATTTTACATCCGCTTTTTTAACATCTACAACAAAAAGAAACGCCCTTACCATAAAGGTCGTTTCCATTTGCTTATATTAAGTATTTAACACAATTAAAATTGCCAGCCTTTGTGTAGGCCAGCAATTTTCCATTCACCAGTTATTCAGTTAAAGATGAATGTCATAATGGAATATCCCTGTTTCGAATCGTTACCTTAACCTCTTCCTCGCAATATTGAAGTAGTTCCACTAAGTTTCCCACTAACTCTTTATGATACACTTCCCCATTTTCTTTGGTGGAGACTGTCGGGTCCCCAACTACTCTATTTCAGGATAAACCCGGATATAATTATTCGTTTCCATCTGATCAATGTACACCGCTTCTTCTCTATCCTTTACAGCCAACTGTACAGTCATCCCAGTGTGTCTCCTTAGTTCTGACATTTCTTGTCGAGCAAGCTCTCTAAGATCAATCTGACCAATGACCATGCTTGCTTTTTCAAGAAATCTAAAGCCCAATGAGAAAAATACTTCCCGGTTTACTATTTCTCTTATAATATATCCGAATCTCTCCAAAGAACATAACATCCTGTAAACCGTTGATCGTGGGAATCCAGAGACTCTCGTCAGTTCCTCTAAGGTATATCTCGAATGTTCGTTTGTAAAACAATCAATAATCGAAAGGGCTTTTTCTACACTCCCGCTTTTGCTCAGCTTCGTCACATCCCTTCTCTTATAACTCCTTTTAGTATAGTCAAAACGCGTAAGGAGTGAAAAGGATTTTTTGGCAAATCAGTAGGTGAAAATTTGAAATATTCTTACAGTAGTTGTAGAATACAACATATTAACAATTTTATGAAAATTTAGATAAGGAGTGGTCTCAATTAAACTTTTAGACAAACTGCAGGAGCTCTATCCTCAACTGGTAGAGCTTAGAAGGGACTTTCACATGTATCCAGAAGTCTCAAACAACGAAGTGGAAACACCGAAGAAGATTTCAAAATATCTAACAGATCTTGGGTTGGAGGTGAAAACCGGGGTTGGCGGTAACGGCGTTGTTGGTTACTTACGAGGAAAAAGGCCTGGCAAAACGATTGCTTTGCGCGCCGACTTTGATGCATTGCCTCTTCAAGATGAGAAAGATGTACCTTACAAATCTAAAGTGCCCGGTGCAATGCATGCCTGTGGACATGACCTGCATACTGCAGCCCTCCTCGGAGTAGCCAATGTACTGAGCCAGTTAAAGGATGAAATCGAAGGAACCGTAGTATTTATTCATCAATTTGCAGAAGAAGTTGCCCCCGGTGGAGCGGAAGCGATGATTAAAGATGGATGCCTTGAGGGCGTGGATGAAGTATACGGTGCTCATGTGTGGGCGAATGATCCCATTGGCCAGGTTTCCTTCAATGAAGGATATACAATGGCAGCCGCTGACACTTTTGAGATAACCATAACCGGAAACGGTGGGCACGGAGCTATGCCGCATGAGACTGTTGACCCGGTAGTAATTGCGAGTCAACTCGTGCTCAACCTCCAGCAAATCGCCAGCCGAAAGACAGACCCACTAAAATCTGTTGTCGTTACAATCGGGGCCCTAAAGAGCGGAGAAGCACTTAACGTCATTCCAGATACAGCTTACATCGGCGGAACGGTACGATCGTTTGATGAGGATGTTCGGAATGAAACGGAGAATCTCATACGGCACATCTCCGCTTCGACCTGTCATGTCTTTGGAGCAAAGGCAGAAATCAACTATAAGCGAGGACATGCCGCCCTATATAACCATCCCGCTGAAACAAAAAAACTTAAGGCATTAGCCACAAATGTCCTGGGTGAAGACAAGGTTTTTGATAAAGAACCGATAATGGGCGCTGAAGATTTTTCTTATTATCTAAGAGAAGTGCCTGGCACCTTTTTCTTTGCAGGGGGAAGAAACCCTGAAATCAATGCAATTTATCCGCATCACCACCCCCGTTTTGATGTGGATGAGCGATCCATCCTTACGATTGGGCAAGTTTTCTTATCATTAATTTCTGAAGAATTGATAGACAAACAAAACTCAGTTGCAATGCAGCCTATGAGTCTACAAAACTTCGGAGGTGCTCCTGTTGAATAAAAAACTTCTGTCACTTTTCTTATCATCAATTCTACTGTTTGGTCTCGTTGCTTGCTCATCTAACAGCAGTACAGACGGTGCAACATCTGAGACACAGGATACATTAGTATACGGACGAGGTGGAGATTCCATTTCACTCGATCCCGCAACCGTCACGGACGGAGAATCATATAAAGTCGCCGACAACATTTATGACACACTTGTTAAATTTGGTGATATGGACACAAAAATCCACCCATCCCTTGCATCTGATTGGAAAGTATCCGATGATGGCCTAACCTATACATTTACACTCCGCGAAGGTATCAAATTCCATGACGGGACGGCGTTCAACGCTGATGCTGTTGTTTATAACTTTAAGAGGTGGATGGAGCCTGAAGAAGGCCAGGAAGGTAAGTTTGCAATGTATCGGTCTATGTTTGGCGGTTTTAAAGGAGATGAAGGCCACGTTATCAAAGAAGTAAAAGCACTGGACGAAAGCACTGTTCAATTTACGTTAAACCGCCCACAGGCACCATTTTTGAAGAACTTAACAATGACTCCCTTTGCAATTGCAAGCCCTGAAGCTATTGAAAAATACGGCGATAAATATAATGAAAATCCTGTCGGAACAGGACCATTCGTTTTTAGTGAATGGCAGAGGAACGACAAAATTGTTTTAAAGAAAAACGAAGATTATTGGATGGATGGTTACCCAAAATTAGAAACGGTTATCTTCAGATCTATTCCTGAAAACTCTGCCCGTTTAAATGCATTAAAGACCGGTGAGATCGACATGATGGACGGCGTATCGCCAAGCGATGTGGCGGGAATAGAAGAAACACCGGATTTAAAAACATTTACAAGACCGTCCATGAATATCGGATATCTTGGTCTAAACGTCACAAGGGGCCCATTGAAAAATAAGGATGTTAGAAAAGCTTTAAATCATGCGGTCGATAAGCAAGCGATCATCGATGCCTTTTATGAGGGGCAAGCTGAACCTGCTAAAAACCCAATTCCTCCTTCCATTCAGGGATATAATGATGAAATCGAAGCATATCCATTCGATTTAGAAAAAGCAAAAAGTTTACTGGAAAAATCTGGATATCCTGATGGTTTTGATATGGAGCTATGGGCGATGCCTGTTTCCCGACCGTATATGCCTAATGGACAGAAAGTAGCTGAAGCCATCCAATCTACTTTTAAGGAGATCGGTGTTAACGCAACGATTAAATCATACGAATGGGCGACGTACGTCGAAAAAGTCATCGGCGGAGAAGCAGATTCGTTCTTGTTAGGCTGGACAGTACAAAATGGTGACGCTGACAATCTGCTGTACACACTATTAGACAAAACAAACATCGGAAGCAGCAACTCTGCCCGCTATGAGAGTGAAGAATTCCACAAACTACTTGTTGAGGCGAAATCCACTGTAGACCCTGAGAAAAGAAATGAGCTTTATAACCAGGCACTAAAAGTATTCCATGAAGATGTACCATGGATTCCTCTTGTTCATGCAACACCAGTAGTAGCAGGGAAAAAGAACATCGAAGGATTCAACCCACACCCAAACTCAAGTGTTCTATTGGCGAAGGTGGAGTTTAAATAAAAGACGTGCCATAGAAGACGTGCCAGGCACCGCTTGTGGACAAATGTCCACGAATGGTGCCTGGCACTATTTTAAAGAAGGAAATTGGTAAAATTGGAAGAAGTAATGAGAAAAAACCACAATGAAAGGGACTATCAAATGCTTCTCCTGTTAATTGCTTTTTATATCTTGCCAATCATTCTTTATGTTCTACAAAGAAGAAGCCGGGTTAAGTATCTCGCCATTATCGTAATCGTTTTAAACTACTTTTCTTTTATTGTATTGATTGATGTTTTGTGGGCTGGAGATATTCACCCTTTAAGTACTTTATCTACTGTACTGATTATCTTTTCGATGTTTTTTCTTATCCATTCACTTGTCACATTTTTTCGTTATAGAAGTCTCCATCATTAGTAAAGACCTTCCAAAAGACGTGCCAGGCACCGCTCGTGGACAAATGTCCACGAATGGTGCCTGGCACTATTTTAATAGCACTATTTTAGCTATCCTATATTCCTCAAAAAGGAATGCAGCCTATCGTTATCATGCTGGTCTGAAAATACTTTTTCAGGTGAATCGTCCATGACGATATAGCCGTTGTCCATAAAGCATACCCGGTCGGCCACTTCTCTCGCAAAGCCCATTTCATGCGTTACGACCACCATTGTCATTCCGTCCTTCGCCAGTTTTTTCATAACTTGCAGGACTTCACCGATAAGTTCTGGATCTAGTGCAGATGTTGGTTCATCAAATAACATCACTTTCGGGTTCATTGCAAGGGCCCTGGCAATCGCCACCCTTTGTTGCTGCCCTCCTGACAGCATCAAAGGATATTGATCTTTCTTTTCACTCATTCCTACCATTTCTAGCAGCTCTAGTGCTTTTTGTTTCACTTCGTCTTTTGGCCTTCCTGCAACAGAAACGGGAGAAACCATAATGTTTTCCAACACTGTCATATGGGGAAATAAGTTGAACTGTTGGAATACCATTCCAAGTTCTTGCCTTACTTTGTTAATGTTTGTCTCCTCAGTGTTCACCTGTTTATCTTCGAGGAAGATTTTTCCCCCGGTCGGCGTTTCAAGCTGGTTTAAGCAACGGAGCAAGGTACTTTTTCCTGAACCACTTGAACCGATGATAACGACCACTTCTCCAGGATAAATATCCAGATTAATCTCTTTGAGAACCTCCAGATCACCAAACTTCTTATTCAGGTTTTCCACTTTAATTATCGGCTGTTTTACTGTTTCGACCATTATAGACTCCTTCTCTCGCCAACTGAAAGTTTTCTTTCCATTAGATTAACGAGCTTAGAAATTGTAAATGTCATAACGAAGTAGATGACTGATGCAACCAATAAGAACTCAAGAAATGCGAAGTTGACACTCGCGAACCTGGACGTACTATGCATTAATTCATTTGCCGTAATAACGGAACAAAGAGATGAATTTTTCAAAGTAATAATAAATTGGTTTCCGAGTGGAGGAAGGCTATGCCTTAATGCTTGAGGCAGAATCACTTTTTCCATCGCTTTAAAATAACTCATCCCAAGGGAACGGGCTGCTTCCATCTGGCCAAACGGAATTGCCTGGATGCTTCCCCTGAAAATTTCTGCTACATAAGACGCTGCATAAAAACCAAGCCCTAATACAGAGGCTGTGAATGCGTCAAACTCGATTCCAATCTGCGGGAGCCCGAAATAAATAACATAAAGCTGCACAAGCAAGGGGACTCCCCGAATCATTTCAATATAAAAATCTGATATCTTCTGGAGAATACGAAATTTTGATATTTTAAAAAATGCGATAATAAGTCCGACTATTATTGAAACCAATATAGCTAAAATGGAGATCTCTATTGTTAACAATGCTGCTTCCAGCAAAAATGGTATGTATTCGAATACGATTGTTATATCAAACTGCATGATTTTCCCTCCTTATAAAACAAAAGCAGTGCGAAGCCTATCGCACTGCATAGATAAACCAACGCTGAATTTTCATTATCTGATATCTTCTCCGAATGTTTTCTCGCTGATTTTGGCATAGGTTCCATCTTCCATCATGTTATCCATGATTTTTTGGATTTCTTCTTTAAGTTCTTTGTCATCTTTTCGAACTGCAATTCCCATTTTCTCTTCGTATAGCAATTTGTCCAGAGTATGGAAAGGATATCCTTTTTCTTGAATAGCAAAGGTTGAAAGAAGCTTGTCCGAAATTACTGCATCTACTCTACCGTTCATCATATCTGTAAATGCATCGGTACTTGAACTGTATGTTTTCACATCTGCTCCAAGCTCTCTCGCCTTCTCTTCATAGGTTGTCCCTAAGCCTACTCCAACGGTCCTTCCCTTTAATTCATCAGCGCTTTTTATGTCCGATCCTTCTGGTAAAATGACGGCTGCGCCTGAAGTATAATAGTGAACAAAATCAACTTTTTTCTGGCGCTCATCTGTAATTGCCATACTGCCCAGGATGATGTCAAACTTTCCACCGTTTAAACCTGCAATGATCGAATCCCATTCAGTAGATACGATTTTCTCTTCCACGCCAAGGCGTTTCGCAAGTTCTTTTGTAATATCAACATCAAACCCATCGAGTTCATTCTCTTTGTTCATATAGTTAAACGGCGGGTATCTTCCACCCATTGCAACAACGATTTCATCTTCTGCTTTAATCTTTTCAAGCGTCGACTTAGCCTCAGAACCTGATTCTTTTGATGAACAAGCTCCCAGCATTACACTTACCAAAACCGTTAGCAAAACAAGAAGTGTTTTCTTCAATGTACTATTCCCCCTTAAAGTTTTCCCTTTGTTAATGTTCTATGTAAATTATAAAAAATTCTGAAATTTAAACATATAAACAATTTCTAAAAAATACAGGGGTTTTTTTATACAATTGGATAATGATTAGAATAAAGAATGAGTATTATTCCATTCTGCCTGTTTGTAAATAGTGTTTAATCTCTTCCCTCGAAAGGTTTTCAATTCCCATCTCTTCCAACTTGCGCCCGGCCACTAAATAATTTTCTTGTTTTAAAGCCGAGCTCAAATGAACTAGCGATTCCATCAAGTCTACCTTAATATTTGCTTTTCGTGCTAATGCAATCCATGGAACCAATCCGAATGGAACATCTTCGGTAAGATATCGGTGATCAAGGTCGTTTGGTCCCTTCGCAGATAAATGTGGACTTGTAGAGATCATGTCATACCATGTATCGTTCGTTTTCACATAGCCCGTTTCTATAACTCTCTCAAGATAAGGAATCACATCAATGCCATAATGGCGGCCCACCTTCATTCTTTCCTCATCTATTTGCTCCAACACCCTTGCGACAGATGGAGTGACGCCCTCTTGAAAGTGATAATATTCTCCGTGTGCGTGTTCGATTCTCCCTGCATTAAACACAACAGGTGCTACGTTTAATACGGGATTTCCATTGTTAAATCCAGTCGCAAGAACGTCTTCTGTTAAGACAGCATTCGGATAAATTTGTTTAAAAGCACTATAAAATTCTTCATTTTTACTGGCAGGGAATGCGGAAACAAGAAATTTCTCCACATAAAGCTTCATCAAGACAGCAGATTCACCGGCTATTTTTCGGCATGCATAAGGCAATGTGTTCGTCTCCGCAAGTATGTAAGAAGCCCGGACTCCTTGCTGTTTAAAAACCTTTTCAAAAACAAGAGCCCCACCAGTGTATCCAGGAACCAGAACCACCGATTGCCCATCCTTTATATGCGGAGCAATCAAACTTGCTATTTGTATATGGGAAGATGCATGTGTCATTACTAACACCGAGTCAGCTTCTTCCATCGCATCCTCAATCGTATTCTTAATATCGGGAATAGGACTAATAAAGTTCCTCTCTCCTATTACTTTTATTTTTCCAGCTTTAATCATAGTAAACAGGTTCTGCTGAAATTCTGGCAATTCATAGACGGAAACGTCAAAGCCCTGTGACAGCAAATCAGCTGCAGCTGTAACTCCGCCTGCACCTGCTCCAATAATCAGTATTTTCATCATTATTCACCTCTAACAAAGATCTATTTACACTCTAAAATCTTTTATCCATTTGGATAATCCAGTAATTACATGGTATCATAATTATAGAATTTTCTGAAAAGGATTTGGTACATATGGCCATTACCATTAAAGAAATGTTGTCTCTTCCAACATTTAATAAAGCAAAATTAGTTGCAGGGGACAAAGGACAAAGCAGGTCGATTAGATGGGTTACAATCTTCGAAGTTCTTGAAGATTTAGATCAATTAGAAAGCGGCGAATTGTTAATGACAACTGCATTTGACCTGGTTTCTAATGAATTTCTAAAAGACACGCTCATTCCTAATTTAGTACGGCAAGGATTATCAGGCATCGTCATACAGACCGGTTATTATTTAGAAGAAATTCCAGAAGCTTTAATCCAATATGGAAACGACTACAACTTTCCAGTTATCGAAATATCCAAGGAAGTCACTTTTTCTGAAATAACAAAAGTTATACATAAATACATCATGAACAAGCAATTTGAGAAAATCCATTTCTCTGAGCGGCTATACAAACAGCTCACGGATATAGCCCTAAAAGGCCAGGGGATACAATTGATCACAAGCACGATAAGCGAATTGATCGGCCAGCAGCTAAAAGTGTATGACCATAACACGAACGAGCTCTTCACATCTGCGCAGGGCCCATTTTCAATTGACTCAGAAATAATTTTCAATCTAATATACAGCTTTAAAGAAGAGTTTGATAGAGGAATCTCCACTTATAAATCTATAAAACTGGACGAGGGATATTTGTTTATTGCACCCATTCGTTCCAAACAGCAGGTGTATGGATACTTTGTCGCCTTAAAATCCCAGCCTTTTAATGAATTTGAAGAAATTGCAATCCAGCACGCCTCGACCATTTGTGCGCTCGAATTCATTAAGATATCCAGTTTAAAAGAAAAAGAAGACAAGCTGCAGGCAGATTTTGTTGAGCAGCTATTAACCGGTGATGAAAAAGATGCTCTCGAAATCTACTCAAAAGGCGAAGCACTCGGTTATAAAATTGGAACGTATGAAACGTGCGTGTCGATCGTTTCCATTAATGACTATATTGATGTAAAGAAAAAAGAACCGGAGACCGACGTTAAAGTTCTTCAGCTTATGTTAAAACGTTTAAAAGAAAATGGATTAAACGTGCTCTTCAAGCTATTCAGCGATAAGTATGTTCTACTTATTTCCAATCCGCACCCCCACCGTGTGAGTCTTGCGAAAGTATTTAAAGCTATTTCTCAGGCGGCGAAAAGCAACTATCAGGTAACACTATCTACTGCTATTGGAAACTATTATAAAGAATTTATCGATTACAAGCGTTCCTACAGGGAAGCTCAAGAAACCCTTTCCATCATTGACTCAGTGTGGAAAAAAGAAAAGTGCCTTCATTACAATGATCTGGGACTTTATAAACTTTTACTCCCACTTCTCGACCAGAGCCCTGAAATTTTATGCGACTTTTATAAGCGAACATTGGGAGAACTTTTAAAACATCCAGATTTACTGGAAACGCTGATTGTATATATGAAAAAAATGAAATCCAATGATGCTGCGGACGCCCTTTTTATTCATCGGCACACCTTAAAGTACCGGATCAATAAAATAGAATCTATGATTAATCGCGATTTGCTCGATTTTAATGATCGCCTGGAGGTAGAGCTTGCACTGCTTATACATCATATGTTTGAAGAACAATCAAACGCAAGCCTTCCGTTACCGAAATAAATAAGAGCTGACTCTGCTAAATGGTTCTGTCCTCCAACGCCTTGTTAAAGGAGAAAGCCAGGCCATTTTGAGTCAGCTTATTACTTTTTATATAGCAGTTAGTTGCTTTTCAAAATAAGGAATCGTTGAACGATAAAGCGCTCTTTCATACAAGTCCTTCGAGTGTGCATCTAAACTGGTTCCGTTCCTTAGCAAGACATCAATAAACGGACGTATCTTCTTGCCGTACACTTCCATACATTTGTCAGGGGTCACACTAGGCCAGGCATTGCAGCTTATCGCAAGTCGTCTGTTGTCTGAATCTACATATCCAGGAAGCTCATTCCATTTCCCATGGGAAACCGGAAATACATATTCATCAATATTTCCATGGGGGAGTCCTTCTATCGCTTTTCCCTGTTGGACCCCATTCTTTTCTTCATACGGATCTGCCGTTAAATCAAGAACAACAGCATGCTCAGGCAAATAGTTTAATAGGCTGTTTGGAATAATGACCTTCTCAGGGTCGGGTCTTTTGGTCGCATCTACTAGAATATCAGTCTCTTCAAAGATCGCTTTCAACTCCTCTTTAAAAGGAGTTATTTCTCTTTCCAGATATTCCACTCTAACACCATGAATATTTTTTTCTTTTAGATTAAATTCGTTGTAGAGTCTGGAAAAGCACCTTCCCGCTTCTACTCCAAGATTGCCCAGCCCCATAATTGTTACTTTTAACGGCCGGTTATCAACCTTACTCTTATCGATATGTTCTAATGCATGATAGACACCGCCATAAGCCGTCATTTCATAGGTTACCATCATCCTTTTAAAATCATCGTCGACGATCGAATCAAGGGAAAAAGCGTTAATCTTTTTCTCTTTTAAAAGCTTTAACAGCGCCGGACGAGTCTCGTAATGCAGCATCGACAGCAGTGAAGAATTAGGTTTCATTTGTTTGATCCATTCATACTCTGGCGAACGAATAACAACAATCAAGTCTTTATTAAATACTTCCTCTCTTTTCACAAAACTTATATTCGGATTCACTTGTAAATAATCTTCTTCTATGTAACCCAGTTTCTCCCCATATCCTTTTTCCAAATAAACGGAAGTGTCATAGTTAATAAAATCTGCAAAGAAGTCAGGCAGAAAATCCCTCTTCTCTCCCTGCTCTTTGTCCATTATAGGAAATCCTATCGTTCTTATTTTAGAATCATTGATATTGATATCGGTAGCCTCCCTATTCTCAACCTTTATGCCATTATAAAAGAAATACTATTCAGTTTAATATTTACAAAAAAAAGAAAAGGAAAGTGCTTTTTTATACAAAAGGATAAGAAATCTGACTTAAAAGCAAAGTGTCTGACACCTCTAACACATCTTATAGAAGAACTTATGTCAAACGGAGAGAGTCAGACAATTATGAAACAGCTCCTTCTGTATTTTAAATGTCTTATATATAATTATTTTGATCAACCGTCTCTCCTCGCGAAAAATCCAACTAAAAATAAACCAATTTCATCCACCACAAAAAATACCATTACAATCGGAAATGCGTAATGTCCGATCAGACCATAAAACCCTATAACCACCCATGGTAGCGCACCAAAGATATGAATAAAAAAAGAATTCACCGTTCTGGTTTTCGGATGCTTTGTCGCAACATCTACGATAACAGATAGCGAGATTCCATAAACGATCACTAGCATTATAAACATTGGTTCGAATGACTAAAGACACCCTTCTGCAGAGTGTCCTTAGTCTGTTCTTTAACAAAACTCTTTTATTGAAAAAGAAAGATAAACATATCATTTCAAGAAACTGGCCAGCGGATAAACAAATTCATTGGTGTTAAAAAAATCCTCCTTTTTTTTCTATTTCACTAACTTGGACTCGCCGCCCTTGTTTATTCGAAAGGGATGCGGCCTGGTTAATCAAGGTAAGATTTTGAACATCTTCCTTTTTTATAGAGGTTGGTTCGTTATTTATAATCGAATTCACCCATTGTGTGAAGGGCATAGGTAAAGGGGCTGGCAGTTGATCTGGAATTTGCCACTGTGCATTATCCCGCTTGTTCTTATAACGGATTTTCTCGTTTTCTATCATAAGGGCCCCATCTGTACCATAAAGCTCCAACTGGAACGGACTAAAGCTGGTCACAAACCCTGTTTCGATTGAACCGATGATGCCTGATTCGTACTCAACAGTTACCGTTGCACTGTCTTCTACTTCATGTCCAAAAACATGTTGAAAAACAGCTGTCACTGCTTTCGCTTTTCCAGCAAGCCTATTCACCAGGTAAATTGGATGTGCCCCAAGATCAATCAGTGCACCTCCTCCTGTTTCATTTAAGCTAAAGAAATGAGAGGGAAGCCATCCATAAGGATTCCCTTCAAACGGTATACCTCCATTATGTGCAACTCTACATCGGACGGAGGTTAATCGACCGAGTATGCCATCTTCTACTACTCTCTGGGCAAAGAGAAAATAATTATCTGTTAACTTAGGGAGAGAAACCATTAGTTGAATATTATTTCTGTTTACGGCATCATAGATTTCATCACAATCTTTCACCGTAAAAGCTAAAACTTTTTCAGTGAAAATATGCTTCTTATGGTCGGCAGCTGCCAATATAATGCTTTTGTGCAAACTGGTTGGCGAGGTTATGATAACTGCATCAATCTCTGGATTTCTTAAAACTTTTTCCAAATCGGGTTCAAGAGGAACTCCTAACTCCTCCGCCCATTCGTTTCCCCGTTTACTATCTTCATCCCAAACTAATTTAACTGAAACACTCTTGTTTTTCACAGCCTGGCTGGCATAATCATCAGCATGAACATGCCATTTACTTAACAAAGCAACATTAAGCAAAAAAACCCTCCTCTCTTCTCTCAAATAAAAGTAAATCCCTTAAAGAAAGATCAAACCATGCATTTTAAGGTCACTATTTCCCACGGTGAAAAATCTAGAACTAATTGTGTACAAGAATCCTTTACGGTAAAATTCACATCTGCAAGGAGATTACCCTCAAAATCCACTTCTTGAAATTTTGTAAAATGATTAGGTAAGGAGATTGTCTTCCTTTGTAATGTTTCATTTGAATAGTTAACTATCCTAAGAAAGTAACACTCGGATTGCTTTGAGAAAGAAGACATGATCAAACGATCGTCTTCAATAGCTAAAAACTCATTTGTTTTAGGTTTTTCTGTTTGTTTCACAACAACTAACGCACGGTCGGCTTTTGAAAGCCTGGCACTTTCATGGGGCTCATGTTTGCCAAAATGGAGGGAAAAAGTCCATTCATACTCTCCGAATATCTTATCCCGGGCTAATAAATGTTTGACAGCTCCCTTATCATGGTCCCTTTGTAACTCTATTCTTTGCACTCCTGGATGAACTAATGTAAACCCTTTCTGTTCATTTTGCACTCTTACGTATGAATTAGCGTACCCTTCATTCTTTTCGGTCCTTTCCTCACCAAATGGAAAGTCACGATAGTATTCCGCCTCATTCAGTGAATGGTTAAATACTGCATGTGCCTGTACGGAGAGGTATACACCCGTATACAAATAAGACTGGCACTTCACTTCATTCGTAATGTGATTTATCGTTACTCTAGATTCAGCAAAAGCCACCGGTGTTTCTGTTGTATGGAGTGTCAGTAAGTCACAATGCAGCTTCAGAGTACTTTCTAAAGAATTCGATGATTCTATTTCTGCTTGTATGCGAGAAAGAGAGAGCTGATCAGGACAATGCGTAGTACCATCAAAAGCAAAAGTAAACACTTCATGCGCCGGGCTTAACGCTGGAAATGGTCCCCCATGTTCATTTTGTTTGCCTATTGGCCCTGTAAAACCGGTGAAGTCTACCCTTTGATCATTATTTTTGTTATAGATTTCAATATTCCATGATCCTTTTCTCCATTTTATCATGAAATTTTCATCTTCAATCCAATCTTCCCCTGTCTGAACGCTAGAGAAATTTTCTCCTTTCCCATTCTTTATTGTTACTGTGGAATATCCCAGAGCCGGCATTTTCGGAACCATTATTCCGCTTATTTTCCCACCATTATTATCCGTAATATAAAACGGAATATCTTCTCCATCCTGCTCCAGGGAGATGTTGCTTTCTGCTGATTCAATTTCAAAAGGAACTGCCTTTTGTTTCATGACGCCATTATAATTAGAAACCACTAAATGGTTTCCTATCTTTTCAGGAAAAAATTTATCTATACCATACAAACATGTTGAGGTTAACTCTTTGTATTTCGCTATACCGTACGATCCTGCTTCTGTTGTGAGTCCTTCTTCTGTAATAGCACGATAACTACGCGCGACAGAAAAATCATGGTTTTGCAAAATCAGCAAATGCTTCCATAGACGTTCTATTTCTGCACTATTATCTACCTGGGTATCTATATGTTGAACTGCTGAAAACGATTCATAAGCAAGTAGTGCCTGTTCAGCTTTTTGGTCCCACATAATGACTTGATCACCATCATATCCCCAGCCACCGCCTTGATACCAATTGTTTGTATAGTTGGATTGATCTAGAGGGATGTAAATTTCCTCCAGATTTCTCCCTTCTATCTCAAGGTCAAAATATTCCTGTAATGTGACAGGTTTTCCACCCCATTCTTCAACCTGGTTTATCGCTTTCTCAAATGGTTCTACACTTGCTCCCCAGTCCATTCCCGGCGGCCATATTTCAACCCACTGAAACAATAGCGGCCGCTCATAATCTTGCAGTCTTTCTTTATACCCATCGTATCCAGTATATTGCCTGACACAGGAAACCATTAGATCATTCGCAGGAATGGAAGGGATCTTAATCCCATCAATTCCTTTCCAAAGTATCATGGATTTATTCAAAGGCTTCACCTGTCCAGAATTCTGGTTTTGTAATGATGCATATTCAAAACCGCTCTTTTTTAGTATTTGTGGCATTTGAGGGTGAAACCATTGTTCTTCAACTAAAAAAGCTCGAACATCATAGTCCAATACCTCTTTAACTGTTTTTCTTCCATATGTTAATTGTCTTATATTTGGTTCCCAGCCATAGTCCTGTCCAAAAGGCTGTCCATATGTACCTCCATCAACCGCGGCTTTCTCTTCTTTAATATACTTCTTTAATCGCTTTATACAGCCCGGGTCTTCTTTTTCAACTTCTTCATACGCATAAGCATCCAATTCCATCGATACTTTTAATCCAGGATACTTATCTGCGGCATCTAACATCTTATGAATGGTATACACAGTAGAAAAAGTTCGGTTATATTTCTTTCCGTTATACCAGCCTGTAGGGAACGCAAATCCAATTCCTCCCTGTGTCCAATGATTACAAAAGAAATAATAAAAAGGTGCTTTTTTCACTTATAGTCCTCCTTTAGTTACATCGTCCATTATTGGCGGCCTTTCACATGTACTATTAATAGAAACAAACTTCTTTTCTTCGGCAGACTTGATTAATCCATGCATAATTTCAAGAACATGCATGCCAACACTTGCATTGGCTCGATGCTTTACTTTCCTTTTAATACTCCGAATCAGATCTAGAACTCCGATTCCCCTGTCGTTTTCTGTGTATGGAAACTCAATCGGTACACTCTTCCAATCAGAATCTCCTTCCTTCTTAATTTTTATTTCACCGCCATAGCTATTGGGATCCGGAATAAGCATTGTTCCTTTCGTTCCATAAACTTCTATATACGGGAGGGTTGTGTGCCATACATCAAAACTTGTCGTCAACGAGGCAGTCATGCCATTTGAAAAATTCAGAATCCCGTTTATGTGGGTCGGCGTTTCTACTTTTATTTTTTCTCCAAATCTTGGTTTGCTCTTAATCTTCCGATAATCATACGTTTTTTTTGCCATTCCTACAACTCCTTGCACACTTCCGAATAATGCGATTAGATTGGTTAGATAATAAGGTCCCATATCAAACAAAGGCCCGGCTCCTCTAGCATAATAAAAGCCAGGGTCAGGATGCCATGATTCATGTCCCGGACATAACATAAATGCATGCGCACCAATCGGCATGCCAATCTCATCGTTATCTATTATTTTTCTACAGGTCTGCGCTGCCCCTCCCAAAAAAGTATCAGGGGCACATCCTATCCGTATTTGTTTTCTTCTTGCAAGATCTATTACTTTTTGTGCATCCTCGAGTTCAACAGCTAGCGGCTTTTCAACATATACATGCTTTCCATGAAGGAGAACATTCTCTATGACTTCTGCATGTACTTCAGGAGTGGTCAAATTCACAATGATGTCGATATCACTTCGAGAAATAAGATCCTGTGGAGCCTCAAAATTTTTTATATTAAATTCTTTTGCTCTTCGTTCAGCTTTTTTCATATCTAAATCTGCAACACTTACAAGCTCTACCTCTTCCATTTGAATGAAATTTGTAATATATACAGAACTTATGTTTCCACAGCCGATAATTCCAACGCCTGTTTTTTCTAGCATTGTATCCTCCTTTTATTTATTACTTGCCCATAAAAAGCCATTCTTGATTAACTGGTACAGATTCCTTTCTGTTAAATCGGAGGGAGTATGCCCTACCGAACAATAAAATATCTTTCCTTCTCCATACTTTTTTACCCACGCTACAGGCATTTCACCATTTTTTTGCTTCGTGGAAGCGATAACGTGATTACCCGGATCAACATGCATATAATACATTTCTGAATTAACAGTAAAAGTCCCTGCCACTCCCTTTGTTATTTCATGCTCATGATCTTTGATCGTCACTTCATAAACAACATTTTGACCTCCAGGATGTGCTACGAACTGGCCGCCTACCATATACTGGTATTCCGTTTGTTCTCGAAAAGCATCACCCATCCCCCCGTGTATTCCCGCGAGACCCGCTCCCTCTTGAACCGCTTCTAGCAATAGAGTAAGAGAATCGAAAGAAATTCTCCCCGTCGTCCAGTTAGGGATTATTAAATCCACACATTTCAACTGTTTTTCATAATCTTTCAAATCGAGGCTATTTATTGTACTAACCTGGAAATCTTGTTCTTCTAATATATTTTTAAAACATTCTGTAAATTCTTCCGGTGAATGGCCTTCCCACCCGCCAGAAATTATGAGGGCATCCTTTTTCATAATTAAAGATCCTCCTTAAAAAATGACACCTGAATGAAGGATAATATTCGCATATGGTGTTGCTTCCCCGGTTCTAATGACAGCTTTTGCATTCTTTGTTAACTCCTTGAATTGTTCATGGGCCACAAACTGGATCTCTTCATCCGAAAACGAATCAGAAATTTCATTAAGAATAGTAGTATTGAACGCTTTAATTTCTTTGGCCAGAATTACTTTTTCCACCTGGAAATCATCTAAAATTGTTTTAAAAACTTCAAGAAATGAAGGGCTGCCAACCTTTACAGATAAATCGATTTTCTTTGGCCCTTCCGGAATTGGTAAACCGCAATCACAAATTACAATCGAATCAGTGTGACCGCTCCCTGCTAAAACAGCCGCTATCTCACTATTAAGCACACCATTTTTTTTCAAGTATTCCACCCTTTCTAAAATAATATCTTTCATCTCTTTTTGTTTTACTACTATTTTCATTAAGAAAGGAGGCAGAGCTATCGTCTCCTGCCTCCTCTATAATCCGTGCTCTAGCGAAGGGTATCTAGCAGGCAAAGTAATTCAACCGCAAATTCTTCGTCAATATGTTTGCCCTTTTGTGCTCTTATATGGTTCTCCAGTGCTTTTAACGTTTTTTTATCTGGTTTCTTTTCAAGCTTATTAAGCCTGGACTCAATACTTCTTGTTAACCCTTTTGAATCTATCAGATTTGTATCATAAGCAAGGTTAACTTTATCTTTGATCTCATTTAATCCGCTAATCTTAAGTTCAATCACTTCCCATTCATTAATGTGAATATTTTCTGTCGCAGAAGATACTAGAACACGCATTTTTGATGTTTTAACCGGCTTAAAGAACACGGTGTTTAGTCCTGCTTTGATAGGTGTTTTATAAAATCTATCAATGTCCCGCCAACCATTGTCTTTCCAGTATTGAAGTTGGTAAGCTTCCGGGAGCGAAGAGTTTCCTTTTACTTTATCAAGGAAGAGATTTGATTTATAAACTATTTTCTCCTTATTAAATTCTACCTCTACCCAATCTTGGCCAGAATCTGAACGTTTTGATTCCCATCCATTACTTTCCTGGATAGAGCCATCAATTACTTCCCAAACAGCATCAGTTGGTATGGTAAATGTTTGCCATCTTTTTTCCTCGTCCACGTGGCCAACGCCATATCCTCCTGATCCAGGGTTTTCAAAGGAATAATCAATCAGCCCCTGAGAAGTATATAGTTTCAACCAGCCCATTCCAAGGAACGATTCGTCCACCCAGTTATCTCGAACAAATTTTCCAAAGTGTTCCGTTGAATCTGCACTTCTTGTAGGCCAGCGATAGTGATCCTCAAGTCCGTTTGCAGCAATAATATCCTGCGTAATAGCAATTGCGTACTGTTTACCAGGCTCCAATCCTTCAAAGTTGAATTCCGCTTTTGTTTCCTCGCCCGCATTTAGATTATCCCTGGTGACAGTAACAATTTCTAATGGATCTCCGACAGGTGTATTTTCCTCAGTGTTATAAAGCTCCAGTTTAATATCACTTAAGTTTGTTCCTTTTTCGTTTAATAAGAAACCTACTTCGTTTAATGTAATATTCTCTGAAACTGAAGATCTTGCCTTCACGACAGGAACACGTTCACCATAACGATTTGCTGCTGCATTTGTTGTATTGTATGCCTCAAAGGAATAGATTCCCGTCTGCTTCCCTTCCTCCTGATCTACTTTCACACGTATTTTTGACGTTTTCACTTTTAAAAATTCTATTCTGTTCAGGTTAGGCTGTGGTTTATTGTGCTTCCATTTTGGTTGAAACACTTTCCTCCATCCGTCTCCAGCCCAGTATTCTACTTGATAATCCTTTGGTTTCCACAGGTTATCATCTATTATAGAACCACTTGGATTATGATAAAAATAAACATCGATGCGGTTTAATTCTCTTAAACTTCCAAATTCAACTCCGTACCAATCTTCTTCATGATCGTTCTCTCCTGATAAACTATTCCACATCTCTGTATTGCTTCCGTCAAAATCATGATCTCCATTTAATGGCGCAAACATATCAGAGTTTTCGCCGTTCTCTATTGAAGATATAGGTTTAGGGAACCCTTCCTGTGAAGTATTTTTAGCAATATCTACAAACCGGTCCAGATGTGTCTGTTGCTTTTGCAATTGGATACCATCGATCCAGAATTCGGAGATACCACTTGTACTTGGTCCCTCCCCAAATTCAAGGTAATCTATAGAATCCAGGGAAGGCTCTCCAACTGTTTCTACAGTCCATTCTCCGTTACTTTCATGAAGAGGGACAATCAAGCGCTTCCATCCATATCGCTGTTCACTGATCGGGGCGTAAAGTTGATCCAAATAGGCCTGATTTGGTGTATATTCGATATAGTTATTTTCATCCTGCATTAATCGAACAACCGGTTTTCTATTGCTTTGATCCCCACCATATTCCGAATGGTATTTTATCCAGAATGATAGTTGGTCTTCCTTACTAGCATCGATCGCCAAATTCTTTGATGCAGGATATGTTAGTTGATGTGTTGTTCCTTCCCTGGCTTTTACCGTTATCGAATGATCACCCTGTATAGATTGGCTTTCATCGAGAGAAAGCTCTCCTTTGTCAGAATCCAGCTCCCATTTCGAAGCAGTTTGGTCAGAACCGATTTCCTCACCTTTTTCAACTACATAAACATTGAAGAACGCCAGGTCGGCTAGCTTACCGTTATTAACTGTTAATCCAACACGATAAAACCCGGGCCGACTGTAAGTGTGATCGACAATGGCTGACCGTTCAATCGTATCGTCACCTAAATCCCATCTGTACCCCAGTTCTGCACCTTTTGGGTCTGTACTTGAGGTTGCATCAAATGTAATAGTTTCACCAACGGTAACGGTTGTAGAAGAAAGAGTTGCTTCGGCAACCGGCGCCGTATCATCAATGGATGCTTCTCGCTGAAAAACATCCGATACATTCGAGTCAATGTGAATAGGTTCTCCTTCATTTCCGCTAATGTTATTCCCTGCTATATCCAGCCACTTCGCATTCTTGATATAAATACCATGTCCCTTGTATCCCCTTGGATCATTCTTATTATTTTCAATGGTATTTTGCTGTATCACCCAGTGATACGCCGGGTAATCCTCGTTATAACGGATCGCTACTCCCGGGCCATTGTTATCATGGATATGGTTGCCTACCAGCTTAAAGTGGCTGCTTGCACCATTAACAACAGCTATGCCCGCATTCCCAAAAGCTTCTGGAGCGTTATTAAAGTCAATCCCGTTAAATGCTGCTTCATTTTCAATTAACACGGTATCGTCAGACCCGCCCAGCCAAAAACCATAACTGGAATGGTTCGCTTTGTTCCTTACATACGTATTACCTGGAGACCAGCTTTCTACAGCATTATTGTTAGCATAAGAAGCATCGTTTTCCTCAAAATAATTACCTGTACTTACCCACCCATTCAATACACGGATGAAAATCCCGTCTCCCCCATGCGTAAAGTCATTTCGAATGAGTTTATTTTCATTTGATCCTGATTCCATTAAGAGACTGGTAGAGTCCCTTGCATGCACTTCACCAGGAGCAATTCTGATTCCATAGCTAAAGTTATTATCGACTATTTCATTATTTGAAGCGTTCCACATCTTTAAACTAACATTCGTCGTGTGAGAAAAATCATTATTCGTTACTTTATTTCCATCACTGTACTTTAAGTTCAATCCGTTCCATACGTTGTTACCTTTGTTTTGAGAGATAACACTATTTGTAATGCGCTCAAGAAATACAGCTCCGTACTCCTCACCATCACCCCATCCGTATTCAGGATCCGTAAAATTGTTGCTAAAGTTGTTATTTTCAATCCGCCAATTCGAACCATCGATTGCGTGGAGGCCGACCTTAAACCCATTGACTGTAAGGTTCTTGATATTAATACCGGAATGCCCTTCGCTTAAAAGCCCTATCCCGCTAAAACTATCCGGTCCGTTGCTTTCTTTTCCCGGTCCTAACAATATCGCTCCGTTCCCATCAATTGTGATGTTATCCTTACCGATAGTGAGACCATCACCGGAGGTAAAATCATAGAAACCTGGTTTGAAAGTGGTGTCCTCCGTTAACTCCATTCCAGGAACAGGAATAACGCCTTCAGCATCCGAAACCATTACAGATGCAGTGGCTTCTACACCATTACTTGTAGCTGTAATTTCAGCTGTTCCTTCCGCTAAAGCTGTAATCTCTCCATCACTGACAACAGCAATTTGCTCGTCGCTACTGTTCCAGTTAAATTCTGCTCCCTCTACTTCCTCACCAAACTGGTCAATCGCTGTTGCAGTTAATGTAGTCGTTTCATCGGTCTTTAAGTTCACGTATTTTTCAGACAAGTCTAGTTCACTTATTACCACTTCTCCATGATTTAAATCTGCATATACTTTAAGCCAACCGTCGCCTATACCTGACTCATCAACCCACTTACCTCCTGCAAATTTCCCAAAGTGCTCCTGTGAATTAATACTCTTTGCAGGCCATGAATAGTTGTGCATCCCTCCGTCTGCAGAAAGTGTTGCCTGCGTAAGAGCAACTGCGTATTGCTGTCCACTCTCAAGCCCCTCATATAAAAATGGAAACTTCCATTCCTGATCGAATGTTACTTCCTGCGGGGCAATGGACTCTGCTTTGAGCGGTTCCCCAACCGGCAGGTGATTGCTTGTCTTATAAAGCTCAACGACTAAATTAGACAACTGTCCTTCACCAGCTTTTTCCCTTAACAAAAGACCAAGATTCGTAATCGTTCCATTCCCGGTTGCAGTAAACGTTTGCCACCGTTTCACTTCATCTTTCGTTCCAAACGTATATCCCCAGGATGCTGGACTATCATGAGAGAGGTCAATGACCGTTTCCTCAGGTGAATCTGCAACCGCTCCAGTGAAAGGTGGACATACCAACAAGAACATAAGAAGTAACAGGATCGTTTTCTTAAGTTGTTTCAATTGCTTTCCTCCTATAAATACTAGTTTAATCAAAGTTAATTGCCGTTTAAGATAGAAAAAGCGACAAAGGTTGTTTTCATCGCTTTTTCTTAGTTGTAGGTTATTTTATATTTTCATCATAAAAATCTTGATATGCCTGGATTACTTCTTTTCCTCCTGCGTCTTCCCATGCATTAATATATTGATCCCAGAGTGAATTCACCTGCTTTTCGCTATCTGCAGTGATCATTTTCAAGAAATAGACTGCTTTAACGTTATTCTGAATCGTATTGCGTTTGTCCTGGGCAGAATCGATATATACGGCATGAAATGGGTTCGGCTCATTATAGTAACTTCCATATTCAACAGCAGTCTTCCAGTTGAATTCTTTCTTTGAATCTTCCTCACTTACAAACATATGGACATTCTTTAAGGCATCTTCAAATGTATCATGTTCTTCAACAGGAATATATCCATGTACAGTAGTTAGGAAGCCCCACCATAGTGGATATTCGTAACCGTTTGCTTTTACATCATAATCCTTTTCCCAGTTTTCTTTATTTCGGTCATAAATGCCTTGTTCTGTCAGGTTTGAGTAATGCTCTCCTTTTATACCCGCGACAAGCAGCTCACGTCCTTCTTTACTGTTTACAAATTCAATGAACTTCAAAGCTTCGTCCGGGTGTTTTGACGACTTTGGTATCCCGATCATCATCCACCATGCAGACCCCTGAAGCGGAATAAACTCATGGCCGTCCGCAACAATTGGAGGAACAAATTCTAATTTAGCATTTGGATCTACCTTCTGGATATTTGTTTCAAATTCTGAAGCCCTGGAAGTCCAAATTGCTCCTGCTTTATTTGCATATAAGTATTTTGCGTTCCCCTGGTCAACGTTTTTAAGGTTTGGAAAGTCCCTGTTCATAAGACCCTCACGATAAAGTTTATTCATAAAATCAAAGGCGTCCTTCGTATCATCCGTTGTTTCGAGTGGAACGACCTTATCATTTCGAACAACATAATCCTCAAAGAACCCACCGAAACTTCCTCCAAACCCGTGCATAACAGGATCTAATTCAGCAAAATTATCAGGTGCTGGCATTGTTACTTGTAAACCGATCGTATCATCTTTTCCATTTCCATCAGGATCTTTCTCTTTAAACGCTTTTAAAACGTTATAGAAATCATCCATTGTTTTGGGCATTTCTAAATTCAGTTTTTCGAGCCAATCCTTTCTGATAAACAGAGCTGTATCCTGTCCGTGATGAGATCCAGGAATGAAGAATCGTTCATTCTCCACTTGTAAACCTTTAAAGCTCTCAGCCTTAGTGATGGACTCCACATATGGAAAATCCTTTTCCTTCCCTTTAAGTAATTCATCGATACTGTACATCAGCCCATCCTCAGCCCACTGTTTCCATGGACTTGCCTGAAATTCAGCTTGAATAATATCGATTTCTTCCTGAGATTGCATCATCAGGTTAACCTTGTTATTGGATTGATCCCAAGGAGCAGTAACAATTTCAACGTTAACACCGAGTCTGTTTCCAATTTCCTGAAGTATCGGATCCGTTTTAGGATCCACCACATTCGCCGGTCTGTAAACTTTGAGCGTTACCTTTTCATCACTTTTCCCACTATCGGAAACTTCCTTATCAACCTTTTGCTCACCCCCTCCACCAAAGAAACAGCCTGTTAATAGCGTAAGCATAAGCACTACGGACAACATTAACCTTAACCCTTTCAAGTGCATATTCTTTCCTCCCCCATTTTTTTAGAAATGCTTTACTCTTTAACAGAGCCAAGCATAATTCCCTGAACAAAGTACTTCTGTACAAAAGGATAGAACAACATAACGGGTACTACACTGATCACAATAACCGCTGATTTAAGCATTTCCGGCACTTGTATCGCCAATCCGGTTGACATAAAGTTTTGAGAACTTATAATCATATTCCTTAAAAATAAAGAGAGTGGATAATAATCCTGATTTGAAATAAACAACATAGCCAGAAACCAATCGTTCCAATAGAACACTGCGTAAAAAAGTACAATCGTCATAACAATCGGCTTCGAAGATGGAAGGACGATCTTAAATAGGATCTGGAAGTCATTGCAGCCATCTATTTTTGCAGCTTCTTCAAGGCTTTCTGGCAATGAAGAAAAATAGTTCATCATAAGGATTAAGTTAAACGTATTTATTGCCATCGGTAAAATGAGCGCCCATACTGTATCTCTCATTTCCAGAGAGTTTACAAGTATATAGAGAGGAACGATCCCCCCATTAAAAAACATCGTGAAAATCATAAAAATAAAAAATGCTTTTCTTCCTTTTAGCTTTTGCTTGGACAAAACATAGGCTCCCATAGCCGTCAGTACAAGACT
Organism: Exobacillus caeni; assembly: GCF_005747095.1. GTDB lineage: Bacteria > Bacillota > Bacilli > Bacillales > Guptibacillaceae > Exobacillus > Exobacillus caeni. The sequence continues at coordinate 25,713 of NZ_SWLG01000003.1, read as the reverse complement.
AATTAAAACGCCACCAATCGTCACAGTAAGGCTGATACCTATAGACCGGAACACCTGGTCGTTTGTAAAAGCATATTTGTAAGTTTCCAGTGAAAAGCTATTAGGCAAAAGGTGGTAAGCACTTTGATAATATCCCTCCTGGGTAGAGAACGAGATTACAAGCACATACCAAAAAGGGTAGATAGTCGCAAGTGTTAAAATTGTCAATATTGTATAGTTGATATAATCAAACACATGCATCTTTTGTTTCGGCTTCTTTCGATTCCTTTTTGGCCTTTTGTTCCTTTTCCCGGGCTTATCCGTTTCCATTTCCGGTTGTGTCTCTAATTGTTGAGGCAGACTCATTTACTCACCCCCATTAATAAATTCCCTGATTTCCCATTCGCTTCGCAGTATAATTAGCAATCACTAATAATCCAAAGCAAATAAATGATTTTATCAGTCCTGCCGCTGCAGGAATACTCAGGTTAGAAGAGTTAGTCAAGTTTCGGACGATATAAGTATCTATAATATCCGATGACTCAAAAACCGCCGGGTTGTATAAGTTATAAATTTGGTCAAAACCCATCTGAAGAATATTTCCGATCTGGAGAATGAGCATGATCGCAATAACGTTACGAATGCACGGTACTGTCACATGCAAAATCCTTTGAAACCTATTCGCCCCATCTACAATCGCTGCTTCATAAAGCGCCGGGTTGATCCCCGCTATTGCAGCAAGGTAAATGATAGTGTTCCACCCAATCTCCTTCCAAATTTCAGTGATTATAACCATTGGCCGAAAAACATCATTTTCGAGAAAAAAGTTAATCTGGGATAAACCCAATTTTTCCAGCAAAAGATTAACAATTCCTGAATCGACCGCCAACAGGGAGTTTAATATTCCTGCCAGAACGATCCAGGAAATAAAGTGCGGAAGGTATGTGACCGTCTGAATAATTTTTTTAATCTTCATATGATAGACTTCATTTAATAGCAGTGCAAAAATTACTGGAAGAGGAAATCCGAATACAATTCTGTAGAAATTAATAACGAGTGTGTTTACAAAAGCATTTCTAAAACTAGGATCATTTAGTAATATTTTCAAATTCTCCATACCAACAAACTCACTGCCAAAATATCCAGCGCTGAAGTTATAATCTTGAAAAGCTAATATTAAACCATACATTGGCACGTACATAAAAATGAGATACCAGAGAAGGACCGGAATTAACATAAAATACAAATATCTGTTTTTTTTCAGATAACTTAATTGCATCAGAACTGCCTCCTTTCTTATGGTAGCGGTTACATTAAAATGTAACCGGTTTCATAAACCTTCGACTAAATATCCGGATGCAACTGTTTTGGTAATAACATTAGTTTGGCGAGTTTATTTCTATTGCTCTTTGTTTCTCTTGAAACATCCGGATTTGAACATCTGTTGGCATAGAATTCTGCGCACCCTGTTTCGTACAGGTGATGGCTGCTGCGATCGAAGCGTATTCAAGTGACTCCTTGAGATTCTCGCCCTTTTGCTGTTGGGAAGCAAATGCACCTATAAACGTATCTCCCGCACCCGTCGTATCTACAACTTTCACTTTCACTCCTGGAATCACCAGATTTTCGCCAATATAAGAAGAGTAAATACACCCATGTTCTCCAAGTGTTAAGATGACCTCTTTTACTCCAAGGTCCAACAGCCGCTTCATGGCATAAGTGATGTCTTCCCGATTCTTAATCTGCACTCCGGTATAAAAAACTGCCTCTGTTTCATTCACGATCAATACGTCTACATCGTTAAAAGCTTTTGTAGGAATAGAGAATGCCGGCGCAGGATTATAGTAGGTTTTAATGCCATGATAGCGGGCAAAGCCTAAGATGTGTTCATTAACTTCCCATGGTATTTCATTTTGCAGCAATACTGCTGAAGGCATATTTTCCTCATTGGATAATAATAAATCAACTTCTTCTTTGTTGAGCTTCCCATTCGCCCCCTCGTAAATAATGATTGTGTTTTCCCCGCTGTTGCCTACTGTGATAAATGCAATTCCGGAGCTTTCCATTTCCTTTTTTACAACAAAATCTGTCGGAATGTTATACTTCAACAAGTTAGACGTTAAGTTTTCTTGAAAATGATCATTCCCGACTGCACCCATTAACATTACCTTTGAGCCAGTCTGTGCGGCAGATACAGCCTGGTTAGCACCCTTACCTCCTGGTGTATATGTAACCTGTTCTCCTTTAATCGTCTCCCCGAGAAATGGATGTCTGCTAACGAATGTCATGATATCCATGTTAATACTGCCTACTACTAATAAATAATCATCATTCATACCCTTCCTCCTTTTAAAAACACTTCAATCTAAAGTCTTTGTATTTTGTACGGCTTGCTCCGTCATTTCCAAACCCTATCATTCCTGAAAGGTATGGTCTTTCTTCATCTTGAATTTCAACTATTTTTTTCCCTTCCAGAAAAACGCTTATTTGATGCTTAGATACGATAACCTTCAGATTCACGTATTCTTCAGGTTGCCATTGATACGGAATACTTTTCAATGTATATAGTGCATGATTTTGTTTTTTATAAATAACAAGATGATCCCTTGAAAAACCTGCCTTATAAGACTTCATCGCACCTTGAACTCTAAACAAAATATGATGGTCATACCCATTAACGGGCATAAAATTAACTTCGAACTCGTAATCCTTCCAGTAGACATCTCCTGTATATATCTCGGCAGATTCATTATAAAATGATCCGGCAAGATGGCCATCCTCCAGTTCCCAACTCCCCCTTAAATACGTAAACTGACTGATCTCCTTTTGGGTAGCACTCCAATTCTCCACCACAGCTTTATCGAACGATAAATAGTAATCGGGTTTTCCCTCGATCGTAACTGTATCAACATAAAAATAAAAATTTGAAATTGGCGATTGTGCTAAATTGCATTGAACCCCTATTTCCTCAATACATACAGAGTCTAAAAATGGTATGGTATAAATTATTTCAACCCATTCTCCTTCTTTTATGCTATAAGCATTACTATGATAGTTAGATTGACTATAATAATCTTTAATATATATGGAAACTGTTCCTTCAATGCCTTGAAAGTCAGGAAAAAAAACATGGAACTTTAACGTTTGCCCACCCACTATTAAAGGAGAAAAGCCAGGTTCATACCGGTTATCATCAAATTCTTCAGGACTATAATACGTCTTATAAAAGCATTGGTATTCAGTGGATCTACCGGTATCTGTATAAATTACTTTCAAGGCCCTTTTTCCACTCAAAACAATCTCATCCGTGTTTACCAATTTCACTTTTCCGTTGTTGTTATCTCTCCCGCGGAACCCATGAAGAGAACCAGGCAATTCAAAATCAAACACTCTTTTAGAAAAATCAAGCTTTTGTGGACATCTTGTACTTTCTCCTCTCATCAACCGGTTTCCCAGATATGCTGTTGTATTTGTTAATGAAGGAACATCCACTATATTTTCAGAGCCAACAACACTTGAGCATACAACAATATCCCTGATCGGTGTTTTCCACTTCTCATCAATCATTTCCGGGCCAGTGAAAACGCCAAGAATCATTCCGATGTTCCCTGCGTTACAGTCTGTGTCCCAACCACACATATTTCCGATGTTAATACCTTTTGAAAATTCTCCATTGCTGTATAACAAAGAAAGAACTACGATGGCGGCATTCGGTATAACATGGCAGTTCCCTGGATAATGGTCATAGCCAAAATTTCGCTGTACTAACTGAAAGCAGGAGCGCCAGTCGTCTTTATTTAATGAATGAAATTCCATCAGTTCCCTGATCATAGTCGCATACTGGCTTTTAGATGGAATCACAGATAGCGCTTCTCCGATTATCTCTTGTACACTCTCTGCTTCAAAAGCTGCTGCTACACATGCAGCTATAAATTTCCCTCCATAGACTGCCTCCCCGTCATGGGTAACAGATGACATCATTCCTGCCAATTGAGCAGCTTTGGAAGGATGGCCTGGACATACAAGCCCCCAGACATCGCTGAAGATCTGTCCGCCGATCTGCTGTGAAACTACCTTGCCATTAAGATTGGATGAACCTGATAAAGGTGCATCTATTCGTGATTTTAAATTAAGGTATGCTGTATGTTCAGAGGATACTCCGTAGCCTCCCCACCAAAAGAAACCATGGCCATCTGGCACATAATTTAATAAATGATACCCCATCTCTCGTGGTGTCAATGAACCGGAAGGGTAATCGATCAATGATTTCAGAAAGAAAATTGGGCCGTTCAAGTCATCATCTGCAGCAAAATTTTCTACACATTTTAAGTAAGTTTTAATATCACCGAACTCATCCTGTATTTGTTCATATGACCATCCTTCAATCGGAGCACCATGCCGGACTCCGATTATCTTTCCAAGCCACCCTCCATACACTTTATGAAGATATCTTTCTGCAATCACCTATCCATCAGTCCTATGGATGTGGTTAGTTCACTTACTTTTTCAGGTTTGCCGGTTTTAATAGATTCCCGTATAGCTTCCAGTGTGGCGATTGTCTTGAAGCCATCTTCCGCATCCGGCATTGTCTTTTCTCCTTTAGTGATACATCGGGAAAAATACTCCATATAGTTTACAAACTCACCCGCATGATGATTAATGCCCTCAAACTGAAAATAGTGGTAAGAATCCTCAAAATAAGATTCGATCCTTTCATTCTCCCCTTTCAGCTTGACGATCGATTCAAGCTGTGGATACTTAGATATAAATGTACCATCTGTACCATAAACCCCTACCTCAATCCATGGCCTTGTCTGATGGGGATGTTCGAGCCCATACATACCAAGAACTCTGCCTATTTTTCCATTCTTAAACTTCAAGCTGATAACGAAAGTATCCTCTCCCTGAAAATTTGCTTCCTCCCCGATCAATGATCTATTGGCATAAGCGAATACCTCTTCCACATCTCCCATATACCATCTAACAAGATCAACTGGATGAGAGCATCCTCCAAACAATAAATCAAAGCCGCCTTCACGTGCCCAGGGCCTATTGCCATAAAACCATCTCATGTCATGGACATAGTGGGCTTCTACGTAACTTAATTCTCCTAGCTTTCCTTCCTCAAAAGCCTTTCTTTGATATTGCATTGATCCAAAAAATCGTGAACTTTGACCGACCATCAACTGAAGATCTGGAAACATTCTTGTCAGATCTACCACTTCTTTTGCTTCTCTCAATGAGTTTACTAATGGCTTTGTGCAAAGTACGTGCTTACCGCCTTCAAGAGATTTCCTAATATGTTCTATATGCAACTGGTCTGGTGTATAAATCGCTATTATATCTACTTTAGACTCTGCGAGCAGTGTATCAAGGTTCGTGAACACCTCCGGAATATGGAATTGCTTTTGTACTCTTTCTACTGAATTTTTATCAATATCACAGATGGCTTGAACAGTCAGCTCCGGATGCCCGTCCAAACCCTTTATCAATCCCTTCCCTTCCCCAAGGCCAACAACAGCTATTCGATAAGAACTACCTATTGGGGTATGACGCCCATGCCCTTCCATTTAGTAACCCTCCTGTTCAATCAAATCAAGCACTGTTCTTTTTTTATACTTTCTTGGAAGCCTTTCTCTAACAGGGGGCATCTCAGGAAAAGGTTTATGCGGCTCCAGCTGATACCAGTAAGCAGTGCTTGAATAATCCCCCGTTAACTTATTTGCATGTCCATGCTCTATTGTGACTTTAATGGATTTTCCAAAATGAATTGGATCCTCGATGTGAAAGCGGTACATAGAGTTTTTGCCTCTCCATGGGTTTTCTTCATCACCAGAATTCAAGTGAATCCCATAGTAAGGTGTGCAAAATTCATCTCTGGGGCAAAAGGCGGTGTTAAAATAATCTTCTGTACCAGTTCCATGAATAGAAGGGGTTTCCTCGCCGTCAATGAAAATCATATCGTCCCCTTCTCCATACCAATTGTTTTTTTCCTGGGTATAACAATCGATATTCAAATTACATCCGATGTAATGGCCTCTTCCTTCCGCTTCTAAAATCAGATAGTTACCGTCACCACTTTTATTAGGCTTTTTCCACAAGACTTCCATTAAGTGCTTTTGCCCTCCACTAGTTGCTCCAAGCGGTTCTTTCAAAGGCATGTCGGCCCCCCAGGAATCTGTGGGGTTTTCCCTTCGCCATTGGGCATGAAAACGGCCGATATCTTTTTCAAGGGAATTGTACTCTTCAAAATCTATATAATAGTAGAAATTTAACTGGGATTCACACTCATTCACAACTTCTATCCTTGCCCCATCCTGATAGGGCATGGAAAAGAAGCAGTTAAACCCCCTCCCCCCATCAGGGGACATTGACAACGGAAGGGACCAAAAATCTTTTGAAATTCCATGTCCCATTCCGAAAAAATCCCCGATCGGAACCTCAACACTCGGATTGCTCTCATTATCCCAATACATTCTGATTAGTACCTTCCGCAAATAAAGATCTTCCCCAGATGGCGGAAACATCGTACACCAGATATGACGGATACTTCCTGCTCCTTTCATTTCTGCGATAACTTTTGTCTCATTGGCTGCAAATTCTATCCAGTCATAATTTCCGCCAGTACGGTCGTAACTTGAAAACCTTTTTCTTTTGCAATTTCTTATTCTTGCCAGGTCTGCAAGACTACTATATCCCATCACCATTGATTTCCCTCCTCCCTATTTATGCAAATTTTTTAGTATTAACGACTCAAGCCAGTAACTTCCGGCTGGATTGAGATCTATACCGTCCGGCTCAGCACCCAGTCCTCCTTCAAACCTCAGGGTCGTTGCGATCAGTAATCCTTTTCCGATTTCTTTCTGAGCCATGTAATGACTTAATTCAAACGTTCTTGCATCCAATCTGCCCATAATCGGTTTGAATCCTTCCATTCCATGAAAATCGAAGGCAGTGTCAGTAGCTATGCCATAAAACGCCAGGCCAGTATGCTGCTCATGTGGAAACAAATTCATCAAAGGATGTGAATAAAACAGCTGGATAGACTCTCTCCAGAACGGCACTTTGTTAATTGGAAATTCTCCTTCGCCCCGCTGTATATAAACTACTTTTCCTCCCTCTTCCATAAATCGATAATGGTCAGGCCGCAGCATAGTAGTCACAATAACGCTTTTATGATCTGAAATCTCCTTAACATGGTGTTCATAAGAAAGAGACGGATGACGTTTTAATAGTCCATTTAATAGATGAAGCGGATCATCAATCAACGTTCTGTCAAAGTCTTTTGGTTGTAAAATATTCGGGAACACCCAGAATGACCATCTGTTTTTTATTGTTTTTCCTTCCCATTCCAATTCAGCTTGAAAAATCAGTTTCATCGGCTTTGTAACTTCTGGAGCAAAAAACTCAGCCACGCCGAGCTCTTTCGCTTCCCCGTCTCCGAAGCTTCGAATCTCTACACTGCCATTTGCGATCTGTAAGCCGTTTTCCTGAACACAATTCCATTGAAGACAGGTATTAATAATTGGTTCATCACCATAGTGAGACAGAAAGATATGTGGACGTATTTCTTCGCCAGAAAAATAGTTAAAATGATCCCAGTTTATCAGGCGGTCACCTCCGTTAACCCAGTTCCGGCGATTATCCCAGGTTAATGTTAAAATCGTTTCTTCATTAAAACTCTGGAAACAATCGGGTTCGTGATTCGGCATACCAAAATCATCAAATATAGAACTTGTTGCGATTGGGTTTCCTTTTATCGAAGTAAGAACATAACCTGTGATTTGTTGGTAGCTGCGAACCAGCTCCAACACTGCTTTCCGATAAGCAAAGGCACTTCTGATCGAGTTTTCAGCCAGATCTTTGTTCGTAAACGGAAGGTTGAGATTTGACATCTTTTCTTCCTGGCGATACCAGTGCCATCTAGTCTCCTTTGAGCCCGGATTTTCCTGTAAATCATCTTTGAGCCACCAGGGCAATTCTCCATTAAAATGTTCTCTGATTCCGTCTAAGTTTCGATATGTATCATAGTCACAAAATTCTCCGAACAACCATGGCTTTTTTTCACGCCAGCTTCCCGCAAACTGGTTTATTAAATCTCGATAAAAATGTATATCATTATAAAAATGGTAATCGTAAAAATCTGCATGTTCTTTTAATAAACCGCCGTAACATTCCCCTGAACCGCTGTTATCCCTAATAACAGCATTATCAGTCAACTTTTTGGCCTTATTAAATATCGTTTCCAGGAATGATGCATTCACCTGATGATTTAGTTCACATCCAAGGGTCCACATGATGATAGAAGGGTGGTTGCGGATTTCTGAGATGATTCTCTCGTATTGGTAAAATACTCGCTTCTCAAACTCATCATTTACTTCAGGAAGCCACATCGGCAATTCTTGCCAGATCAGGATTCCCATTTCGTCAGCAATTTGAAGGTATTCTTTCGTTGGAATATAGAGGCAATGTTTCACTAAGTTGAAACCACTTTCTTTTACATGCTGCAGTTCATTTCTAATCTCTTCTTCTGTAGGGGTAGGAGCAATATGGTCACCGTACCAGCCCCAATGCAACACTCCCCTTAAATAAATCGATTTGCCGTTCAAATAGATTTGATCTCCCAAAATAGTAACTTCTCGCATCCCAAAAGTTTCTTCTGTGATGTTTACCGTTTTGTCATCTACAAGAATTTCCACTTTTAATTTATATAATTCTGGTGATTCCATGTCCCACAAGGCCAGTGGACCATTCATTGGGACTGCTGTATTGTAAGTACATGTGGTACTGGAAAATGGCAACGTTTCCTCTTTATTTCCAGCGATATTTCCATTAGGATCGAATACTGTTAAACGAATAATTGAATCGTGTTCTTTTGCTGTAACAGTCTCCACTTTATATTCAGTTATAATTTGCTTTTCTTTGATTCTTGGCTTTATAAAAATATCGTTTATTTTTATTTCAGGGGTTTTTTTAAGGGCGACAGGTTTCCATATCCCTCCAAACACTACTCCTACATCCGGGAAAAAACCAGCAAGGCATTCACGCACAGGATATTTTTCACCCTGCTTGTAAACTTTCAACACTACTTCATTTTCGGATTCGGGGACTATGTAATCGGTTACATTTATTTCAAATCCATTCCATCCTCCTTCATGTGTTCCTGCTTCCTTTCCATTAACCCATATTTCACAGAAATAATTAACACCCTCAAAAGATAGCGAAGCAGGAGAATTGTTCCAGGAGTGAGGTACGAGAAAACGTTTTTTGTACCATACAGGACCTTCAGCCAATTTATTCGACTCTATTTGTTCCCAGCACCCCGGAACGTTTAATGGCTGCCATTTAGTCATTTGGTTCAGTTGGGAAATTTCTTTCACTTCATTATTGAAATCAATCAACACTTCCCACCTTCCAGTAAGATCGATGTAGTTTTCTCGCTTCACCGTTTGTGGTGTAATAGTGTTCATACCTTTCACCTCTCCATTTTATTATGTTGCAAGCGGTAACTTTTTTCCTTTCTCAGTGGACCCTCTTATTATCAATTTCACGTCCAGCTCTTGAATTTTCGTTTCTGTTATTTCCCCTTTCAGCTTTTTTATCAACGTCAATGCAGCTGCTGCACCCATTTCATAGATAGGCTGCTGAATTGTAGTTATCTCTGGCTGAGTTAATTCAGTCAAAGAAATACCATCGAATCCACATAAAGCAATATCATCCGGAACATTTTTCCCAAGTTTAATGAGTTGCTTTAGTGCCCCGAGAGCCATAAGATCGTTACCAGCAAATATTCCGTCTATGTCCGTGTTGTTGGCTACCAACTTTGTCACGGCTTGCTTTCCTCCTTCTATGTCAAAATTGGCATGTTCAATCAGGGAAGGAGTATACCATGAGTATTGAGAAACTATCCCTTCATAACCTAACCTGCGTTCCCTTGCTGTTACAAATTTTTCAGGGCCGGCAATGTGGGCAATTTTCTTACAACCTATCGCTAGAAGATGTTCAACTGCCATGATTGCCCCATTCCGGTTGTTGGAACGTACAACACTGTAATTTTGTTCATTAAATGGACGATCAAGCAATACTACTGGGATGTTTGCCATTCTTAACGGTTCTAATTCTTCCTCATTGACGTTATTTGAAATAATAATCAACCCATCGATGCTTTTCTTTCTCAAGATTTCTAAATAAGATTTTTCCTTATAGGCCAGATCGTCAGAATTACACAAAAACACGTTAAAATCATATTGTTGAGCAACATCTTCCACCCCTCTTGCCAATCCAGGAAAAAAAGGATTTGAAATATCCGGTATCATCAAAGCGATTGTATTCATTTTCTTTCCTGCGAGCCCTCTTGCTAATGAACTCGGCTCATAATGCAACTCTTGCATCGCAACAATTACTTTTTGCTCTGTTTCTTTATTTACATATTCATTTTTATTTATCACTCTGGAAACCGTTGCCACTGATACTCCTGCTGCCTTTGCTACATCTCTAATAGTTGCCACTTTGACTCAACCCCTCATGTGTAACCGGTTACAGAAAACGTCAAAAAATATAAAAATTCCGGCCATCATTTTTTTTATTATAAAAGCTATTCACAATATTTGCAATAATTTTCTGAAATTTTAAAAATTAATTCGGGCTTTCAGAAGGAAAATTTTTACTTCGAATAATCAAAATTAGTCCTAAAGACACTATTTTCTATAGAAATACGAACTATTTTTACAAAATTCTAAATTTTTGTTGAACTTTAGCGTTTTACCATCTATAATGTTGGCAAGTAACCGGTTACATTTTTTGTCTTTTGGTGTAACCGGTTACATAATGGAATCTAATTAAAATTTAGAGGTGATGAAATGGATACCACACAAAAACTGGCAGCCACTCCCTTTTCTTCTCTTCCTCTCGGCTCAGTTAAACCAACTGGATGGTTAAAAGATCAGCTTGTTATCCAGGCTGAGGGACTTACCGGGAATCTAGATGAAATTTGGGAAGACGTTGGGCCGAATAGCGGTTGGCTGGGTGGAGATGGGGAAAACTGGGAAAGAGGACCCTATTACCTGGATGGGTTATTACCACTTTCCTATTTATTAGAAGATGAAAAACTACAGAATAAAGCAAAGGATTGGATGGAGCAACTATTCAAAAGCCAAAAAGAAAATGGACAATTTGGTCCGGAGACAAATGATGATTGGTGGCCGCGGATGGTCATGCTCAAGGTGATCATCATGTATTACGAAGCATCTAATGACCAGCGTGTCATACCTTTCATGAAGAAATATTTTAAATATCAGCATACCAGGATCGACGAACAACCGTTAAAGGAATGGGCAGCTGCTCGTGGAGCTGAAAACCTTTTAGCTATTTATTGGCTATACGAACACCATTGTTCCGAAGAATGGTTGTTGGACCTTGCAAATAAAATCTACGAACAGACCATTAACTGGACAGAAATCTTCCAAGACTTCCCATACAAAAATAGAGTCACCTCTTTTGCCCATCGTACACATGTTGTTAATGTCGCCATGGGTCTAAAGCTACCGGCTGTCTTTTATCTTCAATCAAATAATAACTTACATAAAGAATCTTCCAAAACAGGAATCACCAGTTTAATGAAGTACCACGGACAGGCACAGGGCATGTTTTCAGGAGATGAGTGGCTGGCAGAAACCTCCCCTACTCAAGGAACAGAACTTTGCGCTGTAGTGGAATATATGTACTCTCTCCAACAACTAATTCGTATAACAGGAGATAGTGAATGGGGAGACAGACTTGAAAAAATTGCTTACAACGCTTTGCCGGCTACATTAAAATCCGACCATTGCGGTCATCAATACGATCAGCAGGTTAACCAGGTTCTTGTTTCAAAAGCGAAGAGAAACTGGACAATAAATGGAGATGATTCAAACCTTTACGGATTTGGACCAAACTTTGAATGCTGTCTTGCCAACCTTCATCAGGGGTGGCCTAAGTTTACAGCTAACCTGTGGATGGGTACCAGCGACGGTGGCGTTGCTGCAGTATACTATGGCCCCAGCAAACTTAAGACAGTACTTCCTAACGGTATTCCCTTAGTCATTGACGAAACAACAAATTATCCATTTTCTGATCTGATATCCTTTACCATCCAGCCCGAAAAGAACATAGAATTCCCATTAAAGCTGAGGATTCCTTCATGGTGTGAAAAACCAGTACTTACAGTTAACGGCGAACTTATTCCCATCGAAGAAAAAGAAGGATATGCAGTAATCAGTCGTCTATGGTCAAACGGTGATGTGGTTGAATGGCGGCTTCCAGGTGGATTAGAAGTACACGAAAGACCAAGTAAGGGTGTTTCCATTCAAAAAGGGCCGTTATTATTCGCTCTCAAAATGGAAGAAGAATGGAAAAAATTAAACGGCAAAGATCGATATGCTAACTGGGAAGTTTATCCTAAATCCAATTGGAACTACGGCATTTTACTGAATGAGCAAAACATGATCTCCGATTACTCAATTCAACATTTCGATTTGAATAAACAGCCATTTGAACCTGGTAACGCTCCTTTACAAATTACGATTAAAGGCGTCAGGTTGCCTGATTGGAAAATGGAGAACAATTCTGCCGGACCATTACCTGAGAAAGCGGAATCATCAGAACCAGAAGAGGAGATCCAATTGATCCCTTATGGATGTACCAACCTTAGGATCGGTGAGTTTCCTGTTGTTTGGAAAAGTGGCAGAAGAAATTCTTCAAAAAAGAATCTCGTTATCCCCACTGAAGGAATGGTTATTACAGAAGACACTACTTTTTTTCCAGGAGAATACCATTTTAAAAGCGGAAAAGGAATTGTTATCGCAGACGACAATATTAAGATCGATGGAAACGGTGCAACGATTAAGGGTCTCGGGATAGAAGGAAAAAAATATAGCTATCAGGGAATCGGAATATTTTCCAACGGATATTCAAATGTCACTCTTACTAATGTAAATATCAAGGGATTTCAGCTAGGCAGCAAATTTATGTTCGGAGAATCGATCAAGATTACGGACAATGACTTTTCCGGTAACTTTACTGATCCTGAACATGGCTGGGGAGATGGAGAGCCAAACGGCGCATTAATGCTTGAACACATCAACAAAAGTACAATTGCACGAAACAAAGGTAACGACGTTTGGAATGGTTTAAATCTCCATTATTCCAATGAAAATATTATCGAAAACAATGAGTTTGCACACTGTACGAATGTTTGTTTGAAGTTGTGGGGTTCCTGCAAAAATACCATCACAAACAATATCATGAATTATGGTATCCGGATTGCTCCAGGCGAAGTTCACGCTCGTGATTCAACTTCTGTGCTTATCGAAACAGGTTCAAATGAAAACCGATTTTATCGAAATGATTTCACGCATGGCGGGGATGGTGTTTTTATCCGCTCTTTAAACGGCTTTATATCAAGTGGAAACTATTTTGAGGAGAATGACGCCTCCTACTCTCATAATAACGCATGGGAAGTTTGGGATGCCGGCAATATTTTTATCCGGAATAAAGGCAACCATTCTAGCTATGGCTTTTGGCTTGGCGGCTCCGATCAAACCGTCTTTATCGGAAATGAAGCAGCTTATAACGGAAAAGAGAAATGCAACGCTCCGGAAGCATTTGGAAACGCTGGAATCGCTGTAGTTAACGGAAGCAGCAGCCATTTTGTCATGAAGGATAATAACATCCACCATAATAAAAGCTGTGGTGTCGCTATCCGCTTTAAGGAAGGTTATGAATCCTATCACTGGATCATCCAGGGAAACCGAATTAAAAATAATGAGACGTATGGAATATATTTGAAGCATGCAAAGTGGATCGATATGAGCGGCAATGACCTTACCGGGAACAAGTTGGGAGAAATGCAAATCAATGAGAATGTAACAAATTTATTCAGGAGAGAATCACCAATTAACGCTCCTGAGCCAGAGATAAACGCGGAGATGTCACCTGCTCTCATTAAATCTAACCAGCCTGTTACTTTTGAATGCTTTCCAGATGGATCTGAACTTTCCTATCACTGGGACTTTGGTGATGGTACTACTTCCCGTTCACAGAAAGTAAGACATTATTTTAAAAATCCCGGATTTTATCGTGCAGGAGTTACCGTAAATAACGGACAAAAAGCTGACTTAGACTGGATCGATGTCCATGTACTGGATGAAGGAGAGGAATTAGCTACAAATCAACTGGATCACTGGACAGTATATAGTGCAGAATCTAATAGATTTGCCAGAATTTCTGGAGATAATATTCATAAAGTAACCAAAGATTTTGCCATCAAGTTTCAATCTGATTCGAAACTAGCACGTTATGTTTACCAACCACCAAGTCAACATTTCAACACTCTTTCTGGATACTCTACCCTCTCATTTTGGATAAAGTTCCAGCATGAGGTTCGTGATGGTTTTTCATCTCATCAGAATCCTATCATCAGGCTAAGACAAGATGGAAACAAATTTTTTGAATACCGTCCATTAGCATTTGAGTTAAACTGGACAACGTTATATTCCGAATCACGAAACGGTTGGACATTTATTGAAATTCCTTTATCGGGTAGCAATGAATGGCTTCTTCATAAAAAAGGCTTAGCAGAACTCAACAGCCTCCAGTCAATAGAAATTATCATCACATCCATTGGTGGAGACTATTGCTTCTGGGTTGACCACTTAATTCTTAAGTAATCTTTTAATAATAGCGTTGCTTGAGAAAGGAGGTAGTTCTCCTCTTATAAACTTGCTTTACTGGGAGGTTTTAATCTATGAAAAACACGACAGTCCTGAAAAATCAATCTGAAAAGGCTATTTTGGTAACAAAAGGAAAGCCATCCTTCCTAAAGCGATTTCTTAGAGAATTTAATCGAGGGAAATATGTTTACCTGATGCTGGTGCCAGTAGTCTTATATTATTTGATCTTTCACTACTGGCCAATGATCGGGATCGTCATTGCCTTTCAGGATTATATTCCTGGTGTCGGATTCTTTGAGAGCTCCTGGGTAGGATTGAAACATTTTACAGAGTTTTTTAACAGTTATTATTTTTGGCGTTTAATTAAGAATACTTTTCTGATAAATTTCTGGCTTCTTATCTTTGGTTTTCCTGCACCAATCATCCTTGCATTACTGTTGAACGAGGTTCGCAACCGCATATTTAAGAGAAGTGTCCAAACCATCACTTATATCCCACACTTTATTTCTTTAGTAGTAGTCGTCGGGATCATAAAGGACTTTACTGCAACGGACGGTATGATAAACCAATTACGTGATTTAATGGGTGCAGGATCCATTCCTTTTTTGCAGTTTCCAGAATATTTTAGAACTATTTATGTATCGAGTGAAGTGTGGCAGACAATCGGCTGGAGTTCTATCATTTATTTTGCTGCCCTCTCGAATGTAAACCCTAATCTTTATGAAGCAGCCGAAATAGATGGCGCAGGAAGGTTCCGAAAAATGTGGCATATTACACTCCCTGCTATCAGGCCGACCATTGTGATCATCTTAATTTTAACTCTTGGTAATTTACTGAGTACCGGGTTTGAAAAGATCCTCTTACTCTATCAGCCTCTGACATATGAAACAGCAGATGTAATCTCGACCTATGTTTATCGAAAAGGGATTGAACATTCCGCATTTAGCTTCGCAACAGCAGTTGGATTATTTAATACGATGGTTAATTTTACACTGCTCATTATTGCAAACGCTATAAGCCGACGAATTTCAGACAACAGTTTGTGGTAAGAAGGAGGTGTTGTTATGCAACATAGCAAAACAACTGGAGATAAAATTTTTGATTCATCTGTGTATATATTGCTCACCATTCTGATGGTATTAAGCATTTACCCGATTTACTATATTTTAGTCGCTTCCCTTAGCTCTGTTTCAGAAATAGCAAAGCATGGTTCCCTTATGCTAATACCACAGGGATTTACAATCGATTCCTATATCGCGGTCTTTCAAAACGAGCTAATTTTAAAAGGATTTCGAAATTCCGTATTTTACGTAGTCCTCGGCACCACCATTAACATCGTACTGACTACTCTTGCCGCCTATGCGCTTTCGCGTAAATGGCTGATGGGAAGAAAAATATTAATGTTCAGCATTGTTTTCACGATGTTTTTTACAGGTGGCCTGATCCCAAACTATATGATTGTTCAACAGTTAGGAATGTATAACACTATATGGGCTTTGCTATTACCAGGGGCAATGTCTGCCTGGAATCTAATATTAATGCGTACTTATTTCATGGGCCTGCCGAATAGCCTTGAGGAATCGGCGAGAATCGACGGAGCCAACGATTTCCAGATTTTATTGAGGATTATTCTTCCTTTATCAAAACCGATCATTGCGGTTATGGTTTTATTTTATGCGGTTGGACACTGGAACTCCTGGTTTGCAGCTTCCATTTACCTGCAAAACCGTGAGTTATACCCACTTCAACTAATATTGCGCGAAATTTTAATCCAGGGAAGGGTATCTGACTTTGGAGGCGATACCGCCAACGTCACTCATCAAGTAGCTAAAAACTTAAAATACGCCACAATTATTGTTAGTACAATTCCTATCTTAGTGGTTTATCCATTTATACAAAAATACTTTGTAAAGGGGGTTATGCTAGGCTCTTTAAAAGAATAAATGGTTTAGCTTTCTATTCAACTAAATTTTAAGGGGGAAAAGGAATGAACTCATTTAAAAAGTTGGTCGCAATTCTCATGGTGTTTGCTCTTACCTTTGCTGTAACAGCTTGTAGTGAAGAAACTAGTGAACAGGGTGATGCAAAATCAAAGGATAACTCCGACTTTAGTATCTGGACATGGCTTGGGGCAGTGGAAGTCTGGGGTGGAAAAAGCTATAACGAAGTAATGGTTTATGATAAGCTGGAAGATCGAACAGGGGTGAAAATTAAATATGTTCATCCAACAGGAGACGCAACTGAATCCTTCAATCTCATGATGACTTCGGGAAATATGGAAGATGCGATCTGGTATCGCTGGAGTCCAGAAAGGGCTATCCAATATTACGAAGCGGGTAGAATATTAGATATCTATCCGCTTGTAAAAGAAAATGCTCCAAATCTGATGAAACTCCTTGATGAAAATCCCGATCTAAAAAAGCAGCTCGTTGATCCTGAAGGCAGAATGTTCTATATGCCATGGATTACAATGGATAAGTTCCTGAATTTAAGCGAAGGTATGGTGTTACGTGAAGATTGGCTGCAGAAAGCGGGTAAAGGTGTACCTAAAACAAACGAGGAACTTTATGAAGTTCTAAAGGCAATGAAAGAGAAAAATGTCTCAGGAGACAAGAAGTTCGTCGGTCTTACCGGATATGCACCGCAAATATATAAATTGTTCTATGGATTCGGTGTTGCGGATGACTGGTACCTGGAAGGAAACAAAGTAACGTATGGCCCTGCCACTGATAAATACAAGAAAGCCTTAAAATGGTTCAATAAATTATACGAAGAAGGACTGCTTGACAAAGATTACTTAACGAATGACGGAGATATTTATGATAAAAAATTAGTAGATGGACAGAGCGCAGGCTTTATTGATAACAGTGATTCCATGGCACGTATCATGAAGATGGCCGAAGAAGCAGGGAACCCATTTAAGTTCACTCCCATCCCATATTTAGAATATAATGGGAAGCCTACTTCATTGAACTCAACTGCCAAACGGATCGCCCAGCCTTATGGTCTTGGAATTTCTGCTAAAACGGAAAACCCAGAAAAATTAATCGAATACCTTGACTATGGATTTTCTAAAGAAGGACAGGAGTTCTTTAACTGGGGAATCGAGGGAGAAACTTTTAAAGAAAAAGAAGGAGAAAAAGTTTTCACGGATAAAATAATGAATGACAAAGAAAATGTCCCTGGACTTGCCATGACGAAGTATGTAAACCCATGGTGGATTACGGTATCAAGTGTAGAAGCATCAAAAGCGGTTTTAAACGATCTCGGAAAAGAAGCCAGGGAAACATGGGCTGATGTTGATGTTTCTATGGCATTTGAACCAATCCTATGGATGACAAATGAAGAAAATGAAACCGTACAGAGTACTTCTACCGATGTCCAGACATTTAAAGACGAAATGAGAGACGCATTTATTACAGGTCAAAAAGACATCGATGCAGAATGGGATCAGTACGTAGAAACGTTAGAATCAATGGGAATTAATGATGTTAAAAAAGCAAAGCAATCTGCATATGACCGTTATCAAAATCAATAACAAACAAAAGGAGCTGACGAAAAGGGTCAGCTCCTTTGTTTGTTACCTACTAACAGAAGTGGATCTCGCTTTCGCAGCTTTCTCAAATGTTCGGTCACAAATTTTATAGATAAGATACATCGTATAACTTCCTATAAAAATGATGGCCAATGGAAAATAATAATAAATGGTTCCAGAACTTATAATTACTAAAATCACTAACAGAAGATTCAAAGGACTGAGCAGGGCTAGAAAAAACGAATTTCTTACATGTCCTATTATACTGTGATTGTAATTAACCATTACCGGAAAAAGATAAACTGTAATAATGCCTACTATGCTAGCTAACAGAAGCATGAATAATTTAATTAAGATGGAACTGTCAAAAATAGAAAGATTCAGATACAGACCTATTATAAAAAAGCTCCAGAATAAGCCTATTATAAAACTCTGGCGAAAGTTTGCTTTAAATAGAGAAAAGTAAGTAACAAATAACGGGGGCTCTTCTCCTCTATTCCAGCGTCTCACTACCCCGCACATCGCTACGGTTGCCGGGAAAATAGTTACAATAGGTACACATAGAATAATCCATATCATATTGAGAATAACAAAGTCAGAAACCTTCATTGCAACGTTAAACAATTTACCATCATAGATGTTCACATTAACATCCCCTGTATTAAATAGTTTCTATGTATAAGTATTCGCTATGAAAATTGCTTTCCCTTCATTTTAAGGTTTTTCCCCCAACATCATTCAATAATAAAGGTTACAAGATTCATTTTAAACAAACGTTTGATCAATTGGAAAATTTACTCTGGTTAAAATAGAACAAAGGCATCAATCAAACATTTGATTGATGCCTTTGTTCGCTTCTGTTTCAATCCTTAAACCTAATCACTGTTCCTTCATTTATAGTCGGGAAGTTATCCGGGCTGGCGAAAACTGCGCCAGGTAATATATCTTCGTTGTTTTCTTGAAAATAAATTGAAATATGGCCTAATTCTTTAAAGTTGTCGTTTGCCTTGTTCCCAACGGCTGTGATCGTAAATACTTCATCACCAAACTCTATTTTACCGCCAACTTTTAATGGCTCATCCGTTAAATCCTCAAATTCATGAATAACAGACATTTCTCTCAATTCCTTTGGCGCCTGCGGACCAAAAAGAATAACAATTTTATCATTTTTAAAGGTAGGCACTAATGCCCCAATTTCTTTTACAATCGTTGTTGACATTTAAAGTCCTCCATCTTCTTCTATTATTAATACATCCCAAAGCTTGCAAAGTACGCGATGACTACTGCCGCAACCCCTGTGATCAGGCGGCTGTAGAGCACGGCAGGCACCCCGTACTGGATCGTTTCCGGCTTCGCTTCTCCCAGCGACAACCCGACCGGGATAAAGTCGCATCCCACCTGGCCGTTGATCGCAAACAGGGCAGGCAACGCGAACTGCGGCGGGATGTTCCCGAGCGCGATCTGGCTTCCGATCAGCACCCCGATGACCTGGGCGATGACGGCTCCAGGACCAAGGATCGGCGACAGGAACGGCAGTGTACAAATGACGACGATCACGATCAAGCCCCATAATGAGCTCGCGAGTGGTGACATCGTATTCGCGATGACATCGCCGATTCCCGTGTAGTTGATGATCCCGATCAGCATACTGACGAACGCCATGAACGGGATGATGTTCTTGATCAACATATCCACCGAGTCACGCCCCGCCTGGTAAAGCGTTCCGGTAACTTTTCCGATCCCTCGGGAGAACCGCATCAGCCAGTTATCACTGTTATCGAGCTGTTCGCTCTTCACCCGCTGGTATTCTTCCTGGAATTTATCTTTATCCGTCGTATCGAATGTCGGATCCAGTTCTTCCTGTGCCCCCGCACTTTCCTCTGCCCCTTCAGCGGCCGAAACTTCGTTTGGCGTAACACCGGATACGAAGATATCTTCTGTGATATGCTTGGCGAGCGGGCCGGATGGAGAAGAACCGAGAATATCGACGGTCGGAATCCGCTTCATCGGATATAGCCCGATTCTCGCCGTACCGCCGCAGTCGATGACCACACACATCGTTTCTTCTTCCGGTACCGAGTTCTTAAAGCCATCGACCGCTTCTGTTCCGGTCAGTTCCGCTATCTTTCGGGCAACAGGATGAATCCCGCCTCCTGTGATCGAGACGACCTTCGTCTTCTTCCCGCTCGGTTCGATATGAAGGCCTGTTCCCCAGCCTCCCGGTCCTTTTGAGACAAATACTGCACGATGTGCCATCTTAGTTTCCCCCTTCTAACACGCTTGCGTCGTTTCGCTTCGCCAGGTATTTCGTGATCAGCTCGGTTACGATTCCGCGAAGCAGGATGATGACGATTCCGACGAGGAAGTAACGGACCGCGAGCTCTGAGATCGAATACCCCGCTTCTTTGATCCCGTTTGCGATGCCAAGATACACGAACAACTCACCTGCGTTAGCGTAAGGAAACAGCGATGTGACCGGATGGACGAAGGATACCGCCGAATCGTAGAATGCCGGCTTCTGCTTTTCCGGCAAGAAGCGACCGAAGGTGTATGCCATCGGGTTCGTTAGAATCAATACGGCAAGGATCGGCATTACCGTGTAGCGAAGCAGCATGTACTTGGAAGCGAACTGAATCGCCCGGTTCACCCGTTCCTCCCCGATAAACTTCATGATTGCGTATGTGAATGTCAGCAACACGACAAGCGTCGGGACGATTCCCGTCACCAGACCCATGAACACTTCTCCGCCTGCGTTGAACATGCCGATAAAGTGTTCGCCAAACCATTGAATCCATTCCATAACTCTCTTACACCCCTTTTTCTAAGCAGTCGTCATATTCTTTTTTGAAACTGATAGCAGGGCATTTTCCGAAGCCATTGTGAGCGCCGCATTCATAGCAGGAACTTTTTTCTTTTTCCCCTTTTTTGAATCGTCGGTGACATGAACTCGATTTAAAAGTTCTCCTACATGGATACCCTGATATTCTTCTACTTGTTTAAATTTTGATAGGACAGATAATCCTCCAAGCGTATGGCATTCTCGTACGACATAGTTCTGATCCACAATGATGACAGCGATTGCACCTGGCCGAAACTTTCGTCTATCCATTCCAGAGAACATATAATAGCCTTCTTTATTCTTGTAATCGCTAACAATCTTATCCATGCTTTTACGATAGTATCGAATTTGCAAAAGGGACAACAAAAACTGCACGATAAGCACAGCACTCAATATAAATGCAAACTTCATCTAAAGACCCCCTTTAAAATTAAAGGACTAGTATTGTAAAAAGTTATAACAATATTTTAACCCTTTAGACGAGTGTTGGAAATAAGTTATCTTGAAGAGAACGTAATTTCCAAACAGTAGTAGAAGGATCAAGTTCTACATCATCTACCGACAAAAATTGGCCTAATTTAATGTCTTTCTTGGCTACAACATTCCCGCTGATCAGCCCGATCGGAATGTGGGCGTTTTGTTTCATTTCCTTGTGGGTTTCAAGCACACCACGGACAGCAAAACCACCAATTCCATCGAGTCTTTCTCCAGCTTTAACATCCCGTTTGGCAACAGCCACTGTCTCAGATACTGGTGCACCGATCGGATGAATAGAGGACTCCTGCTGAAGTACTGCTTTAGCAATCGTAATTGGTGTCTCAAGGCTTGCAAGGTGATATGGACGATAAAAAGTGTAGTGAGGACCTTTGCCGACTTTCAAGTAACGAAGCTCTTCATCTACTGGCTCAAGATCACTCTTCACAATGACAAATACGCCTGGTGCTAAACCGTGTACATATTCAACTACTCCGTATTTCCCTAAGACGCCGCCTTTATCCTTTGTATCTAGCTTATCGGCAACATTCTGAACATTTGCTTCAACACCGTGCATTCCCACTTTATCAGGTACCAATCCGGTTGCGTTGCTCAGTAAGTTCATTTCGGCCATTGTTTTCGTTCCATCTTGAAATGCTGCAAGCATATGGGCACTCATATGTTTTTGTTTTGCTTCCGCTGCGCAAGTATCAGGATTTGACTCTGGTATAAATGGGTTGTTCTTTCCTTTTCCTGCAACTAAAACTTCCATGCCCATTGTTTTAGCAAATTCGTACAGTTCTAAAGTTGCTGCAGGCTCATCTCCGGCAGATCCTGTATAAACTAACCCTGCGTTCGTAAACATTTGATGCATAACTGATCCGATCGTTATATCAACTTCTACGTTTAATAGGACGAGGTGTTTTTTGGAGCGTAACGCTTCTAAAGCAATGTTCGCACCTACTTCAGGTACACCGGTTGCATCTACGATTACTTCAACATCATTCGATTGGATTACTTTTCGCATGTCATCAGATATTACCATTGATTCTTTACGATCTACTTTTGATTGATAATAATCCCCAGCTCTGTTGGCAGCTTCCACATTCACATCGCAAATGCCTCTCACTGCCATACCTGGAATCCGTGAAATTTGGGCGATCATACCGAATCCCATTTGCCCTGCTCCGATGACTCCTACTTTTATTGGATTATTTTCTGTTTCACGTTGTTGCAATTGTTTGTAGATAGACATATATAATATTCCTCCCCACTATTTTAAACGCTTACATTTTCCGGCCATAAAAATTAGCCACTTCACTTTTCATATTGATTCTTGGAACATATGCCACAACTATTATCATTTGTTACTAACTAGTGTAAATTAAAATAAAAATTGTGTCAATGTTGAATTTTCTAAAAACGGGCGATAAAAAAGGAATTGACTCAAAAGCAAAGTGTCGGACACCTATGAGTCAATCCCTTTTAATCATTTTATTCAGTTAAGGCAATGCCTGTAGCTTCATCTGTGATAAGGACATCCACAAGCTCTCCTTTTAGAGCAGCTTTGATCGCTTGCACTTTCTCACTTCCTGATGCCACACCGATCACTAGAGGTATTTTTTTTAGTTTCACAAGATCAAGTGCCATTACCCGTTCATTCCAGGGAGAGTTTGTAGCATTTCCATCTTTATCAATAAAGTTATAACAAATGTCTCCTACAACTTCCTGGGCTTTAAATAAGTCTTCCTTTTCTGTTCCCAAATAAGACTTAACCATCGTGGAATGTTCCGGCGTGCCCCCAATTCCTACAATTGCAATATCCGAGTTTTCAGCCATTCTAAAAACCTTCTGGATAGACGGCTGTCGCATCATGACCTCTTTCGCCTCTTTACTATCGACGATAACTGGTACATGAAGCAACTCATAATTGGACTTTAGTTCCTCGCCAAACCTGGCTACAAGATAATTAGAATGAATATCTACCCGTTCATTTCCTACACCGCCAACTAACGGTACAAAGGTAACGGACGGAAACTCCTGGTTTGTTGAAACTGCTTTCGAAACCTCATTTAACGTTGTACCTGAAGAAATTCCAACAATCTGGTTTTCTTTAATCACTCTCAATAAATACTGGCTTGCAGCATTTCCGAGCCTTATTTTTGATGATTCGTATTCCACACTATCTATACAGATGACTTCTCTTAGTCCATATTGCTGTTCGATCTTGCTCTCCAACTTGCGGTACTTTTGGTCATCATCTTCATGGATGATGATTTCAACAATACCCTGGTCCCTTGCTTTTGCAAGATATTTTGAAATCAATGAACGGCTTACACCTATCTTTGCAGCGATCTGTGACTGTGTAGCTCTCTCTTCATAATACATATGTGCGATTTTCACCAATAACCTTCTATCTTCGAGAATAGCCATTGAAAATCTCCTTTTCCAGTTATGCTCTTGTTCTATTTTGTACAAAGTTTATTATAGGACATTCCTTAAGGAGCTTTACAATTTGCTAAACTTTGAAAATAGGTAGCATAATGATTTTTAAGAATATATTAGAAATTTAAGGGAAGTTAGTTAGACTATTTATATCATAACTTGAAAAAGAAATTCTGAAAAGAGAGCGTTTTCTTTTCATATTAGTACATGCCAAAGCTGGCAAAATAAGCGATAACAACTGCCGCAACCCCTGTGATCAGGCGGCTGTAGAGCACGGCAGGCACCCCGTACTGGATCGTTTCCGGCTTCGCTTCTCCCAGCGACAACCCGACCGGGATAAAGTCGCATCCCACCTGGCCGTTGATCGCAAACAGGGCAGGCAACGCGAACTGCGGCGGGATGTTCCCGAGCGCGATCTGGCTTCCGATCAGCACCCCGATGACCTGGGCGATGACGGCTCCAGGGCCAAGGATCGGCGACAGGAACGGCAGCGTACAAATAACGACGATCACGATCAAGCCCCATAAAGAGCTCGCGAGCGGTGACATCGTATTCGCGATGACATCGCCGATTCCCGTGTAGTTGATGATTCCGATCAGCATACTGACGAACGCCATGAACGGGATGATGTTCTTGATCAGCATGTCCACCGAGTCACGCCCCGCCTGGTAAAGCGTTCCGGTAACTTTTCCGATCCCTCGGGAGAACCGCATCAGCCAGTTATCACTGTTATCGAGCTGTTCGCTCTTCACCCGCTGGTATTCTTCCTGGAATTTATCTTTATCCGTCGTATCGAATGTCGGATCCAGTTCTTCCTGTGCCCCCGCACTTTCCTCTGCCCCTTCAGCGGCCGAAACTTCGTTTGGCGTAACACCGGATACGAAGATATCTTCTGTGATATGCTTGGCGAGCGGGCCGGATGGAGAAGAACCGAGAATATCGACGGTCGGAATCCGCTTCATCGGATATAGCCCGATTCTCGCCGTACCGCCGCAGTCGATGACCACACACATCGTTTCTTCTTCCGGTACCGAGTTCTTAAAGCCATCGACCGCTTCTGTTCCGGTCAGTTCCGCTATCTTTCGGGCAACAGGATGAATCCCGCCTCCTGTGATCGAGACGACCTTCGTCTTCTTCCCGCTCGGTTCGATATGAAGGCCTGTTCCCCAGCCTCCCGGTCCTTTTGAGACAAATACTGCACGATGTGCCATCTTAGTTTCCCCCTTCTAACACGCTTGCGTCGTTTCGCTTCGCCAGGTATTTCGTGATCAGCTCGGTCACGATTCCGCGAAGCAGGATGATGACGATTCCGACGAGGAAGTAACGGACCGCGAGCTCTGAGATCGAATACCCCGCTTCTTTGATCCCGTTTGCGATGCCAAGATACACGAACAACTCACCTGCGTTAGCGTAAGGAAACAGCGATGTGACCGGATGGACGAAGGATACCGCCGAATCGTAGAATGCCGGCTTCTGCTTTTCCGGCAAGAAGCGACCGAAGGTGTATGCCATCGGGTTCGTTAGAATCAATACGGCAAGGATCGGCATTACCGTGTAGCGAAGCAGCATGTACTTGGAAGCGAACTGAATCGCCCGGTTCACCCGTTCCTCCCCGATAAACTTCATGATTGCGTATGTGAATGTCAGCAACACGACAAGCGTCGGGACGATTCCCGTCACCAGACCCATGAACACTTCTCCGCCTGCGTTGAACATGCCGATAAAGTGTTCAC
>NZ_SWLG01000029.1 GCF_005747095.1 Exobacillus caeni | reverse complement strand
TGACAAGTTTTATTTTAAATTCCTCACTATATTTGGCCATAAAAACACCCCCGAAAGTTAGATTTATTACTCTAACTTTCGGGGGTCGGTACCTTTCAGGCCCTTTTAAAGAGATTGTTCAATTCCTTCTTCTTTTAGCACTGTATACATTTCCGAAGCTTCTTCTTTTCGAGTTGTTTCTTTTACTTCTTCCACCTGTACAGTAACAATCTTGTTGCCGAAACGGATCTTCAATTCATCCCCTGGTTTCACATTTGAACCGGCCTTTGCTGCCTGGCCATTAATTTCAATTCTTCCTTTGTCGCAAATTTCTTTTGCAACAGACCGGCGTTTGATCAGCCGTGAAACTTTCAAAAACTTATCAAGACGCATTACTTAACCGCTTCCTTCAACTTGTTTCCGGCTTTAAACGCAGGAACAGTAGATGCAGGGATCGAAATCTCTTCACCGGTCTGTGGATTTCGGCCGGTACGGCTTGCACGTTCTCTTGTTTCAAACGTCCCAAAGCCGACAAACTGTACCTTTTCCCCATTCTTCAGTGCTTCAGTAATCTCATCAAGCATCCCACTGACAACCGTTTCAACATCCTTCTTTGGTAAACCTGACTTCTCAGATAAATTCGTCACCAATTCGCCTTTATTCATTACTTCATCCTCCTATCGAATCATTTACTAGCAAAATTCTTCATTTAAGGGAGATTTCCTTTTTAAAAGTATTATTAAACCACTACCTGCCTCAAAGGACACTTATACAAATAGGGACCACAAAGCAAATGGGGAAAATCATCTTGCATAGCTTATATTAATGTCCCTTTCCTTTCGCCTCATCCCACAGGCTGTCCAGTTCATCAAGCGTTAGCTCCTCACCTTTAAGCCCCCGTGCAGCCAGTTGCTCCTCAATATAACGGAAACGGTTATAAAACTTGCTATTTGTCCTTAAAACCGCTTCTTCTGGATTAATCTTATAATACCTGCCCAGATTAATCAGCGCAAACAGTATATCTCCAAACTCGCTAATTTTTTCCTGCTCGTCTTCCTTTGCCAGTGCTTGCATGAACTCTTCCAGTTCTTCCGTTACTTTATCCCAGATCGGCTCGGGCTCACTCCAATCAAATCCGATCTCTGCAGCGCTTTTCTGAAGTTCATATGCCCTTAGCACACCCGGCAGCGCTTTATTGATTTTATCAAGGCGAGACTTTTCCGGCCGGTAACCTTCTTCTTTCTTTATATCCTCCCATAAAGCAGACACCTCTTCGGCATTTTCTGCCTGTTTTTCGCCAAATACATGCGGGTGTCTTCTAACCAGCTTATCATTCAAGTTGCTTACCACATCAGCGATCGTAAACATTCCTTCATCCTCGCCGATTTGAGCATGCAGCATCACCTGCAGCAAAACATCACCGAGCTCTTCAGCCAGATGGTCCTCGTCCTGTTCATCGATCGCATCAAGCACTTCATAAGCTTCCTCGATCAAATACTTCTTTAACGATTCATGTGTTTGCTTCTTATCCCACGGACAACCATCCGGGCCTCTCAGTGCAGCGATGACTTCCCTTAAGTATTCAAAATCTCCATAAAGCAAAGCATCCTCAGATACAGGAGGCACATACACTGCTGTAAGATTATCGACTTCCACCGACCGGTCTAGTTCATATAAGGGAATTTTAATAACAGACTCATCTTTGTTTCCTGCCGCGCGGACAACCGTCACTCCATAATCGTCAGGAAGAAGCTCCATCAATGTTAATTTCACTTCTGAGGCCACAAAAGCATCATATACCTGTACAAAAATCAGATGCTGGCGAATTTGAACCTCACTTCGTGAAAACCTTGTTGCATCAAGAATCTGGCATCCCTGGATCGGGTCTATTTTAAGCGCTGAGAACATGGGGTCCAAAAAGCTTTGTCCTCCAGCGATGTCTATGGAAACACCTTTCTCCTCTGCTTCATGCAGCAAGGTTTGCACTGTTTGCTCTGCAATAAGCGGATGGCCCGGAACAGCATAAACAACATCTTTACCAACTGTTTCCTGCCATAATTGATCCACAATAGCACGATATGTATCTTCAAAGGAATCATTTTTCTCATAGAATTGATCGAACGAGGTAAACTGGACTCCTTCCTCCTTTAACTCTTTTACGACAGGATGATGAGCCGTTCTAATATAAAGGGTTTCTGCATTTTTAAGAAGCCTGTAGCTTCCCATCGTCAGCTGCTCCATTCCACCTGCACCAAGCCCGACTATTGTTAAGGTATTTGCCATTCCATTAGCTCCTTTACATCTGTTTAAGCAACGATTCTTTCCAACTAAACCTAAAATTATAGATCCCTAAAACAATGGGGCTGACACTTTGTTTTTGAGTCATCCCCTTCCATCAACTTGATGCTATCATTTATCATTTCCAAAGACAAAGTGCCAACAAACTTATTTACTGAAATTATTAAGTTTCTGCCTTTTCCCTTCTTACGAGCCTTGAAAAGGAAAGAAGTTTATCTCCTTTTGGCAAAAGAAGCAACTCTTCATCATTGAATACATGTAACCTTAATAAAGCGAGCAAGTAGCTCACAGCACCAATGCATGAGCTGCTTACCGCTATCACTGCAGCTGACATACGGTCTTCCTCTCCAGAAATGACGTAAAGTGTTTCTTTCCAGATCCCGACTACAATAATCATTGCCGCCATGCTAGCAAACACCTTAATCCCTTTAAATTTCGCTTTGTAAAACAAACCGGTTTTTTTATGAATGGAAAGAACGCTAAGAAATGCAAAGAGAGAAAATACACCAACTGTAGAAAAAGCTGCACCCATCAATCCGAAAGCAGGCACAAGGGAAAGGTTAAGCAAAACCTTCAAACCGATTAAGAGGACAACATACCAGGCAACTTCCCTGGCTGCATCCATCCCCTGCAAAATACCTGCTGCAGTAAGGGCGATAGAGCTAAACAATAAAGATACTCCTAGCACTCCAAGTTCAAGTGATCGGGCGTTATCCGTAAACAGCATCGTGTTGACAGGTTCAATAATTATTGCCAATCCTGCTGCAGCTGCAACACCTATCACTACACTAACCTTCAGGGCGATCGATGAATAATAGATAATGGTCTCGAAATCCCGTTTTAAATAAGCTTTCGTAATAACGGGAACAAGAGAAAGTGAAAGAGATGTAGCAAGTACAGTTCCGAGCTGGATCAAAGGCTGGCCCCGGTCGAATACCCCTTTGGTTATCCTTGCGATCCGACCGTCAAAACCAGCTTCTATCAATGACGGAACAATTGTTAACGCATCGACCAGCTGGATCAAAACAAGAACAAGAGCACTAACGCAAATTGCAAAGCCTTCTTTTAACAGTCGAATCAAAACCACTTTTATCGAAAGTTTTCTCTTTCCATTGCCTGTCTCTCTGTTTATTGTTTTTTTTCGATATAAAAAATAAAACAGGAGAAATAACACTGCTGCACCGCCGCCGATAACCGAGCCGGCAGCTGCACCTGTTCCTGCAGCATAGGCTCCGTAACCGCCCTTTATAATAGAAAGCGTTAATAAAAGGATTGCAATAACGCGGACAGCTTGCTCGATCAGCTGTGAGGCTGCAGTCGGGAACATATTTTCTTTTCCTTGAAAATACCCTCTAACTGATGCGATCAGCGGCATTACTAAGAAAGAAAACGAAGTTACTCTGAGCGGAAGGGAGAGGGCTCTATCACCCATTAGCCCCGCAATATACGGCGCGCTTGAAAAAAGAACAGCGAAAGAAACCAAACCGATAAAAGCAAGACTGTAAAAGGAAATGCGCGCAACGTCAATCGCCCCTAAATGATCCCCTTTCGAGTTGCTATCTGAAACAAGCCTTGAGATTACGACCGGAAAGCCGTAGGTCGCAAGGATAATCACGATGGAGTAAAAGGGATAAACCTGCTGATAGACGTAAAAGCCTAGATCTCCTGCTAAATTCTGATATGGAATTCGATACCCTACACTCATAACCTTCATAACGAGCGCAACAGCCGTTAACAGTACTGCGCCCTGCCAGAAGCTTTTATTGTTAGAGGCGTTCATGCTTACACCTTCCTGAAAAAATCAAATGAAATATATGTAAAATCCTTTATGCATTATAGCATATCTCCCTAATCTTTACGCATTATTTTCTTTTTCCCTATCTAGCAGGAAACACTCGTTTATTTTTCAGGAAAGCTTTTATATATAATGCAGCCATCTCCAGGTTGTTTACAACCACTAAAAAAAGGAGAAGCTAAAAAGCTTTCTCCTTAAAGATGGTGATAAAGATAAGATGAAGACATTATTGTTCCATCTGTCGTGCCAAAAATCCTGCTGCTGTTTCACACAAACGTTGTTCGATTTCGCCGAGCTTGTCATTTTCTTTTGCAACCATAAGAACGGCACCGATCGGATCACCATTTGCAATAATTGGAGCAATCACATGGCTGTCTTCAATCTGATTGCCATCTACCAGCTCAGCCTGGGCATTATCAGCACTCGTTTTACGATTTTCCATTGCCTTTTCAACTGTAATGCCAATATTTTTGTTAAGGTATTCTTTTTTAGAACCCCCCGCGACTGCTATAAAAACATCGCGATCGGAAATTAAAACAAGGTGCCCAGAGTTTTCCGCTAACGATTCTGCATATTCTTTTGCAAAATCGCCAAGTTCACTGATCGGAGAATATTTCTTTAAAATAACTTCTCCCTCTCTGTCGACAAAGATTTCCAGTGGATCACCTTCACGAATACGTAATGTTCTGCGAATTTCTTTTGGAATTACGACACGGCCTAAATCATCGATACGACGAACAATACCAGTTGCTTTCATCTAAGTTGCCTCACTTTCATCAAGGTTGTTGGATACTGAATTTTAACGGATTTTTTCTCTTTTTGTGGGGTGAGTACCAATTTCTTTCTTTTATTATCCGTCGTCGTGCCATATCTATTCACAATCATGTCAAAATTGTTTTAATCATCCAATTAACAGGCAGCAAAACAGCCTGCCTTTATCCAGCATTCCTCGTCTTTCTTCCGGTTTTTGTAATTTTTTCCAGTATCTTTTCAACAAGGGTTACTTGTTCGTTCATCTCCATGCCGCGACCTTTTACTGCCAGCTTTACTTTGTTTCCGTCTGCTCCAAGCGAAACCTTTCTTCCATATTCATTCGCGATTTCAAAAATATCTTCACCCTTTACGATTTCCCTTGCGTCTTCAGAAAACGTTAGAACGATATCCTGTTTTCTTTGGGTAACAGACTCCACTTTCAAGCGCCTTGCGAACTCCTTGATTCTTGCAATAGAGAATAGATATTCTACTTCTTCAGGAAAATCGCCAAATCTGTCGAGCATTTCATCTTGAAGGTCAATTACATCCTTCAATGACTTTAATCCTTTAAACCGTTTGTACATATCGATTTTCTGCCGTTCATCCTGAATGTAGCTTTGCGGAATATATGCGTCTACATCAATCTCGATTTCCACAGAGAAAGGCGTTTCTTTCGGTTTGTTCCCTTTTCTTTCTTCGATTGCTTCGCGCAGCATTTCAGAGTAAAGGTCAAAGCCAACCGAATCGATAAATCCGTGCTGTTCTGCACCAAGGAGGTTCCCGGCACCACGAATAGACAGATCGCGCATCGCAATTTTAAAACCAGAACCAAGTTCGGTGAATTCCTTGATTGCCTGAAGTCGCTTTTCTGCAACTTCAGTCAATACTTTGTCCCTTTGATAAGTAATATAGGCGTATGCTACTCTGTTTGACCTTCCTACACGGCCACGTAGCTGGTAAAGTTGTGAAAGCCCCATTTTATCGCCATTATATACAATGAGTGTGTTCACATTAGGAATATCGACTCCTGTTTCAATAATCGTTGTGCTCACTAACACATCATAATTGCCATCAAGAAAATCGATCATGACAGACTCTAGTTCAGATTCACTCATTTGTCCATGTGCAAATGCAACCTTTGCATCCGGTACGAGCGAACGGATTTGCTCCGTCATCCGGTCGATATCCTCCACACGGTTATAGAGGAAATACACCTGGCCGCCTCGTGCCAATTCACGCTCTATCGCCTCCCTGGCAAGGGCGGCACTGAACTCAGCTACATAAGTCTGAACCGGAAAACGGTTTTCAGGAGGCGTTTCGATCACGGAAAGGTCCCTTACACCAAGTAATGACATATGGAGTGTCCTCGGGATCGGTGTAGCTGTTAACGTAAGTACGTCCACGTTAGCTTTCATTCGTTTTATCTTTTCTTTGTGGGTTACACCGAAACGCTGCTCTTCATCGACGATGAGTAAGCCGAGATCGTTATACTTAATGTCTTTAGAAAGGATCCGATGCGTTCCAACTACCACATCGATCGAGCCATTTTTCAATCCTTTAAGCGTTTCGTTTTGTTCTTTCCTGGAA
The DNA here is from genome assembly GCF_005747095.1 of Exobacillus caeni. Classification (GTDB taxonomy): domain Bacteria; phylum Bacillota; class Bacilli; order Bacillales; family Guptibacillaceae; genus Exobacillus; species Exobacillus caeni. The sequence continues at coordinate 26,806 of NZ_SWLG01000029.1, read as the reverse complement.
CGGAATCTGCTTAACAGCCCGATGTTGATCGGATGGTCTGCAAACCGTTCGCGAAGCGTTTCAAAGTGCTGCTGGGCAAGGATCGTTGTCGGAACGAGAATAGCAACCTGTTTTCCATCCATGATCGCTTTAAAAGCAGCCCTTACTGCAACTTCGGTTTTTCCGTATCCTACATCGCCGCACAGCAGTCGGTCCATCGGCCTTTCTTTTTCCATATCCTCTTTAATTTCTTGAATAGCACGGAGTTGGTCTTCTGTTTCTTGATAAGGGAAAGAAGCTTCAAATTCCCGCTGCGCTTCGTCATCTTTAGGATATCGATGGCCTTTGCTTGCCTCTCTCTCTGCATAAAGCTTGATAAGATCATCAGCAATATCCTGGACAGATGACTGGACTTTACGTTTAACCTTCTTCCAGTCATTGCCGCCAAGCTTGTAAATCTTGGGTTCTTTTCCTTCCGAAGCAACATATTTTTGAACCTGGTCAATTTGATCGACAGGAACATACAGGTTATCGTTTCCAGAATAGCTAATATAAAGGTAATCTTTATGAATCCCGTTAATTTCTAGCGTTTTAATGCCAAGGTATTTCCCGATTCCATGATTAACATGGACAACATAGTCTCCTACTTTTAGCTCTGTATATGTTTTGATGCGCTCAGCATTTGATAATTTTTGAGTTCTGCGCGGCTTCCTGGTTTTGGTTGTGAACACCTCTGCTTCTGTTAACACTGCAAGCTTTTGCATCGGCAATTCAAAACCGCCGCTCAGATCTCCGATTAGGATTTGATAGCTTCCGTGTGTTAACGGAGCGTCTGGGTCTGTTATCAATGCATCGATTTCGTAATCGTCCAGCACCCGTTCGAACCGTTTTGCCCTCTCCTGGTTAGGAGCAAGAAACACAACTGCAAACTTCCCCTTTTTCCAGCGTTCGAGTTCGCCTTTCAACACGTTCATCTGCCCGTGAAAGTTCTGCATCGATTTACAAGAGACATTAATGATATTTTCTGGATTCGTATGCGGAACATGTCGCAAAAACAGAGAAAGGTAAATGACGGATTGCTTAATCTTCCCAAATAGATCATCGTAATGACGAGATAACGAAAGATCAGCGACGATTTCTCCCTGCTTTAAGAGCGCTGTCTGCCATTCCGCCTCTTCTTTGTCGAGGTCTGACGACATTTCCTGGACCCTGCTTACTTCATCAAAAACTACCGTTCCATTTTCCGGCATATAATCTAGCAAACTTGCAGGATTCTCATAATAAAAAGACATATATTTATAAAGTCCCTGGAATGCCTCCTGCCGTTTTAGCTGCCCGATCTCATAATTAATATGTTCATTCAAATTTTCTTTTGCTTTATTATCTTTTACTTTTTTAAGTGTTTTGCCAAGCTGTGCTTCAAGTTTAGTTGCACCCTGTTCATAATTCTCCGGAAAAAGAATCACTTCCTCGGCAGGGCCAATCGTTACCGAATCTGTTTTGTCCTCAGACCGCTGGTTTTCGATATTAAAATAACGAATGGAGTCCACTTCTGTGTCGAATAGTTCGATTCGGACCGGATGGCTCTCCGTTAGCGGATAGATGTCGATGATTCCACCGCGGACACTGAATTCTCCCGGTGTTGCAACCATAGCCGTTCTTTCATAACCAATTGCAACAAGCCTTTTTAATGTTTCTTCCAGGTTAATATCATCACCGATATGGAACGTTAACTGTCCTTTTCTCCAAACTTCCTTTGGCGGCAAATACCGCCTTACTCCAGATATCGGAGCAATGACGATGCCGCTCTGGCTCTCGCTCCAGTGATTGAGCACTTCAATCCTCTGGCCCCTGAGCTCCGGGCTTGCAATCGCAATTTCTGAGGATATCAGTTCATTTACCGGGTATAGAAAAACTTCTTTTGGATCTACCAGATCTGTCAAGTCCTCATATAACTTTTGAGCCTGGTATAGGTTGTGGGTAATAATCAATGTAGAGCGTTTTGTCGCATTATAAAGAGAAGCTATTAATAGCATCCTGGCTGAACCTGATAGTCCGGAAACCAGCTGCTCTTTTAGCCCCCCATCGATTCCATCTAGTAACGTTTGAACCTCATCGCCTTTACTGAAGTAATTTCGAAGTCCTAACATATTTTGATTTTCTCCCCTCTCAAACTAACGGGTCGTGGTGTAAGGTTTCTTTCATTTTCATCTATTAAAACCAAACTTTTTTAAAGAGCCAAAACAACGCAAAAATGCTTTGGAAAAACCCAAAGCGCTTATTGAATAAAAGAGTGCAATTGATGATAATGAGGGTTTCTCTCTAAAGCTTCCTGGCAATCTTCACAAATCGTTTTCACCGTCATGGTACCATCGTTATGATATTCAATCATTTCCTGCCGTTCCTGGTTCGTCAACTGGTTAAATCCCAGCTTATCTATCGTACAACTTTGTTGTTCAAGCTTTCCTACCTCTTGTCCGCAGTGGCGGCACTGATAGGTGATAGTCATATGAAAAGTCCTCCTTAACATCCATTTCTTTTCCTAGTATGGACGTTAAGCTTGGAATCTATTCATTGGTTAAATTCATTCATGACTTCTAAAAAAGGTGTGTTTATCCACTTTTCACTGGCTGCTGCAGATTTATTAACTGCATTCTTAATCTGGTCTTCTTCCTCTTTTCTAAACCTACTCAACACATAGTCAGGAACCGACATGCCAGATGGCGGACGGTCGACCCCAATTCTGATTCTCTTAAAATCCTGGCTGTTCAAGTGTGCGATCAATGATTTTATTCCATTATGCCCTCCGGCACTCCCCTTTTGCCTCAGGCGAATCTTTCCGACTGGCAAATCAAGATCATCATAAACAACCAGTAAATCCTCGAGTGGAATATCAAAGTAATCCATTATAGGGCGTACTGATTCTCCAGATAAATTCATATATGTGTAAGGTTTCAACAGGAAAATGGATTCTCCTTCTATATTCTTTTTCCCGTAGATCCCGTTAAATTTTTTATTATCGAGCTCAATCCCCAGCTTTTCTGATAATTGGTCGATCACTTTAAATCCAATGTTGTGACGGGTGTCTTCATATTTTCTACCCGGATTTCCAAGTCCAACGATTAATTTCACAATTCCTTCCTCACTTTCAACCTGCTTGCTTTCGCACCTGGTTCTCCTATCTACCATATGACTTCAATAATCTTTTTGCAAACATTAATTTTCCGATATCTCATTTTATGGGTAACTTTAAGCTTTCATGCATTTCTCGCTTAGTAATACATAAGGAGCATGATTACATGGTTAAAAAGGCGTAACCTGCAGGTTACGCCTTTCCCTTTATTCTTCTGTATTCTCTTCCTGACCACTGTCTTCTTTATCTTCGTTATCCTCAACCTGACCGCTGACAACGCCTGCTGCTTCCCCAGTGTCTTCCTCTTCCTCTGTTTCTTCCGGCTCTTTGGAAGGAGGAACGACTGAAACGATCGGCTCTTCATCATCAGCTTGAATTTCATATTTGCCAGATTTTTCGAGATCTCCAACTTGAAGGGTATCCCCAATTTCAAGTTTTTCCACATTAACAGAAATGCTGTCAGGGAAATCATTTGGTTTGGCACGAACAGTAATGTCATGTAGCATATGCTGAAGGACTCCGCCTTCTTTTACTCCTGCAGCTTCTCCAACAATCTGTACAGGAACATCTGCATCGACCTCTTTATTTAAGTCAACGGAGAAAAAGTCCACGTGCACCAGCGTTCCTTTGATTGAATCATACTGCAGTTCATGAACCATAACTGGATACTTCCCCTGGTCAGCAAAGTCTAGTGAGATAACGCCATTTTTCCCTACCTGACGATACACTTTGAAAAATTCATTGGCATCGACAGAAACGGGGGCGCTTTTCCGATCTTTTCCATATAGTACACCCGGCAATCCCTCGTTTTTGCGGATTTCCCTTAAGTGAGCTCTGGTTGTGACCGCTCTATCCTCTGCTTTTAATGTTGCATCCATTAGTTCATCACCTTCCTGAATACGTTTTTAGATATCTTTATATGATATACCCTTATTCAGGCCAATCTAAACCTTATTCGTCGAAGAGCTTGCTTACAGAAAGCTGCTCATGAACGCGGATGATTGCTTCACCTAACAGCGGCGCCACGGACAACTGTGTGATTTTATCGATCATTTTTTCTTCTGGAAGTGGAATCGTATTTGTAATCACTAATTCTTTAATCTTAGAGTTTTGGATTCTTTCAATGGCAGGGCCGGATAATACCGGATGCGTACAGCAAGCATATACTTCTTTTGCCCCATTCTCGACAAGCGCATTGGAAGCTAATGTAATCGTCCCTGCAGTGTCAATTATATCATCGATAATGATGGCTGTTTTCCCTTCAATATTACCAACAATATTCATTACTTCTGCCACGTTTGGACGCGGGCGCCTTTTATCGATAATCGCGATTGGAGCTTTGAGACGATCTGCAAGCTTTCTTGCCCTTGTAACCCCTCCATGGTCAGGAGAAACGATTACGATATCTTCAAGATTCTTTTCCCTAAAGTGTTTAGCAAGAATCGGCACACCAAGTAATTGGTCAACAGGGATATCGAAGAACCCTTGAATTTGGGTCGCATGAAGATCAAGTGTAATTACGCGTGTAACGCCAGCAACTTCAAGAAGATTTGCGACCAATTTGGCTGTTATGGGCTCACGGGATCTTGCTTTACGATCCTGCCTAGCATATCCATAATACGGTAAAACAACGTTGATTGTTTTAGCAGAAGCACGCTTCAATGCATCTACCATGATCAAGAGCTCCATGATATGTTCATTAACCGGAGCAGAAGTAGACTGGATCACATAAACATCACATCCGCGAATACTTTCTTCGATATTGATCTGGATTTCTCCATCACTGAATCGAGTAACCGAACATTTACCCATCTTAACTCCGATATGTTCTACGATTTGTTCAGCTAGATCTGGGTTTGAGTTTAATGTGAAAACTTTCAAGTTTGGATCTAAATAACTAGCCATTGGCCGATACCCCTCCAATAAAAATGTTCTTATTTATTCTTTTTTAAATAATCTTCTTTATTTGTTTGGCGAGAGCGAGCGATTGACAGTGATTCGGACGGAACATCCTCTGTTATCGTAGAACCAGCTGCTACAAAAGCGTCTTTTCCAACTGTAACTGGTGCGACTAAGTTTACGTTGCAGCCAATAAATGCGCCGTCTTCCACTTTTGTTAGATGCTTGTTTTTGCCATCATAGTTAACTGTTATAGAGCCGCAGCCCAGATTAACTTCTTTACCGATTTCTGCATCACCGATATAACTTAAGTGAGAAGCCTTACTTCCTTTTTCCATTTTAGACTTTTTGATTTCAACAAAGTTCCCAACTTTCACTTCTTCACCTATTATTGATTGAGGGCGAACATGTGCAAACGGGCCGATCTTCACAGCATTGCCTACTTCACTATCATGGACAACGGATTGCTTGATGGTAGCTTCATTACCAATACTACTATCTTTGATCTCTGTTTGAGGACCAATAATACAATCTTCTCCGATCTTCGTTTCTCCTAGAATCGTTGTTCCTGGATAAATAACAGTGTCGTGGCCAATTTGTGCATCAGCAGAAATATAAGTGTTCTCAGGATCAATGATCGTAACCCCGTTTCTCATATGCTGTTCATTTATCCTTTGCTTTAATAAACGTTCCGCCCGTGCAAGTGCAACCCTGTCATTGACCCCGATCGTTTCATTAAAATGCGGGGTTTTAAAAGCCGCTACTTTTTCTCCACGCTTTTGCAGGATTTCAATGACATCCGGTAAATAGTATTCACCCTGGACGTTATCATTATTTACATGCTTTAACGCCTCGAAAAGTTCTTTATTATCGAAGCAGAAAATGCCAGTATTGATCTCTTTGATTTTACGTTCTTGTTCTGTCGCATCCTTGTGTTCAACGATACGCTCCACGAGCCCTTCGGAGTTTCGAACGATTCTTCCATAACCGGTTGGATCTTCTGGCTCAGCAGTAAGAATAGAAGCTTTAGCACTCTCATTCTCATGATGCGACAAAAGCGCTTCCATCGTTTCAGCTGTGATCAATGGCGTGTCACCGCATACTACAATGGTAACCCCTTCTTTTCCGCTTAACTGATCTGCGGCTTGCATAACCGCATGTCCTGTTCCAAGCTGTTCTTCCTGCATGGCATATTTCACACGATCCTGCAGCTGTTCTTCCACTTTCTCAGCTCCATGGCCAATAATCGTTACAATCTTATCAAGATTTAGCTTTGACAGATTATCAACTACATGCTCGACCATCGGCTTGCCGCAAACAGGATGGAGAACTTTATATAATTTTGATTTCATTCTTGTTCCCTGGCCAGCAGCTAATACGACTGCATATCTATTCATCGAATATCCTCCATTACTTCCTATTTTCCACTATGACTATATCTCAAAAAAAGGTCCTTTTCAAGAAAGAACCGCGAAATATCACGTATTTGAAACAATTTCCATAAGTGGAATTTGATTATTGGAATTTATGTAAGACCACAGAAAAGGTTTACCCCACCATGAAAATAAAAAAACCTGATCTTAATTGATCAGGTTTTATGAAGCACCGGCTTCTTCGTATGCAGCTTCCATTTCCCCAACACGATGATATTCAGCCAGCACTGCTGTTTGAATCTTCTCCCTTGTGTTTGAGGAGATCGGGTGAGCTATATCACGGAATTCTCCGTCTGGAGTCCTTTTACTTGGCATTGCTACAAACATGCCATTATTTCCATCAATGACACGAATATCATGAACTACAAACTCATGATCAATTGTAATCGAAGCAATCGCACGCATACGGCCTTCCGTATTTACACGTCTTAAACGCACATCAGTAACTTCCATTGAAGTACACCACCTTTTTCCATAAATTAGAGCATATATCAATATTCGTTCATTCCTATGCAAATCCTTCTCTAAATTTTAAAAAATATTAAAAATATTTGAAAGGGTTTATGGATGCGAAAAAATACTATCGTTATTAAAATAAACTTCATCACCAAAGAAAGTGATTTAAATACAAGTCTGTTCACAATCTTTGTTGCTATTTAAGCAGAGGAGAGGTTGACTTCCGCTTCAGGTTGCTCGCTTTCCGCGGGCGGTGAGCCGCAATCTACCTCGTTTATGAGAGTAAAAAAAGCCCTCCATATAATAGGAAAGCTTAAAGTTTACATTATTTGATTAAAGCAACTACTTCCATTTCAATCAACGCATCCTTTGGGAGTCTTGCTACCTCAACACAGGACCTTGCTGGTTTATGTGTTGAAAAATACTCTTCATATATATTATTTATCAGAGGAAACTGCTCCATGTCTTTAATAAAGACGGTCGTTTTCACAACGGTTTCTAATGAAGCCTCAGCTTCTTCTAATACCGCTTTTATATTATGGAATACTTGATGGGCCTGTTCTTCAATTCCGCCTTCAACCATATTACCTTCTGGTGTTAAAGGAATTTGGCCGGAACTATAAAAAAGATTGTTAACAATCATACCTTGAGAATAAGGGCCGATAGCAGCAGGTGCTTTATTCGTTTGAATTGCTTTCATTACTCAGTCTCCCCTTTTAATAGTTTGTCTGCTTTGTGTCGATAGTTTCCCGGTTCTACGGTAACTTTCTTTTCTTTCACATCAACCTGCGATAAACTCATCAATGAAACAAACTCTTCAACCAGCCGCTCTTCAATATCTCCCTGCGCTTCTACAAGAACGCCGATTCCAGCAACGGTTGCCTGGAATTCCTCTAATAAACTCACCATACCCTGAATTGTTCCGCCAGCTTTCATAAAATCATCAATGACAAGAACGCGAGAACCTGCTTCAAGGCTTCTTCTAGCCAGCGCCATCGTTTGGATCCGCTTAGAAGACCCGGAGATATAGTTGATGCTGACTGTGGAACCCTCGGTGACCCTGCTGTCGCGACGAACAATAACTACTGGAACGTTTAAGTATGTAGCTACCGCGTAAGCAAGAGGAATCCCTTTTGTTGCCACAGTCATCACGACATCGATCGAGCGGTCAGCAAAAACGGAAGAAAACAGCCGTCCAATTTTATTCATCAGTTCCGGGTTTCCTAATATGTCTGTCATATAAAGATAGCCACCGGGCAAAATCCGTTCCGGCTTTGAAAGCCTTTCGCTTAAATCAGCAATTATTTGTGCAGCTTCTTCTTCATTGGATAAAGGAATATATTTTACTCCACCTGCCGCACCTGGAACCGTTATTAACGACCCCGCTCCCTGTTGCTCAAAACTTTCTTTAATAATACCTAAATCTTCGGAAATAGAAGACTTAGCAGAACCATAACGATCGGAAAAATGAGTTAAAGGCACAAGGCGATGAGGATGCTCCAGTAAGAACCTGGTCATATCAACAAGCCGCGCACTTCTTTTTAGTTTCATAAAAGAACCCCCAAAACCGAATATTTATGGTTAATATAACATTTTTGTACGGTTTTATTCAAGTGTTCTTTCTCCGATAAGCCTTACAGCATAGACCTGGTCACAGAATCCGCGAAGTCCGTTATAAATCCGCTGCATTCTGGATTCGTGAACCGTTAATCCAAATACAGTAGGGCCGCTGCCGCTCATTAGAACTCCGTCAGCTCCAAGGCTGTGCATCTTTTCCTTAATTCTGTTCACTTCAGGGTGCATCGATAAAGTAACACCCTCAAGTACATTTCCCATCTCCCTGCAAATACCCTGGTAGTCCTTATCCTTTAGAGCCTTTATCATGTTATTTACATTAGGATGCTCTACCTTATCCAGGTTAAGCTTTCGGTAAACATCCGCAGTGGAAACACCGATCGAAGGCTTAGCAAGTATGACCCAGCATGGTGGAGGAGAGTCGATTCGCTTAATGACTTCTCCTCTTCCTGTCGCAAGGGCTGTCCCTCCGTAAACGCAAAAGGAGACATCTGACCCGATCTCAGATCCGAGTTGCGCCAGTTTGTCATGAGAAAGCCCAAGGTTCCACAATTGATTCAGTCCTTTTAAAGCAGCCGCGGCATCACTGCTGCCACCGGCAAGTCCTGCTGCAACCGGGATATGCTTGTCAATTTTAATATGGACTCCCTTTTCTATTCCGTAACGTTCTTTTATTAAAAGCGCTGCCTGATATGCCAGGTTTCTGGAATCATCAGGCACAAAACCGCTTGAAGATTCAAGGATAATTTTATTTCCCTTTATATTAGACAGCTCTAATCGGTCTGCCAGGTCAACTGTGGTCATGATCATTTCCACTTCATGATAGCCATCCGGCCTTTTATGTAAGACATCCAGTACTAAATTAATTTTAGCAGGTGCTTTAATGCAAATCTTCACGTTCATTCACCTTCTTGTTATCCATTCCGACTCATTGTACCATAAACACAACTTAAGAATCGAACGCTTATTCATTTCCAGATGAAATTGTTAGTTTTTTCTTCATTATGGACAGAAATAACCCGCGAAAAACTGCAGAAGAAAAATAAGCAATAAAAAACGAAGCCTTTCGGCTCCGTTTTGCTGCCACAGCTTTTATTGCTGTTGATTGCTTAAACGTTCTTGAGCTATTTCAATCGCTCGTTTCACCATATTACCAGCGTCGCGTGCACGAATTCCTCCCCATCCCTCTTTCTGGACGGTATCGTAAAAGCCAAGCTCCTTAGCAACTTCTTCTTTAAAGCGGTCCGACATGATGCCTCTGTTCCTAGCCATCCAATCAAGCCCCTTTCCTCATAGCTGTGACATTCTTAGTCTTTGTGCCAGATAAGGTTTTATGAATGAAATATGTATCCTGTTCAGTTAATCTTTGCTAAAGCGACAACCTGACTGGCATGCCATCAAGTTAGGAGGCAAAGGAGATAATTACGCTAACTCTGTAACCAAACTGTTTGTTGATGTGTAGGATAACGTATTGATCCATATTTATACCCTTATAAAGCAAAAAAGCAGCCGACTTTCGTCTACTGCCCGCTGACTGCAATTTGCTTATCCTCACTAAATGTAAGCTCCACTGTTTCTGTAAGCACATCTGTATAACTGTAAGAAACTCGCTCAAACGCATTACTGTCCTGATCTAATTTTACAATAAAAACAGCTGGATATGTCTCTTCTAGGATGCCAGAGCGTTGGATTGTCTTTCGACGGCCACCATTTGCTTTAAGCGTTAGCCTTTTTCCAACATAAGACTCTAACGTTTGTTTGATCTCAGGAATCGTTTTACCCATATAGAACATCCACCTCACTTAGACAAATTATAACATCTTTTGCATATAGTTGTCAAATAAAACCTTAAATTATAACAACGAAGCAAATTCAATGTCAATGACTTTTTATGCTTTTTTATTCTTTATCAAAATTCTTTTTTTATGTATATAAATTTTCACTATCGACTGAGCAACCGTTCAGAATAAGAGCAACTATTTTTTGAAAAAATCCCCAGGAAAAAGAACCCTAATGGCATTCTGATGAACCATTAGGGCTTCATCCTCATGTCGTGCTATCTTGGTTAAGCTTCATCGGCATTCCGGTACGTAAAATACCTTTTGTTTCTACACCGCCTAATCCATCTTCCCCGGTTAGTGTATTTCTGAGAGCATCCCAGACATTTACATGATCCATAAAAGAAGTCAAGGAAATCTTTGAGACAATAAAAACAGGATCAAGCATGTGAATATTGATTCGCGATGGAGAACTTGCGAAGTTTGCCCCTGCTTTAATGAGGGATTCAAAGTGGGACTGACATGCTCCCGCAAAAATAACAAGATGGTCAAGATTAGGATGTACTCTTCGTACTTCTTTAACAGCACGTACAAAATGCTTTGAGTTTCGATAAGAATGAAGATCCTTCTTTTCCCCTTTGTTCTTCAAGAATGCATCATGACCGGTTATAACCAAAATGTCTGGCCGAACATTATTAATCAGTGTCAATACGTTCTGCGGCATTTCATGCTCCTTCATATGCGCTCCATATACAGGTACACCCAGCCTTTTATACATATCAAGGCATCTGTTTAAATATAACTGGTCACCATCTATATGAAGTACTCGGCCGGGGAGTTCAAAAAAAGCAGTTTGCTTTTTATAATAGTTGGTGGAAGTATATTCTCGTTTGGCTTTAAGCAACTGGTAATCCTGCCTGAACAAACGGTATGAATTATCTTCTTTCTCTCTTTCTTTTTCCCTCCACCGTTTGTGTTCCGTTTGATCGATAATAACAAGGTCATCAAGCGGGGAATCCGCAACCAGCCTCATTTCTTCTCCAACTAGTTCGGCAAATTTCCCATCCGGTGAAAGCTTCGTTACACGAAAGATTAAATCGCACTTATACGAGCGTCGAGCAACTACATCGCCTACTCTGATTTCCATACTATTCCTCCTAGGCCTTGCAACGCTTTTGCTGCATCAACTCTGCCGCGCCTTTTTTAGTGTATGAGGCAGAGAAAAGAATGATGTGCAGCAATCATCAAAAACATATAACAGGATATGCCGAAATTGAGTAAAACGTTCGTTTTTTAACGCCGACGAGCATTCTATTGCCAAAAAGCTTTCCTATACGAAAAAAAGGCATCACTTTTTGTAGTGATGCCTTCTATTATTTATATAGAATCAGTTCGTTGCTCAATCGGGCGAACTCTTCCATTGAAAGTGTTTCCCCTCTTCGCTGTCCTTCGATCCCGGCTTTTTCTAAAGCCTGTTGTACCTGATCCTTCTTCTCTTTTGAAAACAGATTGTTTATTAAGTTGTTCCATAAGGTCTTTCTTCTCTGAGTAAAACTTGCTCGAATTACTTCAAAGAAAAAGTCTTCATTTTCCACCTCTACAGGGGCTTCTTTTCTCATCGTCAAATGAAGCACAGCAGAATCAACATTTGGCTTTGGCATAAATACTGTCTTCGGAACAATCAACGCATTTTTTGCTTCAGCATAATATTGAACTGCTAGAGAAAGCGAACCATAATCTTTTGTTCCTGGAGACGCTGCGATACGATCGGCTACTTCCTTCTGTATCATGACCACTATACCGCGAACCGGCAAGTTTTCTGTCAAAAGCTTCATTAGAATAGGCGTTGTTACATAATAGGGCAAGTTTGCCACTACCATGATATCCTGCCCTTCCTTGAATTCCTCTTTGATCACCTGATTTACATCTGCTTTCAAAACATCCGAGTGGACCACCTTTACATTCGTATAGGGGGAAAGAGTATCCTTTAATATCGGAAGGAGCCGCTGGTCAATTTCAAATGCGACTACCTTTTCTGCTTTTCTAGCCAACTGTTCTGTTAATGCACCGATCCCGGGTCCAATTTCAATGGCTGCTGAATCTTCACCGAGCTCAGCTTGATCTACAATTTTCCGAAGGATGTTTGAATCAATTAAAAAATTCTGCCCTAAACTTTTCTTAAACGAAAATTTATACTTTTCCAGGATCGCTTTTGTTCGAATTGGAGTTGATATGTCCTTATTCATTATTTCTCCTCCTGTAAAACGCGCCGCATTGCCTGCGAAAATTCTTCTTTTGAAACTTGAAACATTTTAAGCCGTTTATACAATTGCTTACCATTCATATACCCTATATTTAAAACCTCACCCAGTAATTCCCGACGCTGCTTTGCTTTGCTTCCTCCAACTAGCCCAGCGGCTATAAGGTCTTCCCACGGAATTATTTCATCAGGATCTTCCATTTCTTCCTTCACTTTTCCGAGAGCTAACCGTATCGCCTCACAAGAAGCATGTTCAATGCCAAGCCCTTTTCCCGATTTTGCAATCCCTTCTTTTTTAGGCAAAAATGCATGTTTACATCCCGGAACTCTCTCGCTAATGATTTTACGTATACGTTCTCCAGGAAAATCGGGATCTGTAAATACGATAACGCCTCTTCGCTTTTGTGCTAATTCAATCTGATTTAAAGTACTTTCACTTATCTCTGATCCGTTTGTTTCCAGGGTATCCGCTTTGACAGCACGCTGTACAGCTATCGTATCGCTTTTCCCTTCAACCACGATAACTTCTTTTATTTTCATTTTATCCTCCAAAAATTGAAACCTTTCAAGCTAACTAATCGTCTAATAATTGAAATCAAAAATACCTTTTTTATTAACATGCTTCTATCTTATAAAATTTAGTAAAAAGAAAAAAGCCTGTTCTAATTTATAAATGTTAGTTTATTCAAGCATGCGTTGGGAAAAATAAAAAACACAGAGCAAGAAAGACAAATTCTCACTCTGCGTTTTCCAGCATATCATATTTTACATGACTAATTAATAATCTTAACTTTGACAGTACGGTTCCCCCAGGCATATGCCTGTGATTTAGAAGAAAAGAATACGTCGATTTTATTTCCGCGAATTGCGCCGCCTGTATCAGCTGCGATCGCATAACCGTATCCTTCTACGTAGACTTTTGTTCCAAGAGGAATCACACCAGGATCTACGGCTATCACTTTTGCATTCGGGTTGGCTTTCAAGTTGAATCCTGTAGCAGTTATCCCAGAACAACCGGAACAATTTGCAGTATAGGCAGTACTTCTTACATAAAACTCTTTGCTGCTTTTAGAAGGAGCTTTACTTCTCGATACTGTCTGTTTTACAACCGGTTTTACAACTTTCGTTCCGACAGCAACAACCTTGTTTTTGCTGTCCTTGACAACCTCTTCCTTGACTAGCTTGCGGGATACTTCTTTGCCGTTTTCCAGGATGACTTCAAAATGCTTTGCTTTACGGCCCTCTTCTCCGGATTCAACAAGCTTCTCTTTACCTTTTAGCAAAGAGCTGTCTTTGCGTGTTACTGTTTGATAGTCGATCGGTTCTTCCACTACATCGGTGACCTTTTCTACTCGAATAACGTTAACCTGTGCTTTGCCGGCAAGTTCAGCGCCTTTTTCAGGTTCAACCCGGTCGAGTTTACCTAATGTAACCTCGTGTTGTTTTAAAAGATCAGCGACGGTAGTCGAAGTGGTCCAGACGTTCTGTTCTTTCCCTCCAATGTTCAATGTCACTTCAAAAGCAGATTCATAGTTTATATCCATACCTTCTTGAATTTTTTCATCAAGAGATGGTGTTATTTCGTCATGCTCTTTAACTGCAAAGTCAAGCTCATTAACGGCTTCTTTGATAGTGTCTTTTGTTGTCCATACCGTTTTGGTTTCCCCATTAACGGTTACATTTATCTTTTTAGCAGGATCCCACTGGATTTCCATTCCCTCTTTAAGCGCCGTATCTTTCGAAGGGGCAACAAGATCGTGTTCACCTATTTTCACACCATTTTCTTCTAGTACTTGCTGTACGGTATCAGCGTGAGACTTCACCTGTTGTTCTTCTCCATCCAGGACTAGTGTTATGGATGACTTTGTTAACTCGTAAATTGTAAAGCTAGAAATCAAACCGAGCACGACCAAACCAAGGATGGTCATGAATAGCTTTTTTCCGTTAAAACCGGATAGCCCTTTCATGTTTGAATGCATTCCCATTGATTCCTCCTTTTTAACGACCGCGTTCTCAGAGATAACTGCTTGCTTGTGCCCACCTGGTCCCTTTCCTCCTTTGCAAAAAAGTAGAATCGTTGTCTATTATTGCAAAGAAAGTTTTTGAAAATAAAGGAAAACTTCTCGACACTGACTATACTAGATCGTGGTGTTTTTTGTAGAATTTCCTGGTTTTATAAAAACTTAGATAACTTTCCGTTTTAACTCGACAATTACTTCTAGCGATTAATGCTGAATAAGCGAAAAGCATTGTCGGATGTTTTTTGGGCTAATTCCTCATAAGAAACACCTTTTAATTCGGCAATTTTTTCTGCAACAAGCTTTACATAAGCTGGTTCATTTCTTTTACCCCGATAAGGATGAGGGGCTAAAAATGGACAATCTGTTTCAACGAGAAGCCTTTCGATCGGAACAGCTTCGGCCACTACCTTTGGTTCTTTGGCGTTCTTAAATGTGACCGGCCCCCCAAGAGAGATATAAAAATTCATATCGATACATTCTCTTGCGATTTCTACATCACCGCTGAAGCAATGCATAATTCCGCCTACATCTTCTGCTTCTTCCTGTTTTAAAATATCAACAACGTCTCTTGTTGCATCACGATTATGAATAATGATTGGTAACTTCACTTTTTTTGCTAAGCGGATTTGTTTGCGAAAAACCTCTTTCTGAATATCATGAGGCGACTTATCCCAGTGATAATCCAGACCCATTTCACCGATCGCAACTACTTTAGGATGAGAAGCTAATTCTTCAATCCAATCCAGGTCTTCATCCTTCATGTCGATCGCATCAACGGGGTGCCATCCAACAGCTGCATAAATAAAGTCATATTCCTCGACAAGCTGCATTGCCCGCTCAATCGTTTCGCGGTCAAACCCGACAACGATCATCGTTTCAACGCCAGCTTCCCTTGCCTTATGTATAACTTCTTCTCGGTCTTCATCAAACTGTATCGCGTTTATGTGTGTATGTGTATCAAAAAGCATTTAACTACTCCTTTGGTAGGTTAGTACTATGACAGTGTAACAAATGAACTATTACAATTCTAATCAATTTCCTTTTCATTTCCTTTACAAATATATTACGTTCGTCAGAAGATGCAGAATTATCCTATAAATTGACAGGGTTTTCCCGGGAGGCAAGCAAGCACATTCCGATTGTTTCCCTAAAAAATGGATATAAAACATAAATGTTACAAAAAAGGGCTGGCTCAAAAGAAATGTGCCAGGCACTCCAACACTTTAGTTAGGTAAACATATGACAATGTTCATCTAACTATAGTGCTAAACGGAGGAAGCCAGGCACCTGGGAGCCAACCCATTTATAGATATTATTTTACTTTTGTACCGTTAGGCAAGCCTTCACCAACTGTTGCGACTGTTAAAGTTCCGTCACTCTCTCCTGCCAGGATCATTCCTTCAGACAATTCTCCACGAAGTTTAACCGGTTTTAGATTCGTAACGCAAATGACTTTTTTACCAACAAGTTCTTCTGGCTTGTAATGTTTTGCTATTCCAGAAACAACCTGGCGTTTTTCATATCCAAGATCCAGTTGAAGCTTAAGTAACTTATCCGCCTTTTTTACTGGCTCAGCTGCTAAAACTTCTGCAACACGCAAATCTACTTTCGTAAAATCATCGATCGTGATTTCTTCCGTTTCTGGTTTTTCCATTACTTTGTCTTCTTCTTCGGATGTAAGGACTCCGCCCATGTCAGCCACTATGTGTGCAACTTCTTCTTCTACATCAAGACGCGGGAAGATCGGATTGTCTTTTTGGACTTTTGTTCCTCCAAATCCTTTTTTAAACCTCAGTGCATCCCAGCTTGTTCTTTCTCCCTGTTCAATTCCGAGCTGTTTCCAGATTTTTAATGGAGCTTTTGTCATAAACGGCTGTAGCATGATCGCAATCTGGCGAAGAGATTCAGCTAAATGGACCATAACAGCTGCAAGTTCTTTGTTTTTGCTTTCATCTTTTGCAAGTACCCACGGCTGTGTTTCATCTATATATTTATTTGTTCTGCTTATCAGCTGCCATATCGTTGACAGAGCAACCGAGAATTCCATGTTATCCATCGACTGTTCTACATTAGCTACTGTTCTTTCAACCAGCTGCTCAAGATCGCTATCGTATTCCGTAACAGGGCCTTCATAAGCAGGTACCTTACCGTCAAAATATTTATCAATCATTGCAACTGTTCGGTTTAACAAGTTCCCAAGGTCGTTGGCAAGGTCATGGTTAATTCTTTCTATAAAGCTTTCTGGCGTAAAAACTCCGTCAGAACCAAACGGAACTTCGCGCAGGAGATAGTAACGCAATGCATCGAGACCATAACGATCAATCAGTGTGACCGGATCCACTACGTTTCCTTTTGATTTTGACATCTTCCCGTCTTTCATTAAAAGCCACCCATGTGCAAATACTTTCTTAGGAAGCGGCAGATCCAATGCCATTAGCATGATAGGCCAGTAAATCGTATGGAAGCGTACAATTTCTTTCCCGACAAGATGCACATTCGCCGGCCAGTACTTCTGGTAGTTTTCATCATGGTCAGTCCCATATCCTAGTGAGGTGATATAATTCGACAACGCATCGATCCAAACATAAATAACATGCTTCGGATCCCCCGGCACTTTAACTCCCCAATCAAAAGAAGTACGAGAAACCGCTAGATCTTCCAGACCCGGTTTAATAAAATTATTGATCATTTCATTCTTTCTTGACTCCGGTTGGATAAATTCCGGGTTTTCTTCATAATACTGAAGCAAGCGGTCAGCATATTTGCTCATCTTAAAAAAGTAGGATTCTTCTTTTACTTTTTCAACAGGGCGTCCGCAGTCAGGGCAGTTTCCTTCCTCTAGCTGAAGCTCGGTAAAGAAAGATTCGCATGGAGTACAGTACCAACCTTCATATTCATCTAGATAAATATCCCCCTGATCCAGCAGCTGTTTAAATATCTTTTGTACAACCTCTGTGTGTCTTGTTTCGGTTGTACGGATAAAGTCATCATATGATATCTCCAGCTTTTCCCAGAGATCCTTGATGCCCGAAACAATTTCATCTACATATTCCTGCGGAGAAACCCCTTCTTCTCCAGCTTTTTTCTGAATTTTTTGGCCATGTTCATCCGTTCCTGTTAAGTAACGGACATCATATCCACGAAGTCTTTTATAACGGGCCATCGCATCACCCGCTACTGTAGTATAAGCATGTCCGATATGAAGCTTTCCACTCGGGTAATAAATCGGCGTCGTTATATAGAAAGTCTTCTCTCCCATAATAATAACCCTCCTCAGTTTTTAAACGAATACATTTATCAGTATGATAAAAGCTCTCGCCTTTACCAGACGAGAACTATGTTCGCTTTATCTTTATTTTACTCTTAACTAATTAAACTTTAAGCTTATTTATCCATTGTAGACATTTTTTAAAAAAATTACACAGGATAACCGTTTTACAAGTGGTTAATTCCTCTATTCTCCCCTCAAAATATACCTAAAATAATGAATAACTGTCAAGATGAACCGTTTTTTTACGTTGACGTACAAAAAGAAGATTTTCATGTCGAATAATTTGAGAAAAATGTCGAATCCAATTTCAGGAAATACTGTGAATTGTTAACCAAACCCCTTGAAACTGTTGATATAAAGGGATTTATTAATACTAGAAAAACATTGACGGTTATGGGAATCACTGGTATTATAAAAGACATATAAGAGAATTTTGTCGAATAATGGCGTTTTATACACTATTATAGCGAATAGGGGAGAAACTAAATGAAATCTACTGGAATTGTTCGTAAAGTTGATGAATTAGGGCGGGTCGTAATTCCAATTGAACTTCGCCGCACATTGGGGATTGCGGAGAAGGATGCATTGGAAATTTATGTTGATGATGACCGTATTGTCTTGAAAAAGTACAAACCTAACATGACATGCCAGGTGACTGGAGAAGTCTCCGACAACAACATCTCTATTGGAGACGGTAAAATCATCCTTAGCAAAGAAGGGGCTTTGCAGGTTCTAACTGAGCTTAAACAACAACTTGATAAGTAATTCGTAAATCTGGACCCCTTGCTTTAACAGCAAGGGGTTTTTTTGCCGGATAAGAATATTTACAGTTTTCTTTATCCATCGATATGATATTCACTGTATACTTCTCTTTTTGGTAATCCTCGTTCTTTAGCAACATTCTTTATCGCTTCTTTACTCGATAGCCCTTCTTTATCCATGTAATAATTAATATGTTCAAGGACGGATAAATCTGCCCACCATACAGTTTCTTCTATTTCACTGGCCTGAGCCCCCTGCAGCACGAAGCAAAATTCCCCACGCAATTCGTTTTCTTCGCTCCACTTAATCGCTTCCTCAACAGATCCCCGTAAAAACTCTTCATAACGTTTCGTTAACTCTCTGCTGATCGAGATCTTCCGATTGCCGTAAACCTCTTTGATCGCTTTTAATGTTTCTTTTAGACGGTGAGGAGCTTCGTAAAAAATAATTGGCGAAGTAATTCCCCTGATCGATTCCAATTCTTGTTTACGTCCCTTTTTCTGCCTCGAGAGAAAGCCGAAGTAATAAAAATGATTAGTCGGAAGCCCTGAAGCGATAAGAGATGTAAGCGCTGCGTTTGGTCCAGGGAGAGGAATGACCGGTATGTCCTGTTCAATACATTCTGTTACAAGCTCGAATCCCGGATCAGATATAGCAGGCATACCTGCATCACTTACAAGCGCAACTGTTTTACCTTCTTTTAAATGAGCGATTAGCTTGTTGCCGCTCTGTTCCTTATTATGTTCATGGTAGCTTGTTAAAGGCGTTTCGATTTCAAAATGGTTTGTAAGTTTCTTCGTCTGCCTCGTATCCTCCGCAGCGATAAGATCTGCTTCTTTTAAGGTTCGGATCGCTCGAAAAGTCATGTCTTCTAAGTTCCCTATGGGAGTTGGAACAAGGAACAGCCTGCCTGAATGCTCATTCTGATAACTCTGTTGCGTCTTCATAAGCGTTATTACCCTCCCTGATCAGTTGTTCTTTTTGTTTTCTTGTTAGTTGTTTAATTCGATATTCTTCTTTTAAGGCTTCCCCTTTGGAACGGAATGCATTTTTGTATACGAGTTCTACCGGTGACCGTCCCCGTGTATATTTTGCTCCTTTGCCTCTTTGATGCAGGCTTAACCGTTTTTCAAGCTGATTAGTATAACCGGTATAATAAGTCCCGTCTGCACATTCGAGCATATATACATAATGGTTATTCGAGTCCATAAAGCTTCTTCATCTCTTTCGTAAACTCATTTTTTTGATTATAGACAAAGAATGGAGGCAATATCCTGAGGTCTGGTTTACCACCTTTAATCGCTTCCACCAGTACCATGTTTGCTTCTGCCCCTTCTTTTGGATAAACCAGCTGCATCCTTTTCGGCTCAAGAAGGTATTTTCTCATCGAGTCCATCAATTCAATCAGGCGGTTTGGCCGGTGAACGATCGCCACTTTCCCGCTGCTTTTTACCAACCTACTTGAGACTCGGATAACATCATCTAATGTACAATAAATTTCATGCCTTGCAATCGTATAATGTTCATTCAAATTTTGCTCGCGCTTTTTTGTTGTTTTAAAATAGGGAGGGTTACACGTTACCACATCATATCTTCCTATATTTTGTAATACTTCCTCCGGCAAATCATTAATATCGCTATGATAAAGCTTTATCTGCTCTTCTTGCTTATTAAAGCTAACACTTCGTTTAGCCATGTCAAAGAGGCGTTCCTGAATTTCTATCCCATCGATTGATGCATTGCTTCTAGTGGAAAGAATCAATGGTATAACCCCGTTTCCTGAACACAGGTCGATCACCCTTCCTTTTTGGATTGGAAGCCACACAAACTGCCCGAGCATCACTGCATCCAATGAAAAAGAAAAAACTTCAGAGCTTTGAATAACTTTCCTTTGTAAAATATGATCTACTCTTTCGTTGTTAAATAACTCCATACCAAACCTCTTTCCAGGCAATCTAAGAAAAAACACCCATCTTAATCCAGGCCGTTTAAAACAGTACAGTATAAAAAAATAGTCTTCCCTATAGGAAAGACTTGAAATTATTTTTTATTTAAGAAAGAGAGACAAAACAAGCAATCGCCTTCTTTCCGAATACTGCCATAGTGCAGATTACAGATGTGAAAGCCTTCTTGATAAAGCCGAGCAAGATTGTCATACCCTTCACCGATTTCCGGCTTTATACGATCCTGAGTTTTATCTCCAGATTGTTTCGGCGGAGCAGAAGACCGATCTAATCGTTGTCTTAAATGATGGTTTTCTACTTCAAGATGATGGTTTTCTTCTAACAACTCCGCAAGCTGTCCTTTTAATTCGCCGAGTTGTTTATATAAATCACCAATTTGTTCTTCCATTGAACTTACTCGCGAAAAGATTTCTTGCTTCTTCACTTACGTTCCACCTCATCAATCTGTGGCTTGTGTTGAGACTGCTCCCTCTTTTATCAATTCATCTAATGTATATTCTACAACACGTTGCAGCTCTTGAAGCTCTACCTGGATTAATCGCTCGAGAATATTTAACCCTACTACCTTACCTTTTCCCTGTCCTGTTTCAATTATTTGCCCGATATCAGGCAATTCCTTTTTCCCTGTTTCGTATGCGTCGTTTTCATACTTTAGACAGCACATCAAACGTCCGCATAGACCTGAAATCTTTGCGGGATTTAAAGAAAGGTTCTGGTCTTTTGCCATTTTAATCGAAACCGGTTCAAAGTCGCCAAGCCACGTAGAGCAACAGAGCATTCTACCGCAGGGACCTATACCTCCAAGCATTTTCGCTTCATCCCTGACACCGATTTGGCGGAGTTCGATCCTTGTTCTGAAGATAGCAGCTAATCCCTTAACAAGCTCGCGGAAATCAACCCTTCCATCGGCAGTAAAGTAAAAGATTACTTTATTTCGGTCGAATGTATATTCTACATCCACCAGTTTCATCTCAAGCTTGTACTCTTCTATTTTTTTCAGGCAAACATCAAAAGCTTCAATCGCAGCCTGTTTATTATCTTCGACCGTTAAGCGGTCTTTTTCATCCGCCAGTCGAATAACTTTTTTTAAAGGCAGTACAACATCATTCTCATCAACCTGTTTTTTACCGATGACAACTTTGCCATACTCAATTCCTCTTGCAGTTTCAACAATCACAAAATCGTTTTCTGGTATATCTATACCGTTTGGATCAAAATAATATATTTTACCCGCTTTTTTAAAGCGGACTCCCACTACCTCATACACAAAAAATTACCCCTCCCGTAATCTGAGCACTAATTTCTCCATCACAAACTGAGGATTCGTATTAGCAGCCAGACGTCTTTTGGCTTCAAGGATCGCCAACATGTTATCACTGATTCGTTTCTTAGTAAGTTGAAGGGCATAACGTTCTAATATATCTCTTTGATCAAGATAAACAATGTTTTGCTCATCCTGTATTTGCGTTAATAATAAATCCTTATACCAAAACAATAAAAGATTAAGGCCAAGGTCAATTTGATCTTTTTCTTTAAAATGTGAAAGCCATTTATCATGTATAGAAATCAAGGCCTGATGTGGCCTATCTTTAAGCTCTTCAGTCAATTGTAACACTATCGAACGAGCTTGTGCAAACCACTCACTCTCCGACAATTCAAGCGCTTCTGTCATATCATTTGTCAATGCCGAAGCCAGCCTTGCAAGGCGGTTCTCGACATTCTGTTCTTTTAATCGTTCCAATAGGTTCATAGAGGACAGAGGTCTAAATGAAAGAACCTGGCAACGGGAATAGATAGTGGACAGAATGTGCTGAACTTGCTCGGTTAACAATACGGCGATCGTCATCTTTCCCGGCTCTTCCAAAAATTTCAGAAGGCTGTTTGCCGCCTGGTTCGTCATTCGATCAGCATGCTCGAGAATATATACTTTTTTCTTTGATTCTAAGCCTAAATAAGAAAATTCCTTTTGAAGCTGACGAATCTGTTGTATTTTAATGGATTGTCCATCCGGCTCTACAAAGAATACATCAGGATGATTACGGGAATCGATCCTCTTGCAATCCTTGCATGTGAGGCAGGGCTCTATTCCATCAGTATGCTGGCAAAAATAAGTTTTAGCCAGCTGGATTGCTGCCTCTTTCTTCCCTGTGCCGGCACCACCTTCAAATAGGTAAGCATGGGAAATCCTGTCTTTTGCAAAGCTGTTTGTAAGCATCTTAACGACATTGGGCTGTTTTTCCCTTAATTCCTTCCAGCTTGCCATATTGAATCACTCACTAACGTTCTGTTATTTTCTAAAAATGGTGGAACTGTTCGATAGGAAGGACAAAAATAGTTGCTCCTCCCACTTCTACCTCAACAGGATACGGAACATAAGAGTCCGCATTTCCTCCCATCGGGGAAACTGGAGCTACCATCTGGTCTCTGCTCTGGCAGTTTTCCTTTATGACACTGAGCAGCTTGTCGACTCGATGGTCCTCTGTTCCAATCATAAAAGTCGTGTTGCCTGCCTTAAGAAAACCACCTGTTGTCGCCAGCTTTGTAGTCCTGAAATTATGATCGACCAATGCATTCATCAATCTGTTGCTATCTTTATCCTGGACAACCGCCATCACAAGTTTCATACCCGTTCGCTCCTTTTTCACTTAATAATGGTAACCGCTGCATTATTATTCTTTGTTAAAAGTATTTATATAAAAGGTCTCAAAATCCTCTTTTATCTCTTCAAAAATCATTTCTGCATTCCGGTTTCCATTGATCAATTGAATTCGGTTTGCGTTTTCTTCAGCTAGTTTAAGGAATGCTTGCCTAACAGTTTGATGATAATCAGCGTGTTTTTGTTCTATTCGATCAAGTCCCTGTCCATTCGTTTGAGTTTCATAGCGGGCAGCCATCCGGTTTCTTCCTTCTTCTACCGGGAGATCGATCAAATAGCTTCGGTCTGCTGCAAGCCCTCCGGTTGCAAATCGGTTTATTTCTTTAACCTGCTCTACAGAAATTCCGAGTCCATATCCCTGATATGCGATGGAAGCATCAACAAACCGGTCGCATAAAACAATTTTCCCTTCGTTCAAAGCAGGCAGGATTTTTTCTTTTACATGCTGAGATCGTGAGGCTGCATATAGAAGTACTTCTGTTTCATTAACCATTTCCTCATTTGCAGGATCAAGGATAAGTGACCGGATTTTATCACTGATTCGTGTACCACCGGGTTCCCTCGTATGAATGTAAGGAATTCCTTTATTTTCCAAATATTCGGCAAGCTTTTTTATTTGTGTTGTTTTTCCAGCCCCATCGGGACCTTCAAAGGTGATAAATAATCCTTTCACTGCCCAGTCTCCTTTATAACATATATTTCTATTTGCTTTCTTCCTTCCCCAACCAGGCCCTGTACCTTCCCACCAGAAGACAGAATATGTTGTAGAGCTTTTAAATGTTGGCCTGTTATACGTTCACCTTCCAGTACAAGCGGTATTCCCGGCGGATAAGGAACAATCGCCTGGCCGGCAATCTTCCCTTTTGCTGCAGAAATCGGTACTACTTGTTTCTCGCATGTCGAAAGCTCCCTGTATGATGCAGCAAGTTCTGTTATTGTCGAACCAGCAGGATAATCTTTATAACGCTCAACTGCTTGATGTGAAGTCTGATTTTGCCGGGTAATTTTTTTAAGTTTTTCAAGAAGTCCTTCCTGCAATGAATTGTCCGTTAATGGTAAAACCAATAATACATTCAACGGATCGGCCATTTCTATATAAATGTTTTCCTTTTCCAGCAATTTTTGCAACTGATATCCTGGCAAATCTTTACACTGAATCGTGATTTTTAACGGATCGATCTTTTTAACCGGGCCTGACGGTTCAATGACCCGAAATCCAGGAATATCCTTTATTTCCTCTCTGAATTGAAAAAGGCTGGATAGTATTTTCTTTACTTTATCTTCTGTTAAAGAGGCAAGGTAATAACGCGCCAGATCGAGTGAAGCCATAATCGGATAGGAAGGGCTGCTTGATTGAAGCATTCTTAAATAGCGCTCTATTCTACTTTTAACTATTAAGTTGCTGTTTACATGCAGATAAGAACCCATCGTCATAGCTGGCAACGTTTTGTGCGCAGATTGTACTACAACATCTGCCCCGACTTCTAATGCAGAAAGAGGAAAGGATGAACTTACCCTAAAATGGGCTCCGTGCGCTTCATCAACCAATACTGGAATATTTCTAGCATGAGCATATTGAACAATATTTTCAAGTTCTACTGTCATGCCATAATAATTTGGGTTTGTTAAAATGATAGCTTTTGCATCGGGAACAACAGACAATGCTTGCTTCACAGTAGAGTCAGCAACACCTGTAGCCACCTTCGCAACCGGATCAATTTCAGGTGACAAGAAATAAGGCTTCACACCAGCAAGTAAAAGTCCGTTGAGGATAGACTTATGGCTGTTTCGCTGAACTAAAACGTGGTCTCCCTCTTTACAGGTTCCAAGTATCATCGCTAAATTTCCTGCAGTTGATCCTCCTACAAGAAAATAGCTGTTTTCAGCACCGTAGTAAGCTGCCGTTAGTTTCTGGGCCTCCCCGATTACTTCGCGGGGGTCATGAAGATCATCAAGTCCATTCAATTCTGTTGCATCTATTTTCAAAATATCTTTAAAGTGCTTGTCTCCTAAATCCGCAAACAAATCGCCGTTTTTGTGGCCTGGAACGTGGAAAGAAATCGGATTCCTTTCACTCCAATTAACCAATGCTTCAAACAACGGGGCGCGCTGTTGGTCCATCTCTATTCTTCCTCTTTAACTAATCTATTTAATATAGTGAAAAATTGCTTTCACGTACCTTTTATTTTACCATTTTCTTTGCTTTTGGAGAAGGGAGATACCATTTGTAATCTTGCACAAACAGTTGGTCTCCGTCATAAATAACGGCAAACAAAAAACAGGACATTCCATCCTGTTACCTAAGAGAGGGTATCTAATTTTAATTGTTTTAGTTTCTTTAAATAATACCGATAATGAATGTCGTTTGTATCTGTGGTAACTAACTTTCTTTCACATTCCTCACAAATAAACTTTGTACAAATGTGTATACCTTTTGGTTGCGTGTGGTCACAAATCATACATAATTCCTCTGTTCGTTCTTCAGCAACTGAATGCAATGTACCCACCTCCATGATACAAGCATTGCCCCATTTTTTGAAAATTATTCATTGTGTCTTTAATTCAACTTATTTTAAGTGTATGCGTTTACTTTTATCCTGTGTCTGTCTCGAAGCATCTTTCTCCACTTTGATTTAACGTGATGGAGATGGGTTCCGTGTCAATACGGCAGATTGGAGTGAGGGCAGGGTTGGGGGAAAAGGGTTCATGAGGGAAAGAGGTCATATGGTTCGCTATTTTGGTATTTTGGAGCAGTTTTAAGAATTATAGGACATCTGTTCCTTTATTTGCTGATTTTACTGTTAAAATGAGAAGAATTGGGGCTAATAGCGGAACAGATGTCCTCAAATATCTTCACAACCCCTCTTTTAGACGAAATAAGGGATCAGATGACCTATAATTTTTTGCCATACAAAAAAAGAACAACTCCCTCAGCTGTTCTTTCCTTCGCCCGGCGACGTCCTACTCTTACAGGGGGAGATCCCCCAATTACCATCGGCGCTCGAGCTTAACTTCCGTGTTCGGCGTCGTGCCGAGATAAGCGGCGGATCTCTTCGTCAGCTTCGCTCGTTCGGTCCTCACAACGATCAGTTGCTCCGGGCCTCTCTCCCTTTGCTTCCTCGACCTCCTTGCTTCTCCCGACCCTCCTATTCGAAGATGCTTTTCTAATTCCTTTAAGGCTTTTTCACGTACAAAAAAAGAACAGCTCCCTCAGCTGTTCTTTCCTTATTGCCCGGCGACGTCCTACTCTTACAGGGGGAGATCCCCCAATTACCATCGGCGCTGAAGAGCTTAACTTCCGTGTTCGGCATGGGAACGGGTGTGGCCTCTTCGCCATCATTACCGGACTATGTATTTATCAGGGTTTGTTCCCTGAAAACTAGATAACGACTGACTGTCCATGTCCAGCTCCAGGAGCCAGATCCTCGGTCGTTTCACCCTTTCATGCGAGATAAAAAGCATCTCTCATGCAAGGCTTCCAACGCCTCTCGGACCTAAACGGCTCCTTCCGCTTTTCGTGTTTGGTTAAGCCCTCGATCGATTAGTATCTGTCAGCTCCATGTGTTGCCACACTTCCACCCCAGACCTATCAACCTCATCATCTTTAAGGGATCTTACC
>NZ_SWLG01000028.1 GCF_005747095.1 Exobacillus caeni | reverse complement strand
TGACAAGTTTTATTTTAAATTCCTCACTATATTTGGCCATAAAAACACCCCCGAAAGTTAGATTTATTACTCTAACTTTCGGGGGTCGGTACCTGATGGACTCTTTTTATGCTCCAGGCGGCATCTCACTTTCATCGTGGCGCCGCTCCAGGTTAACGAATTTATTAAACTCTTTTACAAATGCTAGTTCGACAGTTCCAACCGGACCGTTACGCTGCTTCGCAATAATGATTTCTATAATGTTCTTCGCTTCACTTTCTTTATCGTAATAGTCATCACGGTATAGGAATGCAACGATATCGGCATCCTGCTCAATACTTCCCGATTCACGGATGTCGGACATCATCGGGCGCTTGTCCTGCCGTGATTCTACACCACGTGACAGCTGTGACAGGGAAATAACAGGAACCTCAAGCTCCCTTGCGATCCCTTTTAGGGAACGGGAAATCTCGGAAACCTCCTGCTGGCGACTTTCCGTGCTTCCGTTTCCTCGAATAAGCTGCATATAGTCAATCAAAATCATGCCAAGCCCTTTTTCCTGTTTTAATCTCCGGCACTTTGCCCGTATATCATTAACTCTTATTCCTGGTGTGTCGTCGATATAGATTCCTGCATTGGATAAGGAGCCCATCGCCATCGTAAGCTTCTGCCAATCTTCAGGAGTAAGCCTTCCTGTTCTTAAACGCTGGGCATCGATGTTGCCTTCAGCGCACAGCATACGCATTACAAGCTGGTCGGCTCCCATCTCAAGGCTGAAAATCGCGACATTTTCATCCGTTTTTGTTGCTACGTTCTGAGCAATATTCAAAGCAAACGCCGTCTTACCAACCGAAGGACGGGCCGCTACTATGATAAGGTCATTTCGCTGAAAGCCAGCCGTCATCCGGTCGAGCTCAGAGAAACCCGTCGGAATGCCGGTAACTTCCCCCTGGTTGTTTACTAACATTTCAATGTTATCGTAGGTTTGAACAAGCACATCCTTAATCGAGATAAAGGCGCCGGTGTTTTTCCGCTGTGCCACTTCCATAATCGACTTTTCAGCTTCGGAAAGAAGGGTTTCTACTTCATCTTCTTTCGTGTAACCATCAGTAGCAATTTCTGTTGCAGTTCTGATCAGGCGCCTTAAAATCGATTTTTCTTCGACAATTTTGCTGTAATACTCGATGTTTGCCGCTGTCGGGACAGCATTTGCAACATCACTTAAATAGGAAACCCCTCCGATTTCCTCCAATAGCTTTCGGTCTTGCAGTTCTGATGTTACCGTAACAAGGTCAATCGGCTCCCCCTTTTCAGAAAGCTCAACCATCACCTGGAAAATCCTCTGGTGGGATGCCCGGTAAAAATCTTCAGGCTGGAGAATTTCAGTTGCCGAGGTCAATGCATCTGGCTCTAAAAAGATCGCACCGATAACGGCTTGTTCTGCTTCTATATTAGACGGTGGTGTTCGATCAGCAAATATATCACTCATGTTTTGTTCCCCCTGAGTTTAATGTTTCGCTGGTCCAACCGCTCATTCGTTATTTGCCTTCAACGACGTGAACTTTAACTGTTGCTGTAACTTCTGGATGTAATTTGATTGGAACATTCGTATAACCCAGTGAACGGATCGGTTCAGCTAATTCTATTTTTCTCTTATCGATTTTAATTTTTTTCTTTTTCAAAGCTTCCGCAATATTTTTGCTTGTTACAGATCCGAAAAGGCGGCCGCCTTCCCCGGACTTTTGAGGAATGTTAACTTCAAGGCTCTCAATTTCCTCTTTTAATTTTTTTGCTTCGTTCAGTTCTTCTTCAGCTTTCTTATCATCGCTGCGCTTTTTGGCTTCAAGCGTTTTTACATTTCCCTTATTCGCTTCTACAGCAAGGTTGTTCGGCAGCAAGTGGTTTCTTGCATACCCATCAGCAACGTTCTTTACTTCCCCTTTTTTTCCTTTTCCTTTAACATCTTGAAGAAAAATTACTTTCATGCTTCTTTTCCCCCTTCTAAATACTCATCAATGGTCCCTTTTAGCATATTTTCTGCTTCTTCTATTGTAGCATCTTCTATCTGAGTAGCAGCATTTGTTAAATGTCCGCCTCCATGGAGTCCTTCCATGATCAGCTGAACATTAACTTCACCAAGGGAACGGGCACTAATGCTGATTTTCCCGTCTTTCCGTTTTGAGATCACGAACGAGGCAACCACTCCGCTCATAGAAAGGAGCGTATCTGCAGCCTGAGCAATCATCACCTGGTCGTATGCTTCTGTTGGATCTCCTTTTGCTATGCAAATACCACTTTTATATATCCTGGCATTTTCAATGATTTTAGAACGGCGAATGTACTGCCTTATATCTTCACGCAAAAATTCCTGTACTAATATCGTATCCGCTCCATGGGCCCGCAGGTATGATGCAGCATCAAAGGTTCTTGAGCCTGTGCGAAGCGTAAAGCTTTTTGTATCCACAATGATTCCGGCTAACAAAGCTGTTGCTTCTAAAATATCCATTTTCAAACGCTTCGGCTGGTATTCGAACAGCTCTGTGACTAGTTCGGCGGTAGAGGATGCATAAGGTTCCATATAAACAAGCACAGGATCCTCTATAAATTCTTCAGCCCTTCTATGATGGTCGATCACGACTACACGATCAAGCTTATTCAGCAGCCTATCATCCATAACGAGAGAAGGTTTATGGGTATCTACCACAACAAGCAGCGTGTTGTGGGTGCTGTTTTCAAGTGCATCGTCTGGATCGATAAACCTTGCCCATAGATGCTCGTTTTGTTGAACCTGTTCAATTAGCTTTGTTACACCGGTTGTCTTTTGGTTCTGATCAAAAACGACGAACCCTTCTTTTCCATTTGCCTGAGCAACTTTTAAAATCCCAATGGCTGCACCGATGGAATCCATGTCAGGATGGGCATGTCCCATAATCATCACCTGGTCGCTATCAAGGACTAACTCACGAAGCGCATGGGAAATCACTCTGGCTCTTACCCTTGTTCTTTTTTCGATTGGGTTTGTTTTTCCGCCATAAAACTTTACTTTTCCATTCATCTGCTTTATTGCGACCTGGTCTCCGCCTCGTCCAAGTGCAAGATCCAGGCTTGACTGTGCCAACTGCCCTAATTCTGGAAGCGATGCATGTCCGCTTCCGACACCGATGCTTAATGTCAACGGCACGTTCTCTTTGGATGTCATATCACGAACTTCATCCAGTACAGAGAACTTTGTTTTTTCTAATTCTGATAAAGTAGCCTGGTTGAAAACAGCAAAAAACCGTTCTGAAGAACTTCGTTTAAGGAAAATTCCATTTTCCTCCGCCCATCTGTTTAACATCGATGTCACCTGGCTGTTAATGTTGCTTCGAACCTGGTCACCAAGCCCCTGTGTCACCTCATCATAATTGTCTAGAAAAATGAAAGCTAACACAGTCTGCTCATCACGGTACTGTTTTTCAAGCTCAACTTTTTCACTTACATCAAAAAAGTATAACAATCTTTCTTCCTGTTTAAAATGCACCAGGTATTTCCTTTTATTGATAGGGATAATCTCCCGATCGGCTTCCGCCTTTATAAAAGGAATAATTTTGTCCGAAATAAAGTTCAGCGACTGTCCGATTAACGGCTCTTCACCAATAACGTGAGGCATATACGGATTGGTCCATTCCACTCTGCAATCTTCATCATATAAAATGATTCCAATGGGCATCTCCATCAGCGCTTCATCGCCCACTTTTCGAACACGATGGGAAAGAGTAGATAAATAACCTTTCACATCTTCTTGAAAAGCTGACTCAGCCCTAACTGCATTGTAAACAAGCAGTGTCATGATCACGACACTGGCTATTCCCAGAATCCAATTATAATACGCTATGATTCCAATAAAGAGAATGGAGATGACAAACAGGGCTATCACATGATAACCATGCCACCGTTTTGTCAAAAACTCTGGCATATTTTCAGCTCCTAGTTAAGTTTTCATCCGCTTTCTTAAATTAAATCCTAAGTCAATTATACCTAATATAACAACAAGGGAAACAAAGATTAAAGCAAATACTGAGAGGATGACAGGAACAATCTTTGGCCAATTCTTAGCATAACTAAAGTAAAAAATAACGGCCAGTCCCTGAACAGCTATAAAAACCTGAAGAAGATAATAAAGGTTTATTGTTGCAATATATACCATCGACCCTTCTTCAAGCCCTGCCATCATTAAAATCGTAACACCTAAATAATACCACAAAAAGCTCTTCGGAAATGTCCACTCACGGAATGGCTTCCACTCTGGAGGCTGGAACCTAAAACGCCTCAACACAGCAGTGGCAATGATTTGAGAGATTAAAGCCAGCACAATTCCCATCAGAACAAAAAAAGTAGGAGCTAAATATTGAATTAATCTAGTCATATCCAGCATCATGTTCATTTGTTCTGTATTATTTTGCCCAAGCATTTTTGAAATCGATGCAGCCTGTCGAATCGACTCTTCCATCAATTTCTGGCCTTCATTAAGCGGGTTTATATCAAAAAATAAAACACTTGCAATAAAAACAACAACGACATTCGCAATATAAGTTAAGCTTCCGCCAAGAAGGATTAAAAATGCAGGCTTTCTTTTGCTATATAGATATCCTGTGACAAGTCCCCCGGTACCAAACATGATTGTTCCTGGCAAAGAAATAATTCCGCCTACGATCATAGTGAGCGCTAATGTAACAAACCAGAGGAAAATTCCACTGTTAATGCCCCGGCGAACAACCATTAAAATAAATGGAAGAGGAAGCAGCCATAATGTTAACGTACCAAGTACCGGAATGTACAGGGTAATAACCAGGAACACGGCATAGATCGCTGCCAGTACTGCCCCTTCCGTCAATTGCCTTAATCGATCATTTCTCACTTCTAACCATCCTTACCGTTCAATTTCATAATTTTTTCTATAACAAAGCCCTGGAATTCTTCCGCCTTTGAATGGTTTTATTTTGCTTATCTTACTATTTTATGAGTTTCTTAGCCTAACAGCAAATGTTTCATTAGTTTGAATTTAATTTATTTTTACGGTAAAGAGAATTTGATCTTCATTCAGTAAATATGTAAATCGGATGAAAAAACATAAAGAACCCCCGCCGACTGGCGAGGTTGCAATATGGTTTATGAAAATGTTAGGTTGCCTGGGACTTTTGCTTCCGTTCCTTCTAGCTTTTCCGTCAGAGAATTTATAGCTTCCTTTGCGTCTGAACCTTCAGCTACTAGAAGAACTGAATTTTGAGATTTAATCGTCAAATAGAAGGAAATTAAATTCGTTAGTTTTTTGCCATCGATATGCTGGCCATTTTTATAAATTAAAATATTGCTTTTAAATGTTTTTGCTTTTTTAACAAAGCTTGTTAACTGATTAATTGTGAACTCATTTGAAATGGTTATGTTCTGTGATTCAATCTTTTTCATTTTTCGTTCCTCCCTGGTTATGTCTGTTCCGTTATTGTTATGGTTTCTATTTACCTCGGATGAAGCAGCCATAAACATGGAAGTTATTCCCAAGCGGGAAATTATGTGCCAACAGGGTTAAAACTTTAAAAAAGAGAAACGAAAGACGTTCCTCTTTACATTAACTCTTTGATCCCGGTCCGTATTTAGGCCGGTTATGGTTGCTTCTTGTATATTCTTCCTCTACATCCGGCAGGCTTTCCGTCGGAGTATTATTGTTTGTTATTGCAGCATTTCGCTGCCCTTTTCTTTTTCTCATGTTTTGATGCCTCCCTGGAGTATTTCATTAACTATTGTGCAACGCTCGTCCTCTAACCATAACCGGTAAATTTTAACGTCTAAACCTGAATGGAATTAACACTGCACTATTGCCAATACTAAAATGGAAAAGTTCCTTTCTAAAAGATTGTTGTTTTTGATGTTTTCAAGGTACTTCTGAGAAAGAGTTGATTGAAGTGGAAAGTAAGACACCTTGTGTATAAAAGATATCAGGAACTCGCTTGAGGAGTGTGGAAACTCAGGCACTGCATGATGCCTGGAATTCCAGGATTAGGAATTATAGGTCATTGAATCCTCTATTTGTGAAAATATCCTGCTTTTGAAAATATTAAGGCCATATGTTCCGCTATTTGCTCAATAGCGAATCAAAACAGGCGTTTTACCGGTAAATAGCGGCACCAATGTCCTATAAATTTTTAAAAATGGCCTTTTATTAAAAATAGCGGGTCTGGTGACCTCAAAATAATTGCTGGTAATGACATCCCTTTATTAAACAGTAAAAGAAAACAGTCAATAAAAAGTGAGGCAGGCAATCATGAAAAACAACGAAGAAAAACAAATCATACAACAAGTTCATAATCCTTTTACGGGAAAGATGATGAAAGCAAACACTTATTCTGGAAAAGAACTAATGTGGGAAAAGGGAGAAAAAGATCCTTTTAAGGCCGAAAAAGGCACATAAAAAACAGCAGGCTGATAACCTGCTGTTTCTCTATTATTCACCGCTTGCATATGGAAGCAATGCCATTTGACGAGCGCGTTTGATCGCTCTAGTCAATTGACGTTGGTATTTAGCGCTTGTTCCTGTTACACGGCGAGGAAGAATTTTCCCACGCTCAGAAACGAAACGTCTTAGTAGATCAACATCTTTGTAGTCGATGTAAGTGATTTTGTTTACTGTGAAGAAACAAACCTTACGACGACGTCCTCTGCGTCCTTGACGTGCCATGATTTTCCCTCCTTCTTATTATTTGCTGTTTATAACCGTTAAAAAACAGCTTTATTAGAATGGTAAATCGTCGTCAGAAATATCGATAGGTTTTCCGTCACTTGCGAATGGATCGTCATCGAAGTTGGAAAAATCGGATTTTCTGCCTTGATTTTGATTTCGATTTTGGTTTTGGCCCTGATAATCGTTGTTGTCTCTTGAAGGACCTCCGAAATTGCCGCCTCCTTGTCCGCCGTTCTTAGGCTCAAGGAATTGAACACTTTCAGCCATAACTTCAGTTACAAAAACCTTTTGTCCCTGATTATTTTCATATGAGCGTGTTTGCACACGGCCATCCACGCCTGCAAGGCTTCCTTTTTTCAGGAAATTGGCAGCATTTTCAGCCTGTCTGCGCCACACGACAATATTGATGAAGTCCGCTTCACGGTCACCCTGTTGATTCGTAAACGGGCGGTTGACCGCCAGAGTGAAGTTAGCTACAGCAACACCATTCGGGGTATAACGCAGCTCCGGATCTCTTGTTAAACGTCCTACGAGAACAACGCGATTAAGCATCAGAACCCCTCCCATTAATAATTATATCTATTATTTATTGTTGATTTTTTCATCTTCAAGGTTAACAACCATGAAACGTAGAACATCGTCGTTAATCTTCATAAGACGACTGAATTCTTCAATCGCTTCGTTGTTACTGTTGATGTTAAGAACCATGTAGATTCCACTGTTGAAATCGTTGATTTCGTAAGCAAGACGGCGTTTGCCCATCTCTTTTGTTTCATTAATCTCCGCACCATTGTCAGTTAAGATACCGTTAAAACGCTCAACTAGCGCTTTTTGAGCATCCTCCTCAATGTTTGGACGGATAATGTACATGATTTCGTAGTTACGCATTCCGTTCACCTCCTTTTGGTCTAACGGCCCCTGTCCAAAACAGGAGCAAGGAGTAATTGTAGTTTATTACCTAATTACTCACAGATAAAGATTATACCAAAACTATTATAAAAAAACAAGTCCTATCAATTAAACGTTAAAACGGAAATGGATTACATCGCCGTCTTGAACGACGTAGTCTTTTCCTTCCAGGCGAACTTTCCCTTTTTCTTTTGCAGCTGCCATGGAACCAGCTTCCATCAAATCTTCATAAGCAACAATTTCTGCGCGGATAAAACCTCTTTCAAAATCAGTATGGATAATTCCCGCAGCCTGTGGTGCTTTCATTCCCTGGCGGAACGTCCATGCTCTGACTTCCTGAACACCCGCCGTAAAATAAGTAGCTAGGCCAAGCAGCTTATATGCGGCACGGATCAGCTTGTCAAGCCCTGGCTCCTCGATACCGATTTCTTCTAAGAACGCTTTCTTCTCTTCTCCATCAAGCTCAGCGATTTCGGATTCGATTTTAGCACAAATTACGATAACTTCCGCATTTTCTTCAGCAGCATATTCTCGTACACGCTGCACGTACTCGTTTCCAGCAGGATCGAGCAGATCATCTTCACTAACGTTGGCTACATATAAAACAGGTTTCATCGTTAATAAATGAAGGCCGTGGATAATTTTCTTCTCATCCTCGGTTAAATCAAGGCTTCTTGCAGATTTTTCTGCTTCAAGCACTTCCTTCACCTTTTTCAACACTTCAAATTCTGCCAGAGATGCTTTGTCTTTTTGCTTTGCCATCTTTTCAACACGCTGAATGCGCTTGTCCACGGTTTCAAGGTCAGCAAGAACTAACTCAAGGTTAATCGTTTCAATGTCTTCAATCGGATCTACTTTACCTGAAACGTGGGTGATGTTTTCATCTTCAAAGCAGCGAACAACATGTGAGATAGCATCAACCTGGCGAATATGGGACAAGAATTTGTTTCCAAGCCCTTCGCCTTTGCTCGCTCCCTTTACGATTCCAGCGATATCAGTGAATTCGAAAGCTGTTGGGACGGTTTTCTTCGGGTTAACAAGCTCTGTCAGCTTGTAAAGGCGTTCATCGGGAACTTCTACGATTCCGACGTTGGGGTCGATTGTACAGAACGGGTAGTTCGCAGATTCAGCTCCCGCCTGTGTGATTGCATTGAATAAAGTGGATTTCCCTACGTTAGGAAGTCCTACTATACCGGTGGTTAAAGCCATCTCGGTCACTCCTTCAGTTTATATCGTTAAGTAATCTTAGGAAATTATTTAGAAGTTAGCATTTTTACTCTCCCGCGGCCCTTATTCATTTAAAACTTTTAACATGCGAGCATGACAAAGCTTTTAAATGAATAAGAATCTATCTTTTTAGGGGGGATCAAAGGTATGTCGCTTTGTAGTTCCAATTTTTAAATCACAAAAATTCCCTGGAGATTATTAATCATAGCCTAGTTTAAAACGGACACAGTCCTTCCCAATTATAGTAAGTAAGGGGGGAAAAGACAAGCGTTTTAGGGGACAGGGCACCGATTTGTGATCGGTGTAGGAGAAGTTAATTTAAAAAGCCGCCTTATGGCGACTTAATTTGCTTACTCTTCATGCTTGACGAGTACTTTTTTCAGTTTCCGGGAAAACTCTTTTCTCGGCATCATGACGCTATGTTCACACCCCAGGCATTTAATACGAATATCAGCTCCCATACGTATAATTTGCCATTCATTTGTTCCGCAGGGATGTGCTTTTTTCATTTCGACGACATCTTTTAATCCAAATTCTTTTTCAACCACCTGTATTCCTCCTGACCCGGTATGATAGAAAACTACTCACTTGCTTTGCTGATTTCTTTATTCCCATTTTCATCCCGCTGATACATTACAAGCCGTGGGAATGGTATTTCGATTCCAAGTTCATCTAAACGAAGCTTTACTGCTTTTCTGATCAAACGTCCGATTTTCCAATGTGCCATCGGAGTAACTTCCGCCGTGATTCTCATTACCACTTCAGAAGCACCAAGCGTTTGGACACCAAGGTACTCAGGCTTTGCGACCATCTCTTCATGCTTTTCGTACAGTTCATCAAGGAGCTTCACAACCGCTTCTTCTGCTTCTGGAATATTTTCTTCATAGGCAATGCTAATATCTACAACTGCCACACTGTTATGAACAGAAAAGTTCGTAACCTCTGCTATACTTCCATTCGGTATAATATGAAGCTCTCCTGTCCAGCTTTTTATTTTTGTAATCCGAACCCCGATCTCTTCCACAAAACCTTCAAAACTTGAAATTTTTACATAGTCGCCTACTGAAAATTGCTTTTCAAAAATAATGAAAAATCCGGAAATGATATCGCGAACAAGGTTTTGCGCACCGAACCCGACAGCAAGCCCGACGACTCCAGCACCAGCGATCAAGGTTCTGACATCAACACCAAGCTCACTTAGAACCATAATAAACGCAATAAAGTAAACTGCATACGTAAACACATTTTCAATCAAACGGATCAATGTGGCTTCACGGCGTTCTTCAAGCCGGAGAGGACTTCTTAGCCGAAAGTGAAAAATTCGGTTCAACATTGATTTGCCGATTTTTATAAAAAGCCATGTTCCTATGACAATGGCAATAATTTTTAAAGCTGAAAAGGATAAATCAACCCAGAGCTCTGTGTTAGCAAGATAATCGTCATACATTTTTGCCCAGAGCCGGTTTAGCTTCCCCATCCAATCCCTCCTAAACGTCAATCTCTATGATATCAAATCATACCTTCTCAAGAGGGGGAAAATCAAGATAGAAGCTAAAATATAAAGGTTAAGAACGCCATATAAAGGGTATAGGAAAGCGACTAACGTTGAAAAACCAAAACTAGTAAAAGGCAGCATCGAAGCGACAATAAACAACGCTGTCATCCAGAGCGGCAAACGGAACATGTTTCTAAAACGTGCGGTTAATCCAAAAACGCCACTCACAGCTGTCGTATAGATCGCTGCCCATAAGAGTACGGACATCACAATAACCATGTAGTATGATGAATTTTTCAATATAGCAAAGAGCGGTATCTCATAAACAATTAATTCATGGGCCACCTGTATAAGGGACTGGTTATATAAAAAGGAGATCGCACCAAGAATCAATCCGCTTCCGAGACTCGCGATCCATATCTCTCCTTCGTTCTTTATTTCGTGTCCAATTGCTGAAAGAACTGCCACAAGCGGCAAAATATTTAATGCGGTAAATGTAAAGGCTGAGGGCCAGTTCGCCTGATGCTGCCAATCGATAAAAAAGGATTCCTGATGATGCGAAATAAAACCTCCGAGGACCAGGAGCAGAAGGAAGATTAACATTGGCAAAATAAAGGCATTCATGTTCAGCATCCCATTTATATCCCAGAAAAATAGGATCACCACCAGAAATGCCAACACACCTATACCGATCCAGTACGGAAAGTGCAATACTTCGATGGTTGCTCCACCACCGGCGAACATGACTACCGTTGTAGTAAACAAGTACAAAATAATGAGCAAATCGTATAAAGAAGTTAGCTTTTTTCCGACAAGCATTTCTAAGATCGGCAAATAATGAACAGATTTCTTTTGAAAGCTTATTTTCATTATTACAAAGCAAGAAATGCTAAACAAAACGGTAAATAAAACAATAGCCAGTACACTTTCCTGGCCGAAAAATTGCCAGAGTTCTCTTCCGGAAGCATAACCGGCGCCAATCATCGTTCCCATGATTAAAAACAACCATTTTAATCCGCCCTGCCACATGCTCTCTCCTCCTTATTGATCATCCAGGTTACGAGGTAAATTCAGCTCTTTATGTATAGAACCTACATTTATTCCGTATACTGTTACTACTATTACAAAGGAGAGAATCCTATGAATCTTCGAGACAAGTTTTTTCCTAAAAAGCCTTCGACATTCCGTATTCATCATGAAGAACCTTTTGCAGATAAAATGCTTTCCGAAAAGTTAAACGAAATGATCCCTTCTTCACATGAAGAGCCTCTCGTGGTTGTCTGCATTGGAACAGACCGTTCAACTGGAGACGCGTTGGGGCCACTGATCGGTTCAAAATTAAAGCAAAAAAATACCAGCTTTGATGTTTATGGAACCCTGGACCAACCGGTTCATGCCGTGAATTTACAAGAAACGATGGAGCAAATAAACCAAACGTATTCAAAGCCATTCATTATTGGTATCGATGCCTGTCTCGGCCGCTTAAGTTCAGTCGGTGTCGTTTGTTTGGCTGACGGACCTGTGAAGCCGGGAGCAGGAGTGAAGAAAGAACTGCCGCCCGTAGGAGACATCCATATGACTGGAATTGTAAATGTAAGCGGGTTTATGGAATATTTTGTGCTTCAAAACACCCGGCTGAATCTAGTTATGAAAATGGCAGACCTTATTGCTGACGGGATTTCCCTTTCAAGCCAAAAAATGCGGCCAGCTAATGTAGAACCGAACACAAAGCGTTCATTAAGAACTTCATTCAGCGATGACTTGCTGCAACTGCCTTAAAGGAAACTCGCCGAAATCAAGCCTTAGAGGAAGACGGAGGCGCAGTTTGCCTTATTTATACTCTTAAACTTTTCAACGACGGTCTTATACGGTAAAAAAAGTCTGTCTCCTTAAAGGAAACAGACTGGCATAACAGATGCGTATTCAAATTAAACTCCATTGGTTCCAGTAAAAGACCGCAGTTACGATTGCTGCTGTTACGAAGAGACTCGGAAGGAAGTTAGCAACCCTGATTTTTGTTAATCCAAGTAAGTTAAGGCCGATCGCAAGGATTAAAATCCCGCCGGTCGATGTCATTTCTACGATAAATTGGTCCATAATAACCTGAGGCACGAACCGGTCAATCTGCGATGCGAATAAAACGATCAACCCCTGGTATACGACAACTGGAATGGCAGAAAAAGCAACTCCTATGCCCAGCGTCGCAGTGAACATCACGGACATAAAACCATCGATCATCGATTTCGTGTACAGTACAGCATGGTCGCCTCTAAGCCCGCTGTCCAGTGCACCGACTATCGCTAATGCACCGACGACAAAGACAAGTGTAGCAGTAACGAACGCCTGGGCGATACTCCCTTTGCTTGCAGCTGCACCAGTCTTCACTTCGATCCAACGGCCAAGTGCGTTCAGCCGCTCTTCCAGCTGCCAATATTCTCCTAAAATCCCGCCGAGGATAAGGCTCCCGATAACAATGAGAAACTGCTCGCTTTTCATAGCCATCTGCAAGCCGATCACCACAACGACAAGAGAAAGTCCATGGATCACGGTCGTCTTCATATTTTCTGGTATCCTTGTACATATACTTCCGATTAATGTTCCAATAATGATTGCAGCTCCGTTAACTATCGTTCCCAATAAAATCATGTGCTTCTCCTATCCAAGATACCCGATTTTTATCTCTTCTATAGCTTGTAAAAGCTTCTCGACTTCTTCAGTTGTATTATACAATCCAAAGCTTACTCTAACAGCACCTTTCTCAATCGTGCCGATTGATTCATGTCCGATCGGCGAACAATGCAAACCTGCTCTTACAGCCATTTGGTAATGCTGGTCAAGAATGATCGCTATTTCATGGCTATCGATACCTTCGATGGTAAACGGAACAACCGAAGTGCGTTCAACGTTTTTTTCAGGACCGTAATAGGTAATTCCCCCGATTATATCTAACCCATCCATGAATCGCTTCGTTAACTCCCATTCGTGTCCAAAAATTTGGCGAATCCCAAGCCGGTTTACTTCATCGATACCTGCAGACAGCCCTGCGATCCCCGGAGTATTTAACGTTCCGCTTTCAAACCTGGCAGGCATTTCATCAGGCTGGCCGATTTCTTCTGAAGCCCCTCCTGTCCCCCCATGGATAAGCGGGTTTAAATCTATGGTTCCGCCAATCAATAACGCACCTGTTCCCTGAGGGCCAAGAAGCCCTTTGTGGCCGGGAAATGCGAGAAGATCAATGTGCATTTTCTCCATATGGATCGGCAATATTCCTGCAGACTGTGAAGCGTCTACTAAAAAACGTATGTTTCTTTTTTTTGCCAGTTCTCCTATTTCTTCAATAGGCAAGATCATCCCTGTTAGATTGGAAGCATGGCTGGCAATGATCATCCTTGTTTCAGGAAGAATTTCTTTTTCGAATTGGCCTATATCAAAATCCCCATTTTGCTCGGGCTTAAAATAAGAAACAGCAATTCCCTTTTCCCTTTTCAGTGCTTCAAGAGGTCTTCTGACAGAGTTGTGTTCATAGGAGGTCGTTAGTACATGGTCTCCTTTAGTAAAAGGAAATCCTTTTATCCCCTGATTTAATGCAGCCGTTGCATTATTGGCGAAAACGACATGGTTCGGATCTGATAACCCAAATAATCCAGCAAGTTTTTTTCTTGTTTGATTGATCACATTTCCCGCTCTTGTCGCAAGCGCATGCCCGCTTCTTCCAGGATTTGCTCCATATTCCGTTATTGCTTCCATTACCGCTTCTGACACTGCAGGAGGTTTAGGAAAGGATGAAGCAGCATTGTCAAAGTAAATCATTGGTTTCCTCCTATCTATCTCTATCCTCTAAAAAAGGAACTATCTTGGAAGAGAATTGAACAAAAAGCATAAACCCTTTTCAAGCGGTTTATGCTTTATTTAGTATATCTCGCTTTCATGCGTTCTACAATTAACCTTCTAGCATATCTAAAATACGTTCCAGATCATCCTGTGAGAAAAACTCGATTTCAATTCTTCCCTTTTTCTTATTCTTTTTAATCGACACAGCAGTACCGAACCGATCCCGTAATACGGTCTCTTTTTGCTTTAAAAAAACATCTTTCTTGTCTTCCTTCTTTTGTGTTTCACGTGGAACATTTTCGTTCAGCCTGGTGATCAACTGTTCCAATTGGCGAACGTTCAACTTTTCTTTTAGTACTTTTTCAACGACCAGCATCACGTTTTGCTTTTTCTTAAGTCCAAGCAAAGTCCTGCCATGCCCCATCGAAAGGTTTCCTTCTGCAATTAGTGTTTGCACTTCTTCAGGCAATTGCAGTAGTCTCAGGAAGTTAGCAAGATGGGGCCTGCTCTTTCCAAGCCTTTTTGCAAGCTCCTCCTGTGTCAGTCCGATTTCTTTCATTAACTTCTGGTATGCCTGCGCTTCTTCAATAGGATTTAAATTTTCCCGCTGAAGGTTTTCAATAAGTGCAATTTCCATCATTTGCTGATCTGTAAGCTCTTTTACAATGACAGGTACTACTTTTAATCCTGCTTCCTTAGAAGCACGGTACCTTCTTTCCCCGGCAACGATTTCAAAGCCTTTTATACTTTTACGAACAATCAATGGTTGAAGGACTCCATGTTCTGCTATCGATTTCTTTAACTCCTGGATTCCTTCCGGGTCAAATGTTTTTCGCGGTTGGTAGGGATTAGGACGCAGATTTGCCACTGCTACTTCCTTGATGGCATCATCCTCATTTTGCGACGGAAAAAGAGCGCTTATCCCTTTTCCAAGCCCTCTGCTAGCCATTTGCAACCACTTCCTTTGCAAGTTCTAAGTATACTTCAGCCCCTCTTGATTTTGGATCATATACAATGATCGGCTTTCCATGACTCGGTGCTTCTCCTAATCTTACATTTCGAGGAATAATCGTTTTATAAACTTTATCCTGGAAATACTTTTTCACCTCTTCGATCACCTGGATCCCCAGATTGGTACGGGCATCGAGCATTGTAAGCAGAACTCCTTCAATCATTAGTTCTGTATTAAGATGCTTTTGGACTAATCGAACCGTATTTAACAGCTGGCTTAATCCTTCCAGTGCATAATACTCGCATTGAACAGGGATAATTACTGCATCTGAAGCGGTTAAAGCGTTTATTGTCAGTAAACCGAGGGAAGGAGGGCAATCAATAATAATATAGTCAAAGTCTTTTTCGATTTTTTTAAGTGCACGTTTCAGGCGAACTTCACGAGAAATTGTCGGAACAAGTTCTATTTCTGCGCCTGCAAGCTGGATGGTTGACGGAATAACAGATAGATTTTCTACGATCGTTTCCTGTATCGTTTCTCTAGCATCCGTATCTTCAACTAGTATATCGTAAATGCACTGATTAATATCACCTTTTTCAATCCCAACACCGCTTGTTGCGTTACCTTGCGGATCAATGTCTACCAGCAGCACTTTCTTCCCCAGGTATGCCAGACAGGCACTCAAATTAACGGAAGTTGTCGTTTTGCCGACGCCGCCTTTTTGATTCGCAATCGCTATAATCTTAGACAAGATGTCACCTACTCTCCTGCAACCCATTTCTATTTTTTATCATATCACGTTTTTTTTCCTTTTGACTCTACTTTATGTAAAATAATCTATTATTCTTTCATTTTTCAGGGGCGCAAAAAACCCACCTTTCAAAGATGGGCAGCGAAACTATTTATTTTTTGGGATGCGAATCGTGAATTGATAATAATCATCATGATCTTCTTCATCCGTATTGATGGTTAATCCACTTTCGACCACCATATCAAGAGACTGCCTGATCGTGTTGACTGCCAATCTCATATCTTTACTAAATGACTTCCTGCGGGGCTTTGGAGGCTTCTTCTTACCTTCGAGCAGCCTCACTACCCTTTCTTCGGTTTGCTTAACGTTCAATTGGTTTTCTATAATCTCTTCCAGCAGGTTCTCCTGCACTTTATTGTCTTTTAAAGCAATTAACGCTCGTGCATGGCGTTCCGTGATCTTTTTTTGCAGCAGGGCATTTTGAACAGCCTCAGGCAGCTTTAGAAGCCTGAGTTTATTTGCGATCGTGGACTGCCCTTTACCGAGTCTTTGTGCAAGGCTTTCCTGGGTCAACCCATGGATTTCGATCAACTTGGCATATGCCATCGCTTCTTCGACCGCCGTTAACTCCTCCCTTTGCAAATTTTCAATCAGTGCAATGGAAGCAGTCTGGGAATCGTTAAATTCTTTTACAATAGCCGGCATTGTCTCCCAGCCAAGCTTTGTAACTGCACGCCAGCGTCTTTCCCCGGCAATAATTTCAAACTTTCCTTCCCGTTCTCTTACTACAATCGGTTGTATTATTCCATGGGTTTTAATTGTTTGTGATAGCTCTTCTATCCGTTCATCTACAAAAATCGTACGAGGTTGAAAACGGTTAGGAACGATATCCTGAACCCGTATTTGCTTCACTTCCTCGTTCTCGTTATCTATTGCTTCGTTTTTTTCCCCTAATCCAAATAGACGTGAAAACGGATGCTTCATCGCCTAACACCACCTTTACTCGACTCCCTTATACATTCGTTATCTCTTATAAAAAATCCTGCTAAACACTTAAAGTTGGAATCCGTTTCCATAAGTGTGAATTCCGCTCTCAAGAAAACAAATAAGAAACAACCCTTTCTAAGAAGTAAAAAACGAATAAGTTCCTCACCAACAATGAATTATACGTTGAACCGTTTCTAAAAACAATCCTTTGTCTTTTTTCACGTTGTAACATCCACTATGGAATTTTATAATGGTTCTTTATTAGGCGTTCCTGCTTTTCTTGGATATTTATT
The DNA here is from genome assembly GCF_005747095.1 of Exobacillus caeni. Classification (GTDB taxonomy): domain Bacteria; phylum Bacillota; class Bacilli; order Bacillales; family Guptibacillaceae; genus Exobacillus; species Exobacillus caeni. The sequence goes on along the minus strand of NZ_SWLG01000028.1, from coordinate 17,749 downwards.
TGGCGTTTTCTTCACTTTTCGGATCGTAATGAAACTTCTCTCGCTTCCTTCATTAGGAAGTACCATTTGCTTAGAATCTATAATTTCTCCACCTAAAATTTTAATGGCATTTTCAGCATCTGCTACTTCATCCATGGCGTTAGGCCCTTTTAAAACAAGAAATTTGCCGTCCACCTTCACTAAAGGCATGCACAGTTCACTTAAAACGGATAAACGGGCTACTGCTCTTGCAGTAACAACATCAAAGCTTTCCCGGAACGACTTGTTCTTGCCGAATTGTTCTGCACGATCATGAAAAAGAGAAACGTTTTTTAATCCAAGCTGTTCAACAAGATGATCCAAAAAACCGATTCGCTTTTTCAATGAATCAACAATCGTAACTTTAAGGTCTGGATAGCAAATCTTTAGAGGAAGACTCGGGAATCCCGCTCCCGCACCTACATCACAAACAGAAAGAGATTTAGAGAAGTCAAACGTAAAGGCTGCCATAATCGAATCATAGAAGTGTTTTTCGTATACTTCCTCCCTCTCGGTAATGGCAGTAAGGTTCATTTTTTCATTCCATTCCACAAGTGTCTCATAATAGATTTCAAACTGTTTTACCTGCTCAGGAGTAAGGGAGATCCCCTTTTCCTGAAGCAGCTTTTGAAATTGTTCTTCGTTCATCAAATCCCTACTTTTTGGTTATTTTCCAACTCTAGCGATTTTCCCCTGTTCAATATAAACAAGTAAGATCGAGATATCTGATGGATTAACACCGGAAACCCTGGAAGCCTGGCCAATGGATAGCGGTCGAACTTCATTAAGCTTTTGCTTTGCTTCATTCGCAAGGCCTTGAATTGCAAAGTAGTCGATATCTTCAGGAATCTTTTTCTCATCCATTTTCTTCATACGATCAACCTGCTGTAACTGTTTCTCGATATATCCGGCATATTTTGTTTGGATTTCTACCTGCTCGGCTACCTCATCTGAAACTTCTTCTCCGACTCCCAGCTGGGCAAGCAGGCCATATGTTACCTCAGGCCGTTTAAGCAAGGTCGCTGCAGAAGTCGCATCTTTTAATTCGGTTACCCCTGCATTACGGAGTTTTTCCTGCACTTCAGGTGTTGGTTTGACAATAACCTTTTCCAGGCGCTTCTTTTCCGCCTCAATCTGCTCTTTCTTTTTAGTAAAACGATCAAATCGTTCCTGTTTGATAAATCCGATTTCATAACCTAAATCAGTCAGTCGCAAATCAGCATTATCATGACGAAGCAATAAGCGGTACTCCGCACGAGATGTCAACAAACGATACGGTTCATTCGTTCCCTTTGTGACAAGGTCATCAATCAATACACCAATATAAGCCTGAGAACGGTCAAGAATTACCGGTTCTTTATCCTGAACTTTCCTCGCAGCGTTGATTCCAGCCATAATGCCCTGTCCTGCAGCTTCTTCATATCCAGAAGTTCCGTTTAATTGCCCTGCTGTAAATAGATTCTGAATCCGTTTTGTTTCCAGGGACGGCCATAGCTGAGTTGGCACGATCGCATCATATTCAATCGCATAGCCTGCTCTCATCATCTCCGCCTTTTCTAATCCTGGAATTGTTGCAAGAATTTTCCGCTGCAAATCCTCCGGCAAGCTTGTGGAAAGTCCCTGCACGTACACTTCATTCGTATCACGGCCTTCTGGTTCCAGGAAAATCTGGTGCCGCGGCTTATCATTGAAACGAACGATTTTATCCTCGATGCTAGGGCAATAACGTGGGCCCGTCCCTTCTATCATTCCTGAATACATAGGAGAGCGGTGCAGGTTAGAATTGATTAACTCATGTGTTTCTTCACCTGTATATGTCAGCCAGCATGGTAATTGATCGGTGATATACTTTGTTGTTTCATAAGAGAATGCTCTTGGTTCTTCATCGCCAGGTTGGATTTCCGCTTTGCTGTAATCGATTGATTTATTGTTCACTCTTGGAGGAGTTCCCGTTTTAAACCGAACCATATCAAAGCCTAATTCCTGTAAGTGATAAGAAAGATTAATCGATGGCTGCATATTGTTCGGACCGCTTTCATAAGAAAGGTCCCCGATTATTATTTTCCCTCTCAGGAAAGTTCCGGTAGTAAGAATAACAGCTTTCGCATCATATTCCGCTCCAGTTTTGGTAACGACACCTTTACAAACGCCATCTTCAACTATTAATCTTTCCACCATTCCTTGCAACAGTGTAAGATTCTCTTCTTGCTCAAGTGTTTTTTTCATCTCACTCTGGTAAAGCACTTTGTCCGCCTGTGCACGCAACGCACGCACAGCAGGGCCTTTACCTGTGTTTAACATCCGCATCTGAATATGGGTCTTATCGATATTTCGACCCATTTCACCGCCAAGCGCATCAATTTCACGAACGACGATTCCTTTTGCCGGACCGCCTACGCTCGGATTGCAGGGCATAAATGCGACAGAATCAAGATTGAGTGTCAGCATCAACGTCTTGGCGCCCATTCTGGCAGAAGCCAGTCCAGCCTCAACTCCTGCATGCCCGGCACCGACAACAATAACGTCATAGGATTCACCTTTGTAACCCATGGCATTTTCCTCCTTTTTAATTGAATTATTTTATAAAAAACAAACCAGGTTAGTTGACTTTATTTTATTTACCTAAGCAAAATTGGGAGAACAGTTGGTCAATAAGGCTTTCTGATACCGTATCTCCGATAATTTCGCCCAGAAGCTCCCAGGTACGTGTAATATCGATTTGAGCCATATCAACCGGAAGCCCGCTTTCGATTGCAGAAACCGCATCCTCTAAAGTAGATTTCGATTGTTCTAAAAGTGCAATATGGCGAGAGTTCGAAACATAGGTCATATCCTGTGCTTCAAGAGACCCTCTAAAGAATAACTGTGAGATGGACTCTTCCAGTTGGTCTACTCCTTCTTCTTTAAGAAGGGACGTTGTTACTACAGGATGTTCCTGTGCTATTTCCTTTACTCTATCCATATCAATTTTCTCCGGCAAATCTGTTTTATTCACGATTACGATAACATCCATGCCTTTTACGGCTTCGAATAACTGTTCATCTTCATGAGTAAGTTCATCGCTATAATTTAAAACAAGTAAAATTAAGTCCGCTTCCTTTAGAACTTTACGGGAACGTTCTACCCCAATCCGTTCCACGATATCTTCTGTTTCCCGGATCCCGGCTGTATCGACAAGCCTTAACGGCACACCTCTTACATTCACGTACTCTTCAATTACATCCCGGGTCGTTCCCGGTACGTCCGTTACGATTGCTTTATTTTCATGAACAAGACTGTTAAGCAACGAAGATTTTCCAACGTTTGGCCGGCCGACAATCACCGTCGACAGTCCTTCCCGCAAAATTTTCCCCTGCTTTGCAGTCGTTAAGATTCTTTCTATATGATGATGGACATCCTTCATTTTATTTAACAGCAGATCATGCGTCATTTCTTCTGCATCATATTCAGGATAATCGATATTAACTTCTACGTGCGCTACCGTTTCGAGGAGTTCCTGACGTAATGTTGAAATCAGCTTAGAAAGGCGGCCTTCCATCTGATTTAACGCCACGTTCATCGCTCTGTCGGTTTTAGCGCGAATAAGATCGATAACCGCTTCTGCCTGGGATAAATCGATCCTGCCATTTAAGAAGGCTCTTTTTGTAAACTCTCCCGGCTCTGCAAGCCGTCCGCCTGCCCGCAAGACAAGCTGCAACACTCTGTTTACGGATACAAGGCCGCCGTGACAGTTAATTTCAACAATATCTTCTTTGGTAAAGGTGTGCGGCGCTTTCATCACAGAAACCATTACTTCTTCAGCTACTTCATTCGTTTCCGGATCGATAAGGTGGCCGTAATTAATGGTATGTGAATCCACTTCTTTAAGCGCTTTTTTCTTACCTCTATAAAGTTGGTCGGCAATCTTAATCGCCTCATCGCCACTCAAACGTACGATTGCGATTGCTCCTTCTCCCATCGGAGTTGAAATGGCAGCAATTGTATCATGCTCCATCAACTTACACCTCACTTATTAAAAAACATAGCATATATCAATCAGTAAAACTTTTATCACTCAAACACCATTCCTTTTCTATCCTAACAACACAGGATACCATACTGCTTTCTTATAGAAAAAGATAGTCTCGTTTATTAGTTTAACCAATTATCCACAGTGGATAACTTTCAGAAGACACAACTATCCACAATACCTTTTAGTTTAACTGATTTTCTTTAAAAAAGAAATAAAGAACGCTCACTCACCTCAGTGGTATAAAGGACATCTACCTTTCTATCCAATAGGGTTTTTCACAGAAAATCCACTTAAACTTCCCCCAAATGATGGCCAATAAAAAAACCCCAGGCGTGGAGCCTGAGGAATCTTAATTATTTTTTTCAGGTACGATTATGACACGGCGATGAGGTTCTTTTCCATCCGAATGAGTGGAGATCCCTTTTCTTTCTTTTAGTGCCATATGGATAACTTTCCGTTCAAGCGACGGCATCGGTTCTAACTGGACGCTTCGATTTGTCTGAATCGCTTTTTCAGCGAGGCGATTCGCCAGCTGTTGCAGCGTTTCTTTTCTTCTTTCACGGTAATTTTCCGCATCTAATACAACTCTTACATATTGATCAGAAAAGCGGTTTGCAACTAAATTGGTCAAGTATTGCAGGGAATTTAACGTTTGTCCCCTTTTTCCAATCAAGATCGCAATCTTCTCACCAGAAAGGTTGAAATATAAATCGTGGTCTTTTCTTGAAGCATCGATTTCAATCGAAATACCCATTTTCCTGGTGACTTCATGTAAAAATTTTTGAGATTCTGTGAATGGGTCCGGCTTTTCAGATACTTCTACAATCGCCGGTTTACCTCCAAGTCCGAAAAAACCCTTTTTCGGCTCTTCTCTAACAGTAACCGTCACTTTTTCTCTATCAGTCCCTAGTTGGGTCAATGCTGCTCCAATGGCTTCTTCAACAGTTTTTCCCGTTACCGTTACGCTTTTCACTTTTTCGCGCCCCCTGTTTTTGGACTATCAGATTGAATTTTTGGTCCTGTAATGAAGTAAGTTTGAACAATCATAAACAGATTACCAATTACCCAATAGAGGGATAATGCCGCTGGAAAACTTATCGCAAATACGACGATCATAACCGGCATTATATAAAGCATCATTTTCATCTGTGGGTTAGCAGCAGCACCCTCTGCTCCGCCCATCATAATTTTCTGTTGGATAAACGTCGTCACACCGGCAGTCACTGCAAGTATGATATCCGGTTCTCCAAGGCTGAACCATAGGAAGTTATGGGACGCAATTTCGCCTGTTCTCATAATGGAATGATAAAAACCAAGTAAGATCGGCATCTGCACTAAAATTGGCAAACAGCCTGCAAGCGGATTAACGCCATGTGTCTGGAAAAGCTCCATCATTTCTTTCTGAAGCTTCTGTTGTGTTTCCTGGTCTTTTGAGCTGTATTTTTCACGAAGTTTTTTCATCTCAGGCTGAAGTGCCTGCATCGCTTTTGAACTTCTTGTTTGCTTAATCATTAAAGGTAGCAAAAGCGTTCTGATTAACAGCGTTACGATAATGATTGCCAGACCATAGTTCCCGCCGAAAAACTCAGCAACTTGAGTTAATACCCAGGAAAGCGGATATACGACAAATTCATTCCAAAATCCTGTACTCTCACTTGTAATCGGTTCATTGACATTACAACCAGTCAGTAATGCAACCAATCCAATTAAAAGAAAAGCCAGAGTTAGCTTTTTCTTCACACCAATATCCTCCTTGCAACTCATGTAGCGACAAATGTATGTATCAATACATTATTTCTTTTTCTCCGGAACCTCGTCAATTCCTCCCGGATGAAACGGATGACATTTAAGTAAACGAACGATCGTTAACCATGTTCCTTTTAATGCACCATGCTTCTGGTAAGCTTCCATGCTGTAGTGGGAACACGTTGGATAAAATCTGCAAGTGGGTGGTTTTAAAGGGGAAATAAATTTTTGGTACCCTCGAATAACCCCTATAAAAATCTTCTTCATGATACATCACCCTTTTTTCGGGCCGCTTCGTTTCCCTTTTACTATTTTTGCACGCTTCAACACATGCTTCAAACTGCTTTTTACCATTTCAAAATCCAGATCAACTGCAGGTTTGCGAGCGATGACTACGAAATCAAAAGGAACCTTTATGTCCTCTTCCATTTGATGGAAAGCTTCCTTCACCAGCCGTTTCACTCGATTTCTTGTTACTGCATTGCCAACCTTTTTGCTGACTGATAATCCGAGCCGGAAATGCTCCTGATCCGACCGTTCTAATACATACAGTACAAATTGCCTGTTCGCTGCCGATCTTCCTTTTTGAAAAACGGCCTGAAACTCACTGTTCTTTTTAATACGATACTGTTTGTTCATTGAAGGATCCACTCCTACCAGCTGTGGCTGGCCAGATTAATTCCTTCTCAGTATAAACAAAATCTTGAAAAAAGACCACTGAATCTCGATCAGTGGCCTTATGCTTATGCTGACAATACTTTTCTTCCTTTGCTGCGACGGCGAGCAAGAACTTTACGACCGTTCTTTGTACTCATACGCGCACGGAATCCATGAACTTTCTTACGTTTACGGTTGTTTGGTTGGAAAGTTGGTTTCATCTATTTACACCTCCCTGAGGATAAACTGTATAAAGACAGTCCTACTAATTATAAGGAGGACCACCGTTAATTGTCAAGTTTGTTTTTACTTCCTCTTTTAATATAGCTTTTTTAAAAAAGTTAAGCTCTCCCTCCGAAAAAAAATCCGTTAGACTTCTTTTCATTCTTTTTTTTAGGTTCTTTTCGTAGCTTAAGAAACTTCACGTTAGGAATGAACTCCGACGCTATCTCAACATTGATTTCCGCTCCGGGCAGTTCGCTTTCCGCGGGCAACGCTTCAGCTTCCTCGTCAGCAAAGAACGCTTCCTGCGGGATCTTCAGCTGTTGCTTTTCCCGCAGGAGTCGACTGCCCTTCGCTTCAATCAATTGAAGGTTTTCAAAGATGTGGAACATTAAAGCACAGCTCAGCGAACAAAGAAAAAGAGTCGAAGTTGCCTTATCGCAAGGAGGTAAGGAAAATCCACTAGTCTCTGTGAGCCGTAACCAGACAGGCGTTCTTTGCGTGAGAGGAAGCTCAGCACGAGCCCGCGAAAAACGTAGTTTACTTCCGTAGCGTTCAGCTGTTCGTTTCGTCACTGGTTATCGCTCTTCTGCAAAACAACAATATTATAAAAAAGTGCCTTTTTATAATAAATAGATCAATCTCAAAAGAAACAATCACTAAGATAAAATATTGCTTCTCCAAAACTTTTTTCTTTCTATGTATAAACTCTTAAAATAACAGCTTAACCGATCTGTGGATAACTATTTTCGACATATTTTTCTTATTCACAAGACTTATCGACAAGTTTTACACAAAATCTAGTGCTGTGGACAAAATAACTCCACAAGATATGTATCCTGTGGATAACCACAAATAACCCGTTGCAATCAAGGGGTTATTTTGATATGATATTTGTGTTTTAACTCGTGAATAACCGTTCTCGAATTATGTTGTATCCACAGCCTGTGGATAATTTTGTGGACATATTCACTTTCTTGTTTATAATCTTGTCCACATACTTGTGAAAAAAGTCGATTATTCGTATTTCTACTATAATATAATATACGCGTTATTTTGTGGATAGTATAAATATTCATCTTGATTCAGTTGCGTTACACAAAGGTTGTACATTGCTCTTTTACATAAGCAATTTCAGTCAGCCTCATTTTTTATCTCCGCAGAAAAGGAGGGACAGTGTTGGAGAATATAAACGATCTATGGAACGGTGCACTTAGGGAAATTGAAAAAAAATTAAGTAAGCCAAGCTTTGAAACATGGCTTAAATCAACATCAGCAAATCGCCTTGAACGGGATACACTGATTATTACTGCTCCAAACGAATTTGCGAGAGACTGGCTTGAATCGCGTTACTCGGACTTGATCTCAGAAATCCTGCTCGAAATTACAGGGAGTGAATTGCAAGTAAAGTTCATTATTCCCCAAAATCAGTCAGAAGAAGACCTGGATATCGAACAAACGGTTAAAAAGTCGAAAAAAGCAAAAGAAGGACAGGCAGAAGAAAATCCTCAGAGTATGCTTAACTCAAAATATACTTTTGATACCTTTGTTATTGGTTCAGGTAACCGGTTTGCACATGCTGCATCACTCGCTGTGGCTGAAGCACCCGCCAAAGCCTATAATCCATTATTTATTTATGGGGGAGTAGGTCTTGGGAAAACGCACTTAATGCATGCGATCGGACATTATGTAATCGAACATAATCCTAATGCAAAAGTGGTTTATCTTTCTTCAGAGAAATTTACGAATGAATTTATTAATTCGATTCGAGATAACCGAACTGTAAATTTTAGAAATAAATATCGAAACGTGGATGTCTTATTAATCGATGATATTCAATTTCTAGCAGGAAAAGAACAAACCCAGGAAGAGTTTTTCCATACCTTCAACGCTTTGCATGAAGAGAGCAAACAAATCGTTATATCAAGTGACAGGCCGCCGAAAGAAATCCCTACACTTGAAGATCGGCTTCGTTCCCGTTTCGAATGGGGGCTAATCACCGATATTACTCCACCTGACCTGGAAACAAGAATTGCCATTTTGCGTAAAAAGGCAAAAGCAGAAGGATTGGATATTCCAAATGAAGTGATGTTATATATCGCAAACCAGATTGACACTAACATCCGTGAACTGGAAGGCGCTTTAATTCGTGTAGTGGCTTATTCTTCACTTATTAACCAGGATATGAATGCAGATCTTGCTGCAGAAGCATTAAAAAATATTATTCCATCATCAAAACCAAAAGTAATTACCATTCATGATATTCAGCAGGTAGTCGGGGAGCAGTTTTCAGTTAAGCTGGAAGACTTTGTAGCAAAAAAACGGACAAAATCCGTCGCGTTTCCCCGGCAAATCGCAATGTATTTATCAAGGGAGTTAACCGATTTCTCATTGCCGAAAATTGGAGAAGAATTTGGCGGACGCGATCACACGACTGTGATCCATGCCCATGAGAAAATATCCAAGCTTCTTCAGACAGATCATCAGTTAAAGAAAAAAATTCAAGAAGTAACAGATCAAATAAAAGGATAGGGCCTGTGGAAAAACTGGATAGCCTGTGCATAAGAACACCGGGGTTATTCACACTGTATCCACAAGTGGATCACTCTTGCTGATTGGGTTTTCATAATGTTATCCACACATCCACAGCCCCTATTATTATCACTACTTCTTTTTTTTAAAAAAATAATAAATATAATAACCTTTCATTTAGAGATTTGATAGGAGGAGAACAATGCGGTTTACGATTAATAGAGAAACATTAGTATCCAATGTCCAGGACGTTATGAAAGCAGTATCCTCAAGAACAACGATTCCAATTCTAACGGGGATCAAAATTGTTGCCAGTGATGAAGGGATTACATTAACAGGTAGCGACTCAGATATTTCCATCGAATGCTTTATTCCAATACAAGAAGACGATCGCCAAAATGTAGAGATTTCTAAAATGGGGAGCATTGTTCTTCAAGCTCGTTTTTTCGCAGATATTGTAAAAAAACTACCCGGTGAAACGGTGGAGATGGAAGTACTTGATAGTTTAACAACAAGAATTCGTTCTGGTTCCTCCGAATTCAATTTAAACGGCCTTGATCCTGAAGAATACCCGCGGCTACCGGAAGTAGAAGGTACAGAAGGATTTAGTATTCAAGCGGATCTATTAAAATCAATTATTCGCCAAACTGTATTCGCAGTGTCCACCTCAGAAACACGCCCTGTGTTGACAGGTGTAAACTGGCAACTTGAAGAAGGGCGCTTGACCTGTACTGCAACAGATAGCCACCGTCTTGCGATGAGAAATGTGACCATTGAATCGAAAGACGGTGACCTTAATTTTTCTAATATCGTGATCCCGGGGAAGAGTTTGAGCGAGCTTGCGAAAATTATTGATGATACTGATGACTTGATTGAAATCATTGTCGCTGAAAACCAAATTTTATTTAAGGCAAAGCAGCTTCTTTTCTTCTCTAGATTGCTTGATGGAAACTATCCAGATACAAGCAAACTAGTTCCAAATGAAAGCAAAACAACGATAACTGTTTCTGCAAAACAAATGCTTCAAGCGATCGACCGCGCATCTGTTCTTGCCCGTGAAGGAAGAAACAATGTTGTTAAGTTGGTAAGCCAGGATAATGACTTGATGGAAATTTCGTCGAATTCTCCGGAAATTGGTAAAGTATTCGAACAAGTCGAAGCACAAAGTTATGAAGGGGAAGAATTAAAAATTTCTTTCAGCGCAAAATATGTGATGGACGCATTAAGGGCAATGGACAGTTCTGAAGTTCTAATCAGTTTTACTGGCGCGATGAGGCCATTTTTGATTCGACCTATAGAAGGAGATTCAATTCTACAACTGATTCTGCCGGTTCGAACGTATTAAGAAGAAAAAAGCAAAAGTTAATTTCTAACACCATAAATGAATTTTTGGTAAAATAGAATGAAAAGCTACTAGAGACAAGGTTTATTCTTAGGCTTGTCCTGGTAGCTTTCATTTGTTCATCTTAAAAAGATCCAGATTGCCTGCTTTTAAAGGGAACACCAGGTTAATCTGATATTTATGTATCCGCAGCGATCGATTCTTTTTGGTTTTAGCTGGCCAGTTTTCATGTTTGCAGCTATCCGGAAAATAAAGAAGCTTGTTTAAAAATAAAAAAACTGGGTGATAAGCATGACAGAAACAATAACATTAAAAGGCGACTATATTACACTTGGCCAATTGCTTAAAGAAGCTGGAGTTATTGATACAGGCGGTATGGCAAAAATGTTTCTTGCTGAATACCTCGTTTATGTTAACGGGGAAGAAGAAAATCGCCGAGGAAGAAAACTTTATGATCAGGATACCGTTTCGATCCCTGACGTAGGAGAATTTATTGTATCAGTTGATTGAATGGGGGTCTCCCGTTGCATTTAAATGAACTTCGACTAACAAACTATCGCAATTACAAAAAGATGGAGCTGTCTTTTGAAAATAAGATAAATGTTTTTTTGGGTGAAAACGCTCAGGGCAAAACAAACGTCATGGAAGCGATCTATGTTCTGGCAATGGCAAATTCCCATCGGACCTCCAGAGACAAAGAACTCATCAAATGGGATGAAGAATATGCTAAAATAGAAGGTAGGATTGAAAAAAAGACCGGCTCCCTCTCACTTCAGCTCGTCATATCCCAGCAGGGGAAAAAGGCAAAAGTCAATCACCTTGAGCAAAAAAAATTAAGTGAATACATCGGTGCGCTGAACGTGGTTATGTTTGCTCCGGAGGATTTGAATCTTGTAAAGGGCAGCCCGGGCGTTAGACGCCGGTTCATCGATATGGAAATCGGCCAGGTACAACCTGTCTATCTTTACCACCTTGGCCAGTATATAAAACTCCTTCAACAGCGGAACAGCCTTCTTAAAAATATGAGGAACAGCTCACAAGAAAAAATGATCATGATGGAAATACTGACTGACCAGCTTGTTGAGCAAGCGGCGAATGTCATTATAAGAAGATTCCGGTTTATTGAGTTGCTTCAAGAATGGGCTGAGCCGATCCACAGGGGAATCAGCCGTAACCTGGAAGAGTTGAAAATTCAATATAATCCATCCGCTGAGGTATCAGAAACGATGGATTTGTCGAAAATAGTAGAAGCATACAAACAAAAGTTTGATAAAATAAAAGATAGAGAAATAGAACGGGGCGTCACACTTGCCGGCCCTCATCGAGATGATTTGTCATTTTTCGTAAACGGAAAAGATGTCCAAACCTTTGGTTCACAGGGACAGCAACGTACAACAGCACTTTCTTTAAAACTTGCTGAAATCGAACTCATTAAAGGGGAAGTTGGCGAGTATCCATTGCTGTTATTAGATGATGTGTTGTCTGAACTAGATGATTTCAGGCAATCACATCTGTTAAATACGATTCAAGGGAGAGTCCAAACTTTTGTAACGACTACTAGTGTGGAGGGCATCCATCATTCCACATTAGACAAAGCATCGATGTTTGAGGTCAAGCAAGGAGAGATTTTTCAAACGAAATGAGGTGGCGGTATGTTCATTCATTTAGGTGAAGATGTCGTGGTTCGATCGAGAGATGTAGTGGCCATTATTGACCGTCAAATACTGGAAACATCTGAAATTACCAATGAATTTTTGGCAAGGCATCAAAAAGATGGACTGGTTGTTGATATTGGAAAGGATCTAACAAAATCGATTGTCGTCACAACGGATACAATCTATCTTTCCCCTTTATCATCGGTCACATTAAAGCGAAGAGCCCGTATGGTAAGTGACTTTGATAAGCCTTCCGATTTGCAAACATTTGATTCTTTTAGTTAGTTCACATTTGATAATGTACTAAGACTATCTTTTACACGAAAAAATAAATTATTCATTAGCATGGGGATCTTTAATCTGCATGCTGTGATTTTGGATTTATCAGAATCGTTAATAGAGGAATGTAGGTGAAAAGTATGGCATCAGAACAGCAATCACAAAATCAAGCATACGATGAAAGCCAGATACAGGTTCTTGAAGGTCTAGAAGCAGTTCGAAAAAGACCCGGGATGTATATTGGTTCAACAGGTGTTAAAGGATTGCATCACTTAGTCTGGGAAATAACGGATAACAGTATTGATGAAGCGCTGGCAGGATATTGCGATCAAATCATTGTTTCTGTTGAAAAAGGAAATACGATAACGGTGGAAGATAACGGGCGTGGAATTCCAGTAGGGATCCAGGAGAAAATGGGCCGTCCTGCAGTTGAGGTAATCATGACTGTCCTTCACGCTGGCGGTAAGTTTGGCGGCGGCGGTTATAAAGTTTCAGGAGGCCTCCACGGTGTAGGCGCTTCCGTTGTTAATGCTCTTTCCAGCAAGCTTGAAGTAACCGTCTATCGGGATGGAAAGGTTTATTATCAAAGTTATACCCGCGGAGTTCCGGATGAGGACTTAAAAGTAATCGGGGAAGCAGACAAAACTGGAACGATGATTCATTTTGAGCCGGATCCAGAGATATTCAACGAAACAACGGAATATGACTTTGAAGTGTTAAGCTATCGTTTACGGGAACTTGCTTTCTTAAACAGAGGCTTAAAGATTATAGCCCAGGATAAACGCGGCGAAGAAGTGAAGCGCAATGAATATTATTATGAAGGCGGTATTAAATCATACGTTGAGCATTTAAACCGCACAAAAGAGGCACTGCATGAAGAGCCGATCTTTGTTGAAGGCGAAAGAGAAGGGATTTCTGTTGAAATTGCCGTTCAATATAATGACAGCTTCTCAAGCAATATTTACTCATTTGCCAATAACATCAATACTCATGAAGGCGGTACACACGAGTATGGGTTTAAAACTTCTTTAACGCGTGTGATCAATGATTATGCACGTAAAAATAACTTGTTTAAAGAAACAGACCCTAACCTAACAGGTGATGATGTTCGAGAAGGCCTTACAGCCATCATCTCCATTAAACACCCGGACCCGCAGTTTGAAGGCCAAACGAAAACAAAGCTTGGAAATGCAGAGGCCCGCACGATCACGGAGTCAGTATTCGGAGAAAAGTTTTCTATCTTCTTATTTGAAAATCCACAGACTGCAAGGCTGATTGTAGAAAAAGGGTTGATGGCCTCACGTGCTCGTGCAGCAGCTAAAAAAGCCCGTGAATTGACGAGAAGAAAAGGCGCGCTGGAAGTAAGTGCATTGCCAGGAAAACTTGCAGACTGTTCTTCAAAAGATGCATCCATTTCAGAACTATACATCGTTGAGGGGGACTCTGCAGGAGGCTCTGCAAAACAGGGGCGGGACCGTCACTTCCAGGCAATCCTTCCGCTTCGCGGTAAAATTATTAACGTTGAAAAGGCGCGGTTAGATAAAATTCTATCCAATAATGAGATCAGAGCTATTATTACAGCACTTGGAACCGGTATTGGCGATGAATTTGATTTATCAAAAGCCCGGTACCATAAAATCATTATTATGACGGATGCAGATGTCGATGGCGCACATATCCGGACCTTGCTGCTAACCTTCATCTATCGTTATATGAGGCCTTTAATCGAAAACGGTTATATTTACATTGCGCAGCCTCCGCTCTATAAAGTACAGCAGGGCAAAAAAGTAACGTATGCTTATAACGATAGAGAACTTGACCGGATATTAAAAGAAATACCGGCCAATCCGAAACCAGGTATCCAGCGTTACAAAGGTCTTGGAGAAATGAACCCAACTCAGCTCTGGGAAACTACAATGGATCCTGAAACGAGGACAACGCTTCAAGTAAGTCTGCAGGATGCTATTGAAGCAGATGAAACTTTCGATACGCTAATGGGAGATAAAGTTGAGCCGCGTCGAAACTTTATTCAGGATAATGCACATTATGTTAAAAATCTAGACATCTAAGATACACCAGAATAAAGGGGAATATTCCCCTTTTTCTGCTTGAATAGATCTAAGACAAGCAGGAGATCCCTGTGTCTATAAAAGGATTATTAATAAGTGAAACATGGAGGTTTTCCGTATGGCAGATATGGAAAGATCTAGAGTTAAAGAAATTAATATAAGTCAGGAAATGCGTACCTCCTTTATGGATTATGCTATGAGCGTTATTGTTAGCCGTGCTCTCCCTGATGTTCGAGACGGACTGAAGCCGGTTCACCGCCGTATTTTATATGCGATGAATGATTTGGGCATGACATCAGACAAAGCTTATAAAAAATCAGCCCGTATTGTGGGTGAAGTAATTGGTAAATACCATCCTCATGGTGATTCAGCTGTTTATGACACGATGGTAAGGATGGCACAGGATTTTAACTTCCGGCACATGCTGATCGATGGACACGGAAACTTTGGGTCTGTTGACGGCGATGCAGCCGCAGCGATGCGTTATACAGAAGCGAGGATGTCTAAAATCTCTATGGAGATGGTCAGGGACATCAACAAAGATACAATCGATTACCAGGAAAACTATGATGGTTCAGAAAAAGAACCGATTGTGCTACCGGCAAGGTTCCCTAACTTGCTCGTTAATGGAGCTGCAGGTATTGCTGTTGGGATGGCAACAAATATACCGCCGCACAATCTTGGTGAAGTGATAGACGGATTGCTTGAATTAAGTCGTAATTCGGAAATTTCAATTCCTGAATTAATGGAGTATATTCCAGGACCTGACTTCCCTACTGCAGCAGAAATTTTAGGTAGAGAAGGTATTCGTAAGGCTTATCAAACAGGAAAGGGTTCCATTATCCTCCGTGCAAAATCTGAAATTGAAGAATCGCCGAATGGCAAGAAAACAATTATCGTCAATGAAATACCTTACCAGGTAAATAAAGCGAAATTGATTGAAAAAATCGCTGAACTTGTTCGCGATAAAAAAATCGAGGGAATCACTGACCTTCGGGATGAATCTGACCGAAATGGTATGAGAATTGTCATCGAAGTTCGCAGGGATGCAAATGCTAACGTTCTTTTAAATAACTTATATAAACAAACGGCCCTGCAAACAAGCTTTGGTATCAATATACTCGCACTAGTAGACGGTCAGCCTAAAGTTCTAAATTTAAAAGAATGCCTGACTCACTATCTTGACCATCAAAAAGTTGTCATTCGCAGACGGACTGAATTCGAGCTCAAAAAGGCAGAAGCGCGTGCCCACATTCTTGAAGGACTACGCATTGCGCTTGATCATATCGACGAAATCATCAGTTTGATCCGTTCTTCTAAGACAACTGATATTGCTCGAGAAGGTTTGATGGAACAGTTTTCTTTAAGCTATGAACAAGCACAGGCTATCCTGGATATGCGCCTTCAACGCTTGACAGGTCTTGAAAGGGACAAAATTGAAGACGAATATCAGGAACTTATTAAACGTATTGCAGAGTTAAAAGCGATCCTTGCTGATGAAGAAAAAGTACTGGAAATTATCCGGGAAGAACTTTCAGAAGTTAAAGAGAAATTCGCTGATCCGCGAAGAACAGAAATAACTGTTGGGTTCGATATGATTGAAGATGAAGACCTTATACCTAAACAAAATATTGTTATAACCCTTACCCATAACGGTTATATTAAGCGGTTGCCGATCGACACATACAAGAGCCAGAGAAGAGGCGGTCGGGGCATTCAGGGAATGGGGACACATGATGGAGACTTTGTAGAGCATTTGTTCACAACCCTAACCCATAACACCATTCTTTTCTTTACAAACAAAGGAAAAGTTTATCGTTTGAAGGGTTATGAGATACCGGAACTGGGCCGTACTGCCAAAGGAATTCCGATTATTAATCTTCTTCAAATTGAAAAAGGAGAATACATTACTGCAGTTATTCCAATCGAAGAATTTGTCGATGACTGGTCAGTATTCTTTGTAACCAAACAGGGTATTACCAAACGTTCTCCGTTATCTTCATTTGCTAACATACGAAAAGGCGGCTTAATTGCCATTAATTTCCGTGAAGATGACGAATTGATTGCAGTTCGCTTAACCGATGGCAAAAAAGAGCTTATTTTAGGTACGAAAAAAGGAATGGCGATCCGATTCCACGAAACCGATGTTCGGTCAATGGGACGAACAGCAACCGGGGTGAAAGGAATCACCCTGCAGGAAGAAGATCAGGTTGTTGGTGTTGGAGTTCTTGATGAAGATCAGGATATTGATATTCTGATTGTTACGGAAAAAGGATTTGGAAAACGCACTCCAATGCAGGAATATCGGATTCAAAGCCGAGGGGGAAAAGGGATCAAAACATGTAACATTACAGAAAAGAATGGAGATGTCAGTTCCTTAAAGACTGTTACCCCCGAAGATGAATTAATGATCATTACAGAAAGCGGTGTTCTTATCCGCACGAATGTTGAAGGAATTTCACAAACAGGAAGAAATACGCAAGGTGTTCGTTTAATTCGTCTTGGCGAAGGAGAATCAGTAGCTACAGTTGCAAAAGTAGATATTGATGAAAATGGGTTGGAAGATGAAGTGGTTGAAGAAGGCCTTGAAAACCAGGAAAACTTAGAAGGTCTGGAAGCCGACGATCAAAATGGGACAGAAGAAACAGAAACAACGGAATCTGATGTAGATGCAGATTCAGATAGCGAAGAATAATAATATCATTAGAAGAAGCCCCGAAAGGCTTCTTCTTTCTTTGTGAGAAGGGGTACTGGGGGAAGAATGAACAAACGAGAAGTTTAATTTTAAAAAAGTGTTTGACTTAAAAGAGTATAAAGTGGTATATTAGGAAAGTCGCATTTGAGACATCTTATAAAATATGATTGTTGACTTCTGCGAAATGTAGTATATAATAGTTTTTGTCGCTATGAGGGCAAGATAGTCATAGTGAAGCGAAAAAACTTCTTTAAAAGTTGTTGACTTCTGCGAAATAAGGTGATATACTTTATCTTGTCGCTGAAAACGACGAAACGCATGAAGGGTTACTGGCTGAAGGCTATCATATCCTGTGCGTCGTAGTTCTTTGAAAACTGAACAAAACGCCAAGCGAATTAAGCTTTAAAGCTAGATTGAACTTATCTTTTATCGGAGAGTTTGATCCTGGCTCAGGACGAACGCTGGCGGCGTGCCTAATACATGCAAGTCGAGCGAAGAGATGGGAGCTTGCTCCCTGATCTT